>CAJTBO010000087.1 GCA_910573755.1 Lachnospiraceae bacterium | reverse complement strand
CGAAGACAGGGGAAGGATCTTCGGTAAGAGTGCTGCAAAGGGGCTTTGATTCCCGTGGGGAAAGGCAGCAGGAGTGTAAGAACGGATATAGGTTATTTACAGATAGATGCAGAGGCGGATGTAAGGGATATCAAAAGGGCTTATGCCCGGCTTTCCGGAGAAATCCATCCGGAGGAAAAGCCCGAAGAATTTCAGAGGCTTTATAAAGCATATCAGAAGGCGCTTCGGTATGTGTCTTATAGGAAATAGCAGGGCGTTTGGTGACCGGATATATAAACGGGGAATAAAGCTGCGGATAGAGTCGA
>CAJTBO010000086.1 GCA_910573755.1 Lachnospiraceae bacterium | reverse complement strand
ACGCATTTTCTGGCTGCTCACAGTGGTTTTCATCTGTTTTTTCATTTCTTTAAAGGCAGCATAACTTTCCGCGGATTTTTCCGGGTCGTCCTTCTTGCCGGGGGCGGGGAGGTTTTTCAGTTTCTTTCCGTTTTCGTCGAAGACTTCTATTTCCAGAGCCGGCGTGATGGTCACGGTAAAGGTTCTTTCGCCGTAATCAAAATGCCTCTCCATTTTTTCATCAAAACCGAGGTCCGGTACAATGCGGTCCGCCAGTTCTTCCGTCGTGATGCCGAGCTGCTCTGCGGCGAACTTCAGGGCTTCGGCGGC
>CAJTBO010000085.1 GCA_910573755.1 Lachnospiraceae bacterium | reverse complement strand
AGGGAACGGATATAGTAGCCATGAACGGAAAGACAGCCAGAGTGACCGCAGGTACAGGTAAGCCTGTGGAACTGCAGTTGTGCAATAAGATTATTATAAAAATTTGGCGTTAAGGGATTGTTTTCTCCTACAAATATGGTTATCATAGTCTTGTACCCATAGGCATACCTATGGTGTGTGAATGAGGCAGGAAACCAAACTTTGGACGGAGAGGTTCCTGCTTCTTTTGTTGATAGTGGCTTTGACATGATAACAGAAGGTACAGGATAAAACAATCTGACGTAATATTCATCAGAATGAATTATGCTGTACCTTCTTTTAATTTGAAGAATTT
>CAJTBO010000084.1 GCA_910573755.1 Lachnospiraceae bacterium | reverse complement strand
GAGGAGATGAAACGTGAGGCATTGCATAGATTAAGTGAAAGTGATAAATCCGTATTCAAGGATGATGTGGCATTTAAATATGCTGATAATGAGGATGTGCTTAAGCGCTTATGCGGATTAAAATAAATGCCGATATTTTTTTCTTGTGCCTGATCACGTGTCAGGCACGGGATTCTATGAAATTTTTATCGGCATATCTAAAATATCGGCATATGGGATATTGAACAAAATCGCTGCGCGATGGCCTGCCAAGGTTACGCATAGCGATTTTTCTTTTTCATAAAAAAGCAGTAGTAAATGAGCCCTGAATAAGGTATTGTTAATTCACCACAAA
>CAJTBO010000083.1 GCA_910573755.1 Lachnospiraceae bacterium | reverse complement strand
ATGGTGGACGAATGGCTTGCTTTCTATCCGTATTCCAACAATAGTAAGGCAGCGTTTATCTCGCTGCTCAGGGAATACACCAGGTACCTGAATTTCCTGGGTTATGAGGATTTCATTCCGGATGATGATTATGTGGTGAAACGGACAGCGTTTCATCCGTATCTTTTTACCGATGGCGAAATGTGCACCCTCTTTACCTCCATTGACTCGTATGTCGGATCCACATGTGGCAGACGGTATCTTCCTGAGGCTGTGCTTCCGGTCTATACCCGCATGCTTTACTGTTGTGGACTGCGCCCACAGGAGCCGCCTGCAATACGTATTGAAGATCTGGAT
>CAJTBO010000082.1 GCA_910573755.1 Lachnospiraceae bacterium | reverse complement strand
ATTATACTATAATCATTCTTGCGTTGTAAATTATAACCTTTTATATTGTACGGGCCATTAGCTCAGTTGGTAGAGCAGTAGACTCTTAATCTATTTGTCCAGGGTTCGAGTCCCTGATGGCCCATGAAGCACTGTTTCTGTAACATCTGTTGTGGGGGCGGTGTTTTTTTTGTATTTTTTTTGAAACATCCCAGAATTTTCACCCCCCCACTAGACATTTTTCCCCTAAAGTGATACATTAACTAGTGGCGAAAGATTTCTCTTTTGCTTAAAATTACAGAAAGAGAGGGAGACTCGAGATGGCAAAAAAAACATGGTCTGTGACAACAGACGAAGGTACTTTTTCAGTTGATC
>CAJTBO010000081.1 GCA_910573755.1 Lachnospiraceae bacterium | reverse complement strand
GCGGAGATCGGGAAAAAGGCAAGCCGCTCCTACCTGTACGACGAGACAAACCGCATGGCGGAGGGCACCAACTGGAAGGGCGATAAATCCGCCTACACCTACAACGGATTAGGTCTGCGCGTAAATAACACCCATACCACCCACGCCGGGAAAGTATATGCCCGCGATTACGTGATCGATTATACCAGCTTTGAGAACGATGACCTGATGGTATTTGCCGAAGGAAACGGGCAGTTAGAGTATGAACAGAAGCATGTATATGCGGGGAGCGAGAGGATCGAACAGTTCACAGACAAGGGGAACTGGGAGAGAACCCTGTATGTCCATGAAGATGTGATGGGCAATACCCGGTATTACACGAA
>CAJTBO010000080.1 GCA_910573755.1 Lachnospiraceae bacterium | reverse complement strand
CACATCACAAAGGAGCATATCTTATGAATCATCTGAAAACTTCCGGCAGTATATCCAAACTGGCATCTTTCACCGGCACGATTGGCTATCCCCTTATGAATGACTACATGTTTCGGAGCGTTATGCAGAGCAATGAAAATGTATTAAAAGGGCTTCTATGTTCTTTGCTGCACTTAAATCCGAATGATATCTGGTCTGTGCAGATTCTTAATCCTATTGAATTAGGAAAAAAGATCAGTGATAAGGACTTTATTTTGGATATCAAAATTCTGATGAACAACAACACATCTATCAATCTCGAAATGCAGGTGAACAACCGGTATAACTGGCCGGAACGGTCTCTGGTTTACCTGTCACGGCTTTTTGACGGTCTGAAT
>CAJTBO010000079.1 GCA_910573755.1 Lachnospiraceae bacterium | reverse complement strand
TGGGATATCGAAGTATTCTTCAAAGTCTGCAAGAGTTATCTCAGGCTCAGCAAAGAATGCCATTCCCTTTCTTTTGATGCAATGAGCGCCCACACAGCGGTTGTCTTTACCAGATATATGATGCTGTCCATCGAAAACAGGGAATCAAAGGACAACCGGTCTCTTGGGGAATTATTTCTATACTTTACTGACGAAATGTCTGACATTACATGGATACAGGCATTTCAGATGCTGCTCCAAATGTTCCGGAAACTTTTAGAGGAACACTGCGATCTCGTTGATGAAAAGATAGATGAACTGGTTGAAGCATTCATCAGCACGTTGCCATCTCTGCTACAATCGCAATTAGTTGCAGCATAGCGGCATAAAAGACTGTTCTTTGATAATTGAATCACTGCCAGATATTGAATTTTCAAGGTGCATAGCTAAAATCTATGTGC
>CAJTBO010000078.1 GCA_910573755.1 Lachnospiraceae bacterium | reverse complement strand
GAAGATAGAAATCCACAGTCCGGACTGGATATTTCCATAAAAGGATTCTCCATCCATGTAACGGAATCCACGTCCATGCCTCTTCTGGAATCGGTGCTTAAGGCGGTGCGGCATGCTTAATGACGCCACCTGTTTTAAAGCCGTGTATATCGTCTGCGGATATACAGATCTGCGCTCCGGCATGGACCGGCTTGCAGCGTTTATAGAAGCACAGACCGGAAACAGGCCATATGTACCGGATACACTTTATCTTTTCTGCGGCAGACGGTCAGACCGCATCAAAGGACTTGTATGGGAGGAAGATGGATGGCTCCTGTTATATAAGAGACTTTCCGAAAGCCGTTTCCAGTGGCCCCGCAGCCCGGAGGAAGTGCGTCTGCTGACACAGCAGCAGTTCCGCTGGCTGATGGAAGGGCTGACAGTCACCCCGAAGAAGTCCGT
>CAJTBO010000077.1 GCA_910573755.1 Lachnospiraceae bacterium | reverse complement strand
CACCGTCCCAACGGCATCAGCACCTACAACACCTACAACGCCAGGGACCAGATCGTCAGCCTGAAGAACACCTGCGACGAGTGCGGGTGGGTGGTCAGCCAGTACGACTACACTTACGACGATAACGGCTATATCGCGACAGAGAAAGCGGTGGAGAGCCTCTACGATTACGCCTGGGATGACAAGCATAATGGCAAGCACGAGGATGGCAGGCACGATGACAGGATGCCCCACGGCACGAAGCACAACGGGAAGCACGATAAGGACAGCGAATACCGCTTCCAGCTCGTGGAGACGGACAGGGAGTTTACCTACGATGAGAACGGCAGGCTCTTATCCTCGAAGGAGCAGGAGGAGAACAGCGGGCTTACGACCTATGATTATACCTACGACAAAGTGGGGAACCGCTTAAGCTATGTAAAACGCACCCAGACCACGAAACATCCGAACAAGACGGAC
>CAJTBO010000076.1 GCA_910573755.1 Lachnospiraceae bacterium | reverse complement strand
TGCTCCTGATGTTGTAAAAGTTCAGACTGCACAGGAACCATCTGCCGGGCAGGCATTTCCTCCCGGATGGTTTCCAGGCAGGCCTCTCTTACACGGCGGAGCCGGTAATAATAATTCGCTTTTGTGATGTCGTGGCAGGCGCACCATTCGACAACGCTCATGCCGGCCGGGCGGCTCTGACAGTCCCGGATCTGTGCAGCCCATTCCCGAAGACGGCACTGCTTAGCCACCATGGTTGTTTCTGAATACATAGACTTACCTCCTGATACCGGTATCAAAAGTTGAGACTTAACTTTTCATACCATGATAGAAATATAGTCTATTGTCACATATTTTTCCCTCACAGTCGAGGTACGCACTATCTACCGATTACGGATAGTAAACGGTATCTACCGTTTACGCTGGATATTGGTCTCCTGTGCGGTATCCGACTGGTTCTCCAACAAAAATCGGAAATGCTCCAT
>CAJTBO010000075.1 GCA_910573755.1 Lachnospiraceae bacterium | reverse complement strand
TCCAGGATATTGAAAACAGGGATCCAATACTTACCGGAAGATTCCATACAAACTTCAAAACAGCGGTATTTTGCAAGCCAGTCAGCCAGTTCCTTAAGCCCTTTGGAGAAGGACGAGAAACGAGCCTGCTTATACTCAGTTCGGCCGTTTGTGTCGGTAATCCCGATGCAGGCATAGATCCATGTTTTGTGGACATCAAGCCCACAACAGTTTTTACGAAAGATTTTAAAAGCCAAGAAAATAACCTCCTGAGATTTATAGTTGCAAGCTGACAGGGACTGGCCATCCGGCAAAATCGAGTCGACTTTGGAAGAGATAAGTTTACGGGCTACGGGAATGCGCCATTCATTGATGCCTTAACGGATGACCGACACATATAACCATACGAGGTTGCCGCTATACAGCCCCGCCACTCACCTCCACGTGTTGTGTAGTGTGTCAGCCTTACAACGATAATATATCAGGAAAATTTGAAGAGTGAAAGCCACAAATGAGTTTCATAACCCCATTGGTGCCTTTCGCAGAAAGGTGGATTATAA
>CAJTBO010000074.1 GCA_910573755.1 Lachnospiraceae bacterium | reverse complement strand
ATCACTGCCGGTTTTTATGCCTGTCATAGTGGGACACCATCTTCCGAAACGGAGGTGGCAACGTATGACCTTTAAGGAAAGGCTCCATGACGCTTTTGAGGAAATGATGTCGTATCGTAAATCTGTAGGCTATGCTACTGCAACATACCGGAGTTCGGTTCCACCCTTTATTGACCATTGCACAAATGGGCATCCGGATGCTGTGTATATAACCCAGGACATGGTGGACGAATGGCTTGCTTTCTATCCGTATTCCAACAATAGTAAGGCAGCGTTTATCTCGCTGCTCAGGGAATACACCAGGTACCTGAATTTCCTGGGTTATGAGGATTTCATTCCGGATGATGATTATGTGGTGAAACGGACAGCGTTTCATCCGTATCTTTTTACCGATGGCGAAATGTGCACCCTCTTTACCTCCATTGACTCGTATGTCGGATCCGCATGTGGCAGACGGTATCTTCCTGAGGCTGTGCTTCCGGTCTATACCCGCATGCTTTACTGTTGTGGACTGCGCCCACAGGAGCCGCCTGCAATACGTATTGAAGATCTGGATCTTGATACCGGTGATCTGTATATAAGGCAGTCAAAGCGGCATAAGGACCGTCACATAATAATGTCCGGTGATATGCTGAACCTCTGCCGACGGTATAATGCGATAGCCGG
>CAJTBO010000073.1 GCA_910573755.1 Lachnospiraceae bacterium | reverse complement strand
CAGTAAGAGTAAAGAAACCGTAGTAATCCTCTGCTGACCATCAATTATAATATGCTCATTGCATCCACCAACATCATTTGAGACATATACAATACTGCCAAAAAAATGATAATTTAGAAGCAACAGCACAAGCATATTTTGATAAATTGTTCATTGCTAATGTAGAACCGGATTGCACATTGGCTGATATAGCCCTTGTCAATCCTGTTCGCTTCCTCGCAAAAGGCGAAGAAGCTCGTTGCTTTGAAATGGCAACACTCCCAACATACGGTTGCATACCTACCGGCGACGTAATCAAACCATATAACGGAGGTGTTCGATTTATTAACGGCGACACCCTTATCGCTCGAATTACACCATGTCTCGAAAACGGAAAAGCGGCATACATAAACATCCTTTCTGACGGCGAAGTTGCATTTGGATCGACTGAATGCATGCTGCAAAGGATAATATGCCATCTTGTTTCTACTATTTTCTAATTAGGAACTCAAGATTCGTCACTTTTGCATTACAGTTTATGAATGGTTCAAGTGGCAGGCAACGAGTTTCCGGCGAGGAATTGGCTTCTTTTCCGATGGTACAACCATCTGCTGAAAAACTCGAAGCATTCAGCATAGTCGGCTATCAAGTTTTGGAGCAAATGAAGGAAAACACAAGTGAAATGCAAAAGCTCAAAAAACTCCAAGAAATAATTGCCATAACTATGTCAAGCCGCTAAATTATCATTTA
>CAJTBO010000072.1 GCA_910573755.1 Lachnospiraceae bacterium | reverse complement strand
CTTTCTAAACCCTCATGCCCCACATTTGGCACCACCATAAATGAAACTGTGCAAGCGATAGGTTATTGAATTTGTTTTTGCCATTGTCTATACTATAACCAACGGCAAAGATCGTTTTAATTTTGGGCCTGCAGCCCGTTTTCTAAACTGATTTCAGGTACTCTCATTTGCACCACCACCTGTCCAGCCTCTTACGGCAAAAGGACGTACAGTAAAATGATAACAGACAGAGTACCGTGCCGTAAATTTACCCAGGAGGTGCCTTTATGGATAGAATTTACGACAATTGTTGTGGTATTGACGTGCACAAAAAACTCATCGTTGCCTGCTTTCGAAAAGGCAATAAGCAGGAGATACGGGAGTTTGGCGCAACAACCAGAGAACTTCTCGAAATGGCTGACTGGCTCAAAGACGGCGGCTGTGAAATGACCGCAATGGAGAGCACGGCATCTTATTGGAAGCCTCTGTATAACATCCTTGAATCGTCCGGCCTGAACGCTATGGTGGTCAATGCCCGCCATATGAAAGCTGTCCCAGGACGCAAGACAGATGTCAGGGATGCTGAATGGATTGCGGATCTTCTTCAGCATGGGCTGCTCCAGCCCAGTTACATCCCTGATAAAGAGCAGCGGGAACTGCGTGAGCTGGTCCGTTACCGCAAGAGCCTTGTTGGTGAACGCACCAGGGAACTCAACCGCCTCCAGAAGATGCTGGAAGGCGCCAACATCAAGCTGTCCGGTACTGTGTCGGATATCAACGGCAAGAGCGCGCGCAACATCCTGGAGTA
>CAJTBO010000071.1 GCA_910573755.1 Lachnospiraceae bacterium | reverse complement strand
ACCAGAGGTTAGTGAAATACTGCCTATAGGCAGCACCGAAAAAGGGGTTGCTTAGACACCGCCTATAGGCGGTACCGAAAAATGCCCCGGAGGGGTTCATCCAAACCACCGGCAGAGCCGGTGATCAAGCCGTATGGCTGTGATTTTTCCGCACAAAAGATTCCGGGGCTTCTGCCTTTTCCGAAGAATGAAGCCAGTAACGAATTTTGTGGGGATGTAAATCTACCTCATTTTTAAAAAACGGCTGACAGATTTCTCAGAAATCTGTGCTGCTATCCCCTGCTTTTTAATTTCTGCCACTAACAGTGGGAGGCTCCACTGGCTTACTTCGTACCCAAAATCGTTCGGGTTGCCGCAGGCGAGGTCGATGATCCGCATGATCTGGTCCGGCGTAAAAACAGACGGGGCACCGGGGCGTTTTTTATCGGACAGGACTGCCCGTATCCCATCTTCGAGTTTTTCCGGGGCGTCCGTTTCAATCTTCCGCAAGGCCGGGAGCGCTGCGAGGAACCGGCTGCGCCAGGTGGCAACATTATTATAATGAAGCCCGACCTGTGATGCAATATTCTGATTGAGTTCCCCCTGTGACGCAAGCAGGACAATGCTGGCTCTTTTGACCAGTCCCGACGGAAGGGAGCGGCTTTTTGAAAAAGCAGATAATATATTTTTCATGGCATCAGATAACACCGGGATAGTATCAATTGTTTTCCTTCGCATCGTAATCCATCCATTCTTTAGTGATAGAATTATTATGCACCGACTACAATAAAAAAGCAACATTTATTCATTGTTATTTAAACAATGCTGTACTAG
>CAJTBO010000070.1 GCA_910573755.1 Lachnospiraceae bacterium | reverse complement strand
TAGGGGGCAACTGGTAAAGATGGTATTGCGGAACCCCGCCTTAGGCGGAACCAGTACTATACCCCGGAGGGGTTAAAACTAAACCCCCATTTGAAATGGGGGTTGCTAACTTGGCAGGCTTTTTCGATATTTTTCTGCTTATTTTGTTACTTTTGCAGTACCTACTGCTGAAAGCCTGTTTTTGCTGGTATTGGCCATACTGGCAATGGAGTCCGCAGATTCCATCCGTTCCCTGTACAGACACTTTTTGTCAGGCATAACCACAAAATCCCTGAATGCTTTTTATTATGCCTGCTCCTATGCCAAGGTGGATTACTCCGCGTTTATGAATGTGACTGCAAGGCTGTCCCTTAAACTGGCTCCGGCAGACCTGAAATCACAGCCTCTCTTCCTTTGCATTGATGACACCATGGTCTCAAAATCCGGAAAGAAATTTGAGGATTTGTCGAAGCTGTTCGACCATGCGGCGCATAATGGCTCTAATTACCTCAACGGGCACTGTTTTGTCAGCCTTATGCTTTGTGTGCCGGTGTGGAACCGAAACAGGATCTCTTACCTTGCAGTCCCTCTTGGATACCGTATGTGGCAGAAGAAAGAATCGAAACTGAAACTTGCTTCAGCCATGGTACGCCAGGTGATGCCAGAGTTCCATGCACAGAAAAATGTCATCATTCTGTGTGACAGCTGGTATGTAAAACAGAACCTTGTGTCAATCGTGGATGAATATGAAAACCTTGATCTGATCGGCAATGCAAGGGCGGATTCTGTCCTATATGATCTGCCGCCAGCCCCGACCGGGAAAAAAGGCAGGCCTGCAAAGCATGGCCGCCGTCTGTCGATAAACAGTGACTTTACCCTTTCCAGCGAGAAAGCGGGTGATTACTATACAGGATGCCGCCGTGTGCTGACAAATATTTTCGGGGCACGCGAAGTCATGGCTTATGTGACCTGTACAGGAAAGGAAAACGG
>CAJTBO010000069.1 GCA_910573755.1 Lachnospiraceae bacterium | reverse complement strand
TTTGGGTCTTTCGCCTTAATCCTCATTTTTTGGCACCCCCTCTCCGTAGATTCGGGTAAGCATATCCCAGTCAATACCTTTCGATCTGCGAAGCTTATCCGGAAGGAGGTGGACGTAATAAAGGGTTGAAGTAAGTTCAGAGTGCCCCATGTATGCGGAAAGGTATGGAAGCAGTTCCATCACATCCCTTCCACTGTCTATCCATCTGATTATGCTGCGCGAGGCGAATGCATGCCGAAGATCGTAAGGCCTTGGTTTCCCCCGCCATGCGATGCCGCTCATACTGACCATCCTGCGCCAGATCTGATTGTACCACGATGTTTCGTATTGTGTCCCGTCCCACTTTTGAAAGAACCATTCCCTCTTCCCGGCTATCGCATTATACCGTCGGCAGAGGTTCAGCATATCACCGGACATTATTATGTGACGGTCCTTATGCCGCTTTGACTGCCTTATATACAGACCACCGGTATCAAGATCCAGATCTTCAATACGTATTGCAGGCGGCTCCTGTGGGCGCAGTCCACAACAGTAAAGCATGCGGGTATAGACCGGAAGCACAGCCTCAGGAAGATACCGTCTGCCACATGTGGATCCGACATACGAGTCAATGGAGGTAAAGAGGGTGCACATTTCGCCATCGGTAAAAAGATACGGATGAAACGCTGTCCGTTTCACCACATAATCATCATCCGGAATGAAATCCTCATAACCCAGGAAATTCAGGTACCTGGTGTATTCCCTGAGCAGCGAGATAAACGCTGCCTTACTATTGTTGGAATACGGATAGAAAGCAAGCCATTCGTCCACCATGTCCCGGGTTATATACACAGCATCCGGATGCCCATTTGTGCAATGGTCAATAAAGGGTGGAACCGAACCCCGGTATGTTGCAGTAGCATAGCCTACAGATTTACGATACGACATCCTTTCCTCAAAAGCGTCATGGAGCCTTTCCTTAAAGGTCATACGTTGCCACCTCCGTTTCGGAAGATGGTGTCCCACTATGACAGGCATAAAAACCGGCAGTGATCG
>CAJTBO010000068.1 GCA_910573755.1 Lachnospiraceae bacterium | reverse complement strand
TGGTGCAGCACGTCGAAACCCACATAAAATCAATGGCTGTTATCAAAGCCTTACGAAGACTATGCCTGGGAGAAACAGCTTAGCTCAAAAGTTGTAAAGTGGTGTAAATGAAATAAAGCGGCTTTTATTGCTGGAGAAGATTCAGCATGAAAAATGATATTGTTTTGGTAAGACCAACTTTAGAGCCAAAAGAAAAAGCACTTGATTATCGAAAGGAACATTTTCAACATGGAGAAGAAATTATCTACGGAAGTGAGCTCTTTGATAAGACAGAAAGTTACGAGGAATGGCTGTCCTCTGTAACGCTAAACACGAATCCCAAAACGGTAAATGAAAATTGGGTAGTTACAGATACTTTTTTTGCAATAAGAAATAGTGATGACAAGATAATCGGAATTATTGATTTAAGACATACGCTGAATGAATTTTTGAAAGATTTAGGGAATTGTGGGTATAGTGTACGTCCATCTGAAAGAAAAAAGGGATATGCAGCAGAAATGCTATATCAACTTCTCCAAGTGGCTAAAGAAGCAAAAATGAAGGAACTTCATATATCTGTTGAAAAAGAAAATGCAGCGTCAATAAAAGTTATACAAAAAAATGGCGGCGTGTATGAACCAATGTCATTTAGATAAGGACAACATTGCAGTTAGGATTCTTTTTACAGCGAGTAAACATTTTGTTTATTCGCTGTTTTTCTATATTTAAAAGCATTCAACGTAATAAATTTGTACGACAAACAGACAGATGCTTTCATCTGTCTTAAAAATAGTATATACTAATATTTGATTAGGCTGCTCTATATAGAAAGCTTATCGCGGACTGGGGTTTGACTTTGCGAGGGTCTGTTCTCCCAGAACGTACAGGAAGAAGCTCATGTCCGATTAGATACTCTACATCGGGTGGAGCTTTTTCTTCTTTTATTGATAGAAAATGACAGCAAATTCGCATCGCACGGGTATAATTCAGCTGATATATATATTTGCAGCCAACTTTCTGCTTGACAACCACATTAATCGCTATAATCTCACAGAAATTATACAGAGTCATTCTTGACCATATTTCCTGCACAATATATTCTGGTTTCTTTGCATGAAACCGTGTTAATCCTAATGCATATTTTAACTCGCG
>CAJTBO010000067.1 GCA_910573755.1 Lachnospiraceae bacterium | reverse complement strand
AAACCATTCCTTAAGGATTGGAGAACTTCTCAATAAGCAGGCAAAAATATATGAGGCTCTCGGAGTGAAGGTACCAACCTCGTCATGTTAACTCCGAGAATCCAGGTTTCAAGGAGTGAAATACCATCATGCTGGCATCGGCACCGGCTATAGTATCGCAGAACAGCCAGTTACGCCTCCCCACTGTTACGGGGCGGATGGAATTCTCACTTAAATTGTTCAAAATGCTGCAGCGGCCATCTTCCAGTTATGTCATCATGTACGGCCTCTGGTTCCCTGCGTAGGTCAAAGCTTTGGCAAGGCGCCTCCCGCACGGCAGGTTCTGTATAATCCTTTTCCTTACCCTTTGGAATGGCTTCCAGAAAATATCTTCTGATATGCGCATAACAGCAGCACCTCTTGAAATCTTTCAGTTTGTTGTATCCGGCATAGCCGTCTACGTTTATGTAAGTGCCGGGCGCTGCTCCCTGAAAGAATTTCGCAGCAGCATCACCACTTCTTGTTGGATGGTACTGATAAATGATGATGGGAGGCAGTCCGTCATCACCGGAACGGAATAACCATACATAGGATTTGGACTGCGGACGCCTGTCCGCTTCCTTCAACACCTGAATGGGTGTTTCATCGGCTGCTGCAAACTTTCTTCCGGTGAGAAGCCGGTGAAAGTAATCGGTCATTGGCAGAAAATAGTTCTCTGCACAATAGATTGTCCAATGGGCCATGGTGCCGCGCCCGATCGTAACGCCAAACTGGTTTTCAAAATATTTGAGGATTCCGCAACACCCTTTTATTTTTTAAGCACTTCCCACTCAGTTTCCTTAAAACCTACAAACACTTTATCCTCACATATCACCATCGGGCGCTTTATGAGCATCCCATTCTCAGCAAGCAGCTTTAGCTGTTCCTCTTCACTCATTGACGGCAGCTTATCCTTTAACTGCATTTCTTTATAAACTAATCCACTGGTATTAAAAAACTTCTTGAGTGGCAAACCGCTTTGCTTATACCATGTCTTTAATTCGTCATAAGTCGGCTTATCCTCCACAATATGACGCTCTGTATATTCTACATTGTATTCATCCAGCCATTTTTTGGCTTTCTGACAAGTTGAACATTTTGGATAACATAAAAATATCATTTTCTACCTCCTGTTTTAACTTATATTTTTTTCTCCAAAGGTTATCTCCATCAATTCTGCAGCAATTTCCTTACTTTCCAAACGCATCATGCTATCCTCTAACTTCGCATTACCTAACCCGGATAAACCGGAAAAGTTTTGCATTACCTCCGGGTTTCAAGTACAATAAAGAAAAACCATGGAGGATGTGTTCATGTTACTTACGGATAAATATGCTGACAAGATTTATGGTACAA
>CAJTBO010000066.1:1265-1423 GCA_910573755.1 Lachnospiraceae bacterium | reverse complement strand
GGGGGATGAAAAGAAGAGATTTCTGGTGGCGATACGCCCGGGGGAAACACCCGTACCCATCCCGAACACGATGGTTAAGGCCCGGGCGGCCGATGGTACTATGCGGGGGACTGCATGGGAGAGCAGGCGGCTGCCAGGATCACGGGGGCTTAGCTCAG
>CAJTBO010000066.1:0-1205 GCA_910573755.1 Lachnospiraceae bacterium | reverse complement strand
ATGCCATATTTCCTTCGGGACATCCGAGACAGGTGGTGCATGGTTGTCGTCAGCTCGTGTCGTGAGATGTTGGGTTAAGTCCCGCAACGAGCGCAACCCCTGCCTTCTGTAGCCAGCATTCAGGATGGGAACTCAGGAGGGACTGCCCGGGAGAACCGGGAGGAAGGCGGGGATGACGTCAAATCATCATGCCCCTTATGGCCTGGGCTACACACGTGCTACAATGGCGTAAACAAAGGGAAGCGAGCCTGCGAGGGTAAGCGAATCCCAAAAATAACGTCCCAGTTCGGATTGCAGTCTGCAACTCGAGTGCATGAAGCTGGAATCGCTAGTAATCGCGGATCAGAATGCCGCGGTGAATACGTTCCCGGGTCTTGTACACACCGCCCGTCACACCATGGGAGTCGGGAATGCCCGAAGCCGGTGGCCCGATCGAAAGAAGGGAGCCGTCGAAGGCAGGCCGGATGACTGGGGTGAAGTCGTAACAAGGTAGCCGTATCGGAAGGTGCGGCTGGATCACCTCCTTTCTAAGGGAAGAAGTAGGGGCTGTATTACTGTTTAGATGCGGAGGCATCAGCAAAGAACCCCGGGAGGTGCGGGAGGCACGGAGCGGGGGGATGAAAAGAAGAGATTTCTGGTGGCGATACGCCCGGGGGAAACACCCGTACCCATCCCGAACACGATGGTTAAGGCCCGGGCGGCCGATGGTACTATGCGGGGGACTGCATGGGAGAGCAGGCGGCTGCCAGGATCACGGGGGCTTAGCTCAGCTGGGAGAGCACCTGCCTTGCAAGCAGGGGGTCGAGAGTTCGAATCTCTTAGTCTCCACTGCAGCCTGCAGGGGCTGCGGAGTTTGTACCTTGAAAACCGAATACTGAAAAATATCTATTCCAAAAAGAAAGGAAGCGGAAGTATCCCTGCAGGGGGTATGGAAGCTGACTTGCCGAAAAGATAGAGACATCCGAGGCCGTATATAGAGATATATACGGTAAACCAAGAAAAAGAGCCCCGCGGCGCCCGCAAAGGTGCAGCAGGGGCAGAGAACCGAAGACCAGGAGGCGGAACGCTATCCGCCGGCCCGGGCTTAAAAGGTAAGCCTGGGAATGGTCAAGCGAAGAAGAGCACAGGGGGGATGCCTTGGCACTGAGAGCCGAAGAAAGACGCGATAAGCTGCGAAAAGCCGCGGGGAGGAGCAAATATCCATG
>CAJTBO010000065.1 GCA_910573755.1 Lachnospiraceae bacterium | reverse complement strand
GAGGAGATGAAACGTGAGGCATTGCATAGATTAAGTGAAAGTGATAAATCCGTATTCAAGGATGATGTGGCATTTAAATATGCTGATAATGAGGATGTGCTTAAGCACTTATGCGGATTAAAATAAATGCCGATATTTTTTTCTTGTGCCTGATCACGTGTCAGGCACGGGATTCTATGAAATTTTTATCGGCATATCTAAAATATCGGCATATGGGATATAGAGGTGTTTTTCAAAACCTGTAAATCCTATCTGCATCTGGTAAAGGAGTGCCGGAGTCTGTCCTATGATGCTTTGACTGCTCATGTATCCATTGTTTTTGCGCGATATATGATGCTTGCAGTTACACAGCGGTGCAATACCGATGACAAAACGATTTGTGAACTATTTTTCCGTCTCATGGATGAACTGGATGACATCACTTTCAGTCAATCAATGAGGATTATCATAGATGCACTAATGGGTGTCGTTATGGAATATTTCCACATCACAGAACAACAGCTGGAGAAATTGACCGCCAGCTTTGTTCAGAGACTGCCAAAGTACATGCAAAAAGCATTGGAGTATGGTTCAGCGGCTGCCTGATTGCTATTTTATGATCTATAGTATTGATTTTTCAAGGAGCAAATCCCATTTTTAATGTGGGAAGTTTGAGTTATTTACAATTGTGCAGACGGTCTGCACAATTTGGAGGTAAGGTAGTATGCTTATAACATCGAATGAGTATTTACAAGCAGTACAAGAAATAAATGATTATGTGAATCAGGCTAAATATAGAGCATCCGTTAGTGTGAATAGTGAAGTGCTGAAAACAAATTTGTTCATTGGAAGTGTGATTATTCGTAACTCCGAATGGGGTAATAAATTTGTTGATAATTTATCTAGGGATATGAGGCTGAAATATCCCGGCGCAAAAGGGTATTCTGTTCGAAATTTAAAGTATATGAAGAAGTTTGCACAGATTTTCGCTGAGGATGATGTGGATAAGTATGGATTGGCAAGGATTACTTGGAGCCATCATCAAGTGTTGATGAGTAAGGTGTCAAGCAAAGAAGAATATGTATGGTATTTGGAAAAAACTTTAGAGAATGGATGGTCGGTAGATGATTTGGCATCCCAAGTTAAAAGTCAGCTGTACGAGAGGCAAGTTGTAGTAAATAAGATTTCAAATTTTGAAAACAGATTGCCTATTGAACAAAAGGATATTGTTATAAGTACTATGAAAGATCCATATATGTTTGATTTTATCAATTATACAGAGGATATGTTGGAAACAGATATAGAAAATGAGTTGGTAAGGAATGTTACTTCGCTATTGATGGAATTGGGAACCGGTTTTGCTTTTATGGGACAGCAATATCATCTTGAGATTGGCGGAAAAGATTTTTATATTGATCTTCTTTTTTATAATACAAAGCTTAGATGTTATGTGGCGATTGATTTAAAGACAGGTGATTTTAAACCGGAGCAGGCAGGGAAAATGAATTTCTATTTGTCGGCTCTGGACGATTTAGTTAAATCTCAAGACGATAAACCATCTGTTGGACTAATATTATGTAGAGATGAGAATAGAACTATTGCAGAATATGCGTTAAGAGATATGTCAAAACCTATTGGTGTGAGCGAATATCATTTGTGTACAGATCTTCCGCTGGACTTGAAAAATGCTTTACCAGATCCAGAGGAGATTAGAAGTAGGATTGATATGAAAAAATAAATTGTGCAGACCGTCTGCACAAATGAATTAGAAAGAG
>CAJTBO010000064.1:1272-1806 GCA_910573755.1 Lachnospiraceae bacterium | reverse complement strand
GCATGCGGACAGCGTCCAGCCGGACAGTCGGCAAAGAACTGGATGGATGAAAACGGGATCTGCGAACAAAGCTATTATCATTGGCAGCGGAAATTCCGGCAAAAGGCTTATGAAGAAATGCGGAAAAACAGCGATGCCGTTCCGGCAGTGGCAGAAAAGGCGGAATTTTCTTTTGTTGAAATTCCCTATTGCTCTTCAGCAAAGAAAAACGGACAGATGATTTCAGGCAGCACGGTTGCAGTCATCGGTACTTCTACATTAAAGATCGAGATTACCAATGATATTTCGGATTCCCTTCTGAGCCTGATCATAAGGGAGGCGTCCCATGCTTGAAGATGCTGCCGGTATCCGCCGCGTAGTTCTCGCCTGCGGCACAGTCGACCTCAGGAAAGGGATTGACGGCCTGGCAACAATCGTAGGCGGTAAGTATGGGCAGAATCCTTTTGAAAAAGGAACTCTTTTTCTGTTTTGCGGAAAGCGGTCTGACCGATGCAAAGGACTTTTGTGGATGGGCACGGGTTTTTTGCTTCTATA
>CAJTBO010000064.1:0-1096 GCA_910573755.1 Lachnospiraceae bacterium | reverse complement strand
CCTGGATCCGAAGGTCAAAGATGTGGATCCCCAAAAAATTTACTGAATGTTTGTGCAAAACAGAGAAAATATACCGCTGTTTCAGCGCATAAAAAATGTCTGTTTCTGTATGAAACGAGCCTGCGCATGAAAGCTTCCATCTGCTGTCATGAGCTTTGGAAGAAACGTCGGGACCTTGAAAACCCTATATTTTTCAATGCCGGCACGGAGCATCTGTGCAGTGCTGGCGGTATGGCAGAATGACGATGGCCGTTTTGGGGCCGGATGGCATTTGTTCCTGTTTTCTGTTATACTTATCCTATAAAGAAAGGCGGCCATTATGTGCAGGAAATTTACACCGGATGAACTGAATACGATGGACCATGAATCCAAGAACGATGTCATCTATCAGATGCAGGACCGCCTTGACAGGCTGGAGCATGATTATGAAAACCTTATGGAACAGGTGCGCCTTGCGAACCAGCAGCGTTTCGGCCGCAATACGGAAAAACTGGATGAGATCGCAGGACAGCTTTCCTTTTTTAATGAAGCGGAAGCAAACTGCGATGAAAACGTGCCGGAACCAACGATAGAAGAAACTGTTGCTTCTGCCATGAAACCGCCGCGAAAACATAAGAAGAAAGGGCAGCGTGAAGAGGATCTTAAAGACTTTCCACAGGAAGAGTTCTTCCATGATGTCCCGGCAGGAGAACTGGATGACGCTTTTGGCAGAGGGAACTGGAAAAGTATGCCGGACGAGACCTTCTGGCAGCTTCGTTTTGAACCAGCCCGATGGATCGCGGAAAAACACGTTGTTAAAGTCTATGTTGGGACAGACGGGCTGCATCAGGATGAATTTCTCCGTGGAGACCATCCTGCCACCCTGTTTAAGGGGAGCATCGCAACTCCTTCCCTGGAAGCGGCAGTTATCAACGCAAAGTATGTAAACAGCAATCCCCTTGACCGTATTGCCCGGGATTTTCAGGCGAATGGCCTGAACCTGTCCAAACAGACCATGTCCAACTGGACGGTATGGTCAGCAGAAAGATATTTTCTTCCGCTGTATGAATGGATGAAAAAGCGGCAGCTTAAGGCCCATGTGAATCAGTGTGACGAA
>CAJTBO010000063.1 GCA_910573755.1 Lachnospiraceae bacterium | reverse complement strand
CTGCCGGTTTTTATGCCTGTCATAGTGGGACACCATCTTCCGAAACGGAGGTGGCAACGTATGACCTTTAAGGAAAGGCTCCATGACGCTTTTGAGGAAATGATGTTGTATCGTAAATCTGTAGGCTATGCTACTGCAACATACCGGGGTTCGGTTCCACCCTTTATTGACCATTGCACAAATGGGCATCCGGATGCTGTGTATATAACCCGGGATATGGTGGACGAATGGCTTGCTTTCTATCCGTATTCCAACAATAGTAAGGCAGCGTTTATCTCGCTGCTCAGGGAATACACCAGGTACCTGAATTTCCTGGGTTATGAGGATTTCATTCCGGATGATGATTATGTGGTGAAACGGACAGCGTTTCATCCGTATCTTTTTACCGATGGCGAAATGTGCACCCTCTTTACCTCCATTGACTCGTATGTCGGATCCACATGTGGCAGACGGTATCTTCCTGAGGCTGTGCTTCCGGTCTATACCCGCATGCTTTACTGTTGTGGACTGCGCCCACAGGAGCCGCCTGCAATACGTATTGAAGATCTGGATCTTGATACCGGTGGTCTGTATATAAGGCAGTCAAAGCGGCATAAGGACCGTCACATAATAATGTCCGGTGATATGCTGAACCTCTGCCGACGGTATAATGCGATAGCCGGGAAGAGGGAATGGTTCTTTCAAAAGTGGGACGGGACACAATACGAAACATCGTGGTACAATCAGATCTGGCGCAGGATGGTCAGTATGAGCGGCATCGCATGGCGGGGGAAACCAAGGCCTTACGATCTTCGGCATGCATTCGCCTCGCGCAGCATAATCAGATGGATAGACAGTGGAAGGGATGTGATGGAACTGCTTCCATACCTTTCCGCATACATGGGGCACTCTGAACTTACTTCAACCCTTTATTACGTCCACCCCCTTCCGGATAAGCTTCGCAGATCGAAAGGTATTGACTGGGATATGCTTACCCGAATCTACGGAGAGGGGGTGCCAAAAAATGAGGATTAAGGCGAAAGACCCAAAGCTGGCATCCCTGATAGGTGAATTCATGAAGGTTTATCTCCCATGTGTCAGGAACCGCGATGGCGACACGGTCGAATCCTACAGGTTCAGCATAAACTTATATCTCTCGTATCTTGAGATCTCGAAAGGCCTGACCATTCTGACAATACAGTCCTGTGACTTTAACCAGAAAAATATCGTGGCTTTCATGTCATGGCTTGAATCTGACCGGCACAATGTTGCACCCACCATAAATCACAGGCTTTCAGATATCCGTGGGTTTTGCCGCTATCTGCTTAAGAAAAAAGCTATCACATCGGATGAATACGAGGAAATCCGTGAAATAGGAGAAATGAATGATAACAGGGTCATTGGTTTCAACTGGCTTCAGGCAGAAGAAGTAACCTGCATCTTGAAGAGCGTTGAAGATAACCGTGATGCTATAAGGGATCGTTTTCTGCTGTCATTGCTTTATGAGAGTGGTGCAAGGATAAATGAAATCCTGTCGTTGAAGCTTCTGGATATAAAACCAACGTCCAATGGCGAGGCAGATGTCCATTTTTATGGCAAGGGCAACAAACACAGGATAACACCTTTGTCCAGGGAAATCTGGAATCAATATGGCAGTTACTGTGAAAAATACCATCTGGTCCAAAAGCCTGATGATCTTATGTTTTATTCCTTCCGTAATGGGCAGCGAAACAAGATGTCGGGCGATAATGTAAGCCGTATATTGTCTGACTGTGAATCTAAAATCCGTAAGGACAGACCAGAGCTGATACATCTTCATTCGCACCTGTTCAGACGAACAAGGGCAATGCATCTGTACCAGGCAGGAGTTCCCCTGCCGACGATTTCTGAATGGCTGGGACATTCAAACATCGAAACAACACGGTTCTATGCAAAAGTTACAGAGGAGATGAAACGTGAGGCATTGCATAGATTAAGTGAAAGTGATAAATCCGTATTCAAGGATGATGTGGCATTTAAATATGCTGATAATGAGGATGTGCTTAAGC
>CAJTBO010000062.1 GCA_910573755.1 Lachnospiraceae bacterium | reverse complement strand
CTTCCAAAAACCTCTTTCCTTCTGGTCAAGCTTTCGGCCTATTAGTACGGGTCAGCACAAACATCGCTGCTCTTACACCTCCCGCCTATCTACCTCCTCGTCTCGGAGGGGCCTCCACCTTTTCAGGGCGGATATCTCATCTTGAGGGGGGCTTCACGCTTAGATGCCTTCAGCGTTTATCCCTGCCGGGCTTGGCTACCCTGCCATGGAGTTGGTCTCCAACAGGTACACCAGCGGCCCGTCCGTCCCGGTCCTCTCGTACTAAGGACGGCTCCTCTCAAATATCCTGCGCCCGCGCCGGATAGGGACCGAACTGTCTCACGACGTTCTGAACCCAGCTCGCGTACCGCTTTAATGGGCGAACAGCCCAACCCTTGGGACCTGCTGCAGCCCCAGGATGCGATGAGCCGACATCGAGGTGCCAAACCACTCCGTCGATGTGAACTCTTGGGAGTGATAAGCCTGTTATCCCCAGGGTAGCTTTTATCCGTTGAGCGATGGCAATCCCACTTTCTACCACCGGATCACTAAGTCCTACTTTCGTACCTGCTCCAGCCGTCGCTGTCGCAGTCAAGCTCCCTTCTGCCTTTGCGCTCTCTGAATGGTTTCCGGCCATTCTGAGGGAACCTTCGAGCGCCTCCGATACCCTTTCGGAGGCGACCGCCCCAGTCAAACTCCCCGCCAGGCAGTGTCCCCCAGCCGGTTCACGGCTGCAGGTTAGAAACCCAATGCTCAAAGGGTGGTATCCCAAGGACGGCTCCGCAGCGGCTGGCGCCCCTGCCTCTTCGCCTCCCACCTATCCTGTACATTCAGCATCGGATCCCAGTGCCAAGCTGGAGTAAAGCTCCATGGGGTCTTTCCGTCCTGGCGCGGGTAGCCAGCATCTTCACTGGCATTTCAATTTCACCGGGTGCATTGTCGAGACAGTGCTCAGATCATTACGCCTTTCGTGCGGGTCGGAACTTACCCGACAAGGAATTTCGCTACCTTAGGACCGTTATAGTTACGGCCGCCGTTTACTGGGGCTTAAGTTCAAAGCTTCGGGTGAATTTCTTCACCCTGACCCCTCCCCTTAACCTTCCAGCACCGGGCAGGCGTCAGCCCATATACTTCACCTTCCGGTTTCGCATAGACCTGTGTTTTTGCTAAACAGTTGCCTGAGCCTATTCTCTGCGGCTGCATTTCTGCAGCGCCCCTTCTCCCGAAGTTACGGGGCCATTTTGCCGAGTTCCTTGACAATGCTTCTCCCGCCGGCCTTGGGATTCTCTCCCCATCCACCTGTGTCGGTTTACGGTACGGGTATGTTATGAACGATAGCGGCTTTTCTCGACGGCAGGCTTTTGTGCTTCGCTACTTTTGTCCGCTCCGCATCACGCCTTTGGCTTGCTGCATGGTTTTTCCTTTACAGCACCTCCTGCGCTTGCACCGGTCTTCCCTTTCCCGGCACACATCTGCCTCCCGTGTCCCCACAGTTCTGTCATAACATAGTACAGGAATCTCCACCTGTTGTCCATCGGCTACGCGTCCCCGCCTCGCCTTAGGCCCCGACTTACCCAGGGCAGATCAGCTTTACCCTGGAAACCTTGGATATTCGGCCAAGAGGATTCCCACCTCTTTCTCGCTACTCATTCCGGCATTCTCTCTTCCTGCCTCTCCACTGCGCCTTACGGCACAGCTTCTCCGCTCGCAGGATTGCTCCTCTACCGATCATGTATACATGATCCCTGGGCTTCGGTGGCGTGTTTCAGCCCCGGACATTTTCGGCGCAGGACCTCTCGACCAGTGAGCTATTACGCACTCTTTGAATGTGTGGCTGCTTCTGAGCCAACATCCTGGTTGTCTTTGAAATCCCACATCCTTTTCCACTTAACACGCACTCCGGGACCTTAGCCGCAGGTCTGGGCTCTTTCCCTTTTGACTGCCCAACTTATCTCGTGCAGTCTGACTCCCGCCCATGTCTGTATGGCATTCGGAGTTTGATATTCTTTGGTAAGCTTTGACGCCCCCGCGGAAATTCAGTGCTCTACCTCCACCAGACTCTTGACGAGGCTAGCCCTAAAGCTATTTCGAGGAGAACCAGCTATCTCCGGGTTCGATTGGAATTTCTCCCCTACCCACACCTCATGCCCACCCTTTTCAACGGATGTGGCTTCGGACCTCCACCGCCTTTTACGGCAGCTTCATCCTGGACATGGGTAGATCACCCGGTTTCGGGTCTGCGTCGCCTGACTGTGGCCCTGTTAAGGCTTGCTTTCGCTTCGGCTCCGTACCTATGGCACTTAACCTTGCCAGGCCCCGCAACTCGCCGGACCGTTCTACAAAAAGTACGCGGTCGCACTT
>CAJTBO010000061.1 GCA_910573755.1 Lachnospiraceae bacterium | reverse complement strand
GGGCGTTTTGATCAGTTTATGCAGCCATACTATGAGGCAGGCATTATGGATGGTACCCTGACAAAAGAACTGGCGACGGAACTGACAGAGAATTTCTTCCTCCAGATATATACCTGTAATAAGGTTCGAAGCTGGATTGATACGGATTTTTACCGCGGCGTGCCGATGTTCCAGAACCTTACAATCGGCGGTGTGGATCCGGAGACTATGGATGACGCTACAAACGATATGAGTTATATCGCACTGGATGCGACCTACAATACAAGAGTACCACAGCCTTCTTTGACAGTTCGTTTTCATAAAAAGACACCTATGGAATTTAAAATGCGTGTAGCGGAAGTGGTGAGGCTTGGAACTGGTCTGCCTTCCATCTTTAATGACGAGACCTACACCAGGGCGATGATGAACCGTGGATATGAAATGAAAGACGCATACAATTATTGTATCATTGGCTGTATTGAACCAGGGGCACCCGGATTATTGGGTGGACGTACCGGGGGAGCCTGGCTGAATTGCACAAAAGCATTGGAAATGTCTCTTTATAATGGGAAAGACCCGAGGACAGGGATTTGCCTGCATAAGAATAAGAGTGGAAAGACTCTGGCAACATTTGAAACTTATCAGGAGGCAGAAGACGCTTTTGTGGATCAGATGAAATACTATATTAAGATGGAAGCGATACTGGAAAATACGATAGACCAGGTCTGGGAGGAGATGCTGGAGGAGCCGATGGCAGCGATCTTTGCCTGCCCCACCACGACGATTCCTCGCGGAAAGCCTATTAAGCAGGGTGGGGCGAAGTATGACCTGACAGGACAGCAGACAATCGGAACAGCGAATATCGCTAACAGCTTGTATGTGATCAAGAAGCTGGTTTTCGAAGATAAAGCGGTCACAGGGGCGCAGTTGCAACATGCGCTGGAGACCAACTGGCAGGATGAGGAGACAAATCCCACAGGACCGCAGATTAAAGCAATGTGCCTGGCTGTGCCCAAGTATGGCAATGATGTTGATGAGGTGGATTTTATCGCGAGAGATATGTTGGGGATGATCGCGACAGAGCTTTCCTCTTACAAAAACACCAGGTATGGAAGAGGACCAATTGGCGGAACGCTACACTGTTCCACGAGTACGGTCTCCAGTAATACACCTTTCGGCCATGTATGCGGGGCGACACCGGACGGACGTGATGCCTATATGTCAGTGGCGGACGGCCAGTCTCCGATGAGGGGCACGGACGTTAACGGTCCGACGGCGGCAATCGCTTCGGTGGCGAAATTGCATAATGAGTTATTCTCCTGCGGCTCTCTTTATAACATGAAATTCAGTCCGGAGGAACTGTCCTGAGAAAAGAAAATGTGACAGGAAAATTTTATATATCCAAAAATCATACACTTTTAACAAAATATAATAGGTTTTATTAAAAATATACAAAGCCTATAATAAAAATATCACTAAAAACGGACAAATAACACAAGAAATCAGTGAGAAAAGGAGAAAAAATGGTTGTAAAGGATTCATATCAAATTTCAACCGAGCCTGTAAGATCAGAGAGGATCGATAAACTGCATAAGTTTATTACCTCCTCTGCATATGGGATTTGTGTTGAAAGAGGAAAATTGATCACAGAGTATTACAGAACCCATACCGATCAGGTGCCTATTATCCGCAGGGCAAATGCGATCGATCATGTGCTTCGCAACATGAGCATCTATATTATGCCAGGAAGTCTGTTTGCAGGGAATCAGGCTTCCAAACCCAGGTGGGCTCCGCTCTTCCCGGAGTATGAAGTGGAATGGGTAGAGAAAGAAATGATCCACGGAGACCCGTATTTTCCAGATCAGAGACCTGCAGACTGCTATATTCTTCAGGAGGAAGATAAGCCGATTATACAGGAAATCTGTGATTGGTGGAAGGGAAAGACGGTTACGGATATGCTGAGAACACGTCTGCCGAAAGAGGCACTGGCAACACATTATGACTTGAAGGCAGCTGATATTGGGACATATTTTCAGGGCGGCGACGGACATTTTGCACCTGACCATCCGTGGCTGATCAGACATGGCGTACAGGAGATCATCGATCAGTGCGAGGAGGGGTTAAAGAGAATTGACTATAAAAACGATCCTGATTGCGTGAAGAAAAAAGACTTTTATGAAGCGGCGATTATCAGTGCGGGTGCGATTATCCGTTTTGCCGAAAGATATGCCATTCTTGCTCAGAAACTTGCGAGGGAGGAGAAAGATCCTGCGAGAAAGACAGAACTTCTGGAGATGGCAGATATCTGTCGTCATGTGCCTAAAAATCCTGCACGCAATTTTAAGGAGGCATTGCAGTTCATCATCCTGACACATATCTGTATCCAGATCGAAGACAGCGGTGCGGGAGTTTCCTTCGGGCGTTTTGATCAGTTTATGCAGCCATACTATGAGGCAGGCATTATGGATGGTACCCTGACAAAAGAACTGGCGACGGAACTGACAGAGAATTTCTTCCTCCAGA
>CAJTBO010000060.1 GCA_910573755.1 Lachnospiraceae bacterium | reverse complement strand
TTTACCACCTTCACTTGATAGATACAGTATATCACAGCGGGAGGAAAATAGTGTGTTTGTGTAAAATTTTCAAGGTACTATAGGGACTTTTGACCCCAACATCATTACTATAACTATAGCACAAAAAAAGAACTGCCACAATAAAATTTTACAGCAGTTCTTCCAAAAATATGTCTGATTTTAGTGATGACTATATTTTATTCTCTAAACAGTTCACACCAGTAGTATACGCCGCCCACCTCATAGCAGGCAATACCGACTTTCCGAAGATCCGGATCGATAATATTGTTGGCATCCGTCCAGTATTCCATGAAGGCATTATGGGCGTCTTCCGGGTCGTCAAACCACATCGTGATATTCTCCGCATCTACACGGTACTCGTAAATACTGTCTCCGTTAGGACGGATATGGTCAAACCGTATCGGCAGTTCCGTTACCCTCGTTTCCGCAAGCTTTGCAAGGGAATTATCCCAGGTAAGGTTCCGCAGGCCCCAGGCCCTTCTCTCCTCGTTTGTATAGGTAAATAAACGGTTTGCTTTTCTTGTGATAAGATGTCCGGCCAGCACCGGCTTCTGATCACTGTCCTTCTTCTCTTCATCCGTGGCTTCATAGGAAGCGTTTCTGCCCTCTTTCTTGCCGCGTGTCAGATAGTGGTTATAGAGCGCCGCCAGATTATAACCGTATACATTCTTCAGGTCGGAATATCTGTTGGCATAGGATGCGGCATCAAACTCTTCCCCGTAGCCGACACGGCCTTCCGCCAGACCTTCCGTCAGGTACTGGTTCACATAAGCCGCCCAGTTATCGCCATAGAGCCCCTCGAGGTCATTATTGTTTTCCCTGTACTTCTTTACATCAAAAACCTTTCCGGGAATACGCCCTTCATTGATACCGCAATTTACATAATGCGCATACAATACATTCGGGTCTGTTCCGTATGCCTCCACCACGTCGGGATATTTTTCGGCATAGTAAGCCGCATCAAATATATCCGCATAGGTCGCCGCATTTACTGCCATGCCGCATCCGATGAACAGGGCAAAGGCCATACCCATGCCTGCAATGAATTTTTGAAGTACCTGTTTCAATTTTTGTCACCTCCTTACATTCCTCTTTTTGTTTAAAAGTATACTCCTAATTATGCCAAAAAACAAGTTATGCAGGAAATTTAAGATTTTCTTCATAACCGCGTCAATTTCCTGCTCCTGCCGCCCTGCCGCGGCCCTTAGGATTTTCCGGCATAGCGCAAAGGCCAAAGATGGGAAACTGTTGCGGAAAACCTGACGTTCCTTCACATACTTGACGGCGTTGTTTCATATAATTTATACTATCTTTGCAGATGATTTTAAGCAAAAGCAAAGACAGTAAACAACAGCTTCGGAGTATGAAAAATGATACATAAAATAAAGCGGAAATATCAGCCGAAACCAATAAAGATCCTGATTTTTCTTTTGATGGCAGGCATCCTTTTTGCAGCCTTTGACTGCAGGCTCAGTATCAGGCACTATGAAGTAACGACAGATAAAGTAACTGAGAATATACGGATCGCACTGATCACCGACCTGCATTCCTGCAGATACGGCGAAAAGGAAGAGGCGCTTATTCACGCCATCGACAGCCAGCAGCCGGATGTGATCCTGCTTGGCGGAGATATCTGTGATGATGTGATACCTGACGACAACGTGATATTTCTTCTGGAGGGAATCGCAGACCGCTATCCCTGCTATTATGTGACAGGCAATCATGAATATTGGAGCGGCCGTATCGACAATATACTGGAACTGTTCCGCTCCTACGGGGTAACTGTTCTGGACGGTTCCTGCAATATGCCGGAAATAAAAGGGCAGAAAATCACGATATGCGGCATCACGGACCCTGACGCAGTGTTATATACAAAAGATGCCCTTGATACAAAAACACAGCTGGATGCCCTCTCCGCCGCTGTTGACAGTGGTCAGTATACGATCCTGCTGGCGCACAGGCCGGAGCGGATAGACATGTACCGGCAATATCCTTTTGATCTGATCCTCGCCGGCCATGCCCACGGCGGACAATGGCGTCTGCCGGGTATCGTCAACGGCGTGTTTGCTCCGGATCAGGGGCTGTTTCCCGGCTACGCCGGCGGCATCTACCGGCTGCCGGACACCATCATGGTCGTCAGCCGCGGCCTCGCAAGAGAAAGCACCCGCGTCCCGAGGATCTTCAATCCTCCGGAACTGGTCATTGTTACGCTGGCGCCTCTTTCCTGATCGCGCCGGAGTGCGGCTGCGACAGCTTTATGTACGCAGTGTGCATCCCCCCTCACGGTTTTCTGCGGAGGAAATCAGGATGATTTTGTGTGATTTTCAGGGCTTTTTCGGTGGTTTTTTCTTTGATATGCACCTTGTATCTGACGTTTTTCAGATTTTTGTTATCATGATGTTATCACGAAACTCTTTCTAATTCATTTGTGCAGACGGTCTGCACAATTTATTTTTTCATATCAATCCTACTTCTAATCTCCTCTGGATCTGGTAAAGCATTTTTCAAGTCCAGCGG
>CAJTBO010000059.1 GCA_910573755.1 Lachnospiraceae bacterium | reverse complement strand
TTGAACAAAATCGCTGCGCGATGGCCTGCCAAGGTTACGCATAGCGATTTTTCTTTTTCATAAAAAAGCAGTAGTAAATGAGCCCTGAATAAGGTATTGTTAATTCACCACAAACCAACAAACCTTATACGTATAGGAATCATCACTACTGCTATGGACAAAATCATACCATGTATCCGCTCAGCAGGCAAGCGGTTTTATATTGCCCGTGCACCTCCATAGACGGCTGGACCGTATCAGCCACTAAAATCATAACATTATGGAGGGCGTTTTCATGAACGAAAAATATCTTCTCAGGCTGCAGGAAGACCTGCGGCTCAAAAACTTTACCCAGAATACATGTGACGACTATTACCGCTTTACAAAACGCTTCCTGGAATTCACTGGAAAAGAAGCCATGTCCATTACCTACGCCGACATACGGAGGTTCATTTTCCACATGAAGGACAATGAATCAAAAAAGGCTTCCACCATCAACGTCTATACAGCGGCAATCCGGTTCTTTTTTGAATACACCCTGGGCTATGTATGGGACCCGAAAAAGATACCAAAGATGAAGCGCGACCGCCAGCTTCCCGTGATCCTTACGCGGGAACAGGTCGGCCTGCTGATCGATTCCATGGATAACTACAAACACAAGGCAATCACCTCCACCATGTATTCTTCAGGGCTGAGGGTGAGTGAGGTCTGCCGCCTGCGCTATGAGGATGTCCGCAGGTCACAGAGGATGATCCATGTGCCGCTGTCGAAGAACAGGCAGGACCGGTATACCATACTCAGCGACCGCAACCTGGAGATCCTCACGGAGTACTGGTACCGCTACAACCGGCCAAGGGGATGGCTGTTCCCCAGCACCGTAAGGGATGAGCCCCTGACAACGGCAGCCGTCGAAACGTTCATCAAGGACCATGCCCGTGCGCTGGGGCTGCCGGAAGGGGTGACACCACATACGATGCGCCACTGTTTCGCCTGCCATGCCCTGGAGGACGGTATCAGCCACACATTCATCCAGCAGCTTTTAGGGCACCGCAGCCCGAATTCCACCGATGTGTACCTGCAGATGACATCAAAGGCCCTCATGGGGATCAGGAGTCCATTCGACACGTTTGAAAAAATGGGGATGGAGGCCCGCGGTGATGGCAGATAAACCGACAATCCAGGATGTCCTGTGGCAGTTCTACCCCAGATACTTAGAAAAATATACTCCCAATGCCAGACAGGCAAAGTCTGCAGTCCACATCCTCAACTGCAAGACAGGGGCATACGGGGTGAACGTCTCCAGATGCGGCCAGTGCGGCCATATCCAGATACATAACAATTCCTGCCGTGACAGATCCTGCCCGATGTGCCAGGCACTGTCCAATGAACTATGGGTCGATGCGCAGAATGAGCATGTGCTGGATATCGATTATTATCATATGGTATTCACCTGCCCAAGCGAACTGAACGCCCTGATCTACTGTAACCAGGAAGAACTGTATTCCCTGTTCTTCCATGCCGTGTCGGAAACTATCATGGAACTTTCCAAGGATCCGGCACATATGGGCGGCACCCCCGGCTTCATCAGCATCATGCACACATGGGGTTCAAACCTGTCCTACCATCCCCATATCCATGTTCTCTGCACAGGCGGTGGGCTTGATGCGGACCGGAACTGGCATCAGAAAAAGGGTGGCTTCTTCCTGCCCGGAAAGGCGATGGCCGCACTTTTTAAGGGCAAGTTCCTGTCCGGGCTGAAGGCGCTGCATGAGGCGGGAAACCTAAGCTATGAGGGGGAGGCGGCCAGGTACCGCAACCAGTATAAATACCAGGAACTGCTGGATGCCTGTTATGGAAAAAACTGGGTCACGGATATCAGGGAGTCTTTTGCCGGAGCGGAGACCGTGATGCATTACCTCGGACGTTACACGCACCGAATAGCAATCGGCAACAGCCGCATCCTCTGCATGGGCGAAGACACCGTGACCATAAAGGTGAAGGATTACAGAAGCGGCGGCCAGTGGAAGGAGCTGACCCTGGATGGTGTCGAGTTCGTCCGCCGCTTTCTGATGCATGTCCCTCCGAAGGGTTTTGTCAGGATACGGCATTATGGAATCTTAAGCAACCAGAACAAGCGGAAGCTGATCCCCATATGCAGGAACCTGATCGGCTGCCGTGAGTTCCTGAGACGGTTCAGGAAAGACGACAAGGCGCAGGCAATCAGGATACTGTACAAGAAGGATGTCACTGTATGCCCGTGCTGTGGCGGGTCCATGTCCTATGAAGTGTGCACTGGGCGGGCGCCCAAAAGGAGCAGCGCCTGACCCTGGAACAACAGGATATAAGACATAAAATCTGGGGGTAAGGGGGGAGTATGCCCTAAGCTGGGAAAATTCTTCAAAAATAAGACCTGAAAATATCCGGAACAGCAGTCAGCCGATGGAAGCAGGGGACATTGAATCCCCATACCGGACGCGACTTTGTTCAATTCGGAAAAACCGAAAGTGTGCTGAATAAGGGGGCAGAAAAGATTGCCCCCTTATTCAACCCACCTCCGGTTCTTTCCTTAGAAATTAT
>CAJTBO010000058.1 GCA_910573755.1 Lachnospiraceae bacterium | reverse complement strand
GTGAATTAACAATACCTTATTCAGGGCTCATTTACTACTGCTTTTTTATGAAAAAGAAAAATCGCTATGCGTAACCTTGGCAGGCCATCGCGCAGCGATTTTGTTCAATATGTCTTATACCGAAAAAATAGTTATTCCGAAGTTTCTAAGCTTTCATAGAAAATACAGTGATTTTATGAAAAACATCGGAATAACTAAATATTTAGGTTATCTCAAGCCGGCCAGCTTACGAAATGTTTCCTCGTCTGTTTCGTCCCAGATTGGTTTTTCTTCAGGCACGGCTATATCTGCAGTTGCCTTATTGATTGCTTCCCGTTTCATTTCGGTGTCGGCATATGCATAAATGCGTGTAGTTTCCTCTGAGCAGTGCCCCAAAAATTCGCTCAGTATGCTCAATGGCATCCCGCTCCGATACAGATGGATCGCGCGTGTATGCCGGAGCTGGTGCGGGTGTACTTTATCCGGCAGATCCGGGCAGATAAGCTTTGCCGTTTTCCCGTATCTTTTCATAAACACCTCTACCGTGTCCTGCGACATCTGGTGGCGTATGCCGTGCGTGGTGATATAAAATAAAAATTCATCAGTATTCTTTTTGTAGTCAGGGTGAAACTTCTCAAGGTATTTCAAAAGGTGCCGGTAAGTAGCATCCATCATAGGCACTGACCTGGTTTTACTGCCTTTGCCGGTCAGATATAAATAGGGTGTTTTCTCATTAAAACAGATATCCTTTATGCGTATGTCAAGCATTTCCTGACATCTGGCTGCGGTATCGTACATCAGGATCATAAAAAACTGGTTGCGCATTTCAGAGATTTTTTTGGCATTAGGCTGCTTTAATAGTATTTCAAGTGCGGATTCGCTCAAAAACTCAACTGTTTTAGGCCTGCCTTTCTTTGCGGGGATTGATTTCATTTCCGCATAAAGTGAGAACTGGGAAAAATCTTTTGTCCCATTATATTTGGCGAACGACCGTAAAGCCATCAGCCTCTGGTTGCAGGTGGATGCGCTGTTGTTCCGCTCCCTGGACAGCCATTCCATGAATTCAGAAACAGATTCACCACTGAAACAGTCCATTGTTATTTTTGTCATGCCTATACCTTTTCTGCAGTTTAGGAAATCAAAAAATAGATTGAAAGCATATTTATAGGATGTAACCGTGTTCTCACTGTAACATTTTTGCTTCGGCAGGTATATCTGAAAGAAATCACGGAGCCTTTTTGTCAATTCAACGGTTTCCTTATTCATGAGGCACCTCCGGGATAAGTGATGCATACAGGTTCATATCCATGCCGGACATTTCAGAAAAGAATTCAGGTACAAGGTGGATATAGTATGCCGTGTGCGAAATACAGGAATGCCCCATGTATGCGCTCAGGTACGGGAGCATGCTCCTTAGGTCTGCGCCCTGCTTCATCCATTTGTATATACGGTATGTGGCAAATGTGTGCCGGAAGTCATAAGGCCTTGGGCTGTTGCCGGCCACAAGCTCGAAATGGCAGTTTCCCCAGCATTCGTGGAACGATTTCCGTACCCAGCTTGCCGTGTAGGCAGCGCCGCCAAACCGCTGGCAGGGGAACAGGTACTCGCTTTGGGGGAATTCGTTTTTCAAAAAAGGGTAGTATTTTTCCAAAATCCCGACCAGTTCTTCCGGAATGACGACCATCCTGTCCCTGTGCCCTTTGGATTCTGGTATGATCAGGTTTTTTGCCCGGAGGCTGAGGTTTTCAAGTTTTATCAGTCTGGCTTCCTGGGGACGGAGGCCGCAGCAGAACAGAAGCCTGAAATACACGGGAATCTGTAGATGCCTGATCCGGGAGCGTGGGTTTACAGGATATGAGTCTGCCTCATGGAAAAAAGCTTTCAGTTCTTCTTCTGTAAAAATATGCGGCTGGTATGGCGGGTCTGTTTTCGGTGATAATTCCGGCGGAATTACATAAGCAGTTTTACCCACGCGGTTCATATATTTTGCAAGCTCACGCACCGGCCCAAGCCGGTTCTGGAAGCTCACGGATTTTTCTGTCGGTTTTATGACAGCCCATGCGTTACCAATTTCTGCGGACAAAGTAGGTTCGGCAGGGAAGTTATCCGTACAGAATTTATCAAAGCAGCAGAGGATTCGTCCGCTTTCTATATAAGGAAAACCAAGTGTATGTTTTTCCTGGATGAAATCGGAAATATATTGGCCAAAAGCACAGTGAAAGGTTGGATTCATCTCAGTTCCTCCCTTCCCAGCGGAATGGACTCCAACGTCAGGGGACATTCTTTCAAGCCGGACAATTCAACGCTGATATATGGCTTTGTGGAATCGGGGCTGCTGTGTCCGAGAACTTCTTTGATGGTATCAATGGAGACATCCGATGCCAGCATCCGGCTTGCCAGTGTCCTTCTCATGGTATGGAAGCCCTTCCGCTCGTCCGCCTGCCATGCGATGCCTGCTTTTGCTGCATTGTGTTTGATAATGAAATAGACATATATCCCCCATTTGAAATGGGGGCCGAGGCAAAGCCGTAGCGTTGCATAAAGTACTAAAACCTCCTATGCTATAATGATATTGGTTTCGC
>CAJTBO010000057.1 GCA_910573755.1 Lachnospiraceae bacterium | reverse complement strand
GTTCCGTAAACGGATCATTTATTTTCTCAGTGTTGCCGCATGCATGATGTTCTCCTGGGTCGCCTCGGCTATGTCGATCTCGCCTGTCTTCTTCCCTTCGCACATCACCACGATACGGTCACTCATTCTCAGTATTTCCGTCATTTCAGAGGAAATCATGATGATCGACTTTCCTTCTGCCACCAGTTCATTCATCAGGTGATAGATCTCGCTCTTCGCGCCCACGTCAATACCCCTCGTCGGCTCGTCGAAGATCAGGATATCACAGTTCCTTGCAAGCCATTTCGCTATGACCACTTTCTGCTGGTTCCCGCCTGATAAGTTCACCACAAGCTGGTCCACGCCGGGGGTTTTCGTCTTTAAGTCCTCCACGTACTTCTGCGCCACCTCGTTCTCGCGCCTGCTGTCGATGAAGATGCCCTTCATATAATCCTCTAAGCACGCCATCGTCGTGTTCTCCGCCACTGTCTTGGCGGTCACGATACCGAAGCGCTTCCTGTCCTCCGACAGGTACCCGATACCGTGTTTTACCGCATCCATCGGTGTCCTGATCTCTACCTTTTCACCGTTTACATAGATGTCTCCGCCTTCTTTCGGGTCCGCCCCGAACAGTGCCCTGGCTGTCTCGGTCCGGCCAGCCCCCATCAGGCCGGAGAAGCCAAGGATCTCCCCTTTATGTAACTCGAAACTAACATCCTGCACCATCTTCCCCGCGTTTAAGTGTTCCACCTTCAGGACCACCGGCGCCCCGGGCTTTACCGTGCTCTCTGTCTTCGGATCTTCATAGATTACACGACCCACCATCATGTTGATGATGTCGTCCTTTGTACATTCCGCCGTGATCAGCGTTCCCACATACCCGCCGTCACGCATCACCGTCACCCTGTCCGTGATGACCTTGATCTCATCCATCCTGTGGGAGATGTATACGATCCCCATATCCTTCGCCCGCAGGTCGCGGATGATCTTGAACAGTTCCTCGATCTCCGCCTCTGTCAGCGCCGCCGAAGGCTCGTCGAACACGATCACCTTCGCGTCGTGGGAGATGGCCTTCGCAATCTCGCACATCTGCTGCTTGCCGACCGTCAGGCGGCTCATCTTCTCCGTCGGGTCTATATCGATGCTCAGCATCTCAAAGAGCCTCTTCGCCTCCTCGTTCATCTTCGCATCGTCGATCAGCGCTCCCTTCATCGGCTCCCTGCCGATAAAGATGTTCTGCGCCACCGTCAAATGCCCCATCATGTTCAGCTCCTGGTGCACGATCACGATGCCTGCGTCCTGCGCCTCGCGGGGGTTCGTGAACTCGATCTCCCTCCCCTCATAGGTTATGGTCCCGGAATCCTTTGAGTAGATGCCTGTCAGCACCTTCATCAGCGTTGACTTCCCGGCGCCGTTCTCTCCCATCAGCGCATGCACTTCGCCCTTCCTTACCTCCAGGTCCACATGGTCCAATGCATGGACCCCCGGAAAGGACTTATCGATGCCCTTCATCGTCAATATCACTTCACCCATAAGTCCACCTCCTAATTCTTTCTTCTTCTGCTGCGGATATCAGCGGTTACGGCAACCAGCACGATAATGCCGGTGATTACATACTGCCAGTCTTTCTGGAATCCCATCGCAAGAATACCTTCCTGCAGTAAGGAAATGATCATAACACCGATAAAGGAACCGCCGATGGAAGCAAGGCCGCCGGACATGGACGTACCGCCCATAACGCAGCTTGCAATCGCATCATTATTGAAAGTATCGCCCAGACCGGGCTGAATCGTTGTATAAGCGCCAACATAGAAGATTGCCGCAATGCCTGCGCACATACCGCAGACCACAAATGCCAGCATTTCCCATTTTTTTACATTAACACCGGAAAGCCTCACCGCTTCTTTATTGGAACCGAGACAGAGAATATAACGTCCCGCTTTCGTCCTTGTCAGGATAATGGAAAATACGATCATGGCGATAACCAGAATAATAAGTCCCGTAGGGATCTGCACGCCGCCTCCGGTTCTGAATCTTACCAGATTACGGTACCATCCGCCTGCTTCCGAGGACTGGGGCCAGCTGATGGACTGTGTCTTTGTAAATACGGAGCCCACACCCTTTGCCATCTGCATGGAAGCCATGGATGTAATAAAGGAAGGCAGACCGCAGTAGGCAACCAGATAACCGTTGATCACACCAAAGATCACCCCTACCAGTATGCTTACCAGCAGACACAGCGGCAGCGGCCATCCCGCCTTTGTCAGAAGCTGTCCCGCTATCAGGGCCGCCGCGAACATCACGGGGCCGATCGAAAAATCGATACCGCCGGTCGCGATGACAAATGTAACGCCGATTGCAAGAAATCCCAGGAAATAAGAATAGTTGAGCGCGCTCAGTATTCTGTTATAACTCAGGAAGGTGGGGCTTAAAATGGTGAAGACTATGTACATTAAAATAAGCACACAGCAAAGCACCAATCTGTTAAACCCGATTTTTTTGACTAATGCATTGTTTTTGATTTTGTCCACTTTTATATTCCTCCTATTTATAGTTCCGTAAGCTCCCTTCCGGCACCTTCTGCGGCGGAGATATTTCCGGCTGCTTCGCATCCGCAAATCCCCCGGGGTGCCCTCCGGTCGCTTACTGATCTTCGTTCCGTAAACGGATCATTTATTTTCTCAGTGTTGCCGCATGCATGATGTTCTCCTGGGTCGCCTCGGCTATGTCGATCTCGCCTGTCTTCTTCCCTTCGCACATC
>CAJTBO010000056.1 GCA_910573755.1 Lachnospiraceae bacterium | reverse complement strand
TGGAATTAGGGAAAAGAGCATAACACAAGGAACACCCTACAAATGCTGTATTTTCGAGCTATGTAGGGTGTTTTGATTATAAAACTGTAAAAGTCAGGTTATAGCAGAGGCTTGTCCTGAGCAAAAGAGATTTTTATGTATTATGGAGATTTATTTTGCAATGGAAAGATAGATGAAAAATATTCTACATAAAAGATATAAAAAATCAGGAGGACAAGCTATATGCAGAAATATAACAGCAACATAAGAATAATTGTCGGCGTGGATCATGGATATGGGAATATGAAGACCGCGCACAGGGTATTCCGGACAGGCGTGGAATGCATGGAGGAAGAGCCAATCGTCAGTAAGAATTTTGTGAGATATAAGGATAAGTTTTATGTGATCGGAGAGTCACATTTGGTATATCAGGGGAATAAAACGGATTCCGAAGATTTTTATATTCTGACACTTGCAGCGCTGGCGGAGGAATTGAAGTTCAGGGGACTTCATGAGGCAAATGTGATATTGGCGGTTGGGCTTCCGCTTGCATGGATGAAAAGTCAGGGCGCAGACTTTAGGCACAATTTGATGAAAGAACAGGAACTGCATTTTGAGTTCCGAAAAGAGAGATATTATGTGCATCTGTGCGGCGTAGAAATATTTCCACAGGGATTTGCGGCTGTTGTTAATTTAGGAGCAATGCAGGGAATGAATATGCTGGCGGATATTGGAAACGGAACTATGAACGTAATGCAGATTGTTGATAATAAACCGTTGGAAAAGAGCCTTGTGACGGAGAAATTTGGTGTGGGCATCTGTATGAAAGAAATACAGAAAGAATTGTCAAAGGAAAACGGGGAGGACATTCCTGAAATGCTGATAGAACCGCTTCTTCGGAACGGTTTACAGGTAAGAACAGATAGTACCGCTAAAAAAGTAGAACATATTGCGACGAGGTATACGGAAAATATCAGAAGGCGTTTGGTGGATTATGGATATACGGAAGGGTTGGTACATCTGTATGTGATTGGCGGAGGCGGCTGTCTGATTCGGAATTATTCGGACTTGGCAGAGAAGACAGGAGTGACTTTTATTACGGATATTTGCGCCAATGCAAAGGGATATGAGACTTTGGCGGAGAAGAAATTGCGCAGATAGACAGCAAAGTTTCCATATCCGATTATATGTAGATTGAGTTATGGGAAAGGAATAAGTGTTATGAGAGGAACATATCGCTGTACCAATGTAAAATTCTGCATGGAAGATGAAAATCAGCGCAGGGCATGGGAATATCTGCATGGGCTGAACCGCAGGGATGGATCTTATGGAAAAGTGCTTGCGGATGCGCTTATTGCAGTGATAGACAGTCGGAGTAATTCGCAAAATGCGATGAGAAAGCGGTTTTCAGGTAAACAGTGTGAGAACTCAGAGGATGAGATTAAGGAGTTTGCAAATGAGGTTGCAGGGGTTGTGTTGGAGGGCATAAACGACTATTTTGCCGAAAAAGCTGTTTTTCAAGGTGCAGAACAAGGAACTGCTGGAGCGCAAGTATCCAAACAAGAGCCAAAAGAGGAGATTGCAGAAGATATGTTGGATTTTGCTTTTTCAATGGGAGAGTAGGGTACAGAAGAATAGAGGGTAAATGGCACCGAGTTGGCACCCAGTTAATAAAGGCAAAGTGATTTTTGGTGCCAATTGGGAACCATAATGGGAGCAAGTTGGCAGATACTTTTCTGTTGGTAAAAAATCTAACGAGAGCAGAAATAGGAAATCTGTAAAAAAGACTTTAGGAAAATTTGCTAAAAAGTAGAATATCAAGCACTGGATTTGGATATCCAAATGACAATTTTGCATCGTTTACACGTTTGCAAAATGGATATCCAATCCGCTTGTAGGGGAAAAAATCCCCTAACCCCTTATGAATACATATAGAACGGAATACAGAGCAAAAAAGCAACAACATCAATTTTGGACAATAAAACGCTGGAGGGTGAGAATGGAAAAAAGGAAACGATGCAATCAGCTTATTTTGCGTCTAAGTGATGATGAGAAGTATGTCTTAGATGCCAAATGTAAAAATGCAGAATACAAGAATAAAAATGATTATCTTCGGCATTTGATCTTGTACGGATATACTTATTTTGTAGATTACTCGGAACTGCATGACTACAATGTTAATCTAAGTAGAATCAGCAAAAGCCTGAATCAGATAGCTGCAAGGATAAGTTCTACTGGTAACACTTATCAGGACGATATAGAAGAAGTAAAGGAGCTGATGAAACAGGTATGGCGTACACACGAATCCATTCTATCAAAGCAACCGTACAGAAAGCATTAAAATATATCTGCAATCCGGAGAAAACTGAAGGACAGATTTTGATAGATTCCTTTGCCTGTGGGATAGAAACGGCGCACTATGATTTTATGGATGCGTTGTCAAAATCTTCTGGTGTGGGTGATAAACAGGCATTTCATCTAATTCAGTCATTTGCACCCGGAGAAGTAGATTTTGATACGGCTCATCAGGTGGGAATAGAGTTTGCGGACAAGCTGTTAGAAAATAAATATAGTTATGTCATTGCAACGCATATAGACAAGGAACACTGTCATAATCATATCATTTTCTGTGCGGTTGATAATGTGGAACATAAAAAATACAATGACTGTAAGCGTGCATACAGGCAAATACGGAACTTGTCAGACGAACTGTGCAGGGAACATGGATTGTCGGTCATTATTCCATCAGGACAAAAAGGAAAGACACATTATGAGTGGCAGATGGCAAAGGCGGGAACTTCGTGGAAAGCGCAGATGAAATCTGATATGGACGATGCCATTCGTGAAGCACACAGCTATGAAGATTTAATCAGCCGGATGCAGACAAAAGGATATGAGGTAAAAGGGGAAACTTTTGGAGATAATGCGCTGAAATATTTATCATTTTCTGCTTCAGGGCAGACACGTTTTACACGTGTCAATGAAAAGAATTTCGGTGTGGGATATACGAAAGAAGCCATTAGAGAGAGAATTGAAAAACGTGTAATGGCACAGGAAAAATTTCCTGTAAAAAGGAAATTTCCCTTTCCCAAACGACCGGATGCAAAGCGGACTTTGATTGATACAAACAAGGAGAAGTTTCAAGAGAATGGTGCGTTAAAGCATTGGGCGGATATACAGAATTTAAAGATTGCTGCGGCGAGTTATGCACAGGTCGGTTCGGTAGAGGAACTGAAACAGAAAATATCAGAAAGAAATGCTGCGGCAAAAGCGGCACGAAGTGCAATTGTGGATTTGGAGCATGAGATGAAAGCAAAAGCGGAAATCTTAAAATATGCAAAACAGTATATGGCAAACAGGAAATACCAGAGAGGATATGAGAAAGCGAAGGATCAGGATGCTTATTTCCGGAGTCATGAAACGCAGATAATTCTGTTTGGCGGCGCTGAAAATATGTTAAAGCGGTACGGGATAAAGACAACTTCACTAGATGTGGAAAAGATGCAGGCGGAATATGATGCAATGACAGCGCAAAAAGCAAAACTGAAGAAGACATATCACCCGGATTCTCGAAAACGTGACGATGAATTTTCGCCACACTTAGCCGAACCACCTGAATTTTATTGACAAAACCACCATTTTGCACTTGATTAACTCATCGTCATGTTTTAT
>CAJTBO010000055.1 GCA_910573755.1 Lachnospiraceae bacterium | reverse complement strand
CATAAAACATGACGATGAGTTAATCAAGTGCAAAATGGTGGTTTTGTCAATAAAATTCAGGTGGTTCGGCTAAGTGTGGCGAAAATTCATCGTCACGTTTTCGAGAATCCGGGTTACACGCCTCCACCCCAAGTACACATGACAGATATGACTTCCCGGCACCTGTCGCCCCTGTAATAATCAGATTCGTAGCAGCACTTACAAATCCCATGGAAGCCGGATTGACAATCGTATCCCTGTTGATCCCTCCTGCTTCACAATCAAGGGTTTCAAGACTTGCATTTGGATACTTTAACTCCGCATTCTTTGTAACCCGGATTCTCGAAAACGTGACGATGAATTTTCGCCACGTTTTCGAGAATCCGGGTTACAATCTTTACAGGAGAGCCTTCAAAGAATTCAAGCATATGTACATTACAAGCATTCCAGTTGTTCCTGCGAGAGCGTATTCTGGTTTTCCCAACGCCGTCCATCAGGAAGTAGCCGCCGTTATATCCCTGTTTTGAAATGACCGGAAGTTCCCTGCCTATGACTTCAAAATCCCTGCTTATGGATTTCCTTCCTACACAATACCGCCGCATAAGTTCCGCCACGGTCAGCCTCTTTCCTGACAGCAGCATACGCTCAATCTCCCTGCGCCGCCGGAATGCATGGTCTAACATCTTCTCACCTCCTCTCTCCGCTGTTTCTGATGTTAATTGTAGATAAAGTAATACTCCCTCTATGGGAGCATTGCAGAAATAATTTATAATTATTTCTGCAATGCCGGAAAAGGCTGGAACCTTTTCCGTGAATTTTGGCAAGCACTGCCTGTGTTCCCTCACAGGCTCCAATTTTCCCAAGTTCCCCCGAAGCGGAAACCTGAAAAAATTGGCTTGTAGGGGCATATTCCCCTACCCTCCTTGCGCTCAAAAAATCATAAAATGTCCTGCCAAAATTTTTGATTTTTTTACACAATCTTTTATCCCCTGCCACGGGATAAAAGATTGTGTAAAATTCTTTCAAAAAACCAAATGCAGAAAGGGGTAGAACAATGGCAAACCGTGAACGCAAAAACACTATTTAATCTATAATCAGACAAATTTCGCACCATTAAAAAAGATGTGCCGCAGTGAAGCTTTATCCCGAACTACGGTACACCTTGAAGCGTGCAATGCATTATTAAATTTAATATTTTTATTGGTCTGATGCTTTTGTGTTTTTCGTTTCATTTTCACCATTTGCTATTAACCAATCCAAATGTATTTTAATTCACGTTTCCAAAATCAAAGAACCGACAAACTGACTTGTTCATCGGTTCTGTATCTTATCCTCTGGCTCTTTGGTATACAAATATTTATACAACACTCCTTATTTATGTTTCCATATCATAAGTTATAGAGCTGCACATATAAGCTAATATCTAATTACACTTTTTATAACGTAGCCGACACAAATATATTCCTGCCAATAACAATATGGGAAATATTACCCCTACCAGAATGCCTGTATCAAAGATACTGTTAAATTTGTGTAAAAGCTTCGTCCTACCTCTTTTATGTCTTTCTTCCCTATATATTGTGCTATCATAATGCCTGCCACAGATGCTACGGCAGCAATTACAACCGAATAAATGGACGCAAACTTTCCTCCTAACCCAATGCCTTCAATGCTGATGCTTCCAAGCTGCCCTGTCATAATCTGGTCTACCACAGAAAAAGAAGACTGCATCAGACACTGTAATATTACGGGAATGGCAATCTGGAGCAATTCTTTTTGAAATTCTTTTCTGCCTCCCGTCATTTTCGGTTTTCTCCTATCCACTCCACAGCAAAATCTACCAATGCTCTTTGGCTCATCATGGAAAGAATACCGTTTCCTAATGATACATGACGCACCTGGCCTGTCTGTTCAAATGCCTCTCCGATTACGGGGAAGTCCCCGCCATCTACAGCCAGTGTTTCGTAGTTTTTCCATATCCTCTGCCCGTCAACCCGTATGGCGCTGCTTTCGATCACTGTATGCTTGCCCGGATATTCAGCCCGTACATCCGCCAAATGCAGGGAAGTATTCTTGTCATAGCCAACGCCGATCAACAGTACATATCCATCGAGTTCATACAGCCTGCCAATAGGTGAACTGTCACCAAAAATATCAGACAGGTCATGATTTTCTGTCAAATATTCCGCATAATGCCCCCTTGCCGCTACTGACCTTGCAGGGTGATCGCTTCTAAGTGTCCCTGGCCACTGCCGGAACATTTCCGATACAGCCCCCATTGTATTTGTCGGCGTAACCATTTTATCATAAGCAGGTATATTTTCACGTATAACATCCCACCATTCTTCCGGCTCCTGCCAGTAAACCCCTGTTTTGGGATCTAAATTTTTCCATGACTGTGTTGGCATCATGATAGTGCCTTCTTCACCAACGCTCTCCAGTAACGCTTCAATAACCGACTGTGCGCCGCCACATACATATCCCAGACTGCTCAGCGATGTATGTACCATAATCGCCTGCCCTTTTTTGACACCTGCTTCCTTAAAGGCAGTTTTAATATCATTAGGAATTACCAGTTTTCTCTTTTCCATCTTATTATTCCTCCAATCTACGTTAAAGCAGTTGTAATAATAATAAAATGAACTGTGACAAATTACAAAGGTTAAACGCATAACCCACGCTAAAATTCAGTTGCACTTTTTGTGCAATTTTACATCATTCACTGTGTCGCGCTCGATCAGAGTTACAGGAAGCAATACGTTTTTCTCCCTGCATACGCCATCTTTTAACTGTTTTAACATTTGAAGCGCCAAAACTGCCCTCTCATTGTAATCCTGTTTTATCGTAGTCAGCGGCGGTACGAACTTTTCACATTCCCTCACGTTATCAAACCCGATTACCGACATATCCGTCGGTACGGACACCCCCACACTTTTCAGAAACTGGATAAAATCCATTGCATAATAATCAGATACTGCAAAAACTGCTGAATATTTTTTAATTTCCTCCAAATGTTCTCTGTAAAAAGCAGTACGGGCTTCCTGCTCCAAAGGAATAACCATAAGCTCTGCTTCCGGAAGTTCACTTTTTAATCCCATAAACCTTTCCATATCCATGCAGATATTGTTATCCGATATACAAAGCACATCCCTGTGCCCCCTGCTTTTCAGATAATGCCCAGCCTGCACTCCACCGTCAAAATGGTTGACCTCAATATTCACAATATTTCCAGAACTTTCCATGTATCCATCGTAAACTACAAAAGGAATATGCATCTGTTCCCTCAGTTTCTTATAATCCTGTTCACAGAAACCAATCAACACCATGCCTTCCATGTTCCACATAGAAGCAAACTTAGGGATTTCACTCCATTTTCCAGTTACTTTGAGCATAAGGAATTTATCTGCCTTCTCCATCTCTTTTGCCAGTGCATTTACCGAAGCAGAAATAAACTGGTCTTCCAGCGTATGCCCCTCATATTTCTCATGGTCATTGATAACCACCCCGACAATCTTAGAATCATTCTGTGCCAAAAGTATCCCTGCCATATTCGGAATATATTGTCGCTTTTCCAAAAGCTCCTGCACACGCTTGACCGTTTCGTCCGATATTTTCTTTGTTTTTCCATGAATCACATTAGATACAGTAGCAGTGCTCAGGCCTAATTCTTCAGCAATATCAGCAATCCTTATCCTTCCGTTTTCCATACACATCAATCCTCTCTTTATGACTATAGGCACTATAATTTTCAGAAATATAAATACCCTCTGACTTTTCAACACTGTATATTTTTATCTTATTCTATCAGATAAGCACCCTCCATATTTAATTCCTTTAACAAACAAGAATTATTTGTAGCCACAATATATACAAACTTCTTAATCAACAAAACCTACATCATGGAATTGTGCATAACTAGTACAGCATTGTTTAAATAACAATGAATAAATGTTGCTTTTTTATTGTAGTCGGTGCATAATAATTCTATCACTAAAGAATGGATGGATTACGATGCGAAGGA
>CAJTBO010000054.1 GCA_910573755.1 Lachnospiraceae bacterium | reverse complement strand
AGCATAACGTCAATGAAAATCAACCAAAAATCCCAGAAATATTGAATTTTCCAGGATTTTAATGATTTATCACATAGATTTTTCAACTGAAACTGTAAAAGTCAGGCAAAGAAACCAAAAAACAAGCATTGTGGAAAAATCAAAACTTTTGGATTTTTCCACAATTTTATGCTTTGTTTTTCAAAATATGCTATAATTTTTGTATTGACTTGAAGTGTGCTTCATAGTTTATTCTAAATGGAATGAGGTGGGTTAGATGTATTCAGCAAAAGAAGCAGCAGAAATAACAGGGCTTTCCACTGCAACCCTAAGATACTACGAGAGAGAAAAATTATTGCCCAAGATAGCCAGAAGTAGTTCAAAATATAGGCAATATACTGATGAAGATATTGAATGGATAAAAATGATACAGTGTATGCGTATGGCAAATATACCCATTCAATCTATCAAACGGTATGTTTCGTTGCTGATACAAGGCGGAACAACTCTTGAACAGCGATACATTATGGTACAAGAGCATATGGAAGATATAAAAAGTCAAATAGCTAATTTGCAAAGTGCGTTAGTTTTGACACAGAGCAAATTAGCATTTTATGAAAATCTTTTAAAAGAACCTATGCACCAAAATATTACATATGTTGAGGAATGGAAAATGTTCAACCATGGAGGAAGATTATAAAAAATAACAGGAGGAGAAAGAAAATGCCCTATATTACAGTTGAGAGCGGAAATTTATCAGACGCACAAAAGGAAGAATTGATAAAGAGATTGACAGAGGTATCTTCTGAAATCATGAAAGTTCCACAAGAGTTTTTTGTAACTACAATTAAGGAAGTGCCCGATAAAAATTTTGGTATCGGCGGTAAAACGATTGATAAAGTTAAAGCAGAATATGTGCGGACTCATAAACAAATTCAGTCAGCCAAAGATACGTTATGCTAATTCAACAGGAGGAAAATGTTGTGATTTCTTTTTATATAATCCGGCATGGAGAAACTTTACTAAATAGTTTGAATAGAGCGCAAGGTTGGAGTGATTCGCCACTCACTGGTAATGGGGAAAAGACGGCAAAGGAATTAGGCATTAAACTCAAAAATATTACTTTTAGTGCAGCGTATACAAGTGATATGTTAAGAGCCGAACAAACAGCTAAATTGATTTTATCAACAAAAGGAAATGATGACATTAAGATACAAAAAGATATGCGCTTGCGGGAATGGTGTTTAGGCTCAATGGACGCCGAACATAATACCACTTTTATTCAAGTGGTATCTGATTGGCTAGGCGGCGTTACGTCATTTGCCGAATTAAATAGGCGACTTCCTGATGTTGCTATGGCGATTTATGAACATGATACGACAGGTATGGCAGAACCTTTTACAGATATTGCAAATCGTCTAAATAGTGTACTTGTAGACATAGCACATAATAAGTCATTGAAAGAAAATAGCAACATACTGGTTGTAACTCATGCCTTTGCCATTAAAACCTTTTTGTATCTATTTGCCCCCGAAAAGTTATGTACTATGGATAAGCTAAAAAATGCAACTATTTTAAAATTGTTATATGACGGAAAATCATTTCTCTTTGAAAAAACTGATTTTGAATAACGGAGAAAAATAATTTTTACACTTGATGAAAAATATTTCCTTGATAATGACGTGCGGAAGAAAACATAAACGCGGAATAGCCCCAACCTACCGGATCGCGCTTCTTTGTCGCAAGCAGGAAGGGGAATGAGTTTTGCAGCCATAAGTGCAAAAACCAGTTTAATGTCTACAAATCAAGAGAAAAGAAAAAGGGGAACAAAATAAATCCCATCCCAATGATAAGTAATTTCCATATACAACCGCCTTTCTTTGTTCTAAACTGTTTACAGATACGAATAAAAGAATTATCGCCTTCTCCCTTTACACAACATCTGCAAGTTTCCATTCACCACAAATGAGCCAGCCGCATATGTTGTATTTTAGCAGATGCGCATTTCCGCTAAAATACACCATTTTACGGAAAAGTTTACATCTACAGTTCACAACACATCACATCATTGCTATAGGCAGAAGCAGTATCAATCAGGCGGACACCGTTCGACAACGCAGATTTTACAGCATTGATACACTCCTCACCGTGAAGGCTGTACGTTCCAAGACCGTTGACCGGCATCTCATATCCGCTGTTTAGCATGACTGTCCTTCTTTCAAAGTCAAACTCTGCTCTTATAATGTTTTCTTCCTCTGCCGCCGGTTCGCTGCCTGTATCACCGGGCGCAGTCCCGGTTTCCCGTACAGATTCCATGGTATCTGTTGTCGGGATTGTTTCAATTCCTCCGGCTGTCCCGGTTTCCCCTGCCTTGTTTCACCCGCATGCTGTTATGGGAAATGCCAATACTGCAACAAGGATAAAACCGAATATATTTCTCAATTCACAGCCTCCCCTATCATCGTTATTTCAGATTTTTTCCGAAATCCCGGAGTTCTTTCAGCTTTGAAGCCGAACCGTTCTCCGTACCGTATGCTGTAAACACCCCCATATCTTCAAGACCGAGGTATTCCAGAAAATCCCCTTTGTATGAGAACATTGCCCCATCATACATTGCAGGATCACCGGAGCTTAATATCATAGCCACCTTTCTCAGGTTCCGGGGCTTTCTCGGGTATGCTACAGAATAGAGGCGGTCAAGGGTACACTTTAACTGCCCTGAAATACCGTGATAATAAATTGGTGAAGCAATAACAAGCATATCCGCCTCCCAAAGAAGGGAATAGACTTCCTGCATATCATCTTTCTGCACGCAGGCCCCGTTTCCCTTTGTATGGCAGTATTCGCAGGCCAGACAGCCCGCAATCTTTTTCCTGCATACGTCAATTACATCCACCCGATGTCCTGCGGATTCCGCACCACTCCGGAACGCATCCGTCATTTGTCTCGTATTGCCCTTTGGACGGGGGCTTCCGTTTAATACCAAGATACGCATATACTGTTACCTCCAAATTTTCACTTACTTTATGCCAGGCACCGCAATGCTTCATCAAAAGCGGGATGCCCTGGCATACGGCATCCCGCTACAGTATGATAACGCTTTGGTCTGTGCTGCCTTTAAATCCCCTGCTTCGTGGAACAGATCATAATCCCGCTCACAGACATCCGGTCCGGTGTTTCGATGGCGTAAGCCACAGCCCCGCTGGATGCCCCCAAAATTACAACCACCTTGTCGTTTACCGTATTCATCTTATCTGCTCCACTGTTTTTATACGTTGGAACAGCCTATTTCGCTCTGTTATACCGGCTTTTTATAAGCTGTTCTTTAAAATCTCCATAATTTCATCTTTGTCTGGCACCTTATAGCCGCCATCCATAATCAGCGTGCTGTCAACGATTTCCGGAAGCATCTCCTCTGTTACCCCAAGTTCTTTCAGATGCATCGTAAGGCCCAGTTCCTCCATATAAGCCTCCATTTTCTGCAGGCCTTCCGCTGCAATTTGTTTATCACTTTTTCCTTCCGGGTTTACGTCCCATACGTTCATGGCAAACCTCTTAAACTTTGCCAGCCCAAAGGGACAGACAAATCGGTAATAGGCCATAGATACCGCTGCAAGGGTCATGCCGTGGGTTGCATCCGTATGCGCCGCAGCCGCCTGCCCAAGCATATGCACCATCCAGTCTGTGGATTTTCCCTTCGCCACCAGGGTGTTTAACGCCCATGTGGCAACCCACATGATGTTGCTCCTTGCTTCGTAATCTGTAGGGTTCTTCACCGCGATCCTGCTGGAATGGATCAAAGACCGCAGCAGGCCTTCCATCAGATAATCAGAAGTATTGTCATCCTCCCCGGAGAAATACTGCTCCGTAATATGGTTCATGATGTCATAGATACCCGCAACCATCTGATACCGGGGCAGCGTGTAGGTATATACCGGGTTTAAGATGGAAAATTTCGGATACACCCTCTCATCAAATACATGGCCAATCTTCAGTTTCTGCTCATGATTTGTTATGACCGCGCCGCCGTTCATTTCAGAGCCGGTGCCAACCATTGTCAGGACGCATCCCACCGGGATGATCTCATTGTCCACATCTTTCATTTGAAGATAATATTTTTCCCATGGATCTTCCGTGCAGTATGCAGATACGGAAACCGCTTTCGCATAGTCGCAGACAGAACCGCCCCCGACTGCAAGGATCAGGTCTGCCTTACCCTCTCTGGCAATCTTACAGCCTTCATACAGCTTCTGTACCGTTGGATTTGGCATGACACCCGCATCTTCCAACACATTCTTTCCATTGGCCTTCAAAATCTCCATGACTTTATCATAGATACCATTCTTTTTGATCGATCCGCCGCCATACACAAGCTGTACATTCTGTCCATACTTAGGCAGCTCCTCATTCAGGCCGGCAAGGGAATCCTCGCCAAAATAAAGCTTCGTCGGGTTACAATACATAAAATTTCCTAACATTGTCTTCCTCCTAGTATAATAAGTATATAAATATCATTTCATATTTTCCGGAAAAACTGCTCCGGCTTATCAAACGGAATCGCATCCTGAACCTGACCGTTACCATGCAGCCTGCGGACCTTCTCAATGTTCTGAGCGCCATAGCCTGCATCCTTTAAATTCTGAATAAGATCATCCGTATGACCGCCTCCCTCCTGCTATGTCTGTATTATATCCTCTTGACTTTCATTTTGCTAATAGTTATAATTTATATCATGACATAATTTTTTGGAATATCACAGGAGAACCATATGGAACTGCGAACCATGAGATACTTCCTTGCCGTGGCAAGGGAAGAAAATATAACCCGCGCAGCAGAACTGCTTCACGTCACCCAGCCTACTCTCTCCAAGCAGTTAAAAGCACTTGAAGACGAGCTCGGGAAAAAACTGTTTATGCGCCACAGTTTTAGCATACAGCTTACGGAAGAAGGGATTTTACTGCGGAAACGGGCGGAAGACTTGATAAAAATGGCTGACAAAATCACAACTGAATTTCTTGCTTTAGATGATGTCTTGGGCGGCGATGTTTACTTCGGCTTGGCGGAATCTTACCAGATCAGATGCCTCGCCGCCACAATCAAAAGATTTAAAGAGTCTTACCCTGATCTACATTATCATATTACCAGCGGCGACACGGAACAGGTTACAGAAAAACTGGATAAAGGTATCATTGACTTTGCCGTACTGGCGCAGGAACCCAATACTGCAAAATATCATTATTTAACCTTCCCCCATGCTGATCTATGGGGTGTTGTCATGCCAAAGAACTGTCCATTGGCAGAAAAAGACTTCATCTGCGTGGATGACTTATTCGGACTTCCTCTTTTTTGTTCCGAACAGGGATGGAGCAATGATATTTCCAAATGGTGCGGCAATAACATGGACAAATTACACCTTGAAGGGTCGTTTCGTCTATCATATAACGGATCGCTTTTTGTAAAAGAGGGGCTGGGTTATCTTTTAACTTTTGAGCATCTAATTGATACAAGCCCCGATAGCGGTCTTACTTTCCGCCCTCTTACCCCTAAACTTGAAACAAAAATGTATCTAATATGGAAAAAATATCAAGTTTTTACTCCTATTGCTGAACGGTTGCTGGAAATGTTGAAAGCCGAGCTTTCGGAGTAGAAATCAAAGTAATCCCGGAAGAAATTTATTGATATAAGTAAGGAATTTTTCTTAAAAAAGCCTTTGAATTATTTTCTTCAATCCATCCAAATCCTCTTTTGTCGTTGACCAGCTCGTCGCAAAACGGACTACGGTATGGCACGCGTCCTGTTTCTCCCAGAAGCCGAACCTCACATGTTCTTTCAATCTTTCCATCTGCCCGTCCTCCAGAATGATAAACTGCTGGTTTGTCGGTGATTCCAGATAGAAAGGCAACCCTGCCTCCTTAAAAATATCTTTCAGTTCCTCCGCCATTGTAATAGCATGCCGGGAGATTTCAAAATAAAGGCCGTCCGTAAAAAGCGTATCAAACTGTATGCCCAAAAGCCGCCCTTTCGCCAGCAGGGCGCCCCGCTTCTTTACTGAATTCACAAAATGACAGGGCCTGTTTTTCTTCGTAAATACAACAGCCTCCCCGCACAACGCGCCGACTTTCGTCCCCCCGATATAAAAAACATCCGTCAATTTTGCAATCTCTTCCAAAGTCAGATCACAGCCCCTGCTCATCAAACCGTATCCCAGCCGCGCCCCGTCCAGAAACAGGGGAATCTGATAGCTCTGGCAGATACCGGCTATCTCCTCCAGTTCCTTCCTCGTATATAAGGTTCCGTACTCCGTGGGATAGGAAAGATAGAGCATGCCGGGAAACACCATATGTTCATGGTTATAATCCACCTTTCTGCGAAAGGCACCAATGGGGTTATGAAACTCATTTGTGGCTTTCACTCTTCAAATTTTCCTGATATATTATCGTTGTAAGGCTGACACACTACACAACACGTGGAGGTGAGTGGCGGGGCTGTATAGCGGCAACCTCGTATGGTTATATGTGTCGGTCATCCGTTAAGGCATCAATGAATGGCGCATTCCCGTAGCCCGTAAACTTATCTCTTCCAAAGTCGACTCGATTTTGCCGGATGGCCAGTCCCTGTCAGCTTGCAACTATAAATCTCAGGAGGTTATTTTCTTGGCTTTTAAAATCTTTCGTAAAAACTGTTGTGGGCTTGATGTCCACAAAACATGGATCTATGCCTGCATCGGGATTACCGACACAAACGGCCGAACTGAGTATAAGCAGGCTCGTTTCTCGTCCTTCTCCAAAGGGCTTAAGGAACTGGCTGACTGGCTTGCAAAATACCGCTGTTTTGAAGTTTGTATGGAATCTTCCGGTAAGTATTGGATCCCTGTTTTCAATATCCTGGAAAAAGCAGGGCTCTTTGTCACCCTTGCCCATCCCAAATACACCAAACCGCAAAAAGGAAACAAGACAGACCGTAAGGATGCCAAATGGATCTGTGACCTCTTCATGTGTGA
>CAJTBO010000053.1 GCA_910573755.1 Lachnospiraceae bacterium | reverse complement strand
CAAGTCCAAACTTGGCTTTTTCCTTTTTTACTGCTTCCTTAGGTTTGTTTGTTCGTCTTTTTTCTTTCTCTGAAATCATTCCGCTGCTTTCTCCCGGGTTCCCCCGGCTTCCGCTCCGCCCCCGGCCTTCCGGCACGGCGCTTCGCTTCCCTTGCAGCTTCGGAATCTTTCAGGGCTGCATTACTGTTTATTTGTCAAGGTTCTGTGTGCTGATTTCTCGTCAGCAGCAAAATCTATATTACATCCAATACCAAACTTTGTCAACAACTTTTTTCAAAAAATTTGAAATTTTTTCTTTTTTCTGTAAAAACCGCGTATTTACCGCCTATTGCAGCGTTATGATCAGATTTTCATCTCCCTTTTTCATATGTAAGGAAATAGAACCGACTTCGGTAATGCTCTCGTCGATCTGCGTGATCAGGACATACTGTTTGCCCTCCCCCGCGCCGATCTCATCCTGTGCAAAAGCAAAATCATTTAAAAGCATTGTCACAAAAGCCATATTGCTGACGCCGCCATCTGCCGAAATAGAGAACATCATATCCTTAGAGAGCACATCCGCCACTGCCGGTGCTCCCGAAATATTGGTCACCTTTAATTTCACGACCAGCAGACTCTTGCCTGCGGTCGCATCAAGGGTCGGTTCCCACTCCTCTGTTTCGTCGGCGGCGTAACTTTTCCTGATCTCGTATCCGTCATAACTCACCTGAAAACCGTCCAGACCGATAAAATCCGCGATATTTTCCACCTTCTGTTGGCTCTCCTCAGCCCCGCCGGCACTGCTGGAATATTCCGTCGGCTTTGCCTCTTCCTCCTCTTCGAGCTCCTGTTCCTTCTGCATCGCTTCTATTTTTTCCGCAAGTTCCTCCAGACGGGCGGTTTCCGCTTCCGTATCGATCAACCTGGAGGCATCGGATTCCCTGCTGTGCGAAAGCGTCACATCCGCAGCGTAGGTCGCAATCAGGGAAGCTTCCTCCTCCGTCAGTTCCGGAATGACATTTCCACAGCCTGTAAGCAGGCAGGATACCATGCCGGCTGCCAATATCTTTTTTAAATTTTCTGTTTTCATAACTGTTTCCCACCTTTATATTACTATCGATCATCCATTGCAAAATACTTGTCGTTCTCTTATAGATTATAACTCCTCCTCCGGTTTTTGGCTACTCTCTTTTGCTTTTTCGAGTTCAAACCAGAATTCCACGCCATTATCATAGTTCACCACCCCGTATTGCTGATGGAGCGAATCCATAATCGCTTTTACTATGGAAAGCCCGATGCCGCTTCCGCCGTACTCCCTGCATCTCGCCTTATCCACTTTATAAAATTTTTCCCACAGATGGGACAGACTCTCCTCGGGTATCGGATCTCCTGTGTTGAAAACAGACAGCCTTACCGTCTCTTCCCGCTCCGCAATCCTCACATCAACGATCTTATCCCCCGAAAGATGATGCAGGGCATTTGTGAAATAATTCATAAAGACTTCTTCCACTTTAAACTCGTCCGCCCAGACATATATTTTTTCTTCCGCCACAAGCCGTACCTTTGCCCCGCTCTGCCTGATCAGTATATCGGCCGAGAGCAGATAGTTCTTTACCAGCATCACCAGGTCAAAGCGTTCCATCGTCACCGTGTCGTTTCCGGCCTCCAGCTGATTCAGTGTAAGCAGCTTCTTGACCATACTGTTCATTTTGGAAGCCTCATCCATGATAACCTCACAGTAAAACTCCCTGCTTTCCAGATCGTCGTTAACACCTTCTTTCAGCCCTTCGGCATACCCCTGGATCAGGGCGATCGGCGTTTTCAGTTCATGGGAGACATTGGACAGAAACTCCCTCCTCATCTCGTCGATCTTTTCCTTTTTCTCAATATCCCTCTGCAGTTCATTATTCGCAGTCTTCAGTTCTGAGATCGTACTCTCCAGCACCTCGGAAAGCCCGTTGATATTCTTCCCGAGTATTTCCACCTCCGCGGCACCGCTCCCCTCATACTTCGCGTCGAAATCCAGATGCGTCATCTTTTCCGAGATATTCGCCAGCCTGAGAATCGGCCTGGAAATGCGATTCGCCATGACATCCAGGATCAGAGACCCCAGTACGATCACCAGCATGCCGGAATAAAGCAAAAACCGGTTGGATATCCTTACGCTTTCCTCAATGCCTTCCATCGGGCTTCGGATCAGAAACAGATTGCCGTTGTCCAGCACGCCCCACATCTCCACAAAATCCGTTCCTATGCGCGGATCTTTCACGATCTGCATGGTATACTCGTTCTCTTCCCGTACAACCCGCGGATTCTGATCCTTCTCGATACTCTCTCTGTTGAAAAAACAGTCCATAAGCTGCCGTACCAGAAATTCCGCATCATTGCTGGAACATTTCACGGTTCTCGAATCCGCGTCCAGGATGATCACATTGATATTGTATTTATTGCAGATCCTCTGCCAGATAATATCAAATTCGTCCGTATTCAGCACATTCTCATCCGCCGCCCTGTTAAACTGCAGATAGGCATTGTAAATGGCGTTTTCCTTATTCCACAGATAGTACCGCCCGAGCCAGGCGGAATTCATCAGCCAGAAAAGAAACAGGACAAAGATCATTGTCAGAATAAAGATAAAAGAGAACTGGCTTCGGATCGTAAATTTTTTAGGTTTCTTAAAAATATCCATGTTAATAGTATGCCACGAAAAACAGCCGCTTGCAAGCGGCTGTCTTCCGAAAAGGGTTGTTTTATTTTATTTATTTACACAGTTTCTTGAATTCGTCAGCCACAAACTGAACTTTCGTACCGATGATAACCTGCACTGCCGTCTTGCTGGGCCTGATCACACCCGCAACGCCTGCGGATTTGATCTTCTTCTCGTCTACTGCCGTATAGTCCCTTATCTCAAGACGAAGTCTTGTAATACAATTATCGATAGAAGCAACGTTCGCCTTGCCGCCCACGCCTTCCAGAATCAGAGAAGCAACCTGTGTATAGTCATTATTTGCAAGAACTGCGCTCTTTTCCGCCTCTTCATCATCATCCTCACGTCCGGGAGTCTTTAAATCCCATTTTGTGATAGCGAAACGGAATACCACATAGAACACGATAAACGCTGCGATACCCAGAGGGATGATCAGCCATGTTTTAGCAGCTGCCGGCAGGGATGCGGAGAACAGAAGATCTGTCGCACCTGCGGAGAAACTGAAGCCGGCACGGAAGCCGAGCATAACGGTGATCGTTGTAAAAATACCATATAACAGAGCGTATACAAGATACAGCACGGGAGCCAGGAACATGAAACCGAATTCGAAAGGCTCCGTTACGCCGCAGACAAACGCACAGACCGCTGCAGAAGCAACCAGGCCGATCGCAACTTTCCTCTTGTTTTCCTTCGCGCACTGGATCATAGCCAGCGCCGCACCCGGGATACCGAACATCATACAGGGGAAGAAACCTGACATGTACATACCCAGTGACCAGGATACGTCTGCGGAGGTTTCGCCTGCCCAGAAGTGAGTCAGATCGCCAAGTCCGATGGTATCAAACCAGAATACGTTGTTCAATGCGTGATGTAATCCCACCGGAATAAGTAAACGGTTTAAGAATGCATAAATACCTGCACCAACCGGGCCGAGGCCTACAACGCCTTCGCCGATAGCGATCAGTACACTGAAGATCAGCGGCCATACGAACAGTAATACCGCGGAAACCAAGATAGAAACAACACCTGCCACGATCGCCACGCAGCGCTTGCCGGAGAAGAACGAAAGCCAGTCCGGAAGTTTTGTTCCCTTAAACTTATTATAGCAGATCGAACCGATCACGCCTGCCAAAATACCGATAAACGGATTTGCAACTTTGTCAAATGCAAGACTAAAGTTTACATTATCAGCTACAGACGGTCTGATCGTTGTGACAAAACCGGTATTTAACAGGGTTGTCATCATCAGCCAGGATGCCAGTGCAGCCAATGCAGCCGTGCCGTCATTGTCATCGGCAAGGCCAACGCCCACACCTATCACAAATAAAACAGCCATGTTGTCAATAAGTGCCCCCCCGGCTTTCACGAGAAACAATCCCAACAGATTTCCAAAACCTGAGATGTCACCGCCCTGCATAGTGGCGGGACACAGAAGATAGCCGATACCCATCAAAATACCGCAGATGGGCAGACATGCTACGGGAAGCATCAACGCTTTCCCCAACTTTTGAAGATACTTCATAAACTTTCCCTCCTTATTTTAAAACCCCTTTTTATTTTAAGGCAGCTGATTATCTGCCCAAAAACCTGTTTCGGCTATTTCAGTGAAATCCTCAGCACATCATCCCCCGCATTTACATCTTTCCCTGCCAGAGATTCCACATCTTTATATTCATCCGTATTGCATACGATCACCGGGATAATGGTATCCAGCCCCTCTCCCTTTATCACTTCAAAATCCGCCGTAAGGATCAGATCCCCCCTCTCCACCTTATCGCCGGCTTTTACATGCGCGGTAAATCCTTTTCCTTTCAGGCTCACCGTCTCCAGACCCACATGTACAAGGATCTCCGCGCCCTCTTTCGTCGTCATCGAAAATGCATGCAGCGTGTCGAATACCATGCCGATCTCTCCCGATGCCGGCGCGCAGATCTTTCCGTCCTTTGGCATGATCGCCACGCCTTTTCCAAGAATTTCCTCCGCAAAAGTGGGGTCATTTACCTGTGATATCGGTACCGCCTTTCCCTTTACCGGAGAACCTATAATGATCTCTTTGCTTTTTCCTTTTAAAAACCCAAACATATTTTTCCCCTCTTTTTCACTATTTTGTGTTTAGGCAATCTGCCTATCAAATTTGATTTATTCTATCATTTTGTTCGCAAATTAGTCAATACATACTTCCATATTTTTCCTGTTTTGTATAATATTGCTAATACCAATTATGCATTTTTACCATATGATCAGACCGGAAAGCGGTAACCATATCCGATACCGAACTTTGTACAGGGTGCTTATGAATCTTCCGATTTTGCGGAGGAATTGTTCAGTATTTTCTTTGAATTTGTGGCAGCGGCAATCGGTACGGCTGCTGCATCTGCGCGGATCGGTGCAGGGCCGGCGATTCGAAGGATTTACCTGCGGCATTACCGCCTGATCAACATCTTTCTTGCTGTTACTTTATTGGAATGTGTATACAACATACTGAAATAAAGATCTGTGGATATAGAGATGCCTGTCAGAAATTCAAAATGTATATATCTTTTGGGTTTCATTACATAGCTGAATAACTCTGAAAAACGGATATGCACACCTTTCGATGTGGTACCCGCTTTTTTGGTATCCGTTTTGATCGTATTAAAGTCTGTCGGGGAATCCGGTAACAATCCCCCCGGTTCCATTTACATCTTTTATTGAAAACAACCGGAAATCAAGGTTTCCGGGACTATGACTGATTATTATCCACTTCAAGTTTATAGCCAAGCCCCCAGATCGTTTTTATCATTTCACCTTTGCTTCCCAACTTACTGCGCAGTTTTTTTACATGGGTGTCTATGGTTCTGGCGTCGCCGAAATAATCATAATTCCAGACACTGTTTAATATCTTTTCCCTGGAAAGGGCGATCCCCTGATTTTCCATAAAATAAACCAGCAGTTCAAATTCCTTGAAACTCAGTTCCACTTCCTGACCGTCTATCATAACAATATGAGCCGACTTATCCACAACGATCCCGCCTGCCTCCAGCTTTGTCTCGGCAGACGCCTGTACGGTCCTTCTTAAAATGGCTCCGACTCTTGCCACAAGTATCTTGGGGCTGAACGGTTTGGAAATATATTCATCCACCCCCAGCTCAAATCCCAGAAGTTCGTCCCTCTCATCGCTTTTTGCCGTCAGCATGATGATCGGCACTTTTGATACCGCCCGGATCTCCCTGCAGGCCTGCCAGCCGTCCATCCGGGGCATCATCACATCCAGAATAACAAGATCAATATCATTCTCCGCGAAAAAAACATCCAGCGCTTCCCTTCCGTTTTCCGCCTCCACCACCTGATACTGGCTCTTCACCAGAAAATCGCTGACCAGTTTTCGCATGCGGCTCTCATCGTCCACAACCAATATCTTATATCTTTCCATCCTTCAGCCTTTTCCTACTCAATGCCCAATTCCTGTTCTTTTTCCCTGACAGCCTGTTCCCTCTCTGTCAGTTCCTGTTCCCAGGCTGCATATTTATTCAAAACAGCATTTTGATAGTTCAAAATATTAGGATTGTTTCCGGTCATTGCCACAAAAAACATCCCTGCGACAAGCAACGCCAGAAAAACATTAAAAAACACGGAAACCGTCAATTTCGTCCATTCTTTTTTCGGCTCCGGCGCAGGTTCCTCTTTTACAGGCTCAAAGCCGCTCCTCATTTTATTCTGCACCACATCATAATATACAGGAATCGGTTCAATATCAAATTCCTCGATTCCCGCCTCGATCAGCCGACCTCTCAGCTCATTCACAAAGGCAAGCCCCACCGGCGTCTGAAAGGTTCTTTCCTTCAGTGCCTTCCGGTAAAGCTGCAGGATCATATCCGCCCCCTGATAATCCAGATGACGTTCCAGATACCTTGCCTTTTTCAATTCCTCTCTCGCCGCCGCCGCATCCTCCTCAGAAAGGAACAAAAAACCATCCACGATATATTCTTTTTTGCTTTCCGTTTCCTTCGTTACTTCCGCCATCTGTATAACCTACATTATTTTCTGAAATTCTCTGATATTACCCTCAATATCTCCCTCAAACACGGCGGAACCCGCCACCAGAATATTGGCGCCGGCCTCTATCACCTGTTTAGTATTGGCTGCCTTGATGCCGCCGTCCACTTCGATATCGATTTTCAGGTTCTTTTTTGCGATCAGTTCCCGGAGCCCGTGTATCTTTTCATACATCGCCGGAATAAAGGACTGACCGCCAAATCCCGGATTCACAGTCATGAGAAGCACCATATCCAGATCTTCCAACACATAGTCAAGCGCCGACAAAGGCGTCGCCGGATTCAGCGCTACACCGCATTTTTTCCCGAGCCGTCTGATCTGCTGGATCGTTCTGTGAAGATGCAGACAGGCTTCCGCATGTACAGTAATGATGTCCGCACCGCCCGCCGCAAACCGTTCCAGATAACGCTCCGGTTCTTTGATCATCAGATGTATGTCAAATATCATTTTGCTGCTTCTGCGGATAGACTCGATCACAGGAAAGCCCAGAGAAATGCTCGGAACAAACATACCGTCCATCACATCGATATGTAATATGGAAACACCGTTTTTTTCTACAAGTTCCAGTTGTTCTCCTAATTTTAAAAAATCTGCCGACAATATGGACGGCGCTAAATAATTCATAAGAATCCCCCTCAGAAGAGCGTTTTATTTATTTTCTTCATAATATATTTGATCTTGCCTTCCATCTCATCGCCCAGATCGGAAATCGCTTTTTCCGCGGCTTCCGCCTGCCATTCGTTGACACAGAAAATACAGCTGTCCTTTCTGTCAGAAGAAAAAAAGCCCGGTTTTTCCCATTTGATAAAATAGGAAATCCGCTCTCCCAAAAGCGCTCTTTCAATAGCTGTTTTCACACTTTTATCGTTTACCTTGCAAAGTTCAATCTCGTTATTGACTTTTCCCTTGGAAAACTTCGATTCCACTACAGTCTTCGCCATAATGCCGCACCCCTTACTCCTATCGTAACTCTTTCCCCAAAGTATTTCTCTGTTGTACTTTCAATGGATTAGGCGGGAGTCGAACCCGCGTCCAAAAGCCCATTCCCTGTCCTTCTACTATCATAGTCAGTTATTTTTCATTCCCTCCGCCATACGGGAACCGACACCCTTATGGTTTTAGTAGCTTCATAGTACGCCCATATACGCAAAGCTTAGTATATGTCGTTTCCTGCTAAGTCGATGCCCGGGCCCCGATGTGCAGGTACATCAGGCCGGACAAGCTGCGCTTAGGCAGCTAATGCTAATTTATTATCAGCGTTTATATTTAGGTTTGCGATTTGACGCATCGCCTGCGGATAGCTTCTCCAGCTGCAAGACCCCTGTCGAAACCTTGACTAACCCGGATGATGATATATTGTATATCATCTGTATTTACCGGAAAACCGGTATGCCCCGTCTTCCTTTCCGTATATTATAGCATACCCCGGAAGGAACGTCTATAAATTTTTGATCTTAAAAGATCTCTCATATTCTCTTCTCTGATCCTTTTTCGCGATGGCTTCCCGCTTATCGTAGTTCTTTTTTCCCTTTGCAAGCCCCAATTCCAGTTTTGCCCTCCTGAGTTTTGAAGTTTATATTTTGAAATGATCCAGCAATCTATTATGGATGCTGGAAATTTTTTGTCAACATTTTGTTTTTTATATATAGCGCAATCTAATGGAA
>CAJTBO010000052.1 GCA_910573755.1 Lachnospiraceae bacterium | reverse complement strand
AATCATAGCCGCAGGACTTGCTGTAAGAAATCTTGTGCTTATACCAGCGCTGGCATAAGTATTTTTCTTATGCAGAAATTTTGCCATTTTGCGTTAAAAATCATTGATAAGTGGCCTAATTTCTTAACAAAATCTTTCGCATTATTTTCATCCTTTTCAGAATGATACGTAATATTTCAAACACAATCTTTCGAAACAGATTCACGTATCTTTTGAAAATACGAAAAGTCAATGTAAGCCAAGGAATGTCCTAAAATGAATATTTTTTTAACATCATTTATCGTATCAAAAAACCTTTATTCCTTGCTATAATTTGATCTGTATCTTTATAAGTATCAACAAAATACCTTCCAATTTGATTCTCTTTTTCTGATTCTTCCCAGCTCATATTCATTTGATATTCAATCCATTCGTCCATTTCCTGATATGTCAACAGTAGCGGTTGTTTCCCTGCATAGGCAAACACATTATGATGTCCTATAATAAGTCTTTCATTGCTCAATGCTCTTCCATGAATATATAGAATATTATTGTTTACTATATCATATACTTTTTCCAATGTATCTGTATAATTAAAGTTAATAAAAATATTATCATTGTTAATTATTTTACGAGAAACAGCAGGTTTTGTTTTTATATCAATACTTTTTACCCACTCTAACAAATACTCTGATATCTTAGTAGAAAATTCCAATTCATCTGAAATGGCTCGATCATAATTATAATAATTATCATCATAATTCAGATATGCCGCTTCACTCATTTCTTTAATTTCTCCATCATCAAATGAACCTAAGGCGTTTTCGAAGCCATTCCACAAATCATCCTCAAAAATATATTTTATTAATTGTTCATAAAATTCTCTATTATTATTCCAAATATAATCTCTAAAATCGGAATATTTTGTCTGCAAACCATGTGCCAAATCAAATCCATTCCCAAGTATTATCAAATTCCTCATATAAAGACTCTCGTTTATTATTTATCCCTCGTTCTTATGTCCTATCTACATGACACTAGCACTATATAATTATTACACCATTAAGGAAAGCTATCTGTATTCCGCTAACTTCTCCAATATCTCCATAACATTCGGCTGCGTTGGCGTAAATTTGATACCACGCTTCAACATGCCCATGACCTTTCTCGCTTTCTGCTCAATTTCTCTGACGGTATGCTCACTTGTCAACATCAAATGATTTCCAGCGATTGTGTATTCACGTTCTATGTATTCTTCCGTTATCGGGAACATATCCTGTATCAGAAATGCACTCTCACGGCTATCGTCCAGTTTGACGATATGGAGAATATCACAGGGTTTCCCAGCTTTTTCTTTTTTCTCCATAATCCGCCTGTATTTATCGATACGGCTGGACAACGGTATCACCCAGTATATCCCTGTACTTGAATCTTCAAAACAGTAATAATGCGGTCTGTTTCCTGCCTTATTTCCTTTGAGATACGGATCTGGCATATCTTCAAAAAATTTATCCTTGATAATGTAAAAGCCTGTTTTCTTCATTTGCCTGTCCTCATTACGAAAAAGCCCCTCGCCTTACGGCGAAGGACTATACTTTCAACCCAACCATTTATATACCGCATATCGGTCAGCGGTAAACTTTCAACCCGACCATTTATATACCACATATCGGTCAGTGGTAAACTTTCTTTGTACCTACATTCTAGCAAGCACAAACAGAAAAGTCAATAGGACTTTCCATTAAAATTATATGCTAAAAAACACGGATATATACTTATCCGCCAGCAAAGTAATTATCGTCTTTTATTACTTGCTGTATTCATACCTTGAGAAATTTGTTTTTTTACCTCTGGCATCTTCATCGCCTCAGAGATAAGCGTATTCATCATATCACCACCTAATTGATTTTCAAATTGTTTTTGTTGCAGCTCTAATTGATGTTTATGTTCTAACTGCAATTTATCAATTTCCAATCTATGCTTTTCTTTTTCCTTTTCCAAGTCTAACTCATAAGTCCTTTCAAGTTTTTTAATATCCTCTCTGCTCTGCTTTCTTGCAACAGCATAACTTGCAAAGCCAGAAATCAAAGCGCAAACTACTGATACTATGTACGGCAAATAATTTTCCATATGAAATCCCCCTATCACAAATATTTCTGTAGAAAGATAAGAACCGGTATTATCTACCCCTATGCTTCTCTTTCCTTTTCTGCTGTTTCAATTCAAACTGCCTCTGTTTCTCTGCTTCCCGCTGTTCCTGGCTCACTATCTTACGTTCAGTTTTCAACTGCTCTTGCTGTAATTTCAAAGCCTGTTGCGATTTTGTTCCAATCCCGGTATTCTGTACCTGTTTCCGCACTTCACGCTGTACCCGTTTAGGATTGCGACCAGCTTCTTTCACATCAGTTGCCATAGCCGGGCTAAATCGTAACCGATAGTAATTCTTCAGAACAAACTCATAAACCTCATAGTCTTTTGGTTCTGCCCCAAACGTAACCTTACACACAGATAACTTTCCATCTGATACACGTTCAAACACTCCCACCCAAAAGGTTTCTTCAAAAAATACTGTCAACTTTCCCGATACTTTGTCCATAACAATTCCTCCTTAAAATAATTGTGATGAACAAAGAACGGACGACCCTAAGGAGGGAGGGCTACTTACACCAAATCGGTGCGACTGGACTACCTACCAGTTCTGCAAGTTTGCCTTGCGTTGTGTTTTTATCTTTGCCTCTATATCTTATTGGACATTAGTAGTCCAATAAGCATATATTACCACATAAACGCCCATTTTTCCACAAAAATATGGCAATCCGCCTATAGCTGTAAACTGCCATATTATCATTTCCCATATCTGCTTTAAGTTACATGGTGCTAGCACCATGTACTGACCATCACCAAAAGGAACATTATCTTTGCCACAGCCCACTTCCTATAACCATACTCCCCAATCCCCATAATTAAATGTCCCACTTCCATGATGAAGTTTTCCGTCTGCCTTGAGATTTCTAAACGCTTCCCGCATACGAATTAGGATTTCCGATTCTATATCCAGTGAATGGTGTGCAGGAAATACTTCCTTTACAGGCAATGCCGCAACTTTTTCCAAAGAATCAAGGTATGCCTCCGGGTCAGTAGACGGATAATAAGCAAACAAAATATCTTTATATACCAAATCACCTGTAAATAAATATCCCCTGCTTTTTTCCCAAAAGCACATATGCCCCGGAGAGTGTCCAGGAGTATGCAGCACTTCAATTTCCCTGCCGCCAATATCAATGATGTCATGGTCTGTCAGCACTTTTGTTGGCATACCCTGAAACAATTCATAATCTCTCACGCAAAAACCTTCGGGTAAATCACAGCGGTCTACGACCATCTCTCTTATCGTTTCGATTGATAAAGGGAATTTACCATTCAACCAATCCAATTCATCAGCATGAGCATAAAAATCCGTGAAATACTTATGCCCTCCAATATGATCCCAGTGAATATGCGTTGCTACAGCCGTAATTGGCTTATCGGTAATCTTCAGCACTTCCTCATAGATATTGGAAATGCCAAGCCCCGTATCAATAAACAGACTTCGGGTATTTCCATTCAACAGATAGCAATGCGTTTCCTCCCAATGGCGGTATTCACTGATAATATATGTATTTGCATCAATTTTATCTATTGTAAACCAGTTATCCATTACTCCACGCTCCTTAAAATCTCAATAACTTATAGTTTCTCTATCTCTGCCAAAGAATTTTGAATATCCTTATAGACCAATGGTTGCATACTGTCTGCATAAATAGATGTATCTGCTTTTTGTAGTGCGGAAACAATATCACACTTTAATTCCGGCTTATTTTTTACTATCATAGGCAGTAATTTTATACACTGTCTTGCCGTTATCGGCTTAACATCTTCTATATGCTTCAAATATTCGTCTATGATTTCATCAATTTTATTATCTTTATCCCATTTAGCGTTATAGGCAATCAGCGTAAGCCCTCGTGTCCGAATGTAGGAATTATCATTGTCAATCATATCGGCTAACTTATCCATATAACAATATACCTTGTCAGATTCCTCACATTCTTTCTGTAACGTCTGCAATGCCTTGTATGCCGTATTATTATTTTTATCAAATAACAGCGAAAAATTATCCTCAATATTTATTCCCATGCCGTTCATCTCCCATATTTTAAATCATGCTTTCAATTATAGCACTTTCTCTCTGTACTTGCCACTATAAAACATAGGGCATAGCAACCGCCACGCCCCATATTTTTTATCTTTCCAACGATTTTTCTATTTTGTATTTCTGCCCTTTCAAATCGTTCTGTTTCTCATACAGATTATTGCGCTCTTTGCACAGTTCTTTCATGCGCTCCAACTGCGCCCGTACTCCCTCCCGGCAATCCGGCTCTATTTTTTTATATTCCCCGGTCAAATTGCGAATTGTATTATTGTTTTCTTTTATCTGCTCCGACAAACATACCCAGTCTATCAGATTTTGTACTTCCTTGTCCGTTTCGTAAAAGTCTGTTTCTGCCACGATTTTAGCACACAGCCGCACCATAACTTTCTTTTCCATATCCGTCATATGAAATCAATCCTCTCTTTCCTATCGGCTCATTTCAAAGGCACGTTTCGGGCGTTTCTTTGCCCTTTCTGCCTGCTCTAATGCTTTTGACTGCTCTACTATTGACTGTACCTGTTCTTTGCCCAAATGACGCTCCAACCGCCCAAAATCAACTGCTTTTTCCTGCAATCGGTCTATGGTGTCACTCTGCTCCATGACCTTATCCGTCAAGCGGCTAATCTGTTTCTACTGTCCGTCCACTTTGGCGGTCAGCTTCCTACCCTGCTCTGTAAGCTGTACGCATTTGATAGTCAGATTTTTTATCACCTCTTTCAATTTCTCCACAAGCGGAAGCGCCTTTTTATCCCGATAATTCTTTGCGCTCATCAATGCGCCTGGTTCTGCCAACTGCCATTTCACATCTTCATCATAGGCGTGTATATTGCGCTCCATGACTTCCTTTGACCGTACCATTTTGTTAAGTTCCTGCTGTAACTTTTTCTGCTGTTTCTCCAACTTCTCATTTTCGGATAACAGCTTTTCTTTATCCTCAGCCAGCGTTAAAGTCTGCTCTTTTAGAAGATGATTTGTAGTGGAAAGTTCTGATACTTCCTGCCGGATCGCTTCGCCCTCTTTCCGTATCTGCTCCGTTTCCCGTCCTGCCGCTATCTGCTGATGAAAAATATCGGATAATTCCTCTTTACTGCCAGAGATTGTCTGTTCCAGTTCCGCAACCTCTTTTTGCCGCTCCTGCTTTTCAAAATCCAAAACAGATAAATGCTTCTCATGTGTACCCTTTTTCTCCCATTCAATGCCATGCTGTAACATAATCTCCGCAAGCTGTTCTTTCTCTGCCGCCACCCACTGGTTGCGTTCCGTTTGGCTCCTTGTGCCGCCCTTAAAGTCAAGTTCCGCAAGTGCCTTTTTTAACGATACTCTTGTTTCAAGCCCTCTCTTGCTTCCAGTCGTATAAGGTATAAAATCTATATGCAGATGTGGCGTGGCTTCATCCATGTGGAGATGTGCCGAAAATACCCTTAGTGTAGGATTGCGCTGTTGGAAGTCCTGCATATATTCATCAAGTATTCTTGCCGCAAGCTGTCCGTCCTCTGTCTTTGCCCCCATATCGTCTTTGTTGCCTATCTGCAAAATAATCTCATGGAATGGCTTCTCCTGTTTGCCGGAACAGATTTTCTCATAGTAATCATCAATTATGCGGTCATTTCTGGTCTGCTTCTCATTGTACCGGGTGAGTGCTTCATCAAATAATTCGTGGTATACGTCTTTGATATTTTCGTTGCAGCATTCCACATTCAGACAACTCCGCTCCAGGTCAGTGTTCTTTGCATGGAATTTTCTGCTGTTATGATTGACAGAGCCTTTCCCTGTCATAACGCTAATAGTCCGTTTCAATAAATTTCCCTTTCTCCCTATCGGGTAATGAGCGCCGGATACGGCGCATAGCCTTTGTTACTTTCTGTGAAAGTAAACGCAAAAGCACTTTTGTCAGCTACGCCAACAAAAATGCAACCTGCAAGCAGGTTTTGCGCCCTGCCGGGGGCTACCGTCCTAACGGACAGTGGGCGGCTTTTCGCCGCCTTGATACCGCCGCTTTCCGGCTTTCTCCCAACAGCGCAACATTGCAATGTCTATAATTTTTGCAACCTTGCAATCTTCAAGAACGCAATTCCAAGACTGCAAAATCCTAATAACCTGCATTGTTGCGCTGTTACCTTGCTCGTCCGTCACTGTCTGATTTTATCCAGTTCCCAATACCATGTATTGTTTATCCGCTTTGCCCGGACGCCTAACTCTTTCTTTGCATTTTCCAGTGTCCGCTTTGATATGCCCTGCTCGTCCGCTAGATTAAAAATTTCATTGCTCTGCATGGCGTTGTTTGTTTCTGCCAGTTCCCGAAGCAAACGCTTCGCCTGTTCCATTTTGTTTGCTTTGGGAGCAATACCGCCTAAGACTTCATCTACGGTAATCTCATAATCCCCTAGCCATTGAAAACCGTCCTCCGACAATGCAAACGCTTTTGGATGTCCGAACACCGCAAGGTTATTTTTAATCTGCACCACTGCCCTTATATTTTCTTCTCCCTCAACCCTGCCGACTAAGAGAACGCTTCTTGCAACCGCAAAGAAATCAATCGAACCCATTCCCCGATATGCCGCTTTATTTCCTGCCGCCTTGTTCATGTGACCAACAAGCACAATCGCACACTGGTATTTCTCTGCCAGTGCCGCTAATTTCTTCGTCATATCCCTTGCTTCGTTTGCCCGGTTCATATCCATACCGCCGCCCAAGTAGGCTTGTATCGGGTCTAAAATCAACAGCTTTGCGCCTGTTTTTATAACAGCTTCTTCCAAGCGTTCATCTATCATAGAAAGGGATTTTATCTTTTCATCAATGACCGAGATTTTCTTACAGTCTGCCCCTGCCTGTTCCAACCGGGGCTTTACCGTATCGGCAAGACCGTCCTCTGCACTCTGATAGATTACATTCAAAGGCTCTGTAAGATTCATTCCACCGCCTAAACTTTCTCCCTTAGACAGTTTTGCCGCTATGTTCAGAATAAATGTTGTCTTTCCGTCACCCGGATCGCCTTGTACGATTGTCAGCTTGCCATAGGGTATAAACGGAAACCACAGCCAAGAAACTTCCTGCGACTGTATCTCCGACAATTTAATCAACTGTAATTCGATTTTTGTTTCTTCCATAAATGCCCTCCATTTCTGAAAAATCGTTGCCACTGGAAGAACCCTCTGCTATACTTGTATTGTGAATATTGATAACAGAGGTTTTCCAGTTATCACAGCCCTAACAGTTGCCGCTGTTGGGGCTTTTTTCTTCTCCGTTGGTGCTTCCCTGCCACAGATATTTTGCTCCGTCCAATACCCAAAGGATTGCTTTCAACATATCCTCATATGTCGTCTGTAATTCTCTGATTTCTTCGGTAGTGACCTCCGGCTTTTCGCCTTTTATCTGCTCTGCCAGTTCTTCCATACGGCTCTGCATTTCCTGCAATTTTTCCACAATCTGATATACCGTTTCTTTCTTCCCCACCACGCATACGCGATTGTAAATACAGGAACGAACAAAATAATCTTTCTTTTTCATGCCGCTTGCAAAAATCTTTGCTTCAATTTCTTCCCGTTCTCTGGGAGAAATGCGAAAACTGATTGTTGGATATTTGTGTGTGCCGCTCATTCTTTTGTACCCTCCTTAAACTCTGCGTTCAGCAACTCTGCCATTTGTATCTGTTCTGTCGGGAACATATGGGCGTATCGAAACGTAATATCCACGCTTTCATGCCCTACCCTGTTCCCGATTGATACCGCTGAAAATCCCATGCTGATTAACAACGAAACGTGCGAATGCCTTAAATCGTGGATTCTAATGCGCTTTACCCCTGCTTTTCCTGCCCCTCTCGTCATTTCATGGTGCAGGAAACTTTTTGTCAGATGAAAGATACGGTCAGTCGGGAGAAACCCGTACAGCCTGCCGATATACTCTTTTAATTCCTCACACAAAAAATCCGGCATACTGACGTTGCGCTTGCTTTTTGGTGTCTTTGGGTCAGTTATCACATCTTTTCCCTCTAACCGCTGATATGATTTTGTTATACGAATGACCTTGTTATCAAAATCTATATCCTGCGGCGTGAGGGCTAAAAGTTCGCCAACACGCAAGCCACACCAGTATAAAATTTGAAATGCTTGATAGGAATATGGCTTGTCTTTTAATGCTTCAATGAATTTCAGATATTCCTCCTTCGTCCAAAAAAGCATTTCCTCCGCTTTCCCTTTCCCAAGCGGCCCGGCTTTGACAACAGGATTGCTTTTTAATTCGTAGAACCGCACCGCATGATTAAACAATGCGCTCAATTCAGATTGCAGAGTTTTCAGATAAGTCGGCGCATAGGGCTTCCCTTTTTCATCACGATAGGAAATCTGCTCATTCTGCCACTGGATAATATCTTTTGCACGAATATCGCACATTTTCTTGTTCTCAAAGTACGGTAGCAATTTTGTGCGTAAGATATGCTCCTTTGTCAGCCAAGTATTGTGCTTCAGCTTCGGCTTCATATCCCTTGTGTACGCCTGCACAAATTCCCCGAAAGTCATATCTAAATCAGCCGCTTCTTTCATACGGAAATGATGTTCCCACTCCGTAGCTTCTCTTTTTGTCTTGAAACCTCTCTTGACTTTCCGGCAGTTCTTCCCCGTCCAGTCATAATAATGGAACGATACATACCACGTTCCACGCTGTTCATCTTTATATGCCGCCATAATCTGCCCTCCTTAGTTTGCCGCCTGCGCCATGCCGTAGAATTTTTCTTCATAATATTTTCTGCTGACACGTCCGGCGATTGTGATAAAACCTTTTTCTTCCAGTTCCTCATTCATCTGTCGTACTAATTTGTAAGCAAATGGTTTGGAAACACCCAACTCCTGCGCTACCTCCCCGGCAGTTACAAATAGTTCATTCTTCATTCAATATCCTCCTTTTGTTTAGCGTTTTTGTTAAGCTCTGTATTTGAATTATACTTAACATTTCTGTTATTGTTAATAGCTTATTTGTTAAACTTATCTTTTTCATTAAATTTAGCATTTCTGATAAGTTTTTGTTGCTGTATTATTTGAAATGTGCTAAAATATAGTGAATAATAGAATAAGCAAACTTTTGAAAGGAAATTACATGAACATAAATATCAGACAAGCTACCGAAAATGATAGAAGTGATATCGCTTTGTGTATCGCAGAGGGATTTAAAAAAGATTTTGATGTTTTATGCAAAAATACGCATACCGTAGCCACCGCAATCAGTACAGGCTTACAGATTTCAAAGTTTTATGTAGCAGAATCCGAAAATGAAGTAGTTGGTGTCGTGGCTATATCTGATTGCAATGGCAGAGCCGCAACAACAGATATAGCTTCTTATAAAGAAAATTTTGGATTTTTCAAAGGAAGCATTGCAAATTTAGTGTTAAAAGAAGAATTTGAATCACCATTAGATTATCCGCCAACCACAGGCTATATTGAATTTGTCGCTGTCCGAAATTCGCACCAAAGAAAAGGAATTGCTACATCTATGTTAAAAGAAAGTATGATACAGAGTTCCTATGAAGATTATGTACTTGACGTTACAGATGTCAACACTGCCGCTATCCGTTGTTATTCTGCATTAGGATTCAAGGAATTTAAAAGAGCAAAAGAAAAGCACAGTAAGCAGAAAGGATTTTCGGCAAAAATATACATGAAATATCAAAAGAAATGATTCCCTTAAATATATGATTTCAGAAAGGACAGAATTAATATGGTATTAGGAGAACGGATAAAAAGAATACGCACGTTTCGGGGCTTGACACAGCGTGAATTGGGCTTGAAATTAGGATATGAGGAACGCAATGCTGATGTTCGTATCGCGCAGTATGAATCCGGCTATCGTGTTCCCAAAAACAACACTTTAATGGAAATGGCAAAGATATTGAACGTCAATTATATTCATTTTATTGGTGTTACCCCCGGTTGTGCCGAAGATATTATGCTCACATTCCTTTGGCTTGACGAAGATGACCGTAGCACGATCCATTTATTTCAGCTTGTCCGTAATCCCGGCAAATGCAACGCTTCTGATGATAAATCGGTGCGTTACTATGACAATGATGACTGGCCTGCTCATGCCCCAGTGGGTATGTGGTTAGAGTATGGATTAGTCAATGATTTCATGCGGGAGTGGTGTCTGCGGAAAGAACAGTTGAAAAGCGGCGAAATTTCAGAGGACGAATATTTTGAATGGAAAATCAACTGGCCTGCAACGAGTAGCAGTGTTGATGAAAAAGGGGATGATAAGAAAAATAATAGTTACAAGTGGAGAAATTTATAATTAATGGAGAGGTACACATAATGACAATAAGACGAGATTCTCTAAATCTGACAAAACTTTTTGGAAAAGACCGCGCACAAGAAGACGAAAATTTACAACACTATTTTGTGAAAACAAGGCAATATGACGAAATCAAACGCGGAGATAAAGAATTAGTGTTAGGACGCAAGGGCGCTGGAAAAAGTGCATTATTTTCCATACTTGCAAAGGAAGCGCAAGAAAGCGATGATACTATCCCCGTAAAAATTTCATTCGATGGAGAAGATTTTGTATATATTGAAAATTGGTTAAAATCACATAATTTTTCCGAACCCCTCAATGATGACTTTAAATACTCTTTAGCATGGAAAAATTTTATTCTCAATGAAATAATATATTCCTCAATTCCATATATAGAATACTTTGATGACACACTTAAATCGAAATTAATTCAAGATGGTGTATTAAATGACAGTTCTTGGAAACGATTTGCTACTGCAATCTTTAATGTATTTAAAGGCGGTAAACTGCAAAGTTCATTTGGCGAAGTTGAATTAGATTTTTCAAGCCTTACATCTTTATCATTACAAGATAAAGAAAAAATCAAAGAAGAACTTACAAATTTGATAAAAAACAACACCTTTTCAATAGTTATAGATAACTTGGACGAGCCATGGAAAAACAATGATAATATGAATGCTTGGTTACGTGGATTAATTTTTTCCATTCGTCAGTTGAAAAGAGAATACAACAACCTCAAAATCATTGCTTTTTTAAGAACTGATATATATGAGATAATTTCAAAAGGAAGCGACCTATTTGATTCTAAAAGTGAAATAACTACAATTTCATGGGATGACAATAATTTCTTTAGCTTAAAACAACTTGTTGCCGCAAGGATTGCATATTATTTAGATGAACCAATACCTACTAATTTTAAAGATATTAACAAATATTGGAGTTTGTTTTATCCTATAAATATTTATTACAACAAAAAACCAAGCTATCTAAATAATTACATCATTACACGAACCTTTCAGCGCCCACGTGAGTTACTTCAATTTTGTAGATTAATTCTCGAATATGGAAAAAAAACATATTTACCTATTGAAGAAAATGCAGTTGCTCCAGCCGAAATAAAATACTCCAACTGGAAGTTAATAGACCTTGTTGGGGAATACTCAAAAACCTGCAAAAACATTGATAAGTGTATTTTATCATTTGTTGGTGTTAGAAAAAAGTGGGATTGGGATTGTGCTTTACTTATAACACATATCGACGGGATAGGGGAAAACGAAAAAATACGTGATGCTATTACAAATCAAACTTATTCAACCAAAGAAACTATATCATTCCTTTACCAAATCGGTTTTTTAAGGAAAGTTATTCGCGAACCCGGTAAACGAGTAAAATATCGAATGTATTATGAAGATGACACTATTAACTATCAAAAATCCATTTTTGATATTCATCCAGCTTTTAGGAAAAAATTTACCAATTCATAATTTAGGTATCAAAAAGGTATCACGCCCCACCCCAAAAGCCGGAAAGTCCGCTGTTTATGCGGCTTCCCGGCTTCCTGTTTACTATTCGAACTCCTCGGCGGATAGCTTGAACTGGCTATTTTTCTATGATTTTTATTGGATTTATTATCCATATTCTTTAAAAATCACTCTTGTATTTGTGCCAGTCAAAATTTTTAGAGCCAAAATAGAGCCAGTTTAATCAATTATCAATTATTATATCATCAAAAATAACTGGTATATGTTCCTGAAATCGTTTCAAAAGTGGAATAGATACTTCTCGCATTTGAGGATGTGCTCTATTCGCTGTTCTCAGCTTAAAAAAATGTCTCCATTCACGTAAATTCATTGTTACAATAATTTCTGTTTTTAGACTATTAGGCCACTTATCAATGATTTTTAACGCAAAATGGCAAAATTTCTGCATAAGAAAAATACTTATGCCAGCGCTGGTATAAGCACAAGATTTCTTACAGCAAGTCCTGCAGCTATGATTTCTTTTCCATATGCTGTGGTGAAATATTTATAAGTTCCTTGTACCCGTTCGATGATCCCATGGAGACGGAGCCGTTTAAAGATTCTGGACATGGCGGATG
>CAJTBO010000051.1 GCA_910573755.1 Lachnospiraceae bacterium | reverse complement strand
CTATAGGCAGCACCGAAAAAGGGGTTGCTTAGACACCGCCTATAGGCGGTACCGAAAAATGCCCCGGAGGGGTTCATCCAAACCACCGGCAGAGCCGGTGGTCAAGCCGTATGGCTGTGATTTTAAAGCATTTTACCATGGCCAGATAACTTTTTCTATGATAGTGAGAGTTTTCAAATAATGAGGAAGGTTTGCAGCAGTATTTCAGGGCTATAAATCTTTTTTGTGAAGGCGAGACTATGAGGTTATGGTAGTTCAAGGGAATGATCTTGCCTTTTAGAATTTATGGAATCATCAAAATATCGATTTAAGCTGTCTTGTCTGCTTTGTAATGTATCTATTTCTTTTTTTAGGATTTAAACTGTGCCTGCGAAGTTCCTTTTTGGGAAACATGGTTGGCTTGATACCGTTCTGCATATTTCATAATTTTCCTCTTTTTTCAGCCTGTGTTCAATATCTCGCAAATTCTGTCGGGTATTTTTAACATCAATAGATTTTATACTGACCTGTCTTTCGAGTGTTGAAACAGAATCCATGCCGCTGTAAATGTTGGCAACGATTTTAAGATTTTGTCTGACAGACGCATTAGAGGACGTTATCAGCTACATCCGTGATAAACCGAATGAATATCAGGAGACGTTATACACTTACGACCACAGGGGGCTTGTGAAAACGGAAGTTAACGCCAAAGGCGATGGGAAAACTTTCGTCTACGACGGCAACGGCAACCTGATCCGGAAGACCGATGAGGACGGCTATGTAACGGAGTATGAATACAGCCCTGTGAACCTGGTGAGCAATATCAACTATAACGACGCGAAATCCGCTTCCTACCTCTACAACGGCACGGGAGAATTGGTTGAGATGGAGGACTGGAACGGAAAGACATCCATCGGCAGGGATCTCTTGAACCGCGTGACGGAGGTGACGGACCACAACGGCAGGAAGACCGCGTACGGCTGGGACAACGTAGGGAATAAGACCGTGCAGGGCTATCCCGACGGGACACAGGTGGATTATTACTACGATAAAGAGAATCAGCTTGTGGAGATGAAGGACTTTGACGGCGGCATCACGAAGTTTGCTTACGACGGCAATGGGAACAAGACCTTCAAGGAATACCCCAACTATGAGACAGCGTATTATTTCTACGATGAGTGCGACCGGATCATTGAGATGGATGAGTACAATATCAGCGGAAAAAGCTGTATAAGACTACTTACAGATGGGATGCGGAAGGAAACCGCCTGAGCGAGATGCAGTATAACCACGGGCAGAGCGGAAGCAGCAGTGGAAACGGGAATTCCGGGAATAACGGGAATGGGAATGGCAACAGCGGAAATAATAGCAGCACTGTCTCTGCGGAAGCACCGGCAGTAGAAATTCCATCCGTGGATACGGAACAGTTAAGCACTACAGTTTCCGTTGTAAACAGGCCTGAGCTTCCCGATCCGGCGGCGGACAGCGCGGCAGGCGTGGTATTGAAGAACCAGGCGGACAGCGCACAGGAAACGAATATACAGCTCCTGAATATGGTAAAAGAGGATGCTTCTGTTGATGGAAACGGTGACGGCAACGGACAGGTGCCTCCGGGGCAGACGGAGGATGAAGACGGCAATATCGTCAATCCGGGTGGGCATATGCCTCCGGGATTAAACAGAGGGGAAAAGGGAGAAAAACCGGATAATCCCAATAAACCAGACAAGCCGGACAATCCGGGGACGGAGGACAGTGCGGATCAGACTGCAAACAAGGCGAATAAAGGAACCCATAAATATGGTTATGACAGCTTGAACCGCATGACCAGCAGCAATATCGCCGGGACGGTAACCACTTATACTTATGATACTTTGGGGAATCTGATACTTGAAAAGACCAAGAACACAGTAGTAGACTATCAGTATAATGAATTAAACCAGCTGACAAAGAAAAAGGAGGGCAACGAATCTTATAGTTATACCTATGATAAGCGGGGCAACCGTACATCGGAGACCGGGAAGAAGGCAAGCCGCTCCTACCTGTATGATGAGACAAACCGCATGGTGGAAGGAACAAACTGGAAAGGGGATAAATCCGCCTACACCTACAACGGATTAGGCCTGCGTGTTAATAACACCCAGACCACCCATGCCGGAAAAGTGTATGCCCGTGATTACGTGATCGACTACACCAGCTTTGAGAACGATGACCTGATGGTATTTGCAGAAGGAAATGGACAGCTGGAGTATGAGCAGAAACATGTATATGCGGGAAGTGATAGGATCGAGCAGTTCACGGATAAAGGAAATTGGGAGAGAACCCTGTATGTCCATGAAGATGTGATGGGCAACACCCGGTATTACACGAAGGCAAACGGCCAGAGTTTTGCAGAGTTGACCTACGATGCATGGGGGATGCCGGAGAATCCGAATAAGCTGTTGAATAACGACTACAGGAACTATGTTTTTGCGACCTTTACCGGGCATATCTATGATACGACACTGGATATCTATTTCGCGGAAGCAAGATTCTACGATGCAAACAACCGCACATGGCTCGCGATAGATCCGATTAAGGATGGTGGGAACTGGTATCAGTACTGTTTCAGCAATTCGACGACTTACTATGATCCGACAGGGCTGGCGGGGTTCTCTCCCTTCAGTGGATGCGTGGACATGAATAAGCTGGCGGAGAAATTGCACTCAGGCATACGGGACTTGAAGGGAAAAATATCCGAATTTGTGGATAATGTTGACTGGAACCGTGTCGGGATGGGTATCCTGAAAGGCGCAGGTGCGGCGGTGATACTGGTGATCGGTGTGGCGGCTGTCGTTGCAACCGGAGGAGCAGCACTGCCTGCAGTGGCGGGGCTGCTTGCAGGAACCGTATCAGCAGGTACCGCCATAGTAACAGTTGCAACGTTGGCAGCGGGAATAGCATCCGTTTTTTTCGGGCTTGCGGATGTGCTGGAAGCATTGCAGGATCTGAGTTACGGCTTAGAAGGAAGCAGTAAGGCATCCTTTAACCCTCTCCGCGATATATTGTTTACCGGAAAGGAAGACCTGTACTATGGGCTGGAGATGGCATCAACTTTGATAGCGAGTGCTGGAACAGCCACTTTCCGCAGTTTTAATATGGAGAGTGAGATTAATGCGTCGGAAATTGAGAGGTATAGGAATAATGGCTATATTAAAAGGAATCCAAAAACTTATAATATTATGGATGATGTCTTTGATGGGGCTGGAGCATATTCTGGAAAACTTGAAAAAGTAAATAGTCCAGATAAAAATGCAGATATGCTTGCAGATAGAATTGGTGGGGAATCAAGAGTAAAATTCACAAATGATCCTAAGGGCAGAGAATTTGATGCTATTAGCAAAGAGTATATTGCTCAAGCTAAACCGGCATTAAAGACATTAAATAAAAGTGTTAGAGAACAGATGAAAGCTACGTTTGAAGCTGCTAAGCAAACAGGAAAAGAAGTATATTATCAGTTTGAAGGAACTCCGGCTCAGTCTGTTACAGACAAGTTATATGAGTATAGCGAAAGATATGGAGTAGATGTAATTATTGATACAGATCCCTTTAATTAAGACTTGTAAGGAGATGAAAAAATGATAGAGTTACATGGTTGGATAACGATTAGAGAAACATATAAGGCAACTTTCAAGGAAGATACTGAGGATATCTTTATTGACAGAATAAAAGAAGAGATTAAAAAATTATCATGGTTTAAGCCTCAGATAAAGGCTTTAAATGGTGAGTGGTTTCTAGAGTTTACAATTTTTGCAAACAGAAGAAATTCACAGTCGGAAGAAGTCTTTAAACTTTATAATGCAATAGGAGAGATGGCGGAAGGCAGCTACGGATTGATTTACTTACATGATGACGAGGCTGATGGAAAAGAAAACCAGTTTCAAGTTTTCGTATTATCCAAGGGCAGCGTAAAAGAATTCAGTGATTCCTATTTATCGCCAATTATACCAACTATTGAAGATATGGAATAGTTAATAGAAAATACGTGAATAGTTTTTCTCTAAAAAGAAAGGTTTGCGGAAGTAATTACAGGATTGCAAATCTTTCTTTTTGTGGAAGCGAGGTTATGGTAGCTTAAGGGAGTGATATTGCTTTTGAAGAATTATGGAATTATCAAAATATCGGTTTAAACTGTGCCTGCGAAGTTCCTTTTTGGGAAACATGGTTGGCTTGATACCGTTCTGCATATTTCATAATTTTCCTCTTTTTTCACCGTGTGTTCAATATCTCGCAAATTCTGTCGGGTATTTTTAACATCAATAGATTTTATACTGACCTGTCTTTCGAGTGTTGAAACAGAATCCATGCCGCTGTAAATGTTGGCAACGATTTTAAGATTTTGTCTGACAGACGCATTAGAGGACGTTATCAGCTACATCCGTGATAAACCGAATGAATATCAGGAGACGTTATACACCTACGACCACAGGGGGCTTGTCAAAACGGAAGTCAACGCCAAAGGCGACGGGAAAACTTTCGTCTACGACGGCAACGGCAACCTGATCAGGAAGGCTGACGAGGACGGCTATGTAACGGAGTATGAATACAGCCCTGTGAACCTGGTGAGGAATATCAATTATAACGACGCGAAATCCGCTTCCTACCTCTACAACGGCACCGGGGAACTGGTGGAGATGGAGGACTGGAACGGGAAGACCTCCATCGGCAGGGATCTCTTGAACCGCGTGACGGAGGTGACGGACCACAACGGCAGGAAGACCGCGTACGGCTGGGACAATGTAGGGAACAAGACTGTGCAGGGCTACCCGGACGGGACGCAGGTGGACTATTACTACGATGCGGAAAACCAGATCGTGGAGATGAAGGACTTCGACGGCGGCATTACGAAGTTCGCCTACGACGGCAACGGCAACAAGACCTTCAAGGAATACCCGAACTATGAGACGGCATACTATTTCTACGATGAGTGCAGCCGGATCATCGAGATGGATGAATACAACATCGGCGGGAAAAAACTGTATAAGACCACGTACAGCTGGGATGCGGAAGGAAACCGCCTGAGTGAGATGCAGTATAACCACGGGCAGAGCGGAAGCAGCAGCGGCAGTGGAAACGGAAATAAGAATAGTAATAATAGTATTAGCACTGTCTCTGCGGAAGCGCCGGCAGTGGAGATCCCTTCCGTGGATACGGAACAGCTGAGCGCCACAACTGCTGTTGTAAACAGGCCTGCGCTTCCCGATCCGACAGCAGATAGCGCGGCAGGCGTGGTATTGAAGAACCAGGCGGATGCCGCGCAGGAGACCAATATACAACTCCTGAATACGGCGAAAGAGGATGCCTCCGTGGAAGGAAACGGCGACGGCAACGGGCAGGTGCCTCCGGGACAGACAGAGGATGAGGACGGCAATATCGTCAACCCGGGCGGGCATATGCCTCCGGGATTAAACCGCGGGGAGAAGGAAGAAAAGCCCGATAATCCCAATAAACCAGATAAACCGGACAATCCGGGGACGGAGGACAGTGCGGATAAGACGGCAAACAAGGCGAATAAAGGAACCCATCAATACGGTTACGACAGCCTGAACCGCATGACCAGCAGCAATATCGCCGGGACGGTAACCACTTATACTTATGAAACTTTGGGGAATCTGGTACTTGAAAAAAGCAAGAATAAAGTAGTAGACTATCAGTATAACGAATTAAACCAGCTGACAAAGAAGAAGGAGGGCAACGAAACTTATAGTTATACCTATGACAAACGCGGCAACCGTACAGCGGAGACCGGGAAGAAGGCGAGCCGCTCCTACCTGTATGATGAGACGAACCTCATGGTGGAAGGAACAAACTGGAAGGGCGATAAATCCGCCTACACCTACAACGGATTAGGCCTGCGCGTTAACAACACCCATACCACCCATGCCGGGAAAGTATACGCCCGCGATTACGTGATTGACTACACCAGCTTTGAGAATGATGACCTGATGGTATTTGCGGAAGGAAACGGGCAGTTAGAGTATGAGCAGAAGCATGTGTATGCGGGGAGCGAGAGAATTGAGCAGTTCACGGATAAGGGGAACTGGGAGAGAACGCTGTACGTCCATGAGGATGTGATGGGGAATACCCGGTATTACACGAAGGCAAACGGACAGAGTTTTGCAGAGTTGACCTACGATGCATGGGGAATGCCGGAGAGTCCGAACAAGCTGTTGAACAACGATCACGGGAACTACGTATTTGCAACCTTTACCGGGCATATCTACGATACCACGCTGGATATCTATTTCGCGGAGGCGAGGTTCTATGATGCGAATAACCGCACCTGGCTTGCGATGGATCCGATCAAAGATGGTGGAAACTGGTATCAGTACTGCTATGGTGATCCGATTAATTACTTTGATCCGAATGGATTAGATGTATATGCGATTGGGTATGAATTAGCAGAGGCAATGGGAATCAGGGTTGGTGCAGGTACTCAGTTGGTTTTTGATGACCATGGTAATTTTGGCATACTTGATTACAGATTTGTAGGCGGAGGATTTCCTGTTGCAGGTTTTGGAGGTTTGGCGATTAGCAAGTATTGGGCAGATGAAATCTGGGATTTAAATGGTATGGGTGGCAGTATAGGCGGAAGTGCGAATTTTACAATTTTGGGTGTTCCGGTATCTATAGGTGCGGATTATATATGCTTTGAGTCGTTTGATGATACGGTTGGCATACTTGGGATTATTTTCCGTAACCCAGGCTTCTATGCCGGAGGAATCGAAGATGGCCATAGAAGCCCTGGCAGGATCAATTGTCTGGCAGATTGGTTCAGTAAGGTCGACCAGGCGGTGAAAAAGGACCTGCAGGTCTTCGGAAAAATCCTGCTTGAACCGGGTGATCTTAGAAGCATCCGGAACCTTGTTGAAACCACAGAATTTACGGAGATGCCGGGAATACTGAAGGAAAACAAGGAGGAGGAAAAAATCCGCTGAAGGATAAGCGCCCATAAAAAAGCGTTCAGAGGGTATTTACGGGCTCTGCCCGTTGATGCATAGAAGTGCTTCCGGAAGGAAGCAGGGACAATTTCATCAAGGTCAATGTGCTGTTGTAAGAGAGACAGAAACTGAGGTTTGTCAGACTCATAAATTTCCTGGCAATCTGAAAAAATATCTGCCAAAGAAAGCTGATTGTATGGTATCATATAAGTACAACTCCTTTCAGGTGGATATGGTTGATTTTTGTTTGGACACTTAAATTTTACCACAAACCTGTGAGGAGTTGTTCTATTTTAACAAAGAAAAAAGCCCGATTTTATGCGGACTGTGGCGTTTCGCAAACGCCTAGATACATAGAAACAAAAAGAGGTGATTTTATGTCAATTACATCTATAGAATATTTGCAAAGCCTTGTACGGGAACTTGTAAAACTACCAACTGAAACAGAATGGGTAGAGTTTAAATGCAATAATAAAGATCCTCAGTTGATAGGAGAATATATCTCAGCATTGAGTAATTCTGCCACATTGTGCGGTAGGACAAAGGGATATCTTGTTTGGGGAATTCATGATGATACACACGAAATAATTGGTACAGAATTTCAATATCGGAAAATGAAAAAAGGAAATGAAGAGCTGGAAGCATGGCTTTCACGTATGGTTTCACCACGAATCAATTTTAAATTTTATGAAATTCCTATGGAACTCCCTATGGGAGGGAAAAATGTTGTAATGATTGAAATTCCTTGTGCTGAGAAACAGCCAGTTCAGTTTGCAGGAGTGGAATATATTCGGGTTGGTACAAATAAGAAAAATTTAAAGGAATATCCAGATAAAGAAAGGGAATTATGGCAGGCGTTTGATACAACACCATATGAGCTTCGCTTGGCAAAAAGTAATGTTGAGGAAGATGAATTGGTTGTTTTATTGGATTATCCCAAGTACTACGATAAGATGGAAATGCCGATTCCGCGTAATAGGGATAAAGTTTTGGATGATTTACAGAATGAAAAGTTTATTATTAAAAATGATGCTGGAAATTGGAACATTACCAATATGGGAGCATTGATGATTGCGAAAGATTTGAAAAAGTTTGATAATCTTCATCGGCGATCTGTGCGCGTTATTTGGTATAAAGAAAATTCCAGATTGGATGCAATCAGGGAAAAAGAATTTTCGGGCGGTTATGCTTTTGCGCATGAGGATATTGTTCAATATATTATGACAATTATTCCACAGGAAGAGGTGATAGTGGAAGCAACAAGGAAGTCCGTTATTAGTTTTCCGGAAATAGCAATTCGTGAATTGTTGGCGAATGCTATGATTCATCAGGATTTGCAACAACGTGGTACGAATCCTATGGTGGAAGTATTCAAAAATCGAATAGAGTTTTCCAATGCAGGTGCTCCGTTGGTAGCAATAGATCGTATTGTAGATACGGTTCCAGTATCACGAAATGAGAACATTGCCGGATTTATGCATAAATGTGGTATTTGTGAGGAACGAGGCAGCGGATATGACAAGATTATAGAGGCTACTGCAAAAAATGAATTGCTTGCGCCAAGAATTGAGAATCAGAATAATCAATTTACAAAAGCGGTATTGTTTGCAAAGGTTCCATTTGAAATGACAACAAAGGAAGATCGTGTTCGTACCTGTTATATGCAGGCTTGTTTGGCTTATGTCAATTATGAGGCTGTCTCTAATGGAGATATTAGGAAATTATTCGGATTATCGGATCAAGAAATGACAAAAGCATCACGTTTAATTCAAAATACAATAGATGCAGGGCTGATAAAGGCGGTTGATCCGGAAACAGCACCGAGATATAAAAAATATATACCATATTGGGCATAATTTAACTTTCGCTAACTTTCACTAATTAGAAAATTATATTTCATAACAGTATATACAATGTCAAAAACCTTTATTTTATGCGGTTTTTGATATTGTTTTTTATGATTTGGATAAATTTTTAACTTTCGCTAACTTTCATGGTGGCCAAAATTGTTATTGGCGTTGATGGGAACATTCAAGATATTTATTTTTATACGCTAAAGCCTGTTCCGGTTTCTGCCATCGGGAATACAGGTTATTCAGGTACAAATAAACAGTTTTGGCATAATCGTTATCGGTTCCCATGACTTCCGAAATAATATTCTCCGCAGATAAAAGATGAAGCTCGGCTTCTTTAGCATTGCTCTCGGAAAGCGCAATCGCGCCATACATCATCTGGCAGACACCATTATCTAAAGTTTGTGTTCCCTCATGTTCCAAAACAAGATTCTCATAGGAGGCAAGAACCTGTTTTGCAATATCTGTATTTTTGGAGAGGATCAACATATTGGTAAGGTTCAGCAATTGTTGTAGCGAGTGCCGGAACAGCTACTTTCCGCAGTTTTAATATGGAGAGTGAGATCAATGCGTCGAAGATGGCGGGATATGGGAAAAGAGGATATTTTTGGGGTGGTTCAGGTGATGTACGAAGTAAATTTAACAAGCTATTAAATAGTGATTATTATAAAACAGATTTTGGCTATGACTGTTCTGAGATTGCACAGGATTTTTACGATGCGGCAGGACAGAAGGGTAAAATATATCGTATAGAGGGGAAGGGTGGATATATAAATGGTTATGAATACAATTATAAAGCAGAATATATTTATCACGAAGTATATTCAGACGGAACATTTATTTATGATCCAAGATACAAAAATGTCCCTGTACTAAAAGAGAACTACTTTAGAGCATTACGAGAAATTAACCCAGATGGTTTTGATGTGTTTGAAAAATAGAGTAGGTGAGCATATGAATAAAAATGAAACATGTATAGGAAAAATCATTTATTCCAAGTTACCTATTGAATGGATGCGGTATAATATGTATATCGAAAGCGACAAGTATCGAAACATACCGATGCTTGTATTCAGGGTGCAGGAATCTTGTCCAGAAAATTTAGTTGATACTCTTAAAGAGTGCATTGATAGTTTTGAGGGTAAAATATGTTGGAAGTTATTTGAAAATCCTATGACAAGAAAAACTAATTATGTGCTTTCTATTTCTGAACTAGAAGATTTGTACAAGCAAAGTTGTTCGGAACAGATTCAATATAATCAAATAGATTATTTTGGGGCTGAAAAGTATAAAAAATTCTGTGATGATGCAATATTAGAAATTCCGATGCTGGCAAAACACATTGCAGAAATTTTATAAAAAACAAATTATTACCCAAAGTATGTAATGATTTTGTGACTTTTTTCTTGACACTTTCAAATCTTCCCTATTATGATGACATGTAATAGGGGGAACAAGGTGGTTGATCGATTTTGGGAGACAAAACTAGATGCAAAAAGGATAAAACAGAGATAGGAAAAGGTATACAGTTGGCAGTGCTTATTCAAAATTAATAAAGAAATGTATCTGATATAGTATAGCTGCGATAGAGGGAAACCGCTATTAATGCGTTTGGAAAACAAGCACCTGAAGGTTCATTGTATGTTGAATTTGATGTTCCTAGCAATACTATTTCAAAAGGTGGAGCAGACGGTTGGGGAATTATAAATGGACCAGGGTCTTTGCTTGATAGATTATATGATAAAAAAGGATTACCTAGAATTACAGAGATGCCAAAGGCTACAAATATAACGATAGTAGGGCGTAAATAATATGAGCGATTATAATTATGAGACTATTAAAGCATCTGTTATACGATGGTATGAGAAAGTCTTATATGAACTAACAGGTAAAGATGAAATATTTTTGTCAAAAAATAGTGAAAAAGCATTAATTATTGATTTTGATTTTCAAAATTGTTTAGCTCAGCTTTCGGTGACTGATTCAAAGTTTGTACCATACCAATTTGTGTATTTTGAGGCAATGGATATAGAAACATTAAATCAAATATATTGTTTTTATGATGATGATACCAGACAAGAGAGAGATGTGATTAGTGCATTGAATGAAGCATTGATATTTTGCTTGAGTTATAAAGTGAAGTAGTTTTTGTAAGTTCGTTATAAGCGAGAGGGAAACCCTGTATATCCATGAAGATGTGATGGGCAATACCCGGTATTACACGAAGGAAAACGGCCAGAGTTTTGCAGAGTTGACCTACGATGCATGATAAGCGGGGCAACCGTACAGCGGAGATCGGGAAGAAGGCAAGCCGCTTCTACCTGTATGATGAGACAAACCGCATGGTGGAAGGAACAAACTGGAAAGGGGATAAATCCGCCTACACCTACAACGGATTAGGCCTGCGTGTCAATAACACCCATACCACACAATGTTGGGAAAATTAGTTTAAACGATTATTATCCTGAACCATATAAATGGAATGGAAAAGCGACATGGATGGAGGATTAGAAGTGAATATTTTTGATTTACAAAGTATCAGCAGGTGGGAGTATATGGAACGAGTTATGGAAAACATAAATTTAGCTGAAGTTTCTATAATTCAGAATAATTGTATGGTATTTAGGTTTTTGAATTCTTATAATGGAGAGTTCTATAAATGCTTGAAATGTAATCATATCTTAAAGTGCTGTATAGACAATGAATCCTTAAACAATGAATCATTTGCTTATTTTATAACAGATATTTATGTTAAAGAATTAAGTAAAGAAGAAGTGGAAAGTGCCTTAGAATATTATAAGTACGGATATAATTTTGATTTTTCTAAGTTAAATAGGTTATATTTAATTTTGATTATCGGTAATGAAATTTGTATCGATATTATTTGCGGGTCATTTGAAATAACAACTTGAAATGTTTAAGACATACCAAAATAATTAAATAAAATGTAGGATATGATTGCCACTCTGTTTCAAGCGGAGTGGCAATTTCGTAGTAATTACCTTGAAGAAGGTGGTTAAGGTGGCTCAATAGAAAATATAATTCCAAAATAAAGAAGAATACAGAAGCTTATTCCCCGGAAGTTAATGCTTCACAGTAAAAAGAAAGGTTATGGCAGCTCGAGGGAATGTCAATGTTTTTTGGAGATGTTCCCCATTGATTTAGCATGCTCTCCGCCCCATCATGAAGCAAAATTTCTGTTTCGTGTTGCCTGAAATAGCGGGCCCTATTTTTTAGCCTGCGTTCAATATTACATAACTCAAACTTCCCATATCAAAAATGGGATTCGCACCTTGAAAAATCAAAAAACACCTCTATGTCCCATATGCCGATATTTTAGATATGCCGATAAAAATTTCATAGAATCCCGTGCCTGACACGTGATCAGGCACAAGAAAAAAATATCGGCATTTATTTTAATCCGCATAAGCGCTTAAGCACATCCTCATTATCAGCATATTTAAATGCCACATCATCCTTGAATACGGATTTATCACTTTCACTTAATCTATGCAATGCCTCACGTTTCATCTCCTCTGTAACTTTTGCATAGAACCGTGTTGTTTCGATGTTTGAATGTCCCAGCCATTCAGAAATCGTCGGCAGGGGAACTCCTGCCTGGTACAGATGCATTGCCCTTGTTCGTCTGAACAGGTGCGAATGAAGATGTATCAGCTCTGGTCTGTCCTTACGGATTTTAGATTCACAGTCAGACAATATACGGCTTACATTATCGCTCGACATCTTGTTTCGCTGCCCATTACGGAAGGAATAAAACATAAGATCATCAGGCTTTTGGACCAGATGGTATTTTTCACAGTAACTGCCATATTGATTCCAGATT
>CAJTBO010000050.1 GCA_910573755.1 Lachnospiraceae bacterium | reverse complement strand
GGGCAACTGGTAAAGATGGTATTGCGGAACCCCGCCTTAGGCGGAACCAGTACTATACCCCGGAGGGGTTAAAACTAAACCCCCATTTGAAATGGGGGTTGCTAACTTTGATTTGCACAGCGTTAAGGCAGTTATGAACCTATTTGACAGGTTTGTAGCTGCCTTTTTTGCGTGCATGGAGGTTTCAATGAATGTATTTGAAGCGATAAGGGAAAACGGCATTACCGCAAGGCAGGCGGCGGAGCATTGCGGGATAAAAATAAACCGCAGCGGCATGGCGGTCTGCCCGTTCCACAAAGACAAAAATCCGAGCATGAAGATAGACAGCCGCTATTACTGTTTTGGATGCGGGGAAAAGGGCGATGCCATTGATTTTGTGGCGAAGTATTGCGGGCTTGGGAAGAAGGAAGCGGCGTTGCGGATTGCGTCGGATTTCGGTATCAGTTTTGAGGATAACAGGGGAAGGAAACCGCCGCCAAAACGTATGCGGAGATTATCACCGGAGCAGAGGTTTGAGAGGGCGGAAAAGAGATGCTTCCGTGTACTTTCCGATTACCTGTGCTGTTTAAGGCAGTGGAAAGAACAGTATGCGCCGCAGGAGCCGGATGGGGAATGGAACCCGTTATTCTGTGAAGCGTTGGAAAAGAAAGACTATATTGAGTATCTGCTTGATGTGTTATTGTACGCTCCGCTATCGGAGCATGTGCAGTTAGTAGCGGATTATGGAGAGGAAGTGTTGAAAATTGAAAGAAGACTGGAACAGTGTGCCGCCGGAGCAGAGGGCGGCGCTGGAAAAGACAATGGAGAAAATGGAACAGGCATCACAGCCGGAAACATGGTTTGACGGGAGCAAAGTCAATGACGTGCTTTTCTGTGAGGATTTCCTCGCAGGACACCCTATGAAATGCATACACGGCACTTTTTTTGACGTAAACGGGGCAATCGGTGATGCGGAGCAGATTAAAGCGGAGATATACTACAAGATTGCGCCTTATGTCACATCAGGCATCGCAAAAAAGGCGACAACGCTCCTGGATGCGCTGCGGATCAGGTGCTACTCCCCGCCGATACCCTACCAGACAGACCGTATCCATGTGGCGAACGGAACCTATTTCCTGTCGGGGGATTTTTCCGCACAGAAAGAGTTCTGCATGAACAGGCTCCCGGTGCGGTATGCGCCGGATGCGCCTGAGCCGTCACAGTGGCTTTCCTTTGTAGGGCAGTTATTGGAGCCGGAGGACATCATCACTTTGCAGGAATTTATGGGATATGTGCTGCAGCCCACGACAAAGGGGCAGAAAATGATGATTGTCATAGGCAAAGGCGGGGAGGGCAAGTCACGCATCGGCAGGGTGCTTCGTGCTTTGCTCGGTGACAGCATGAACACGGGCAGCATACAGAAGGTGGAGGTTGACCGCTTCGCACGGGCAGACCTTGAATGGAAACTGCTGATGCTTGATGATGACATGAAGCTGGAGGCATTGCCGCAGACGAACAACATCAAAGCAGCTTTACAGCGCCTACAGCCAGTGGTGCGAGGACAACCTTGAGAAGCCTTTAGGGGAGCGCAGTTTCTCCAACTTTTTACGGCAGAATGAGGATAAATATAAACTGACCTATACCAATAATATCGCACTCGGAAATGGAAAGACCGCAAGGGGGTTCAAGGGTATCCATGTAAAAGTGCGGACAGGGGAAAGGCATTAAGACGCAACGGACGCTTAGACGTGTAAATCGCCAAATTCTTTTTATATATATACATACGGCTATGGGGGATTCCCTGTTATATATATAAATACTTTTAAATTTAAAATAGAAAAAGAAGTGTCTTAGCGTATAAAGCTGGGAAATACAAGGGTTCGGGCGCATTTTGGAAGCGTCTATATTACGTCCTTTCAAAGCGTCTGTTATCCGGCAGAGTAATTTTATACCTTGCCGGGCTTTTATTTTTCAGGGCAGGGCACGGAAAACGTCTGATATTAGAGTGAAATTTGGAGGGAATATATTTGAATAAAACAAAACTTATCGTGACAAGGGTATTTGACAGCAGGAGAACGCCGCAGGATGCGTTTGTGAGGGCGATATTAAATTCAGAAAATGCGGATAAAGCGGAAAAATGCTTGCAGGAGATCGGCTGTGAAGGTATAATAAAAAATGAAGAACCACTTTGCAGTTCACCAGCTTCTTCCGGAAAAGGAGAAGCGAATGGGTAGGACTACATACAAAACAGCACCAAAAGGCGGGTTATATACCCGGTTGTCCGTTGATGACGGCATCACGGACAGGGAAAGCAATTCTATAACGAGCCAGAAGCAGATGCTCATGCAGTACGCACAGTACCACGGGATAGAGGTCGTGGAAACCTACGTCGAAATGTAGACCGCTTATTTGATACAAAGGGCATGAACAGAATATCGGGAAAACCGCTGAAAACAAGGGGTTCCGGCACATTGGTTGTTGCTAGAATCCCTTGTTTAATTTTGGGGCTGCACCAAGGCAACACGGGAGCGGCGGTTACGGACGGCCACAGTGGTCACAAGTCTGACCCCTCTGTGGCTGTTTTGACCCCTGCGGCTAATGGTCTGACCCCTCCGGCTGTGAATATGACCCCTGTGGTCACGATTTTGACCCCTCCCCTTGTCCAGCGTGACCCCTATGCGTCTATGTGAACGAAAAATGTGCTGTATCTCTGAACAATATCTAACAGCCGCACAGGCGGCTATTTCCAAATGATGCCATAGGATTTTGGGTACTAACAGGCGAAAGTATTGAAGAATGGCTTAAAATCAAGGAATTTAAGGTTTGGTGGGGTTCATCACGGTGGGTGGTGGACCCCGCTTTTTCGTATAATAGGAAATTCCTCCTGTCGGAGGAATCTTGAATTAAAATAGCCCACATAAAAGCGGGCACAAGAACAAGGTGATCACTGAAAGAGGTCTATATAGAAACCTTCTTCCGGTTCATCACCATCCCAGTCGTCATCTTCGGTTAGAAAATAGTGCATGTCCAATAAATCGGAATCAGACATGTTTTTGACGAGTTTTGCGGTCATCCCTTCTGGCGGATTTTGAATATATTTATTACGAAGTTCCTCCAAAGCTTTAGAATCCATGATTATTTGTACCTCCCAGTCTGCTGATAAGAACAGTATGAAGCAGACCGGAAGATAAATCAAGCAGAACGGCATTTTAGTTTAGCCATAGACCTTTCGTATAAATCTTCCAGAGAAACCCGCATGTGCTTAAAGTAGAGATCAGTTAAAGTCATAGTGGTTTTGCAGTTGGGACAACATATTGGATCATAACCAAAAGAAACAGCTATGTTATTGCGCCATTTGGAAAAACTGCAAAGGAATTTATGTTTCGATGGATGGACAGCTTTTATAAGTTTTTTATCACCGCTGCGATGCCGGGCATAAAGACCATAATAACGGGTCATTTTGTAATGCGGCTCAGGTATATGCTGGATGAGTAAAGAAATAAAGTCCAGAGCAGGAACGGTTATCTTCACGAAAGCATTATCCTCGTGCCGGTTGTAATGGAAAGTGACATTTTCACCGTCATAAGAATCAATACGGTTCAAAGCAATAACCGGGCGCCCCAGGTATCTGCTGATGTATTTAATGACAGACTGTGTGTTGCAAAGATTCGGTTTTGCAAAGACATAGAAGCCATTGGAATCTTTTTTGTAAATATGCGCTTTCGTTTTTCTGAAGGAAGGGCCAATACGTTTTTCCATTTCGTTAAGAAGTGCGGTTTGGAAAGATTTGCGGAGAAGGGTGTAGTTGAAATGCTTTACGACACGCCAAAAGCCATCATCGGAGAAGCCGCCTTCCGTAATCAGGCAGTGAATATGAGGATTCCATTCAAGGGGACGGCCGAAAGTATGAAGAACACAGATAAAACCGGGTACAAAGTTTTTTGATTTGTTCCTCTGGAAAAACATACGGAGGACAACACTGCGGACGGCATGGAATAAGCAGTCAAGAAGGGAACGGTCGTTGAGAAAAAAGCGGCGGAGATCTTCGTCAATGGTAAAAACGCAGTGTCGGTGGGAACACTGAATCAGTTTAAAAGCCATGGAATGAGATCTGTCCTGGCAGTATTTAACCCCACAGGTTGGACAAAACCTGCTTTTACAGCGGAAGGGAACAAATTTAAGATTCCCGCATTTGGAACAGGCATACATTGCCCCACCGAAAGCAGGGTCACCACAGCCTATCATCTTGTCAACGTTGTCAATGACAGCCTGACGGGGATGTAAAATATATAACATTTCTTCATAATGTTGTTTAAAAATGGTCTGGAGGATATTCATAAGACTATTATGAAGGAAAAAGAGCGAAAAGAAAACCCCACCCCTCAAGATTGAGGGGCAGGGGAGTTGAATAGGAGAAGCCTATTTTTCATGTTTTTTGATGCCGCTGATAGGATGGCGATAGGGGCAAAAATCGTACTATCAGGCAAAAGTATACTTTCACGCAAAAGTCAGGGGTTTCCGTGATAGTATAAAGCGGAAAGGTAAAAGGGTGTAGGATATTGGCGGTTTTGGGTGAAAGACGTATTAGTTTGACGGAAAATGCTGTTGAAAAACGGGGGATATGATACAAACACGGAAACTGCTCGGAGTTTCCGTGTTTGTATATGAGTTTTGCGTGATAATACAGATATTCATATTAAATTACAGGAAAAATATCTGATATTTTCTATCATATTTTTCCATGAAACAGATAAGGATTAAAAAATATTCCTGAAACAGAAGTTGAAGATAAAGGCGGACAGTGGCATAATAAAAACCATACTCCCAAAGAAAGGGGAATTTGTATGGATAAGATTCTGGTTGTTGAAGATAATGCGGAACTGTCTGATACCCTCTGCCGCAACTTGCAGGCGGAGGGCTTCATGCCATATGCCGCATTAAGTCTCGCACAGGCCCGGAAATACCTGGATAGCGGGATTGATTTATGCCTGTTAGACATAAACTTGCCGGATGGTGATGGGTTTGCTTTCTGCCGCAGCCTAAGTGAAAATACAGCCATTCCTGTCATTTTGCTGACGGTGCGTGACGGGGCGCAGGACATGGTGCAGGGGCTGTCCATCGGGGCGGATGATTATGTGACAAAGCCTTTCCGCATGGATATTCTTGTGTCAAGGATAAGGGCGGTGCTGCGCAGGGTGAGGAACCGCAGGCCGGGGGATGGCTGCCTTTACTGCGGGGATGTCTGCATCAATAAAAAGACATCCAAAGTCTATAAAAAAGACTGCCCGGTAGAGCTGACACCGAATGAATACCAGCTCCTTCTCCTGCTTTTGGAACATAAGAACCAGACCATTACCCGTGAGCAGATTTTGGAAAAGCTGTGGGATGTGGATGGCAATTATGTCAATGACAATACGCTTACCACGCTGGTAAAGCGTCTGCGGCAGAAGGTGGAGGATTATCCGCAGATGCCGAAGATGCTCCTGACAGTCCGGGGATTTGGGTATAAGGCGGTGGACTATGAGGGATAAAAAGAAGGGGAACAGGATTTTAATATGCGGGATTGCGCTTTCCATCTGCCTGTGCGTTCTGGCAGGCAGTGTTATCCTGCATCTGTCAGAAACTTTTATCAGAAGCAGTATTGCGGATATGGCAGGGGCTGTGGGGATTGCAGCCACGGAACAGCGTGGCGATGTCATGCATCTGTACAAGTCTGGCGATGGTCTGAGGATTGCGGGGGAAGAAATCTTAAGGCAGTACGGTTATGGGAGGGATGTATATTCTTTTGTTCCGGCATGGTTTGGGGCAGCGGCATATGCCATCCCTTTCTGTATTACGCTGATTATGATATTTTCTTTCAGGCTTTACTGGCAGAAAAAAGTGCGGGAGGATGAGAAGCGGACGGCGGTGCTTTCCGGCTATTTGGACAGGATTATGGAAGGGCAGTATGACACCCTGATGCAGCATGATACCGGTTCCGAACTGGAGGACAGCATCTATAAAGCGGTGGTGCTTCTCCGGGAGGAACGGGAGCAGGCACAGGGGGCAAAGAAGAACCTTGCGGACAACATGGCTGACCTGTCCCACCAGTTAAAGACCCCGGCGGCATCCATAGGGCTTACCCTTTCGCTGCTGAAAAAGAAAGCGTGGGATGAAGAGACAAAACAGGACATCGGCCGGATGGAAGGACAGGTCGGCCACCTCCAGCACCTGGTTGGCTCCATGCTCACCCTGTCAAGGCTGGATGCGGGCGTGCTGGAACTGGAAGAAAAAGAGTTTGACCTGGAGGAAATGCTGGTGGATGCAGTCCAGCCCTTTGTCCGGCAGATGGAAGAAAAGGGGATATGCTTTGGGATACGGGGCGCTGACGGGATTTCGCTTTCCGGGGATTTCGGATGGTGCAGCGAGGCGTTCGGCAATATTATCAAAAACTGTGTGGAACATACACCGGAGCAGGGAAATATCAGTATTGCCTGCCGGGACAATCCTATCTATACGGAAATCGTTATTCAGGACAGCGGCAGGGGATTTGATGAAGCAGACCTTCCCCACTTGTTTGAGCGGTTCTACCGGGGCGCAGGTTTTTCCAAAGACAGTGCAGGAATCGGGCTTGCCCTGGCAAAATCCATCATTGAGAAAGAAAACGGGACGGTCACGGCAAAAAATACAGAGACAGGGGGCGCAGGATTCTATATTAAATTTTACCATTGTCACTGAATTAGCACATAAGGGTGGTAGTATGTAAGGAAGTTCCAAGCCTTGTGGTGCAGGGTTTGTTACATACTTAAAACAAGAGAGGTGCTGTTTATGGATATTTTAAGGACCGAGGGGCTGACCAGACAGTATGGGACGGGGCAGACAATGGTGACGGCTTTAGACCATGTAGACCTGCAGGTGGAAAGGGGGCAGTTCGTTGCCATCATCGGGGCGTCCGGCTCCGGCAAGTCAACACTGCTCCATCTGCTGGGAGGCGTTGACCGCCCTGACGGCGGGAAGATATTTGTGGAAGATGTGGACATAGCGACATTTGGGGAGGAACGGCTGGCGCAGTACCGCAGGCGCAAGGTGGGGCTTATCTACCAGTTTTATAACCTTATCCCCACGCTCAGTGTGAAGAAGAACATCTGTCTGCCCATGCTCCTGGATAATAAGGAGCCGGGTAAGGAACGGTTTGATGACATTGTAAGGACATTAGGGCTGGGAGACAGGCTGGAACACCTGCCGGGGCAGCTTTCCGGGGGACAGCAGCAGAGGGCGGCAATCGGGCGCGCCCTGATCTACCAGCCTGCGATCCTGCTGGCGGACGAGCCGACAGGGAACCTTGACCGGAAGAATACGGAGGAGATTATTTCCCTGTTGAAACTGTCCAACCGCCAGTATAAACAGACCATCCTGCTGGTCACCCACGATGAGAATGTGGCGCTGGAGGCAGACCGCATCATTAAGATAGAGGATGGGAAGATCATCTCGGATAAGGCGGTGCGGCCATGAACATCATACGGGAATACAGCTTAGACCAGGTGCGTAAAAACCGCCGCACCTCCATTTCCATTATGGTTGCGGTTCTGATTGCTTCCACGTTCTTATGTACATTGCTTGTTTTTTCGCAGAGTTTCTGGAACCAGATGGTACAGCAGGAGATTTATATTGGCGGGGATTGGGATGCGGAGCTTATGGATGTCCCGGCAGACAGGCTTGGCATGGTGAGGGACAATGCAGGCGTAAAAGCCATGTTTGTGAAAGGGGATAATAAGACCGCTTTCCTGCCGGAAGGGACGGCGCTCCCCCGCCTGCTGATACAGAATTGTGACAGCGGCTATTGGGGCTCCATGTATGAAAAGAATATGCTCCTGCGGGGGCGCATCCCGCAGGCTTCTGGCGAGGTCGTGGTCAGCAAGGATTTCTTTTTGCAGAACCCGGCATATGGCATTGGCGACACGCTTGCTGTGGGAATAGGCAGCAATGTGCGGACGCACATGGAAGAAAGCCAGCAGAAGGATGCCGCCAGCCTGACCATTGTGGGGGAACTGGATGTGTCTGTTTCCTCCGGTTATGAAGGATACCTTGCCTATGGCTTTATGGAGCCGGAAGCGCTTTCGCCGGACAGTGAGGTGGTAGTCTACCTCCAGATGGAGCGGAGGGGGGAAGTATATACGGCAGTCCCGCAGATTGCGGAGGCAATAGGGCTTCCGAAGGATGAATACGGGAACTACCCGTGCCGCTACCATGCCGCGCTGCTTGCATGGCACGGGGTATATGCGCCGGGGAGTTTTTGGGGGAGTGATGTGCCGAAGCTGTTCCTGGGGCTCCTGCTTGCGGCAGGCACATCGATGGCGGTATTTGCCTATATCATAAGGGGCGCTTTCGGGATTTCGGCGAAACAGAAGATTCATCAGCTCGGCATACTGAAATCTGTGGGGGCGGGGCCGAAGCAGATAGGAAGGACGGTCATTTATGAGGCGTGTATCCTTTCGGTTATTCCCATCCTGCTTTCAATGGTTTTGGGATACCTGTTTTCCCTCGGCGTCCTGTCTGCCTATTCCGATATGACCAGTGAAGTGTTCGGGAGCAGGATGGAGGTTTATTTTTCCCCGGCAGCGGCGCTCATGGCGGCAGTGCTTTCCTTTGCTATGGTCCTGCTTGCCGCGCACGGGCCGGCGAAACAGATGTCAAAGGTTCTGCCCATAGAGGCAGTGCGCGGGGAGCAGTACAGCATTTCCGTAAAGAAAGCAAAGAGCCATCCCGTATTGGCAAAGCACTTCGGATTCCTTGGGGAGATAGCGGTGAACTCGGTAAATGCGGGCAGAAAACTGTACCATACCTGCATGGTGACGCTTTCCCTGTGTATGCTCCTTGCCTTTGGGTTCCTGGCAGCGTTCACGGTTTCCGATATCAGCAATGTGCAGGCGGAAAACAGGAATCATTTTGATGTAAATATCACGTTGAGGACAGGGGAGCGGATAGACGGTGCGCTCCTTGCAGAACTGAAAGCCATGCAGGGGGTACAGGGAATATCTGTTTATGCAAGGGCAAACTGCGCTGTCTGGCTTTCCGGGAGTGACCAGTCGGCAGAATTCCTGCAGGCAGGAGGTTTTGATGCCGCAGACGGCTATATCGTGGAGCGGGACGGGCGTTACCGTGTGCCTTGTGTGTTGGTAGGGATGGAGCAGGATGCCTATGAAAGCGTTCTGCGGGAAGCAGGTGCGGAGGCTTTGTCGGAATCTTACGCTATCATTGTAAACAGTGTGGCAAAGAACCCCGGTGCAAGGGATTATGCGGCAATGCAGGAAACAGTCCCTTACCTGAATTTCCGGCAGGGGCAGAGGGTGGAGCTGACAGAGAAGTATTCGGATGATACTCAGGGTGACTATGAATTTACGGTGGATGTTGCAGCCGTAATCCCGTCAATGCCGGAGATTGGGCTTGATCCTTCGTTTTATACACTGCCTGTTATCGTGCCGATGGAAGATTATTACTCCATCATCGGGAATTTCAGTGATGAGATGGAGGTTTATAATTACAGGAACTATGTAAATTATGCTGTGCCAGATGGAATGGATGAAGAAATTCAGGGCGAAGCGGAAAGGATATGCGGCGCATATCTGGGCAGCAGTGATTATATGACTTCCAGTAAGACGGAACGGATGAGAAACCGTGGAAGGATGACAGGCGCGACAATGTTTATCGTGTGCAGCCTTGCGGCGCTGTTCGGGGTTGTGGGCATTTCCTCGGTGCTTTCTGCAATTCTGAACAGCTTAGGTCAAAGGCGGAAGGAATTTGCCATGTTCCGTTCGGTAGGAGTGGATGAAAAAGGAATCCGGCGGCTGCTTGGGATGGAAGGGTTTCTGCTGTCAGTCAGGCCAATATTGATTGGACTTCCGCTGCTCATCATTGTATGCGCCGCACAGTGCTATATAGAGGGAGTGTCCGTAGTGGAATTCCTATATGCCTTTCCGGTATGGGCATTGGTGGCGTATATTGTTCTGGTGCTGCTTGTGATTAACGGGATTTATATGCTGGCATCTAAGAAAATCAGGGATGATGTCATTGTAGAGGCAATCAAGGACGATACAGTGTAGGAACCATTGCAGTAATAGAAAACAGTCCAGGAGGCATACAGGCAAAGCACGGAAAATCTGAAATCCTATATGCAGCGCCAGTGGAGCCTTGTCGGGGGAATGGCTGGCACGTTCAGGGAGATGGAATAAAGGATAAAGCCGGAAAAGGAGCGGTTGCCTTTTCCGGCAGAGTAATACTCAGGAAGAAACATTATTCTGTGTTCGCTTAATCTCATTTCTGTAAAAATCAATTTTTTCATCCAGTTTTATCTTATGATCCTGCAGCCGTGCAATCTGCTCATTGAGCGCCTTCCGGTGCTGCACCAGCATTTCCATCCTGTCAGAAAGGGTGGGATCACCTGCGGCGCGGAGTTCGGCATAGTGTTTGATTTCCTTGATAGGCATACCAGTGTCTTTCAGTCGTTTGATGAATTCAATCCATGTGAGGTCTTTATCGGAATAGCAGCGGCGGTTGCCGGAATTGCGCTCCGGGGCAATCAGCCCTTCCTGTTCATAGTAGCGCAGGGTATGGATGCCAAGCCCAGTCAGCTTTGAAAATTCCCCGATAGAATATTCCATAAAAAATCACTCCAATCCTCTTGACATAGAGTTTACTCTACATTGTATGGTTGGATTATACCAAATCGAAGGAGGATTATCAAATGGTTCAGGAAAAAGGAAAATATACAGTCATCACCGGGGCAAGTTCCGGCATTGGGTATGAAACGGCAAAGGCATTTGCAGGGCGGGGGAAAAATCTGGTCATAGCAGCAAGGCGCAGGGATAACTTGGAGATGCTGAAAAAGGAGATATTGAAGGAATGCCCGGATTTGGATGTTGTCATCCGAAGTACGGATTTATCCGTCCTAGAAAATGCGTACCAGTTTTATGAGGGGCTGAAAGATTATGAGATAGAGACGTGGGTGAATAATGCGGGTTTTGGAAATTATGACAGCGTGGCAGATCAGGACTTGGGAAAAATTGGGGCAATGCTGCATCTGAATATAGAGGCACTGACGATATTGTCCTCCCTGTTTGTCCGCGACTATAAGGAGGCAGAGGGGGCACAGCTTATCAATGTATCTTCGGCTGGTGGGTATACCATTGTGCCTACGGCTGTGACGTACTGTGCGGCGAAGTTTTATGTCAGCACGTTTACGGAGGGACTGGCGTGGGAACTGAAAGAGACAGGGGCAAAAATGAAAGCAAAGGTGCTGGCGCCTGCGGCGACAAAGACGGAGTTCGGCATGGTGGCAAATAATGTCAGTGAATACGACTATGATAAATCTTTCGGAACATATCACACAAGCAAAGAGATGGCCGGATTCCTGCTTAAACTGTATGACAGTGAAAAGGTGGTGGGGCTGGTAGACAAGGTGAGTTTCAGTTTCCGGTTGTCTGACCCGTTGTTTCCCTATGCAGGAAATTCAGCTCATAATCAGCAACGTATGTGAAAATAGGTATTTATGAATGCTACAAAAGACAAACCGCCGCACTATGGCCATCATCCGCCATATGCGGCGGTCTGCCTTTTCCGCAGGCAGGCCGGGCGGTCTGATTTGGAAAGCGGGGGAATAAGAGGTAATATGCTTACACGGCGGTTTGCGTTTCTGCCGTATCGGACTAATTTTGTGTCTTGGGAGGAGGCGGGAGTTTTTGCTTAATGGGATAATTATCTAAAAGTTAATCAGTGTACTAAAATATAATTGTTGACTTGAAGCACACTTCATAGTTTATGATAACAGGGAAAGGTGGATTTATATGTATTCAGCAAAAGAAGCAGCAGAAAAGACGGGATTATCGACAGCAGCATTAAGGTATTATGAAAAGGAACAGTTATTGCCGCAGATTTCCCGGACAAGCCAGAAATACAGGCAGTATTCGGATTCAGATATTGAATGGATAAAAATGGTTCAATGCCTGAGAAGGGCGAATGTGCCAATCCAGTCAGTTAAAAAATATATTGCCCTGTTGGTACAGGGTGGGAAAACAATGGAACAGCGGTATGGCATGGTTCAGGATTACATCAGGAATATTCAGGAACAAATGGATCAACTGCACAATGCGCTTGCCTTAACACGCGAAAAATCGGCATTTTATGAAAAACTTTTAAAGGAGCCGTCAAGCAGGGATTTAACATATCTGGAAGAATGGGAACTGTTTAAAAATGAAGAAGGGAAGGAAGAATGAAAACGGTTTTGATTACGGGAACCACCAGCGGAATCGGAAAAGCCTTTGCGGAAAAATTCGCAGATGAGGGATATGATTTGATTCTTGTTGCGAGGAATGAGCAGAAGTTAAAACAACAGCAGGCAGCTTTGCAGGAGACCTACCATGTGGCAGTGAGATACATTGTTCAGGATTTGACACAGGAGAGTGCGGCAGGTTTGATAATGGCGGATATAGATAAATCGAAGGTCACCATTGATGTTCTTGTAAATAACGCGGGCTTTAATGAGTGTGGCTTTTTTGTGGATACCAGTCTTGACAGGGAACTTGAAATGATAAATATGCATATACGGTTTGTAACAGAATTGACAAAACGTATATTAGTACATATGAAAGAAAATGGCTATGGGAGAATCCTGAATGTAGGCTCAACAGGCTCTTTTATCCCGTCTCCCACAGATGCCGTTTATTCTGCCACAAAAGCATATATTATGTCTTTTTCAAATGCTTTATGTGGCGAACTTGGTAAAGCAGGGATAAAAGTAACTACTTTATGTCCGGGGGCAACGGAGACAGAATTTGCTGCAAAAGCAAACATTCAAAATACATTGCTATTCAGGATTGCAGTTATGAAGCCGGAAAAAGTGGTGGGGATTGCTTATCGCAAAATGATGAAAGGAAGAAGGCTGGTTATTCCGGGGATATATAATAAGCTGTTGGTTGTATTTTCCAAAGTAATGCCTATAAGCCTAACAAATAGGATTACGATTCTTATGATGAAATAATGAAATAGACATATATCCCCCATTTGAAATGGGGGCCGAGGCAAAGCCGTAGCGTTGCATAAAGTACTAAAACCTCCTATGCTATAATGATATTGGTTTCGC
>CAJTBO010000049.1 GCA_910573755.1 Lachnospiraceae bacterium | reverse complement strand
TGATTAGGTTGCCTAGACCCAAATCTATGATAACATGGAGGTTTTATTTTTGGTACTTTAGGGATCGCTACTGCTCACTCTATTCTCCCCAGCTCTGCTGGGGGCTTAATGGACGTTCAGTAAAATGAAAATTGCTTTAGGAATTGTTGTAAGGCTGAGAAGCCAATTATTTTTTACCATTAAAGGAAATATCAGATGCATCTTAGTGTAGTGTGCTGATAATACCAAAATAACATAAGAATAATGTGAAAGAAAGGTGTGATATTTGTGTATGAAATGAAACGCAGGAAGGGTAATGGATATGTAATACAAACATACGAGTTGAATCGTGTTGATTACATGATTTTGGAATCTTTGTATTCAGGTGGATGCAAAGACCGTTTTCACGGAATGACAATAACAGAAATTTCGGACGATTATGACGGTTCATTAGGAAAACGAATGACAGTCTGGAAGAAGATGCAGAAACTTGTTAGTAATGGATATTTGGCAACAATCAGATGGGAGTGATGAATTATTAGCAATAACACACAAACAGAGATATTAAAAAGGTATTATGATATGCTTTATCCTGACAAATTAAATGATAATGAATATATAAGGATGATTGCATTAAGACGCGACAAGGATGGGAATGTCGGGAAAAATGATGGCGATAAAGAAATACGATATTTGTAAGCGCCAAATATTAATGCGGTCAGATACAAAATTACCCCAGCCCTTTGTGAGTTGGAGTAATTCACTATAATTCACATGCGATTTTTGATAGATTGAAGTTTTTCACTCCACGGCGCCAGTTCCTCCAGCTGTTCATCGGTCATATCTTTACTTGGCCGATGCTCCAGCAAAAATTTGAGATATTCGTAAATATTCAGGCCGTGTGCTTTTGCCATCCCAACCATTGTGCAGACTACTGCACTGGCATCCGCTCCTTCTACGGAACTGGCTGTTTGCCGGAAGTCCGAAGGGTGCTGCGGCAAGTGCAGGAATCTACACGCTGGTCGAGACAGCGAAAGCCAATGGGCTGGATGCAATGAAATATATCAAATATATCCTGTCAGATATGCCGGGGAGTATATTTCTTGAGAATCCGGAATATCTGGATGACTATCTGCCATGGGATCCCATGGTACAGGAACGGTGCCGATGACCACTGCCCTTTCAGTATAGAGGGGTAGTGGTTATTTTTCTATCCACTATCTTATTTGACGCTTACGATGATCCAGCAGAAATTTCAGATATCCGTAAATGTTCAGGTCATGCGTCTTTGCCATTTCAACCATTGTATAAACTACAGCGCTGGCATGCCTAAGCGATAGAGACAAACAGTCCAATGAGGAAGCTGTAAAATATCCGGATGATCTGTATTTATTGGCAGCATATGAGACTTGCATAGAGAAAATATACATAATTACAAGCAGAATATCGGAAAATGCCAGCGATAATTCGACTATTGTGTGCTTTCCTGATGAGAGGTGATATAGCGGATCGTGTGGGCTGTCTGGAAATTTAGGCAGTCCATATTATATAGAAAGTGGCTATGGAGATATTATAATAAGGAAGCCGTCGGCACTGGTAGAAATTTTCCGTCGGTGCTGATTGTATAAGATGGTGAGAAATGTTATACTACAGATAGAAATAAAAAGTTGGACAATGTTAGAAAAGCAGGAGGTGTTTTATGACAGCAATCAGACAGGAAGCGATTCAAATGCTGGAAAAAGTACCAGAAGATAAACTTAGCTTTGTAATACAGATCATGCAGGGCGTGAATGGACTGATAGGCGTGAACGATACAAAAGGGAAAGAGGTTATAGATTTAAATCAGTTTGTTATGGCATCTACAGAACGTGGACAGAATGCGGATAACTATGTAAGGGAGTTACGGGATAATGACAGATTTTAAAAGGGTATTTGTTGATACAGCGCCTATAATATATTTTCTGGAAAATAGTTCCTTATATATGAAAGCAATGGGGAATTTTTTCGTGAAGTGCAAGAAAGAGCATATACAAATTGTGACATCAACACTCACGATTGAAGAATATCTTGTATCTCCGTATAGTAACGGAAAAATGGAATATGTGGATAATTTTAAAAAATTTATTGAGTATATGAATATTGAAGTTGTAGATATTGATTCTGTAATTGCAGAGCAAGGAGCAAAAATCAGAGGAAAATATAAAAGTTTTAAGGCTATGGATGCTTTGCAGATTGCAACAGCGATAATAAAAAAATGTGATATGTTCTTTACAAATGATAAACAGCTAAGGCAGGAAAAAGAGCTTCCGTGTATGACGATGGAGGATATATAATGTTGATATATAGAATGAATCTTTTCTAAGTACAGAGCAATCTGCCGGTAGGTAAATTATATTGCCTGTGCTGGTGAAAGGAATGGAATTTAATATAGAAGAGATTATTGCGTGGAAAGAGAATCTATTTAAAGGGAATCTTATAAAAGTTTATGGAAAATCTTCCGGCAATGCCCGCCAGAAAAGGGACGGATCAAAGCGTTATGTGAGTAATAACAGATCTGATTACTGGTGGGTAGAGGAATGCGCCAAAGCAAGAAAGATGTATCAAAGAAGTTTTAGGCGAAAAATGAAAAAGAATATTTTTCATGAAGGATATTATCATGTCAGGGCAAGAGATTATAAAACATATGGCTATCTAACATGGTAAGTGGAAAGCACCAACGGATGAGATCAATTATCTGAAGGTGCTTTTTTCATGCTTTCATTTTCGAGTGGAAAATATACAAGCAATGGGGCGAAAATGCCCTTTATTTATTTCCTCAAAATAAGAGAAATTTGTTTGAGTTTTTACCGGAAAGCAGATGAAAATTGATCAAAAACTCAAAAAAGATGCAGAAATATATATCAGGAAAAACTCAAAAAAGATTCTGGGAGGATATTCTATGGAAGAAATGATAAAAGAATTCAACAGCAATTACAAAGCCTAATTGATAATAAAGTATTTGAAAATAAAGAGTTAGAATATAAAGATTATTCATTCACGGATGGAAAGATATCTGATAAACAAAAAGATAAATTTATGAAAGAAGTTGCAGCATTCGCAAATACAAATGGTGGTACGATTATTATAGGTATGCAGGAAGACGAGAATAGACTACCAATCCATTTAAGTGGGGCAGGGCTATCAATAAAGGAATATGATAATTGGCTGTCTTCTTTTCGCCAACTTGTTTTATCACGTATTGGCGCATTAGTAGAATATGGAAATATAATGGAGAGGTTGCATATTCCCAAACCGTGGCATATATTAGCAACTATTTTGAATGCCAAAGATTATGTTGCCAATTTTGGATGGAGAGAATTATCATTGCCTATTGAAAGAGATTTAGTATTTTCATTGGATGGAGTTTGTACTGAAGATATTCAAATGAAGGTAGCATTAAAGCCTGTTTTTGATTCTTTATCTAATGCTTTCGGATTTGAAAAATCAAATGCTTTTAAATAAATTCTTTGATAGAATCTGGTGTGACCGAGTATAACGAAAATAAGCCATTTTTCGCGCCTCATATATGCTATAAACATTGAAAAATAGGCGTTTCTTGATATGGACCATATGGGAACCCTTTATTTTACTGGATTCTTTGCAAAAATCATACTGAAAATACGCTGTTTATGGATATTTGAGGGATCACCAATCACCGAGCAATGAATAATTCCATATTCATCAACAGATACTACCATAAAAAAGACAGGTATCAGGAATATGGATATTACAGAAAAAGTATATAATTTCATGAAGTCCTCAGTGGATAAAAATGGTTTTCCGCCATCTATCCACCAGGTAGCGGACGAATTTAATATTCCAGATAGTCAAGTGAGATTAGCAATAGAACAGTTAGAAAAGTCTAGGAGAATAAAAGTTGTTGATGCTCCAAGAGAAGCAAAAATAGAATTTATTGAGTAGATTATTAAAAGCCAGTCCGGATCTTGGGCTGGCTTTTAGAGATGAACTGCTTCATTTGTCTTTTGGGGAATATATCTTTTTTTCTAAATTATGGGTTAAACCAGATAGGGATAAAAATAGATATGTATCGGCAGGAGCATAGATTTTCTCCTGCCACGCCTGTACTTAGGCGGTTTGACGTGTAGTATGCTGCACATATTCCCGTTCCATTTTCCGCATTTCTTCGTCCGTGGGGATGTCCACAATCCCGACATAGGAATAGTAGATGTCGATTTGCTGTGTCCGTTTCCCGTCCTTTTTCTCACGCTCATGGACTACGATTTTATCCACAAATGCGTTTAGGATTTCGGGCGTCAGCTCGTCGATGCGAGTATATTTTTTTGTGACGGCTATCAGCTTGGCGACATTGGTCGCTTCCGTGTCGGCTTCGCTGACCTCGGCTGTCAAGGTTTCGATTTCCTGCTTTAGCTGTTCCTGTTCGGCTTCATATCCGTCTGACAGCTTGTAAAAGCGTTCGTCATTCAGCTTTCCGTTGACATTATCCTCATAGATTTTACGGAACAGGCGGTCAAGCTCCTTTATCCGCTTTTCGTCCTTTTCTATCTGTTTCTGCTTTGCGGATAACTCGTATCTGCGTTCTACAAGGGTGGCGTCAATCTGCTGTCGGATAAACACACGCTCAAACTGCTGTAAATAGGACAGGAACTGCTGAAGCTGTTTCAGCACTAACTGTTTTAATGCGTCCTCTCGGATATAGTGCTGCGTACATTCCTTTGCCCTGCTTGTCCGTTTATACATGGAACAGCGGAAATGCGTATTCCCGTTGGCTGTGGCTAAACTTAATTTCGCCCCGCAGTCGGCACAATAGAGCAGCCCCGAAAAGATACTTGTCGTTCCGCTTTTGGTCGGTCTGCGTTTGTTCGCCCGTATCATCTGCACTTTTTCCCACATATCCCTGTCAATGATGGGCGTATGGGCGTCCTCGATATACGTCCGCCTGTCCTTTGCGGTGGGGATGCGTTTCCTGCTCTTAAAGCCTAAACGGGTGGATTTAAAGCTCTCCGTCATGCCGATATACGCCACATTTTCTAGAATGGATGCAATCGTGGCTGGCTCCCAGTTATAGGGGTGTTCCGATTTTTTTGCAACGCCGATTCCCTTTGACACTTTGTAAGCTGACGGGGTAAGCACTTTATCTTCCCAGAGGGCTGTGGCAATGGCTGACATGCCTTTTCCCTGCATACAGAGTGAAAATATCCTGCGGACAACTGCCGCCGCTTCCTCATCCACAAGCCAATGGGTCTTGTCATCTGGATTCCGTAAATATCCGTAGGGCGGTGCGCCCAAATGCTCCCCTGCAAGCCCTTTCGCTTTCTTGACCTCTTTTACCTTTTTGCTCGTGCTTTTGGGATACCATTCGTTGAAAAGGTTGGTAAAGGCGGCAAATTCGTTGCTCTCAAGGCTGCCCGTATCCACGTTGTCCATGATGGCGAATAATTATATTTTTGTCCGTCTATGAAAGAAACGGAGTTGAAGCAGAAATGGTTGTGCAGATGCCCTTTGTCAAGGTGGGTGGCAACGATTATCTGGTATTTATCACCCCACATTTCCCTTGCCAGTTTTAAGCCGATTTCATGGCACTGTTCGGGTGTTACCTCGTCTGGCTTGAAGCTCTGATAGCCGTGCCATGCGATATACCCGCCTGTCTTTTGGTACTGTTTCTTCGTCAAAATCATCTGCTGAAGGGCAGTTTCTTTCAGACAGTTGATTGCGGAAACATACTCGCCCTCATTTGTTTTTAACGGATTCTTCACATAGGAGAACACGTCAAAGAAGTCCTGCATATCTTCATTCGGCACGGTCTTTTCTGGATTTTCCACATAATCAATAAGGTCTTTCAGCCGCCCTTTGATATGCCATAAGCTCGTTGCCGCCATATCAGACCGCCCCCTGTTCTGTTAATTCTTCTACGCTAAACTTATGTGGAAGAGTAATTTTCTGTTGCAATTCTAAAATAAAATCCTCAATCTCCTTACAGATTTCAGCGGCGGTTGGATAGTAGGGAATACACTTTTTAAAGGCAGAATGTACCTCATAAAGTGTGTTCAGCAACGCCCAAAATTCTTTCTCTGGCTTTGGCTGCGGGGCGTTTCCCTTGCATAACTGGCGCATAAATTCTGCTGCGGACAGACCGCAAGCGGCGGCGCACTGCTTTAATTTTTCATGTTCTTCCCCGTTCAATCGGACGGTAATCGGGACATTCCGCACGTCCTTTTCTGATTTTTCTCTGCTCATTTTCCTTATCCTCCAGTCTTGAATTTTATTCTTAACAGGGTATTCAGGGATGTTCCCTGAGTAAGTCCACACGCCTTTAGGCTGTGGATTGGGATTGTGGCTGACACAATCCGATGCTCGCTATCTCTGTGGACAATGCCACAGAGCATTTTTCCTGTGCAGCGGTATTCTTAACGCCTGTCTTACCCTCCGAAAAGAAAATCCTATGTCCCTGCACCTCCGTTCTGGATTTGATTTCTCTTGACTTTTGGATAAATGAAAAAGCCGCCACACCGCACCACGAATGACAGGAGTGTTTTCTCCTGCTCGGATTCGCAATGCTATGTAACGGCTTTGAAATTCAAAACCATGCTGCCATACACCAGCCGAAAAGGGCAGCATAAATTCGGCAGCGGTCAGCCTTGTCCATTGGCTGACATTCCGTTCTTCCATCTATGTGCTATTTCATTTTCAATCTTCCAATTCCCTCACGGGTATTTCAGAATATCATAGCGGCTGTACCCATGTCAAGATTTTGGGCAAACTTTTTAGTATTCCCTGTGGACAGGAATTTTATACATCAATTTTATAATTTGGCGGGGGAATTTTATCCCCCACCCAATAGCCCGTCAAAAAGCTGTCTTTATTAGTTGGTTATAAAATCTTCCGCAACTTTTTCCGCAGATGGTCTAATCGTGCATAAATAGCCCCTGTTGTCAATCCAACAAGCGGTGCAATTTCCTTTGTGGAATAGCCCTGCATTTTCAGCAGGATGATTTGCAGGGTACGCCTGTCCACCGTAAGCAATGCCCGATACAGAGTTTCGTCCTCAATCTCATCCAGTAAATCAGCAACGGTCTTTACCTCGGCATTCCGCTCCCTGTCTGCCATTCCCTCAAGGTATTCGCCAAAGTCGCTTGTCCAATGGTAAAACCGCCTGTTGGAATTGAAGTCTGCCCTGTCGTCTGTGCGGATTTGTTCAATGGTGGTTTCATCAACTCCATGCTCCCGTAATATTTTTTCCTCGGCTTCTTTCCAGATAAGCCATTTCCTGTTCTCCCGTCCGTTGTTGTATGCCATTCTTTTTTCCTCCAATCTGAAATTTTTGAAAATGCTAAAAACCAGATTGGATAGGAGGCGAACGGCAGCCAACAGCAGAAACAGCCCTGCGGCACATTCCGATAAAAAACGACAAAAGAAAAACCGCAAAGGCTCGGTGACCTCTACGGTTATAGGAGATACATATTCTGTTAAGTGGAGATTATACTTCTGGTTGCATGGTAAGAAGTAGCGTTGCATGGGCAGGGATTTTTTTAACTGGCTTCCTGCTATTCCCCGATATGCTATGTACGGATAAATTCTGTGTTGCATGAGCAGATAGATTACCGCCCGAAAAAAGAACATAAAAAACCCTCCAAACTTCAAAAACAGGTCTGGAGAGTGTCTGTTAAGTTTTTTAGGGCATAGCAATACCGCCCACCACACGCCGTTTTTTTATATGGTGAACATCCATGCTATGAATGAAATGCAGGCAATAAGCAATAGCTATCCATCTTCTTTTTATCCTCAACACAAATTTGTTTTTTTGCAGATAGCTGTTGCTTAAATTGCCACATTAATTTTTTATCCATTGATTCAAGTTTGGTAAAATTCTTTATGTATATTTTTATTGTTTTTCTTTTTTGCTGACATGATAAAAATAAATTGCGCGGATTAATAGCCCTCCAAACCAGCCGATTGGAGCGGCTATCCAAATTCCATTATAACCAAGCTTTGTGCCAGACAAAATAATAGCGACAGGCACTTGAAGACAGCACAGGGAACATATGGAAGCAATCATCGGCACAAATGATTTTCCATACCCCAAAAGCAATCCGTTTAATACCTGCATGGCTGCAAAGATAATATAAAAAGCAGGCACAATCTTCAGATAGCTGTTGCCAATATCTAAAACAGACGTATCCCTATTGAATATTGATATAAATACAGACGGAAACAATACAATGACAACAGAAATACACGCTGATACTGCAATCCCCATAACCAATGCGTATTTCCCGCCTTTCAATACCCTGTCTTTCCTTTTTGCCCCTAAATTCTGGGCAGTAAAATTAGTCATAGCCTGCCCTAAGTTCAAGGCGGGCATTTCTGCAAAAGCATCTACCTTAGATGCGGCAGTATATGCCGCCATGCAATCCGTGCCAAACCCATTAATCAGAAACTGCAATGACATAAATCCCACACTCACAAATACTTGCTGTATCATGGCGGGCGTACCTATCTTCAAGCTCTTTTTTAATTCTGCCTTGTCAAACTGTAAATGCAATACATTAATAAACAAGCTGCGATAATGTATTTTCATATATACCATACAAACGATAAATGACAAAAGCTGCGATAACACAGTCGCAAATGCCGCCCCTGCCACACCCATTCCGAATGCCTTAATGAACAATATATCAAGCACAATATTCAGAAGCGCTGCCACTATCAGAATATATGTAGGTGTTTTTGAATCCCCCATCCCGCGAAGAATATTTGTAAGCGCGTTATATGCAAACGTGGGGATAACGCCGATAAACATAATTTTAAGATATATGTCAGCCGCTTCAAGCAAAGCGGACGGCACTCGGAAGACAAGCAGAATCTGATAGGAAAAACATATGCCCAAAGCAGCAATTATCAAACTGAGGCAAAAGCAGAAAGCAAATCCCGTATCCATAACTTTTTTCGCAGATTCCATGTCCTTACTGCCAAAATAACGTGAAACCAATATGCTTGCCCCCATTGAAATGCCCATAGAAAGGGCAATCAGCAGATAGTGTATCTGAAAACTGAACCCTACCGCCGCCAGACATTCTTTCCCCAAAAAATTACCTACAATAACCGTATCCGCAAGATTATATAGTTGCTGGAATAGATTGCCGACTAAAATTGGCAGTGAAAATAAAAATATTGTCTTTAACTCATGTTCTCTCGTTAAATCCTTCATTTCGTAACCTCTTTCCTACTAAAATAAAATTTATTCCTTTTTGTTGCATGGTATTGTTTGCATACAATACATACAATATAGATTATATTCTTGACTTTGTATGTTTTCAATGCTAATATTGTATGTAAGACAATTTTGAGCAGGGAGGGAAAAAGCTTGCCAGTTAATTCTTTTGAAAATTACCCAATGCCATGGATACCCGATAAAGAAAAATTAAAATCACCAATTTATATATCTATTGCGGAACTTTTGGAACAGGATATCCAAAGCGGCAAACTGGCTGGAAATACAAAACTGCCGCCCCAAAGGGAATTAGCAGACTTTCTTGATTTGAACCTAAGCACAATAACCCGTGCATTCAAGATTTGTGAAAATAAGGGGCTAATCTATGCCAATATAGGGCAAGGCACATTTGTATCCCCAAATGCCGCCATCCCTTTTTTACATAAGGCAAATAACGGGTGCGTAGAACTGGGCATAATCAGACCTTTTTACCAGTATAATAAGATTGTCGCTGATATTGCGCAAAAAACCATACAACGCAATACTTCCCAGTATCTTTTTGAATTTGACAGCATATCGGAATCTTACAAGCACAAACAGACCGCCATAAAATGGCTGAAATCTTTCCATATAGAAACAGAGCCTGAAAACATCATGCTGACGGCAGGAACTCAAAATGCCCTGACGATTGTATTTTTGGCTCTTTTCCACTCTGGAGATAAAATCCTAACTGATTCTTACACTTATTCCAATTTTATCGGCTTAGCCAGACAGTTAAATGTCCAGTTGATATCAGTAGCCGCAGATGAGGATGGAATGATACCCGACCTAGTGGAAAAGCAGTGCAGGATAATGGATATAAAAGGAATCTTCCTAATGCCGTCCTGCAATAATCCGACAGGAACTGTCATGTCAATGGAACGAAAAAGGAAAATTGCCAGCCTCATACAGCAATACCATCTGATTTTAATGGAAGATGACGCTTATGGATTTATTGCAAATGATACAGGAGAACCGATTCAGACATTGATACCAGATAATACCATTTACCTGCACAGCCTGTCAAAATCACTTTCAGCAGGCTTAAGATGCGCATATATGGTTATCCCTGATTGCTTAAGACAAACCTTTCTTGAAACGGCTAATAATGTAAATTTGAAAATACCGCTGCTTAACGCAGAAATTATAAGCGAATTAATTGCAAGCGGCAATGCAGGCAGAATCATAGGGCAGAAAAAAAGACAGGCAAAAGAACGGAACAGGATATATAAAAAATACTTTCCAGACAGCATCTGCCCGAATGAATACAGCTTCTTCCAATGGCTGCCCCTGCCTGCCCATTATAACGGTTATCAGTTGGAAATGCAGGCAACAGACAATGGCATTCATATCTTCTGTTCTGACCGTTTTACCGTTGGCAAAGCTGAATCCACAGCTATAAGAATTGCAACCTGTTCCCCTGATTCCTTACAACAATTGGAAACAGGACTGAAAACCCTAAAACATTTGCTGGATAAGAATCAGCAATATATTTCACAAGCTAATTTCATAATATAGTTACTCCATTTGAAAGGCGGCAAAGAATTATATTCCCTGCCGCCAATTCTGATTATATAAAAATAATTTCTCCGTTCACAATTTCCCTCGCACAAGCCCTTATATTATTTATTTTGCCTGTCCACTCTATGGCATTTTCTTCCTTTAGCCGTTCCGTTATGTCCTGTGCCTGTTTCATGCTCTCTATAAGCCTTTCAAAGCGTTCCTGCGCCTGCCTGTCAATGACGGCTAGATAGGAGTTCAGTCTGCCACTTGTGAGAAGATTGGTGTATGTAACCTTGTGGTACTGTTTCAGATAATCCTGATGCCGCTGTCCCCATGTGCCTATCGGCTGTTCTTCTTCGTTGGGTAATATTAAATCTGGAATAAGATACCCATTTTCTTCGTGATATGTGCCGCCTAACTGTTCAAATATTGACTTCATATGCAAAAACTCCTTTTCTGTATGGTTTGGTTTCTGCGGGGCATCTGCAAACAATGTGTCAGCAGGCTGTATGTATATACTATCTTTAAGTTAAGTAATCCCCTTGCCTTTCGTATCCGCCGCCCAGTTCCTCAAATAATGATTTTGCCATTTTCTATTTCCTCCAAATAAGATATTCACTCCACATTATTGTGTCTGTTGTCTTAAACACAATTATTAGTTTTCTCCTTATCTGGTTTCACTCATCAATAAACTTTTTAGAATCTTGTTTATAATTATTTAGATTTTCAATAAATTCTAAAACTGATTCCGCAGCCTTTTCCCATTCTGGATCCAACATAATATCATGACATAATCCTCTTAATACCATAGGTTTTGTATCATAAAAATTTGCTGTTATCTCTAATGAATCCGTTGGAAAATAAGCATCCTTATCAGAACCAATTACAAAAACTGGGATATTGGGTTTAGTAATTTCAAATTTCCACAAGTTTACCATAGCGAATATTGATTCTCTGCATAATTGTTCATCATAATATTTAAGTTTTGTTTCATCTGTAATTCTTGGTACAAATTTTTTAGTGTTTCTATCTTTTGCAACAAAAAAATTTGACTCGGATAAATGTTTATTTTGTTTACGTCCCATTGTTGTCGGCAAAGTATTAAACCCTGTTGTAGAAACTGTTGTTGTAAATATATTTTTTCCCATTCCTTGAGCTGTTGCAGGGGCAAATAACACAGCTCCTTTTATTTTATTTGTATATTCGCTAATATATATTTCAACAATTGCACCCCCCATAGAATGTCCTATTAAATACGGTTTTGAATATGGTATTTTGTTGTCCTTACAATATTCTTCACAACGATTGATACATTTTTTGACATCATCTACATATTTTTTGAGCGTTCCTTTTTTATTGTTTCTGTCATCTCCATGCCCTCTTAAATTAATTACAAAACATGCATATCCTCTTTTAGTATAATACTCTACAAAATTCTCCCAACACCATGCACCATGAGAGACTCCATGTACAAACACAAGAATATCTTTTGATTTTATTTCAGATTTGTAATAGCGCATTATTAATTTAGGGCTTCCTGTAATTTCGATAGGTATAAATTCTTTTCTTTCCATAGTCAGTCTCCTTTCCGCATAGGTATTTATTGTTTATATTATATATCAAATATTTTTTATTGTATAATAATATTGGCAAGAAAAGTTAATACAAAGTTCACATATATCGTTTAATGACAGAACATTTGATTCACTCGAAAATGAAAATTCAACTCGTTCTATTTATTTGTAGAGTAACTTGCACATAGATTTTAGCTATGCACCTTGAAAATTCAATATCTGGCAGTGATTCAATTATCAAAGAACAGTCTTTTATGCCGCTATGCTGCAACTAATTGCGATTGTAGCAGAGATGGCAACGTGCTGATGAATGCTTCAACCAGTTCATCTATCTTTTCATCAACGAGATCGCAGTGTTCCTCTAAAAGTTTCCGGAACATTTGGAGCAGCATCTGAAATGCCTGTATCCATGTAATGTCAGACATTTCGTCAGTAAAGTATAGAAATAATTCCCCAAGAGACCGGTTGTCCTTTGATTCCCTGTTTTCGATGGACAGCATCATATATCTGGTAAAGACAACCGCTGTGTGGGCGCTCATTGCATCAAAAGAAAGGGAATGGCATTCTTTGCTGAGCCTGAGATAACTCTTGCAGACTTTGAAGAATACTTCGATATCCCATATGCCGATATTTTAGAAATGCCGATTCTTGGCTCTCAAAAAGTTGCTTTTATAACACTTTATATATTTATCGGCATTTCTTACTATGGAGATGTAACTAACATCACTGTAGTAAGGAGGCCGTATATGACAGACTCATATCCGTTATTAAAACCATTGACCGAACAACTCATGAAGGAGGTGATAAAGTACGGAATACTGGCTGTATCCACTGAACAATATCAAACCGTTTGCAACTCAATAGTCAAGTTTGCTGGAGCAACAGGGGCTGATTCCTATTCTCCAGAATTGATGGCATCATACAAAGAGTTTCTTGACCAGCGGGTTTCTGCTGGTGAGATATGCAGGGAATACCGTCGTTTC
>CAJTBO010000048.1 GCA_910573755.1 Lachnospiraceae bacterium | reverse complement strand
TATGCTATTGATTTAGAAAAACATAAAAATAAAACAGTAATACCTGTATGAAAGCACAAGTATTCTACCTGTCCGTCAGGCAGGTTTTTCAAAGAATATTAACAGGCTGGATGTTTATTTTGCTGCAAGTTCCGGATAGATTTTTCTTTTGGTTTCGATCAGCGCACCCATTACACGGCGTCCTTTATCGCTGACCAGATACCTTCTTGAATGAGGAACTTTCCGAATCAGTCCATGCGCCCTTAATTTTGTAAATTCCCTGCTGGTTTTTCCTTTTACCTTGGCAGAATCGGGATTAGCCCTATTGGTTGAATGGCGGATTTCCCTGTTCGTAAACCCACGGATGAGATATTTCCCATCCGAAACGGACTCAAAGAGAAGAAACGTCTCGGCAGACCAGACATTATATCCGCTGTAGTTTCTCCCTCCCAGTTTTTTCCGACAACAGATACTGTTGATCTCCTTTTCAAGGGTTTTTGCCGGGATTATGTTCTGCATGGAATCCAGAAAACGCTTATTTGCTGCTTTGGAAATTTCAGCATACCGGTATAAGTTAGCGATAGACTTACCCATGGGAACCCACCGTTTGGATGTAGTTCCGTCTTCATGGTGTACATCCTTATAGACCTTGAATTCCCTCGGGTCATTAATGGTCATTTCTACCCGCAGGCAGCTGAATTTATCATACATCTTGATACTGTTGGACTTCATTTTGAATTTAATCCTCCAGCCTTCCGGGCGCTTACGGTAATCGGAGACTGCCTCTCCCTGAAACTTATGGTGAAGTTTACGCCCAAGAAAAGAAAAAATATCCGTACAGTTGAAGTCATAGAATGCGTGGCCTACCAGGGATGGATAAATATCCTCCAAAGCCTCCCGGCTCTTAAACATAACATCGGCAGCGTACTCGCATTGATCCACACACCAGTGGTATCCCTGGCGGAAGGTTTTTTCAATCGTATCAAGATAAGGGTTCACTTTATGTGCAAAGAGGTCAAGCTGCCTGCACAGGCTTTTGGAATCAAACCTGTCGGCAAGCTCCTGTGCCTTTTTTATGTCGCTGATTTCGTAAAAGGAGTTGTCATACATCTGGTAAGAGATGCCGTTTTGCTCAAAGACATGCTTCATCAATTCCCGCCCATTGATATAGACCTGGATAAGAAAAGGGAACCATGTCTGGAGCTTGACATGCATGAAGCCGAAATGCTTATCAAGGAAATAGAAGTAATAGTATTTGCATTTGCGTTTTACTGTGTCAAGGGAAAGCAGCCCGTTGTCATGTTTTTCAGGCTGCAGAGTCTGGCAGTATTCCACTACTGAGAGGATACAGATGAGGCCCTCATCCACCGGATGTTCTTCAAGAGCCTGTAAAGCTGCCTGTTCCTTTGAAGTTTTAGAAGATGTAAGGTAAATCAAAGGCCGTTTATCAGAAGCAGCCATATTTTCTGCATAGGAGACAATATCCGCAGTTACCTGATTGGCATAAGACGAAAAATCTTTAAGCAGGACATTTTGTTCAGAGAGGAAAAATCCTTTTCCGGAAGTGGAAAAGAACTGGCGGATATGGCCTTTGATGATCATCCTGTCAAAAAAGGAGAATGTGCCATTGATTTTATCTTTATATTGTTCTAAAATAGTGTTCATAGGATCATCCTTTCGTATGAATGCTTGCAGGGGAATTTAGTTCCCGATGGATTGGTACGCAGATACCGTATAAGTGCATTATAGCACGTGCATCTACGAATAGGATGATTCTTTTGTTTTTATAGTTTGATTGCAGCCAGCGGCTGCGGTATGGTATAATTCGTTTATAGATATCTACAGTATTTGTTATTATTTGTGAAAACAATTAATATTTTTGGGGAGTTAAGGTTTTGTTATTTTTAGCGGAGAGAAAGCATGACACTATTGGCTTCTTGGATAGGGATAGATACTCATGGCCCTACATCAGCATATATTGTTAGTGATAGTAGATTTAGTTGGAATAAAAATGAATATTTTGATTATGGGAAAAAAGTATTTGCCTCTCATACATATCCAGAAATTTTAGGATATGCAGGAGATGTATTATTCCCATCTACTGTTTTATCACAAATAATTGAAATGATAGATACAGGAGTTCTATTTGATACTAAAATGAACTGTGATCAAAAAAATAGATTGATATTTGAAAAACTGTGTTATTCATTTTCTAAATATCCAACTAAATTTACAGGTGATATTGTTCAAGTATTACATATTTCACGTGATACGGTATTTGATAAATACCCTCAATTTTATGGTTACTTTCTTTCTTGGACAAAAATAAAAGGTTGGGAATTTCAAAAAGTCGTATTACCTCAGACATCGGATATACTGTATGTTTTAGGTTCAGGTAAAAATGAATTCAATCAAAATTATTTACGTTACCAATTAGGAGTTAATAGAGATACTAGCAGAAATGTTTTTCACTGCTTTATAGATACTCTTTTTAATACAAAGGATATGTATTGCGGTGGGCCGCCACAACTTGTAGGTATATATCGAAAGCCTAATACTGTCGCTAAAAATTTTGGAATAATATATCAAAATAAACGATATTTTTTAGGTGCTGAAGTGCCAGCAGGAACTAGTTACGATAAAATTGAGTGGAGGAACGAATTTTTTGAACTATGTGATGGTGAAAGAAAAAAGATAAAAGCCAATGCTACCGAGCAACCTGATTTTATGCGAAGAAATTAATATGGCAACTCCCTAGGTCCCCCTTTTATAGTTATGGGGATGCGAGGTGCTGTCGTCATCTGGAACATTATGTTCCAGATGGCTACTAGGGTTTATCATAGAAAATGCTAAATTGGCTATAAACACAAAAATCCTTATGGCATAAAATCATAAGGATTTTTGTGTTTAGTTAAAAGCCAACAATATGCGCATACTAACCTAAAAATGGTAACTTTTTTATTAAATCCATTGCTTCACCCGTTAGGGAAGCCACCTGTTTTTGTAAGTTATTGATTTGAATTTTGTATCCCATCTCTTGGATACCTTTTGCAACAGTTGATTGTGAAACACCAAATAATGACGCAATTTCATTTTGTGTTATTGTTTTATTCTGCCTAACAGATGGGTCATTCATCATAATGTAAGCAAGCATTTTGTGTTTGTCTGTAAATTTTTGCCGCATATTAGCACCTCTTTTTATTCGATTGTATTCGATATTATCGAATAAATCAAGCCTTTTCTTGTCCTCAGATTGAAAAAATAGAAACTTTATGGTACTATGATTTATACAAAAGTAAAATTGAAAGCAGGTGGGAAGATTGACAGTGACGGAACAGATAGACCAGAAACATCAGGAAGATTTACAGAGGCTACGAGATTTTCGCCTGCTTGATGATGATTTCCTCACAAAGTGTTTTGAGGGAGATACGGCAAGCATAGAACTGGTATTGCAGATTGTGCTGGAAAAGCCGGATTTAAAGGTGCTGGACGTTCGCACCCAGGTATTTGTGGAGAACCTGCTGAACCGTTCAGTGAGGTTGGATATCCTGGCTACGGACAGCACAGGGGCAAAACTGAATGTCGAGGTACAGCGCTCCGACAAAGGAGCCGGGAGAAAAAGAGCCAGGTACAACAGCAGCATGATGGACGCAAACCTTTTGAAGAAAGGCGAGGACTTCGATAAGCTGCCGGAAACGTGGGTAATCTTTATCACAGAGAATGACGTAATGGGAAAAGGGCTGCCGCTCTATCCGGTTGAGCGGTGCTTTTTAGGAACCGGGGAAAGATTTGAGGACGGTTCGCACATACTGTATGTAAATGGCGCTTACCGTGGAGATACGCCAATCGGGAAGTTAATGCATGACTTCTCCTGCACAAACGCAGCGGATATGTATTATGGGACACTAGCAGACAGGGTGAGATTTTTCAAAGAGAGCAAGGAGGGAATCGAGATTATGTGCCGTGCTATGGAAGATATGAGGAATCAGACATTGAAAGAGGGAGCAATCAATTCCGCAAAGAGAATGTTGGCAGATGGGATTTTGACACTTGAAAAAATTGCGGAATACGCAGGACTTCCACTTGACGAAGTGAAAAAACTGAAAGCAGAACGGACAGCATAGTAAAACCGTAGGCCGGGAATCTAAAAACAGGTTCCCGGCCTTATTTTTTTGCCCTGAAATGTAAAATTTCTGTGAATTTGATTAAAAAGTCCTTTACAAAACGTCACTGGCAAAACGGCGAAATCTATCCTTATTTCCTGTGGCGCTAGGTTAGCACCGTTTGATATCAAAGAGCTACGGGATCTGATGGAGTATGACGATCTGGAGCTTGATACGCTTGGCGAGCAGAAAACAGCATTGTTTGTCATTATTTCAGATACCGATGCCACATTTAACTTCGTGGTATCGATCATGTATTCCCAGCTTTTTAACATGCTGTGCGATAAAGCAGACGATGTATATAATGGCAGGCTCCCGATCCATGTAAGGTGCCTGTTGGATGAGTTCAGTAATATCGGACAGATTCCGCAGTTTGAAAAACTGATCGCTACGATCCGGAGCCGGGAAATATCGGCATCAATCATCCTGCAATCAAAGTCCCAGCTTAAAGCAATCTATAAAGATAATGCGGACACCATTCAAGGAAATTGTGACACGACGCTTTTTCTCGGCGGTCAGGAGCAGACTACCTTGAAAGAATTATCGGAAGTGCTGGGGAAAGAGACCATCGATCTGTATAATACTTCGGATACGAGAGGATCAAACAGGTCTTACGGTTTGAACTACCAGAAAACAGGAAAGGCGCTGATGAGTCAGGATGAGATAGCAGTGATGGACGGCGGGAAGTGTATTATGCGTCTTCGAGGTGTAAGACCATTTTTTTCTGACAAATTCGACATCACAAAGCACAGGCGATATCCGGAGCTGTCGGATTATGATCCGAAGAATGCTTTCGATATTGAGAAATATGTAAAACGCCGGCATCACCTGAAAGTTACAAAAAATACGGAGGTAGATGAGGGGTTTACATGCGGTGTAATCGGCGGAAAGGAGGAAAGTATGTAGAGGAGAGATAATAACTGAATAGGGAACATGTAAACCATTGAATCACTTCTGGACAAATTGTCCAAAAGTGATAGTGGAAAGCTGCGAATATCAGCCTGCACTCTGAAGGAAACAATCTATCTGTAAAACGGCCGGCAGGAAAAAATGGGCAGAAAAATTTGATAAAAATTCAGTTTTCAAAAGGTGTTGTTCCATGTATAATAAAAGTAGCGGAAGAAGGTGTTATTTTGAGCAACACAGAACAGATGCACGAGCAGGATTTAGAACGGTTAAAATTATTCCGATATATAGATGATGATTTTATGACTGTCTGCCTCGCGGATAACGTAGAAGGTGTGGAATTGATACTCAGGATACTGTTAGGGCGGGACGATATAAAGATCAAGTCGGTCCGTACGCAGGAACCGATGAAGAATCTGCAGGGGCGTTCCGCTGTCTTGGATGTCCATGCCGTTGACAGTACAAAAAAGGAGTATGACATAGAAATCCAGAGGTCAGATGCCGGTGCAGGAGCAAAGAGGGCACGGCATAACAGCAGCCTGTTGGATGCCCATATCTTAAAACCAAAAGAAGACACGGAGAAGATGCCCGACAGCTATGTTATTTTCATTACGGAAAATGACGTGATGAAAGGCAATCTGCCGTTATATCCGGTGGAGAGATATGTCACGGTTGGAGATAACAGAGTATTATTTGGCGACGGTTCGCATATTCTATATGTCAACGGGAAATACAGAGGTAATGATGAGATTGGAAAACTGATGCACGATTTCTCATGTATCAATCCAGATGATATGAATTATGAAGCGCTCGCCCAAAAAGCGAGGTATTTCAAGCAGGATGAGAAAGGAAAAGCAGCCATGTGTAAAATGATGGAGGATATGAGGAAAGAAGCGGAATTAAAAAATGCAAGGGAAACAGCAATGAGAATGATAAAAAGAGGTAAAATGTCACTGGAAGAAATTGCTGAATATATTCCGCTCTTGTCATTTGAGGAATTAAAGGAGATTGAAGCCGAAGTTATGCAGTTAATATAATCAACAGCATAACAAAATATTAAAATAACACGCATCTGCGGGTGCGTAGGTAAAGGCGCAGGGAACAGTAAGTTGTGATCCATGCGCCTTTTTTGTATTTAAGGGGAAAATAATGTGCTGACCATTATGCGGCAGAATCGGCGGAAAGGAGGAAAGTATGCAGTAGACAGATAACAACTGAATAGGAAACCCATAAACCATTGAATCACTTCTGGACAAATTGTCCAAAAGTACGAACTGTAAATCAGTCCTGACTTCCGGACAAAAACCGGAGGTTAGGAAACAGAGTTTTGAATGTATTTGGGAGCAGATAGAAAAAGACACCCGGCACAGCCTATCGCCAAACAGAATGTACCGGATGCCCGCAGGTTCTCCCAAAGGATTCCCTGCCTTATTTTAGCATAAAGGGCAGGAAATTAATATATCAAAGCTCTTTCTTTGTGAAAAAATTATAGGAAAGAAAGAGGTAGAAAAATGGTATTTTTTACAACGGCAGTGACGGGACTTAAAACCGTCGTAACAGCGATCGGTGCAGGCGTGGCAGTATGGGGTGTGATAAACCTTCTGGAAGGATACGGGAGTGATAACGCATCCAACAATGCTCATGTACGGTAAAGAAGCAAGCAACCGGACACAAGAGATAGACCGCCAGAACCACACTATTCCGAACCAAAGAAAGCAAAGACCAAAAGACAAGCATTGTGGTAAAATCCAAAAGTTTAGATTTTCCCACAAATTCCGACTGCTACGGAATTCCTCTCATTTCTATTCTGGGAGAATGTAATTGAGTTGACTTTATCAACACTTGGAGTCATAATATGGGTTGATAAAGTCAACTCATATAGGGGAGGTAAAACATTGAATGAAGATTTGATAAAAAAAATACGACAGTTTAACCGATACTACACTGTATGGTTAGATGTCATGAATAAAGGCTATTTAGGGACAAATTTCTCATGGCCTGAATCGAGAGTGCTATTTGAAATATATACTAACCAAGGGATAAATGCCACTGAATTATGTGAGCATCTAAACATGGACAAAAGCTATGTGAGTAGAATACTTGCAAAACTTGAAAAAAAAAGGTTAATAACGAGAAAACTTGTTTCGGGGAGCAAGGGAATTAAGAAATTATATTTAACAAACACGGGAAAGGAAGAAGCGAAAAAAATAGACTGGAACGGCGATAAACAGATTTATGAAAAATTAAAAAATATGGATAAAAAAGATTGTGATAGGTTATGTGAGGCAATGGTATTGATTGAAAGTATATTGCGTAAAAATGACGAAAAGTGAATTTGACTTTAGGAGGAATTGTTATGAATATCGAAATTGTTTTAGCCTATGTGCATACACAAGAAATAAATGCGCTATTTTCAGAATATACAAATATGCTAATAATTAATGATAGTTCATTTCAAAATTATCTTGATATTCAGCATTATGAAGAAGAAATAAATCATTTAGAAAAAAAATATGGTATGCCATCTGGAAGATTATATTTAGCTTATTATAACGGAGAAGCCGCAGGTTGTATTGGATTGAAAAATATAGACAAAAAGAATTGTGAAATGAAACGTCTTTATGTAAGACCACAATTTAGAGGAAAAAATATTGGTAAACTTCTTGTACAAAAAATTATAACAGACGCGAAGGAAATTGGTTATTCGTATATGTTGTTAGATACCCTTCCCTTTTTGGAAAAAGCACTTCATATATATGAACAATTTGGTTTTTACACCATAGATTGTTACAACAATAGTCCTATGAGTACATCAATATACATGAGATTGGATTTATGATTTTTATTCTATCTTTAGAAATAGCAGAATCAATTGAAACAGTTAATAATCAGAAAATAGACAGGTTGCGTCCGCCATTAATAGCTTATTTAGTCTTTGATAGATAATCAAGAAACAACAGGAAATTATGTTGTTTCTTTGAATTATAAGTGCAACTGCTAACCATGCACTGCCCCATGTGGGAGAAAGGGGGAAATTATTTATGCCTTATGCAGAAGCATACAGGGAACACATCATGTATACTTTCAATGGCTTTTGCAAGACTATCATACGATTTGCGGCTATCAATGCATGGCGTGACAGGAACAGACGGCGACAAAAAGAAATATCCCTTGAATACCTCACAGAAGAAAAGTTTTACCCTTTAGGCACAACAGACGAATATTTTGAAGCACCCTATGAAGAATACCCAATTACAGTATGCGGTCAGACAGTTATATTGTATCAATGTGCATAACAGTCTATGTGGGGACGGAAAAATCTGAAAATACTTCATGCTACGCTACGTAGCATAAATGTATACAGCTTTTTCTTGTGAATCCCTCATAAAACTGCTATGATGAGTTGCTACACCGTCTCCAACTTGGTGGTGTCTTGATTGATAACTATATACGAGCCGCAGAGGACAAAAGTTCCTTTGCGGCTTTTATATTCAGCAATGTGTATTAAAGCATTTAAATATTATTCTGCTTGTGAGGAATAAAGGTAAAGAGCTATTTCCCAAAGGACAAAGCAAATGTTGTTCAAAAGCAAAAAGATATTGAATATTATCTCCAAGAACACGAATTTATTACTTTAAATTATGAAGGAGAAGTGGTATACTAGACGCAGTGTTTTTATTCGGTTTTCCAATAAAGCAAAGTGAAAAGGAGTAGGCCACTATGGACGTGTGTTATAACAAGCTGTTTAAGTTAATGATTGATAAGAGTATGAAGAAGACTGATTTAAAAAATATGGTTGGCCTCAGCCAAGGCACCCTTGCCAAGCTCTCAAAAAACGAAATGGTCTCGATGGACGTTATCGTAAGAATCTGCCGGACATTGGATTGCACGGTAGATGAAATTCTTGATATTGTTCCGAGTCCGGATAATGGGACAGCTGATGATATACAATCATAAGGGAAGGTAGGACAATGAAGAGAAAAGAATACAGTGCTGGTGCTGTAAAACTGTCCTTCTGGTTCATGGAATTCCGCAAGGTAGTCAGTCTCCTGAGCGAAGGAAGCAGCTGGAGGAGATTAAACAGCTGAATAAGGCAGAGAACATCTTCGGTGCGCCCACAAAGGATCGTGCGGAAAAAATATATAATATGGTAGCAGCAAGGATCAGCTGCCTGCCGTCATCCTTCTACTCCATTTTTATGGAGAGTGACATAGCCACACAGAAGCTCTTTGCGTTGGCAGCGGCTATGGCAAACGACACGTTGTTTTTCGATTTTGTGAATGAGGTCATCCGAGAAAAGATGATCCTTGGAAGCAATGAGTATGCAGACAGTGATGTGTGGATTTTCTTTAAGAATAAACAGGTGCAGGACGAGAAAGTGGCCGGTTGGAGAGAAGCAACTATCAAGCGCCTTGGCACTTGCTATAAAACGATGCTTTTTGAAGCGGGCATGACGGATAAAGGAAAGACGGTTCGGGCAATTAAGCAGCCGATACTGGATCCGGTCTTCTCCTATTGGCTCATGGACAATGGAATAGAGCTGATTGCCAAAGCGATAGCGGGGGTGAGATAATGGCAGATTTAGAAGAGCGCCTTGATCAACTGGAAGCGGAAATTAAAAAGCCGTCACTCCGCCAGAACAAGGGCAAGGCCAATGAAGTGAATTACTGGGTATTTGATTATCCGCCGGAGCGGGAGCTGGATGTCCGTGAGCGGATTGCTTATATGAAGAATAAAAACTCCAAGGGCAGTGATGGATTTGAGTTGGTGGTCTTTGATCTGTATGACCTGATCATGGATCATCTGGAGAGCAAAAATTTCATCAAGAAATGCGAGGACTTTGAATAGCAAAAGGGATTTGCCCGTGTGGCAGCTGCTGTGCAGCGTACTCTGAAAATCACGGACAAGGACAACCTGATTGTGAGCTACATTGCTGAGCATGCCCCAGAGAATGCAGTGGTGTTCCTGACCGGCATTGGCAAATGTTATCCTTTATTGCAAGCGCCGGAGGTCTTTAATAAGGTTCTCTACAACATGCTGAAGAATGAGGGTGAGGTGCCACAGTACTATGTGGAAGGAAACCACGAAGCCATAATCGGTCCCGCTGTATTCGATATGGTGCAGACGGAGCTTGCGAGACGAAGCAAAGGCAGCACACGCTATAGTGGCGTGAGCATTTTCTCCAACAAGATAAAATGCGCCGACTGCGGCGGGTGGTTCGGCTCGAAGGTCTGGCATTCCACAGACCGGTACCGCAAGGTCATCTACCGCTGCAATCGCAAGTACAATGGCGAGAAATGCGGGCCACCCACGTCACGGAGGATGAGGTTAAGGCGGCGTTCGTGTCGGCTTACAATCAGCTGGTGACCGAGAAAAAAGAAATTACCGCCAATGCGAAGATTATCCGCAGGACGCTCTGCGACACCGACTCCCTGCGGGAAGAAAAGCAGAAGCTGGAGGGTGAGATGTCGGTACTGGTGGAGATGACGCAGAGCATCGTAGCAGAAAACGCCCGCATCGCACAGAATCAGGATGAGTACCAGAAACGATACGATGGACTGGTTCAGAGGTACGAAACGGCAAAGGCACGGTACGGTAAGGTGACAGCCACCATCTCCGCCAAGGAAGCGCAGAGCGAAAGGCTGGCGGACTTTATCAGGATGCTGAAAAAGCAGGACGGCTCCATTGCGGAATTTGACGAGCGGCTCTGGGGCTGCATGGTGGACTTCGTGACGGTTAGCAGGAAAAAGGAGATCATGGTCACTTTCCGGGACGGCTCGGAGATACAGGCATAAGGGAATTTGGGACACTCGGCTGCGGCTGGGTGTCTTTTTTTCGTTAAGATATGGAAATATTCACAAATCCGGGTTATAATTAGTCATTAATCTGCGTAATTGGATTGCGGGAAATTTATGGAGGCGGTTATATGGCAGCACGGGGGAAAAGTATCAATTTGTTTTTGATGGATGGCGATGCCGGAGGAAGAATAAAATGCACTTTGGCAAACTGGACTGGAGTTGCATATAAGATTCCGAGAATCGAATTGGATAAGTGTAAGGAACGTGACGATTTGAAACAGAGCGGGGTTTACTTTTTGTTTGGCGCGTCCGATGAGACGGGGAAAGGTGTTGTTTATATTGGGCAAGCCGGAGCAAGGAAAAACGGCGAAGGCATTCTCAATCGTCTGCAGGAACATAAACGGAATCCGGACAAGGACTATTGGACTGAGGCGGTTGTTTTTACGACATCAAACAATTCATTTGGTCCCACGGAAATCAGTTATCTTGAGAATCGCTTCTGTAATCTTGCATTAGAAGCAAATCGATATGAGGTCAAGAATGGCAATGATCCGACTCCGGGAAATATTACTGAGGAAAAAGAGAGCGAGATGGAGGAATTCATAGATTATGCAAAGGTAATCATGGGTACTCTCGGTCACAGACTATTTGAACCAATCAGCCAAAGGAGTGAAAAAAAGAAAGACGGCGCTATTATTATATCAGATACTGATGTCAGGCTTCATCTTGAGAGGACAATTAAGAATGTAGGAAAGGTAGAGGCAAGCGGCATACAAACTGCGGAGGGCTTTGTTGTCCTAAGAGGTGGACATCTTTCTTTAGTGGATGACGACACTATTCCCGCTGTTATCAAGGAACGCAGGAAAAATGCACCTATTGATGAAAAAGGAATATTGCAGGAAGATATGCTGTTTACAAGCCCATCTTATGCGGCAATGTTTGTCATTGGAAAAAGTGCGAACGGTCTGACCAGTTGGAGGACTGAGGACGGTCAGACATTAAAATCTCTTGAATCTACAGAAATGGAAAGCAAAACGGAATCATAACTTAGGAGGTAAATCAAATGGAACGAATAGTAAAATTTTTGAAAGACGCAGAAGTCTACTATCTGGCGACCGTGGAGGGAGACCAGCCGAGGGTGCGTCCGTTTGGCACGGCGCATATATTTGAGGGCAGGCTCTACATACAGACAGGCAAGGTCAAGGACGTGTCGAAACAGCTGATGGCAAATGCAAAAGCTGAGATCTGCGCCTTCAAAGACGGCGAATGGATTCGCATTGCAGGAGAACTGATCGAGGATGACCGGGTGGAAGCAAGGCGGTCCATGCTGGACGCTTACCCTTCCCTGCAGAAGATGTATGCGGCAGATGACGGAAACACGCAGGTGTTCTATTTCAGAAACGCCAAAGCCACCATCAGCGCATTCACGCATGAGCCGGTAGTTATCCAGTTTTGACAGAATGAATGCAGCCATTATTTGTGGATACGGAGGTTTCAGATGAAAATGTATAAACTGCTTGGAGCGGACGGAAAAGAATATCTCTCCGAGACTCTGGGGACGTTTGGAGGGAATAGCAAACTGAAAATTTACAGGCGATTAGACTGCCCTTCTGCCCTATCCATCATCAGGAGATTTCCGGGGAACTATGAAAAAAGCAGGGTGTTCTTTGCCGATGAGAAAATCGCTCTTGCCGCAGGATAATGTCCGTGCGGAAATTGCCTGCGTGAAAAATATAAAGAGTATATGGCTGATCCGCAGAAGTATAGGGAGAAATTCGGATTGTAATCAAAGCCGTTTGGCAAGGTTTCATGCGGTTTTGCGGGGCTGGTTCGCGGATATGCACCAAAATGCACCAAAGCCTGTTCTTTGGTGCAAATTTCAGAGGTTCGTGTAATTGTATCATTTATATGACGGCAACCGACCCTTGTATGGGCAGCGGTCATATTTTGGTGTACGCCTTTGATGTGCTGATGCAAATTTATGAGGCCGCCGGATACACCCAGCGGGAGATCGCAAAGAGCATCTTGGAGAACAATTTGTACGGTCTGGACATTGATGACCGGGCTTTCCAGCTGGCCTACTTTGCTGTGATGATGAAGGCACGACAAAATGGAGTTACACTGTCGAGTCGGCATATAGAAATTGGGAAACCGCCTGCAATGACCGGTTCAACCAGCTCAAAGCCAACGAAGAAGAGCTGAACCGCATTTTTATCGACATCTACGGCTTGCAGAACGAGCTGACGCCCGAGGTGGGGGACAAGGATGTGACCGTCCGCAAGGCAGACCTTGGCCGTGACATCCGCAGCCTGATTTCCTGCTCCGTGGGCTGTATGTTTGGCCGCTATTCGCTGGATGTGGATGGCCTTGCCTTTGCGGGTGGAGAGTGGGATGACAGCAAATACAGCAGCTTTATTCCAGACAAGGATAACATTCTCCCTATCACCGATGAAGAATACTTCCCGGATGATATTGTAGGGTTGTTCTGTGCATGGTTGAAAAAGGTCTACGGCGAGGACACGCTGGAGGACAATCTGGACTTTATTGCCAAAGCACTGGCGGGCAAGGGCAATACCAGCCGGGAGATCATTCGCAATTACTTCCTGAATGACTTCTTCAAGGATCATTGCCAGACTTATTCCGTTACCGGTTCCGGCAAGCGTCCGATTTACTGGCTCTTTGACAGCGGTAAGCAGGACGGCTTCAAGGCGCTTGTCTATATGCACCGCTATGACGAGAACACCATTGGCAACCTGCGTATTGATTACCTGCACCGCATGGAGCGTGTCTACGATAACAAGATCGCCCGGATGCAGGACATCATCGACAATAGCAAGGTCACCCGTGAAGTGACGCAGGCCACCAAGCGCCGGGAGAAGTTGCAAAAGCAGTTGAAAGAGTGCAAAGAGTACGATGAACGCATTGCCCATATTGCTCTTGCCCGTATCTCCATTGATCTGGACGATGGTGTGAAAGTCAACTAAGAGAAAGTCCAGACTGTGGACGGCGTAAAATACCCGGTATTGGCAAAGATATGAGGTAGAAAGATGGGTTCAAAAAAGGTATTGGATTTGGTGAAAGCAACTGGTGACGAGGCCATAGATGCTACTTTATCTACGCTTTTGCCTGAGATTGTAAAAACGTATGGTGAAACTATTGTGTCCGAAGCTGTTGCAACAATAGCAGGCGAATTAGTGGGCGCAATTTTTCCAAGATTCAATAATGTTCGCCTTTCATACAAGCAAAATCGTTTGGAAAGAAATGTATCCATCATGCTGCAACAGTTGGTGGAAAACGATCAGATGTTAAGCGCACGTATTTCAGCATTAGAGGAAACCGAAAATGGCAGGCATTTTCTGAAACAATCAAGCGAGATGCTACTGGATAACATTGTTGATGAAATTCAGCCCGATAAGGTTAAATGTAATGTAAGCGGGTACACCAATTTATTGAAAACGGAAGATGCCAATATTGATATGGCGCTAATGTTTTTCAAAACACTCGCACAGCTTACCGAAGTTGATATTCGAGTATTGCAGAATTATGATTGGCGTAGAAGTGAGATGGTGGAGCCAATAACACCATTTAATTCAGACTTCGATTATGACCAGCTGAGGCATGTAGAAGAAAAGCTGGTTCGTTTGGGATTGCTGAGAAGTAACAACCAAGAGCTATCTGACAAGAATCAAGAAGCAATTATAGAATACTTGCAGAAGGCATATAAGGATGCAAATTCAAGAAAGCCAAAAGGTGTTAAAATTCCGAAGCTCAAGAAGTTATCTACAACGGATCGCTATAAAATAACCTCTTTGGGTTTTGGATTCTTGCAGTTAATTTCGGACGATTGCGATATGAGAGATTTGAGCGTTCCTGATGATGTGGATTTAGGGCAGGATTGCGAAGAAGACGATGAATAATTTATCATTGTTGCGGTGAAAGATAAGGGCAAACTATTATTAAGGCGTTTGGAGGGATGACAATGGAAAAAGATATGCTGTTTTCTGGCGAGTCCGTCAATGTGGAATATAAAGTCGCTGTTCCGAAGGACAGCGCAAAATACATGAAGACAGTGGTGGCCTATGCCAATGGCCGTGGCGGCAAAATCATTTTTGGCGTGGATGATAAGACGCTGGAAGTGGTGGGCATGGATACGGACAGTATCTTCCAGACAATTGATGCCATTACCAATGCAATCTCGGATAGCTGTGAACCGACCATTCTTCCGGATATAACCTTGCAGACCGTGGAGGATAAGACCGTCATCGTGGTAGAGATATTCCCCGGCAAGATGCGGCCATACTATATCAAGTCCAAGGGAATGGTCAGTGGTACGTATGTCCGGTCGGCTGGAACCACAAGGCCGGTGGCCGATTACATGTTGAAAGAGCTGATTCTGGAAGGCCAGAACCGCTATTATGACTGCGAGATTTGCGAAGAACTGACAATAACACCGGAGGATATTGAACGCCTCTGTGCTAAAATGAAGGCTACGGCGATCCGCAATACTCTGACCGAGGGCGAGAAGCTGAAAGTTAAGGACGTGACGCAGAATGTGTTGATTTCTTGGGGCGTTTTGGCTGAAAAAGATAGAGCAGTGGTTCCTGGCAATGCCTATGCCCTGCTCACCGGGCAGGCAAGGTTTCAGCCGGTCATCCAGTGCGCTGTTTTCAAAGGAAAAGACCGGGCGTATTTCGTAGACCGGCGGGAATTTGAAGGCTCCATCCAAGATCAGATGGAAGCTGCCTTCCAGTATGTGCTGGAGAAGATCAATCGTGGGATGCGGATACAGGGTATGTACCGGCAGGACAGGTACGAGCTGCCAGTGTGCGGGAGATGATCGCAAATTCTGTGGCACACCGGTCATATCTGGAGCCGGGTAACATTCAAGTGGCGCTCTTTGATGACCGTTTGGAGGTCACTTCCCCCGGTATGCTGTTGAACGGCGTTTCCATCAAGAAGATGAAGGAAGGCTATTCCAAGCCCCGGAACCGTGCCATTGCCTCTGCCTCTGCCTTTGCCTACATGAAGATCATTGAAAAATGGGGCAGCGGCATTCCCCGGATCCTCCGTGAGTGCAACGAGTATGGCTTACCCGAACCTGAGTTTATTGATTTTGACGGGGATTTCCGGGTAAATATGTACCGGCAGCTCCCGGAAAAAGATTGGTCTCATACCGATGATACCAAACGTGATACCAATGATACCATTTGCGAAAATGATACCAAAGTCCTGAACCTGATCCGGGAGAATCCGTCCATCACGCAGGCTGAGCTGAAAGAAAAATTGCAGGTGTCCATCGTCACCGTAAAGCGGTTGATGGCTGATTTACAAAAGCGAGGCCTGATTGAGCGGCAAGGCTCCAGCAGGAAGGGAAAATGGATCATTATCGGTCAGAAGGAGTAGCAGATGGCAGAGTTTGGTGTTAGAATATAAATAGTACAAGTTAAACATGGCAAGTTTCAGAAATATCCGTATAATAGAAACGGATACAGGAGGAGATTTTCCATGAGTAAACAGTTTGA
>CAJTBO010000047.1 GCA_910573755.1 Lachnospiraceae bacterium | reverse complement strand
ATAAAGACACCCCTACAAAGAGAGCATCCCTTTAAATCCCGAACAACGGATAATTGTATATTATCCCTGAATAAATACATTAGAAAAAGGTATATGAGATGAAAGTAGTACTTTTGGCAGGCGGAGCCGGAACCCGTATTTCGGAGGAAAGCGAATTTAAACCGAAACCCATGATCGAGATCGGCGGGAGACCGGTTTTGTGGCATATCATGAAGGAGTATTCCTATTACGGTTTTCATGAGTTTATCATATGTGCCGGGTATAAGCAGGAATATATAAAGGAATGGTTTGCCGATTATTTCCTTTATACAAATGATGTGACCTTCGATTACGAAAACGGCGGGAAGATGACCATTCATAAAGGCGTGGCGGAACCCTGGAAGGTGACAGTCGTAGACACCGGGAGAAATACCATGACGGGGGGCAGGATAAAGCGGATCGAACCGTATGTAAAAGGCGAAACCTTTATGATGACTTACGGCGACGGGGTGTGTGATGTAGATATCAGGGACCTGCTCGCTTTCCACAGGGAACATAAAAAGACCGCAACGCTTACCTCTGTAGTCCAGAAGCAGGAAAAAGGTGTTCTGGATATTTCAGAGGTTGGCGCAGTGAGGGCTTTCCGCGAAAAGAAAAGCAATGACGGGATACCGATCAACGCCGGATATATGGTATTTGAGCCGGATATTTTTGAGTACCTTCAGGACGATGCAACGATCCTGGAGGCGGAACCGATGGACAGGCTTGCGGCGGCAGGGGAGCTTATGAGTTACCGGCATGACGGGTTCTGGCAGTGCATGGATACGCTGCTGGAAAAGAACAAGCTGGAAAAACTGTGGGCCAGAGGTAATGCCCCATGGAAAAAGTGGCAGTAAAAATAAGTGTCAGGCAGTGCTTTATATTGAGTGGCGGCGGCACAGACGCCGTGGATTATAAGGAGAAATAGCAGATGGCAGATTGGAAGAACGAGACAGAGGCCCGGAAACAGATCAAAGGGCTGGTAACAGAATACTATCATAAATACAAAGAAAAAAAAGAACCATTCCGGCCCGGCGGCCGCATTAATTATGCGGCGAGGGTATTTGATGAAAAAGAGATGTGTGCCCTGACGGATGCGATGCTGGATTTCTGGCTGACTACAGGGCGTTTTTCGGAAGAGTTTGAGAGGGAGTTTGCAAACTGGATCGGCGTGAGATATGCCCATCTGGTAAACAGCGGGTCTTCAGCGAACCTGGTCGCTTTTATGGCACTGACAGCGCCGGAGCTGGGGGAACGCCGGATCCGCCGCGGCGACGAGGTGATAACGGTTGCCTGCGGGTTCCCGACTACAGTCGCACCGGTCATCCAGTACGGCGCGGTCCCGGTTTTCGTGGACGTGACTGTCCCGCAGTACAATATAAACGTGGATTTGCTGGAGGAGGCTTTGTCAGAAAAGACAAAGGCGGTTATGATCGCCCACACATTGGGGAATCCTTTTGACCTGGCCGCCGTGAAAAAATTCTGTGATAAGCATCAGCTCTGGCTGGTGGAGGATAACTGCGACGCACTGGGGACGGAGTACACGATAGACGGGGAGACCCGTTTCACGGGCACCTGGGGCGATATCGGCACATCCAGTTTCTATCCGCCCCACCATATGACCATGGGAGAAGGGGGATGCGTTTATACAAATGATCCTCTGCTCCACCGGCTGATTTTGTCTTACCGCGACTGGGGGCGTGACTGTATCTGTCCTTCGGGGCATGATAATTTCTGCGGACATCGTTTTGACGGGCAGTACGGGGAGCTGCCGCAGGGATATGACCATAAATATGTCTACAGTCATCTGGGCTATAACCTGAAAGTGACGGACATGCAGGCAGCTGTAGGATGTGAGCAGCTGAAAAAATTCCCCTCCTTTATCGAACGGAGGAGGCATAACCATGACAGGCTCTATAAAGCGCTGGAATGTGTAAACGATAAGATCATCCTGCCGGAGGCGGCGGAAAACAGCAGGCCGTCCTGGTTTGGCTTTCTGATCAGTATACGTCCGGAAAGCGGATTAAGGCGCAACGATGTGACTGGTTATATCGAAAACCATAACGTGCAGACAAGGCTTCTGTTCAGCGGAAATCTGATAAAGCACCCGTGTTTTGACCAGATACGCGGGACGGGGGCTTATCGTGTTGCCGGAAGTCTTGAGATGACGGATTATATCATGAACAACAGTTTCTGGGTAGGCGTTTATCCGGGGATGACGGATGAGATGATCGACTATATGGCGGAGATCATTATCCGGGCGGTAAGCCAAAAACAGAGGGATATCTGATGGGAAAGAAGTATTTGCTTGACTGTACGCTGCGCGACGGGGGATATCTGAATGACTGGGAGTTTGGCCACGATAATCTGATCAGTGTGTTTGAAAGGCTGACAGATGCCGGGGTAGATATTGTGGAAGTAGGGTTTATAGATGACAGAAGGCCTTATGACCACAACCGCAGTATATTCCCGGATACAAAATCCATTGCCAATATATGGGGGTGCATAAAAAAACGTCCCCATATGGTGGTGGGGATGATAGATTACGGGACATGCGCGCTTGAAAATATAGAGCCCTGTGAAAGTTCATTTCTTGACGGGATCCGGGTGATCTTCAAAAAACAGAAAATGCATGAAGCGATGGCGTTCTGTGCCCGGGTAAAGGGCCTGGGCTATAAAGTGTTTTCACAGTTGGTGTCTATTACATCTTACAGTGATGAGGAGCTGGTGGAACTGGTCCGTCTTGTCAATGAAGTGGAACCTTATGCGGTTTCTATGGTAGATACTTACGGACTGTTGGAACCGGAGTTATTGCTGCATTATTATGAGATTCTGGACAGGGAAGTAAAACCGCATATCCAGATTGGCTTTCATGCCCATAATAATTTCCAGATGGCTTATGCCAATGCACAGGCGTTTTTAGAGAAACCGACCGCCAGGGATATTCTGGTGGATGGAACGCTGTACGGTATGGGGAAAAGCGCCGGAAATGCACCATTGGAACTTCTGGCCAGAAAGATGAACGTGAAATATAATGCGGATTACAGTATAAAATCCATGCTTGAGGCAATTGAAGAAAGCGTCAAACCGGCTCAGAAGAAATTTTCCTGGGGCTATAATGCATTTTTTTATATGTGTGCCTCAAATAAATGTCATCCCAATTATCTGAACTATTATCAAAAGAAGGGGAATCTGTCGCCATCGGGTCTGGATGAGCTTTTATCCCGCATTGAGCCGGAAGAAAAGAAGCTTCTGTATGATAAAGAGCTGGCGGAACAGTTATATCAGGACTATATTTCTGAAAAATATAACGATGAACAGGTGTACAGGGAATTGGGGGCAGCGCTGAAGAAAAGGGATCTGCTGTTGATCGGTCCCGGAAAAAATATAAGGCTTCAGGAGGAAAAAGTACTGAAATATATCAAAAAGCATACACCGCTTGTTATTTCGGTGAACTTTCTTCCGGGAAATATACCGACGGACTATGTTTTCCTTACAAAAAGCAGCAGATATAAGCAGATGGCGGGCGACCTGTACAAGTATCCCGACCTGAAGACCATCGCTGCATCCGGTGTGGAATGCCGCAATGGAAAATTTGACTATGTGGTGATGAGGGCTCCGCTGCTGGAGCTGAAAGAACAGTTTGTGGACAATTCATTTCTGATGCTTCTAAAGGTGCTGAAAAGGGCCGGCATAACAAAGGCAAGCGCCGCGGGATTTGATGGATATTCCAATAAAGAAGACAATTATGCGGTTCCTGCGATGGAGTATGATTTTGTGAAAGGCGCCGCGGAGTTCTTAAACCGCCATATCCGGGAGGTGCTGGCGGATGAGCATAAAGGAATGGAAGTGACATTTGTGACGTACTCCCATTACTGTGATGTGGAAGATATTTACAGTGCCGCCTATTAGCTGAAACGGCAGTGCTGATAATTCTTAACTGATCGTAAGGAGCGTTAACCATAAATACATTCAACAGAAATGGGGAGAATGATGAAAATCCAATCCAGCCTGAAGGAATACGAAGTAACAATCGAAAAAGATGAAACCTTTTTTGTTAAACTGCGTGAGATGTCAAACACATTTTATGTGATAGACCGGAAGGTATTTGACCTGTACAGAGAATTGTTTTCTGAAATACCGGAAGAACAGTTATATTTACTGGAAGCCACGGAAGAAAACAAAGTGATCGAAACGGCTCTTACCATCTGTGAGAAGATCACAGAAATACCGGCAAAGAGAAACGCGACACTGATATCTGTCGGCGGGGGGATCATACAGGATATTACGGGGTTTGTCGCCAATGTCATGTACAGAGGGATCCGCTGGATTTTTGTGCCCACTACCCTGCTGGCGGCATGTGACAGTTGTATCGGCGGCAAAACATCCCTGAATTATAAGAAATTTAAAAATCTGCTGGGCACTTTTTACCCGCCGGAAGCCATACATGTTTATACAACAATGTTTCGAACGCTCACGGACAGGGATTATAAGAGCGGGCTCGGCGAAGTGATAAAGTTTAATATTATGGCAGGAATAGACGGCCTTGAAAATATGGAGGGCAGTATCGGGAAACTGCTGGACCGCGCCCCGGAAACAATAGACAGATTTGTGGCTTCGAGTCTGGCTTACAAAAGGCGCTTTATCGAGGCTGATGAATTTGACAGAGGCGAAAGGATAAAACTGAATTTTGCGCATACCTTCGGACACGCCATAGAAGCAGTGACCGATTATGTCATCCCTCACGGAACGGCGGTGGCGATCGGAATGATCATGGCGAACCATATCTCAGGGGAGAGGGAATATCTGTCACAGGATATCATAAAGCGCAGTGAAAAAGTCCTGCTTCAGGTTATTGATATAGAGCTGCCGCTGCTGAACAGATCGATTGATGAATATATGAGGGCAATACGCAAGGACAAAAAACAGGAGAGCGACTCCCTGACGGCAGTGCTTATTACATCATATGGTGACCATGGGGAACTCTCAGTAATGCACGATATTACGCAAAATGAGATCCAGTCGGCAATAAATTATTTTGTAAAACTTTACGGAGAAAAAGTATGAGGGTGAAAGTATCAGACTATATAGCGGATTTTCTGGTCAGGCGCAGCATTACAGAAATTTTCACCGTAGTCGGCGGCGGCGCAATGCATCTGAATGACTCTTTTGGACATCATCCGAAGCTGCATTGTATTTATAATCATCATGAGCAGGCTTCTTCCATCGCGGCGGAAGCATATTTCAGGATAGATAATAAAATGGCGGCGGTCTGTGTGACCAGCGGTCCCGGCGCCATCAATACGCTGAACGGCGTGGCCGGCGCCTATATGGACTCCGTACCGATGATCGTTTTATCGGGACAGGCCAAAACGGGGATAACAGTCCGGAGCAGCGGTTTAAAACTGCGGACACTTGGAAACCAGGAGTTTGACATTGTCTCTGCACTGGGGAATATGACAAAGTACGCGGAGATGGTCATGGATGCGGGGAAGATCCGGTATTGTCTGGAAAAAGCATTTGACATTGCAGTATCCGGGAGGCCCGGGCCCTGCTGGCTGGATATTCCGCTGGATATTCAGGGGGCGTATATCGAGACGGATGAATTGGAAGGATACACGGCGGAAGCAGATAAAAGCATTTTTAACGGCGGCGGGCCGGATGCGGCTGTCAGGAAAGTCGCGGAGAAGATCAGAAGTGCGAAGAGGCCCGTAATCTATGCCGGAAATGGAATACGTATTTCAGGCGCAACAGATATATTCAGGAAGCTTGTGGGTAAGACAGGGATTCCCGTCGTAACCTGCTGGGACAGCATAGATCTGATGGAAACAGAAAATGAGTATTATGCGGGAAGAGGCGGTACAATGGGGGACCGGGCCGGGAATTTTGCCGTGCAAAACAGCGATTTCCTGCTGTGTATCGGTTCCAGGCTCAATATATATCAGGTCGGATATGATGTAAGGACATGGGCAAGAGAGGCCTATGTGGTGGATGTTGATATAGATGCTGAGGAATTAAAAAAACCTACGATAAGAGTTGATTTGCCGGTCTGTGCAGACGCCGGCGAATTTATGCAGGCACTTTTAGAGACGGTTTCGCCTGACAGTAAGACACGTTATGCAGAATGGTCTGTACAGTGCAGGAAATGGAAAGAGGATTATCCTGTTATTCAAAAGAAACATTACGAGGATAAGGGAGCGGTAAATATCTATGCGTTTATTGACAGGCTGAGCAGAAAACTTCCCGAAAACGCTGTTACGGTAGTGGCCAACGGGTCTGCGAGCGTAGTGGGAAGCCAGACCTATTATATCAAAAAAGGACAGCGGTTCATCATGAACTGCGGGCTCTCCTCTATGGGGTATGACCTCCCGGCGGCCATCGGAGCCTGTGCAGCTTCCGGCGGGAAGGATGTGGTCTGCATTGCAGGCGACGGAAGCATTCAGATGAACATCCAGGAATTACAGACGATCGTGACCAATAAGCTTCCCGTGAAGATTTTTGTGATCAATAACGGCGGATATCATCAGATACGGCAGACCCAGAATAATGTGTTCCATAACGGGCTGGTCGGGGTCGGCCCGGAAAGCGGGGATCTGGGATTTCCCGACTTTGAAAAGCTGGCCGGGGCTTACGGCATACCCTACTGCAGGATAAGTGATAATGCCGGGATAGAGGAAAAGACAGAGAATGTCCTGACGGCGGAATCTTTCTTTTTGTGTGAGGTGGTTTGTTCCACGACACAGATATTTGAACCTAAATCGGCCACGAGGAAACTGGAGGACGGGACGCTGGTATCACCGCCCCTGGAGGATATGGCCCCGTTTCTGCCGAGGGAAGAGCTGAAGAGGAATATGTATATTGATTTGGTGGAATAGGGGGTGGGCGCTTGAAGTTAGAGGGGAAAGTTGCATTGGTTACCGGCGGCACTTCCGGAATCGGAGGAGCCAGCGCCAGACTTTTTGCGGAAGAAGGGGCGGCAGTAATTGCGGTTGCAAGAAATGAAAAGAGAGGAAAAGAATTTGAAAGTGCATGCAGAGAAAAAGGTCTGAATGTATCATTCCTGCCCTGTGATGTTACAGATAGAGAGCAAATAACAGAGGCGCATAAGAAAATCCATAAAGAATTTGGATATGTAGATATTTTGATGAACAGTGCAGGAATACTGCGCACGGGCGGCTTGAAAGAAATCACGGATGAAGACTGGGATGCTGTCTATCAGGCAAATCTGAAATCAGTGTTATATATATGTCAGGAGTTTATAGATGAACTAATTGACAGGAAAGGTGTTATATTGAATAACGCATCTATTAACGGATTGCAGCGTTATATTAAAGGGGCAAAAAGTTATATGTATGCGACATCAAAGGCGGCACTGATTCAGTTTACGCAGTATCTGGCAAAGAATTATGCGCCTGATGTGAGGGTGAATTGTCTGTGCCCCGGAATGACGGAGACAAATCTTTTTACAAATCGGGACTTCAGCAGATTTAAAGGCTGTAATCTGCTTGACCGCATGGCGAAGCCTGAAGAGATAGCGAAGGTGGCGCTTTTCCTTGTTTCGGAGGATTCCTCTTTTATGACGGGGAGTGTTATTGTAGCAGATGGCGGGGAGACGTTGAAGTGATGAAGAGTATGTTTAGTAAAGACACAGATTTATATACTATTCCTTAGAGATTCAATAATAGTTTAACGAGAATGGAGGCTACTAGATGAATGCTGTAATAGTAACAGGCGCAACTTCAATGCTGGGAATTGCGACAATACAAGTATGCATTGAAAAGGGTGTCAGAGTTATAGCATTAACCAGAGCAAACAGCCGTCGGAAAAGTTATCTGCCGAAATCGGAACTTTTAATGTTAATAGAATGTGATCTCAGTGATCTCAGCAAAGTGAATTTACCGGAAGATGATTACGACGTATTCTTTCATTTTGGCTGGGGGTTTACGGACAGAACGACCAGGGATGACCCGGTTTTGCAGAGTAAGAATATTGGATATACACTTGATGCAGTACAATTGGCGCATAAGTATGGCTGCAGAAAATTCCTGGGGGCAGGTTCTCAGGCAGAATACGGATTCCACACGGAAAGAATAACGGAAGAAACCCCCATAACACCGGGAGTGTGTTATGGTTATGCAAAGTATGCAGCCGGAAAACTTGCAGAGAAACTGTGCAACAGGCTTGGAATAATCTGCATATGGACAAGGACATTCAGCGTGTATGGGCGGTATGACAGTGAAAATACAATGATTCCTTATGCTCTTCGGCAGTATAAAAAGGGGGACGTCGCACAGTTTTCATCAGGAATGCAGATGTGGGATTATCTTTTTGAAGAGGATGCCGGAAAGTATTTTTATTTGTTGGGTGAAAAAGCGGAAAAAAATGTTTTAGTCAATGTGGCTTCCGGAAATGTAAAGCCGTTGAGGGCATATATAGAAGAAATGGCCGAAGCATTGAATAAAATAGGCAGCGGCAGGCTGTTCTTGTATGAGTTAGAAAGGGAAGGGGAAGATATTCCATTGAATGGTATTGATCCATGCGTAAGAAAGTTGCGGGAGATAACAGGTTACATACCCCGGATTGGATTCGCGGAAGGAATTAAGAAAATCTTGGAATTTAATTCCCGAAAGGACGAAAGGGAAATATATCTATGAAAAAAATCAGTGTTTGCGTACCCTGTTATAACGAAGAGAAGAATATTGAGACGGCATACCAACGCATAAAAGACGTATTGGAGAAGATGCCAAAATATGATTATGAGATTATTTTTGGAGATAATTGTTCCACAGATAATTCGGGGAAATTGTTAAAGGGGTTAGCTGAAAAAGATCATCGGGTGAAGGTAATTATTAATAACCGCAATTTCGGACCTGAGCGTTCCAGTAAGAATATCATGTTTTCCTCTGCGGGGGATGTAGTAATCAGTATACCGTGCGATATGCAGGAACCGCCGGAAATGATTCCTCAATTTATTGAGGAATGGGAAAAGGGAAACCTGGTAGTGTTTGGTCAGAAAATAAAGAGTGCAGAAGGAAAGATTAAATATAACTGCAGAAAGCTTTATTATAAGATAATCAAAAAATTTTCCGATACTCCTCAGTATGAACAGGTGACAGGGTTTGGATGTATAGACCAGTGTGTGATAAAGAGTTTAAAAGGTCTGAACGAACGAAATATGCCATTAAGATATTTAATTGCGGATCTTGGATATCCGGTAAAGCTGATTCCGTATACGCAGGCCGTCCGGGAAAACGGTAAATCCAGCTACAGTGTAGGAAAATATTTTGATTTTGCAATTTCTTCTCTGGTGGAGACATCTTCGGTGCCTCTGCATATGATCACCATCTTCGGATTTTTTTGTGCTGTTATCAGTCTTGTATTTGGCGTTATTTATTTAATATATAAATTAATTTACTGGGATACATTTTCGGCGGGGGTTGCGCCGGTACTTATTTCCGTATTTTTTCTCAGCAGTGTTCAGCTTATGTCCATAGGATTTATAGGGGAATATATAGGAGTTATTTTAACTCGGGTGACGAAGCGGCCGCTTGTTACGGAAAAAGAGCGGGTCAATTTTGAGGAGGATGAAAGAAGTACTTGCCCCGCTGACTTTGCGGAAATTAACAAATAACAGCGAAACAATCTTATTGGAGGAAGATGGCATATGGATACAAGAAATGAGAATAAATTTTCGGGGGGAAAAGCTTCCGATAGTAAAGACCGAAAAATTATAACAATTGTAATTCCGACTTATAATGAGGAAAAAAACATATGCAGTATTTATAAAAGAGTTAGAGAAATATTTGAAACAAAGCTCTTAGAATATCAAATGCAAATACTCTTTATAGACAATGCGTCAATTGATAGTTCCAGAGCGATTATAAAACGTCTATGCTCAGAAGATGGCAAAGTACAGGCTATTTTTAATGCAACAAATTATGGCTTTTCAAGGTCTTCATTCTATGGATTGTCTCAGGCAGAAGGGGATTGTGCTATTTTATTATATGCGGATATGCAGGATCCACCAGAAGTAATTCCACAATTTGTAGAGAAGTGGGAAAAGGGTTATAAGATTGTTATAGGCATCAAATCCAACAGCAAAGAAAATACAATAATGTATTCTATCCGTGAAATGTATTATAGAATGCTGTCTAAAATATCAGAAATAGAGCATATTAAACAGTTTGATGGCTTTGGATTGTATGATGCTTCCTTTGTAAATTTGTTACGCAGCATGAAGGATTCAATGCCGTACCTTCGAGGGCTTGTGGCTGAGTATGGTTATAAGCGGACGGAAGTAGAATATACACAGGAGGAAAGAAAAGAAGGAAAATCAAGTTTTAGTTTTATGAAATATTATGATGTGGCGATGCTGGGCATCACCTCCTCTTCTAAGGCTGCAATGAGGATGGCTACTTTTATGGGAATAATTATGGAGGGCATATGTGTTGTCATAGCTATTGTCACGTTGATCATGAAACTGGTCAATTGGAATTATTATGATGTGGGAATTGCGGCAATTATAATAGGAATATTTTTTGTGGGTGGTATGCAAATCTTCTTTTTGGGATTTTTGGGAGAATATATACTAAACATTAATATTAGGTCTATGCAACATCCAATTGTAGTTGAAGAGAAGCGAATTAACATGAGAAGGACAATTACGATTGGAGAATAAGAGATGAAAAGGGTTGTGATAACAGGTGGAACCGGTTTTATTGGAAGTTGGCTAATAGATAAACTGATACGCGAAGAAACAGAGGTAACTGTTTTAGTCCGTAATCCTGATAAAGCAATGAAAGATTTGCCTATGCATTCCATGGTAAAAATAGTGGCATACAATTCAGAAGAATATCGAAAATTGTGTAAGACTAATAAGGAAACAGATGTATTTTACCATTTAGCATGGGAAGGTGTATCAACAAAGCTGAAGAACGAAAGTAATTTACAGTTAAACAATATAAGGTTTTCGTTGGAAATGTTAAAATTGGCATACGATTTGGAGGCCAAAAGATTTATTGGTACTGGCACAGTGGCGGAGTATGCTTTTTCAGAAAACATTATGGATGTCAATGGCAGGCAAACGCCAAATGATATGTATGGTGCGGCCAAGACTGCTGCGCATTATATGTTAGAAACAATGGCTAGGAACTTGCAGATTCCCTTTAATTGGGCAGTTATTCCAAGTACTTTTGGAGAAGGGCGGCGGGAAGATAATATTATAACTTATACAATCATTTCGCTTTTAAAGGGACAGAGGCCACAATATGGGCACTTATTGCAAATGTGGGATTTTTTATATGTGAAAGAGGTTGCAAGAGCACTTTACCTGATCGGAGAAAAAGGGAAAGCGAATAAGACATATGGCATCGGAAGCGGTATATTTAAGCCACTTAAAGATTATATCGAGCAGATTAGAGACATTATTAATCCCGATCTGGAGTTAGGGATTGGAGAGATACCATCTCTTTCGGATAAGACGTTTAGTTCGTGTGTCAGCATCTACGATATTACTAAAGATACAAACTTTGTACCAGAAATTACCTTTGATCAGGGAATACGCAGAACTATTTCTTACTATAAGGAGAAAATGAAATGAAAAACTTATTTGGAGAAAAGAAGTATCCCTATGCTTTTTTGTATGTATGGGCTACATTGATTTGTTTGTTTATTGTTTTTGGTTATGTTTGTATAAATGGAGGGAGTGCTTTATCACAGTGGTTTTTTAGTGATATATGGGATACGGGAAATGATTTTTTTAATTGTATTCCAGCAGTGAAGGGATATGGATTAGGATATTGGCTTGTAGGGCAATATCCACCTATGGCAAAGCTGTTTTTTTTGTTAGTTGCACATATTTATTCACATAATAATATTTCTCTTGATGCAGCTATAAGAAATTCGATAACGGATCCACGGATGCAGCAGGCTGCGCTTGTCCCGTTTATTATTTTTCTAATGCTTATGATGATTTTTATAATCGCACTTGTATCCAGCATGTTTAAAGAGGAACCAATGGCATTTTGGATTGGTTCATCAGTTATAGGCACTTACAGTATTCTATTTGCTGTAGAACGAGGTAACATTATTCTTTTATCATTTTTATTTTTAATGTATTTTATTGCATACTACAAATCTGAAAATAAAATATTGAAAGAAACAGCATTTTGGGCGTTAGCAATATCAGCAGGATTAAAGCTATATCCGGCAGCATTTGGTATACTGTTGCTTTATGAGAAAAGATGGAAAGAGGCAGCCCGAACAATTCTTTATGGTATATTGGCATTGATTATTCCTTATTTGTTGGTTGCAAGATATTTGCCGGCAGGAGAGGTTGGAAGTGCAACTAGTAGTGTTGTTGAATGGGCAAAAAAACTTGCAGCAGGATTGTTTAGTGTGCGTTCGCTTCCACAGCAAATATTTTTTGCGGGATCGATTATTATTGCATTAATAGGCATGATATTCATTAGCATAAAAGGAAATAAGAAAAATTGGGTCAGAATGTTTTATGCTGGGATATTGGCAATGATTTGCGGTATACAATTTATATATGCATACACATATATTTTTATGATCCCTGCATTAATTCTGTTTTTGAAAGAAGAAAGAAAACTAGATGTTAGAAATGGAATCTATTTTGTACTCTTTTGTATAATTAATCTCCCACTACCGATTTTTGGGGTTCAGAAATATGAAACATTACCAGTGGTAGGGGATATTAAAATGTGGGGATTGTTTGTAATGATGATTTTACTCACAGTAATGGAATGTTTTGTACATAAAAAATCAGAGAAATAACGGATAGATATATTAATCCACAGCGGAATGAATGGAGATAGCAGATCTGGTCAGTTATTCCCTCAGGTTTTTCCTTGCTTCATTCAGAAAGTTAATATCCTGCGGATAACTGATGTTTTGGGGCACACACGTCATGCCCAGAATGATTGTCCCACTGTTTTCAGTTTTCACTGATGATTTTTCGGCAATATTCGTTCCGCGGCCAAACCCTGATTCATCTGGTCTGCTGGAAAGAGGTTCTGCCCCCTTTTTTTATATTTTTACTAACCAAAATTTTAAGTTTAAGTCATTTTTCCTCAAAATTGATTCTTTCCTTTTCTGTAACAAGCGGCCGTTTTGTTACCTTTGTTAGAATAACTCCGATATATTCCCCAATAAATCCTATTGACATTAGCTGAACGCTCCCAAGGAAAAATACCGAAATAAGAACTGGTGCCACCCCGGCAGAAAATGTATCCCAATAGAGCAATTTATATATTAAATAAACAAGCCCAAAAAACAGGCTTATTAAAGCACATATAAACCCAAATACTGTAATAATATGAAGCGGTGCAGAAGATGTCTCTACCAGAGAAGAAATTGCAAAATCAAAATATTTTCCTACACTATAACTGGATTTACCATTTTCCCGGACAGCCTGTGTGTATGGAATCAGCTTTACTGGATATCCAAGATCTGCAATTAAATACCTCAAATTCATATTCGGTTCATTCAGACCTTTCAGAACCTTTACCACACTACAGTCCATACAGCCAAACCCTGTCACCTGCTCATACTGAGGAATATTGGAAAATTTTTTAATAATTTTATAATATAGTTTTCTGCAATTATACTTGATTTTTCCTTCTTCACTCTTTGTTTTTTGCCCAAATACTACCAGATTTCCTTTTTCCCACTCCTCAATAAATTGTGGGATCATTTCGGGCGGTTCCTGCATATCACATGGTATACTGATTACTACATCCCCTGTAGAGGAAAACACGATATTTTTATAGGAACGTTCAGGTCCAAAGTTACGGTTATTAATAATTACCTTCACTTGATGGTCTCGCTCTGCTAATTTCTTTAATATTTTCTCTGAATTATCCGTAGATGAATTATCCCCAAAAATAATTTCATGATCATACTCCGACATTTTCTTCAGAACATCTTTTATACGTTGATATGCTATTTCAATATTTTTCTCTTCGTTAAAACAGGGTACGCAAACACTGATTTTTTTCATAAATATATTTCCCTTTCGTCCTTTCAGGAATTAAATTCCAAAATTTTCTTAATTCCTTCCGCGAATCCAATCCGGGGTATGTAGCCTGTTATCTCCCGCAGCTTGCTTACGCATGGATCAATACCATTCAATGGAATATCTTCCCTTCCCTTTTCTAACTCATAGCGAAACAGTCTGCCGCTACCCATTTCATTCAATGCTTCAGCCATTTCCTCTATATATGCTCTCAACGGCCTTACATTTCCGGAAGCCACATTGACTAAAACGTCTTTTTCCACTTTTTCGCCCAACAAATAAAAATACTTTCCGGCATCCTCTTCAAAAAGGTAATCCCACATCTGTATTCCTGAAGAAAACCGTGCAGGCTCCCCCTTTTTATACTGGCGAAGAGCATAAGGAATCATTGTATTTTCACTGTCGTATCGTCCATACACACTGAATGTCCTTGTCCATATGCAGATTATTCCAAGTCTGTTACACAGCTTCTCTGCAAGTTTTCCGGCTGCATACTTTGCATAGCCATAACACACTTCTGGTGTTATGGATGTTTCTTCTGTTATTCTTTCTGTGTGAAATCCGTATTCTGCCTGAGAACCTGCCCCCAGAAATTTTCTGCAGCCATACTTATGCGCCAATTGTACTGCATCAAGTGTATATCCAATATTCTTACTCTGCAAAACCGGGTCATCCCTGGTCGTTCTGTCCGTAAACCCCCAGCCGAAATGAAAGAATACGTCGTAATCATCTTCCGGTAAATTCACTTTGCTGAGATCACTGAGATCACATTCTATTAACATTAAAAGTTCCGATTTCGGCAGATAACTTTTCCGGCGGCTGTTTGCTCTCGTTAAAGCTATAACTCTGACACCATTTTCAAGGCATACCCGTACTGTCGCAATTCCCAACATTGAAGTTGCACCCGTAACAATAACCGCATTCATTTTTCGACCTCCATTCTCATTACAGCTATTATTATAAGGAATCAATCTTCCAAAATTCTAAAGTGAATATAATTTTATAATTGCAACTTTTTCTTCATAAGCAGATAATATTTTCTCCAACACTTTTTGGGCTGTATATGTTGCCAATAATATGGCATCTACTTTATTTTTTTCAATATCAGTCTCTGAAAACGCTTCTATGGGTACATTACATAACATCATACCATGTTTTCTAGTGTCCGAATCATATACTTTTACAATACTTTTTGAAGCCAATTCTGTATTTGCCAACAACATGGAAACATGATGTCCTGTTCCCCAAATAGCCAATCTTTTATTATCGTCAATACCTTCAATAATTTTTCTGATTCTCTCCAATTCTCTCTCTGAATCTTTAATATATCTTGTAAGTATATCTTCAGAAGAATTAATAATTTTATATTTCTTCTGTTCCGTTTTCCGGGATACTTTTTTCCATATAGTTGCCATTGCCGGGAATCCTGCCGGAAGTTTTTGTTCAAGCCCTAAAACAAATTCCGCATTCAACAATTGGTAGCCACACTTAAGCATTAAATTTTGGAGTCCTTCTAATGTGAACATATTTACATGTTCTTCACAAAACATCCCAAATGGCTCATCAGAAAATTTATAGTCAAATGTTGGCACTTCAATAAAAATATATTTTTTATTAAACTCTGCACATTTTTCAATAAAGTCGCATGGATTTACGATATGCTCTAAAGTCATAGACAAAAAGATCAGATCATACTGCTTTTCCTCTTTTGCTTCATAGAATTCTTCAAAAACTCCACAAAACATAGGAACCTTATAATTCTGTTCTGCATTTTTGCAATTATTATAAGATGGTTCTATACCATATACTTGGGCACTATCTTTATATAAACTCAGGTTATATCCTGATGCCGCACCAACTTCTAAAATACTTTCTATATTACTGACACCTACTACTCGATCAATAAATTGTTGCTGCCTCCTGCATCTGGTTATATAATCTGCAGTTTCATTTAATATATATTCTTTATCATCAAACTCAAACTTTGAAAACTTTTTATATCTGTTATTCAGCTTTTTTTCATCAAATGGATTTCCGGTAAAAATAAACCCACAGTTATTACACATCGAAATATCCTGTATATATTCTTTTGCCATTCCTATTAGTTCTTTATTTTTAACCTTATAGACAGTCGTTATCGCCCCCCCACATATATTACATTCACAAATCTTATTCATGTACATATTCTCCTCAGTTATCTTATTTTTTAAATTTCTAATATTATATAGGTCAGTTTAAGTCTGTTTTTTTATGCCTCCATGCGTCTGTCCGCCAGGTACCACCATAAATGAAATTGTGAGTGCCAGCAAAGAATTGAATTTAGCCCTGCCATTATCTAATACTTTATCTACCGGCAAAAATCGTGTTTATTTTGCGGTCTGCAGACCACTAATTAATATACTCTTCATCACTTCAACGTCTCCCCGCCATCTGCTACAATAACACTCCCCGTCATAAAAGAGGAATCCTCCGAAACAAGGAAAAGCGCCACCTTCGCTATCTC
>CAJTBO010000046.1 GCA_910573755.1 Lachnospiraceae bacterium | reverse complement strand
GGTTGGGAAGCCCCGGTAGTTGCCGCCTGAGTCTTCCAGACAGGGTCAAAAACTTCTTTTAAGCTTGATAGGGGCAGTCTGCGCTTTTTTGGCTACCCGGAAGATTATGTTTCACAGTAAATCAACGGTTATTGGCCTTAACGATGTGGTACAAGAAGTAGTAGATTCCATGATCAATAAAGGTAAGGAACTTTTCCAAAAGTTTATGGGATGTTAAGCGTATAGTATTAGCTAAATATTGACAAAAATGCTATCCAGTTATTGCGACTATATATAGTTGCAATAACTGGATATATAAATCTTTATATATATGCTTTTTATTGACTGGGGGTAGAGATATGAATATGAAGGATTATATAGGTACAAGTAAGTTTGCAAAGAAAACTAATATGGATTATACTGGTAAATATTTGATGGCGTTTATCATAATATCACTTATCACTTTCTTTCGTAATTATAAAATAATAGTATGGATTATTAAAATATCGTTTTGTATTTTCGAGGGAATAAGATGGTTAATATTTATGAAAGAAGAGAATAAAGTAAAATATTTTAAACCATCTTTGATATGTACCGGCGCAAACTGGTTAATAATAATAGTTTTATTATTTCAACAAATAAAAATAACTGCGTACGTTTTTTCTTTTATACCAATATATATTATTATTTCAATGATATTAATGGTTAAGGGAGGATGTGACTATTTAAAGGTTATAAATAAATATTATCCTGCTGTAATGAGAGAGTATAATAATTCAGAAGATTCAATAGATATAAGATTGGAAAATTTGGAAAAGAAATTACTTGAATTAAAAGAAAGTTCACCAGCAATAGTGGTAGATGCCATTATGAAAAGGGAGACAATAAAACTAATATGGCCCTTTCATTTAGAAATGGTGTTTCTTGTAATTATGATTTTTGGGGGAACAAACTATATTTGATAAGTGTAGTTTTATATCTGTTACCCCTATATACGGCGTGACTCGCAGACAGAGCGATAGCAATAGCAGCGATATTATTTCTGTGGAAACATTAGCAATAGAGATTCTCTCCGTGCTGAAAAAGATATAACTTAAAGCATTTTACCATGGCCAGATAACTTTTTCTATGATAGTGAGAGCTTTCAAATAATGAGGAAGGTTTGCAACAGTATTTCAGGGCTATAAATCTCTTTTGTGGAAGCGAGACTATGAGGTTATGGTAGATCAAGGGAATGATCTTGCCTTTTAGAATGTATGGAATCATCAAAATATCGATTTAAGCTGTCTTGTCTGCGTTGTAATGTATTTATTTCTTTTTTTAAGGATTTAAACTGTGCCTGCAAAGTTTCTTTTTGGGAAATAAGGATTTTATATTCCTTCTGTAGCTTGGAAAGATCAATATTTTTAGGGGATAATCCCCATTGTCGAAGCATATTTTCCGCCCCATCATGGAGTAGAAGTTCTGTTTCATGCTGTCTGAAATAGCGTTCCTTATCTTTTGACTTTTGATAACGGATCTGGTAAATATGGTTGGATTGATACTGCTCTGCATATTTCATAATTTCCCCCATTTTTTTCAGCCTGTGCTCAATATCTCGTAAATTCTGCCGGGCATTTTTAACATCAGCAGATTTTACACTGATCTGTTTTTCAAGTTCCGAAACAGAGCCTGCTTCACTGTAGATGCTGGCAGCAATTTTAAAGTTCTGCATGTCTGCCCAATTTTTCAGATAAGGGTTTTCTTTAAATTTATCAGCGGAAGTATTCAATAATTTCCGGGCAGAATCCTCACGAAGTATGTAGTTCTTTTACGACGCGGACGGCAACGCCCTCAGTGCGTCGGACGGCCTCGGGCAGACAACAGGCTATGAGTATGACGCCCTCGGCAGGATCACAAAGCAGATAAACCCGGACGGGACAGAGCGCAGCTACACTTACGATGCAAACGGCAACGTGCTCTCCGTCACCGACGAGCGCGGCAACGCGACCATTTATACCTACGACAAGATGAACCGCCTTGCTTCCGTCACCGATCCGGAAGGAGGGGTTATCGCCTACACCTACACCGCAGGCGGGCAGCTGGCGGCGGTGACGAACCAGAAAGGCAGCGTGACAGCCTACGCCTATGACGGGAACAACCATGTCACTTCCGTGACGGACGGCAGAAAGAATAAGACCGTTTACACTTACGATAAATTAAACCGCCTTTCTTCCGTGACGGATGCGGAGGGCGGCGTCACCTCCTACGCCTACGATGAGAACGGCAACCTGACAAAGGTTACCCGCCCCACGGGAGGAACCTACACCGGCACTTACGATGAGACGGATAACCGGACCGTGCTGACGGATGCGCTGGGGCATGGGGAGAGCTATACCTACGATGAAAACGGCAACTGCACCGGCGTCACCGACCGCAAGGGAAATACCACAACTTATGCTTACGATAAGAACAACCGCCTGACAAAGATCACGGACGCGCTGGGCGGCGCCACGGTATATGAGTATGACGCCCTGGGGCAGGTGGTGTCCGTCACCAACGCAATGGGCGGAAAAACCTCCACCGTATATGACGCGGCCGGGCAGACCACCACGGCGGCGAACGAGCTGGCGGGAGAGGGAAACACCCATAAGGTGCGCTACGTATATGATAAGATGGGGCGCGTCATAAGGCGCTACAATGAAGACAATACCTATGTGAAGTATGTCTACAATAGAAACGGCAGCGTGCTCAGCATGACAAACGAGCGGGGAAAGACATACAGCTATACGTATGACAAAAACAACCTGCTCCTGACAGAGACGGATCCCATGGGCGGCGTTACCGCCTACACCTATACGCCGACCGGCATGGTGGAGAGCGTGACGGACGCGATGGAGGGCGTCATCACCTACACTTACGATAAGAACGACAACCTGATCCGGATCGTGGACGCGGAGGGGCACAGCCTGAGCTACGGCTATGATAAGAACAACCGCCCGGTATCCGCCACCGACGCCAACGGGAACCGGACAGGGTATACCTATGACGCCAACGGAAACGTGGTATCTGTGGAAAACCCGGACGGCGGGGTGGAGCAGTATGTTTACGATCTGAATGACCAGCTCATCTCCTACACGGACGGGGAGGGATATACCACCCTGTACGCCTACGATGAGAACGGGAACCTGACCAAAGTGACCGATCCCAGAGGGAACAGCCGCAGCGCGGAGTATGACGCCTTAAACCGCATGGTATCTTCCGTCAACGAGGAGGGCGGAGAAATTTCGCTCACTTATGATGCTCTGGGGCGTATTGTCAAAGCGGTGAACGAGGACGGCGCCGTGACGGAATACGAGTATGACGCCAAAGGAAGGACGACCGGCGTCAAAGACGCCCTCGGGCACTATAAATATTTTGAGTACGATCCCATGGACCGGGTGACCGCCGTGACGGATGAGAACGGCGTAAGACGGGAATACGAGTACGATTTCAGAGGCAACCTGAAAAAATATAAGGACGGCCGCGGCTTCACGGAAACCTACACTTACGATGCCAACGACAACCGCACCAGCGTCACGAACCGGAACGGAGAGACCTATACCTACACCTATGACGCCTTAAACCGCGTCACCAGTGAGACCGATCCGAAAGGGAATAAGAAATCCTTCACCTACGACAAGGACAGCAGGATCACGGCGGTGACGGACCGGAACGGGAACACTACGAAATATATGCTGGACGGCAACGGAAATATCGTGAAGACGGTGGACGCCGCCGGGACAGGCAGCGAGTTCACCTACGATTCCATGGACCGCCTGACGAAGATCACGATGCACCGGGTGGATACCGTCCATGGTGTGGATGAGTATCAGGAGACGTTATACACTTATGACCACAGGGGGCTTATCAAAACGGAAGTCAACGCCAAAGGCGACGGGAAAGCTTTCATCTACGACGGCAACGGCAACCTGATTAGGAAGACCGACGAGGACGGCTATGTGACGGAGTATGAATACAGTCCCGTCAACCTGGTCAGCAGTATCAACTATAACGACGCGAAATCCGCCTCCTACCTCTACAACGGCACCGGGGAGCTGGTGGAGATGGAGGACTGGAACGGAAAGACTTCCATCGGCAGGGACCTCTTAAACCGCGTGACGGAGGTGACAGACCATAACGGCAGGAAGACCGCTTACGGCTGGGACAACGTGGGGAACAAGACCGTGCAGGGCTATCCCGACGGAACCCAGGTGGATTATTATTACGATAAAGAAAACCAGATCGTGGAGATGAAGGACTTCGACGGCGGCATCACAAAGTTCGCCTACGACGGCAACGGCAACAAGACCTTCAAGGAATATCCGAACTACGAGACGGCGTATTATTTCTACGATGCGTGCGACCGGATCATCGAGATGGATGAGTACAACATCGGAGGGAAGAAGCTGTTTAAGACCACCTACAGCTGGGATGCGGAAGGAAACCGCCTGAGTGAGATGCAGTATAATCACGGTCAGAGCGGAAGCAGCGGAAACGGAAATTCCGGCAACAAGGGCAATGAGAAAAACAGTACCGGTACTGTCTCCGCGGAAGCGCCTGCAGTGGAGATCCCTTCCGTGGATACGGAGAAACTGAGCACCACCGTTTCTGTTGTAAACAGGCCTGCACTGCCCGATCCGACAGCGGATACCGCGGCAGGCGTCGTATTAAGGAACCAGTCGGATACCGCACAGGAGACCAATATCCGGCTCTTAAATACGGGGAAGGGTGACGCTTCCATCGAAGGAAACGGGGACGGCAACGGACAGGTGCCTCCGGGACAGACCGAGGAGGAGGACGGAACTATCGTCAATCCGGGCGGCAACACGCCTCCGGGGTTAAACCGCGGGGAGAAGGGTGAAAAGCCGGATAACCCGAACAAGCCCGTAAAACCGGATAACCCGGGTACTGAGGACAGTGCGGATAAAAAGGCAAACAAGGCGAATAAAGGAACCCATAAGTACGGCTATGACAATTTAAACCGCATGACCAGCAGTAATATCGCCGGGACAACTATCACCTATACCTACGATACACTGGGAAATCTGGTACTTGAAAAGACCAAAAACAAAGTGGTAGACTATCAGTATAACGAATTAAACCAGCTGACAAAGAAAAAGGAGGGGAATGAATCTTATAGTTATACTTATGATAAGCGGGGTAATCGTACGGCGGAGATTGGAAAAAAGGCAAGCCGCTCCTACGTGTATGACGAGACAAACCGCATGGTGGAAGGCACTAACTGGAAAGGCGATAGATCTGCCTACACCTACAACGGATTAGGCCTGCGTGTCAATAACACCCATACCACCCACGCCGGGAAAGTATACGCCCGCGATTATGTGATCGATTATACCAGCTTTGAGAACGATGACCTGATGGTATTTGCGGAAGGGAACGGGCAGTTGGAGTATGAGCAGAAGCATGTGTATGCGGGGAGTGAGAGGATCGAACAGTTCACGGATAAGGGGAACTGGGAGAGGACGCTGTATGTCCATGAGGATGTGATGGGAAATACCCGGTATTACACGAAGGCGAACGGGCAGAGTTTTGCGGAGCTGACCTACGACGCATGGGGAATGCCGGAGAGCCCGAACAAGCTGTTGAATAACGACTATGGGAACTATGTCTTTGCTACGTTCACCGGCCATATATACGATACTACCCTTGATATTTATTTTGCGGAGGCAAGGTTCTACGATGCAAATAACCGAACCTGGCTCGCGATGGATCCGGTGAAAGACGGCGGAAACTGGTATCAGTACTGCTACAGCAATCCGACGACTTACTATGATCCGACCGGACTGGCGGGATTCTCTCCTTTCAGCGGATGCGTGGATGTGAATAAGCTGGCGGAACAGATGCAGTCAGGCTTCCGGGACTGGAAGGGGAAACTGGCCGAATTTGCGGATAACATCGACTGGGGTCGTGTCGGGGTTGGTCTTCTGAAAACCGGGAGTGCATTGGCGGTGCTGGCGATCGGCGCGGCGGCTGTGGTGGCGACCGGTGGAGCGGCACTGCCGGCCGTAATGGGGCTGCTTGCAGGCACCGTAACAGCGGGTACTGCCATAGTCACAGTCGGGACGTTTGCAGCCGGAAGTGCAGCAGTTGCCTTTGGGTTTGCGGATATACTGGAGGCGGCGCAGGATGTGGGCTATGGGACAGTGGGAAGCAGCAAAGCATCCTTCAACCCTCTCCGCGATACCATGTTTACCGGAAATGAAGATCTGTACTATGGACTGGAGATGCTGACTACTCTGATAGCAAGTGCCGGAACAGCTACTTTCCGTAGCTTTAATATGGAGAGTGAGATTAATATGGCGGAAAAAGCTGGTTATGGGAAAGGTGGCTTTTTTGAGAGCAATAATGATTCAACTTATATTCCTATGGATGCAGATGGAAATCCTATTCCATTAAATAAACAAAGAATAAATGGCCAAGATATTCCATTGCCTGATCCGGAAGCACAAGGAAGACCGCATACTGTTTTGGGTGGAAAGGTAAGTTCAGAAACTGGGGAAGTGTACAGACAAACCGCAACATTTAGAGGGGGGTCTTGGCCTACAGCGAACGGATATGAAGTACCATTAAGTGAAGTACATTGGACAAATCACGGAAGAGCAGATGAACATACTAATCCACATCAACATGTTTTTAACTATGATTTTGATAATAAATATTGGTATCGTTCTGCACCAGAAATATTCTAATTTGGAGGAGAACTAATTTGGACTATAGTATTATTTCTGTAATTAAAAAAGATGATTTATTAAAGATTGGAGTGGCTGAAAAATTGACTGGTTGGGAAGATGAAGTCATGTCATTTTCTCCTAAGAGATTTTATAGTGAAGATGATGTTCAACTGCTGGAAATACAGTCTGATATAGAGTCAGGTAATTATATTGCTTTAAAAGTAGTAGATGGATTAAGAGAACTGGAGTTGCAAGCAAATAGAAGTAAAGAAATGTTTAAAAGGAATAATATCATGAAGTTGCTTGAGAAAATTTGCTACTTAGATTATTTCAATATTATAATCAAAGAAGATGATTCTAAAATTGAAAAAGAAATAGAATATAATTACAATAATAGTTCTCCTATTTATGATATTATTGTAGAGGCATTAGATTGGGATAAACCACTGAATTTGAAAATATACAAACGAATTCCATCTAGAGAATTTTTGGTCAATGTAAACGACAGATAGTGTGTATCTATACAAAACGGGAGCAAACTTGTATTATAAAAACAGATTCACTCCCGTCTTGTTCCACTTTATGTATCTTCGTGATACATATTTTACCGGAAATGAAGACCTGTATTATGGGCCGGAGATGGTGGCTACTATGATAGCAAGTGCCGGAACAGCAACTTTCCGCAGCTTTAATATGGGAAGTGAGATTAATGCGTCGGAAATTGCGAGGTATGAGAGAGATATCACTTTTGAGAGTAGAAATGATACTAAGACATTATTCAGAGGTGAAAGAGCTAATGTTGTTCCAGATGACGTATTCCAAAACGGATTTAAACCGATGGGAACACATAATGATGCATTGCTGCATACTAAAAGCAATGCAACGGCTGGAAATTTTGTATCTACTTCTGGAGATAAAGCAATTGCTACAGAGTTTGCGAGTAATAATGGTTATGTATATGTAATACTAGCCGATAATTATTTTGATACATTAATAAAATTAAGGGAAGAGCTTGAGAAATCAAATATTAAATTGTTGTGTAGAGGTTGTTGTAAAAACGTTTATCCGTCTGGGATGCTATTATGTATGGGTGCAGGACGAAATGCTTATACATTAATATATGGAGAGCAAGCTAGAACGGATTCATTAGTTGATATATTTGCTTCTTGTTCGGTGGATGAATATGCAACAATAGAGGAACAATTAGAATATTTTGAAGAGTGGACACATAGCTTAAGAAGATGACAATATGGCAATATATTAGCATAAACTTTAACTGTTGGAGCATGATGCAAGATTTATAATATGATAGTAGATGTTTAGCAGAAAATGCTGTATCAGTGCAGAAATTGCCATGGCTACGGGAAAAGAGTGATACATGAATTGGTGTTAGGATTGTGACAAACAGGGGCGGATGTGATTTATGTAAATTACATCCGCCCCTGAAATCGTTTGCTATTATAGAGCTCTTGAGAAGACCAAAAACAAAGTAGTAGATATATATAGAGCAGTTAGTTCAGAAGAATATAATGATATTTTTTCTATAAAGGGCTTTAGGGCAAGACAAGATGGAAAGTCATTCCAAGCAAAAGAGTTTGGAAATAATTTTGAGGAAACTCTTGAATTTGCAAATCAACCTATTAATAGTGATAAGGTTGCAATTATTAAAGTGACAATTCCAGAAGAGATATATAATCAGTTAAATCATATGAATCTGGATAGTGCAATATTTAAATCAGGGACGCCTGTAGTTGAACCAGAAATGTTGAATAAATTCAATAGAAGTATAATAAATATAGAGCATGTTTTCTAGGAAAGGAGTGAATGCAGATGCAATCAAAACCAGATGTGGAAGCGGTATTTGAGTTTGTAGGATATAGAAAAGAAAATATTTATGAAGGCTACAGACCATCTCATTTGATATGTGAAAACTACTTAACTACAGGAATACACAGTTATTATAATCTACAAGATATCACTAGCGAAGAAGTTAAGGGGACAATTACTTTTATTTCACCAGAATCCTATCCACATAGTTTGTGGATAGGGAAAAAATTGGAAATGTATGAAGGTAGTAATATAGTTGGTTATGCAACAATTACAGATATATTAAACCCTATATTATGTAAGGTTGATGAATTTTAAGCAGATGCGAGAGTTGGTTTTAGGAAGAGCATTTATTTTTTAGAAGTTGAGCATCGATTTGGACTATTATAAGGATAATGACATTTGGAGATACCGGAAAATTGATAGTTATGAACGGAGATGGTTGTGTTTCATATAAGTTATATATGTCATTGAAATCTTTTTGTTTCTTATGTCAGCACTTGAAAAGGCTAAGAACAAAGTGGTAGACTATCAGTATAACGAATTAAACCAGCTGACAAAGAAAAAGGAGGGCAACGAATCTTATAATTATACTTATGATAAGCGGGGCAACCGTACAGCGGAGACCGGGAAGAAAGCGAGCCGTTCCTACCTGTACGATGAGACAAACCGCATGGTGGAAGGCACTAACTGGAAGGGGGATAAATCCGCCTACACCTACAACGGATTAGGCCTGCGCGTTCATAACACCCATACCACCCACGCCGGAAAAGTATATGCCCGCGATTACGTGATCGATTATACCAGCTTTGAGAACGATGACCTGATGGTATTTGCCGAAGGGAACGGGCAGTTAGAGTATGAGCAGAAACATGTGTATGCGGGGAGCGAGAGAATCGAGCAGTTCACGGATAAGGGGAACTGGGAGAGGACGCTGTATGTTCATGAAGATGTGATGGGCAACACCCGGTATTACACGAAGGCAAACGGCCAGAGCTTTGCGGAGCTGACCTACGACGCATGGGGGATGCCGGAGAGTCCGAACAAGCTGTTGAATAACGACCACGGGAACTATGTCTTTGCGACCTTTACCGGCCATATTTATGACACAACCCTTGATATTTATTTTGCGGAGGCGAGGTTCTACGATGCGAATAACCGCACCTGGCTTGCGATGGATCCGATTAAGGATGGCGGGAACTGGTATCAGTACTGCTACAGCAATCCGACGACTTACTATGATCCGACCGGACTGTGGGGAATGGTGACGTCCACCAAGCAGGCGCTGCTTGCGGGAAGTGAGATAGAACCGGCGCTGTTCTGGCGGCAGAGGGATTTCTTCAACGGAAACTGGTGGCAGAACGAAGACGACCTGACAATTGCATATGAGATGCTCCTAAAAGAGTCCCAAAGCAGGAATATGACCATCATCACATTGGCGATGGATTATAACTATTTTGACTACTTTGGCTATGCCAATACACGGGTATATGCCCTGCAGGCATTGATTGGGGAAGGCCGGACAGGTGTATATGATCCGGCTACTATGACAACCCTCCGAAATGTCTTGCTATCCCAGTATGCAGAATTTGATTTTGAAGATCCGGAACTTACCCCGGATACTTTAAAGGCGATTCGGAATTGGTACGATAACAGTAGCGAGATAGGAAAACAAGGCACATATATTTGGGAAAATGGCTGGGGGAATATCATTAGCGGTACCCTACTGATGGGTGCAGGCTATTATGCCACAAGACCGGTGAAAGGTTGGAGTGTACGTGCAAGTGATTTTACTAAGCCGGAGACGGAATCAAATGGGACTGCAAGAAGGACAGGGGCTGATCGGTCTGCAAAATATTCTGACACTTGGCAATCCGGCAGTGTTAAAGATGCTATTAATAAATTTGCATCTGGCTCAGAACCGGTTTATACTGATTCAGGAAAAATAATTTATAGAAATAACTCAACAGGCATTGAAGTAGTGTATGATAGCAATGGAAATTATTATAGAATTGTAGATACAAACTTGACTGGTAGACGAACTGCTTTAGATATTAATGGCAATAAGATACCAAATAATGTATTAACGGAAAAAGGCACGCAGAGAGGTATTACACAAAGCGAATATAATGCTATTTCACATTTTAATAATACTGATTTAGATTTTGGTAAATGAAAAACATGATCCTTTGGTTATGCTTGGGAGAATAAGATAAGGTAATAGTAAAGACCTCCTGTGATATAATGAAAATGGTACTTCAAGCCAGATTCAAGATCACAGGGGGTAATTTGAATGAACAGTGAGGATTTATTACATATTTTAGATGGAAATATTTTTATTACAGAAATAAACAAAAGCAGGAACAAAGATTTTGTGTTTTATTAATGATTTGTGTCAAGGAGAAGTGAAAGGAATTTAAGTAAAAATGGATTTATTAGCAGAAAGCGAACATTATATGGTGTATGGTGAATATGAAAATGTGATGATGATTATTAAAGCATCACAAAAAAAAATACTTATCGGAGATTTTTATGGAAATCCTCAGGGAGCAGTTATTGCAGAAGATGAAACATATTGTATTATGTGGGGGTGTGGAGTTATTATATATTATTTAACAGAACCGTTTAAGGAATATGAATATAATATTCAAACAACGCAGTGGAAAGAATGGGGGAGAAATGAGGTGGACGTATGGATTGAAGATATTGAAAGCATTCATGACGAAACAGTAGCATTAATGACAGAGCAAGGAGAGTGCGTTACAATAAATGTTCATAATCACAATTTCTCATATCAAAAATAGAAGAAGGAAATATAGAATTAATGAAAGAAATCTCAATTAGAGGTAGGACAGCTTATGTCATATGTTATTTATCAATAATTTTATGACTGTTGTGCAACATGAATTTGAATGGTTTTATTAATGTAAGGAAGAAGTGAAATTATGTTTAATGATATTTATAATCATTTTAATGTAAGTAAAAAAGTGCAATATTCTGTTGACTTATACAATGATTTTATCTTGCAACTGGGCGGGAAAAGATTTGGCAATGGAGTTTTTAATGGATAATGATATTAAAACAATTAAAAAGGTAGAAGTGGCAACAAATATATTAAAGAGTCATGATATAAAAATCATGGCAATTGATTCGTTTAAAAAATATTCATTTGATCAGTGCAATGGATGGGGGGAAAGATTTGACGGAAGAAGCTTATCAATAATTCTTTAGCTGAACTGGTTTATTCTTCTTACGACAAGGCGAGGCGGAAGTACAGCGTGACAGACTCCAAGCGGAAGGGAACGGGCAGTTAGAGTATGAACAGAAGCATGTGTATGCGGGGAGCGAGAGGACCCTTCAGTTCACGGATAAGGGGAACTGGGAGAGGACGCTGTATGTCCATGAAGATGTGATGGGGAATACCCGGTATTACACGAAAGCGAACGGCCAGAGCTTTGCGGAGCTGACCTACGACGCATGGGGAATGCCGGAGAGTCCGAACAAGCTGTTGAATAATGACCACGGGAACTACGTCTTTGCAGCCTTTACCGGGCATATCTACGATACGACACTGGATATTTACTTTGCTGAGGCGAGGTTCTACGATGCGAACAACCGCACCTGGCTTGCGGTTGATCCGGTGAAGGACGGCGGGAACTGGTACCAGTACTGTTTCAGCAATCTGACAACTTACTATGATCCGACAGGACTGTGGGGAATGGTGACGTCCACCAAGCAGGCGCTGCTTGCGGGAAGTGAGATAGAACCGGCGCTGTTCTGGCGGCAGAGGGATTTCTTCAACGGAAACTGGTGGCAGAACGAAGACGACCTGACAATTGCATATGAGATGCTCCTAAAAGAGTCCCAAAGCAGGAATATGACCATCATCACATTGGCGATGGATTATAACTATTTTGACTACTTTGGCTATGCCAATACACGGGTATATGCCCTGCAGGCATTGATTGGGGAAGGCCGGACAGGTGTATATGATCCGGCTACTATGACAACCCTCCGAAATGTCTTGCTATCCCAGTATGCGGAATTTGATTTTGAAGATCCGGAACTTACCCCAGATACTTTAAAGGCGATTCGGAATTGGTACGATAACAGTAGCGAGATAGGAAAACAAGGCACATATATTTGGGAAAATGGCTGGGGCAGTATCATTAGCGGAGGATTGAGCTTAGGAGTAGCTTATTCTGCCACTAGACCAGTGAAAACTAGAGGTGTAACTGAGAATATTACAGAAACTGGTGGAAATGATATTTCTTTAGATGAGGGGCTCGGTACATATGAGAAGCAAAAAGGACACCATGTAATGGCTAAGAAAGCTTTTTAGGGTGTAAGCGAGTATGATGTCAATACAGCTGTTACAATTAAAGACGATAAACTTTTAGAATTTGGGGTCAGGCATGCGACAATAACTGGGCAACAGCATTCACTATATAGTGAATTTGCGAAAACGGGAAAACCGCTTAGCATGGATGCTATGAGAAAAATTGAAACAAATGCATTAATCAATTCTGGAGTACCTGAGAATTATGCAATTAATGCAGTTGAAAAAGCTATTACGGATTTAACAAAAAACGGAATAACTAAACCAGTTAAAATTCCATGGAAATAAAACTTACTTGGAGGAAAATTTTTAATGAATGACAAAATAAAAAATAAAAAAAAGAAATTTTAGATTTTTTCGGGAAATTGGTGATATTGGATGTGCGTGATAGATCATTAAAAATCTCTATGGATATAGTGAAAAAGAAAACATCCAATCCAATCAAAATTAAACAGTATAAAGAGCTTGAAGGTCTGACACCTTTACAACAAGAGGCAGTATGCGATTTGTTGTCAGAAACTGTTACAGATACTATATATAGATTTATGGAAATGTTTGATCATCATTCAAGTAATATGAAAATAACAGTAAAGTATGAGGAGAATGATTATGATCTATTACAGCTTAGTGAGGTAATGGGAAGTGAAATCGCCTGCTTCGATGAAGACGGATGGATACAAAAATTTTCTAAAATAGGTCGCTTTGTATTGTAAGGGATATCTAAGGGAACGGCTGACTCCTGTTATATAAAGACTCTCCGAAAGTTATTTTCAGTGGCCGTACAATCCTTGGGAAATGTGTTTTCTGATACCACAGCAGTTTCGCTGGATTATGAGAGGGCTGACGATCATATCGAAAAAGCCCATCAGACCGGTGGAGCTGCTGGAATATAGGGGATAAATTTGTGCAGAACGGAGAAATTTTCAGGCAGTTTTGATACTCTTCAGCCGTGTGTATTCAGGTAGTATGCTATCAGGCCTGTAAATCTAAAGCTGGTTTGGGCATATAATGCACACACCAGCTTTTTAAAAACATCATAAAAAGCCGCATTGTTATGAAGCAATCATATAGTGGAGACGGGAAAAAGGGTAAGCAGCTTCGACCTGTATGAAGCCGAACCACATGGCGGGAGTATATGCCCGTGATTACGTGACCGACTACACCAGCTTTGAGAATGATGACCTGATGGTATTTGCCGAAGGGAACGGGCAGCTGGAGTATGAGCAGAAACATGTGTATGCGGGGAGCGAGAGGACCCTTCAGTTCACGGATAAGGGGAACTGGGAGAGAACGCTGTATGTCCATGAAGATGTGATGGGCAATACCCGGTATTACACGAAAGCGAACGGACAGAGCTTTGCGGAGCTGACCTACGACGCATGGGGGATGCCGGAGAGTCCGAACAAGCTGTTGAATAATGACCACGGGAACTACGTCTTTGCAGCCTTTACCGGGCATATCTACGATACGACACTGGATATTTACTTTGCTGAGGCGAGGTTCTACGATGCGAATAACCGTATCTGGCTTGCGGTGGATCCGGTCAAAGATGGCGGGAACTGGTACCAATACTGTTTCAGCAATCCGACGACTTACTATGATCCGACAGGACTGTGGGGAATGGTGACGTCCACCAGGCAGGCGCTGCTTGCGGGAAGTGAGATAGAACCGGCGCTGTTCTGGCGGCAGAGAGATTTCTTCAACGGAAACTGGTGGCAGAACGAGGACGACCTGACAATTGCATATGAGATGCTCCTAAAAGAGTCCCAAAGCAGGAATATGACCATCATCACATTGGCGATGGATTATAACTATTTTGACTACTTTGGCTATGCCAATACACGGGTATATGCCCTGCAGGCATTGATTGGGGAAGGCCGGACAGGTGTATATGATCCGGCTACTATGACAACCCTCCGAAATGTCTTGCTATCCCAGTATGCGGAATTTGATTTTGAAGATCCGGAACTTACCCCGGATACTTTAAAGGCGATTCGGAATTGGTACGATAACAGTAGCGAGATAGGAAAGCAAGGCACATATTTTTGGGAAAATGGCTGGGGGGATATCATTAGTGGAGGATTGAGCTTAGGAGTAGCTTATTCTCTCACTAGACCAGTGAAAGTGTCTACCCCTAGTGAGAGTAGTAGTAAGCCTGTAGATATAGAATTAAAACATAAAGAAGGGTGGACCCCTGTTCAAAAAGCAGAGGCTGAAGCAAAACTCAAAGCGCTTTCAGAGGCCTATACAGTAAAGACACCAGTTAACAGAAGCGGAACTTCTGCATCATCAAGATATAAATCGGTATACGGAAAAGCATCTGTACCTATTGGATATGATGTGGACCATGTAATTGATTTGCAATTAGGTGGAGCTGATGTTATAGTAAATATGGAACCGTTGGATAGGAGTGTAAATAGAAGTTTGGGTGCTCAAATACAAAACGCTATAAAAAATTATCCAGATGGAACTGTATTTGGACGGTTTACAATACATTAGGGAGTGGTGTTATGTTTAGTGATTTTTTGAATTATTTTAATGAGAGTGAAGAAGTGAAATATTCTGGTGACTTATACAATGATTTTATCTTGCGACTGGGTGGGAAAAGATTTGGCAATGGAGTTTTTAATTCTTTTTCTAATGACAATTTAAGCAAGTGGACAGAAATTGTAAGTGAAGCATATCCGGAATTTAAAAATCTGTTTAAGCTTTTTGGATATGATTGGCTTGGACGGTGCTTTGGAATTGATTTAAGGGAAAATACATCTGGGAATATTTTGATGTTTGAAATTGGTACGTGCGATGTTTTAGAAATACCATGCACATTTAAGAAGTTTCTTGATGAGGAAATTCCTTTGTATTCAGATGCATGTCTGGCTGAATCATTTTTTAATGAGTGGAGTAAATATTCTGGTGAAACGATTGAGTATGGTCGATGTGCAGGTTATAAAATTCCTTTATTCTTAGGAGGAGAGGATACTGTAACGAATCTCGAAAATAGTGATATGGAGGTGTATTGGAGTATAATATCGCAGATAAAAAAGCAAGCTGTAAATTAAAATATTGACGATATCATAATATTTTCTTGAAATATAGAAATCGGAAATGCGCTATTAGCGATAACAGTATGGAGCATTTCCGATTTTTGTTGGAGAACCAGTCGGATACCGCACAGGAGACCAATATCCAGCGTAAACGGTAGATACCGTTTACTATCCGTAATCGGTAGATAGTGCGTACCTCGACTGTGAGGGAAAAATATGTGACAATAGACTATATTTCTATCATGGTATGAAAAGTTAAGTCTCAACTTTTGATACCGGTATCAGGAGGTAAGTCTATGTATTCAGAAACAACCATGGTGGCTAAGCAGTGCCGTCTTCGGGAATGGGCTGCACAGATCCGGGACTGTCAGAGCCGCCCGGCCGGCATGAGCGTTGTCGAATGGTGCGCCTGCCACGACATCACAAAAGCGAATTATTATTACCGGCTCCGCCGTGTAAGAGAGGCCTGCCTGGAAACCATCCGGGAGGAAATGCCTGCCCGGCAGATGGTTCCTGTGCAGTCTGAACTTTTACAACATCAGGAGCAGGAAGATAGAAATCCACAGTCCGGACTGGATATTTCCATAAAAGGATTCTCCATCCATGTAACGGAATCCACGTCCATGCCTCTTCTGGAATCGGTGCTTAAGGCGGTGCGGCATGCTTAATGACGCCACCTGTTTTAAAGCCGTGTATATCGTCTGCGGATATACAGATCTGCGCTCCGGCATGGACCGGCTTGCAGCGTTTATAGAAGCACAGACCGGAAACAGGCCATATGTACCGGATACACTTTATCTTTTCTGCGGCAGACGGTCAGACCGCATCAAAGGACTTGTATGGGAGGAAGATGGATGGCTCCTGTTATATAAGAGACTTTCCGAAAGCCGTTTCCAGTGGCCCCGCAGCCCGGAGGAAGTGCGTCTGCTGACACAGCAGCAGTTCCGCTGGCTGATGGAAGGGCTGACAGTCACCCCGAAGAAGTCCGTCAGGCCGGTGGAGCCGCCGGAATACATGGGATGAATTTGTGCAAAACAGAGAAATTTCCAGGCCATTCCGGTACTTTCCGGACCTGCGTATTCCGGCGGTATACGATCAGGTATATACGCTTTGGAGATGGTTTTAACGGACGGCACACAGAAAGGTTTCATTTGAAGACACTGTAAAAATGCCGTTGGACAAAAGGCATATGCAGGGTCAGGGGCATGGGCATTATGACGAACGCCGGAAATGTCCCTGTTCGCAAATCCTGCGGGATTCTGGTATAATGAAATAGACATATATCCCCCATTTGAAATGGGGGCCGAGGCAAAGCCGTAGCGTTGCATAAAGTACTAAAACCTCCTATGCTATAATGATATTGGTTTCGCAGGCCATATCAAAAGCATAGGAGGTATCCAAAATGGATAATCAAAGTATAGCACACACCAGATGGAATTGCACATATCATATTATCTTCATACCGAAATATCGAAGAAAAATCATGTATGGAGAGACGAAGAGAGATTTGGTAGAAATTATAAAGAAATTATGTGAGATGAAACAGGTGCAGCTAATGGACGGGAAGGTATGTATAGATCATGTGCATATGTATGTGGCGATACCGCCAAAGATGTGTGTATCGGAATTCATGTCATATCTGAAAGGGAAGAGTACATTAATGCTGTTTGACAGACATCCGGAGTACCGAACGAAATGGGGAGACAGACATTTCTGGGCCAGAGGATATTTTGTATCAACAGTAGGGAATGTAAATGAAGAAACAATTAGAAAATATATACAAGAACAAGAAGAGAATGACAAGTTAGAAGATGGAAGAAAGTAAAAGGCCCCCTGTAGGGGGCAACTGGTAAAGATGGTATTGCGGAACCCCGCCTTAGGCGGAACCAGTACTATACCCCGGAGGGGTTAAAACTAAACCCCCATTTGAAATGGGGGTTGCTAACTT
>CAJTBO010000045.1 GCA_910573755.1 Lachnospiraceae bacterium | reverse complement strand
GTACGCAGATACCGTATAAGTGCATTATAGCACGTGCATCTACGAATAGGATGATTCTTTTGTTTTTATAGTTTGATTGCAGCCAGCGGCTGCGGTATGATATAATGAGCATTAGCAAGAAGAATGAGTTTACTTATTAGGCGGACGGCAAACGTCAGTCATAAGCTGCGGATTTGGGATATAATGAGTGTCAGCAGAAAGAATGCGGGGAAAAAATATGACAGAAAAAACGACAGGCATCCCGGAATTGAAAAATAAAAAACTGCTGCTGGTGGATGATGAGCCCCAGCTTTTATCCATGCTGGAGCAGATTCTTTACTCTGACGGCTTTTTTCAAATATATACGGCGAAAACCTGCAAAGAAGCCCTTTCTGTTATGGAGAAGCAATCGGTCTCTCTGTGTATTTTAGATGTGAATCTGCCTGACGGCGACGGTTTTTACCTGTTTCGTGAGATCAGAAAATTCTCTCAGGTACCGGTTATTTTCCTGACTGCCAGAGGGGAGGCGGAAGACAAGATCCGGGGGCTTACGCTGGGAGCGGATGATTATATCGTAAAACCCTTTTTACCAAAAGAATTTCTGTTGCGGGTCACTGCCCTTCTCAGGCGCACTTACGGTAATATTCTGCCGGAAAACGGATTTGCCCTGCCGGATTCTGTTTATGGTGAACGTCAGATCCTGTTTGATAACGCTGTTGTGAAATGCGGCAGTGAAGAACTTGCGCTGACGCCGAAAGAACTGATCCTGCTGAAAACACTATACAGCCAGAAAAACCGTATTGTCACAAGTGATGCGCTGACTATGGCGGCATGGGGCGATGTCAGTTACGGTTATGAAAATACGCTGATGGTGCATATCAGAAGGCTCCGCCAGAAGATTGAGGAAAATCCCTCCTCGCCGAAGCATCTTCTGACCGTAAAGGGGCTGGGGTATAAACTTGTCGTAAAACAGTGAGATTTGCCCGCATGATGGAATTTATTCTGCAGGCTCATTGATCCGGTAGATTTCTTACGGGAAAGGTATGCGCATCTGTTATGAAAAAAAAATTCTCTGCCGTAAATTTAACCATTTTCAAAATATTGATATCCATCACCCTGGTCTCCACTGTTGTCGCCATGATCCTTTTCACAGTTACTTTTCTGGGCATGGGTTTTATCATAGGCAACCGGGGAAATGTCTTCCCCAATAATTCCAGAGGAATCCTTGCCGGAATCAGTGAAAACTTTTCTGTTGCCATAGATGAAACAGGCACTATTTCTGATTTTATCCTTACGGATGAATCGCTCCTTCCCGAAGAGAACTGGTGCATCCTTCTGGATCAAAACGGTGATATCGTCTGGTCTCTGCACAAACCCGCAGATATTCCGGACCACTACTCCCTCACCGATATTGCCCGCATTTCCAAATGGTTTTTGAATGATTATCCTGTCTATATGAGAATTGAAGATTACGGCCTTTTCATTCTCGGCCTGCCTAAGAACTCTGTGGGAAAATATTCTATTGAATACAACAAAGAATGGTATCAGTCCCTTCCGGAACGTATTTTATTCTTATTTGTCCTTAACTTTTTTATCGCGTTGCTGCTCTCCTCTCTGGGCGGTTCCTTTTTGTATAAAAAAATACAGCTTCTGACGGAAGGGCTTGCAAAACTACGCAGGGAAGAGGTCGTCACATTGCCTGCCACAGGTATTTTTAAAGAGCCTTTTTCCAATATCAATCAGATTTCCCGCGCCCTCACCCGCAAAAACAATGTGCTCTCTTCCCGGGACCGCGCACGCTCCAACTGGATCTCCGGTATCTCCCATGATATCCGCACGCCGCTCTCCATGGTGGTCGGCTACGGCGGGCAGCTTGCCGAAAATCCGGAACTCTCTGAAGAAAACAGAAAATATGCCGCTGTCATTACCGCCCAGGGACTGAAGATCAAGAAGCTGATCGAAGATCTGAATCTGATCTCCTCACTGGAATACGAAATGCAGCCGATCCGGAAAACCGCCGTGCATATCTGCGTTTTGCTGCGCAGTGTCGTCAGCGAACTTTTAAATCAGGATCTGCCGGAACTGTATGATATTTCTCTTTCCCTGGACTGCGAGCAGGCTGTTGTCGACGGGGACGAGCAGCTCCTCGCAAGGGCTTTTTACAACCTTCTGCAAAACAGCATATCCCACAATGAAAACGGCTGCCGTATTACTGTTTCCGGCTTTATGAAAGGCGGCCATGTCTGTGTTGTCCTTGCCGATGACGGGCAGGGCGTGCCGCAAAAGGTACTGGATAATCTGGATACCCTCCCGAATAGCACCCATGGTTTCGGCCTGCCTATGGCGTGCAAGATCATCCGCGCCCACGGGGGGCACTTCCGTGCGGAAAACAGAGACGGATTCGTTGTCACTGTTGAACTGCCGGAGATGGAAGTTTATTGATATCAGCAAGTTTATTGATATCATCAGGTTTATTGATATCATCAGGTTTATTGATATCATCAGGTTTATTGATATTGGGAATTTTATCTCAGAGCTGCCGGCTTATCCCGCATGTCAACAGCATGTCAATAATTTCCAGATCTTCGGATTTCTTTGGATATCAATTTACCACTTCCTCAAAAAATCCTTCCAGCCCTTCCATGATCTCACGATAAGTGGTATCAAAATCCCCGGTATACCAGGGATCGTCAATATCCGCACCGCTGCCGGCGAAATCCAGCAGTTTATATACTTTCTTTTCCGGATCGCTACCGATGATCCGCATCAGGTTACGGATATTATACTGCTCCATGACGATCAGATAATCATAATAATCATAATCCGCCTTTGTAACCTGTCTCGCATAATGTCCGTCGCAGGAAATCCCCACACTGTTTAATTTTTTTCTTGCCGGCGGATAAACGCCGTTCCCAATCTCCTCACGGCTTGTGGCGGCGGAATCGATCTCCAGTTCCGCAGACAGTCCGCGCTCGGCGGCCATTTTTTTGCAGATGTATTCTGCCATTGGGCTGCGGCAGATGTTGCCGTGGCAAATAAAGAGTATTTTTATCATCTTGATTATATCCTTTCATAAGCCTTTAAACCTTGATATATCGGGCTTCTTGGCACTTTTCTTCAATTTTGTATTTTGCCCTTACCTCACGCAAATCTATATAAATCTACGCAAATTTATGGGCAAATGGTGTAGTAAGTGGTGTAGTAGATTGGTGTATTTTTCAACTTGATTTTCTTTGTTTTCCCTGCATATCGGTATCCTTAAAGTCAATAATTCTCGCCATTTGCTCCGCTGCACGGTCAAAGCTGGCATGAGTGTAAACATTCAGTGTAACACCCACATCAGAATGTCCCATTACATATTGCAGGTTCTTGATATCCATGCCCGCATTTGCCATATTGGTACAGAATGTATGGCGGAACACATGGGGCGTGATATGGGGCAATGGTTTGTCCGGGTGCAGCTTCTTGTATTTCTTCATAGCCCAACGCATTTCATTTTCGATATGCAACGCTACTTTCGGCTTATCGTCCTTATCCAGCAAAAGGAAACTACCATATCCGTCCACAACGATTTCCGTTTTCACTTTCTTGCGGCGGGCAAGTATGTTTTGCAGACTTTGGTAAACTTCCTCCGTCATGGGAATATAGCGGCAGCCACATTCTGTCTTGGTTTTCTCCACATAATATTTTCCGCCCCGCTCCCGAACAAGCTGATGGTCTACCCGGATTCTTCGGTTTTCAAAATCCAAATCACTTTTTGTTAAGCCGCAAAACTCGCTGACACGCATACCAGTTCCCAACAGTACGACAAATTCATCATAATACTTCATATAGGTTTTATCTTCCCGGATAAAGCCCATCCAAAGCTCCTGTTGTTCCGCTGTCATGGCAATCCGCTTCTGTGAATCATTGGGTACAATGTCTACCAGTTTGAAGTCAAAGGGATTTCTACGGATAATGTCCTCGTTATATGCCATTTGAAAGGCTGGCTTAACAACGCCCCGGACGCTTGTAATTGTACTGTAACCTTTGCCATCATTATGCAGCTTCATAATCCATTGTTGTGCGTCTGATACTTTGATATCCCTTATCTGGCGATAACCAAAATCTTCTTTCTTGACTAAATTCAGCACAAAATTATAGCCTACTTTGGTGTTATAGCGCACACCTTGTTTCAAACTGATGTATCGCTCTAAAAGGGCAAGCACGGTAATCTTTCCGGCAGCATAATCAATCCCGTCATCAAGCTGTTTTTGGATTGTCTTTTCCTTTTCCCGCAGTTCCTTTAAATCAGAGGAATAAATGGTCTGTCGTTTCCCACGGATATCCGTATACCGATATTGATAAATCAAGTCTTTTCTCTGGCTCTCTCCTGTCCGCAGGATTCTTCCTTTATTGTCTTTTCGCTTCTCGGACATTGTCAAACTCCTTTCCGTGATGGAAAGAGCCTTGATATGACACGTCCATTGTATCATATCAAGACTGATTTTTACATCACTAAATTTCAAATCGAATACTCTTGCTCAATAAACTGGTCGAACAGCCGGCGTTTGATTAACCGTTTATTACCTACCCACAAAACAAACCGGCAGTTTCTGTCACTGGTAAGGTCACGCAGCTTGTTGATACCAATTCCAGAATAAGCAGCAGCTTCTTCTAAACTCAAATTACTCTTTTCCCAAATGGGGATTTCTTTCATAGGCTCTCCTTTCTGTTCAGCAGTGTTTTAAGCTGTTCCATTTTCTCCCTTGCTCTGGCTTTTCTGAAATTCTCTCCGGTAATGCGGACGGGGGTACACATTTCCGTAAGGCGGTCATATATCCGGGCATGGGCGGTGTCCTCCGGGTTCTGCAATTCCTCCAGCGTCAAGTTTGTTGTCACGATTAAGGGCTTGCCGCTTCGGTATCGGCTGTCAATCACGTTGTAAACCTGTTCAAGCCCGTATTCCGTGCCACGCTCCATGCCGAAATCGTCAAGGATAAGCAGAGGGAAGCTGCAAAGGCGGGAGATGTATTCGTTGCGGTCTTTGTAGCTGGCGGCAAGGTCATTGAGTATCAAGGCAAAGTTTGTCATACACACGGAAACTTCTTTCTCCATAAGGGCGTTGGCGATACACCCGGCGAAATAGCTTTTGCCTGTGCCTACCATGCCCCATAACAGATAGCCGATATTCCTGGCTTTCATTTCCTCCCAACACTCTACATAAGCATAGGCTTTGTGCATTTGGGGGCATTTCCCGTTGTCGTTTTCAAACGTCCATTCCCGCATAGCCGGGTCGGTGAAGCCAATTCTTTTCAGCCGTTCCACTTCCTCCCGGTGCTTGTATTCCCGGTGTCTGGCTTCCAGCGTTTCCCGGCGTTTTCTCTGGCAGTCACATTCTTTGGGGTGGCGGTCACGTCCGAAAAATGTTTTGCCCTCCGGGAAGTAGGCTTCTTTGGACTGGCGGCAGCTCCCGCAATATAAAAGCCCGTCCTCCCCGATATAGTCCTCCGGCTCTGCTTCCTGTGCCGTGGCAAGCCGGAAAATGGCGTTATCGTAATCACTCATAAAATCGTCCTCCTTGTTCATGGTCTTTTACGCCCTGTTTACGGGGCGTTGTGTCTATGCGGTCAAAGGCTCTCGCCCTCTTTGTAGGAATAATCGGGGATTCCTTTCTTCCCCGTGCCTTTCCTGTCACGTTTTGCCCACATACGGACAGCGGCGGCATGGTTGGCGTACACTTTCCCGTAGGCGGCTATGTACTCGCTTAATTCCTCAATGAACCGTTCCAGCCTGTCCGGGTATTCCCCTTTCAGCTCCGCATACTCGGATTCGGAGAGGAAAAGGTTTTTATATCTGCCAAAGGGTGCGGGCTGCTCCCCACTCACTCCTTTTCGTTGGTTCTCTTTTAGTTGGTTTATAGTAAGTTGGTTAGGGGTCGGTTTTCCGTCCAACGCAAAGGTCGGTTTTCCGTCCTTATGAGGGGCGCTTTTCCGGCTATCAGAGGGTCGGTTTTCCGGCTGTATGGCTGTCATATGGTCGGAAAACTGTACCACTGGCACTTGCGGCACTTTCACATAAAGGCGGTTCGGTGCGGAGAAGCCCCGGCGTTCTCTCACCAGAAGCCCGGCAGCGTCCAGCTCGTTCAGTGCGCTTTTTATGGCGGTGCTGCCTTTATCCAGCATTTCCGTTATCTCCGAAACGGGGTAGACAATATACGTCCTGCCCTCGCTGTCCTGCCAGCCGTTCTTCTGTGAGAGGGTGGAACGGTCAAGAAGCAGCCCATAGAGCAGCCTTGCGGTATGCGACAAGTCCATTTTCAGCAGAAAATAGGGATAGGGCAGAAAACGGGGCAATATGGTGTCTGCTGTGATGTAATCGGTTATGGTTCTCACCTCCTGTCTGTGGCTTCTTGTTACGCAGTTAAAACGGCATTTTCGGGGGTAAAGGATAAATGTATCGGCTACCCTTTGAGGACGGTCAAAAAAGCCTTGATTTACGGGCTTCTTTCATAGCCTAAATGCGTAGAAAGGTGGTATCTTTTCCGCTGTCTGTCGGCTTCTTTCCGGCGGCGCACTCTTGCGGCGCAATCCGGGCAGTATTTCCCCCGGTTTGACTTGGGGAGAAAATACCCGCCGCACTCGGTACAGCGTTTCCTGTCTGCCCGGTGGAGTAGGGCGGCTTCCAGTTTCCCGTCCAGCGGCAGAACGGCGGTAATGAACCAGCGGCATATAAGCGAATAACTGATACTCTGGACGCATACGCAAGGCTCGCCGTTATCCAGCAAGATACAGTTGCCGTTATCGTAGTTGCAGCACTCATGCACAAGGCGGCGGGCGGCTCTGTACTGTGGGTAGTCCATGTAGGGGCGTTTACCGTTCATTTTCCCGCCCCTTTCCCCGTTCCAGCTCACGGCGTAATATCTTGTCAAGATTGCTTTTCACGGTCTGCAATTCCCGGACGTTCTCTTTCTTCTCCCGGTACTCGTTGTAAAGGCTGTTTTTCTCCCTTGTAAGCTGCTCAATCTCCGTTTGTAAGGTCTTGGAAGCTGGCAGTTTGGAAATGCCGTTTGCCTTGAAATATCGGGCGGCAGATTCGGAAATGATAAACTCGCTTTCGTGCTGCTCCCGGTAGGCTTTCCGGGCTTTCTCGGTTTTCTGCGCCCGCAATCCGTCACGGGCTGGCTTGGTCTTGATGTACGCCAATAGCTGTTTCTGCAAGTCTTTTTTCTCCCGCAAAGTGCTTTCCACGGTTTTCAGTTTCCCGGTGGTTTCATGCAGTTCTGTACTGGCGGCGGCAAGGGCGGCTTCCAGTTCTTCCGGGGAAGAAAAGCCGGATTCCTCGTAAATGCTCACGGTAGCCGCCATTTGCTTCAAGTTGTGCAAGGTCGCCCATTTCTCATAGCCTTTCCCCTTGCCCTCGGCTTTCTTGGCGGCTATGTCTACCATGCGCTGTACGCTGTCTTGTTTCGGGGCATTTATAGCGGCTTTGCCACGCTGTAAGCGGTCTTTTATGCTGCGGGGGTATTCCTGTCTGGGTAGGGGCTTTTCGGCGGCTCTGGCGACGTTCTGTGCGTTTATGGTGAGTGCTTCCAGTATAGCGGCTCGGTCAAAATCATCACCTAATTTCCGGGCGGTGATAGGCTTCGTCCTGTCCGGCGTGAGATACGATAATCTTCCCCGGCTCTCCTTGACGGTCACGCCCTCCCGGAGCAGCAGAGAGGAAAAGTCGTCAAAGGTGGCAGCGGCGGCAAGGGCTTGACCTATGGTCTGCCTTAGCTTCTCCTTGTCGGTTTCAAACTTGGTCTGTTTGGGCGGCTCTCCTGTGGCGGCTTGGGAAGCGTTCTCTTTATCCAGTGCGGCTTGTCCTTTCCGTTTCGCCCAATACTCACGCTCGGTAACTCGGTTCTTGCTCCCGTTCAGCAAGTCAATCTGATAGAGGTTTTCCCGATGGCACATCTCCATGACTTCCGCTTTGAAGTATTCCATAGCTGCGTCTGTACAGCGGTGCTTGCAGCCCTCCCTTGTGTCGGCTGGTCTTTCCATGTAGGGCAATAGCGGCACTTCGGCAATCCGCAAAGAATTGATTACAATATGCACATGGATATTTCCGCTGTGGTTATGCCCGTCCGGGTGGGTGCATACAAGGGCTTGGTGTCCGGGGAAATGCGTCTTGCAAAATTCCTCGCCCAATGCTTGCGCCCGGTCTACGGTCAAGCCGTTGTCTGGTGCGTCACGGGGGTCAAAGCTGATGATATAGTGGTGGCTCTTTACGTCCTCCCGTTTCTGGTTCTTGCCGTATTTCAGATTGGAACGCATACAGGCGATTGCAAAATCTTCCTCACCGCAATTCAGAGAGGAAATGCGGTAATCGTCACGGGGGATAAGCCGCCCGGTTTCGTCCAGTGTGGGCTTCATGGTAAACTCGTCATGCTCAAAGGTTAGGTACTGCTCGGCAGCTCCATAATCGGCATTTTTAGAGCTGATATGTTTGAATGTTGCCAACTGCTTCACCTACTTTCTGCAAGACTTCAAACTTCAAGGCGGCAAGCTCCGCTGTGGCGGCTCGTACCTCTTGGGAGAGGGCGTTATAGGGTGCGCCGTACTCGTTCAGACAGCGGGCAATCTGATTCAAGTTGCCGCCGATTTTCCCGTACTCGGCTGTAAGTTTCCCCATAGCAGAGAGTAGTTCATCATTGACTGGGGAAACGGTAATGACGGGGCGTATTCGTGACTTAATAAGGGCTTGCCGGATAAATTCGGCTTGGCTCATTTTGCAGAGGGTGACACGCTCGGAAAACTCTGCATATTCTTCCTCGGTCAAGCGTGTCTTGATTACCCGGTGTCGGTGGGGCGTGTTGTATCTTTTCATGGCTGTGAACCTCCTTTCGTGGGTGGATTTTTTCAAGCGGCGCAAGCCGCAAAAAGGCGGGCTTGGGGTGGCAACCCCAACAAGATTCCCATAGGACAAAATGAGCGATTAGCGAAATTTGGTACTATGGTAGAATCTTGCTCTAAGAAAGTGGCGGCTTCCTCTGTGTGGGCTTCCGTCAATACCTTTAGTGCCGCAAGCGGGGATTTTGCCAAAACAGCGGCGGTATTCCCCCCTACTACCTACAACACCACGCAAAGCAAAAATGACGGTGATTTGCGGAAATTTCTCCCTATTCCTTACAAAACCACATAAGCCAGAATAGGCGGGAATTTATGAAAATTTCTTTTCGCCCTCCCTCCACGGACAGCTTGCGAATTTGCCAAACGGGAGAGGAAATTTCTTTCTGCCCCCTTTACACGGCATAATACTGGCGATTTTTCAAAATGCCAAAAATGGGCGCAAAAAAACAGGAAACCTTTTTTGATTTCCTGTCTTGGAGTGCCGTTTTATGTAACGGCGGTTATTCAGTTTTTCGGTATGGCTGTTCATCAAAGCGGAACTTGAATAGGGCAGCGACAAGCCTCTGTTTTATGCTGTCCTCGGTATCCCTGTCGATATGCCCGTTTTCAATAGCGGCGATTCGGATACGCTTGCTGTAATGCCGTAAAACCTCGTCCACGGCTTCCGGCTCTCCGCTGGTCGCCCGGACAATCGTTTCATAGGGCAAAAGGTTCGGATTCCCCATGTGAAAGCACCTCCATTTTCCTTTGCAGGAGTTTCAACGTCCTGCGGATTAGATACCCGGTCGTACTCCGGCAGCGTCCGTACATTTCCCCGATTTCCTGTTGTGTGTAATCCCCGAAAAAGTAAAGGAAAATGATTTCCCGGTTTCTCTCCGGCAGCGATAACAGGGCGGCGGCAAGTTCCCCATTGGTGAGGATAACTGTCTGACCGCATATCGTAATGGGGTATTTTTCATAGGGTGCTTCAAAATATTCATCTGTTGTACCTAAAGGGTAAAATTTTTCTTCTGTGAGGTATTCAAGGGATATTTCGTTTTGCCGCCGTCTGCGCCTGTCACGCCATGCGTTGAGTGCCGCAAAGCGTATGACGGTCTTGCAAAAGCCGTTGAAAGTATACATGATGTGTTCCTTGTATGCTTCTGTGCAAGACATAAATGGTTCCCCCTTTCTCCCACATGGGGCGGTGCTTGGTTTACAGCTACATTTTGCTTTTTGGAAATTGATTTATAAATAAAGCAATAAAAATACCGATTGTAGTATCAATAATTCGGTCAATGGCAAAAGCTAAAGGACTTTCATCATTTCCATGCGTGGCTGTGATACAAAGAAAAACAACACACATAAGGAATGTTCCTTTTTCCTGCTTTACCCATACAGAAAAATTGATGATTGGAATAAGCGAAATTGAGAGAAACAAGTATCTTAACAACTCATTAGGAATACGATAAACATTCTTTTCAAAAGATAAAATTATCGCTCCCAAAATTCCGCCAATTACCGTTGCAATTTCACGGGTCAAAGCAGTATTCAGACTGTCTTTGAAGTTATGCTGTATACATAATATAGCAGCAATGGCAGCATAAAACGGAATGCCGTTTTCTCTTACAGTGTCAATTAAAAAGCAAGTAAAAACAGCTATTACAGTTTTTCCTGTACGCCCTCCAACTCTCCAAAAGTTAGTTTTCATAAATGCCTTTGAGCGTATACTGCGCTAAGATATGCCCCTCCATTGCCCGATAAAGTTCATTTAGCAAAAAGCCTTGTCCTATATCCAGCATTTTATCTATTGCAAATACATGAAGCTCATAGATATGTGGCTGATCGGGCGGGGTCATACCGCCATAGTAAGAAGATAATTCAACAGACTGCTCACCACCCTGTATGCTTGTCCAACTATTTCTTCCCTGCACAAAATCCGTTGCGGTCTGACTTTCATTATCCCTTATCTCAAAACGGGTTATGTTTGCCGCAAGCCAATGTATCCATGCAAAGCCGCTTGTTACCGGGTAAGCGTCCTTATCTTCCAGTACAATCGCAAGCGATACTGTTTTTTCTGGTACGTTTTCTACCTTAAATGGCAATGAAAAGGTAGGAATGTGGTTCTCATTAAATTGTGTTCCACGTCCTCCATATTGGGGCTGTATAATACCGTTAATAATTCCGCTGCTTGTTACATTCATGTTCAATACCTCCAATCAATTTTATGGAAATATTATAAGCAGCCGATTTTGAATCGTAAATTACCCACTTTTTCGTGGGTGTCAATCCGGGATAACACCTTTTTCCTCTAAGATGTGTTCCATTCCATTTCTCTTTAGGTAGTCAATCCCTATGTGCTGCATGATTCTCAATGCTTCTAATATCTGCGTGCCCATATCCTTAGTCAATGAATACTCAACATGAAGTGGATAGCCCTCAAAAGATTTCTTTTCAATAAATCCATAGTCAATCAATTCTTTCAAATGCTCCAATAACATTTTTTGTGTAATTCCGTCTATATCCCTTTCCAATTTTGAAAGAGAAGTAGCCCCCAGACGTAGCCGCCATAATATAATCGGTTTCCATTTTCCTTTTATCATGTCATGCACAAGCTCTAAAGGACAGGTATATTCTGTACGCATTTTCATTAGCAAAACCTCCTCGCTTTGCTATTATACGCATTAATTCATAATTCGACAACAGAAAACATAATGCTTTGCCTTGCTCCAATTCTTAGAACTGGAAGATTTAAAATTTTTATTGTATGTTGATATTTTGATTATGATTTGAGTTTCCTGCATAATCAAATTGCGGCTCTTTCAGCTCAAATAGAAAATTTTCTCTATTCACTGTGCCTACAATTTTGTCACTATCGTATAGTTTAAGCAAAAATTCTGCTACTTGTTTGCTGGAATGATATGTACCAAAGGTCTTATCATAGTCATATTCAGCTACATCATTAGAGACTTTTCCGAAATCCGTCTTAGTAGCTGCCGGGGCTAATACTTTCGCCTGCATTTTGCAACCATTCTCCTTTAATTCCCATGCTAACCCCTCGGTAAATGCGCTGACATAAAATTTAGTCGCACAATATGTAACAGCAGTAGGAACAATCGTATATCCACCAGCAGAGGAAATATTGATAAGCTGTGTTCCTCCCACGTCTTTGAAATCTCGCACAAACAGCGAAGAAAAAATAGTGAGCGATTCCACATTCAAGTGCAACATTTGACTGATTTTGTTCAAGTCTTGTTGACCTACGGTATTATAATTTCCGAAACCCGCATTGTTAATCCATGTTTGTAAAGGGTATTCTTTGATTCCCTCATATAACTGGAAAACATTGTCTGGAACTGATAAGTCTACAACCTTGAATATAATATCCAACCTCGGATGGGAAGATAAAATTTCCTGTCTTAGAAATTCAAGCCTATCTTTTCTACGGGCTATCAAAATCAAATTGCTGCCGCGCCCTGCAAACGCTTTTGCTGTTTCATATCCAATGCCAGAACTTGCTCCGGTAATTACGGTATATTTTTCTGCATTATGAGTCATTTACAAAACCTCCTTGTCTTTGATATAATGCAAGCATACAATGTAGAGTAAGCTCTATGTCAAGAGGAAGGAAGTGATTTTTTTGGAATATTCGATAGGTGAATTTTCAAAACTGACAAGATTAGGGATACATACCTTGCGCTACTATGAGCATGAGAATTTAATTACACCGGGGCGCAATTCCAGTAATCGACGTTGCTATACCGATAAAGACCTTGCTTGGATTGATTTTATTAAACGCTTAAAAGATACAGGTATGCCAATTAAAGAAATTCAACATTATGCTGAATTACGTGCAAACGGTGAAGCTACGTTGTCCGCAAGAATGGAAATGCTTATTTCTCACCGAAAAGCTCTCAATGAACAAATCACTCAGTTAAAGGAACATATGGGAAAATTAGACGAAAAGATTGAATTTTATCAACGGAAAATTGATAATATAGCAAGGAAATAGTATTATTGTTTTTTATACTGGATATAAGGAATGGGAAGGATTCCGTAGTAGTAGGCATTGTGGGAATGTGTATAACTGGCTGTCTTATGGAGTTGTGGGTAACTCTGTTTGCAGGACGTGGGAAAGTGGCTCTTTCGCTTTTCCATGTACTGTGAATAGAGTTATCCATGACGAAATAGCCTGTTATGCACATTTCCATAATGCAGCCTTTTAAAGCAAAATATGTATAAAATAACGGCAGCCTTTCTTGTGAAAAATTACTGCCGTACTTGTTATTGTTTATAAAATTACCTTTTGAATTTTTTTAAGATAACTGTATGTCTTTTATAACAAACATTTTCTACTTAATTTTTAAATAATTTCTTCGGAAATCTCCAATACTTTCATATATTCAGCTAAATCAATAGCAGGAACTGTCCCCATGTTTTGAAGTAATATCAACAATTGCAAAAAGAAAAACACTAACGATTCTTCTTGGCTACTTGTTCTTAAATTATTAGTAGGATAATCAAAACAAAAAGCTCCTCCTTGTAATACGCATCCACAATCTATCTGTTGTTTTTCCGTATATTCATTAAGACACTTTTTGAATGGATTTCCAAATGGTTCTTTCCATTCGGTGGTTGTGGTTAATATTCCAGATAGAATCCGGTGCAAAGGTTTTGGCGGATATATCCCTCCTGCATATGGAATAGAAGCAGACGTTCTATATAAATTCCGAACACTTTCAGCTTTCTTTCCAGCATATTCCATATATGCTTTATTTAAATCTTGTTTAACCTCAAATACTGCGTAAACACTTTCTGCCGGAATATACAAAATGCCATTCTGATTGAATGCTAAATATGAATACTGTATATCATATAAAGCAAGGTCTATTTGTTCGCTAATGTTTCCATGTGAATCGACTACTGTTGCTTTTGCCGCCTTATACCTCTTAGGAAGATAATCATCAAACCATTTAATCCAATTTTCTTCAGAATTATCTCCCTTGTCAACCGGATGATTCAATACATTACTAAATTGGGCTTTTGAGACCATATCTGCCTGTAAAGCAGCAAATAAACTTTTTAGATTAGGTTTTTTATTCATTTTTTCACCAAATTATTGATTCCCAATATCTTTCACTTAAACTACTGTTTGCTTGCAACGCTAACTTCTTTTTTTCACTATAATTTAATTCATCAGACAGTATATTGTTACTATTTGCTGGGTCTATAATTCTTTTATTATTAATGTTATCTCTAATGTTTTCAAGCAAAAATCTAAAGTTGTCTGCATATGAATATAAATTCCGTCCCGAAAGGACTTCCATTGCAAAACATTCTAAATATATTGATGGAAAATCCAAACTATGATTTTCTCTCCAGATTTTCAACGCAACAATTTCAGTAATTCTTCCAGAATTCTTAACTTTATGAATATGTGTGTCAATATTTGTTTTTGTCCATGAATCTACTTTCCGTCTATATAAGCTATGGTCATTTCCATACTGCCCCTGCCGCTTAGCAGGAACTAAATCCACATCTTTATTTTGATATGTAATACCTATAGACACATTCTGCTTTCTGGCTGTAATTCCGTGCTGTACCACATAATCATATAACGAATCATATATGTCTTTAAGAGTGTTATTTGTTGTTGAACTCAAAGAAATAAACAAATCTAAATCAGTTGCAATGTCAATAGCTGTTCCTTTTGCTCTTGAACCTGATAATTTTATATCACATAAACATGTACCAGCCCAGTTTCTTATAATTTGCTTCAATGGTGTTACAACTGTACTATCTGTATAATTATCTATAGTGTCCGGTAATTTGTGCTTATTCACAACATTTTCAACGTATTGATTCGGGGTCATATAAGCAATCCTTTCTCTTCTTAATTTTTAATTATTTCAAAATTAAATTAGGAATATTACTGTATATCTCTAATTTGTAGCTTTTTTGATATATACAGATATATCTCTAAGTCGCAATGGATAAGTATTGTATATTTTATTAATTATAACAAAATTTCCCATAAAGTTCCACAATATTATCAAACGCTTCCGTCTTAATTGTCATTTCAAGGCTCTTTCAAAAATGGTGTAGTAGTGGTGTAGTAAGCACTTCATTGAGCCGTACAATCGTTGATTTTATAGACTTTTCCGGGATTCTTCAAGATACTGCCGTGGCAGATAAATAAAATTTTTACCATACTTCTCATAACTCCTTATATCTCGGTATATCTTGGTTTTTTCCCATGTTTTCAAGGTTTTTCCTCTGGCCCCAAAAACTCGGTTCCCCGTATATCTTACCATAACTCGGTATATTTTGTCCCCCAAAATGAGTAAAAAAGAAGTAAAATGCCCTCTTTTTTACTCACTCCAAAGGTAAAACCACCCATGCCCCCTTACTCTCCAGACAGCTTTTTCTCCAACTCCCTCACTTCCTTTTCCACGTCATCATATTTCAGATGGGTGTAAACATTTAACGTGGTCGCTATGTCGGCATGTCCCATGAGGTACTGTAAGGTTTTCGGGCTTACTCCCGATTTTGCCATGTTACTGCAATAGGTATGCCTACACACATGGGGCGTGATTGTCGGCAATTCTTCTTTGAACGTCCGATTGTATTTCCCCAAAGCGTACTCAAACCTTTTTTCCCAATGGAGCGCAAGGTACGGCATGCCGTTTTTATCCAGCACCAGAAAGCCCCCCACGCCGTCCACCATTGGCTCCACCTTTGTTTTCCTGCGTTTGTTTATCAGCTTTTTAAAGCACTGGTAAACCTCTTCCGTCATGGGAAGATCCCTCTCCCCATATGTAGTTTTTGTATCTGCAATAATGTATTTCCCATCCCTTGTACGCTGTAACTGTTTATCTATATGTATCTTCCTTTCTTTCATATCCACATCTGACAGTGTAAGGCCGCAAAATTCCGATACTCTCATGCCAGTTTTAAAAAGTATATACATACCCTCATAGTACTGGCTGTAATGCTTATCCCCTTTTACAAAGCCAAGGAACAGCCGTTCTTGTCTTGGTGTGACTGCTTCCCTAGATACGCTGTCATTTATCAGCACTGTTGCAAGTTCCCAGTCGAAAGGGTTCCTGCGGATTAAGTCGTCCTCAACAGCCATGCGGAACGCAGGACGCATGACTCCCCTGATACTGTGAATACTGCTGTAACTTCTCTTATCCTCTGACTGTAGCTTTATCAGCCAGAGTTTGGCATCTGATACCTTTACCGTATCAATCCGTCTGGCGCCAAACTCTTCCCTTTTCAGAATGTTTGCCACCGTCTTATATCCGGCAAGGGTGTTATGCCTTACCCCTGTTTTTGTTGCAATGTATCTCTCAACCAACTCTAATACTGTGACATCCCCACCGTGGTATGCCACCTCCTCATTGAGAAACTTTTCAATCTCTTTCTCTAATTCCCTCAATGATTTTCCTGAACGCTTACCCTCTGGCTGTTTGTCAGTCGGTTCCAGTTTCCAGCTGTAAACAAATTTATTTTTGCCGTCTCTTCCTTTGTATGTATATAAATACTGTCCATTACTCCGTTGTTGCTCGCCAGTCCTCAATATACGGCCTTTGCTGTCTCTTCTCTTATTATCTTTACTCATAATCTTTAACCTCCATAATCAAATTTTTTACTGCCCCCTCTTTCAAGGGGGCTTATGGTAACGCTGTTTTTTTGATGGGTTGTGAACGGGAAGTGAATTTTTATAAAATATTTGAAAATCCCCATGTATCATAATGGTTAAATACTCTTTCTCTCTTGATTCCCTCCCATAGCAATACTATTTTTCCAACCAGATAAAATTTTGTCATAATAAAAATTTATCAACTGCATGTGATCCACAACTATCATTGTACTTTTCTTTATCACTTGAATTTATTGTTGCTGTTATGCTGGCTTGGTTTGCAACCTATGTATTTCTTCCTATATAAACATGATTTTCTGAAATGCTCCCCCTTATGGTCTTTTCAATATTTTTGATTGTTCAGCATGATACGCAGACCATACTGAAATACTGTTTTTCCAACCAGTCTGATTTTTGTGTACACCCGATTTTTCATCATAACGTTATACCCCTACACACTTTTTTTCTCGAAACCTTGTTTCCACACCCGAAAAATTACTTTTTCTGAAAAAAATATATCCCCCTCCCTTAACGTGCACTTTTGGAAAATCATACATGACATAATTTCCCTCTCTCCCAATTCCTCAACATTAAAGTGTATACTTAAATCTACGTCCATAAAAAACTACTCACAGCCTTCAGGCCATGAGCAGTCCTTTTTAATCTTCCAATTCTTCCAGATCCCCAAATAAATTGACTTCCACATAAACCTTGTCAAGGTCAAGGCTTATATTGGGTTCCAACATTGTTTCCAATGTAACAATGTTGCTTGCTGTGTTTACCAGACACAAAGCCTCTGGCAACTCCACACCGTTATGTTTAACAACCGCTTTCATCAGTCCACCACCCCCGCTCTTTTCAATTTATTGTATATCTGCTCTGCTGTATATTTCTGATTACCCAGAGCAATCAGCTGTTCCATGTTCAGCCCCCTTGTGTATGCGTCAACCAGCTGGACACTGGAAATATCCTTGACTCCAAAGGGTATGGTTTTAACCACTGTGTTTCCACTGACACGCATATTGCGTACATCTCGGTCAAGATTGGACATGATCTGTTGTACAGCCCAGAGTTGTTTACTTAAATTTTTCAGGCATTTAATTATTTCCTGCTCATACATAAAAAATTACTCCTTCCAAATTTTTTTAATTACACCCCTTTATGTACAGCGTGTATATAAACAGGAATAAAGAAAAATCCTATCCAGTATGCCACCAGACAGGATTTTTCTTTTACTGCAAAATAATTATTTAAGTTGTAAGGTTTCAAAAGCAGGAGGGTATGCTCCCCACCTTTCCAGTGCTTTCTCTGAAATGTTACCTGCACTCCAATAACATTTGGATTATTATGTTGGATTATTTTTTCAGGAAGAATATGATTCTTGTCAGGCACGTATTATAACCTATAAGACAAATTTCCTTTTTAATGTTCAAAATCATTGTTTACAGTTACAAAACCAATCCCCTGCCCCAACCCTGCAAGGGATTGTACCATCCATTTTTTCTTTTGGCTGTAGTGGTTCTTAACGGAATTTTAAACTGGTTTTTATGGATTTTGCCGTATATCCCAGACTTTAATTTTTATCCCATTCCAGTTCTTTCCATATCCTTTTTGCTATCCAGCGTATGAAAATGAAACACTGTTTCCCTAAATAAACTGCTCCACATAATGAAATGATTATCATTGTATGGATTACTGTAAATCCCGGATTCTCGAAAACGTGACGATGAATTTTCACCACACTTAGCCGAACCACCTGAATTTTATTGACAAAACCACCATTTTGCACTTGATTAACTCATCGTCATGTTTTATGATGGAGGCATAAACATGACGAGGTGAT
>CAJTBO010000044.1 GCA_910573755.1 Lachnospiraceae bacterium | reverse complement strand
TGCAATTCCATCTGGTGTGTGCTATACTTTGATTATCCATTTTGGATACCTCCTATGCTTTTGATATGGCCTGCGAAACCAATATCATTATAGCATAGGAGGTTTTTGTACTTTATGCAACGCTACGGCTTTGCCTCGGCCCCCATTTCAAATGGGGGATATATGTCTATTTCATTATCAGTGGACAATGCCCACAATCATTCTCACTTAACCAAAAATCTAAAAACTGTCTATATAAGTATGGCTGCACCCTTTCCGCCAGTTCCCGATCAGTGCGTAGTATAATGGGATAACGTGACTGTTGTCCTCCGCTGCCTTCACGCCGACATACCCGTTATGTGCGCTGAATGTTTCAAAACAGAGCGCAACATCATCCAGCTGCTCCGAGCCGACGATATCTTCCGACAGATAGACCATGCCGCTTTTTGTCACCCTTATCTGGTTGTTGTGCCTGTCATTCCCGCAGGCAATCAGCATACGGAACTGCTCAAGGGTGATTGTCCTGATGTCATACGCCTTTATCCTCTGCCCGTTCAAAATAATAGATTTCCCCCTCTGTATGGGAAACATTTCCTCTTGTATCATCTTCCAATAAAAATCCCCGTTTTTACAAAATTTTATACCTTGCAAGTAGCTTCTGGGAGGGAAGCCCACATTGGAATCGCACCATCATCTCTATGACCGTTTTACGGAAGTATCATTATCAGGAAACAGTGTCATGGCGCAAGGTTCCCACACCTTGTTTACAGTAAAACATTTGTCGCTCCCGCCTGTTCTGATATAGGCGATTATGGCGTGTTTCCGCATAGCTCGGCTGTTTCATACGTCTTGCAGGATTGCCCATATTCAGTTGTCAGTATGCCTTGCGGTTTTCTCCCCGCACCGCAAATAAGATATGCCCGTCTGCCCGGTTAAATTTCCAGCTTGTCCGCCCCGTATTTATGGATAATCCGGAACAGGATTTCCTTCTCTTTCCCCTCCGCTTTCCCGTATAGCCTGCACAGTGTTTCAAGCTCTGTTTCTGTGAGGGTATTGGTATATGGCTTGTAGTTATCCGTGATAAAAACCCCGCCGTTACAACCCTGTTTTGTATAAATCGGGTAATCAAAAGTCAATGCGAAAATATCATGGTGTATCGTGCGTATCGTAACGCCTAATTCCCACGCAAGCTCCCTTGACGTTATATGCCCTTTGACTGATAAAATGCTGATGATTTCCATTCTCCGGTGTGCCGTGTCCATGCTGCGCCTCCCCTCACTTCCCGGCTTGAAAACTGCCGGATTTTTTATGTATTCCTTTCACAGTACGGCCCGAATTCATGTATGATTGACAGGACGGTTTCCCTGTCTTTCCCCGTACATCCCACAGCGAGTTTTTCCAGGCATTCCAGTTGTTCACGGGATAGGGAGTTTTGGTATTTCCCTGCACCGTCCATGAGAGAGTAGCCGCCGTTATATCCCTGCTTTGCAATCACGGGAAGTTCCTCACCAATAACTTCAAAATCCCTGCGTATGGCGTTCTTCCTGACACTGTACATAGCCATGAGCTTTGGCACGGTCAGCCTTTTCCCCGACAGCAGCATACGCTCGATTTCCCGCCGCCGCTGGAATGCGTGGTCTAACATTTTTTCACCCCCTTTCTCCGCTGTTTGTGATGTTAATTGTAGATAAAGGAAGTTCCCGTATATGGGTACGTTCCTCAAAAAATTTTCTGCCTTTTCTTACAGTCAGCTAAAACCAGAAACTTTCTCTTTGAAGTAATAGCAAGCACTGCCTGTGTTCCCTCACAGGCTCTGATTTTCCCAAATCCCCCGGAGCGGGAATCTGGAAAATCTGCTTGTAGGGGGAAGCATCCCCCTAGCCCCCTCTGCGCTCAAAAATCATAAAATCTCCTGCCAAGATTTCTGTTTTTTTCACTGTTTTTTTTGCACGAACAACCCCCATAGCAGGATTGAAGATTGTGTAAAATCCTTTCAAAAATCCAACACGGAAAGGAGATAATAAATGGCAAACCGTGAGCGCAAAAATGAGCTGAAAATATATCTAAGTGACAAGGAGCAATACATACTGGAGCAGAAAGTAAAAATCTCTGGCATGAAAAGCAAGTCCACTTTCCTCCGCCGCCTGATTTTGTACGGCTTTGTCTATGACATTGACTACTCAGACCTGCGGGAATACAACTACACGCTTGGAAAAATCAGCGGCAACTTAAACCAGATCGCCAAGCGAATGAACGCCACAGGCAACGTCTATAAAGCCGATGTGGAGGAAGTGAGAAAGCTGATGAAACAGGTGTGGGATACACAAAAATCCATGCTCTCAAAACAGCCCACCATGAAGCAGTAAGCCCAAACGAAATCCCCCTCCAGAATCAAAATTGTTCCAGCCAGATTTTGCACACAAATACGCAACAGATAAACTGTAATAAAAGCCAAAATCAGACAAATTTCGCACCATTAAAAAAGGTGTACCGCAGTGAAGTTTATTTCTTCCTTGCGGTACACCTTTATGTGTGCAATTATTCTTTATTTTTTGTCTTTGGTGTGTATACAGTTTTTGCTTTTTTCTAATCATATCTTTTCCCTTACTGACAGTCTATAAAAAAGAATGGCAGTTTTACATTCAAATAAAACCGCCATTCTTAAGCTCATGCGCTATATATTTTTCATAAAATTACCGTCAGCATTTGCTTTGAATATTTATAAAGATAATTTTATGAATGCTTTGTAAAATATAAAAGTTATGTTTTGTATAATTTATGTAAAATACAGGTTTTTTAGGAAAACTGCACCACATCACTTTTATCTTGCTGAAAAATAATCTGTATAACCGTTCCTTGCCCCAGGCTGCTTTGCAGTTCAATCTTGCCATTCAAGTATTGTACAGCATGTTTTACAATAGATAGTCCTAATCCCGTTCCACCTGATTCCTTAGAGCGGCTCTTGTCTACACGGTAAAATCGTTCAAAGATTCTTGCCTGATGTTCCGGCGGTATGCCGATTCCCGAATCCTTCACCGTAATCGAGGCACTATTTTCCTGACTGCTTATAGCTACTTCTACCGTACCGCCGTTCTTATTATACTTGATAGCATTATCACAGAGGTTAAAAATAATTTCTGTTAAGAGCCGCCGGACACTTTTAATATAAACCTTTTTTCCTGTTAAAGCCACTTCAATATCTTTTGCCGCTGCTATATCTGCCAGTCCTGCCATCACCTCAGATGCGATCTCACATAAATCAACATTTTCAAACGGCATATCGCATCCCTCGTCTAATTGGGATAAACGGATAATATCATCAATTAATGTTACAAGCCGCCCTGCCTCTGTGCGGATATGCCCTACAAAACGTGTCATATCCTCCGATTTTACAAGACCGTTCTCCATTAACTCCGCACTCCCCATTATGGATTGCAGCGGAGTTTTCAATTCATGTGATACGTTGGCAGTAAACTCCCGTCTGTTCCTTTCTGCGAAAGCTGCTTCTGTTATATCAAAGGCAAGAACAACCGCCCCAATTACAATACCGTTAGATTCAATGCGGTTGACATGGATCTGATACTCTTTTCCCTCACGTTCTATGCGGATTTCGCTGTGTCCACTTGAAAATGCGTCCTGTATGGCGTGGCTCACATTATGGCTTCTCTCTACTGTCAGAAAATCTTTACCTATGCTGGAACGTTTCGTATGAAACAGCTTCAGCGCGGCAGGATTAATGTTCAGAATTATATTTTTCTCATTCAAAAGGACAAGCCCTTCCGTCATGCCATATGTAATCTGTGCAAATTCATCATTTTTCCTTTGGAGTTCCGACAACTGCATATCAATCTGCTTATGCTGTTTATTGATACGGTTTAATAGGGGAGCCAGCTCCTCATAAGTATCGTTTTCCAGCGGTTTTTCTAAATCAAGTCTGTTTAACGGCTCCATGATATGTTTAGAAATACGGCTTGCTAATACTCCTGATAAAATGAGTGTTACAACAACTACAATTAAAATCGGCTGTATCATCCCCAAAACAAGCACCCATATCGTAACGCTGCTGACAGAAATCCTTAATACTGAACCATCATTAAGCCGCTTTGCACAGTAAAGTGTTTTTTCTAAAAGAGTCGTGGAATAACGTGAGCTTTTTCCCTCTTTATTCCGCAGGGCTTCTTGAATTTCTTCCCTGTCCGCATGGTTTTCCATACTTTCCCCGTCAGACTGTGTATCATATATAACATCTCCATTTTCAGCAACCCATGTCAAACGGTACTCCCTTGACTGTAATTCCTCCAGATAGTTCCGTCCATCCTTTTCAACGGCTATGGCAGCTAAAGACAGTTCATCCTCCAACTGTTTTCCCTGAACATTACTGAAATAACTGTAAAGACATCCCATGATGATAACAAGGCTTGCAATCAGGACAGCCCCCGCTACAACCATAATTGATTTAAAAATTTTCTTTGTCATGCCTGCACCTCTAACCTATAACCAACACCACGCACTGTTTCAATCATTTTCCCATAATCCCCCAGTTTTACACGCAGAGTACGGATATGCATATCAACCGTTCTCGTTTCACTGACATAATCAGCTCCCCATATGTCATTAAAAAGCTGGTCACGGGAAAATGCGATGCCCGGACGGGAAAGGAACAGCCGGAGAAGTTCAAATTCTTTTAAGGTAAGCTGTATTCTTTCATTATCAATGGAAACTGTATGTTCGTCCAGATTGACAACAAACCCCCCGGCTTTCAAAAGATGTTCTACCTCTGTAGGATTGCACCGGCGGAGTACCGCTTTCACACGGGAAACCATCTCCATCATCCCAAAAGGCTTTACAAGATAATCATCCGCACCTAAATCAAGGCTCTGGATTTTATCATACTCCATGCCTTTTGCAGTTGCCATGATGACGGGAATCCTGCAAGTGTCAGGGCTGTCTTTTAAAAATTTCAGCAGTTCCACGCCCTCCTCTCCGGGCAGCATAATATCAAGAATTATCAAATCCGGCTTTTCCATAGATAAAGCGTCACGAAAGGCTATTGCATCCAAAAATCCTTTTGCTTCAAAATCAGTGGAATTAAGCGTATATACCTCAATATCCCGGATACTGTCATCATCTTCCACACACCATACTTTCATAATCATGCTCCTTTATGTTCTCCTGTCACGGAAAAAGCCACCCACTCTGCAATATTTACCGCATGATCCCCGATACGCTCAAAATATTTGGCAATCATCAGTAAATCCAGCGCATATCCTCCGTCTGTCGGTTTTTCTGCTATCAGCTTAATCAGAGATGACTTGACCTGTAAAAACAAATCGTCAACCACATCATCACGGTCAATCGCCGCACCAGCCAATACTACATCCTGTTTTACAAAAGCGTCAATGCTTTCTGTAACCATCTGGCTCGCCGCATCTGCCATAAACCGGATCTGTTCACATTCCCCTCCAGTCCTTCCGTCAAGAAACGTGATAATTTCCGCAATATCCGCCGCCTGTGTTCCAATACGCTCCATATCAGTAATCATTTTAAGGGCTGCAGATATTTGCCGTAAATCCCTTGCTACCGGCTGTTGCTGTAACAGCAGTTTCAAACACAGTGTTTCGATTGTGCGCTCCATCCGGTTAATCTCTCCATCAAGGGATAAAACCTTGTCTGCCAGCTTTATGTCGCCCATAGTTAATGCTTTTGAAGCAGCGGCAATCGCTTCCTCACACATTGCCCCCATTTGGGTAAGCTCTTTATTCAGCATAACAAGCTGTTCATCAAAACGACTTCTCATTATCCAAACCTCCCCGTAATATAATCCTCCGTCCGCTTGTCCTTTGGTTGCTCAAACATCTTTTCCGTATTTCCATACTCAATTAAATTGCCAAGGAGAAAGAAAGCCGTATTATCGGAAATCCGCACAGCCTGTTGCATATTGTGCGTTACGATGATAATAGTATACTTTTCTTTAAGTTCCATTGCAAGTTCCTCTATTTTAGATGTGGAAATAGGGTCAAGTGCGCTTGTAGGCTCATCCATCAGAAGCACATCCGGCTCTACCGCTAATGCACGGGCAATGCAGAGCCGCTGCTGCTGACCGCCTGACAGTCCTAATGCCGATTTTTTCAGCCTGTCCTTTACTTCATCCCAGATTGCCGCCCCACGCAGAGAGCGTTCTATTATATCGTCCAATTTTGCCTTATTTTTCACTCCGTGTGTCCTCGGCCCGTAAGCAATATTGTCGTAGATGCTCATAGGAAAAGGATTCGGCTTTTGAAAAACCATGCCAATACTGCGGCGAAGCTCATTGACATCGACATCTGCATCAAAAATATTATCGCCCCTATAATACACTTCTCCTGTAATCCGTACACCAGCGATAAGGTCATTCATTCGGTTTAACGATTTAAGGAAAGTAGACTTCCCACACCCGGAGGGGCCAATCAGTGCCGTAATGCTCTGTCCTTCAATCTCAATATTTACATCTTTCAAAGCCTGTGTACTGCTATACCACAGGCACAGGTCTTTTACCACCATGGCAGGATTTTTGTCATGATTCATTATATTATTCATACATTTCTCCTTTTTTGGAAATATCTGCTCGCCAGTGTAGCCGACAGATTGATGAACATGGTCAAAATCATCAGGATAGCGGCAATTGCAAAGGCTATACCAAATTCCCCGTTTTCTTTTGCATAGACATATAATGCGACCGTCAATGTTGCCCCTGCACTGCCAAGCCCTTCAAGAATCCCGTTCAGGGCATGGGCAAAACCAGCCGTAAAAAGAAGTGCCGCTGATTCTCCCAAAATTCGCCCCACTGACAATATACAGCCTGTTATGACTCCATCAATACAACCTGGAAGCACAACGGTATAAATCACACGCCACTTTCCAGCTCCCAGCCCAAAAGCACCTTCACGGTAACTTTGCGGTACTGTTTTCAGGCTTTCCTGCGTTGTGCGCATAATCGTAGGCAGATTCATGATTACCAAAGTAAATGCCCCCGCTAAGAGGGAAGTTTTCATACCAAAAAACTGACAGAAAAACAGCATACCTACAAGTCCATAAATAATAGACGGAATCCCTGATAAGGTTTCGGCTGCATACTCAATCATTTCTACCAGTTTCTTATTTTTGGCATATTCTGTAAGATAAATCGCCGCACCAACTCCAAGCGGGAGAACAAATACCAAAGTTGCCGCTACAATATAGACTGTGTTAAGAATATCCGGCAGTATCCCGATCCGGTCAGACAGATAACTCGGTTTCGTAGTAAGCAGCTCCCAAGATACATTCGGCAGCCCTTTCCACAATACATAACCAATCAAAAATAATACCAATGCACAAGTAATGCATACGGAAATCCCCATCAACACACGCATGGCTGTAATATATGTTTTCCTTCTAAGGGAAATTGATTGTTTTTCCATCTATATTTACTCCTTGCTTTGTTTCAAAAAGAAATTTAATACGGCATTTATCAGCATGATAAAGAGGAATAAAACCAACGCAATCGAAAATAATGCCTGTTTCTGTAAACTTCCGTCAGCCGCATAAGACATTTCACTTGCCACAGCGGTTGTAAGGAAACGGACGCTCTGAAAAATTTTCGGCATATTTGGGGCGTTCCCCGCCACCATCATAATAGCCATAGCCTCGCCGATAGCCCTGCCAACGCCTAACACAACAGCCGCCGCAATGCCGCTTTTTGCCGCCGGAACGGATACACGGAAGTATGTTTCAATCGGTGTCGAACCAAGCGCAAGGGAAGCATCCTCATATTCCTTTGGAACAGCTTCTAATGCCGTAAGCGACACTTTAATGATTGAGGGTAATATCATAATTGCAAGTACAATGATAGCAGCAAACAGGCTGGCTCCATCGGGGATATGGAAAACAATCCGTATCCCTGGCACAAGCACCATCATTCCCACAAGCCCATAAACTACCGACGGAATGCCAGCCAATAAACTTACCGCTGTTTCAATAACGGTTTTTATTTTTAACGGCGCAATCTTAGCAAGATAAACTGCTGTCATAAAGCCAATTGGCACTCCAAGTACGATTGCGCCAGCCGTACCATAAATACTGGTAAGGATAAACGGAAAAATCCCATATTGCGGCTGTGCTGCTGTAGAAGCCCATTTCTTCCCGAAAAGGAAATTCAAAACTCCTATTTTTCGGATAGCCGGAATCCCTGATATGACAAGGTAAACAGTAATCAGGAGTACACAGCCAACTGTAATCAGACCAAGTATCAGGAATATGCCATGTATGGCATTCTCCATGAACTGTTTTTTGTTCATTTGACTTCACCTTCCAAAACCTTTCATAATCCGCCGGATTATTTATTTACTGGTACTGCACCCGCAGATGAGATAATCTCACCTGCTTCAGATGAAGTAATATAATCAAAGAATTTCTGTGCAGTTGCCGAAAGCTCTGCGCCGCTCTTTGTCACTAACACAAACGGACGCTGCACCACATAGCTACCATCTTTTACCGTTTCCTCCGCAGGTACAATACCGCCGACAGAAAGGGTTTTTACCGTATCCTTTACAGATGCAAGGGAAGCATATCCGATTGCCGCCGGATTGCCTGCCACCGTTGTAATCACATCCCCGGTAGATGTAAGCTCCTGACGGTATTTGCAGGCATCCTCCGTGTCCGTAATGGATTCAAAGCCATCTCTTGTACCACTCCCGGCTTCACGTCCAATCAGGACAATTTCCAGATCATTGCCGCCTATATCCTGCCAGTTTGTTATTTCCCCTCTATAAATCCTGCTAATCGTTTCAAGGTCAAGGTCATTTACCGGATTATCCGGATTTACAATGACAGCAATCCCGTCAAGCGCAAGCACCGTTTCAGTCAATCCCTGCGCTTTTTCTTCTTCCTTTAAGTTACGGCTGGAAAGACCAATATCGCAGCGTCCTTCTGCCACAGCCGTAATTCCGGAGCCGGAACCGGTAGGGTTATATGTAAAGGTTACACCGGAATTGTTTTCCTCAAAAGCTTCGCCCAAAGCACCGATTACTTTTTCCATAGAGGTTGAGCCATCCGTAGATACTGTTTTGCTGTCCGCCTTCCCGCATCCGGTCATAGCTACGAGTGCAAGTGATAAAGTGGCAACAAAAGTAACAATTTTTTTCATAATAATTTTCTCCTTTTTTCTTTGTGATATTTTCTTCTACGCTTTTTATCATAAATACTGCTTGTAAAATCAAAAACATAACTTATGTCAAATTTTTGTAAAATGAACAGACTTGCCATAAAAACTGCATCATGGAAATGTGCATAACTGACTATTCCGTCATGGATAACTCTATTCACAGGACATGGAAAAGCAAAGTGCAGCTTTCCCACATCCTGCAAACAGAGTTACCCACAACTCCATAAGATAGCCAGTTATACGACATTTCCACAATGCCGATTACAGCGAAATCCCACTCATTCATTCCATTTTTTCATAAAACACAAATAAGAAAAGCTCTGCATCTCACAGAGCCTTTCTAACCTTTGATTATTCGCCAACTACCGTTCCATTTTCCTCACAAAAACAACATTATAGATATATCTCTGCCGCTTTTGCAAAAGTAGCTTTCCTCATGATAAGTTCCGACTGTTTTTCTTCCGGCAAACCCTCAAACACACCTTTATAGCCCTTCTCCAGCAACGGTGTGCCTTTTGCCAGTAAATACAGTTTTGTATTCAGCCATTCTTCCCACAAATCTTCAAATAGTTCCACACTGTCTGTAAAAGTTATGGCATCTTCAAAACCATGTGGCAGATTATAATATTTTAGCATTACAAAGCCATACCTGCCTACATCAAGCACTACGATATTCTACATCTCATACAGCTCTGCAAACGCATCTGCCACCTTTTGACACTTTGTCCGTTCTTCCTCTGTGATATAAATTTTCTTTTCCATATAGCCTTACCTCGTTTCTTATAAAACTTTACCATATTCATTTTATAAGAACCACCTGCACACCAGCTTTTCTTCCACTTGTTTTTGGCAAAACCCACTTTACTAACAATTCACTTCTTTAAATACCCGATAAAGTCGGTTTTTACAGCCAAATTGTTTTTAACTGGATTTTTTAATTAAACCTCAAACAAATTTTCAACCTATCTTTTCATATCCCGGCAAATGGCGATAAGTCTTGGATTTTAAGGCTTTTTCGCCATTTGTCATATCGGGAGATACTTGTCATATCTTGGTGCTTCTCGGCATATTTTTGAATCCAAAAGTAGTGTAGTTTGCTGACACCTTGGGCATCCCGTCATTTTTGAGGAACAGGAAGTTTTTATAGCCCTCTGCACTGAACGGGGCGACGTTGCCCCGATTCTTCAGCACACGCTTCAACGCTTGATAGACTTCCTCGCTCATGGGAATCTGCCGTATGCCGTTCTTGGTCTTTGGCGTTTCGATATAGTAGCCGATGTCGGCATCCCGCAAAAGCTGATGGTCTACATTGATTAGGCGGTTTTTGAAGTCCAGAGCTGTGGTCAGACCGCAAAACTCTGAAATTCTAAGTCCAGTGCCGGGCAGGATGATTACCTCGTCACGGTATTTCCTATATACCGTATCCTGCTCCATAAATGCCAAAAGGCTTTCTTCCTGCTTTGGCGTTAATGCTGCCTTGTAGTGGTTTATCAAAATGGTATCCGCTCTAAGCCTGTCACGAGTTTTATTGCCACATTTGGGGCAGCTTATCCAATGTATTTGCTTCATTCTATTCCCTTCATTCCTTTTTAGTTTTTCCTTAAAAACATCGAAAAGGTGCTTCCGTTTTCATCAGATGAGACTTTCATATATCCATTCTGTTTATTGATAATTTCACGGGTAAGATATAAGCCGATTCCCACCCCGTCAGTACCCACGGATTGTTTTCCTCTGTAAAACCGCCCAAAAATCTTAGCCTGTTCTTCTTCCGGGATGCCAACACCGCTATCGCTTATATCAAGCCGCAGAAAGGACGGGTACTCTGTTATCTGTAAGCGGACAAAACCTCCTTGCGGCGTATATTTCACGGCATTATCAATGACATTTGATATGGCTTCTGCCGTCCAGTTAAAATCCAAAACCGCTTCAAAGGCTTGGTCACATTCAAAGGTTATCAAAATGCCTTTTTCCTTTGCTTTTGCATATACCGTTTTTACAGCTTGGAGTACAATCTCGTTCAAGCTGTTCTTTTCGGGCTTTAAGCTGATAATGCCGCTTTCCAGACGGGACATTTTAATCAAGCTGTTTGTCAAAAAGGTCAGTTTTCCAAGTGACATCTGCAAAGTGGTAATATATCCTGTTCTTTCTTCCGCAGACAGTTCCCCATCGCTAAGCAGCTCGGCAAATGTATTTGCTGCCGCAATAGGCGTTTTTATCTGATGTGAAATATCAGAAATCAGCGTTTTTATCTGTTCTTTTTCCTTTGCTAACATTTGATTTTGGGCTGTCAAAATGTTGCGGAGTTTTAAAAGCTGATGCTGCAAACGGGCTGTCAGCGTATCTTCTGCTTCAGAAAAGATTTGCCGTTCCTGCTGTTCAACTAAAGCTTCTATGAGCAGGGTAATCTGTTCTAATAAATCATCGTTGTAACGATTGTGGAGAAAATCAAGCAGGAGCAGTAAGGCAAATAAGATAAGCACGCCAAAAAATCCCCAAAGCATTGTAACAGGACTGCTTCTTGCAAAAAACACCATAAGAACAGATAAAACCGATATGACAGCTCCTGTAATCAGAACCAGTTTTCTGTGAATATCAAAATGCTTCATCGTCATCCTCCAAAGGTATATCCCATGCCAAAAACAGTTACAATATATTCCTGCTTCTCATCATTCAGCTTTTGGCGTAACCTTTTAATGTTAACACGGATTGTATTGTCATCCACAAAATTTCCGTCTATATCCCAAAGGTGTTCCAAAAGCATTGTTTTTGTAACGACTTTTCCTTTGTTTTGTATCAGATACAAAAGCAGTTTATATTCGGTAGCAGTCAGATGTATTTCCTCTCCGTTTAACAGAACAAGGCATTTATCCGCATCTATCTCCAGACTCTTATATTTCATACGGGGGCTGTCGCCGCCTGTGCGTTTCAAGATAGCATGTACCTTTTTCCGCAAAACTTCAAGGGAAAACGGCTTGGAAATATAGTCATCACATCCTGCCCCGAATCCCTCCAACATATTTTCTTCGGTATCATTGGCTGTCAAAAACAGAATTGGTGTATCGGATGTTTCACGAATTTTTCTGCACAATTCCAAACCGCTGCCATCGGGCAGATTGATGTCAAGCAGAAACAGGTCAATTTTCAGTTTTTGATATTGCGTTAAAGCGTCCACAAAACCATAAGCAGCAGTTATGGTATGACTGTCTTTTTTCAAGGCAATCGAAATTCCTTTCGATAAAATCTTATCATCTTCGAGTAAAAAGATATTTGCCATAGCCTGAAACACACCACCTTTCCTCAATAGATTTTAATGGCAGGTACAGACGCAGCAGGTTTGCATCTGCACCTGTCGATGCTTATTTAGTTATCAAAACTGCGCATCCGTTCTATGACTGTTTCATTGGAAATCAACTTATAAACAATTCCGGGAACGCTAAGGCATATCACAAAGATTGCCGCAATCAAGCGGATTACCAGTAAAGCGGGATACTCAAATACGGCATAGTCTGCCAGATTCGGTACTGCGTCTGCCACAAGAATAAGGAACGCATTTCCAAAAGTCAAAATCAGCAGCGTGGAGATGAGGGCATAAATACCACCCTCTACGGTCAATATTTTCCTAAGCTGTTTTTTCGTTGTGCCGATGCTTTCCATTATGGCAAATTCATTTTTTCTTGCAGCCACGCCCGTCACCATTACATTCACAAAGTTAATCAATCCAATTACGATGAGCAGGGCAGCTACGCCGTTTCCTAACAATTTTTGAGCGTATATCATTTGGTTAAATTGTTCTACTGTATCAACTGTACTTTTGAAGTCCCACTCTGCTGTAGTTAGGGTTCGGTTAATTCCCTGCAATTCGCTGTCTACCCGCTCTAAGTCATTTATGTCCTCAATATCCACACCAATACCGGAAATAAGAGCCTCCCCGGTCAAGCGTTCCATACCCGCTTCACTGACATAGATGATGTCTGGTACGATTTCTACCATTTTGTGATGACCTATGGTAGTGGAAAGCCTATTGGTATCATCCATAAAATCAAATGCTCCACCGACAAGAAAATCAGTTGCCTTTCCGTCTGCACTTTTGGCAGTCAGTGTCAGCGTTTTTCCCACCAGGGCGGCATTGGGGGCATTATAGTCGCTGTCCCAACCTGTAATCACGATTTCGCCACGCCAAAAGGCTTCAAGATCAATGGCTGTTTTGGGATGGTTTTCATTATATTCTTCCAAAATCCTTTCATCTATAAGGGTCGTAATGTAGCAACCGTATTCGCCTGCATTCGCATACGCCCTTAATCCTGCAAGCATTTGTTCATAAGACTGCCTGTCGGCTTTATAGCTGCTGTCCTCATACTTGATTTTCATAAAATCTCCAAAATCTGATTCGTCAAAATCAATGCCTGCCCAGACTATTTTTTGAATATCCACGTTTTTAATGCCCTCGATTTGCTCAATCTGTTCTATAAAATGCTCGTCAAACTGCGGTACTTCTTTTTGGAGTTGTTCATACTGTCTGACTTGAATATCAGCGTATTCAAAGTTGTAATCCATATACTGTTTCACATAGTTTTCTGCTTTATAGCTTCCAACTATGCCATTCACTCCTAAAATCATTGTAATTCCCATAAATAAGGACATAAACACAAGGATTGCCCGTTTCCTGTCACGGAAAACATTATGAAACGCCATGATATATAGTTTGCCGCCGTTTTTGGAATTTCTGTTTTTTGTCTTTTGAGGTGCAAAGTTCTGATACTTCAAGGCTTCTATGGGCGAGGTCTTTGCCGCAGCTTTCGCAGGTGCGTTGCAGGCAATCCAGACTGTGAATGCTGAAAAGAGGATAGACAAAATATAGATTGACGGATGGAAAAATACCACGGCTTCCATCGCCGACTTACCTTGATTAAACCCCTTTTCCAGAAAAAGCGGAACAAATCCAAAGGAAACGGTTGTTGCCAATAAAATACCAATCGGTATGCCGATACAGGCAAATTTTACTGCCTGTCTTTTAACCAGCGATTTAATTTGTGTCTGCGTTGTGCCAAGCGTTTTCATCAAGCCGTAAAAACGGGTATCTTTGGAAATCGATACATATAGGACATTGTAAATCAACAGATAACCGCTGCCAATGATAAACATTACCAAAAAGATGACCATTGCGACGACTGAGCCGCTTGAGGATTTCATCAAAACCGCACCATCCCAAAATTGGTTTTCGTTCAGCTTCACATCTCTTTGGAGACGGAGAAAATCATCGGGCATTTTCTTTAACGACAAGGAGAGCACGCCGTCCTCCACCATTGTGCAGCCTGCATTTTTACAATAGCTCTCCGATACAAAACCCATTCCCGTATTAGTATAGGAATGGAACCAGCCGCTTAAAGTAAAAATTCTTTCCTGCCTGCCATTCCTGTCAGAATAGGACAGAGGGATTTCCATATACAGCTCTGGGGCTTTGATGCCGAGCTGTGAGAGGGCGTCCTCAGACAGCATAATCTCATTTTCATTTGCAGGGTATTTTCCAACGAAACCACTGATTGCTTTCTGATAATGTTTTTCCCATTCGGTGGTGTCATAATATTGAAGCACTATGGAAAATTCACGTCCCTCGGCGTTCTTCCTGGAAATCGAGCCTGCCATATATCGCACACCAACAGTTTTCACATAATCCAGTGATGTAATTTGCTGCTCTTGTTCTTTTGTCGGCATAGCAAGAGAAACATCAGCGGCTGTACCCAGAGTACGCATCTGCATTAGATTCATATTTTCTATATAGTTAATAGCTAAGCTGAAAACCGTGGTAATCATAAAGGTGGTAAGGATGATTGCGGACATTGCAAACAGATTGCGGGTACTGTTTGCTTTCATCATTCCTTTCTCTACCCGTTTCATTGCATTTTTGTTTCGGTTATCGTGCATATCTGATACCTCCCGAAATAACTTTGCCATCCTCTATACGAATTGTACGGTCTGCCATCTGAGCGATTTCCTCATTGTGCGTAATCATAATTGTAGTTTGGCGGAATTGTCTGCTAATGGACTGCATCAGCAGAATGACATCCATACTTGTCTTGGAATCCAGATTGCCCGTTGGCTCATCGGCAAGAATTATGGCAGGTTTGGTAGCTAATGCACGGGCAATCGCTACTCTTTGCTGCTGACCGCCGGAAAGATTATTCGGCATATTCTCAAGTTTCTTTTCAAGCCTCAGTGTATGGATAATCTGCCTTACAAATTCTGTATCTGTTTTGCCGCCATCTATCTCGATGGGATAGATGATATTTTCATATACATTAAGAACGGGAAGTAAATTGTAGTTCTGAAAGACAAAGCCAATATTCCTGCGGCGAAAAATTGTCAGTTCTTCATCTTTCATTTTCAAAAGTTCTTTTCCCCGGATAGTAATGCTTCCGGAGGTGGGGCGGTCTAATCCGCCAATCATATTCAGCAGAGTAGATTTACCGCTGCCCGATGTACCGATAACGGCAACAAATTCTCCCTCATTGACAGTAACAGACACTCCGTCAAGGGCGTGGACTTCACTCTCACCGCTGCCATATATTTTTCGTAAATCTTTTGTTTCAAGTATTGCCATAGATATGCCCTCCAATGTTTTTGTAATTTTAGTATAGCGAACACTTCTTACAATCTCATTACAGTCCGCACTAAAAGTAAAAATATGGGTGACAGATTATCCCTTTTTTCATCGTGCAACGTTAGGTTTTTTGCTTTTTTAGGAATATTTTTGACCTCTTAAGTCATATTGTATTTATTATATCCGTTTGAACAAACAATCTCAACCGTGCAAATATGAACTTTCATCACTTGATGGCAGGGATTAAATCTCTTGCGCGAAGAGATTTCACATCGTTTAAGTGGAACTTCCATTTCAGTACAATATAAGAGGACAAAATCTATCCGTACAGGTGGTGAGAAAAATGAGCGAAGCCGCAGGAAACTTTGACTTCATGGAGTTGGGGCAGGCGATTATGGATGCCCGTGAGAAACAGCGGATTACCAGAGAGGAATTAGCCGAGGAACTTGGCATCTCGGCAAGGCATTTGCAGGCTGTAGAGAAAGAGGGACAGAATCCGAGCTTTCCCTTATTCATTCAGCTTGTGACCATGTTCCACATATCCGTAGACCAGTACATACACCCAGACTTCCCGACAGGGTAGCTCCGTTGTCAGCACCCGAATATGTCTGCTATACAACGGCTTTTTTCTTTTGCCGTTGTACGGCAGATTTACAATACGGATATTTTACACAATTAATAAATACTCTTTTTGTTTTTACGGCTTAATCCGTTCAAAATTAAAACTGCAAGAACCATACAAACTATCAGAATAACTAAGCTGGCTGCTTTGTTTCCGATTGTTGCTTCATAATATCCTGAAAGCTGGAACACCGCAGTAATCGGGTAAACAGTTTTCAGAGTTTCAGACATACTTGCAAACAGACCGGCAAAGGAATAGATTTCAGTAAATACCAAAGCAAGCCAATACCCTTTTTTTATACGGGCTACTAATGCCACAATCGGTGAAATAGCAAGAAATACGCCAATACCATTTATAAAATAGGTAAAAAGGAAGCCCCATACTGTCTGAATAGATAATGTTCCGAAATGCATTATAGCTTCAACCGCAAAAGTAATTACAAACAGCAGAAGATAAATCAAAATACTGAAAACCATTGCAACGATCATTTTAACAACAGTCAGTTTCGCTTCATCTACTGGCACAAGCCGCAGTGATTTCAGAGTATCTTCCTGTTCCTCCCGGCAAATCATATAGCTGCCTAACAATGCAATGACAGCCGGAAGCACAAAAAAGGTTGCCAAAGACTGTGCGGCAGTCATAAACCAGCCAGCCCCATCTATATATCGTGAACCCTTAAATACAAACTGCCCCTCTGCAAAAACGATAACAGCAATCATAACCACTGCAAAGACAGCAATCCAAACGATTTTAGAATGACGAAGTTTTCGGCGTTCAGCCCAAAGTAATTGTTTCATACTACCCACCTCACTTTCTTTTTCCTAAAGCAAATATAGCCAACACCACTGAACCCGCACACCATATAGTAATACATATTAATGCCGCCGGAATATTAAGAGTTTGTGCCAAAACTACACCGGGAATATCACGCATGACAATGGCGCTCATACTGGATAGAGGGTGCAGATACATATTAACCATAAGCAGAATAAAACCAAGGAACGTATAAACCAGCGTTACGCATACTGGAAATATATAACTTTTTCCAGCAGCCGCAACCGCCAAAAGCGGCATTATGGCGAATGCGGTTAATATAGCAATTTCCATACATTTTTTTAGCAAGTAACAAAAACTGCTCCATTCAAATGTTATATAACCGGGAAGCGTACCAAAAATCACGGACAATCCGGCTGTGAGCAGCATAAAACAAATAGAATAAGACAGCACAACAATAAATTTGCTAAAAAAATATTTTGTCTTGCTAATCGGTACAATCCACAACTGTTTAAGCATATCATTTTGGTGTTCATCATACATAAGCATAGTGGAAAATACCCCCAATACGACAGGAAGTATAATCCAAGGCGTGTAGCTGAAAGCAGTCCATTTATAAAATTGTATTGTATCTATGCCTGTCTCTCTAATGTCTCTAAAATAAAAGATTGCAAGAAATGGCATGAGAAGAGCTGCCAACAGCATTAACAGGATAAACTTTCTACGGCGCAGTTTTAGAAATTCTGTTTGTGTCAATTTAAGCAATGCCTTCTCCCCCTGTAATTTTTTTGAAATAGTCCTCCAATGTATCATTACATAATTGAGAACTGATAACTGCCACATCCTGCACCACAAGAGCCTTATTGACAGCCGCCATATCCAATGACGTATTATAAATCCGCAGGGAATGGTCGTCCTGTACGGAATAATCTGTAACTCCGAATTGCCTTTCCAAAACAAGAGAAGTTTTCGGAATATCAGAAACTTGCAGAAGTATATATTTACTGTTTTTTCTTTTCAGTGTTTCCATGCTGTTTTCTTCCAGTAAGACACCGTGATCAATAATGCCAATATCATCAGCCAATAATGCAATCTCGGACAGGATATGACTGGAAATGAGGATTGTTTTCCCATGTTCGGTACTCAAGTCTTTAATAAAATCTCTTACTTCTGCAATGCCGATAGGGTCAAGACCATTCGTAGGTTCATCTAAAATCAACAGCTCCGGGTCATGCAAAATAGCATTTGCAATACCAAGACGCTGCTTCATTCCAAGAGAATATTTGCTGAACAGCTTTTTATCCCGGTAAGGGAGTCCGACAATATCCAAAGCATTTTTTACAGCATTGGGGGCAGCAGTGCCACGCAGCTTCGCAAATATTTCAAGGTTTTCCGTACCCGTCAGGTTTGGGTAGAAGCCGGGTGTTTCAATAATAGCCCCAATCCGGGGATATACCCGTTTTTCCCTTCCTTTGATATTTTGTCCGAACACATCTATTTCCCCGGAAGTAACAGGGGTTAATCCCAAAATCATTTTCATTATTGTGGTTTTGCCAGCTCCATTACGCCCTAGCAGTCCGTATATCCGCCCTTTTTCTACATGGATATTAACAGCATTGACCGCTGTCTGCTCACCATATTTTTTTGTTAACCGCTTTGTTTCAATCACATAGCTGCACATAATATTTCCTCACTTTCTTAATTATCGTGGTCTTTCTAAATCACATAGTTATACAAGTTTCCGCTTGCTGAATCGTTGGTAAAAACTCTTCAAAATGTTTTCTTCTGTAAAACAATTACAGAAACGATTGTCGAAATAATGCCTATAGCCAGTAAAGAAACAGAACAAGTCATCGGTGATGCTGTTATTACTGCATTTCCTGTCCAACTGTTTACCATTTCAATAGCGGCAGGTGAAATGTGGGGATAAATTCCCATAACACTCGCCAAGGGGTGCAGTCCCATGAGCTGGGACGGGGCAAGCACAACAGGCACAAGATAAAGTAATACAGCCCCAATCGGTAAAATGTACCCTTTTGATAGCGTTGCTAAAAATATGATTGGGAGCATGGCAACCGGGATCAGCGCACCGCCAGCCAAAAACAATAGCCCCGCCTGTAGTATTGTTTCCGTATTCAAATCAGTAAAGCCGCCGGCAATTAAGCCGCCAACGATACAGATAACAAAGGTAAACAGGCATAGCCCCAATGACATAAGGATTACAACCGCTATCTTTGAAAAATAAAGCTGTGCTTTGGAAACCGGAATAATCAAAAGTCCTTTTAATGTATCGTTTTTCTGTTCATCAAAGAACAATGTGGTGGCAAACATCCCCAACACAATAGGCAGAAACAGGCTTGTAAGGTTCTTAAATGCCAAAGTGTATAAGTCACCAAAGCTATCCATGAGAGGACTGCTTCTTGATATGCTGCAGGCACGCTCAACCGCAAATACTCCCAAAATAGCAGTAAGAATAAAAATACCCCAAACTGTCTTATTCCGTTTCCATTTCAGTATCTCAGTAAAGATAATTGTCATTGCCTTTTCCTCCTTTCCAATCCCTAATTATATAGCATTAACCTTGCCAAAACCTTGCCGTAGCCTTGCTTTTTTCATGTTTTCCTCCAATGAATATACAAAAAGCCCTGTGCTGTTACAGAGCTTTTGGAAATAGTATCGTAAATGTTGCACCCATTCCGGGATTGCTGTCTGCTTTAATTTTCCCATTGTGAGCATTTACAAGTTCTGTCGTAATAGATAGCCCCAAGCCATTGCCCCTGGCAGAACGTGAACTGTCACATTGATACATTCTCTCAAAAATGTGCGGAATATCAGAGGAGGAAATACCTTTTCCATTATCTGAAATGATAATTTCTACTTGCTGTTCATTCTCCAATAATTTCAAAATCAATTTATTGCCGCCACTGTGCATAAGCACATTTTGAAACAGATTATTAAGAATGCGGGTATAGGAATGAGGGTCAATACGTTAAAATCACATAACTCAAAATGAAAAACCTGTTCTTTAGCGTCTAGTTTTACCCACTCAAATAGTGCTTCCACAAAATGTTTTAAGTGACACGCTTTTTCTACCGCAACATGGATATAGGCTTCTTTTTCATCCTCAGCCACAAGACCATTTTCAACGGCATCCAAGTAGCCAAACAATGAAAGGAACCACTGTTTTCCCCGCCAGATCATACTGGTCAAGAAAGCTATACATGATCATCGGCATATCATAATACCAGTTAGGAAATCCAAAAAAGATGATGTCATATTGTTCTATATTCTCCACAGTCCCTGCAATTTCAGGCCGGAAATTTTCAGACTGTTCTTTCTGCGCAATATCCTCAAGCTCTGAATGATTCAGCGGATATGGCGTGACCGGCTCAATCCGGAAAATATCCGCCCCCGTATTTTCTGCAATGATATAAGCGACATACTGGGTATTTCCCAAAACCTCGCCGTCGATTATAACGGTACTGAGCTCTTCCTCCCTCGACATATTCTCAGGCTCTGTAGTTTCCGGCATGGAAAAATATACAACCAAATTTTTTGCTGTAGAATTAGAACCCATATTTTCAGAATCCTCCGTTTCATTTGAAAGTGTCGTTTCTGTATTTTCCTCCGATTGCTGATTACCTGATCCAGCAGCAGGATTATTGCTGGAAGGAGAAGCCCCACAGCCGCTGAACATAGCACTCAGAAACAGCAAAGATAAGCATAAAGCAAATAATTTTTTCACAATCATTCCTCCGTTATGAAGTGACTTTTGTCAAGAGGTAAATTTAAAAAATAACAAACTTTTTTCTCTGACAAAACCCACATTTGTATTCTGAAGATATCTTGGAGAAGCCT
>CAJTBO010000043.1 GCA_910573755.1 Lachnospiraceae bacterium | reverse complement strand
TACCATAAATCTTGTCAGCATATTTATCCGTAAGTAACATGAACACATCCTCCATGGTTTTTCTTTATTGTACTTGAAACCCGGAGGTAATGCAAAACTTTTCCGGTTTATCCGGGTTAGGGAGGTATCTATGAAAAACAGAAAAAACAAACTTTATACCATAATACTTACTGCCGCCCTGTTCCTTTCCCAGTCCATGACCGTATTCGCGGTAACGGAAAGCGATGTGGAGGCAGTCGGGAAAGAAACTGCGGCAGGCAATGTCTTCATCTGGTTTTTATGCGCCATCGCCTTTCTGAAGATCAGCCAGAAGATTGACAGCTTTTTATCCAGCCTCGGTATCAACGTGGGGCATACCGGCGGCAACATGATGGCGGAGCTGATGGTTGCCGCAAGGGGGCTTACCACCGCAAAGAACATCGCCAGAGGCTCCAGCTTCCGGGGCGGTTCTGTCAGAATGGGCAGAAGCTCAAGCAGCGTCAGCCAGTCCTCCTTCCTGTCAGGCGGGCTTGCCGGTGCCGTGGGACGCCAGTTTACCCAGAGCGCCATGCACACCATGACCGGGCATTCCAGCAACCCTATCAGCCGCAGGGCATTTGAATCCTCGGTGAAAAAGGGCGGCGATTTTGCCAACGGCGTCACCGGGGCTGTGGCAAAGGGAAATATCAGCTACACCGGTTCCATGACCGGCACACAGGCGGCACAGGCGCTGACCTCTTACATGGGACAGACGGGTATTCCGGACGCACCAAGCTATTCCGATGTGGAAATCGGCGGCGGACGCATCATGGGAACGGAAACCTCGATTGAATATCCAAACGGCGCCGCCTTCGGCATGTATAACACCGAGCAGTATATGGCGCCGGAAGGACATTACGAAACCATTACCACGGCTGACAATGCCACATGGTACAGGCAGTATGCAGTGGATACCGTGGACCGGACACCTTACATGACAGGGGAAGGCAAGATTGCCTACCATGAGAACATCGTACAGAAACTCCCCAACATGCCCAAAAGAAAGGACCGCGTATAAATGCCAGAACAGAATAAAAATAAGGAGCAGTCCGTCTTATCCCGGACAGCCTCCGCCGCCAGTGCCGCAAAGGGCGCACTGAAAGCGGGGAAAGCCATTGCCGGGGCTGCCAAAGGCGTTGCCGCCGGTCCTTATGGGATGCTTGCCGCAGGTCTGTGGGAAAACAGGAAAGCGGTCGGGAAGATACTGGCAGCCATCGGCGCACTTCTGCTGATCCCCGTCCTGTTCATCCTCATGCTCCCCTCCCTGATCTTCGGGAATCTGGGGCTGGACACGGCAGCCGGTGACGTACTGAATGACAATACCCTCATCATGGAGAACATTGCGGAGACGGAAACCTCCATCGAAGCCATCCTGCGGGAGAAACATGACATACTGCTGGAAAAAATAGAACAGGAGGCGGATTCCCTCGGCTCTGACTGCGAATACAGCATTACGGATGATTTTTCAGACCGTATTATATACGAAAGTGCGCTGGTTATTTCCCAGTTCTGCGCCTCGCAGGAAGACTACCGTGAAATCAATCTTGCGAAACTGGAGCGGCTGCTCCGCGATAACACGGACGGCATCTTTTCCTACACCGTGAGGGTTACGGAATATGAGAAAACGGATGAGGAAACCGGGGAAACCCACACCATGCACCATTATGAATACACGGTGGAATACGCAGGCGACAGCTACTACGCCGAAAATGTCTTCCATCTCACCGACGAACAGATGCAGACGGCAGAGGAATATGCTGCCAACCTGCACCTGTTTTTGTTTGACACGGTTTATCTGGTGGAAACCAACCCTGACCTGATTCCGGGGGAAACCGGGAACAAAGCTGTTGACCTCGCCCTGACAAAGCTGGGCACGCCGTACAGCCAGGAAAAGCGGAACCAGGAAGGCTATTTCGACTGCAGTTCCTTTACCTACTGGGTATACAGCCAGCTTGGCGTCATCCTGCAGCATGGCGGCTCCAACACGGCGGCGGCACAGGCAAGGTACATTACGGAGAACAACCTTGCCGTATCCTATGACAGCCTTGCCCCCGGAGACCTGGTCTTCTATTCCTTTGAAGTCAACAACCGTTACCTGAATGTCAGCCATGTGGCGATCTATGCGGGAAACGGCTATGTGGTGGACGCCTCCTCTTCCAAGAAAAAGGTGGTCTACCGCCCCATCTACAGTATACGCAGCATTGTCCTGTGCGGCAGGCCGTATACAGAATAAACAAACAGAATGCGTATCGGCGGAAACGGACATCCACATGCCCATCCGCCAGAGCCATAAAATTAGGAGGTGCATCGCAGAATGTCCATGCGACACGAAGAAAACGACATTTACATCATCCCGCCGAATTTCATTGATACCGGAACGGTGTTCGGCGGGACCATCAAACTCCGGAACGCGGCGGAGGCGCTGGTCCTCTCCCTGCTGATCGGCTTTCCGGTATTCCACATCCCGGCGACGCTGACGACAAGGATCATTGTCGCCTGCCTGACCGTGCTCCCGGCAGCCCTGTTTGCTGTCATCGGCATTAACGGGGAAAGCCTCAGTTCCTTTGTCATCAACTTTTTTGTCTACCTGAAAAACCGCCGCATTGTGGGGCTTCAGGAGGAAACAGGGGAAACACCGGCAAAGGAGAAAACTTCCGGGAAACCAAAGAAAACAAAGAAATCCAGACCGGAAAAGAAGGTGAAACCCAAAAAGGAGGATTATGCCGAAGAGTTCGGGCAGTTTAAGGAGCGCAGGCAGGCAAAGCAGGCGGCGGACGAGGCGGCCGGAAAACACCGGGATAAAAAACGGGGCGTCTCCCAGATCAGGGAGCGTATGCGGGAAGAGCCGGAACCGGAACTGGTAAACCCCTCCGCCTCCTACCTCCCCATCCGGAAGATTGAAAACGGCATCATCTACACAAAAGACCGCCGCTATGTGAAGATCATAGAGGTCATCCCCATCAACTTCCTGCTGCGGAGCGCAAGGGAACAGCGGGGCATCATCTATTCCTTTATCAGCTACTTAAAGATAAGCCCCGTAAAGCTGCAGTTCAAGGTTCTTACCAGACGCGCCGACATCAATAAGCATCTGGAAACCCTGCGTGAAGAAATGCGTATGGAAACGGATGAGCGGTGCCTTGCGCTGCAGCATGATTATGAAAACCTGATCCGGCGCATCGGCTCAAGGGAAGCCATCACAAGGCGTTTCTTCATCATTTTTGAGTATGAACCCTTTGCCGCCAACCGGGGCAACGAGGAAAGCGACGCCATTTCCGCCTTAACGACTGCGGTACGGACGGCCAAGACCTACCTGCAGCAATGTGGGAATGAACTTCTTGTCCCCGACAATGAGGATGAGATGGCGGCGGAGGTATTCTACAGCATCTTAAACCGTAAGACCAGCGTGGCAAAGCCTTTGAGCGTGCGCGTCAATGAGGTCATCGGGCAGTACATCAATGCGGGCAGGCGGGATGAGATCGGCAGGATACCCGCCATGGAATTTATCGCGCCGGAGACCATCGACTACACCCACGGCAGCTATGTCATCATGGACGGCACTTACCACACCTACCTCTTAGTGCCCTCCGGGGGCTACCGCCCGCAGGTGTGCGCCGGATGGATTTCCCTCCTTGTCAATGCAGGCGAGGGGATTGATGTGGATATTTTCTTTGACCGCCAGCCCAAAGACCGCATCCAGCAGAAACTCGGACAACAGCTTAGGATCAACCGCTCCAAGATCAAGGACACCTCCGACACCAACTCGGACTTCGATGACCTGGACAGCGCCATCCGCTCCGGCTATTTCCTGAAGGAAGGGCTTGCCAACAATGAGGATTTCTATTACATGAACATCCTCATCACCATCACGGCGGACAGCCTTGAGGAACTGGAGTGGCGCACCAACGAGATGAAAAAGCTGATGCTCTCACAGGACATGGAGGCAGTCTCCTGCCACTTCAGGGAAGAACAGGCGCTGCTCTCCGCCCTGCCGCTGGTATCGCTGGAGAAAAAGCTGTTTGAGCGCTCCAAGCGCAACATCCTGACAGGCAGCGTGGCAGGCTGTTATCCCTTTACCTCCTTTGAGATGTGTGACGACAACGGCATCCTTCTGGGGGTAAACAAGCACAACAACTCCCTGATCATCGTGGATATATTCAACTCCCGCGTCTACAAGAACGCAAACATGGCAATCCTCGGCACCTCCGGCGCGGGCAAGACCTTTACCATGCAGCTCATGGCGCTTCGGATGCGCCGCAGGAACATACAGGTATTCATCATCGCTCCCTTAAAAGGGCATGAGTTCCACCGCGCCTGCAGCAACATCGGCGGGGAGTTCATCCAGATCTCCCCCGCTTCCAGAAACTGTATCAACATCATGGAGATCCGGAAGGTGGATTCCTCCGCCAATGACATCCTGGACGGCCCGCAGACGGAAAAATCGGAACTGGCGGCAAAAATACAGCGGCTCCATATCTTCTTTTCCCTGCTGATCCCGGACATGACACATGAGGAACGGCAGCTTCTGGACGAGGCGCTGATACAGACCTATAACCAGAAGGGCATCACCCACAACAACGAAAGCCTGCCTGATCCGGACTGCCCGGAACACTATCGGGAAATGCCGGTGCTGGAGGATGTCTTCAACATCCTGAAGGGGAACCCTGACACCAGGCGCCTTGCGAACATTATGAACCGGCTGGTGCATGGCTCCGCCTCCACCTTCAACCAGCAGACCAATGTAAACCTGGATAATAAATACACGGTGCTGGACATTTCCGAGCTGACCGGCGACCTGCTGACAGTGGGCATGTTCGTTGCGCTGGACTATGTGTGGGACAAGGCGAAGGAAGACCGCACCGTGGAAAAAGCCATCTTCATTGACGAGACATGGCAGCTCATCGGCGCGGCGTCCAACCGCCTTGCGGCAGAGTTCGTGCTGGAGATCTTCAAGATCATCCGTGGATACGGCGGCTCCGCCATCTGCGCCACACAGGACTTAAACGACTTCTTTGCGCTGGAGGACGGCAAATACGGCAAGGGCATTATCAATAATTCCAAGACCAAGATCGTCCTAAACCTTGAGGACGAGGAGGCCATGCGTGTGCAGTCCATCCTACATTTGTCCGAAGCGGAAACAATGGCAGTCACCCACTTTGAGCGGGGCAACGGCCTGATCTCCACCAACAACAATAACGTCACCGTGGAGTTTAAGGCATCGGAACTGGAGAAGGAACTGATCACCACGGACCGCAATGAGCTGAAAAAGCTGCTGGAAAGGGAACGGCAGCGTAGGCAGATGGGCGAGGCCGTCTAATGCGTACACTTTACATACAGTTTACGCATAGGAGGCACATGACCGCTGACAACAGGCGGGTATAAGTATGCTTTAAGTACGGTTTACGCAAAACCTGTCTGTTTCCTGTCCCGCCCGCCGTTTTGTAAGTACGGTTTATGTAATCCCTACTTATAGTTTCTTCCTATTATTATATAACTATTACCTGCGGCAGAAACCATAATGCCGCAGGAACAAAGGAGGCTGTCCCATGCAGCACAGAAACCAACAGCAGGAAAGCCACCTGCCGGAGATCCTCCGGCTGCTTTCCACATACCACGCCCTCAGCCTCTTGCAGCTTGAGGCGCTTTACCCAAAACTCCCGCAGCAAAAGCTGCTCCTGCTCCTTAAAAAGCTGGAAAAGACCGGGCGGCTTACCCTGGTGCCGGAAAGGGATCTTGTCCTGCACGCCGGGGACAGTGTTCCGAACCCTTCCACCCTTGCCGCCTTCTGGGTGCTTTTAGACTTCCGGGAGGACATTACCTACCATACGGCCAGTGATTTTCCGGTGACACTGACCTTTTACACCCAGTCGGATGCCTATGATGTCATCCACATACCGGAGGAAAAAGAGATGCTTATGAACCATGCGCTTTCCGCATACAAGGAGGATTCGCCCCGCCGCATAGCCGTTGTGGATGACGCGGGGCAGATACCGCTCCTTGACTTTCCCGGCATTGCCGCTTTCTGTACGGTGGCGCCCGACGGAAAGGTGCAGTATTACAGAAAACAAGGAGTTACAGACACTTAATGGACCGAAACACTTTATCATCCCGCCTTGCGCGGATCGGGGACGAACTCCCCCGGCTGTCAAACACCTTAAATGCCATGGCAGCCAACACCGGAAGTTACGGAAAAAACTATGAGGAACTGAGTCTGGATGCCGCCAGACGCGCGGAACGGATCGCCTGTTCCCTGCGCAACCTCATCTATGCCGCAGACCTTGTGCCGAAACCCGTCCTCATGGATGCGGCAGCCAAGATACACGGCATTTCCATAAAGCATACGCAGGACTGCGTGGAGATCACCCTGCCCGGCCTGATGCCGAAACGGAACAAACGGGTCAACACCACTTTCCTGACTGATCCGCTGTATGCAATGCTTGAGGCTTACACAAAGGAATATGATCTCCCGCACTTTAAGGAATGTGTGGTCTGCTTTTCCCATGTGTTCGACAAGAACCTCTCCGACAGAAGGGTGAGGGACTACGACAATCTGGAGTGCAAACAGCTTTTGGATACTGTGGCAGGTTTCCTGATGACCGATGACAGTGGGCTGTTCTGCGACGCCTACCACACCACGGAATTTGGGGAACGGGACTGCACCATCCTCGCCGTCATGGAAAAAGGCCGCTTCCCCGGATGGCTGAAAGAACGGGAAGACAGGGAAAAAAGCATATCGGATTTTTAGGCGGTTTTTCAGAATAAAATCCGACTACGGTAAAATTTCCGCCAGACCGCCTGTTTACAGGCAAAAAAGCAGCCGCCCGCCTGCCCGGTTTTACCGGAGATGCAGGCGTGTACGGTAAAAATTTGGAAAGGAGGCACACCAATGGATACTTCGACCAGCGCATACCGGCTGATGGAGCTTATTGCCATTTCCGGGGAGTGCAGCCCCCGCGTACTGGCGCATCTGCACCTGAGTACCAGCTATGGGGAAAAACTCATCACCCGGCTCAAAAAAGAGGGCTGTATCAAAACCCACTATAAGGACGGGCTGCGGGGATACAGGCTGACAGGCAGGGGGAAAAAGCTCCTTCTGGGAGAAAACCCCGCCCGTTTCGCCTTTTACCTCTCCGGCAGTTCCGACACCAACCGCCCCCGCAGCGATTTCCCACGGAGGCACAGGCTCCAGCAGGCATCCATTGCCTATGCCATGCTTCAGGGTGCCGGCGTGGAGATATACCGGGACAGGAAGGCGCCACTGTTCCAGCCGGGAACCGGGCAGAAGGCGCCCTGCAGTATGACACTGCCCGCCTTCTACCATTCCCGTGAGGTCAAGGAACTTGGGGCGGAAGCCGTAAAGATCAACAATTCCAGAACCACCGGCATCCTGCTTGCCCCGGAGTGCATCTATACCATATTCTGCACAGGCGGCGCACTGATGAAATGGGAATACCGAACGGAACTGAAGGTAAAGGCGCTGCTCTCCTACCATACCAGCCGGGGAATCCTCTCCGGCTCAGGCGGCGGCTCCCGTTATCACCCAGATACCCCTATTAAAGCGCTCATCATCGGGGAGGGCATGGACACGGCGCTGAAGCTCATGGAAAGCACGGGCGGTTTCCAGAAAAGCTATTTTTATCTGGATTCCAGCTTCGACTATTTCCATTACATACCGGATGACGCCGCAGGGGTCACCATGCTCCGGCTGCTCTGCTCCCCTGCCCTGCAAAAAGCGCTGCGGGACCTGCTCCTGTCCGACCTGCAGGCGCCCTGCCCCGATTACGGGCTGGAACATGACGCCGTATCGGACGGGCTGCCGGTGCTGCTCGCCTTTGACTTTGACATGCTGCGGCTCTCAAGGTTCCGCACCGCCCTGTCCTTCCACGGGCTTACGGGCAGCCTGATCTGCTTTGACTTCCAGAAACCGGTGCTGCAGCAATACTTCGGGGAGGCGGTAGCCATTGACACCATAGACTTAGAAAAATTTGAAGGGAGGTTCCTGCACTGAAACTGACAGAAAACAGAAAGAAACAACTGACGCTGTTCATTGCCCTGCCCGCGCTGCTTCTGGCGCTCGGCTATGCAGGCGGCTATGTATCCCAGTTCATCATCAACTACCGGATCTGGACTTCATCCGGAGGGACGCCGGGGAACGGCACCTCCCCCGCATTTCCCGACAGCTCACCGGCTGCCTGTTTCAAAGCGCTCACCGTATTCCCTTACAGCCTGTACGGGACCGCCCTCTGCGTCGGCATCCTCGGAATGTTGATTTTCATGGTGATGCGGATGGGCTTTGGCAAGAAAGGCACCTACGACAGGGAGCGGAACCTGACCTACTCGGATCTGGGAACCTACGGCACCTCCGGATTTATGACGGATACGGAGATGCGTGAGGTGCTGGAGGTGGTCTCCGACATCGCGGGGAACCGGGGCGTCATCCTGGGAAAGCTGTATGGGAAGGCAGTCTGCCTGCCGGAAAAGACGCGGATGAACCGCAACGTGGCAGTCTTTGGCGCCAGCGGCAGCATGAAAAGCCGCGCCTATGCGAGAAATGTGGTGTTCCAGTGCGTCAGGCGCGGGGAGAGCCTCATCATCACCGATCCGAAATCGGAGCTTTACGCGGATATGTGCCTCTACCTTGAGGAAAACGGCTATACCGTGCGGGTGTTCAACCTTATAAACCCCGAAAATTCCGACAGTTGGAACTGCCTTGCGGAGATTGAAGGAAAGGAGATCATGGCGCAGCTTTTTTCCGATGTCATCATCAAAAATACCGGCTCCCCGAAAGGCGACCACTTTTGGGACAACTCAGAGATGAACCTGTTGAAAGCCCTTGTGCTGTATGTAGACCAGGGATTCCCGCCGGAGGGAAAGAACATCGGGCAGGTCTATAAGCTGCTGACCATGAACTCCGAAAAGGAACTGAACAGCCTCTTTGACCTGCTCCCGGTCACCCACCCGGCAAAGGCGCCCTATAACATCTTCAAGCAGGCGTCCGACACGGTGCGCAGCGGCGTCATCATCGGGCTTGGCACAAGGCTGCAGGTATTCCAGAATAAGCTGATCCGGCAGATCACCAGCTACAACGAGATCAGCCTGACGCAGCCGGGCTACGAGAAGTGCGCCTATTTCTGCATTACCTCGGATCAGGATTCCACCTTTGACTTCCTCTCCTCCCTGTTCATGTCCTTCGTGTTCATCAAGCTGGTGAGATACGCGGACAAATACGGAGACGGCGGGAAGCTGCCCGTTCCGGTACATATCCTTGCAGACGAGCTTGCCAACGGCGGCTGCACCATTGCAGACCTTACCAAGAAGATCAGCACCATCCGCTCAAGGCAGCTCTCCATAAGCTGCATCTTCCAGAACCTGCCCCAGATGCAGAACCGCTACCCGTTAAACCAGTGGCAGGAGATCATCGGCAACTGCGATACGCAGCTTTTCCTTGGATGCACGGATGAGCTGACCGCCGAATTTATCAGCAACCGCACCGGGGAAGTCAGCGTGGCCGTATCCAGCCAGGCAAAGCAGCTCAATACATGGCGGGTATCCGACTACACGCCGGAGTACCGGGAAACCCACTCTGTCGGGAAACGGAAACTGATGACGGCTGATGAGGTACTGCGCCTCCCGCTGGATGAAGCACTGATTATCCTGCGGGGGCAGAAGGTGCTGAAGGTTGGGAAATATGACTACACCCTCCACCCTGAGAGCGGGAAGTTAAGGGAATGCCGCGCCAGCGACCATGTTCCTGCGTGGCGCAGGCTGCCTGAGACAGAAGAACCGGACTTCTCAAGGCTGATGACGCCGAAAGCAAAACCGAAGGCGCCCAGAAAGAAACCAGTTCCGGAAAAACCCGCTTCAGGGAATCCTTATCCGGAAGCGCCGGACGCCCCACCCACGCCTCCTCCCCAGAGCGAGGACTGCAAAATTATAATGACGGACAAAAAATCCATCATGTCCTGAAGTGATCTACCTGCCGGCTTTACCGGCAGCAACAAATATAAAGGAGAATAAACTATGCCCAGAAAAGCAAAAACCGAAGAAATTGTCGTAACTAAAGAAAACATCCTCCATGAAGATGACATGGAAATGGAAAATGTACCTGTTCCGGAGGAAACCGGAATGGATGAGGAAAGCCCCGATACCCTGAGCGTGGATGCGGGTACTGACTTTTCCGCTGCTGAAGAAAGCGCAGAGACTTCCACACCTGCAGAGCCTGTTTCCACGGATGAAGAATCCGCAGGGGAAGACGCCGGAACCCTTCCGGAAGAAACTGCCGTTCCTGATGAGCAGGGCAGCAAAGATGCCACTCCCACCGAAAAAGACACAGATCCGGCAACAGAAACCGCAGGTCCGCCTGAAGCAACATCCGGCAAAACCGCATCCAAGCCTGCCAGAAAGAGAACAAAAGCCTCAGCAGCAAAGACGGAAACACCGGTTGCACCTGCACCCATAAAGAAAACCGCTCCGTCTTCCATCCTTACCCTGAGCGCCGATGCGGAAGTCGAAACGCAGGAAAGCCGTGAGGATACCATCTGGCATGAGCTGCAGAACGCTTACCGTACCCGGAAGATCCTGACCGGTACATTAGGCGGCATTGAGAAGATGGAGGGCGGCGGCACCATTGCCGTTGTCTATTACAAGGAGATGCGTGTTGCGATCCCCCTTGCTGAGATGATGATCAACCTTGTGGAAGATGCGGCGCATGACTATGGAGAACTGCTGCAGCGCCAGAACAAGATACTGGGGAACATGCTCGGATGTGAGATTGACTTCATCATCAAGGGACTTGACAATGCCAGCCGCAGCGTGGTGGCAAGCAGGAAAGACGCCATGTATAAAAAGCGGAAGATCTTCTATATGCCGGATGCCAACGGAATTTCCCGCGTATGCGAAGACCGCATCGTGCAGGCGAGAGTCATTGCCGTCGCGGAAAAGGTGGTCCGCGTGGAGATTTTCGGTACAGAATGTTCCATCCTCGCCCGCGACCTGTCATGGGACTGGATGGGAGACGCCACCGAGCGCTTCCATGTGGGCGAGCAGATCCTTGTCCGCATCCTCAGCGTCAAGCTCCACTCCCTCGAAGACATCTCGGTAAAAGCAGATGTCAAGAGCGTAAATGGAAACACCAGCAAGGAAAATTTAAGCAAGTGCAAGATTCAGGGTAAATATGCCGGAACGGTCACGGACATCCACAAAGGCACTGTTTTCGTCCGCCTCCATATCGGCGTCAATGCAGTCGCCCATAGCTGCTACGATAACCGCCTTCCCGGAAAGAAGGATGAGGTGAGCTTCGTGGTAACACGGATTGATTCGGACCGGAATGTGGCGGTGGGGTTGATTTCGCGGATTATTAAGCAGAATATCTGATAAAAAGAGCGGGCGGCATTTTCCTCTATGCCACCTGCTCTTCCTTTACCTAATCTGCACTTCAGAGGTTTGTTGTTCATTTGCTATTTCAACACGTTTGCATATAAATTTTGTTTGTTTCTTATAAGCAAATAGAAATAGTATTACTAAAAATATCATTGACATCCACTTCCAATTTGAGGAAATCCATTTTATTTTCCAAATAGAAATTCGTACTATTGATATTACAATCAATAGTAGAGAACTCGTCAACAAAGCCCTGAAGTAATTATTTGTCTCAGATAATACATCTATTTTTGAATCTATCTTTACTGCTTTAAAATAATCAGGATATGGTGCCTCACGGATAAATTTGCATTTTTTCAAAATAGGCTTCACGATTAATGAGCTTATTCTATTGATTACAAATCCCATAAAATAATAAACAATGATTTCTTCACCAATGTTTTCTATTGGCAATGTTATCCCTAGTAATAATTTCAAAGACGTTCCAAAAAACACGCCCGGTAATAAATTGGTCATAATTTGATAAGTACCTAGTTTTTCGATAAAATTGTTCATATAATACCCCCATAATCTTCCGGTAATATAATAGGTGACACCTTATTAAAAGCAACAGAAACCGCTTCCATGAATCCTTTACGCCTGTTAGAAAAGAGTAAGCGTTCTGATAGGGAGCTATTAAAGCCAAACTCTCCAACATTACTTAATAAAGTGGATTGACGTAAATTATAATTTTTTTCCACTGTCAAAGCTTGTTTAGAAAACCAGAGTTCTATTTGTTTATTTATCTGCATCATACAATATAAAATTTGTTTATTTGATGATTTTTTCCAAATACATGTATTGGCTATTACAAAATCGCATAGTGCTATTTCTTGTAAAGAACACAATTGATAGACTTCATCAATATGTGCGGTTATAAATGTTCCATTCAGTCCATCGTTGGTCATACAATAAAAAAACGTTTTGGGCAAATCAGTTCTTTTCTGGGTTGCCATCCATTCTGTTGCCGTTATATTGGCAACAGAATGGATATATTGTAATCTTGCAGACATATGATTTCTATCCACAAAAATCTTGGGATCAGAACTTACAATCCATCTCACCCAGTTTCACCCCTTGTGTTCTATTATTTGATTTATATCCATATGCACTGTTAGGTATGGACACTACGCCACTTTTCGTATTTAATGCAGGACTATAATGTTCGTTTTCCATGTATTCCACTAACTTATCAGAACCACCACTAGTAGCTCCAGACCCCGTATTATCAGATATAAGATAAGTCTTGCTATAAGAATCCTTTAGCACATCAAATATCTCTTGTGCATTATCAAGTTTTCCATGATGGGGAAGTTGAATTAAATCATAATTATCGAGGTAATGTAAGTAAGCAGGCGATGCATCTCCACATAACAGAATCGTTTCCGCATTATCCAGTTTATATTTAAGCTGCACGCTTGCAGCATTCATTACAGTTTCCCCATCTATTTTTGTTACATTATCACTCTCTATAGCCTGTGCAACAACTGCCGCAAACTCATCTTCTGTTGGACCAACAATACTTCCTGATAACACTTTTGTACCAACAGTAGCATTTTTTATTGAAAACCCATACCCATGAGCTTTTTCGATAATATTTTTTATATTATCAAAAGTTTCAAGGATATGTTGTTTTGTTGCGGGTAATGTCCGGCGTCCATCATCGAGCAATTCCAACACCTTTCTTGCGCTTTTCAAATACAAAGAAGAGTAGACCGTGACATCATACCCATTACTATGTAGGTACTCCATCAAGCTTTCTACCCCATCCGTATGATCACTATCGTTATGTGAAATAACAATATATACTTGGGAAATCAAAGTATTTTTGCGCAGGAATTTTTCAACCTCACTTGCATGCTGAATATGTCCACAATCATATACTACCAAAAAAGTGCTATCATACAATAATATACAATCTCCAAAACGCGTATCCATGTCTCCATTATAATGACTTAGTGCTTTCAATCTCATAATATATTCCTCCCTACTATTCAATATTATCTTTTACACTTCCGTTCGGCTTTGACCGCAGGTACGTGGTTCCATTGGGATTCTTGACTGCCACATAGTTCTGATAGTTGGGGTTCCCTTTCCCGACCTGCTGAATAGCCTGTTCAAGCTTTATCTTTCTTCCTGATTCAATGTTCACAAATTCCGTGTTTAATCCTGTTTTTGATTCCTTCGATACTTTTAACTTCATCATTTCCTCCTGATTTTGGCTTCACTTAAGAAAGCAGCCTTTTTTACTGCAGTTGCAAAATCTATTAAAACCAAGAATGACCTGCCTGGGAATTAGTCGAACTTCTGTTTCGGATTGAAAATCAGAACAATAGATGATAGAATAATTTTCATACACACGATGATCACCTATGGTCATTAACAATTTTTAGCTGAAGTTGCCGCTTCAGCTATTTTAATTGCCACATTCTCTCTTTCCAATCTTTCAACATTTTTTGTTTATACCACCTCCTCGCACTCCCAACTCTTTATACAGTAAATCCAAGCTCTTTGTTACCCCTCTGCTAATCAGACCAATATCCAAAGCCTGGACAAGTCCATTGACTTCACGCCCTTTTTTGGCATATATCTTATTTGCCTTTCTAAATAAATACTTCAATTTCTCATACCCATTAGATCCTTGAGGTTCTATATCGGAGCTTAGTTTTAAAAAACGCCTTATTCCCTCCTTGTCAATCAAGAACCAATCCTCTATTGATTTTTCGGCCTTAATGTGAAGCACTCTATGTGCCCCATCATCTTTAAGAAGTTTTTCCACTTCTTTCCAATTGATTTTGGGTTTTTGTACATAACCAAATACATCTGTATCATAGCATAGCGCAACCGTTATTTGGTATCCTTCTACTTTAGGCAGAACCTCTTTCAAAAAAATTCGATTCACCTCTTTTTTGTATCCACCTATTCCATCTATGCTTCTATAAATCACTTTATGTTCGAGCTTTTTATCTACATGACATTCTCTTATGTATTTTATGAGAGCCTTATAAAACTCCACCTCTGTTTGTCCCTCAACAAACAATACCAAGCACTTATTCAACTGCATCACACTCCAGATATCCTTCGATTTCGCTTTCGTTATCGGCCAGCATAGAGAAAATATAATCTCCCATACCCATGTCAAGAGAGTCTGCATCATCCTCAAGCGTTTTCTCTTTGTTTTTCTTAAATCCGTGGAATTCGGCCATCCCACCGTCTCGGTGTACTCCGACATAAATGCTGCCTAAATCCATAAAGCTGATTATATATGGAGAATGACTTGTAATTATTACTTTACAATCATCCAATAAATCGGAAATTATCTGTAAGTATGTCCGGAATAAAGATGGATGAATGGAGTTCTCAGGCTCTTCAATAGCTATCAAGGATATATTTCTTTCCTCTAAACTTGCCATTATAATTTTAGTCAAAATCATGAATACCCTTTTCGCTCCATCAGACATTGCTTCAAAGTCAATTAGCCTGCATAAATTCTTATCACGAACAAACAGCAAATATATACTATCCGAAACTATAAATGGTATATCATCAGGTACGACTATAGTTCCTTCACTAGAAATCTGAATTTCCTTAACAATTACATCTTCAATGTCAGGAAATAAACTTTTATAGGCATCTAATAGTAAATCAAATTTTCCTGGATTGATTTGTTTTAATTTTGCAATCACTCTCGGTAAACTACGCGAATCAATAAAATATTCTGAACTTCCTTTGCTTATAATAGGATTTGGCATATAAAACTCTTTAGGATCAAGATTATTTTCCATATACAGCTTTAAATCATTCAATCTTTTAATAATTTCTATATAATACAGCTGATCAAACGCTTTTAGCTTATTAACAACCAATTCCACATTACCTATCTGGGTAGGCGTGGCACATCTTCCAGTTTCTGAACTCTTATAGAAGGCTTCCCGCCCCTGCCTATTAATAAGTTGGTTATATTTTTTTCCTTTTTCATCGATCTTTACTTTTAGATATTCATTATTAATACTTGCTTCATCCTCTTTTGTTCGCAACCATCCAAAAGTAAAACCATAAATAATACGATATTTAACAGTCCCAATTATAGTAGTCATTTCGATTTCATATTGAAAGTCCTTATCCTGAGAAGCCCTATTGATTGGCATGGCATTATCTGACCTCATGAGATTTTGTCTCTGCTCCTCATTGCACTTCATAAAGTCAATGCCAAAGTCAATGCCGGACAACACATTAGACTTACCAAAATTATTCAACGCAACTAATGAAGTAATTTTGCTAAATGCAATATTAACATTGCTCAAATTTTTAAAGCCGTCCAATGCAATTCTTTGTATTTTCATAGGTATTCTACCCTTTCTATTATTTATCAATATGATACCACCTTTCTAAAAAAATGCAATACTTTTTTTCGTTTTATTTAAAATTATTCTCATTTATCCTTTTTTAATACATTAGGCGCAATGTTTTTTGTCATTTTCAATTTTATTTTCCTATTTCATTTTTAGAAATCATTATATAAAATATTTTACCTTAACACGAAACTGATTTTTTTACTATCTGGCACAACATTGGCACAGAACTTTCCTAAACTGGCACGGCTTTGCGATTTACACAGTAAATCCCCTATGTTAAAATGAGTATCGTGAAAAATCATACACAGGCAGCCGCTTCGTATCCCATACGCAGCCCTGCCGCAAAAAAACGCAGGCAAGAAGTCCCACCCCGGCTTCCCGTCTGCGTTTTCTATTATCCGGGAGGTGAACTATTGAAAAAGAAACTGAAACGGCTGCTGCTGTCCGAGAGAGGCGATTCCTCTTATATCAGCAGCTTTGTTTACATTCTGGTGGCTGTCGTCCTGATTGCCTTCATCATCAATGTATTCCACATCATTTCCGTCAAACAGGAAATGGACCACATGGCAGACCAGCTTGTAAAACAGATCCAGCTAAACGGCGGCACCAGCGGGGAAACGGATGCCCTCTTTTCCTTTCTCTCCGGACAACTGGACGAGGTTGAGGGGATTTCCTATCAGGTGTCCGGTCCCGGCAATACCAGCCGCATCCAGATTGGGACACCTTTTTACGTTACGGTTACAGGGCGCTGCCATCTGGGAGGCTTCTGGAAGTTCAACCTTGTGCCCATCAACGTCCGTTCACAGGGCGCGGGTGTCAGTGAACACTACTGGAAATAAGAGGGAGGAACACCATGTATAAGAAAACCATACGAAATGAGCGCGGGGATATGTCCTTTTTTACAATCTTCGTGATCCTTGCAATCATCATGCTGATGTCATTCATGCTGCTGTTTGCATCCGTCAAAATTAACTGCATGAACATCCGTAATGCCGCCAAGATGGAACTGAACAATGTCAGCGCCCGCATCTATGCGGATACCTTCCATTCCCAGAGGGAAGCCAACCTTGACTCGTACATGGCAGACCTGCATTTAAGCTCCGCCTATCAGGATGCCCTGCGCGCAGGCTTTATCAATGGGATGGAAGAAAGGATACAGCTTTCCAATGAAGATTACAGGGTAGAGAACATCAGCCTCCAGTTCAACCAGTATTCTGACAAGATTGAGTATGTGGTGACCTGCGACGCTGTTTTCCAGATCCATATGTTCGGGGAACTGTTTCCACCGATTACACAGCATATCACACTGACCGGTTCCCATAATACGAAATACTGATAGGAAAGCTGTTAACATTTTACTATCTGATGCGTATATAATGTAAACAATCCGCAGACGGACAAGCGGACACGGAGTGGACATTTGTACGGAACCGATTGTTTAACGACAGACCGGCCGGTCTGGAGCAGAATAGGGATCTATTTCTTTCCTATTCTGTAAACACGACGAAAGGAGTCCAATATTATGAAAAAAAACACGAACACCAACAAGAAGAAAATCGCCATTATCAGCGGATTATCCGCATTGTGCATAGCCGTCCTTGCAGGCGCCTACTTCCTGACAAGGGAGCCGGAAAGGGACTTTACTCCCGCTTCCGCAGAGAGCGCCAATGTGACGGATACCTGGGAGGAAAACTCCAACACAGATACACCCCTCCCTTCTGCCACTCCTGAGAGCACGCAGACGACGGGCACGCCTTCCGACACTACTCAGGCAGTGGTTTCCGAGGATGAAACGGGTACAACCTCCAGTCTTTCCGACAGCAGCACCAAGGATGAGGCCGGTCAGGAAAAACCGGATACGCCTCCCGAAACAAATGATGACCTTACTGATCCCGACAATCAGCCGGAATATGAACCCTCCGTACCGCAACCCACTAAAGAACCGACGCCCTCCCCTCAGCCAAGCGCGCCTGCAGGCGGAGACAATACGGATGACAGCCACCCCGGTCAGGTTTACGATCCGGTATTCGGATGGGTAACGCCAAGCGACGTACAACAGGACAATATCGACAGCGACGGTGACATCAACAAGCAGATCGGCACGATGGGCGGCAATTAAATGAATATTATCAGGCAGGAAAGGCATGGAAACCCCATGTCTTTTCTTTTTGCCAAAAGGAGGATTTGTTCCATATGAAACAATTAAAAAGACGGATTTTCACGCTTATCCTGTCCATGTCCCTGCTTCTCTTATCAGGCATGACCGTCTCTGCATCCGGGGAGGGGAACATAGACGGCGGCGGAGGCGGCATGGGAAGCGGCACCGCAACCGATGTCTGGCACAATCAGGATGGTGTCCGCATCACGGTAGTTACCACAGACGGCGGGATAGCTTCTGCTTCCTTTGACCTGAGTAATTTTAATATACCCGGAAGCATCCTGCATTTTGGGAAAGTAAGCAAGCTGCAATACAGCAGCGGTGCTTCCCTCTCCCTTGATGCAGGCTCCTATGACTGTTCCAAACCGGGGGCTGCCCTCCCGCGGATCATCAGCGGGACCAGATCACATGCAAGCATCGAGGCGATCCGGCGCTATTTTTGCTCCGAGTATGCCGCACAGCTTGTATCCGCCAAGTCAGGCATCCCTTTTGAGGAACTGGTTTCTGGTTCCTACAAGCTGGTGATCGAGCCGGTCGCATACTTTACTCACGGCGGACGCAATTACGCCATGACAGCAACGGAAGCGGCACTCTACAACCAAAAGTCCGGCGGGACGCTGCGCAGCAGAATGCCAAGCCTGACACACCAGAACCTGCCGCTGTCCATCTTTCTGGAAACCCCGGATTTAGGCTACCCCGCATGGGGCGGCACCACCAGCGGCAAAGTATCAGATGCCGACATCCTCTCAGCGCTCGGCATTGGAATCGTAAGCTACAGGGATATCCCGGAGGCTGAGCTTCAGGCGCCCGATTATACCTACCGGGTGGATACGGATGTCATTACCAGCATCACCCTGACCAGCAGCGCCGAGGTAAACCCGGATGATCCGGCAAGCGTCACCTTCCATATCAACGGCGGCATCTACACCGTAAACGACATTGTGATGCCTGCAGGCGGCTCCCAGGTAGTCTGGGCAAAATGGCATACGCCTCTGGAACCCACCACCCTTACCATACAGGTATCTGTGGACGGCGCCTCCACTGCAAAGACAAGCTTTATTGCCAAAATCGTCTCCCTTGAGGAGAACCTGCCGCCCGATCCTCTGGCTACGGACACCAACCCGCACTTTTCCGCGCCGTCCCTGCCATCCAACCCACAGAAGACGTCCGCGTCCTGGAGCGTCTGGAGCGCAAAATGGCATCCGAACTGGGAATGGGAAAGCGACTGGGACTGGGAAGACGGCAGCCACGGTTCCGACTGCCCCGCCGACTGCACGAGCAGCCACGGGCACTGGGTAGATAACGGGGAATGGGTGGATAACGGCTGGTATGACTTTACCTCCACTTCTTACTCTGCGTCCCTGACCGGCTCCATGGAAATCCATCCGGACGACATCGTACCCACGGCACAGGGCGACAACATGAAAAGCGGTTACGGCATCAAGGAAAGTGCCACCGCCGGCTTTTCCTCCAATGCACCTTCCAGCCACTACGCACCGGCTCAGACTGCGGTATCCTATTTCCCGGAGTTTGGTTATGACATGTACTGGCGGCTGTTATCCTGCAGCGGGGGCATGAATGCCACTTTTGCCTTTAAGCCCAATGAATTTTCCACCTATAACCGGAACGTGCATTTCACTCCGGTATGGTATCCGGACGGCACCAACTATACCGTCTATACCTATATTATTGACGCATGGACACCCTCCGGGATGCTGTCCGTCAATGTGAATGATGCCGTGCAGATACAGGGCAGTCTGTTTGATGATTGGTATACTAAGCGAGAATAAGCTGTGACCAGCCCACTGCTTCTTACATACCATGCGCTCACCCTGCTGTTCCTTGCCGGGTTTGCACTTTACGATAAAAGGCACCACAGGATACGCAACGCTGCCCTGCTTGCGTTCCTACCCTGGTGCCTTTTGTCACCCCTGTTAATGTACTTCACTTTTCCGGGGCTTTCCCCTGCATACTGGGGCATACGATCCGCTGCAGGATTTCTGGCGGGCTTTGTTCTCCTGCTTGCCGTCTCCCTTGCCACAAACGGCGGAATCGGCGGCGGGGACATCAAGCTTGTGGCGCTGCTCGGCATCCTATTCGGGGTATCCGGGCTGATGGCCACCCTCGCCCTCTCCTGCCTTTATGCCCTGATCCATCTTGGCATCCGGAAGGCATTTAAGAAGAAACCTGCAGAAAATATCCCGTTTGCACCCTACCTGTTCTTCGGATGCGCAAGGGCCATGTTACTGCTACTGGTTCCATAAAATAGCGTCGCCAGACAGCGACACATTATGAGAATGTTCCGCATTCTCAAAAAATATTTTTCCAAGACGAAAGGATACTGCCATGAAATTTATTTTACTGCTTACCGCCGGAATCCTCCTGCTGCTCCTTGCCGCAGGCATCACCGGCGTCGCCCTGTTACAGAAAACATACCTGTTCTTAGACCAGCACAGATAAGGAGGCTGAACCCATTATGAAAATGAATAACCGATTTATTTACGGAATCTTGAGCATTGTGCTTGCTGCCGTCATTGCCTTTATTGCCATTCCTGCCGTGACAAGCAGGACCAGCAGCACCTGCGAGATCGTCCGCATGAAGACTGCCGTGACGCGCGGCACCCTCATCACCACGGAAGACCTTGAACTTGTGGAAGTGGGCGGTTTTAACCTGCCCGACAGCGTTGCCAGGAAGATAGAGAATGTGGCAGGCACTTACGCTGCAGCGGATCTGTACCCCGGTGACTATCTCCTGCCGGAAAAGGTCAGCAATGTCCCCCTGTCCTCCGACCTCTCCCTCAACGAGATCCCGGACGGCATGGTTGCCATATCCGTCACCACCCAGACACTGGCAACGGGCCTGTCCGACAAGCTGCAGGGCGGCGACATCATCCGCCTCTACCACTATGACGACAACAATGTTCTAGAACCTGTGTCCGACATTCCAGAGCTGCGCTTTGTGAAAGTCCTGTCCGTCTCCGATTCCAAAGGGCTTGATGTGGACTACACCACACCGCCGGAGGAGGATGAGGAAAGACAGCAGACGGCAACTATCACAGTCCTTGCCACCCCTGAGCAGGCCATGCTCCTGACGCGGTACGAAAATGAAGGCATCCTCCATGTCGCTTTAATCAGCCGTGGCAATGAGAAACTGTCAAAGGAATTGCTGGAACGCCAGACAGAAATCCTGTCCACTCTCTACGGAGACGGCATGGAGCTGTCCGATGAGGAACTGGAGTCCTCCATGACTGTCTCAGGACAGGCCGAACCGGATACAGAAGACGGGAATGGAACCGGCAGCACCAAAACAGATGACAGCCAGGATTCGGAATCGGAAGAAACATCAGGAAACGAATAGGGAGGGAAAAGCATATGTCAAAGATCATCACTGTATGGGGCAATCCCGGCTGCGGGAAATCCATGTTCTGCTGCTGTCTTGCCAAAGTCCTGACAGCAAACAAGGACAAAGCCATCATCATCAATGCGGACTCCAGCACGCCCATGCTACCCGTATGGATGCCTGACCGCATCCTTGAGACAGGCGCCTCCATTGGGAATGTACTGACCGGACTGGAGATCAACACCGCGCTGGTGGCGGAGCGTGTCACCATCTTAAAGGAATACCCTTTTATCGGTGTCATGGGATACGCCGCCGGGGAAAATCCTTTTTCCTATCCTGAACTGAAGTACGAAAAGATCAAGCTCTTTATCGCGGAATCTGCAAAGCTTGTTGATTACATCATTTTAGACTGCAGCTCCAACATGCTCAACTTTTTCACGCCCACCGCAATCGAGGCTGCGGATCTGACCGTCCGTATCATCACACCGGACCTGCGGGGCTTAAACTACCTGCGGGCACACAAGCCGCTGCTTACGGATGACAAGTTCCATTACGACAGCCACCTGACCTTTGCGGGACTGGCACGCCCCTTCCACGCGATTGACGAAATGAACCACCTGATCGGCGGCTTTGACGGGCTGCTTCCCTATGCAAAGGAAATCGAGCGCTGCGGGACCGGCGGGCAGATGTTCAAGGCGCTCGCCTACTGCAACCAGCGCTACATCAACTCCCTGAAACTGGTACGGGAACGCCTTACGCAGCCTGAAGACATCCCTGCGGAAAGCGGACCGGCTCCGGAAAGAGAGCCTTATGCGGAAAATGAATACGCGGAACCGGATTATTCTGCAGAGAATGATACTTTTGCAGGCACCGGCGGCTTTACAGATCAGGACAGTATGGCGACACCCGACTCATGGGACGCGGACATGCCTGCCGCCCCTGCGACCGGAACCGGAAACCACAGGCAGAAAGCCCCTGCCGGAAAGGAGAAAAAAGATTATGGGCATGGAATCCTTAAATGATATGTTCTTTACTTCCGCAGGGAAGGAAACACTGACCTACGACCAGATCCTTGAAGACGTCCAGAAATACTGTACGGAAAAACACGCAGACAAGCTGACCACGGAGGGGAACCGGGATGAAGCGAGAAAACTCCTGCGGGAATTTATCTCCCAGTACATCATCAGCCGCTCCTACCATATCGACGGGCTTACCACCGAGGAACTGTGCGACACCCTCTATGAAGACATGGCCGGCATCTCCTTTTTGAAAAAATGGATCTATATGCCCGGCGTGGAGGAGGTCAATGTCAATGCCTTTGATGATATTGAAGTCATAATGAGCGGCGGGCGCTCCATGAAGATCCCCGACCGTTTCCAGTCGCTGCAGCACGCCATCGACGTGACAAGGCGGCTCCTTAACACCTGCGGCATGGTGATTGACGACACCATGCCTTCCGTCATAGGCTTTCTGGATAAAAACATCCGTATTTCCGTGGACAAGACGCCCATCGTGGATTCGGAGGTGGGAATCAACGCCTCCATCCGTATCGTCAACCAGCAGACTGTCTCAAGGGATAAGCTCATCCGGTCCGGCTCCGCCACGGACGAGATGCTGGACCTTCTGACCTGCTGTATCCGCTACGGCGTCTCCGTCTGCATCGCGGGCAGCACCGGCTCCGGCAAGACCACCGTAATGAGCTGGCTCCTGTCAATGGTTCCTGACAACCGCAGGCTTATCACCATTGAAGAGGGCAGCCGGGAATTTGACCTGATTAAAAGAGATGAAAATGGCCATGCCACAAACAGCGTGGTACACCTGCTCACCCGTCCCCATGAAAACCCGTCGCTGGACATTGACCAGGACCTGCTCTTAGAGCGCGTCCTGCGAAAACATCCGGATGTCATCGGCGTGGGTGAGATGCGCTCCGCAAAAGAAGCCCTGTCCGTGGCGGAAAGCTCCCGTACCGGGCATACCGTAGTCACCACCATCCACTCCAATTCCTCCGAATCCACTTACCGGAGGATGATGACGCTGGCAAAACGAAAATACAACATGGCAGACGACATCCTGATGCAGATCATGGTGGAAGCGTATCCGATTGTTGTCTTTACCAAACAGCTTGAGGACGGCAGCCGTAAAATCATGCAGATCATCGAGGGGGAGGATTACCGGGACGGACAGCTCATCTACCGCCCGCTCTACCAGTATGACGTTTCGGACAACCGTACCGACGAACACGGCAAAATTACCGTTATCGGGAAACACCGGCGTCTTGGCGGCATTTCCGACACCCTGAAAAAGCGGATGCTGGATAACGGCATCCCTGCCGGGAAGCTCGCACCATTCCTGACCGTACCCGCACCGAAAAAACCAACGAAGGGAGGCACACACAATGCAATGGATACAGATCATCATATTTCTGCTGGCTGTTAATGGCTTATTTGCCCTGTTCTCCGTCCATTTCAACGACTTCCTGCATGTGCTTGCAAGGACAAGGAAAAGCAGCCTTCAGGATGATGTGGACGTCATGCTCGGAAAACCGGCAAAGGGCTTTTTCAACCGGGAGACGCTGGAGGTCGAACAGCTCCTTGCGGCTACGGGGAGGGAGGGGCGTTTTACCCTTGTGAAACGGGTATCCCTTTTCATGTTTGCACTGGGCGCCGTGGCAGCGCTGCTCTTAAACAACCCGTTCCTGATCCCGGTACTGGGCGCCGGATTTGCCTTTGCGCCGGTCTGGTACCTGCGCTCCACCGCAGCAGCCTATAAGAAACACTTAAACGAGGAGCTGGAGACCGCCATTTCCGTCATCACCACCTCCGTTATGAAGTGACTTTTGTCAAGAGGTAAATTTAAAAAATAACAAACTTTTTTCTCTGACAAAACCCACATTTGTATTCTGAAGATATCTTGGAGAAGC
>CAJTBO010000042.1 GCA_910573755.1 Lachnospiraceae bacterium | reverse complement strand
CGCGACTTTGTTCAATTCGGAAAAACCGAAAGTGTGCTGAATAAGGGGGCAGAAAAGATTGCCCCCTTATTCAACCCACCTCCGGTTCTTTCCTTAGAAATTATGTGAAGCTTCACATAATTCGTCACACTGATTCACATGGGCCTTAAGCTGCCGCTTTTTCATCCATTCATACAGCGGAAGAAAATATCTTTCTGCTGACCATACCGTCCAGTTGGACATGGTCTGTTTGGACAGGTTCAGGCCATTCGCCTGAAAATCCCGGGCAATACGGTCAAGGGGATTGCTGTTTACATACTTTGCGTTGATAACTGCCGCTTCCAGGGAAGGAGTTGCGATGCTCCCCTTAAACAGGGTGGCAGGATGGTCTCCACGGAGAAATTCATCCTGATGCAGCCCGTCTGTCCCAACATAGACTTTAACAACGTGTTTTTCCGCGATCCATCGGGCTGGTTCAAAACGAAGCTGCCAGAAGGTCTCGTCCGGCATACTTTTCCAGTTCCCTCTGCCAAAAGCGTCATCCAGTTCTTCTGCCGGGACATCATGGAAGAACTCTTCCTGTGGAAAGTCTTTAAGATCCTCTTCACGCTGCCCTTTCTTCTTATGTTTTCGCGGCGGTTTCATGGCAGAAGCAACAGTTTCTTCTATCGTTGGTTCCGGCACGTTTTCATCGCAGTTTGCTTCCGCTTCATTAAAAAAGGAAAGCTGTCCTGCGATCTCATCCGGTTTTTCCGTATTGCGGCCGAAACGCTGCTGGTTCGCAAGGCGCACCTGTTCCATAAGGTTTTCATAATCATGCTCCAGCCTGTCAAGGCGGTCCTGCATCTGATAGATGACATCGTTCTTGGATTCATGGTCCATCGTATTCAGTTCATCCGGTGTAAATTTCCTGCACATAATGGCCGCCTTTCTTTATAGGATAAGTATAACAGAAAACAGGAACAAATGCCATCCGGCCCCAAAACGGCCATCGTCATTCTGCCATACCGCCAGCACTGCACAGATGCTCCGTGCCGGCATTGAAAAATATAGGGTTTTCAAGGTCCCGACGTTTCTTCCAAAGCTCATGACAGCAGATGGAAGCTTTCATGCGCAGGCTCGTTTCATACAGAAACAGACATTTTTTATGCGCTGAAACAGCGGTATATTTTCTCTGTTTTGCACAAACATTCAGTAAATTTTTTGGGGATCCACATCTTTGACCTTCGGATCCAGGGGATTTAACCCCATCATCAGATAATGGAACTGGTCCTCTGTAAGGTCTGCAGCCTCCTGTGTGTTTCTCGGCCATGACAGTCTTCCAGCTTCGAATCTTTTATATAGAAGCAAAAAACCCGTGCCCATCCACAAAAGTCCTTTGCATCGGTCAGACCGCTTTCCGCAAAACAGAAAAAGAGTTCCTTTTTCAAAAGGATTCTGCCCATACTTATCGCCTACGATTGTTGCCAGGCCGTCAATCCCTTTCCTGAGGTCGACTGTGCCGCAGGCGAGAACTACGCGGCGGATACCGGCAGCATCTTCAAGCATGGGACGCCTCCCTTATGATCAGGCTCAGAAGGGAATCCGAAATATCATTGGTAATCTCGATCTTTAATGTAGAAGTACCGATGACTGCAACCGTGCTGCCTGAAATCATCTGTCCGTTTTTCTTTGCTGAAGAGCAATAGGGAATTTCAACAAAAGAAAATTCCGCCTTTTCTGCCACTGCCGGAACGGCATCGCTGTTTTTCCGCATTTCTTCATAAGCCTTTTGCCGGAATTTCCGCTGCCAATGATAATAGCTTTGTTCGCAGATCCCGTTTTCATCCATCCAGTTCTTTGCCGACTGTCCGGCTGGACGCTGTCCGCATGCCTTAATGATTCCCTTCCAGTATTCGGCACGGACTTCATGAGTGCATTGATCCATAGTCTTTAGTTCCTCCTTGAAAAAATCTATTGCTTTTTTCAAGTATGGACTAAAAATGACTTTAATGAAAGGCGGGCGTTTTGACGCTTACTAAACAAAGAGCTAAATCGAAAAACAGAGTAAACCGAAGGAGAAAATTATTATGTCGAAGAAAAGAAGTATTAAGGTTTATGGGCAGAGCGGATGCAAGTACCGGGAAACACCGACCATCATGCTGAAGGGTATATGGCTGAAGGAAGCTGGTTTTGATGTTGGGGATTTGCTTGTCTTAGCTGTCGTTTGCTATCAGATATAGTTCGTTGAAAGCCGCTTCATAATCGCCAGGATCGAGATCTTCTGCACAGGTGGCTTTGAATCTCTGGAATACAGATTTCGCTACATCCGAACCATATTCCCTTACGATTTGATTGGCTGCATCCTGAATGCTGATGAGCAAATCTTCGTTTGAACAGAAAATGTACTTTACCTCCAAATTCTGTCCGCTCAATCTGCTGGGCCTAACGTTAGCAGACGATTTCAAATGAAAAGTCTGTTTGAGTCGATTTATAACCATAGATCGCCAAAAACATTGATTTTTGGAAGCAGTTATGATAGAATATAACTTGAGTTTTGTACCCTTTCGCTTATCTTTTCCCCTTTTCATTTGATGGTTTAAGGATAGCAAGCCAAAAAGGGACTTTCAGCGGGGCAAAGCCTATTACAGATGGCATGATCGATGGGTTCCTCAGGCCAATTGGATTGAAGAGCTTGCAAGCTATTTTTATAAGCATGTATATAAAAATAAGATATCGGCTCTTACTAATGCCTTCAAAGTTACTGATAAATCAATAGATTTGGACGGCTTGTGTAAAGCCTTGGCTGCCCGGTTTTTCGGTTTGGTTGAGGTCGGAGGTGCGGACCATGCAGCGGATGATATTGTTGCATCGTCCTATTGGAAGCTTAGAGACGGAGCTGATATCAAGACTGTTATAGCAGCGCAGTATCATTCAGGAGACCGGGCGTGGATAGTGACCGGGCAGAAATCCCGGCACTATTACAAGGGATTTTACGAAAAGTTTGATCATGTCTGGCTGATAAGAAATGACGGAAAAGTGCCTTGGAGGGATCGGAGGCTTGTATGTCTGACGAAAGAGAGTCAGTCTATCAAGACAGATGCGTATGAGATAGATGTACCAGATACTGATCCGGGCCAAACGGCAGAAGTCATAATACAGGTTGACGCAAGAGGAAACGAGAACACTTTTACAAGTATGTGGAAAATGGAATATCCATCGGGAAATGATTGCTTTCCGAGTGAGAAATGGTTGTTTCAATTTACAGTAATGGTAACTAATAAGTCACGGGAGTCAACGGAGGCATAGTGATGAGTGACAATACGATTGAAAAATGGTCAACACTGAAAGAAGTTCAGGAGCATCTGGGCGTAGGAAGGGAAACTATCCTGCAATGGATCGCCAAAAAGAATATGCCGGCTTATAAGATGGGAAGATTATGGAAATTTAAGTTGTCGGAAGTTGATGAGTGGGTAAAATCCGGAGAGGCTGCCGATAATAATTCGAGTGTGGAAAGCTGATGTGAAAGGCGGAGAGTTGCAATGGCGGATCAGGTTTTAAGTCGAACTTTAAACCAAAAATTTGATACCGTTTTTAAAAAGGTCGCTCATCAGGAGACACTGAATATCTTGAATCGTAATGACTTTAAGTAGTTCTGCCTTGATATAGAAACAAATCAGTTTAATTACGATCCGCTTGTGGAATTCCTGGAAGATAATCTGGGGATGTATGTGTTTTCACGAACTGATCCGGATGAGTTGGTGGATGCCGGAAAAGACAGGACGGTCGCGCTTAAGGCAGTAAGAAAGTTGATAAAGACCGGTAATCCGGGAGAAAAGGGAAACTGAAGTGAACTTGGAGAAATACTTGACTATTGCTTCTTTGAACATGTCCTGGAAGCACCAAAGATTTTAAGTAAGTATGAGCAGGTAACAGCCGGAGGCATCTACAAAGCACAAAGTGAAGGGGTACATTTTTTATCCGTTGGAAATGCCGGAGTTCCTGCGTATCAGCTGATATATGGTGCATCCGGTATTATAGATGACATTCAGGATGCTATAGATAAGGCATTTGAAGAAATTGCAGCGGTTTCTAATGGACAAAGGAAAGAACGGCAGGTTGCGGATATCCTCTCAAAATCGGTGTTTTCTGATGATGCAGAGATTCACAAATCTTTGGCACAGGAAATTGTAACCATATTGGATTATCTGTTTCCGGATGATGAGGATGTTTCTTTTTATGCCGGATCGGTGCTTACGAATACGGCGAACTTTCGAGGGAGAGATATTTTATCTCCGGATTACAGAGGAAGTTCCTTGTTTGGGAGACTGCATTCAGAGTTGATGAAAGAATATCTTGAAGTGCCGGGCGATGAGGAAAAGCATTTCTTCAGATCGCAGAAGATGGTGTATGACCATTTTAACGACCAAAGTTTCAACTATTCGGGTCCTGTATCAATGGGAAAGTCTTTTGTGATGCAGACTTTTATCCGCAATCAGGTTATGGCTGATGAGGGCTGTAATTTTGCGATATTGGTGCCGGCCAAGGCTTTGATCAATGAAGTGACGAGCGAGCTGACTAAAGCCCTGAAAGGCTTCTTTACAGAAAAGGATTACAGGATAGTCACTTCCGCAGGTGCCGTAGTTTTGAAAGATTACCATCATTTCATTTTTAGCATGAGGCCTGAGCGGATGGCATATCTGCTGACACTATACAGTAACATGCCTCTGGACTACATATTCATAGATGAAGCACATAAGATTTCCTCTAAGGATTCAAGAAGTGCCTTCTACTATTCTGTAGTGGAAAAACTGAGCGCAAGGCAAACGAAGCCAAAGTTTATTTTTGATTCGCCAAACATACCAAACCGCTGACAATTATGCTGCAGCGCAACGGCTTTTCCAGAGAGGTAGCGACATATATTACGGAGAACAGAAACAAATATGTCAGGGATACGTTGGCTGGCCAGCGCCTAAGGAGATCTCTTTTGGATTTTGAAAAGACTACGGTTCAGAGAGAGGCACAACTAATAGAGATCAGCATGCCGGAATTATATTTTAAAGAACAGGAATAAGTCCGTTTTTTAGGACAGCATATAGAATAGAATGGCAATGAAGGAGTGCAAGCTCCGCAGAGACAAACAGTTGGGGAAAGATGATGGACAACAAAAGCATTAAAAAATTGGAAGCAGACCTTTGGGAGTCAGCGGATCTGTTACGGGCGGGCTCAAAACTGACATCCCAGCAGTACTGCATGCCGGTACTTGGCTTGCTGTTTCTGAGATATGCATATAGCAGATTTAAGAAGGTGGAGGAAGAGATCCTTAAGAACAGGCCTGTCAGGAATGGTCGCGTAATGCCTGTGGAAGCCTCTGACTTCGCCGAAAAGAGTGCGCTGTATCTTCCGAAGGAAGCGCAGTATTCATATCTGGTGAATCTTCCAGAAGATATCAAAGCTGCAAATATTGTTTCTGAAAGTGGTCAGCTTATGAATAGCCTAGGCGAAGTCGTAAACTATGCTATGGAGCTTGTAGAGGCACAGTCTGAGCAGTTGGCTGGTGTTCTTCCTAAGGAGTACACAATATTTTCAGATGATCTGTTGGCTGAACTTCTCCGTATTTTTAATAACAATGCTCTTGACGAAGTCGGCGGAGATGTCATCGGTCGAATTTACGAATATTTCCTCAGTAAGTTTGCTCCAGTTGTAGCATCGGATGACGGTGTGTTCTTTACGCCGAAATCACTGGTAAAAATGATCGTTAATATTTTAGAGCCTACTTCCGGCGTTCTGGCTGATATTGCCTGCGGTAGTGGCGGTATGTTTGTACAGTCCGGTGATTTCGTCAACAGTAAAGGTATGTCAGCCAACAAGGCTATGACATTCTATGGACAGGAGAAGGTAGAGTATAATGCTCAGCTTTGTTTGATGAATATGGCGGTGCATGGCCTGACCGGAGTTGTTAAGTCTGGTGATGAGGCTAACACCTTCTACAACGATGCTCACAACCTTGCGGGATGCTGTGATTATGTTATGGCTAATCCGCCGTTTAATGTAGATAAGGTCAAGGCAGAAGCGGCACAGAATGCACAGAGATTGCCGTTTGGGCTTTCAGGTGTGAATAAAGCCGGGGAGGTAGGAAATGCAAATTATTTGTGGATTTCATATTTCTACGCATATCTGAATGAACATGGCAGAGCCGGGTTTGTGATGGCTTCCTCTGCTACGGATAGCCAGGGAAAGGATAAGGATATCCGTCAGAATCTGATTGAAACCGGTCATGTGGATGTGATGATCAGCGTCGGCAATAACTTTTTCTATACAAAGAGCTTGCCTTGCAGTTTATGGTTCTTTGACAAAGGGAAAAAAGAGGAGCTGAGAGACAAGGTTCTCTTTATTGATGCGCGTAATTATTATACGGTCGTGGATAAAACATTAAATGAATGGAGTGATTGGCAACTCAAAAATTTGAATGCTATTGTGTGGCTTTATCGTGGTGAGACAGATAAGTATATGGCGCTGCTACGGGATTACCATGATGTTCTTGGCGACGGAAGCTTTGATAATCTGAAAAAAACTCAGGAAGAAAAGATACAATTACTTAGAAATGAAGCAAAAGCTGCAGTTGAGAGTGCGACAAAAAAAGATAGAAAAAGAATACAAACTGAATTCGATGAGAAACTTGCAGGACAAGAAGAACTGTTGACTATTGCTCAGGAAGCAGTGTGGCTCTACAGCAAATTTGGCGATGGAGTGTATCAGGACGTTGCCGGTCTCTGCAAGATTGCAGAGTGTTCGGAAATCGAGGTCAAAGGCTGGTCATTGACTCCGGGAGCCTATGTTGGCGTAGCACCACTTGAGCATGACGGTATTGATTTCCACGAGCGCATAAGAGAAATTCATGAAGAGCTATTAACACTTCAAGCAGAAAGTAATCATCTGATGGATATTATCTCTCAGAATATAAAGGAGATGGGCATATGAGTACAATAAGAAGTCTACGAGTCCCGTTTAAAGCGCCTTTGCAGCCGGGAGATACTGCAGAAGCAACGGTTGGATGCAGGGCAAATAATCCTGATATATGCAAGAATAATGGTATCCCTGAGATTTGTGCTTTCGAGAGAGAGGATGGTATTTGTCAAATCCCATCAAAAGCGTGGAAAAAACAATTTGAAAGGCTTAGCAGGGAAGGAGGCGGTCTATGACTTTAAATGATATCTGTGAATTAATTGTAGATTGCCCTCATTCTACAGCTAAAGATGAAGGATCTGGATACCCGCTGGTCAGAACGCCCAATATTGGTAGGGGAAGACTGATTCTTGATGATGTTCATCGTGTTTCAAAGGAAGTATACGACAAGAGAAGTGCACGAGCAGTTCCACAGGATGATGATTTGATTCTAGCAAGAGAAGCACCTGCTGGGAATGTGGCGATCATAAAAAAAGGAGAAAAAGTATGCTTGGGTCAGAGAACAGTTCTGATTAGGCCTGATAAAAGAATAGTAGATCCAGATTATTTGGTATACTATATTCTTGCTCCGCAACAACAGTACGGACTACTTGGAACTGCAAATGGGGCCACAGTTGCTCACGTGAATATTCCAGTGATTAAATCTCTTCCCGTAGATCTCCCAGATATGGGGACGCAAAAAAGGGCAGCCGGTGTTTTGAAAACTTATGATGATTTAATAGAGAACAACCAGAAGCAACTGAAACTGTTGGAGGAGATGGCATTACGTATTTATAAAGAATGGATTGTGGATCTTCATTTTTCAGGATACGGAGACGTAGAAATAGTTGATGGTGTACCCCAAAAGTGGAAACGTGTATGTGTAAATGAATGTTTGTCATTTCACATGAATGGGGGATGGGGAAAAGAAAGTGAAACCGGTAAAAATATCCATCCAGGGCATGTAATTAGAGGCACGGATATAAACAAAATAAAGGGCGGTGAGTTTTCGGAAGTTCCGTTAAGATACCATAATGATAATGACATTCGGAAAAGAGTGCTTCAAGAAGGAGATATTGTTTTTGAACTATCTAATGGCAATATCAATAATATTGGACGTAGTCTTTTTATAGATGAATTTATCCTTAATAAATGTGGAAAGAATACTATTTGTGCCAGCTTTTGTAAATTCTTTAGACCTGTAAGTAGAGCTTGTGGCTTGATACTATATTGGGAAATCCAAGAGATGCAGACAAGTGGAAGAATGCTCCCGTTTAAAAAACAAGGTGCAAATGGAATTAACAATTTCGCTTTTGAGGACTTCCTTGATCATGAATTACTTATTCCAGATTCAGAAGAAGTGTTTTCCTTCTTTGAGAGCATAATGACAAAAATGAGTAATTGTCAACGCCAATTAGCTGTGCTTATAGAGGCTCGTGACCGATTACTTCCAAAGCTTATGTCAGGTGAAATAGAACTGTGAGGACAGTATAAACCTCAAAACGATTACAAGGAGGGCATCCCTTATGAAATTTGAATACTCCGAAAATGTTTTAGTTCAGGACAGCGCGGCAGCTCTTATGCATGATGGGCTGGGGTGGGATGTCGTCTTTGCTTATAATACTGAAGTGCTTGGAGAGAACGGGACGCTTGGAAGGAAGGACTACCATGAAATTGTCCTGTGGAGATATTTTAATCAGGCTCTGAAGAAACTGAATCCGTGGATTACGGATGCTCAAATAGCTGAAGTACGGAAGACGCTTTCATCATACCTTTCTTCGGCATCATTATTACAGATCAACGAAGAAAAGTATTTTATGATCCGTGATGGTATTCCGGTGACCGTTAAGAAGCCAAATGGAAAAACGGAAGAAAAGAAGGCCGTTGTAATCGACTTTAATGATTCTGACAATAATCATTTTCTTGCGGTGAAGGAACTGAAGATTCATGGAGATCTTTACCGCAGGCGTACAGATATTGTTGGCTTTGTAAATGGTCTGCCGCTGTTGTTCATAGAATTAAAGCGGAATGATGTGGACGTTGAAAACGCCTATACAGATAATTACACAGATTACCAGGACACAATACCTTTCCTGTTCTACTACAATGCCTTCCTTATGCTTTCCAACGGTATGGAGGCTAAGGTAGGAACGCTTGGCAGTAAATATGAATTCTTCCATGAGTGGAAACGTCTGTCCGAGGATGATGAAGGAAGCGTGGCTCTTGAAACCATGCTTCGAGGTATTTGCAAGAAGGAGAATTTCCTTGATCTGTATGAGAACTTCATCCTCTACGATCATTCCGATGGAAAGACCGTGAAGATTCTGGCAAGGAACCATCAGTATCTGGGGGTAAATGAGGCAGTAAAGGCTTATGGGGAACGTCAGCTTCGCGAAGGTAAGCTAGGTGTTTTCTGGCATACTCAGGGATCCGGCAAGAGCTATTCTATGCTGTTCCTGTCACAGAAGGTCCGCAGGAAGTTCCCGGGATCTCCGACGATTGTTGTATTGACAGACCGTGATGAGCTGAACAAGCAGATCTGCGGTACTTTTGAGGCTTGCGGCCTTCTTGGCAAGACCGAAGGTAAGAAATTTGTGGCTACAAGCGGAACGGATCTGGTCAATAAACTGAAGGGCAATCCGAGTTTTATATTCACGCTGATCCAGAAGTTTAATAAGCCGGATGAGCCGCCAATCTATCCCGATCATGATATCCTCATCATTTCGGATGAAGCGCACCGCAGCCAGTATGGCGTGTTCGCTGATAATATTGAGAAGTTACTTCCTACGGCATCCCGAATTGGTTTTACCGGAACACCGCTGTTATCATCCAATGAGATCACGGCCAGGACATTTGGCGGATATATTTCTGTATACGACTTTAAGCGTGCTGTAGAGGATAAAGCTACTGTGCCTCTGTATTACGAGAATCGCGGCGATAAGATAAAGGAAATCAAAAATCCGGATATCACGGATAAGATTCTGGATGCCATTGAAGAAGCGGATCTGAATCCGGATCAGGCAGAGAAGGTGATGCATGAGTTTGAAAAAGAAGTACACCTTTTGACTGCAGAGCCGCGTCTGCGTGCTATCGCCAAGGACTTTGTCGGGCATTACAGTGATCTGTGGACTACAGGCAAGGCTATGTTTGTCTGCCTGAATAAGGTTACCTGTGTCCGTATGTATAACTTTGTTCAGGAATACTGGCAGAAGGAAATCAAAGCACTTGAACAAAAGATTGCAAGCACCGTTTCTGATCAGGAGCAGATGGAACTGTCGAGGAAGCTCAAATGGATGAAGGATACCGAGATGTGCGTGGTCATCAGCCAGGAGCAGAATGAGATCCAGACCTTCAAGAAGTGGGATCTGGATATTCTGCCGCACAGGACAAAGATGGAGAAGCGGGAACTGGATAAGGAATTCAAGGATTCTGACAGCAATTTCCGTGTCGTTTTTGTCTGCGCGATGTGGCTGACCGGTTTCGATGTTAAGTCGCTGTCCTGCCTGTATCTGGATAAGCCGCTGAAGGCACATACGCTGATGCAGACAATCGCCAGGGCGAACCGTGTCGCCGCCGGCAAGAGCAACGGTCTCATCATCGATTATATAGGTATTGTCGGAGCGCTGAAGAAGGCGCTGAATGATTATACAGCAAATAAGAACGGACGAAATGCAATCGATCCGACCGTCAATAAAGAAGAACTGATTGGGCAGATTATAAGAGCAGCCGCAGATGCAAAGCAGCTGTTGACGGAGCATGGCTTTGATCTGGATGCGCTAATCAAGGCGGAAAATTTTAAGAAGATGGCTTTGCTTAAGGATGGGGCGGAAGCAATGTGCTCCGATCCGCAGACTAAGAAGTCTTTTGATACATACGCGAATGAGATCAGCAGGCTGGTTAAGTATCTTGATCGCAATGATGTTATGCAGGATGTTCGTGATCAGACGGATGCTATCTGCGCTATTTTCCGTGAGATGCAGAAAAAGCGTAAGCATATTGATACAACGGATCTGATGGTGGAGATCAACCATATCATCAATGAAAATGTGGAGATCGAGCATCAGGAATGCAAAGGGCTGGTTGAGTCCCGACGTTTTGATATCAGCCAGATTGATTTTGATTTGCTGGCAGCAGAGTTCGCGAAGGTGAAGAGAAAGAATCTGATGATCAAAGACCTGAATGATCTGGTGCAGGAGCGCTTGTCAAAGATGATGGCGGTTAATCCGTCACGCGTTGATTATTATGTCCGCTATATGGGAATCATCGAGACCTATAATGCGGAGCAGGATCGGACGACCATAGAGAAGATCTTTATGGAGCTCATAGATCTGGCAAAAAGCATGTCAGAGGAAGAACAGCGCTATGCCCGTGAAGGGTTCTCGAGTGATGAAGAGCTGTCGATTTATGATCTGCTTTTCTCAGAGAATCTGTCGAAGAGTGATATTGATAAGATCAAGAAGATGTCCAAGGATCTGCTTCAGAAAATAAAAGAGAGAATCGCCGGTATGGATCACTGGACAGATAAGCAGGAGACCAGGGCGGCAGTTGATGTTCTGATCAGAAACGTGCTTTATGAAGAGATTCCGGACAGCATGTTTGATAGGTTGGAAGCATACCGGAAGGCAATATACGAACATATTTATACGCACTATAAGCAGGCGGCGTAAGAAGGATAACAGGAGGCTGATACTATGGCAGAACAATTCAAATGGGTGAGCTTCTATATGGAGTTTGCGACAAAATTATTGGATTACAAAATGGACAGAGCTTCACTGATAGAGAAGCTGCAGAATGTCTATTCCAACATAGGGATAAAACTCCCGAAGCTTGAAAAGGACAATGTGCCAAAGGACATAGATCCGTTTACCATCTTTGGATTGTTTAACAAGGGAATCACTGACGCAAATCGCATAAATATTCTTGGTGGAATAAAGGAAGTATTCGGTATTGCGGCAGATGTTCCGGATGATTTTTCAGGAATTCCTGTTCTCAACAATATGATGGCAACATTTTATGCATTCGAGGGCGATGATCGTCGGAAGGATGATGACATCGATAATCTGTGGAATGCCTTTGAAGCCGCTATTAGATTAGCCGAGAATGATTCTGAAGAAAGCAGAGCTGCATTTATATCAGCCTATGATCAGGTTAAGTCTCAGTTTGCAGTTCGCTGGAATCTGACGATGGGCCTGTATTGGATCCGCCCATATACGTTTATCAATCTTGATTCACGGAATAGAGAGTTTATGAGTAATCCGGACAACATATCTGCCAATGTTGTAGCGGAAATGAAAACTCTGAAATCAGTTCCTGCTGCTGAAAAATATCTTTTAATCCGTGATAGATGCCAGTCTGCAATCGAATCAGGAGAATACGGTTATGCTTCATTTCCTGAACTTTCATATAGAGCATGGGGTGTTTTTGTCGAAAATAGCGAGATGGAGAAAGAGGCTAAGACCGCAAAATCGAATGCAGCATTCTTGAGATGGTTCAGGTCTGTAATTCAGGCTCTGCGTGATCTGGGAGGATCCGCAACTCCCGAAGATGCAAGAAAGAAGATTATTGAGAATGAGAAGCTTTCTGATGAGGAAGTTAATGCTACCAGAGGGAAGAATAATGTCAACAAGTTTGAGAATGAGGTGGCTTTTGCAAGGAGCTATCTTGTAAAAGCCGGGTATATTGATAATAAGGTGTACGGTATCTGGACTTTAACAGACAAAGGCCAGACTGCAGAGATGACCGATGAACTTGCATCTGACATTTTCAAAAATGGTGTAGCTGATAATGCTGCGAAGAGTAAGGAAAAGAACGCCCTTGGTGATGCCGATGTAGCAACTGTTCATTATTGGTTATATGCACCGGGCGAAGGTGCTTCCATGTGGGAAGATTTTTATTCCGACGGAATCATGGGACTTGGTTGGGATGAACTTGGAGATCTCAACACCTACGCAAGCAAAGATGAGATGGCCCAGAAGTTGAGAGACATCCATGGTGGCGATTCATCATATAAGAATTCGGCACATGCAGTATGGCAGTTTGTTCATGATATTAAGTCGGGCGATGTGATCTTTGCTAAGCGTGGACGTAGTGAGATACTTGGACGCGGAGTTATAGAATCCGATTATGAATATGATGATAACTATGATGGAGAATATCCGAATATCCGTAAGGTAAGGTGGACTCATAAAGGCAGCTGGCAGAGCGATGAAATGTTTGCTATGAAAACGCTGACTGATGTGACTAATTACACTGATTTTACCAATAAGATATCCGGGTTCTTCGAGGAAGGTACCGAGGATGAAGAAGAGGATACCAAGGTAATTGATTATCCTGTGTATTCAGTAGAGGATTTTTTGAGTGAAGTGTATATGGATGGGGAGTCCTATAACAAGCTTGTCGGAGTTCTTGAAAACAAATTGAATATTATCCTGCAGGGAGCACCTGGCGTAGGAAAAACCTTTGTGGCTAAGCGGCTTGCATATTCCATTATGGGTGTGAAGGACGTGGATCGTGTCATGATGGTTCAATTCCATCAGAGCTATTCTTATGAGGATTTTATCATGGGATTCAGACCGTCAGCTGACGGTTTCGATATAAAAACCGGTGCATTCTATAATTTCTGCAAAAAAGCTGAAAGAGACAGTGATAACAAATACTTTTTCATCATCGATGAGATCAATCGAGGAAACTTGAGTAAGATCTTCGGTGAACTATTCATGCTGATCGAGAATGATAAGCGTGGGAACAAGAACAAACTGCAGTTACTCTACCGTGATGAAATGTTCTATGTACCTGAGAATGTTTATATTATCGGGATGATGAATACGGCAGACAGAAGCCTTGCGATGCTGGATTATGCATTGCGTCGGAGGTTTGCGTTCTTTGACTTGAAACCGGGCTTTACAACAGAAGGCTTCCGTGCATATAGAGATGGCTTGGACAATAAGAAGTTTGAATCACTTGTAGGATGCGTACAGAGTCTAAATGAGAAGATTGCCGTTGATGAGTCTCTGGGAGAAGGGTTCTGTATCGGGCACAGTTATTTCTGCAACATGGAGCCAGAGGATGTAACAGATGAGAAGCTTCAGGGGATTGTAGAGTATGAGCTGATACCTATGTTGAAAGAGTATTGGTTTGATGAGCCGCTGAAAGTAAAAGAGTGGAGTGATAACCTAAGGAGTGCGGTTAAGTGATAAGAATTCAGAACATATATTATATGCTTGCATATGCTTTTCAGGTTTTAAACGAGCAAGGATATAAGAATATAGCAACTGAAGAATTTAATAACACCGCTGAACTGTGTGCTGCAATTCTAGCAAGAGGAATCAGCACTCAGATTAAACGCGGTCTTGGAAGGGAATACATACCGAAGACAGAAGCATTATCGTCTCTTCGTGGAAAACTGGATATTTCTGAATCTATAAAGACACGGACGTTCCTGAAGAAGCAGATGATATGCTCATTTGATGATTTTTCCGTTAATTCTGTAATGAACAGAATCATTAAATCCACTGTGTTTCTTTTACTAAAAGGTGATATCTCCAAATCAAGGAAAAAGGAACTTAGAAAGCTGATGGTTTTCTTTGAAGATGTGGATGTCATTGACCTGTATTCCGTGAATTGGAATATGCAATTCAACAGAAACAACCAGACATATAGGATGCTGATCTCCATATGCTATCTGGTGTTCAAAGGACTGTTACAGACTCAATCCGATGGTACAACAAAGCTTATGGATTTTCTCGATGAGCAGAGAATGCATCGACTTTATGAGAAATTCATTCTGGAGTACTTCCGTAAAGAACATCCGGAGCTGACAGCTAATGTGTCACAAATATCGTGGCAACTGGATGATGATTTTGGAGATATGCTTCCGGTTATGCAGACCGATATTATGCTTACAAAAGATGAGAAGACTTTGATTATTGATGCAAAATATTATGCTCATACAACACAACTGCAGTACGATAAGAATACACTTCATTCCGGGAATTTATACCAGATATTCACCTATGTAAAGAATAAAGAGGCTGAGTTGGCAGAGCAGCCACATCTGGTTGCTGGTATGCTTCTGTATGCAAGAACTGATGAGGAAATTTATCCTGAAAATGAATACCGGATGAGCGGGAATCAGATTGGAGTGAGAACACTGAATCTGGACGGGGATTTCGATATGATCAAAAGCCAACTGGATGAGATTGCGGAGAAATTCTTCGGGGAAGCTGCGTAGGTGATGATATGCCGGCGATATCGGCGATTATGGAAAGATAGGGTTGCTTAAGGCTTTACAGGCGCAGGGACTATCCATAGGGGTGAACTGGTATCGTGTCGAGCTGATGGAGTGGGCTCTGCCATCCTTGCAGACAGCATTCTGCATGGTCTGGTATTTCTTCACGGATGATTTTGCCAGCTGCAGACGGAGCCGAAGAGTTTCTTCCACATGACCGTAAGTATCATCAATCAACTGAGATGATTAATGAAGATGAAATAAGTGCAAAATCAATGTCAGCTGAATATAAAAACCTATTTTCTGAGAGAGAATCTGAAGAAAATAATATTGCAGTATTGTTCGCAGTGACAGAAATTTTAAAAAATTAATTAAAACTATTGACCCCTACGCAACGTAATAGTTTATATTAGTATTATCAGGCGAGGGAGGAAACGATAATGATGACAGTACATGAGGTGAGCAGGCTTGCCGGGGTGAGTATACGCACTCTGCAATACTATGATAAGATCGGTCTTTTGCATCCGGCGGGATATAGCGATGCGGGATACAGGCTGTATGACGATACGGAACTGGAACGCCTTCAGCACATCTTACTGTTTCGTGAGTTGGAGTTTCCCCTGAAGGATATCAGGGCAATTTTGGACAGTCCTGACTTTGACAGAAGCAAGGCATTAGAACAGCAGATAGAATTGCTGAAGCTGAAGAAGGAACATCTTGATAATCTGATAAACTTTGCGCTTGGAATAAAAATGTTGGGAGTGAAATATATGGATTTTACGGTTTTTGATAAAAGCAGGCTTGACGAGTACTCGAAACAGGTGAAGGAACAATGGGGAAATACGCCGGAATATAAAGAGTTTGCAGAGCGGACTAAGAATCGGTCGGATAAGGAGGATAAACTTCTGGCTGATAGATTTATGCTGCTTTTCAAGGAGGCTGGAGAGATCAGGTATACTGATCCGGCTTCATCTAAAGCACAGGATCTTGTGAAAAGAATACAGAACTTTATCACAGAGAATATGTATACCTGTTCCGATAAGATTTTGAAGGGGCTGGGGAAGATGTACTCAGGCGGCGGTGACTTAACAAAGAGCATTGATGCGTATGGCGGTGAAGGAACCGGTGAGTTTGTTGACAAGGCGATCCGGATTTATTGTGATAAAGCAAAATGACAGGCAATATTGATTCGGGTAGCCGGAGAAGTAATTGTAAAAGAATGAATAATGGTCAGAGAAATATAGATGAGGAGAAAAGGAAAAACAGAAGGGATATAAAGAAAAAATCAGGGGGCAGGTATGGAAAAGGGTTATCAGGTGATTGACAGGAAAACATGGAAAAAGGATATGCACTGCAGGATTTTCCGGAACAGTCTGGAACCGCAGTATTGTATCAGTCTGGAATCGGATGTCGCAAACTTTCTGTAAATGGTGAAAAGGCATGGCTGTTCTTTTACTTTTGCGTTTATTTATGCGGTGTGCAAATGTGCCAATGAGATTGCGGAGTTCCGGTATCGTTTTCTGGATGATGAAGTAGTTCTTTATGATACCATACATACTTCATTTACTTATCCGGATGCAAATTCAAGTATTGTCATAAAGAAAGCCGGTAAAATGCCCTCAAAACGGGAGATGGGATATGCAGGTGAAAACAGGAAGGCATCCGTCGGAGAGGGCTGATGCTTTTGGGTATTGATTTCCCGCCCGGAAACGCATATGATAAGAATATCACGATGGTATGCAGAGGAGAGAAACAGATGAGTCTGTCGGTGGAAGAGCAGGTTGAATGTCTGCTGGATATGGAGGATCGGGATCTGCTGTCGGCAAAGGCGGCGGAAAACAGCACATCGCCGGAGTGGAAGGATTTTGTGACAGATCTTTATGACAGGATCGTTCAGGGCAGATTTGAGAAAAGCGATATAGAATTTATCCCCCCGATCAACAGGGTAGAACATTATAAACTGAAGAAAAAACCGGACCGTTTGGAGTATGTTTTTATAGAGAAGACCGGAGCGGCCTGCTGACGGATCAGATGGCGGAGCATATGTATAAAAAGGAGAAAATAAAATGGCATTCTATGAAATCACCTTCAGTCCCACCGGCGGGACAAAAAAAGTATCCGGTCTGTTTACAGAGGCATACGGCGCGGAAAGTACATACATTGACCTGACCGACCGCACCGTAGATTTTGCCGCATATTCTTTTCAGGAGGAAGATATCTGTGCCGTATCGGTGCCGTCCTACGGCGGGAGGGTTCCTGCCGTTGCTGTATCGCGGCTTGGGCAGTTGAAGGGAAACGGGGCAAAGGCGGTGCTGATTGCAGTGTACGGCAACCGGGATTATGACGACACCTTTGCGGAACTGCAGGATACACTGCAGACAGCGGGGTTTGTCTGCATTGCCGGGATAGCCGCGATAGCCGAGCATTCCATTATGCGTCAGTTTGCAGCAGGGCGTCCGGATGAACAGGACGGGAAAGAATTGGCTGAGTTTGCGGCCCGTGTCCGCTGTGCTGTGGAAGCGGGAACAGTGCCGGCCGGACCGGAGCTGCCCGGAAACCGCCCCTACCGTGCATACGGCGGCGTGCCGATGAAGCCTAAGGCGGGGAAGGACTGTGTGAGGTGCGGATATTGTGCGGGGAAATGTCCAGTGGGAGCGATTCCCGCGGATAACCCGTCGAAGACCGATCCTGAAAAATGCATCTCGTGTATGCGTTGTATCGCGGTCTGCCCGCAGAGAGCCCGCAGCGTCAGCAGGGCGCTTCTTACCGCAGGCAGTATGGGGTTGAAAAAGGCTTGCAGCGGACATAAGGAGAACGAGCTTTTCTTACCATGATGCGGGGGTATAACTTACGGGTATAAACAGATGAACGAACAGAGGCTTCTTCGGAGGTCTCTTTTTCTTTATACTGAACCATAAGCGGATTTTTCAGGAATGTTCCGCTAATGTGGTTTTGATGAAGAACGGATGATCAGGTTCGGTTTGAGCAAAATTTTTTCAGTTATCATGTCTGCCGCATCAGGCAAATTCAACTGTTTTAAAAACATGGATATGTGGGTGTTGGTAATGCAGTGGCAGAAGACGGCAACAACATTGTTGCGGCAGATATGGATAAGTCTGACGCAGTGATCCAGCTGATCAAGGATGGTGCTCTGATCTGTACAATGGCACAGAATTCTGATGTGATGGGATATGAAGGTATGTATGCGGCAATTACGGCTATTAACGGCGGTTCCGTAGCTCCCGATTACATCGACACGGGTGTATCTATTCTGACAAAAGAGTCTGTTGAATAATCGGATTCAGGTATTATAAAAAAGAAATGATAGATAAGAAATGATAGATAAGAGTACTGCTCCGTAATGCAGATTTTGTTACGGAGCGGTACTTTTTAGTTTATACTGCCTTTCTGCAAATGTCCGGAATGTGCCGTCCGCCGGAAAGCATAGAAAAGATAGAGATTGTCATGCGGGAGATAGAGGAAACGGATAATATTTGAAAACCTTTTGAGACTTCCGTTTTGGCGGGAGTCTTTATAAGATTAATAAAGGAAGAAGAGGAATAACGGCGGATATGCTCCATGGGCATATGCTATCCATGCGCTGCAGGCATTTGAAAAAAGATATGGTGGATGGTAGAATGAAATATCAGGAAACTGGTGACAGCGCTATCAGAACTCAAGTAAAAATAACACAAAAAACATTTTTGTATAGCGTTAAAGCCGGTATTTTCAAAGGGGGCCGGAGGGAGGCTGCATTTTAGTATCCTATATGGATGTGAATGCCGGCTGCGGGAAGGGACGGCTTTTTATGTGAAAAATCAAAAGGAACATAGGGAAAAAACGTAAAAGTATGAAAATGATAAAAGGATTGCTTTATTTTATAGCGGGGCTGTTTGTACTATTATGTATTTTTATAGTAGTGTGTGCTTTCAGGCCGGATCTGTCAAAAAGAGTATCCGGGTTTTTGTACCCGGAGGAGGATCATGCGATGACGGCGGAAATAAACGCCGACCCGCCGGAGACGGAACCGGATAGTTATACCGTGAAAGAGCCTGGATTGGAGGAGCGTTCTTCCAACGGGCAGCAGGATAACGGGGAAGGCGCGCAGGAGGCAGAACCAGCAGAAGAAAAACAGGGAATGGATGAGGGGATCGCCTCTGACTATGTTGCGCCGGACAGATCCCGGATCGTCATGCCAAAAGAGGTGGCGGGCAGAAACGGGTATCAGCAGATCGAAGAGGAGCAGGAACAGGTCGATGATGCCGCGGCCCGGGAAATTCAGAACCGGCTGGATACGGGGAATACGGGAGACGGGCTGGAATTTGATCCGCTGTATTATCCCTATTATGCCATGCTGAACGAAAAAGGGCAGCATCTGTACCGCCAGATCTATGCGAATGCCGGCGAACTGTATCCGGCGTTCGCGCCGGTGGAGACGGTGACGGCGGGAGAGTTGAAAAACATTTTTGCGGCGGTGTACAATGACCATCCGGAACTTTTCTGGATGGAAACGGCGTATGCAGGGAAGTTTATCAGAAATGGAGTGTGTGTGGAGATCGATCTGAAATTTAACCGTACCGCGCAGGATATTCAGAACGCGCAGGCGCTTTTCGATGAAAATGCAGGGCAGATCCTTTCGGCGGCGCAGAATTTTGCGGGCGATTACGAAAAAGAAAAATTTGTCCATGATGCGCTGATCGGGAAGACATCCTACCAGCTGGGAGCGGAGATGAACCAGAGCGCTTACAGCACCCTTGTAAACGGGCAGACGGTATGCGCCGGATACGCCAGGGCTTTTCAGTATCTGATGCAGCAGCTTGGAGTGCCCTGTTATTACTGTACCGGTTATGCGGGGGAAAACCATGCATGGAATATTATCCTGCTGGATGACGGTTATTACAATGTGGATACCACCTGGGATGATACCGGAGAGGGGACTTATGACTATTTTAACAAAACGGACGCGGATTATGCGGACAGCCATTTAAGGCAGGATATGTCTGTGTATCTGCCTTCCTGCGACGGGCAGGCATACCGGGGGCTGGAGCCGGAAAGCAGCAGTTTAAGGAGCCTTGAAGAGGCAGGCATGACGGAGGAACAGGTCATAACGGATATGCCGGGATATTATGCGGACTGTTATGAGCAGATTGTGCAAAACGGAGCAGGCAGCTATACCTTTTATAATGTGATAGAAGGGGAAGATCTGTTTCTTGCATGGTATCGGGATTACCAGACGGAACATTACCGGCAGGCTTACATGAGAGATGCCATGACGCAAATAGGCGCTTCTTCCTGTGAGATGACGCTGGAGGCGGAAGAGCTGCAGGACGGAAGATATCTGATCAGCCATAGGATATCTGTCCGGTAGGGATATGACCGGCAGATATCAACCGATGGACAGTAACGTTTGCTGTTTGTGCCTTATACGTTCCATTCCAGCAGTTTTCCCAAAAACCGCTGTAGCTGCTCTGTTTCGGGATGGGCGAAAAGCTGCGCGCTTTCGCCATATTCCAGTAAGGAGCCTTCGCAGAGAAATGCGGCTTTATCGCAGGCATGGCGGGCAAATCCCATTTCATGGGTGACGATGATAAAACGCATGCCTTCTTCTTTGAGTTCCCGGATCACATTGAGCACTTCGGTGGTGTACTCCGGATCTAATGCGCTGGTGGGCTCGTCCAACAGCAGAAGCTTCGGCTGGGCAGCCACCGCACGGGCAATGGCGACGCGCTGCTGCTGGCCGCCGGAGAGGGCGGCGGGTTTCTTCCCGGCATCTTCTTTCAGACCGAAACGTTCCAGAAGTTCCAGAGCACGGCTGCGGCTTTTGGTGCGGCTGTATCCGTGTACCTGCTCTAACGGAACCGCGATATTATCCAGTGCGCTCATATGGCGGAATAATCCGCCCTGCTGAAACACAAATCCGATCGTTTTGCGGTACTGCTGCAGCGAAGCTTCATTCTGCCTGATTTCATCGGAGTCTACCCACAGCTTTCCGGTGGTGGGGGCGATCAGGCCGCCGATGATGCGCAGAAGCGTGGATTTGCCGCCGCCGGAGGGTCCGATGACGGCAAGGGTATGGACTTCGTCCTCAAAATCCATTGGGTTTAAAATGACATGCTCTGGTTCATATTGTTTGGATAAATTCTGAAATTTAATTTTCATACTGAAACCTTCTTTCCAGCCGTTCACTGATCAGGGAAACGGGCAATGTCAGGCACAGATAGAGGATGCCGAGAAACAGATAGCATTCAAACAGCCGAAAATTCACGGCGCTGATCTCCCGCATGGTCTGTGTCAGTTCAATGACGGCAATAATGGAGAGCAGGGAGGAATCCTTGATGATGGAGGCAAACTGTCCGGTAAGTGCCGGCAGTGTGCGGGTGATCATCTGGGGCAGGATCACAAAACGCCAGGTCTGCCTGCGGGAAAAGCCAACCGCCCGCGCTGCTTCCAGTTGGGATTCCTCTAAAGAAAGAAGGCTTCCGCGGATGATCTCGGCAATATATGCGCCCTCAAAGATGGAAAGAATGAGAACGCCGGCGATAAAACGGTTGCTTACGCCCCAGGCCGTGCCCACAATGTAAAAAAACAGATAGATCTGCATGATCAGCGGCGTGCCTCGTATAAACTTTACATAGACGCTGCAGAAAAAGCGGATAAAGAGAACAGAAGAACTTTGTCCTGCAGCGCTTAAAATGCCGATCAAAAGACTGAATATCAGACTGAAAAGGCTCAGTCCCAAAGTGGCAAGAAAGCCGTTCCATATCCGGATACGGAATTCTCCTAAAAAGGTAAAATCAAGCCGTATCTGAATCGTTCTGAGGGAGAACCAAAAAAGCGCCACCCACAGAGCCGCAACAAGCAGCAGATTGAAAAGGGCTGCCGGGCGGCTGATCTTTTTATGCTGTCCGTTGTTATCGGATATCCAGAACAGTTGTTTTAAATGTTTCATAAGTTTATTCCTGTTATTTCTTCATATCAAAGAACCACTGAAAGCCGAGTTCGTCAAAGGCTTTTTTCTCTTCAGCGAGATATTTTTCCGTCAGTTCTTCATAACCGCCGTTTGCCTGAAAATCTACCAGAAATGCGTTAAGCTCATCCAGCAGTTTTTGATTTCCCTTTTGTACGGCGATCCCCCATTTTTCAACATCCTGGAAAGGAATGAAGATAGCGGTGGTGGTATCTAAGTTGTTCTGCCAGTTGCGGTAGATGGTGAGCTGGTCGTAGATAAAGCCGTCAGCCCGTCCCTGAGCGACTTCCGTCACGCAGGCGCTCTCATCCGGCAGGACTAAAAGTTCTGCTTCCGGCAGATTTTTTTCCGCATACATATGGCCGGTGGAGCCGGATTTTACGGCGAGTACTTTCCCCGCCTGATTTAAGTCTTCCACAGAACTGATGCCGGAGTCTGCGCCGGCAAGGACTGCCAGAAGGGCGTTGGCGTACGGATCGGAAAAATCAATCAGATTCTGGCGCTCCTCGGTAATGGTCATGGAAGAGATCACGATATCTGCGGCGCCTGTCTGCAGGGAGGGGATCAGCCCGTCCCAGGCGGTGTTTTCAATCTGAATATCATATCCGGCATATTCGCCGAAAGCCTTCATCAGATCGGCGCTGATGCCCGCCGCATCTCCCGCCTCATCGCGCATCTCAAAAGGCGGGTAGGCAAGTTCCATTGCCACCGTCAGAGTTTGTTTGGTGTCGGAGGAAGACTCTTTGAAAGGCTCTTCCCCGGCAGATGCGGTATCTGCCTGCCCGGCGCTGTCCTCGGTATCGGCAGCGCCGCCGCATCCGGACAGCAGTAAAACAGACAGTAAGGTTATCAGAAAATAAATTCGTTTTTTCATATGTTTTCTCCTCATGTGATATGGTTATCTGTAAAGGTATTCCTGCGCTTGACCAACATGGATTATTCTATCATATTGCTTCTTTTATTGCAAACCGGGAGTATATGCTCATATACGGTAAAGAAGCATGCACCGAAAACAAGAGATAGACCGCCAGCACCACACTATTTCAAACCAAAAACGGGAAGCCTCGAGAGGTATAAGAAGAAGTCGTTGTTTGAGGAGACTTATATCTCGGATATTGTTGGCAGACATAAGGTTCGTAATCGTGCAGAACTTGAGGAAATTTTGAACATTCTTTCCTCTGCTATCGGTTCACTCACAAATCCCAGGAAACTTTCTGCTGCCTTTAAGAGTATGAAGCAGAAAAACATCAGTCAAAATACGATCAAAAATTATAATGGTATCGCTGGAGGAGGCGGCTGTGATAGCCTATCAGAGAATACTGGAGGCGGAGAGGCTGCTGGTGATACACAATTTCCGGAACCGGGAAATCGTTGTCAAAATACCGGAAGGGTATCGTGAAAAGATAGCCGGAAATTATGAGCGGCCCTGTCCGTCTGAAGAAACATACTGCTTAAAACCTTATGAATGTATAGTGTTATATAAGGAAGAACGGGAAACGGCAGGGTGAACTGCCGTTTTTCTGGTCTTCTTCTTGTTATATGGGAAAGTTCGTTCTATATGATAAACCCTCTGAGGGATGCGCACTGCGCGCATAAGGGAAATGGCTGCTGCACACTTTTTCATGAAGTAAAAAATGCTGTGATATACAGTTGAAAAAGCGCTGCGGATTTATCTATGTGGACCGGAAAAATGTTCGGGTTTTTATCTTTTGGAAACTTGCATTACAGTGTCCGCTACGGTATATTGTAAGAAATTATGGTTAAAGTATGCTGAAATATCTTATAGGGGCGGCCATTATGGAAAGAGAAATTAAAAGGGATTATTACTTCTTTATAATCTGTTTCAGGAAATCTATATCCGTGATATTGCCGCGAGGAATAAGATCAGGAACGTTGGCGAGATGGAGGCGTTGCTCGATGTACTGGCATCGGCAATCGGAGCATTGACAAATCCTAATAAACTGCAGAAGGCTTTTAAGAACTATGAATGAACTTGAAACAATTAACTATTATAACCAAAATGCCGCCAGATTTACCGCGGAAACCGTACAGGTAAATTTTGAATCCACGCAGAAAAGATTTGCGGACAAACTCCCTGTCGGAGCGGCAATCCTTGATTTCGGCTGCGGTTCTGGACGGGATACGAAATATTTTTTATCGCAGGGATATCAGGTGGAGGCCGTAGACGGTTCGGCAGAGTTATGCAGACTGGCTGGCGAATATACCGGAGTAAACGTAAAAAATATGCTCTTTCAGGAGCTGGCAGAAGTAGAAAGATATGATGGTATCTGGGCATGTTCTTCCATTTTGCATCTGCCGCCGGAGGAACTTGCGGATGTCATGCGGAAAATGGTAACTGCGCTGAAACATAATGGCATTATTTATGCCTCTTTTAAATACGGAACTTTTGCGGGAGAGAGAAATGGGCGCTATTTTACGGACATGACGGAAGATACTTTTGCGTATTTTATAAAGCAGATTAAAAACGTAAAGATAGAAGAACAGTGGATCACATCGGATGTGCGACCGGAATGGAGTGATGAAAAATGGCTCAATTTAATTCTGCGGAAAGAATAGAAGATATAAACAAATTTAATAAATATAATAATTATAGCAATCGTAATGAACATAGTGGGGATGTCGGCAGTGGCAATGATGGACAGGCGTAGCCTGTGAATAAATGATGGTTTTGAATAAGAGGCGGATACAAAGATTGAAGTACTCTTTTAGCCGAGGGGAGTGCAGATTGAAGCTTTGTATGCGCTGAGAGATAGCAGTGCCGAGGGTGCGTCAAAGGGGTTTGGTCAGGCGGCAACAGGAGTCGGGAAAACATATCTTGCGGCTTTCGATTCGGCAGGTTTTGAGAGAATGCTGTTTGTGGTGCACGGAGAGAAAAATATTAAAGCAGGCGGTTGTGTCGTTTAAAAATGTAGGACAGTCAGACGACTATGTTTTTTATGGGAAAAAGAAGAATAACGATAAAGCGGTAATTTTCGCATCGGTCGCGACGTTGGGGAGGGCAGAATATTTAAATGAGGAGTATTTCCCGAAGGATTACTTTGACTATATTGTCATTGATAAGCATGATATAAAGAGACCTGATTATTGTGCAATGTCATTTAGATAAGGACGATACAAAGAACAGTGTATGTAGAAATATGTACCCTGTTCTTTTTTTGTATAATTTCATAAATCACTTGACAGGATAAACTAAAT
>CAJTBO010000041.1 GCA_910573755.1 Lachnospiraceae bacterium | reverse complement strand
TCCGTACAACGTAACTATTTTAAAATTTGACAAAAAAATAAGCCGCAAAAGGCTTGTATAAAGGATTATTTAAAATTTGAATGACTTAAAAGTGTTTAAAACCCGGATCAACTGAAAAAGTACCTTCGTCTGTTGTCACAGACCATGTTTTTTTTGCCATCTCGAGTCTCCCTCTCTTTCTGTAATTTTAAGCAAAAGAGAAATCTTTCGCCACTAGTTAATGTATCACTTTAGGGGAAAAATGTCTAGTGGGGGGGTGAAAATTCTGGGATGTTTCAAAAAAAATACAAAAAAAACACCGCCCCCACAACAGATGTTACAGAAACAGTGCTTCATGGGCCATCAGGGACTCGAACCCTGGACAAATAGATTAAGAGTCTACTGCTCTACCAACTGAGCTAATGGCCCGTACAATATAAAAGGTTATAATTTACAACGCAAGAATGATTATAGTATAATGTTTTTAAGAATGCAAGTGTTTTTTGTAAAATTTAGAAAAAAATATAACGGAAACTGAAACGGGAGAAAAAAATGATATTTGAAAGTCATGCGCACTATGATGATGAAGCCTTTGATACGGACAGGGATGAACTGCTTCCCCGCCTGCGGCAGCAGGGGATAGGGTATGTGATGAATATCTCATCAGACATTTCCTCTGTCAGTGCCTGTATCGCTCTGGCAGAGAAATATCCCTTTGTTTATGCGGCTGCGGGAATACACCCTGATGATACGGGGGAATTAAATGAAGATAACTTCGAGTGGCTGAAAAAACAGTGCGGACATAAAAAGGTTCTGGCAGTGGGGGAGATCGGGCTGGATTATTACTGGGATAATGTGGAGCGGGAAGTGCAGAAAAAGTGGTTTGCCAGACAGCTTGCGCTGGCGAATGAAATGTCTCTTCCGGTAGTCATCCATTCCCGGGATGCGGCTAAGGATACGCTGGATATTATGAAAGCGGAAAAGGCGGTTGAAAAGCGGGGAGTTATCCATTGCTTTTCCTATACGAAGGAGAGCGCAAGGGAATTTTTGGCAATGGGGTATCTGATCGGAGTGGGCGGTGTGGTGACGTTCCAGAATGCAAAGAAACTGCGGGAATGTGTGGCGTATGTACCGATGGACCGTATTTTGCTGGAGACGGACAGTCCCTATCTGGCGCCGGTTCCCTACAGGGGAAAGCGGAACTGTTCCGGGTATCTGCCCTATGTGGCGGAAAAGATCGCGGAGATCAAAGGGATTTCCGGGGAAGAAGTAATTGAGGTTACGGAGAAAAACGCAAAAAGGCTGTTTATGGGAAATGAGGATTTTGAGGCGAAATAGCGTCAGACAAGGCAGCACAGAATATAAAACAAAAAAGTAAAAAGGGGATAAAGCATGGCGACATTGGGAATTCCGCGCAATACGATCGCGATACTGCAAAAATATGAGTTTCATTTTCAAAAAAAATTCGGTCAGAATTTTCTGATCGATACTTCTGTTCTGGAGCGGATCATAGCGGCTGCAGAAATCGGCCGGGAAGACTGTGTTTTGGAGATCGGCCCGGGGATCGGTACCATGACGCAGTATCTGGCTGAAAGGGCAGGCAGTGTGGTGGCGGTGGAGATCGATAAGGCGCTGATTCCCATTCTGGAGGAAACTCTTGCTCCGTATGGAAACGTTACGGTGATACAGGGGGATATCTTAAAACTTGATATCAGGGAACTGGCAGAAAAATATGCCGGCGGAAAACCGATGAAGGTGGTGGCAAACCTCCCCTATTATATTACAACGCCGATCATTATGGGTTTGTTTGAAAAAAGCGTGCCCTTATCGGGGATCACGGTCATGGTACAGAAAGAAGTGGCGCAGCGCATGCAGGCGAAACCGGGCACAAAGGATTATGGAGCCCTTTCTCTTGCGGTACAGTATTATGCCGAGCCTGAGATAGCAGCCAATGTCCCGCCGAATTGCTTTATGCCCAGGCCGACCGTGGGCAGCGCCGTAATCCATCTGAGACGTTATGCAGTTCCGCCGGTGAAGGTGGAAGACGAAAAGTTCATGTTTGAACTGATCCGTGCAGCCTTTAACCAGCGCCGTAAAATGCTTCCCAATGCCCTTGCGGGCGCCGCTGTTTCGGGAATAACAAAAGAAAATATCACGGAAGCCTTACGGAAACTGGAAATTCCCGAAACTATCCGGGGAGAAAAACTCTCCCTGCAGCAGTTTGCGATGCTCTCTGATATATTGCATCGGTACGGGATGCCTGACGGGAAGGGCTAAACTGTTACGATCAACCGACAGTAACAGTTCAGCCTTTGACTTCACTGATACGACCAACACAACATTTAGTATATATCGCTTTGACTTATAACAAAACCTATGGTACACTTAAAAATTAGAATAGAAGCACTTTTTGTGAGCAGAGGTTTGACGACAGAGTTAGAGGTGGGTACCTTTGGATAAACAGGAATATAAGATAAGATCAGAGGAAATCAGAACTTTAGTAGAAGAAAAAAACTACCGGGAAGCTGCCGATATAGCAGATACCATTGACTGGCGCAGAGTAAAGAGTGTTAAAATGCTCTGTACGATCAGCGATATATATAAAATGGTCCGCCGTTACGAGGACTCCAAAACAATTCTTGAAATGGCTTATGAAAAGCGTCCGGGAAGCAGGATGATCGTGTTTGCGCTGACGGAGCTTTGCTTAAAGCTGGGCGATGTGGTAAATGCATGGGAATATTATAAGGAATTTTGTCAGGTGGCGCCGGATGACAGCAGAAGATATATACTGCTTTATAAGGTGTATGCGGCTCAGGAAGTCAGCCTTGAGGAACAGATCAAGGTATTGGAGAATCTGAAAGAGGAAGAATATATAGACAGATGGGTTTATGAGCTTGCCTATCTGTACCATAAGATCGGTTTCGGTACAAAATGTGTGGAAGAATGCGACGAGATGATCCTCTGGCTGGGGGAAGGCAGATATGTGCGGAAGGCGATGGAGCTGAAGATGCTGCATGAACCCCTGACGCCGAAACAGCAGGCTATCTATGACGGTGTAAAACAGGTGGAGATGGAGCAGGGCGATACGCAGGTCATTCCCAATCTGGATGCCGCCATCGTAAAGGAAAATGAAGGGAGAATTGTCTCGGAAGCGCCGACGGTGCGGCTGCCGGTGGAGGATATTGCGGATATACAGGTGAAAATTCTGGATGACAGTCCCTATAATACGATCAATCTCCAAAAGGAACTGGCGGAGGATATGAAACGCCTGATGGAAGATGAGGGCAATGCCCCGGTCTGGGGGGGAATGGATCCGGCTTTGCCGGATAGCCAAAATGCCGATTTTGTCTATGGACAGGAGGCGGACGAGGGCGTATCCTATAATCAGGAGATGATGCCGGACGAGGCGGTGGAAGCGGAAAGCGCCGACGCGCTTTATGACGGGGACGAAGAAGAGATCATAAACGATACGGGCGAGATGTTTATTCAGGAGGTTCCGGAGGAGGACGAAACAGAGGAAGAACGTATCACAAGGAGCCTGATGGCGCCGATGTTTGAGGAAACACAGGAGATTCCACCTGTGCCGGATATGGAAGAGGTGTTTTTTGAGGACCCGAATACAACGGATCTGTCGGCGGCGGTTTTTCATCCGGAGGTGAAAGCCGTATCGGAGGCTGTGGAAATAGAGGAGGTCAGGGAACCGGAAGAGCTCCCGGAAGAAGAGCAGGAAAGGGCGCCGGTTTACGAGGAGGAAAGTTCCGCATCCGGCGTAAAGAAGGTAATCGTACCGACAGTGCCGGGACAGGGGATTTTAAAGCCGCCGAAGGATGTGATGCATCCGACGGATTTTGCCGTACAGAAATCCGGTTTTGATGAGATGCTTTCTCAGGAGCCGGACGGCCAGATATCTCTCGTTGTTCCGGAAAAAGAGAAGGTTGAAAAACAGATCACCGGCCAGATGAGCATTCAGGATATTCTGCAGGAATGGGAGCAGATGAAGAAGAATAAAGAGGCTCAGCTGAAAGACAATGTGCAGAAGAGTGTACTGGACAGTACGGGTGATATTTTTGCGGAGTTTGAGGCATCCAAAGATTCGCTGATCAGAGAGCTGGAGAAGACGGCAAAGGAAGCCGAGGCGAGAGAGGCGGAAAAAGCGGCATTAAAAGAGGCGGAGGCAGAGCGGCTTAAGGAAGATGTTTTTGCCGGGACGGAAGAGGGAGAGCCGGCAGACCCGGATTATGTCCGTTCGGAGGAGGAAAGAAAGGGAGACGGGGCAGGCGGGAGCGCAGAAGAAGTACAGGCAGGGCGGGAACAGCCCGAAGAGATGATGCAGCCGGCAGAAAGAAAGCAGTCAGAAGAGCGGAATTTACCGGAAGAGCTGCGGCCGGCGCCGAATGACAGACCGCTCTCTCCGGAAGAAAAGGAATTATTCGAGAAGTTTGTACACAGCCGTAAATCCCGAGGGCAGCTGCTCCATGTACTGGATAATATGAGTCTTGCCGCTTATACGGGCAATGTGCTGATCACCGGTGAAGAAGATGCCGGGGCAATGAATTTTGCGAGAAATCTGGTGCGGGATCTGCAGATGTCCGACAGTAATTTCTCCGGCCGAGCGGCAAAGATCACAGGCAGGGCATTAAACAAGAAAAATCCCGGGGACATTATCGATAAACTGAAAAACGGCGCGCTGATCGTGGTGGATGCGGGCGGCATGAACTGCAGTACGGCGGAATCGCTGGTGAAGGCACTCCAGACAGAAAGCAAAGGTATCATTGTGATGCTGGTGGATACCAAAGCGGCGATCAACAGCCTGCTGGAGGTCAACGCGGTGTTGAAGGATCCTTTTAATACCAGGATCGATATTGAGGCGCTGAATGACGACGCGCTGGTGGCCTACGGCAAAAAGTTTGCCTATGATAAGGAGTACGGTATTGATGAAATGGGGGTACTGGCGCTCCATACCAGAATCGCGGACATGCAGACGGCGGAACATTCCGTTACCACCTCGGATGTGCGCAGGCTCGTGAAGGAGGCGATACGGCATGCGGACAAAAAGACGCCGAAGCATTTCTTTGACGTATTGATCGGTAAGCGCTATGACAGGGAGGATATGATCGTGCTGAGGGAGGAAGATTTTTTCTACTACGCATGAGGAAGGACGGGCGAAGGTCTTCTGTCACGGGCGGGGCGTAAATAAAGAATCAGGAAAGAGAAGGGAAAAGACATGGCAAAAAAGAAAAATACTCTGGATGTAAGACCGGAAGAGGAAAAGGTATTTATATCCGAGGCGGATCAGTTCCTGTTTGCGGAGGGGACACACTATGATATTTATAAGAAGCTGGGAGCGCATCCTTCCGTGGAAGACGGAGAGAAAGGCTATTTCTTTGGCGTCTGGGCGCCTAACGCAAAAGAAATTTATGTGATCGGTGAATTCAACAGCTGGAATGAGAGCGCGAATCCCATGAAAAAGCTGGGGGACGGCGGCATATGGAGCTGTTTTATTCCGGGTGTGCAGAAAAATCAGATGTATAAATTCCTGATTATCACTTCCGGCGGGGATAAGCTTTACAAAGCAGATCCTTTTGCCAACTATGCGGAGATGCGTCCCGGAAACGCCTCCAAGACAACGGATCTTTCCGGTTTTAAATGGACGGACAATGTCTGGATGGGAAAACGGGATCAGATGGATATGAAAAAAGAGCCGATGGCGATTTATGAGTGCCATATCGGTTCCTGGATGAAGCATCCGGACGGCACGGAAGACGGCTTCTATAACTACAGAGAGTTTGCGGACAGGGCCTGTGAATATGTAAAAGAGATGGGATATACCCATATTGAACTGATGGGGATCGCGGAATATCCGTTTGACGGTTCCTGGGGATATCAGGTGACGGGCTATTATGCGCCTACTTCCCGGCACGGGGAGCCTGCGGATTTTATGTATCTGATCAACAAATTCCACAGGGCCGGGATCGGTGTTATCCTGGACTGGGTACCGGCTCATTTTGCGACAGATGCGCACGGACTTGGCAGGTTTGACGGGGAATGCATTTTTGAGCATCCAGACCCGAGGCTCGGGGAACATCCGGACTGGGGAACAAAGATATTTAACTACGGCAAGACGGAGGTAAAGAATTTCCTGATCGCCAATGCGCTGTTCTGGTTAAAGGAATACCATGTGGACGGTATCCGTGTGGATGCGGTGGCTTCCATGCTCTATCTGGATTACGGGAAAAAGGACGGACAGTGGGTACCGAATATTTACGGCGGAAATAAGAATCTGGAAGCGATCGAGTTCTTCAAACACTTAAATTCCGTGGTGCGGGGAACCTATCCGGGCTTTTTGACGATTGCCGAGGAGTCCACGGCATGGCCTATGGTGACCTGTGATATCGGCAGCGAGGGACTGGGCTTTTCCTTTAAATGGAATATGGGCTGGATGCATGATTTCTGCGAATATATGAAACTGGATCCGTATTTCAGGAAAAACAACCATTACAGCATGACGTTTGCCATGACCTACAACAGCAGCGAGAGTTATATCCTGCCGCTCTCCCATGATGAGGTAGTACATCTGAAGTGCTCCATGCTGAACAAGATGCCGGGGTATCAGGTGGATAAGTACGCGAATCTGCGGAACGGCTACACTTATATGTTCGGACATAACGGAAAAAAACTCCTGTTTATGGGACAGGAGTTCGGACAGGAGAGAGAGTGGAGCGAGGCAAGGGAACTTGACTGGTATCTGCTTGGTGAAAAACTGAATAAAGGACTGCAGGATTATGTGAAAGAACTGCTCCATATTTATCGCAAATATCCGTGCCTGTGGGAAAATGACGGGGACTGGAGCGGCTTTGAGTGGATGAATGCGGATGACTGTGACAGAAGCACCTACAGCTTTATCAGAAAATGTGACAGCGATAAAAGACGCCTGCTGTTCATTATCAATATGACGCCGATGAAGTGGGAGAATTACAGAGTCGGCGTGCCGGCAAAGAAGAAATATAAACTGCTGCTCAACAGCACGGAGGAGAAATTCGGCGGAAGCGGCGGAGAGGTGCCGTCGGAGATCATGGCAAAGAAAGAGGCGTGCTGCTTCAAGGATTACTCCATTACGCTTGATCTGCCGCCATACAGTGCGTTGATCTATGCGTTTTAGAGCGGTAAAAGCATAAAAGACTTCAGAGAAAATGAGAGTTTGACGATATAAAGAGTGTATGCGGATGCATGCACTCTTTTTCGATAAGGCGGCGGAGCCTGGAGAGCGGGGGGACGGCGCGGCACCTTGGTATTTATGCCCGGGGTGTGCGGCACGGAGAAGGGCAGGCATCAGGTGAGAACAGAAAAGAGGATGAGCGGGCATGAAGATTACGTTTGAATCAATGCAGGAACAGAATATACAGGGGAGAAGCAGCGTAGAGAAAAGACATCCGTCTATGCAGGAGACCACGAAGAAGGCGGAGCAGGCGGGGGCTTATTGTGTGAATATCGGAGAGCAGGACGGCAGGGGGCAGAAAGACGGCACTTATAAAAAGGAGAACCTGACCGCGGAAGAAATTTCCATGCAGGCATCGGGAATGGATGTGGATGTGCAGAGAATGTACATGGCTGTGATGTCCAATTCCATGTCTCAGGACGAATTTAATGAAATGCTGGAAGAGGGCTATAACGTTTCAGATATAGATATTGAAACGGTGGTAACGATACTGGACCGGATCAAAGTCGCCGTGGCAAAGGGAGGCGGGGAGATCGACGGTTTTACGGACAGTCTGTCGAAGGAAACGCTGGAGGAGATCCTGGGAAACAGCGCCTATGCCGAAGCGCTGGAGAGCGGACTGGAAGAGGGAGCTGTAGCCTATATGGTGAATCGGCAGATGCTTCCCACGCCGGAAAATCTTTACAGGGCAAAGTATTCCGCAGGCGTCGGAGAGGGATTGAAAGAGCAGGATCTGCCGGATATGGAGGGCGAGGAGGGTAAAGCCTTCTGGGAACAGATAGATAAAGTGATTGAAGAGGCGGGACTGCCCGGAAACAGAGAGAGCAGGGAGGACGCTGCCTTTTTATTGAGGCATGATATTCCGCTGACGGAAGAGAACCTGCAGCTATATGAGAAGCTGAAAGGCTTTGAAAAAGGCGGAGAGGGAATTTCGGAAGAAGAGTTGAAATACAGGATCGGGATGCAGGTTTATGAAGGGAAAGCGCCATATCAGGCGGATCTGTCCGAAGAGACCGGCATTTACGAAAAGGCTGTGGAGTTGTATGAGGCAGTACAGGAGATTACGGCAGAAACAGTAGAACAGACGGCCAAAGAGCATGACGAAGGCGAAAAGATCACATTAAGGGATCTGATAGAGGGGCAGAAGAAGGCGGCTCAGGAAGGCGCCTCGGGGCTGACCGGCAGAGAGGAAGCGGAGGATGCCCAAAAGACGGCGGCAGAAGCGGCGGAGGGCGCTGGCGCGGACAAAGAACTTCTGGCTGCAAGAAGGCAGCTGGAGGAGGTGCGTCTGCGAATGAGCGTGGAAGCAAATATAAAACTTCTGCGCAGCGGTTTCCGGATCGATACGGCGCCTATGGAGCAGCTTATCGAACGTTTAAAGACAGCGGAAGAGATGCTTGCAGGGCAGGGAATTCCCCGGGCGGAAGAGGCGTTGGAAAAAATAGAGGAACTGCGCGGTATGCCTGCTTATACTTTAAGTTATGTGGTGAGCAGGGAAATTTCCTTTACCGTGGAGGCGCTCTATGAAAAGGGCAGTGAACTGCAGGCGGATTTCGAGAAAGCCGGCAGTGAAAAGGCAAGGCAGGATGCCGCAAAGCAGCGCTATGAAACAATGCAGACCGCTCCCAGGGCGGATCTCGGAGATTCGATCAACAAGGCATTCCGCAATGTGGATGATATCCTGGCCGATATGAATAAAGAGCCCTCTGAGGAAAACCGCAGGGCGGTGCGTATGCTGGGGTATAACCGTCTGGAGATTACCGAAGAAAATCTGGAGCGCGCCATGGAGGTGGACAGAAAAGTACAGAATCTGTTCCGCGATATGAAACCGGGAAGAGTCCTGCAGATGATCAGGGACGGTGTAGATGTACTGCATACGGATATTGAGGAACTGGATGCTTACCTGACTGCGCAGAAGGGTGAATTTGTGGAGGAGAGCGAAGATTTTGCGCGTTTCTTACATAAGCTGGATAAAAACGGAGGCATAACGGCAGAGGAAAGGGAGAACTATATCGGCATCTACAGGCTTGTCCGTCAGGTGGAGAAATCGGACGGCAAGGCGGAAGGATATCTTTTGGGGAGCGATGCGCTTTTGACGATGGAGAATCTTTTAAAAGCGGTGCGCAGCGGCAAAAAAGGATTCATGGATTATAAGATCGACGAGAATTTTTCCGGTGTGGACGCACTGCAGAAAGGAAAGAGTATTATCGACCAGATAAAGGCGGCGCCTTATGAAAGCCCTGAGAGCTATGAAGAGACTATGCAGGCGCTGGAAGGAGCAGAGCAAAAGGCGGTGCCGGGAGAGAACAGGGCGGCTGACTTTTTAAAGGAGACGCATCAGCCGGTTACTGTATCGAATCTTCTGGAGGCTTCTGCCGTTTTGCAGGAAGATGCGGGAATCTATCAGAAACTGGAGGATTACGAAAAGGAGATAACGAGGGAGAAGGAACTGGAAGCAGAGGGGAGCAGGCTGGAAGAATATGTAATGCATCTTCAGGAGTCGGCGGGGGATGAAATCTCTCTGCGGGAAGGCATGGAAGTTTTTGCGCGGCAGACGGAAGAGATACTGCGCGATGCGCAGGGGCAGGAAGGCGTGGGAGAACTGGATATCCGTGATATGCAGCAGATCTGCAGGGGAATCAGATTCAGGGCAGCTCTTTCTCAGGAGTCCCGCTATCAGATTCCGGTGAAGCTGGAGGAAGGCTATACGGTAATGAATCTTACCGTGCGCAGAGGAACAGGGCAGGCACAGGCGGAGATTTCCGTAGAGACGAAGGAATATGGCAGGCTGGAAGCTGTTTTCGTTAAAGAGCAGGAAACAGGGGAAGCCGAAGTTGCGGATGGCGCAAAGGCCGGCGTCAGGGGAAGCCTGTTTGCGGAGTCAGAGGGCGGAACGAAGCTGTTGGAAGGCATAACGGAGAAAATACAGGAAAAACTTCGGAATGCGGGAGTTGTCGCGGAAGATATGACTGTCATGCGGGGAAGCCGCAGCAGAAAAGGGAGCGCCTACGGAACGGAGAACGGCGCGGGGACGGCTGCCGCAGCGGCAAAAAAAGAGGGACAACAGGAAATTTCTACAGGAGAACTTTATCAAATCGCTAAGATTTTTCTGGAAACTGTCCGAAAATAAAAATATGAGAAGGATCTGAATTCAAAAAGATTACAAACGGATTTGTAAGGCTGAAAGGAAAAAATATGAGGATTAATTATAATGCAACGGCTATGCTGGCAGTAAATGCCCTGAATAAGAATGACTCAAACCTGTCCGTATCCACAGGGAAATTGAGCTCCGGTTATAAGATCAACAGATCAAAGGATGATCCGTCCGGATACGCGCTGTCCAGAAAGATGCGCGCCCAGTTGGAAGGGCTGATGCAGGCAAGGGATAATTCTGACACGGGAGTCAATATTATAAAGGCGGTGGACGGCGCGCTTTCGGAAATGCATGATATGCTGCAGAGGATCAATGAACTTGCGATCAAAGGTTCCACAGGCACATTGTCTGATGGCGACAGAGAACTTGCGGATGAAGAGGTACAGAAGCTGAAAGAAGAGATACAGCGTGTTTCGGAGACTTTTGAGTTTAACGGTCAGAAGCTTTTGGACGGGTCGTTCCAGTTGAAAGGGTATACGAAGAATATTAACGTTAAGATCGCAGGGTATGATGAGCGGGTAGACAGCGGTATATATAAATTTGACCTGAGTTTGTTCAATGATCCTGACTTATACGATGTGAAGGGAAATCTGGTTGAGGAGGCGTTTAATACGCCTGATGTGGCGGCGAATCCACAGGTGGAAGTCCGGGCGGACCCTGACGATCCGACAAAGCCGGCGGCACCCGGTACGGTTTTTCCGGACGGGTTTAAAGGTACGGTAGAGGTACCAAATGTAAGCGGACAGGAAATTTCGATAGACTGCCCGAATAATCAGACGATCAAGGCAACCATAGCCGACGTAAACGGCACGGTTGTTACGTTGCAGGGACCTTCCGGGTTTGAGGTAAAAGTTGATATCAGGCAGGGGTTCACTGAGGCGGGAGCAGCACCCGCTGACGGTAAAGTTGAAGTGGAAATTACCGGCTTTGGTCCTATGAACATTCAGGTAGGCGGCAATGAAGGGCAGGAACTGGAAGTGGAGATTCCGGAGGTTGGAATTCAGGGACTGGGTATTGTAAATATTAATACAAGGACGAAAGAAGATTCGCTCGATACGATCAACAAAGTGAGCGCGGCGATCGATAAATTGTCCGGTATCAGGAGTAAGCTGGGCGCTTACCAGAACAGGCTGGAATCTGTTGTGGAGAGTAATGAGATCAACCACGAGAATATGACGGCTGCGTATTCCGGTATTCTGGATACGGATATATCCGAGGAATATACGACGTATTCTACCTATCAGATTCTTTCTCAGGCAAGTACATCCGTTCTGGCACAGGCGAATGAACGTCCGGCACAGGTACTGCAGCTTCTGCAGTAAGGCGGAATCATGAAGTGATTTGGCGCTGCCGCACAATCTGCAGAACGGATCGTGCGGCTTTCCGTATCAGAATGATTTATGAAAGGCGTGCGGCTTATGAGAGATGAATTGAAAAAGGAATTTGCAAGGCGTATCGCTCAGGCGAACCAGATATCCATGATCACGATCCTTTATGATATGACGCTGGTGTATCTGGAAGATGCAAAAGAAGCGATGGAGCTGCAGCAGAAAAAGGAATTTGTGCAGGAGATCCATTATGCGCAGGACTGCCTGATGGAACTGATCGGCTCCCTTAACATGAAATACGAACCGGCACCGGCATTGTATGCATTATATCTGTATATACATAAAGAACTGGCGAGTGCCATTATTTCCTCTGCGGAGGAATCGCTTTCACAGCCTGTAAGTATCTTAAAACGGCTGCGGGACGCTTATCTGGAACTGGAAAAGACCGGCTCCTTCGAACCGGTCATGGATAATGCGCAGCAGATCTATGCGGGGTTGACTTACGGAAAAAACTCCCTTGTGGAAAGTGTAACTCAGCCTGCGGGCAACAGGGGCTTTCTGGCTTGAGTTTAATCTTGAAAATCTTCTCCGGGCAGCGGTGTGAAATCCGCTGCCTTTATCATATTCAGTTCGGCAGCTTTTTCCATCAGAAATTTATAACGCTTCAAAACCGCATTCACTTTATAAATATAACAGTCTATCAGATCCGGGTCGGTTACATTGTCAAATCCGGAATAGGCAATTTCCAGTTCGGTCCGTGCCAGTTTCAGATCCTGCAGCAAACGTTTTTCATCGTTGTCCTTTGCCAGAAGTCCTGGTTCATCAGTCGCATATGTAGTGTGACTGAAAAAAGATTTCATACCGCTACCTCCATAAAATAGTCTACTATAAGTATAGGCGGGCTTTGGAAATTTATTCCGGATAACGGAAATTCATAAAATATTATTGGCGTTCATAATAAAAAAAGTACGGGCATATATTTTATGGAGGAGGTGAGATGTATGGAACAGACAGAATGGATGATAGGTCTGGTAACAAGCTTTGTGGTGCTGGTCGCAGTGCTTAAGAGCAGAGCCAATATGGTATTTCGATTTTTGGTGCAGGCTGTTTTGGGAGGGATTTTGATCTATGGCATGAATCAGTTTTTTTTATCCCAAAATATTGTTTCTATTATTGCGCTGAATCCACTGACGATTTTGACATGCGGATTTCTTGGAATTCCGGGGTTTTTATTGCTTTTGGGAGTGCAGATTTTGAGTATGATATAAAGATTTCACAAAATTATTTTTTTATGAAAAAAGGACTGGACAAGCAGGAAAAAAACTCATATAATCGGAATTACTTCAAAAGTCCATTCGGACTTCAATCCATATCGGGAGATTTCTGAAAAATATTTCTGACGTTCTATTTTGATTTATTTCCCAAATGATAATGATAGGTAAAAAATAAAAGAGGGAGAGTGATGAATTTGTTTTGATGCAGAAAAACTATGCATGATATGCATAAGTATCGTATTGCTGTGGGTGGCTGTGCTGGCGTCGTGGTCCGATCTGCGAAAGGGCATAATACCGAACCGGTTGGTATTTTACGGAATGGGTATCGGTGTGATACTTCGGACGGCGGCAGATATTTTCAGTAAAACACCTTTGGACCTTCTGGTCATAGTGCCGGAGGTGATCATTCTTTTTTTCTGTTTATGGCCCGTCTACAGGACGGGAGGTCTGGGAGCCGGAGATTGTAAGCTCCTTCTGCTTGCCGGTGCGTGTCTGCCGGTAAAACAGGCAATTTCGGTTATTATAAGTACATTTTTTATTGCGGCGGTTGAGATCATATTGCTGTGGACTCTGCAGAGCATAAAAAAAGAGAAGAAAAAAATGACAGCGATCCATTTTGCGCCGCCCTTTCTGCTGGCAGTTTTAATTTGCCGGATCGGATAACGGAAAAGTAATGTCGGCAAAGGACAGTCTCTATGCCGGCAGGCTGCGGCCGAAAGGGAACGGGCAAATAACAGATAAGGAGGAAAAATGGGAAAACCGATCATGGCGATCTGTGATGGGCAAAAGGGATATACGAATCAGCTGATCGCGTTGTTTCAGGAAAAGAAGGGATTACCTTTTGAAATTCATGGATTTACAAAAAACGAGAATCTGCGGGAATTTTGCAATGATCATAAGATTGCTCTTCTGCTGATTTCCGAACCGGAGTATAAAGAAGAACTGCAAAAAGAAGAGATAGACAGGATTCTGGTATTGCAGGAAGGAGAGGGGAGGCTGCCGGAAGATGTGGCCGCGGTCAATAAATTTCAGCCGGCAGGGGAGTTGTACCGGGAGATCATGAGAGCGTACAGCGAAGGGGAAAAAATAGTACCTTTCCAAAACAGTAAAAGAGCAGCGTTTCAGCTGATCGGCGTGTACTCGCCGCTGCATTGTTGCATGCAGACGACATTCGCGCTGACAGCGGGACAGCTGCTTGCAAAAAGAAAGAAAACATTATATCTGAATTTCGAGTGTTTTTCGGGGTTTGAAACATTGCTCGGAAAGCGCTTTGGGGGAAATTTGTCGGATGTTCTTTATTATTATGACTGCGCAAGGGAAAAACTTGTCTACAAGCTGGAAAGTATCGTGCAGAAAATGGGAGGGCTTTATTATATTCCGCCGGCGGATTCCTATGAAGATTTCCGGGATATTCAGGAAGAGGAATGGATTTTTATCATAACACAGATCGCAAAGGCGGGAGGATATGAGGCGGTGATACTGGATTTAACGGAACAGGTGAGAGGCGTGTATTCCCTGCTGGAAATGTGTGATAAGATTTATACGCTGATCAGGGATGACCGCATGGCAAAGGCAAAGATAGCGCAGTATGAACTGATGCTGGAGCAGGATACCTGCGGCAGGATCCTTGAAAAAACGGAGAAGTGCAGACTGCCGGTGTTTAAGAACCTGCCTCTTAACATGGAACATTTAAGCCGTGGCTCTCTGGCGGACTATGTGGAAAAACAATTACGGGAGGACGGTGTTTTGTAAGGTTGTAAAAACCGGCAGGATAAATAATTCCTTACCGGAAGTAAGGGGTACTCATCGCAAATATATTACGGAAGAGAGGAACCGGAAATGGAAAACAGAAAAACCAGAAGGGAGATATATCAGGAGATTAAAAGAGATCTGCAGCAGGAATTGCTGCAGGAACTTGATTTTTCAAAAGAACTGGACGAGGAGGAACTTCTGGAGATCATTGACGAAAAGATCCGTATAAGATCTTTTAAACAGAGAATGTGGCTCGAAGAAAAGGAGCATATGCGGAAAGAAATATTCAGGGCTCTGAGGCGGCTTGATATTTTGCAGGAACTGATAGAGGATCCGCGGATAACAGAGATCATGATAAACGGAAAGGATGACATTTTTATTGAACAGGAGGGAAAACTTTACCGCTGGGAAAATGGTTTTGATTCGGAAGAAAAGCTGAACAATATTATCCAGCAGATCGTGGCAGGATGCAACAGAGTGGTGAATGAAGCATCTCCGATCGTGGACGCCAGACTGGCAAACGGTTCCCGGGTAAATGTAGTGCTAAAGCCGATCGCGCTAAACGGACCGATCGTTACGATCCGAAGGTTTCCGGAAAAGCCTGTGGATATGGAAAAGCTGATCGAACTCGGGGCGCTGGAAGAGAGCCACTGCCTGTTTCTGAAAAGTCTGGTGGCGGCGGGGTATAATATTCTGATCAGCGGGGGGACCGGCTCCGGAAAGACCACATTTCTGAACGCGTTATCCAATTTTATTCCTGCGGAGGAAAGAGTGATCACAATTGAGGACAGTGCGGAACTGCAATTAGTATCCGTTAAAAATCTGGTGCGCCTTGAAACGAGAAATGCCAATGCGGAAGGCTGTCTCCCGGTTACGATCCGTGACCTGATCAAAACGGCGCTGCGCATGAGACCGGACAGGATCGTGGTCGGAGAGGTCAGGGGAGCGGAAGCGGTGGACCTGTTACAGGCGATGAATACCGGCCATGACGGTTCGCTTTCAACGGGACATTCCAACAGCGCGGCAGATATGCTCAGCAGGCTGGAAACAATGGTGCTGATGGGAATGGATCTGCCGGTGGCGGCTATCAGGCAGCAGATTGCTTCGGCGCTGGATATTATCATACATCTGGGAAGGATGCGGGACAAAAGCAGAAAAGTACTGGAGATCACGGAGGTTTGTGATTGTGAAAAGCAGAAGATCAGATTAAGGCCGATTTTTGTATATCACTACGGAAGTGAAAAGCTGGAAAAAGAGAGGGAGCTGGAAAATGTGGCAAAATTGCAGGCGGCTGGCCTTTCGCTGGTATAGAAAAGTTTATGGGACGGAAAGCAGCCTGACAAAAGGAGAGAAGGTAAGCGCTGCTTTACAGGCGGCTGGCGTAATGATATTTTTAGGGTTGTTTTTTTACAAGTCTTTGAAAGCCGTTCCGTTTATGCTTCCAGCAGGGGCATTTTACCTTGCAATGCTGGCGAAAAAGAAGGAAGAAAGAAAAAAGGAGCGGCTGCGAAACGAGTTTAAGGATGCGATCCTGTCGATTGCCGCAAATCTGCGGGCAGGATATGCCGTGGAAAATGCTTTTCGGGAAACCCTGCAGGAAATGAAAATACTGTATGGAAAGGATGCCCTTATCTATCAGGAATTTTATAAAATCGTGCAGGGGCTTGCAAACGGAATCAGTGTTGAGGCTCTGATGGGACAGTTTGCGCAGAGAAGCGGAATGGAGGAAATACGGGAATTTGCGGATGTGTTTTATATAGCCAAGAAAAGCAGCGGCAATCTGACAGAGATTATTTATGAGACGGCGGGAATGCTCGGGGAAAAGATAGAGGTAGAGAAAGAAGTACAGGTGCTGATCTCGGCAAAAAGGCTGGAGCAGAATATTATGTCTGTAGTCCCTTTTGCGATCATATGCTATGTGAGCATAGCTTCCGGCGGATATTTTGATCCATTGTATACAACGTCCGCCGGAAGGGCTGTTATGACGGCGTGTCTGGTTATTTATGCATCAGCTTATATGCTGGGTAGAAAAATAACGCAGATACAGGTTTGATTTTGATAAAAAATCCTTTTTCTGCATCTGGCATGAAAGTTGTGGTTCTTTGAAATATGAGGGAATTTTTCGGATCATGGTGAAAGGAAAATTTTCATATATTGCATGGAAAATCGGAAAAAATGGAATATAAGGATATGAGGTCAGAGATGATAAAGCAGATAGAGATAACAGATAAAAATAACAGATAAAGTAACAGATAAAAGAAAGTGACAGATGCATGAAAAAGGATTTTTTATATAACGCAGCAGAAAAGATATTTATCCGGTTTATAGAAAAAGATAAAAGCGGAAGGTTGTTTTCAAAGCGGGTATCAGAAAATTTAGAGAGGCTCTATCCGTTTTCCGGTAAGGAGAAAGCAAAGGATTTTTACATACAAAAAATACGATTGTCCATGTTGATCGGAATATCCGGCATTTTTCTCGCGGTCGGCCTGTTCGTATCGGAGGGGATACAGCCGCCTGTGAAGGATAATCAGATTTATCGTCAGGGTTACAGGGGAAATACGCAGGAAATACCGGTAAAAGTAACAATAGATGACAAAGAAGAACACGAACTGGTTCTGGAAGTGGGAAAAAGGCTTTACAGCAGAGGGCAGCTGGAGAAACTGTATGAAGCGGCAGTAAAAGAACTGGAGAAAGTGATATGCGGAGAAAACGATTCTCTGGAATATGTGGATAAGGATTTGTGCCTGGTGCCGGAACTTTCAGGATATCCTTTTCGTATTGAGTGGGAGAGTTTAAATCATCGCTGTATTGATATGGAGGGGAAATTGTATCAGGCAGAGATTCCGGCGGAAGGAACAATGGCAGGACTCAATGCGATATTTACCTGTGAAGACTTCCGGGCAGAATATTTATTTTATGTACAGATATATCCTGAAATACTTACGGAAGGAAAAACGGAGGAACAGAAGATTCTTGAATCTGTACAAAGGGCGGAAGAACAAAGCAGAGAGCAGGAAATATTGTTATTGCCGTCAGAACTGGAAGGGAGAAAGCTGACATGGGAAAGCCTGAAGAGTAAAACCTGGGCCGCGGTGGTTTTTCTCGCGTTAGCTGCGGCAGCTGCAGTTTATTTTTTGAAAGATGAAGATCTTGAAAAGGAAAAGAAAAAGCGGGAACTGCAGATGCGCCTTGCCTACCCGGAAATGGTCAGTAAATTGTCGATCTATCTGGGGGCAGGTATGACGGTCAGAGGGGCATGGGAGAAAATCTGCATCGATTATGGAAAAAGGAAGCCGGAAGGAAAAAGAAGCCATGTATATGAGGAGATGCAGATAGCTGTTCAGGAAATGAAAAGCGGGATATCCGAGATGTCTGCTTATGAGCGGTTCGGCAAAAGGTGCAGCATACAGCTTTACAGCAAGTTTTCTTCACTGCTCACGCAGAATCTGCGAAAGGGAAGCACCAAATTAGGCCCGCTGTTAAAAGAGGAAAGCCGGCTGGCTTTTGAAGAGAGAAAAAATGCGGCGAGAAAAGCCGGGGAGGAGGCAGGGACCAAATTGCTGCTTCCGATGATGATGATGCTCTGTGTTGTGATGCTGATGATTCTGCTGCCGGCATTTATGACATTTTAGGCATAGAAAAAAGAAAAACAGGAGGAAAAAAGATGACAAAGAAAACATTTAGAAATTTTTTGAGGGAAGAGGACGGAATGGGAACGGTAGAGGTTATTTTGATCATTGTGGTGCTGATCGGCCTTGTAATTATTTTTAAGACGCAGCTGACACAGATCGTTAATAACATCTTTGAAAAGATATCATCTCAAAGCAGCAGTATCTGATATGAAAATAAAGGCATATCTTACAATTTATCTTACACTTTCTCTTACGGCATTGCTGGCGGTCGCCATGGTACTCCTTGCAGGAATCAGGAAAAATACGGCGCGCATGGAAGAAGAACTTGCGCTTGATACGGCAGGATGGTCTGTTCTGGCGGAATATCATCAGGAACTTTTCAGGCAGTATGATCTGTTCTTTATAGATACCTCTTATGGCAGCAGTTATCCGGCGGTAGAAGCGATCGGGGAACATGTAAAAAGTTATGCAAATAGAAACCTGCAAAATACAAACCTGATAGATGCCAGACTGGAACTTATCGGTATTCAGGATGCGGAAATAGCTGCAGATCACGGCGGACAGGTTTTAAAACGGCAGATAGTGGAATATGAGGAAAACTATTTTGGGTTGGACGAACTGGAAAATCTGCTGTCGAAGTTTGAAATAACCGGACAGGAACAGATAGCGGAAAAAGATCTGCTGAAAAAGCGGGATGAAAATGAAAGAAGACTTGCAAGCGAACCACCGCCGGTGAAAAAAGTGACAAAAAAGAGATATCATCTGGATACCGGAAAGACAGAGATGATCGAAGAGGAAGAAGAAGTTCCGATTGAAAATCCCGCAGCCTATGTAAACGATTTAAGGAACAAAGGGATCCTCAGCCTGGTGGTCAGCGATCCCGCAAAGATTTCCGGCAAGGGGATATCCCCGGAGGAATATCTGTCCTGCCGCCGGGACATCTTGCAGGGAACGGGCATCCTGCAGGAGAGAATAGAAGCGGGCGGCGCTCTGACAGAGGTGAAGGAAAAAATTCTTTTAGATGCTTACATTTTTCAGAAATTCGGATATTTTGGGCAGGAGAAAGAGGGGGCGGGACTGGACTATCAGGTGGAATATCTGCTTGAGGGAAAAGGGACGGACACTGAAAATCTAAAAGCGGTAGTAAATAAACTGCTTTTGTTCAGGGAAGCGGCCAATGCGGCGTATCTGTATGGTGACGCGGCGAAAATGGCTGAAATATCCGCAATGGCGGCATCTGTAGCTGCGGTGGCGGTAGCGCCGTATTTACAGCCGTTGCTGGAAACATCCATTCTTTTTGCCTGGGCTTACATAGAAAGTGTCCAGGACGTAAAGCTCTTATTATCCGGTGGAAAGGTGCCGGTCATAAAAGCGGCATCGGACTGGCAGACAAGCCTGAGCAGTATTTTGGATTTTAAGGGAGGCACTGTTTCTGAAGGTACATCAAGAGGTCTGAATTATCAGCAGTATCTGTCTATGTTTCTTCTTACAAAAAGGGAAAATGAACTGTTGTTTTCCATGATGGATGTCATGGAAATGGATATCCGGAGGACAGCATATAATGAAAATTTCCGTATGGACGGCTGTGTCAGCGGATTTCGGGCAGCGGCAGAATTTGCAGATACCGGCGGCGGAAACTGTTCATTTCTCAGAACATATTATTATTAAAAAACAGAGGAAAGAGTGGGTAACAGCAGCTTTTTGCAATAAAAACGTGAAAATGTATTATAAAAATCTTATTAAAATCTCTCCGGGCAAAAGGCTCATATTTTCATCATCATTCCCCAATGAGCAAAAAGCTGTTGTTATCCGCCCTTTCCTCTGGCATAAAAAATTGATTTTTGGAGCAGTGAAAATGAAAGAGATAAAAGGCGGAAACAGAAAAAATATAAAGGCTGTAATGACTGTAGAAGCATCGCTGGTCCTGCCGGTATTTCTTATGTTACTTATGAACGTACTCTCCATGATGGAGGTGTACCGGATTCACAGCAGTGTGGCGGCAAGTTTATGGGATGAGGGGCGAAGGGCGGCAAAGTATTTTTATTTAAAAGAAGCCGCCGGAAATATTTTTGACGATTCGGAAGAAATAGATATTTCCCGTATCGGAACATTGCTTGCCGCATTAACAGGCAGTACGGAGATCGTAAAAAATCTGGAGAATTATCCGGTTTGGGAAAAAATAGTCAGCGGCGGAAAAAGCGGCTTTCGGGTGAGCGGAAAAGCGGAAGATAACGGTGTGATCAGTATAGATTGCAGTTATCAGATACATCCGCTGTTTGTCTCCCTTACTCCGGTATCCAAAGAAATAGAGAATCATTACTATGGACATGCCTGGACTGGTTATGTGCTGGGAGAGGGAGGAAATGAGGAGGGGGAGACGGAAGCTTATGTGTATATCACGGAAACCGGAACGGTTTATCATAAAAACCGGGGATGCAGTTACTTAAATCCCGGTATCCGGAGCGTTCAGACAGGTGAACTGGAAAGTGCCAGAAACAAGGGCGGAGCCGTTTATTATGCCTGTCCTCTGTGCGAGGATATGGCGGGGAGCGAAATACGTTATATAACAGATTATGGAACAAGCTATCATACCAGTGTGATCTGCTCGGGATTAAAGCGGACAATTTATGAAGTGAGGCTGAACGAGACAGGAGGAAGAAGCGCCTGCAGCAAATGCGGCGGGTAGGGCTTTATATCCGGCAGGAAAAAGGGCGGGAAATATATGATAAAAATGATAAAGGCAACGGGAATAGTTATTTTTCTGGTTTTGTGCAGCATACAGGACATCAGGGAAAAAAGGCTTTCCGTAAAAAGGCTTGCTGTAGCAGGCATATTGTTTTTGATAGTGTCGCTGGTATTTGAAGAAATCCCGGTTGAAAAAAGACTGTGTAATTTATTGCCGGGAATGGCAGCCTTTTTGCTTGCTGCTCTGACAAAAGAGCAGATCGGCTATGGTGATGCGGCAAGTCTGGTTGTTCTTGGAATTCTGGTTTCTGCCCGGGCGATACTCGGGGCGGTTATGGGGGGACTGCTTCTGCTCAGTATTTTCAGCATCATACTGCTGGCGGGGAAAAAGGCGGACAGAAAAACAACGATGCCGTTTCTTCCGTTTTTATCGGCAGGCATGCTATGGCAGATGGTTTTAAATAATATTTGAAAAGGAGGATCAGTATGAAAAATACATTAAATGGATATATGACGGTGGAAGCGGCACTGCTGATGCCGATGGTATGGTTTTCTCTGTTTTTTGTAATGTTTGCAGGTTTTTTTCTGTATGACAGATGCATAGCGGAGCAGGACAGTAAGATAATCGTAATGCGGGCATCTGAGGAAAGGGAAACAGACGAGGCCAAAGTGATCCGCAAAGTGATGGAAAAAGGGGATCTTGCAGGGAAGAAAAAACTGTTGTTCAGTAACGGCGTTCAGAAAGAACTTCACATATCGGATGAAAAGGCGAAAATAAAAATAAGCGGCGGAGTCAATACGGTATTGAACGGTCTGGTGAAAGAAGGCGATTTAGGTATGTTTGCTTATTCTTCGGAGTACGAGGCGGAGAAAAATGATCCGGTGGGGTTTATCCGGAGGTGCAGGAGGATAGAAAAATATGCAGGAAATTGAGTTTGTAAATGATCTGCGCTGTAATTATCTGACGATTCCTTATGCGGGGGAGGAAAAGGATTTTGCGCTGCGTATGCTGACTGAAAATATAGCGGAAGGTTTTTTGAAGATGGAACTGCGGAGGATGGACGGGCAGGCTTATCTCTACTATAATATTTCAGGCATGCAGAGTATGGAAATCATATATATGGAAAAAGTAATAGATAAGAAAGCCTTTCAGGCTTTTATGTGGCAGCTTCATGAGGTGATAGAACAGAGCAGGGAATTATTTTTGCCGGGAGACGGAATCTGTCTGGAGCCGGCAGCGCTGTTCTGGAATCTGGGAGAACAGAAATGGGAGTTTGCATATATGCCCGGAAGAGAGCGGGAGGAAATAGAAAAAGAAAGGGAACATCTTGCGGAATTCCTGGTTGAGAAAATAGACTATGCAGACAGGAAGCTAACGGATACCGTATATCGTTTTTATGAAGAAATATGTGCAGGAAGGATGTACCCGGATTCTTTTCTGGAAGAGGAGAAGGCAGAGATTCCGGAAGAAGAGGAAAAATGGGAAATGAAGGGGGATCCGGCAACAGAAGATCAGGAAGAGGAAATATTGGATGAGCCGGATGAGGAGGAGGAAGTGGAAACAAAGCCCAAATCGGGAAATGAGGGGATGGCGTTTCTGCTGTTTCTGTCAGGATGTGCATCGGCAGCCGCCACATTTTTTGCGGGAAGAATAATGCAGGAGTTTATTCTGCCGGGCAGTGCGGTGACTGTTATGCTGATGACGATCCTGCTGTATACACAGGTAAAGAAAAAACGGGAAAAAACAGAGAAGGTGTCTGAGGAACCGGATACGATGTATCATGAGACGGATATATTGTATACGATGGAGAGTGAAGAGACAGAAGAGGCAGCAGAAGAGAAAACGGTCTATATGGATATCGGAGAGGATCAGGAGCGGAAGCTGTATGGAATCGGAAAATTCAGGCAGCAGAAGATATATCTGGAGGGACTGCCGTGTGTGGTGGGAAAGGATAAGGCGCTGGCAGATCAGATCATTCCGGATTCTTCCATAAGCAGAATGCACGCAAGATTTTTTGCGGAAAAAGAGCATCTCTGGATGCAGGATTTAAATTCTACGAACGGTACTTATCATAATGGACTGAGGCTGAGGCCGAATGAAAAAGTTATGCTGGAGAGAGAAGATGAAGTGGGTTTTGGCAGGGCGCAATTTGTTTTCAGATAAAAAATTAATGCGGCATCTTGCAGGATATGTGAGATGCTTCTTGTAAATTGTGGTGATATTCAGTAAAATAAGAGAATGAATGGAAAAAAACTATATGTATGGAAAGATAAAATTACCACAATAGGATTTATTGCGATCAATGTATTTCTCTTCGTTGTCAGTATGTTCAGCGGAGATCTGCTGTATCGTGAGGGAGCATTCAGCCTGCAGTATATACAAAAGGGACAGGAGTGGTGGCGCCTTGTTACATCCATGTTTTTGCATGCGGATCTGGACCATCTTTTCGGAAACATGCTGATGCTGTATCTGGCAGGGGAACTGGTAGAAAGGTATATCGGGAAATGGAATTTCGCAATACTCTATTTCTGCAGCGGGATATCAGGTTCTTTACTGTACGCGGGATATGAATTTTTTACAGGTAACCATGCCGATTCCATCGGGGCGAGCGGAGCCGTATTCGGGGTTGTAGGGGCATTGCTTGTTATTGTGATCAGCCACAAAGGAAAATATGGCAATATTACGATAGGAAGAATGGCGTTTATGATATTCTATATGGGGTATATGGGGCTTCGGGCTTCTAATGTAAATAATGCGGCGCATATCGGCGGAGCGCTTTGTGGAATAGTATTAACGGCTTTTTCTATGCTGACAAGGGATTTCGGGAATGAAAGGAGACAGGGATGAAGATTAACATTTATTATGGCGGACGCGGATTGATCGATGATCCGACGCTTTATGTGATCGAAAAAATGGAGGAAGTTTTTCATGAGCTTCATGTTACGGTGGAAAAGTATATGTTGTATGATATGAAAAACAGTATAACCATGCTGCCGCAGACGCTAAAGGATGTTGACGGCATCATTCTGGCGACGACTGTGGAATGGTATGGCATAGGCGGATATATGATGCAGTTTCTGGATTCCTGCTGGCTTTATGGAGATAAGGAAAAAATCGCAAAAATTTATATGTGTCCGGTGGTAATGTCTACAACTTACGGAGAGAGGGACGGGGAATTGAACATGGCTTCGGCGTGGGAGATTCTGGGCGGCCGCCCCTGCAGTGGAATCTGCGGATATATTGAAGATATTGCCATTTTGGAGAACAGTGAAGCATATGATATGCTGATAGAAAAAAAGGCGGAAGACATGTACCGGACGATCAATAAAAAAGTGATCGCCCTGCCTGCCAGCAATCAGGCGGTGAACCGATTTGTTTCGATCACAAAAAATATGGACCTGACCCCCAAAGAGGCAGAACAGCTTTCCCAGTATGCTTCCGATGACAGTTATGTACAGAAAACAAAGGAGGATATCAAGGAACTGGCAAGCATTTTCAGGGATAAACTGGAGGAGAATGATCAGGATGACCAGATGGTGTTTCTGAAGGCGTTAAAGGACCATTTCGAACCGATCGCCGGTTTTAAGGGAAGCTACAAGATCATTCTTGATACAAAAAAACTGCCTTTGTATATTGAGATCAGGCAAAACGATCTGGTATGCAGCTATGACCAAAAGGAAAAGGCGGATGTGGAAATCCAAATGACGGAGGAAACCATGAATGATATCATACATGGAAGAATGACTTTCCAACGAGGATTTATGAGCGGCGTTATGAAGATGAAAGGGGATTTTAAACTGCTTCGTCAGCTGGATCAGCTTTTTGTGTTTGCCAAAAATATATTGTAAATAACAGAGTGCCTTGTAGGGGCATAAATAAAATCAGAGCGGAGGATAAAAAATGAGAGAAGAAAGTTGTATTTTTTGTAAAATCGCAGCCGGAGAGATTCCGTCGAAAACCTTATATGAGGATGAAGAGTTCAGAGTAATTCTGGATCTGGGGCCTGCCACAAAGGGGCATGCTCTGATCCTGCCGAAAGATCATTACAGAGATCTGTTTGAACTGCCTGATGAAAAGGCTGCAAAGGTAATGGTACTGGCGAAAAAGATGGCGGCACAGATGCGGGAAAAACTGCACTGCGACGGTTTTAACCTGATGCAGAATAATGAGGAGGCAGCCGGGCAGACTGTATTTCATTTTCATATGCATCTGATCCCGCGTTATAACGACGACGGGCAGACTATCGGATGGAAACCGGGAAAACCCGGAGATGCGGAACTGGAAGAGATAAGAAAAGAAGTGACAGGAAAATAGGGAATGCAAAAGGTTTAAAACCGGCGGGACGGGATTTTATATGAGAACGATAGAGACAACAGAAATAACAAAGCAGATCAAAGAGATGTGCATTGAGGCAAATTATTTTTTGCCGCTTGATATGAAACGGGCAATAGAAGAAGCCAAAGATGCGGAAACCTCAAAGATCGGAAAACACATTCTTGGAAAATTGTGTGAAAACATGCAAATAGCCGGTGAGGATATGATTCCGATCTGTCAGGATACCGGTATGGCGGTTATCTTTGCAGAGATAGGGCAGGATGTGCATTTTGAAGGCGGATATCTTGAAGAAGCCATAAATGAGGGGGTCCGTCAGGGATATCAGGAAGGGTATTTAAGGAAATCCGTGGTGGGAGATCCATTGATCCGGGAGAATACCAAAGATAATACACCGGCAGTTATCCACTATCAGATCGTGCCCGGGGAGCAGGTAAAGATTACGGTTGCGCCTAAGGGATTCGGAAGTGAAAATATGAGCAGAGTGTATATGCTGAAGCCGGCGGACGGTATGGAGGGAGTAAAAAGGGCAGTCCTTACCGCGGTAAAGGAAGCGGGACCGAATGCCTGTCCTCCCGTGGTGGTCGGCGTCGGTGTCGGCGGTACCTTTGAAAAGTGCGCGGTGCTGGCAAAACAGGCGTTAACCAGACCGGTACAGGAGTTCTCAAAGGTTCCCTATGTGAGAGAGATGGAACAGGAACTGCTGAGAAAGATAAATGAAACAGATATCGGTCCGGGGGGTCTTGGCGGTATGACAACTGCGCTGGCGGTACATATAAATACTTATCCTACGCATATTGCCGGACTGCCGGTAGCGGTCAATATCTGCTGCCATGTTAACAGACATGTGGTGAGAGTATTGTAAATACGGAAAATTTCCGGATGCGGAAACGCGCCGGAAAGTCCGGGTTTTCGTTGTTTATAAAAGTGCAGAGGAGATTTGATGAAGATGGAAAAGTATATTCGTGCTCCGCTGGATACAGAAACAATAAGCAGCCTGAAAGCGGGGGATTTTGTGTATATCAGTGGAACGATCTATACGGCGAGAGATGCGGCGCATAAACGGATGAGTGAAGCTCTTGCCGGGAAAGGCGCGCTGCCCATAGAACTCAAAAATAACATAATCTATTATCTGGGACCTTCGCCGGCAAGGGAGGGAAGAGTGATCGGTTCTGCAGGGCCTACCACTTCCGGAAGAATGGATAAATATACTCCTGCGCTTCTGGATCTTGGGTTAAAGGGAATGATCGGAAAAGGAAGAAGGAGCAAAGAGGTAAAGGAAGCTGTTGTGAGAAACGGCTGTGTTTATTTTGCGGCTATCGGCGGTGCCGGAGCACTTTTATCAAAAGCTATTAAAGCGTCTGAAGTAGTGGCTTATGAGGATCTGGGAACAGAGGCTGTCAGGAAGCTGGAGGTGGAAAATTTTCCGGTGATCGTTGTGATGGATGCAGACGGGAATGATCTGTATGAGAAGACGGCAGAAAACCGAAATGATGGGTAGGCAGCTTCAGAAACGAACGGACTGCAGAACGGGAGATGTAGACAGAGATGGCGATTATAGGTATTGATCTGGGTACAACAAACAGTTTGGTATGTGTGTTTAAAGAGGGATATACTGCACTGATACCGAATTCCTTCGGAAAGACGCTGACCCCGAGCGCAGTCAGTGTGGGGGAAGACGGAAGTATTTATGTCGGTGCGGTTGCAAAAGAAAGGCTGGTCACACATCCGGAGGCTACAGCAGCATCTTTCAAAAGATATATGGGAACCGGTAAGGTTTTTGAACTGTCAGGACGTAAATTTACGCCGCAGGAACTTTCGTCCTTCGTTCTGCGTCAGTTGAAAGAAGATGCGGAGCGTTTTTTGGGGGAAGAAGTGACAGAGGCGGTTATCAGTGTACCGGCGTATTTTAACGATAATCAGCGTTATGCCACAAAAGAGGCGGGAGAACTGGCGGGGCTTAAGGTGGAGAGGCTGATCAATGAACCGTCTGCTGCGGCATTGACGGCAAGCCGTCTGGACGAAAAGGACGAGGGCAGTTTTCTTGTATTTGATTTCGGCGGAGGAACACTGGATGTTTCCGTAGTGGATTACTTTGATAATGTGATCGAGATTATTGCGGTCAGCGGAGATAACCATTTGGGCGGGGATGATTTTGATGAAAAGATAGCCCGTTATTTTTGTGAACAATATCAGATTTCTTATAATGGACTGTCTGCAGGGGAAAAGGCATCTCTTTTGCAGTATGCGGAAAAATGTAAAAAGGATCTGAGTGTTATGAAAGAAGTTACCTGTACATTTGAACTGTACGGGGAGAAAAAAGTAACCATCGATAATGCCGGACTGGCGAAGCTGGGACAGGATATATTTGACAGGGCGGCGCAGGTGATAACCCGTGCGCTGGGCGACAGCGGCAGAAGAATGGAGGACATGGATGAGGTCGTTTTGGTGGGCGGTTCTTCTAGAATGCCGGTGGTCGGGTTCTTTTTGCTGACTGCCTTTGGAAAAGAGGCGCACGCGGCAGTTTCTCCGGATGAGATCGTGGCGATGGGCGCGGGAATCTATGCGGGGATCAAGGAACGGAAGGAAGAACTCCGGGATCTGGTGCTGACAGATACATGCCCTTTTACGCTTGGAGTAAATGTAGTGAATCCGGCGGATCACCGGAATCCTATTATGTCACCGATCATCGAGAGAAATAGTATCCTTCCGTCTTCCAAAAAAGGTTTTTACACTAATGCGTCAGCATATCAGGGTGAGATGCTGATAAAAGTATATCAGGGGGAAGGGTATTACTGCAGGGAGAATATCTATCTTGGGGAGGTCAGGATAAGTATTCCCAAAAAGAAGAAAGAGGAAAACAAAGTAGAAGTGTGCTTTACTTATGATATTAACGGGATATTGCTGGTGGAGGTTACCGATCTGGATAACGGGATAAAGGAACAGGCGGTATTGTCAAGCGACCAGTTCAGGCTGAAAGAAGAAGAACTGAAGCAGCGTGTGGAGGAATTGAAAAATTATAAGCTGGCGCCGCCGGGCGGTATCAGGACAAAGCTGGCACTGGCAAGAGGAGAACGTCTTTTTGTTCAGATGATGGGGGGAAGGCGGCGTGCGGTGGAGAATGTTATGGGGAAACTTCACATGGCGATGAGCACTCAGAATGATCAGGCGATCGCCAACTGCTTAAAAGAAGCGGAAGCTGTCTTTGATTTTCTGGAAGGGAAAGAACGGCGGGAGTAACAGGGAATAGATGGAAAGGATATGGGACGTTTTACAGATAGAGGCTACAAAGGATAGAAAAGAGATCAAAAAGGCCTACGCCCGCCTGTCCAAAGAAATTCATCCGGAGGAAAAGCCGGAGGAATTTCAGAAGCTTTATGAGGCATATCAGAAGGCTTTGCAATATGCCTCCTGTGGAAAAAGAGATGAAAACAGGAAAGTAGTCGTATTTTCTGAAACAGGGCAGAAAGCAGAAGGAATATCTGCATCGGAAAAAGACAAATATGAAGAGTTGGGGCTTGATCTTAAAGAAATTCAAAAAGAACGACTCAGGACAGAAAAGATAAATCATTTTCAGATTTACTGGAGAAAGCTGATATTCAGATGGGGGCAGGGTGAAGACCTGCCAAATGAAAGCTGGAAGAAATATCTTTGTTCGGAAATATTTCGGGAAATTATGTGGTCTCCGGTGGTATTGGAGATCATAGCAGAAGGAATAAAAAATCATTTTCAGCAGAAAGAGGAAATATTGCTGTTTTTTTGTGAACTTTATGCGATTGATAAGCCGGAAGAAAAGAAGTGTAACGCAAAAGCCCTGCAGATATACAGAGAACTGCATCCTGCGTATATGGAAAGCGGCAGACGGGAAGAACTGCAAAAAGGATGGATCAGAGCGGAAAAGACGGCATATTTTCAGTGTTGTTGGAGAAAACAGATATTTGTATGGGAAAACAGAGGATCCTTTCTCGGGGAAGGCTGGAAGGAATATCTGCAGTCGGAAGAGTTTCGGGAGATCATGTGGTCTCCTGTTGTGTTGGGAAGTATTGTAAAGGGAATGATGGAATACAGGCGTCAGGAAGAGGCGGCATTGTTTTTCTGGTATTTGTATGATTTTGAGAAAATGGGAGAAGAGAACTGTAAAGGGCAAAGTCTGCAGTTGTTCAAGTGCCTGTATCCGGCATATACAAATTCTGTAAAACGGCGGCAGTATGCGGAAAGCAAGTACGAACGTAAAAGAGAAGGGCGAAAGCACGTATACAGAACCATAGCGGGCGGTGCGGGCCTGCTGTTTATATTTCTGGTAATGCTTTATATAAATGCCGATATAACGCTTGCTGTTTTCGGAATAGTATTGATTCCTTTCATGATATATGTTTTTTACAAGTTGTTTTTGGGTGTATGACGAAGAGGCGGCGGTATAAACGAAGACAGGGGAAGGATCTTCGGTAAGAGTGCTGCAAAGGGGCTTTGATTCCCGTGGGGAAAGGCAGCAGGAGTGTAAGAACGGATATAGGTTATTTACAGATAGATGCAGAGGCGGATGTAAGGGATATCAAAAGGGCTTATGCCCGGCTTTCCGGAGAAATCCATCCGGAGGAAAAGCCCGAAGAATTTCAGAGGCTTTATAAAGCATATCAGAAGGCGCTTCGGTATGTGTCTTATAGGAAATAGCAGGGCGTTTGGTGACCGGATATATAAACGGGGAATAAAGCTGCGGATAGAGTCGAAGACAGGGGAAGGATCTTCGGTAAGAGTGCTGCAAAGGGGCTTTGATTCCCGTGGGGAAAGGCAGCAGGAGTGTAAGAACGGATATAGGTTATTTACAGATAGATGCAGAGGCGGATGTAAGGGATATCAAAAGGGCTTATGCCCGGCTTTCCGGAGAAATCCATCCGGAGGAAAAGCCCGAAGAATTTCAGAGGCTTTATAAAGCATATCAGAAGGCGCTTCGGTATGTGTCTTATAGGAAATAGCAGGGCGTTTGGTGACCGGATATATAAACGGGGAATAAAGCTGCGGATAGAGTCGATGTTATAATGCTGCAGACGAAATATGACATTGTGGAGTGCGGAGTAACGAAAAAAGAAGGGGATCTGCTTTTTATCTGAAAAATATGGTTGACAAATAACGATACCTTGGGTATAATTACTTTTGCGTTCTCACATTGAATGCAATCATATATTGGTAGAGACGTAGTTCGGATCAAGGAGAAATACTCAAGAGGCCGAAGAGGCGCCCCTGCTAAGGGTGTAGGTCGGGTGACCGGCGCGAGGGTTCAAATCCCTCTTTCTCCGTTTTCTTTACCAGATAAGGTGGGGAAGTGCTGTCAGGCAGTGCTTCCTATTATATTCTGAATTTAGCAGATTTTTGGAAAAATAATGAAAATTTATTATTGACATCGAAAATACAATGTGCTATATTAGAATTCCACCGCTCAGCGATGGCTACTTATTTTGGAAAGAAAAAAATGTAAAAAAGTAGAAAAAAGTGCTTGACAGAGCGATGAAGTCTGTGATAAGATATCAAAGCTGTCAGGGCAGAGGACAAAAGAAACCTGCCGGAGAGCACAGCGAACCTTGACAAATAAACAGTAATGCAGCCCTGAAAGATTCCGAAGCTGCAAGGGAAGCGAAGCGCCGTGCCGGAAGGCCGGAAGCGGAGCGGAAGCCGGGGGAACCCGGGAGAAGCAGCGGAATGATTTCAGAGAAAGAAAAAAGACGAACAAACAAACCTAAGGAAGCAGTAAAAAAGGAAAAAGCCAAGTTTGGACTTGGCCGGGAAGCGGAAGCCTTCCGCGGGCCCTGGAGGGTGCCGGGAGGGTGGAGCGAAAAATCAAAACAAGAGAGTTTGATCCTGGCTCAGGATGAACGCTGGCGGCGTGCTTAACACATGCAAGTCGAACGGGGGCGTGATGTGCGAGAGGGATA
>CAJTBO010000040.1 GCA_910573755.1 Lachnospiraceae bacterium | reverse complement strand
TAAAAATATTTTTATTACTTCAAAAAAGTTCCCATTACGCTATACAGAGAAATCGGCGCAGCCCAGTGTTTATAAGGGTTACGCCGTTTTTGCTTCAAAACTTGAGATATTATAGCATACCCCGGAAGGAACGTCTATAAATTTTTGATCTTAAAAGATCTCTCATATTCTCTTCTCTGATCCTTTTTCGCGATGGCTTCCCGCTTATCGTAGTTCTTTTTTCCCTTTGCAAGCCCCAATTCCAGTTTTGCCCTGCCATCCTTAAAATATACCTGAAGCGGTATCAGCGCATAACCCTTCTCCGCAAGCTGCCCCGTCAGTTTCCTGATCTCCTGCTTATGCAGCAGAAGCTTTTTAGGGCGCAGCGGATCACGGTTAAAAATATTTCCTTTTTCATAGGGGCTGATATTCATGCCGTATACATACGCCTCCCCGTTCTCAATCTTTGCGTATCCTTCCTTGATACTGCACTTTCCGAGCCGCAGGGACTTTACCTCCGTGCCGTGCAGCACCAGTCCGGCTTCATGTTTTTCTTCTATAAAATAGTCGTGGTACGCTTTTTTATTGTTCGCTACCAGTTTCATGCCTTCCTTCGCCATATAGATATTCTCCTGTTCTGTTCTCATAACGGGAACCGCTGCAATCTGACCTGCGCATCGCAATACAGTAAATGGATCTGCCTGTCGCAGATCTGTTCTTTATTCCGGCTCTGCCGGTATAAAATCTACATATTTCAGTGTCTTATCCGCCCGTTTTACTTCCACCTTAAGGCGCTGTCCCAGCGAAAAACATCTGCCGGTATGTTCTCCGATCAGCCGGTAGCCGCTCTCCTCATACCGGTAAAAATCCCCCTGCAGATCCGAAACCGAAACCAGCCCTTCCACCGTATTTTCCAGTTCCACATAAATACCGAATGCATTGACGCCGGAAACCACGCCCCAAAAATGCTCTCCGGTATGCTGTTCCATGTACTCCGCCTTTTTGATCTTCTCACATTCCCGCTCCGCCTCGGCGGCCCGCCGCTCCATAGCGGAGCACTGTGCGGCGACATCATCCAGAATCTCCCGGTAATGCGCCTGTTTTTCCTCGTCCAGTTTTCCCCGCAGATGCTGTTTGATAATACGATGAATCTGCAGATCCGGATATCTGCGGATCGGAGATGTAAAATGGCAGTAATACCTGCTGGCAAGGCCGAAATGCCCTAAGGAAGCCGATGTATATTTCGCCTGACGCATGCTGCGCAGTGCCAGCCGGCTCACAAGCGCTTCGGACTCGCTCCCCTCCGCCTGCCACAAAAGTTTCTGTATCTCCTTCGGATGGATCTCTTCCCTTCCCGTTTTGATCTGAAAGCCCATATTCCGCATCAGAAGCGCCAGTTTCCTGACTTTCTCCTGTTCCGGGCTCTCATGGCTGCGGTATACAAAGGGGATATCCAGCCAGTAAAAATGCTGCGCCACCGTCTCGTTTGCCAGCAGCATAAATTCCTCGATCAGCTTCGTCGCCGTATTGCGCTCATAGGGCCTGATCTCCAAAGGCACCCCCTTTTTGTCCAGGATCAGCCTGCTCTCCGGGAAATCAAAATCAATGGAGCCTCTCTTCTCCCTGTTCTTCCGCAAAATCGCCGAAAGTTCCCCCATTTTTTCAAGCATCGGCACAAAAGCCTGATATTCCTCCTTCAACGCCTTATCATCGTCTTCCAGAATCCGCTTTACCGCGCTGTAACTCATCCGTCTGTCTACCCGGATCACCGATTCCGTGATCCGATAATCCACGAGGGTCCCGTCCCGGTCGATCTGCATCAGACAGCTTAACGCAAGACGGTCTTCTCCCGCATTCAGAGAACAGATGCCGTTGGATAAAGCTTTCGGCAGCATCGGTATCACACGGTCCGGCAGATAAATGCTGGTGCCCCGCTTTAAGGCTTCCCTGTCCAGCGCCGAATATTCCTGTACATAGTTGCTGACATCGGCAATATGCACCCCCAGTTCAAAAATCCCGCCATGCACGGATAAACTCACCGCATCATCCAGATCCTTCGCGTCATCACCGTCGATCGTCACCATCTGTATCTCCCGGAGATCCATGCGGCCCGCCCGGTCGGCTTCGCTGACATCCTTCGCCACCCGTTCCGCCTGCCGCAGTTCCTTTTCGGTAAATGCGTCCGGCAGTTCGTAATTTCTGACCACAGAGAGGATATCCACCCCGGGGTCCTCCGCGTTTCCGAGAATTTCTATGATCTTCCCTTCCGGGTTTTTATGCTCCTCGGGCTTTGCCGCCGCGCTGATCTCCGCCACAACCTTCTGGCCGTCCCGGGCGCCGTTCGCCTTTTCCTTCGGGATAAAAATATCCGCGGAATCCCTGCGCCGGTCCGGCACCACAAAACCATAATTTTTACTCTGCTGATACACGCCCGTCAGTTTTATTTTATTTGCTTTTTCTTTGATCCCAGTCTGTTTTTCCGTCAACATATCTCCTGTTCTTTTCTGCTTCCCGTCAGGCTCTCAGCCCGCTCCGCGGCCCGTATGGCGTTTCTATCGTATCGGTTCCCGCACCTTCCGGTATCAGTCCCGATCCGCAGATCCGTATGCCGTTTCACCCGGCAGCAGCCGTTTTCCTTATACGCGCAGTGCGCATCCCCCGGAGGATCCGTCATATAGGATAAAATTTCCTATATGACAAAACAAAAAATCCTGCTGTCGCAGGATTTTCTACTCGCTCTTAGAATTTGTTGATATTCAGCACCGCAGCCAGTACGATAAAAAGAATCGCAAGGATCTTTGTCAGCCTTACAAGATTCGCTTCCCTGGAACGCCCTTTATTCTTTCCCCAGTACGTATCGGAAGAACCGCTGATAGCGCCGAGTCCGGCGGATTTCCCTTCCTGCATTAAAACGAGAACCACCAGTACGAGACAATCTAATATAAAAATTCCTGTCAATATATATCTGAGTATTTCCATTTCCAACCTCCTAATATCACGCAAAACTAAGTTTAGCATACAAATATGGGTTTTTCAACAGTTTTTTCCAATCTTGTACGAAAAATATTTTAGTCCAGACTTAACGCTTCAAAAAAATCCGTGTATCCGATCTCCTCCTCTTTATATTTCAGGAACCATGCCTTCATTTCCGGATAATTTTCTCCTGTCTCCGATAAGATCCGGTCAAAGTTCTCTTCTCTCAGACAGCCGATCTGTGTAAACAGTTTATAATACTCACTGTCCTCCCCGTGCTCCGAGCCAAGCACCTGCCAGGTCTCATCCAGCGCCCCGGTGTTTTCCTTTTCCAAAAACGCCGCCGGAGAAGCGCTGCAGCCTGCCGTATGCTCCAGCAGATACAGTTCCAGTTCCTTTTTCACCGTGTCCTTCAGCCCCAGAGGATGCAGAAGCCTCATAAACGCGATCCGCACCTTGCTCTTTCTTTTCTGGTTCAGAAAATAATCCAGATTATTTTCTTTGCTGCCGTAATCCTCCTCGCCGCAGAGCACCATTTTGGAGTACCCGTCCTGATCCGCCGCATGGAGCAGCTGCAGCATGCGGGCATCCCACTGTCTCAGCCAGTCCTCCTCGCCGCAGTGCACGGGGGTAAACAGATAAGGCGTATCCAGAAGCGTCACCGCCGCCGCCAAAAGGGCGCCGACATCCTGATGCTTTCCCCGTACTGAAACAGACTTCACCCTGCCGCACTCTCTGAAGATCCCTTTCCCGAAACGAATCTCCTTCTCCGGCAAAACCACCTCGCGCAGGGCGTCGCAATAGGCAAAAGCCCAGTCCCCCACCTCCTCGATCGTCTCCGGCAATATCACCCGCCGCAGGCTCTTGCGGGAGAGCATCGCCTTTTTTCCGATGGAAATGACCGGCTTCTCCAGACCGTCCTCCCCGCCCTCTCCCGCTTCCACAGGTATCTTTTCCGGAACCGTCAGATAGATATCCTCCCCTTCATAGGAGACCACTTCGAGCCCCTTTTTATAATCTTTCAGGGTTAATACCCCTTCCTTCAGAACATATCTGTACTCCATATATACACTCCAACATAACCGGCATCTGATCCTCATTCCGCCTTCCGGTTTACATAATATACCAAAACCGAACCTTCATACCTGTATCCCGATATCCGCCGCCGGCTTCCCTACAATTCCAGCTTCTCGATCTCTTCCATAAACCTGCTCTGCCTCTCCGAAAGCATCAGTTCCTCGTTATGCCTCTGGTAATCGGGACAGCCGAAGGAGGCGATAAACCTTGCGCTGTCCTCATGTACCGTAAGCTCCGTCACAAGGATCAGCATTTCATTTCCGCCCTCAAAGGCGCGCTCCACAAACGCAAACAGATAATGAAGCCGCTCACCGGTCTTTTGTGTCCGCTCCTTCAGGGATGCTGCCTCTTTTCCGAATTTCTCCCTGATATATTCATAGGCGGCATCTTTGTCGGATAAATCCCTGATCCGTATTTCCTTCTCCGCCGCTTCCAGAAAACGCAGGATATACCTGTTTTTATATTGTTCCACATCGGATAAGGCGCCTGCCGCCTGCAGAGACCTTAACAGCTTTTCCCTCGCCCGTTCCTGCATCTGAAGCATTTGAAGCAGCTTTTCCTTCTCCGCACAGCCCGAAAGCGCCCTCAATGGTATACGCATCTCCTTCAGGCAGTCTGCCAGCCTCATCGTCTCCCGTATCTCTCCCTGCAGCTTATCCAGCAGCATCCCGAGAAGAGACAGACGCTCATCAAAAGCCGCCCCTTTCGCCTTCTTCAGCGCCTCCTCGGAAACCTTCCCCGAAAGGATCTCCTCTGTCTTATAGTCCTTCTTATATTTATTATACAGGTCATAATAAGCCGTAAACTCCTTTACGATCCTGTCGTTGCGCAGATACTGCCCTACCAGCGTTTCATCCACCAAAAGCCCTTCCTCTTCGTAGAGCTGCAGGATCTGCGACAGATCCTCCCACCCTCTGGCTGTAATATAGGATTTTCCCCTGACGGTCGTCTCCACATGATAGAAATCCTCTTTTTTCAGATCCAGATAACTGACGACCGCATTGTGCAGACCTTTTTCGGAGGCATATTCCTTCCAGATCCCGTAATCCGCCTCCACCTCCATGATCTTCAGCCTATCCAGCGTCACCACATCAAACTCCCGGACGGACTTATTATATTCCGGCGGATTTCCCGCCGTTACGATGACCCAGCCCTCCGGAACCGCGTGTCTGCCGAATACCTTGTACTGCAGGAACTGCAGCATGGACGGCGCCAAAGTCTCCGATACGCAGTTGATCTCATCCAAGAACAAAATGCCTTCCCTCAGGCCGCTTGCCCGCATCACCTCATAAATGGAGGAGATGATCTCACTCATCGTATACTCCGACACCTCATACTCTCTCTCCCCAAATTCCCGATGATCAATAAAGGGAAGCCCCAGCGCGGACTGCCTCGTATGGTGTGTCATGGAATAGGAGACCAGCGCGATGGACAGCTCCTGCGCGATCTGCTCCATAATAGCCGTTTTCCCGATTCCCGGCGCCCCGATCAGAAAGACCGGGCGCTGGCGTACAACGGGAATCCGGTAATCCCCGAACGCATCCTTCTTTAAATAGAGCCGCACCGTATCTTTAATGCACTCTTTTGCCTGTTTCATATTCATATCCGACTCTCTCCTTCGTTCCTTCTCTGTTGCCAGTCACAGCTTCCGGCGGCTCATGGTAACGGCAGCCGCCCATTTCTGTTCTAAACGTCAGTTTCGCTTCCTCTCTCATCCGTATCTTCCAGTTCCTCCTCCTCCAGCACGACCGGCAGCGCCCAGCAGGGCACCGCGGGCCGCCGCTCATCCTCGTTTAAAAAAGCGAAGATCACGTCATAGGCGGGCATCCTCTCCGGATAGACGCCATAACCGTCGGTGAAATAAATAAGCCCTTTTAAATTCTCAAAAGCCCCCTGCTCTGCCAGTTCATCCACATACGCAAAGACAGGCCTGAAATCCGTCGCCCCGAATCCTGTCAGTTTCCCCGTCCTGATATACTCCTCAAAATCCTCGTCGCAGGTGATTTTCACATCGCTCTGCACCTCATTATCGCACTGAATAATATGTACATTGACCTTACTGAAAAAATTCTCCGCACTTTTCATGATCGAATAAGTCCTGTTTAAAAATCCCCGCACGATCTTCCCCCTGCAGGAGGCCGAGGTATCGATAGCGATCACAAACTCCTTTACCTTTTTGATATCCTTGTACTCCAGCGGCTCCACCAAAGGCATATTTCCATAATGTTCGAGTCCATAAGTATAATAAATATAGTCGAATTCCTCATCGTTGGGATGGATTTCCTCCCCCGTCACCATAAACCGGCGCAGGATATCCCCGTAATCATAACGGTCCTTCACCGCCTCCGCCAGATTCTTTTCCAGAGAGTCGCCGTTCCCCTTTTCGCCGGAAAACTTCCCTTTGGAAAAGGTTTTCAGATCCGTCCTGATCCTCTCGCTGATCTTTTTCCACTGCGCCAGAGAAACTTCCATCTGCTGAGGCTGCACCCAGTATAGATGCTCATCCCGGTGAAATAAAAGCTTCAGGCCCGCAAGCTCCTCCTCATCCGGCTTCTCCTTCATCAGATACCGGTATATTTTTTCCGCCGTCAAAGCGCCGCACTTTATTTTCAGCGCCGCCCCTTCCGCCTTCCGCTCCGTATCCCTGTGGATCTTCAAAAAATGCAGATCCATCTCCAGTATCACGTTTTCCACGGCAATATCCGCAGCGATATCCCAGTACTTCGTCTCCACCTCTCCGTAGCGGAACGGATGATAGAACACAAGATGCAGCAGGCTGTGAAGGCAGCACCTCGCAATATAAGCCGGCTCTCCTTTATAGCGGCGCAGCACAAAGGCATCGTCGTACCTGAAGCTTTCCCCGTCTGCCGCCACGCCCTTTAATCCCGGCTGCGAAACCGGCCGCATCGCGGAAAGCGCCGCATCCAGAAACCGCATGTTCATGATAATGCTGTCTCTGGAAAGGCGCAATACCTCCTGTGCCAGATATGCTGCTTTCTGCTGCTGCTCTTTTGTCATATCACTCCCGCCCATCCTGTCCCGGCAGATATCCAAATATCTCTCTCCCGGATAACAGGCCTTTCGATCTCATTTTCTTATCTTAGCAGATTTTATCCGTTTCGTACAGACATAACTTGGTATACATTGCTGCCGGCACTTGTCGATATCTTTTCAAGTCCGGTGACCGTTTCATTTTCTACGGAGCGAGAGCATTATACCGGAGGATTTGATTTTTCCCCCAGCATCCTCTGTCATTATCAGTCCCGGAAAGGATCTTCATATACGGAAACGCCGCCCAGCTCTTCCTCGATCCGCAGAAGCTGATTGTATTTGCTGACACGGTCTGTCCGGCAGGGCGCCCCTGTTTTGATCTGGCCCGCATTGACCGCCACCGCGATATCCGCGATGATCGTATCCTCCGTCTCGCCGGAACGGTGGGAGATCACCGCTTTATAACCGTTTTTGTGCGCCATTTCTATCGCCGCAAAAGCCTCCGAAAGCGTACCGATCTGATTCACCTTCACCAGAATGGCATTGGCTGTACGCAGGCGTATCCCCGCCGAGAGCCGTCCCGTATTTGTTACAAAAAGATCGTCCCCCACAAGCTGGACCTTATCCCCGAGCCTTTCCGTCAGTTTCTTCCAGCCGTCCCAGTCATCTTCGTTGAGCCCGTCCTCAATGGAAATGATCGGGTATTCTTTACAAAGTTCTTCATAGAGGGCGATCATCTCCTCCGTGCTGCGCAGGACGCTGGACTCTTTCGTATCGGCGGAACTGATCAGATCCCCTCTGCTGCCATGCAGCGCCTTTGTCTCTCCCGGGAAGTAATACATGCCGGAATCCTCCTGATACAGTTCGCTCGCCGCCACATCAAGGGCGATCTTGATATCGCTGCCGGGCTGGTAACCCGCTGCCAGAGCCGCCTTGACAATATAATCCAGCACCTCCTTCGGATTTTTCAGGGAAGGGGCAAATCCGCCTTCATCGCCCACCCCCGTGGACAGCCCGTCCTTCACAAGAAGCTGTTTCAGCTTCTGATAGACCTCCGCGCAGATCCGCAGACCCTCCTGAAAGCTTTTTGCCGACACCGGCATGATCATAAACTCCTGAAAATCCACCGTATTGTCCGCATGCTTTCCGCCGTTTAAAATATTCATCATCGGCACCGGCATCTTCTTTGCGGAAATACCGCCCAGATAACGGTATAAAGGCATGTCAAGGGCAGCCGCCGTCGCTCTTGCAGCCGCCATGGAAACGCTGAGCGTGGCATTGGCGCCTAACTTTTCCTTGTTTTCCGTTCCGTCCGTCTCCACAAGAATTTTGTCGATCTCTTCCTGACAGAGCGCGTTTCGCCCAAGCAGCGCCTCCCGCAGTACGGTGTTCACATTCCTCACCGCCTTCTGCACACCCTTCCCCTGATAACGGCTCTCCTTATCCCGCAGTTCCACGGCCTCAAACCTGCCGGTGCTGGCACCGGAGGGCACAGACGCCCTGCCTGTAAAAAGTTTTCCGGAGAGAGGATAGGGCGCACCCACAGGTGCCGGGCAGCCGCAGTTACCGACCGTTTCCTTGTGATTTCCGGCTGCCGCCTCCATATTTCTGCCGTTGATGCAGGGCCCGCCGAAGGCGCCCTCCCCCGCGATCACCGTCACCTCCGCCTCCACTGTGGGATTTCCTCTGGAATCCAGAATCTCCCTTGCATGCACATCCATAATACGTATCGTCAAAGACATAAAATAACCTCCTTTGGAATTACCATTTTTGTTAGTATTTCCAAAGGAGGTTTGTTTATCCTGTGTTTCCGCTTATATTTTTATCTTTCCACAAGAAGGGATTTTCCGGTCATTTCCGCAGGCTGTTCCCTGCCCATGATCTGGATCAGCGTGGGTACGATATCCGCCAGACAGCCGCCCTCTCTCAGCGTATATTTCTCATCATAACCTACAAGGATGAAAGGCACCTGATTTGTGGTATGGGCTGTAAAAGGTTCTCCTGTCTTATAATCCACAAGCTGCTCCGCGTTGCCGTGGTCCGCACAGATAAAGAGTACGCCGTCCACGGATCTCACTGCTTCCACCGCTCTTCCCACACAAGAATCCACTGCTTCCACCGCCTTGATCGCCGCCGCTTCCACGCCGGTATGGCCTACCATATCCGGGTTTGCAAAGTTGATGATCACCACGTCGTACTTACCGCCTGTGATGGCTTCGCAGAGTCTGTCGCACACCTCATAGGCGCTCATCTCCGGCTTCAGATCATAGGTAGCCACTTCCTTCGGGGAATTCACAAGGATTCTGTCCTCACCCTCGTTGGGTTTTTCCACGCCGCCGTTGAAGAAGAAGGTTACATGGGCATATTTCTCGGTTTCCGCGATCCTTGCCTGTTTCATGCCGTTTGCCGCGAGCCACTCGCCGAAGGTATTGGTCACCGCAATCTTCTCAAAGGCAACTTCCTTGTTCGGGATCGTAGGATCGTAATCGGAGAAGCATACATAAGTCAGATCCGGACGTTTCCCTCTCTCGAAACCTTTAAAGTCATCGTCACAGAAGGCTCTGGTAATCTCCCTTGCACGGTCGGGGCGGAAGTTGAAAAATATCACCGAATCACCGTCTTTTATCGTTGCCACAGGCGCGCCGTTCTCCAGCACAACGGTCGGTTTTACAAACTCATCCGTCTCCCCCCTGTCATAGGAAGCCTGAATTCCCGCAGGGCCGCTCTCCGCCGTCAGTCCCTCGCCCTTTGTCAACGCGATATAGGCTTTCTGTACTCTGTCATAGTTGTTGTCCCTGTCCATCGCATAATAACGGCCTGCCACAGAGGCGATCTTGCCTACGCCGATCTTCGCCATCTCAGCCTCCAGCGCTTCCGCATATTCTTTTCCGCTGGCAGGTGGCGTATCACGTCCGTCCAGGAAACAGTGTACATATACCTTTTCAAGGCCGTTGCGTTTTGCCAGTTCTAAAAGGCCGTAAAGGTGGGTATTGTGGCTGTGTACGCCGCCGTCTGACAATAATCCGAAAAAGTGCAGTGCACTGTCGTTCTTTTTGCAGTTATTTACCGCATCCATCAGTGCTTTATTCTCAAAAAACGTACCGTCCTGAATCTCCTTTGTGATCCTTGTCAGTTCCTGATATACGATGCGGCCCGCGCCCATATTCAGATGGCCGACCTCGGAATTCCCCATCTGTCCGTCGGGAAGCCCTACCGCCATCCCGCTGGCATTTCCCCTCACAAAAGGATATTCCGCCATCAGCTTATCCATCACAGGCGTCTTCGCCTCAGCCACGGCATTATGTTCCTTTGTGTCATTCAGGCCATAGCCGTCAAGAATCATTAAAACTACAGGTTTCTTACTCATTTTTCTTCTCCTCTTTTCTATTCTATTGATATACCTGCAAACATTTCCGGAAACGATCCTTTCCTGAAATGCCGCAGAATGATTGCTAAGTCAAACATACCGGATTTAACTGCTCTCACCGTTTCCCCGGACGCATGCAAACCGGATCCGCACAAATGTCAGAGCATATCCTCGCAGATGCCGGCCAAAGCCCACACAGGCGGCGTTTCTTCTATTCCAAGTCTTCCACATATTTACTTGAAACATACCCGTCCCTGCCGTCTTCCAGCTTAATATGGTACCAGGCACTATCCACCAGTTCATAGTACTCGTAGGTCTCGCCCTGCTTTGCCACCATCAGCACTTCGGAGCCTTCCGTACTGGGCGCGGTGCGGATATTGACGTTGGAAAGGATCTGAATCCTGCCCGCCGTATCGGCGGAAGCTTCCCCTTCTTCCCCGTCTTCGTCATCTTCACCGGAATCCTCTTCCTGTCCGGTTTCCTCTTCCGTCCTCTCGTAGCGGGAGGGATCATTTCTCTGCCATAAAATAAATCCTATTGCCAGCGCAATGGCTATCACGATAATACCCAGTATGACAGTGATAACTTTCATTTTGGAATCGCCGGAATCCTCATCTTCCTCGTCATCGTCATCATACTCTTCGTAATCCTCTTCATAACGGCGGGGCGGTTCCATGCGTCTTCGCGGCCTTACCGGGGCCTCATACGGCTCCTCTTTTTCAATGTCCTCATAGTATGCTGTATCCCGCACGGGTTTTTGTCTGTACGCCTCCGCCGCCTGATAGTTCTCTGCTGCTCTTTGAGGAGGCAGCCTGCGGCCCTCAAACGGCTCTCCGGGGGCCTGATAACCGCCGGACATCCCTTCAGGGTTTCTGTAACCGCCGGAGGGCTCTCCCGGATATCCGTAACCGCCGGATATCTCTGTTCCGGGACGCCTGTAGGTTTCGGGATTTCTCCTCTCCGCCTTCTCCGTTCCCGGCCGCTTCACGATCGCCTGCTCCGCCTCCATTAAAATTCCCTGCTCTATCTGGTCAAAGGGAATATCCACTGTTTTCTGCTGGCTGAGCGGTATTTCTTCATCTGTCTCCACCGGTGATCCGCATTTATGACAAAACCGCTCCCCGTCCCGAAGCTGCTCCCCGCAATGGAAACAAAACATCGGCTCGCCCACTCTCTGTCCGCACTTCACACAGAATGTATCCGTATCGAGTAAAACCGCTCCGCATTTTCTACATTTCATCACAGCACCTCCCTTCGCTATCCTTCATTATAAATCCTCTTTCGATTTTTTTCCACCCGTATATTCTGCTCTTTTCTATTTTATACAATTTTACCGGATCTTTCAATATCTTCCTTTTCCCTTTTCTTTACCCTGTTTTCTATTCTGTTATACAGAAAACTGATTCCGAAACAGATCAGGCCGCAGACAAGAAATCCCACCGCCTTATCAAGTGCGCTTCTGCCCGAGACATCAAACAATATCAGCTTACATACGCTTACCATGGAAAGGATCAGGCCGTAAATTCTGAAGGATCTATACTTTTTATAAAAACCAAACGCAATACTGCCCGCCGCAAAAAGCAGCATCAGCACGCTGATCAGCATGGAAATCCGAAAATGCGCATCCACCAGCAATATCATTAATATTGTATATTTCAATCCGATATAATAACCGAAATTCTCCGATTTCTTCAGCAGATGCACCGTATTCATCGTAAACATCGCCGCCATCACAACCATCGTAAGGATGTTTAAATATTCCTGATAAACCGCAAAAGAACTGCATATCATGAAAAATACGGTCATCGCAGCGGCAGTTATCTCAAATCCGGTTCCCTCCTGCGCCAAAGCCTTCAGCCTGACAAGGAGCATATGCAGCACGGCAAACACCAGAAATGTCAGGATCATCCCCTCTCTGACAGGTGTGTCATATTTATCCAGCAATCTGAAAAACATGATCGCCCCGCAGACCATGAACAACGGATACCCGATTGACGCAAATATCTGATCCTTCATGATCCTTGCCAGAACCGCGAAACATAAAAACGGTACCGCCCATAAAAGCAGTATACCCAAAACCGTGCTTTCCGCACCAAAAATCCCCGCAATACAGAACAGCCCGATATACAAAGGCGCCGCCTTTTTCTTTACAAAACCGCAGGCAAACAGCGGAAGCATCACCAGCATCGCATAAAAAACGCCCCTATGAAGCCATGCCCATCCGCTCCACAAAAAGATAAGGCTCGCAAGAATATTGCCGAAGATACTGTTTTTGCTTTGTTTTACCTCAAAAAATCCCGCCAGCAGTATTGATGCGGCATAATACGGCAGAAAGCTTTTCAGTTGAAAGGTGCCGCAAAGTATCGCGCAATACACCAGAGCGTCCATACTCATCAGACAATAAAATAAACAGCCGTCATTCAATACATCCCTGTAACTTATCCGGATTTCCATCAACAAAAGGGCGCTCACAAAGGCAAATCCCGCATAAATGCCGATGCCTCCTTTCGGCCCGTTTGCAAAAACCGCAAGGAGAAGTATCAATACCAGCGTTCTGACAATATGTGAAAACGCATTTTTCTCATAGCCTGTCTTCGGAATAACGATATGAAAGATGAACGAACTGCATCCGAATACAAACAGGAGAGCGCAGAACATAAACCAGCCGCTCTCTGTCATCTCTGCCATAGTCAGCCTGGCACTTCCGAGGCACAGGGTAAGAAAGATACCGATCTCTCCGATGATCCGGAATATATAATGCTGATATTTCCTGCACACGCAGGCTGTCAGCGCCAGCCATACGGCGATCAGCAAAAGAAATGCAGCGTCATTTATCAATGCGAAATATAGCCTTGTCACAAAAAGCGACACACAAATGGCTGTCACGCCGCAGGCACACAGCGATATATGAAACTTATTTTTCGGATTCTTCCGCAGCAGCCAGTACCCTGCGCCAAATAAAACAAAGCTTAACAAAAACATGACGGCTGTCATGATAATATTTGTCAGGTATGGAAGCAAAAGCCCCCCGAAAATAATGATACTGATAAAGATCAACACAGACGCCACGATCCCCATCACACCGGTTCCCCATGTTTTTTCCAGATCCTTTTTCCCGGGATTTCCGGAGGAAAAGGGCTGACCGGATGGTAATGGCTGCGCAAAGGGCTGTGACTGACCGAAAGGTAATGGTTGACCGGCGGATTGTGGTTGACTGGATGGCAGAGGATTACCGGATAGCTGCGGCTGAACGGATGGCAACGGCTGAACGAATGACTGCGGCCGACCGGATGGCAACGGCTGAACGAATGACTGCGGCCGACCGGATGGCAACGGCTGAACGAATGGCAACGGCTGAACGGATGGCAACGGCTGATTCAAAGGCCGCACCACTCCCTGCCCGGCTTTTTTTAACTCCGTGATCTGCTGCTGCAGGTAACGAATTTCGGATTCCATATGATTCAATCTGTTGAGATAGGTAAAATCAGCCCTGCCGGCATTCTGCATCGCCTGATTTACTTCCCCCTGCAACAGCCAAAGGCGGTATTCCAGATCATTTATATTATTCAAAATCACTGCCTCCTTCCTGCCCTGTTTTAAACCAATTATACACCAGTTCAACAAAATACACTATATACGGAACCTGTATCTGCTCTGCCGGTTCTCTTCTTTTCAGCCCTCCAAAATAATTCCAAGACACGCTGATATAACGATCAGCATAACCGGAGAGATTTTCTTTTTCCATATCGCTCTTGTCCCAAACATCATTACAGCCAAAATTGCCGTAATGATCACAGCCTGTACATCTACGGAAGTATTTTTTCTCAGGGAAATACAGTTATTACCTGTCATATAAATACCCGTAGCAAAAATTATGCCTATAATGCAGGGCTTTAATCCCTGTAGTATTGCCTGCACATACTTATTTTTAAGCAATGTTTTAAAAAAAATCATAACAAGCAGCATCACAATAAATGCCGGTAGTACAACCGCTATTGTTGCAAGGGCAGCGCCAAAAAATCCCGCCTGTGTACTTCCGATATAAGTGGCAAGATTAACCATAATGGGGCCCGGCGTACTTTCGCTAACGGCGATCATATAGGTTAATTCTTCGTCTGTCAGCCACCCGTAGGAAAGCACGGTATCACGAATAATGGGAATTGCCCCGTATGCGCCGCCAAACGAAAAGAGGCCCACGCGCAGAAACCCGAGTAACAGATCAAGATAGATCATTTTTTGTACCGCCTTTCCTCCCAAAAGTATCTATCATAACAAAAATAACAAGATTGATCGCTGCCGCCGTCAACATCAGCCCTATGGATGAAATCTTCCAGGAGTAGATATTTATGAAAAACATGGCAATAAGAGAAAAAGTCATGATCGTACAGGGCAAAATTTTTTTCGGCATTTTCCTGATCATAGTAACAGCCACATCCAAGATCAGGATGCCGACTGCGATTTTAATCCCTTTAAAAGCATTGGAAATAACAGGGATCTCAAGAAAATTATTCAAGATTGTTGAAATAATATAAATGATCGTAAAAGACGGAACTATCACGCCTAACGTAGCCGCTAATGAGCCGGGAAATCCGGCTTGCCGGTATCCTACAAAAGTGGCGCAGTTAATAGCGATCGGACCCGGGGTAGACTCGGCGATCACCGCAACATTCAGCATGTCATTATGGGATATCCACTTTTTCTTTTCTACGCATGTATTTTCGATTATTGAAATCATGGCATATCCGCCGCCGAAGGTAAACAGTCCGATTTTCATAAAAGTAAAAAACAGATCAAATAACATATTTTTTTTCACAGGTTCTTCCTCCGATCATGGATGCAGGTACCGGCAAGGATCGATATCCTTTCAATTCTGTTTTTGTTCTGAAGCAATATGAAAGCATACCGGTAAACGCCCACAAAAAACACCGGATGCAGGAGATATTTGTACTGCATCCGGTGTTATTACTGTGCAAGTCGTCCCTTAGTTATAATTTATGATCACTGATTTTTGCAGGAAATTAATAATTGACGATCTTTCCAAAATCAGCTTTCAGGGAAGCGCCGCCCACAAGACCGCCGTCGATATCCGGCTGTCCGAACAGTTCTGCGGCGTTTGCAGCGTTTACGGAGCCGCCGTACTGTATACGAACCGCTTCCGCCGTAGCTGCGTCATACATTTCAGCGATGCAGTCACGGATTCCCTTACAAACTTCTTCAGCCTGCTCTGTTGTTGCTGTCTTGCCTGTGCCGATCGCCCAGATCGGCTCGTAAGCGATCACCATCTCTTTTACCTGATCTGCTGTAATGCCAACAAGATCGGACTTGATCTGGAAACGGATCCAGTCCATGGTAACGCCCATTTCTCTCTGCTCTAAGGATTCGCCGCAGCAAAGGATCGGTGTCAGGCCGGCTTCAAAAGCCTTTTTCACCTTCTTATTTAACAGAGCGTCATCCTCTTTGAAGTAGTCACGTCTCTCGGAGTGGCCGATGATCACATATTTTACGCCTGCGTCCACCAGCATAGCCGCGGAGATTTCGCCTGTGTAAGCGCCCTTCTCCTCAAAATACATATTCTCGGCGCCGACTTCTACGTTTGTGCCCTTAACGGCTTCCACTACCGGTACGATATCAACCGCAGGTACGCAGTAAACCACGTCTACGCTGTCGGATTTTACCAGATCCTTCAATTCCTCACAAAGTGCTACCGCCTGAGAAGGTGTCATATTCATCTTCCAGTTTCCGGCTACGATTTTTCTTCTTGCCATTTCTTCTTCTCCTTTTCAGTTCCATATGAGTCCGGGTGCGCAATGTAACAAAGACAGCTTTCCTGCCGCTTTGCATCCGAAGATCATCCTGCGCACCGCCGTACTCATACTGTTTTTATATTCTTTACATATTCTGGTTGTTATTCTGCTGGTATGAATTCGAGTTATAGCCGCCCTGCTGCTGATAACCGTTATACTGCGCTCCGCCCACGCCCATTGACGCATTGCGGGAATTGATCTGGTCAGTCCACTGTTTATCTTTCTTATTGCTCACCAGAAGTACGATGCCGATGATCAGCAGGACTGCGCCGATTACGCCAAACACAGCGCCTACGCCGATGCCGACACCCGGTACCGTATCGCCGACCACGCCCATGGCTTCCATATATAACTGAGGCACCATGACATTGGTAGGATCGCTGCTGTCATAGCACACTTCAACCGCGCTGCCGACCTGATACCCTTCATCCAATACCATAATATAAGTTTCATACCAGTAACCGTCTTCGTCACAATAATACTCTATTGTCGCCATACTGTCGCTGTCTATATCCGTGATCTCTCCAAGAGTTGTCACGCCGTTTTCACGGAAATCATCGATCTCCTCCTGAAGTTCCGAGATCGCTTCATCCATCGCGCCGTTCATTGCACCGAACAGCCCGCCGACCGCAAGGCCGATCACCAGAAAGATCGTGCCGAAGATCACTAAAATAATACCGCCGATTTTTTTTCCTTTACTCATAAGTTTCCTCCATCAACTATCGACTTGCAACCGCTTCGCCCGTGCCTGCTTCGCTGGCACTGTGCTCGTATCCCTCGCTTCGCTCTCATCGACTCGCAACCGCTTTGCCCGTGCCTGCTTCGCTGGCACTGTGCTCGTATCCCTCGCTTCGCTCTCATCGACTCGCAACCGCTTCGCCCGTACCTGCTTCGCTGGCACTGTGCTCGTATCCCTCGCTTCGCTCGGTCATTTATCATCTGCTGCTGCCACGCCGGGAAGCTCTTTGCCCTCTAAGAACTCCAGAGAAGCGCCGCCGCCTGTGGAGATATGGCTCATCTTATCCGCAAAGCCGAGCTGGTTCACTGCCGCTGCGGAGTCACCGCCACCGATGATCGTTGTTGCATCCGTATCAGCCAGAGACTGTGCTACAGCAATCGTACCTTTTGCAAGGATCGGGTTCTCAAATACGCCCATAGGACCGTTCCATACAACTGTCTTAGCGGATTTCACAGCATCTGCATAGAGTTTTGCTGTCTCTGTACCGATATCCAGCCCCATCTTATCTGCAGGGATTGCGTTGGAGGGAACTACCTCCACTGCGATCTCAGCGTCGATAGGGTTCGGGAAATCTGCAGCGATCGTGGTGTCTACAGGGAGCAGGAGCTGTTTGCCCTTTTCTTCTGCTTTTGCCATCATCTCTTTACAGTAATCCAGCTTCTCTTCATCCACCAGAGATGTACCGATCTCATAGCCTTTTGCTTTCAGGAATGTATAAGCCATGCCGCCGCCGATAATCAGGGTATCGCATTTCTCCAGCAGGTTATTGATCACGTTCAGTTTATCCGCAACTTTTGCACCGCCGAGGATCGCTACGAAAGGCCTTACCGGATTTTCTACCGCATTGCCGAGGAAGTCGATCTCTTTCTGCATCAGATAACCAACCGCGTTCTCTCCGCCTTTTTCCTTGATGAACTTTGTCACGCCTTCCACGGATGCATGTGCTCTGTGGGAAGAGCCGAATGCGTCACATACATACAGATCAGCCAGTTCAGCCAGTTCCTTGCTGAACTCTTCGCCGTTCTTTGTCTCTTCTTTTCCGCGGAAACGTGTATTCTGCAGAAGAACTACGTCTCCCTCCTTCATTGCCTCCACTGCCTTTGTTGCAGCTTCGCCAGTTACATTGTAATCGGAAACAAAGTTTACCTCCTTGCCCAGTTTCTCGGAAAGCCTCTTTGCCACAGGTGCAAGAGATTCTCCTTCGTTGGGGCCGTTCTTTACTTTGCCGAGGTGGGAGCAAAGGATCACCTTGCCGCCGTCAGCGATCAGTTTGTTGATCGTGGGAAGCGCTGCTACGATACGGGTCTCATCTGTGATAGCGCCGTCTTTCAAAGGCACATTAAAGTCGCACCTTACCAGCACGCGTTTTCCCTTTACATTAATATCATCTACGGATTTCTTATTTAATCCCATTTTACCATCCTCCTATTCCAGTTCCGCATCTGTCCTCCCAGTACCGATTGACTCAGAAAAATTTCCGCCCGCTTTTGCGTCCGTAAATTCTCTGGGCACTGTCCGGACTGATGCTGTTTTATTCCAGTTCCGCATCTGTCCTCCCAGTACCGATTGACTCAGAAAAATTTCCGCCCGCTTTTGCGTCCGTAAATTCTCTGGGCACTGTCCGGACTGATGCTGTTTTATTCCAGTTCCGCATCCGCGGATTCATATCGCACCGGGTGCGGGCAGCTTATACTGTATCCTTCCTCTCCGCACCTGTGCGCATATAAAAGGTCCGGTCCTCTATGGACCGGACCTCATAGTCACTTACATCATTTCTGACTGTTTTCTGAATTAACCTAACTCAGCGAAGTACTTGATCGTACGAACCATCTGGCTTGTATAGGAATTCTCATTGTCATACCAGGAAACAACTTCTACCTGTGTCTTGCCATCCGGCAGAGGGCTAACCATTGTCTGAGTAGCATCGAACAGGGAACCGAATCTCATACCTACAACGTCAGAGGAAACGATCTCGTCTGTGTTATAACCGAAGGACTCGTTTGCTGCTGCCTTCATAGCTGCGTTTACTTCGTCTTTTGTTACAGTCTTGTTAACAACTGCGAACAGAAGCGTGGAAGAACCTGTCGGGGTCGGAACACGCTGTGCCGCACCGATCAGCTTGCCGGACAGTTCAGGAATAACAAGGCCGATAGCCTTTGCTGCACCTGTGGAGTTGGGAACGATGTTGATAGCGCCTGCACGGCTTCTTCTCTTATCGCCTTTTCTCTGAGGTCCGTCAAGGATCATCTGGTCGCCTGTATAAGCATGGATCGTGCACATAATACCGGACTCAACGGGAGCAAGGTCATTAAGAGCCTTTGCCATGGGAGCCAGGCAGTTTGTTGTACAGGATGCTGCGGAAATGATAGTATCTTCTTTTGTCAGTGTGTCATGGTTTACATTGTAAACGATGGTAGGAAGGTCGTTTCCTGCAGGAGCAGAAATAACAACTTTCTTAGCGCCGGCATTGATGTGTGCCTGAGCTTTTGCTTTGGAGGTATAGAAACCGGAGCACTCCAGAACTACGTCTACACCAAGTTCGCCCCAAGGACAGTTATTTGCGTCGGGCTCTTTGTAAATTTTGATCGTCTGGCCTTTTACTGTGATCGTGCCTGCTTCGTCATCAGCTGTTACCTGATCTTCTTCACCGACAGCAACATATCTGCCCTGAGAAGAATCATACTTTAACAGGTGTGCCAGCATAGAAGGTGTTGTCAGATCGTTGATCGCTACAACCTCATAACCTTCCGCACCAAACATCTGTCTGAATGCAAGACGACCGATACGGCCAAAACCATTAATTGCTACTTTTACTGCCATTTTTTAGTCCCTCCTAAAAAAATTTATATTTTTTCTGACAGTCTGTCCCCTCATATTCCGGAGTGTATCTGTCAAAATTTTGTCACCATTAGTATTCTACCCAATCTGCTTTTAAAATTCAAGATGTAATTACCATATTTTTCGTAAATTTAGGAAAATTTTAGTTTATCCCGGTTCCCCGAATCCCACGTATGCCGCACGGGCGCTCATATCAGATCCCTAAACCGCTTTAGAGACGCCGATCAGGGAAATCCCCTTCGCCTTTCCGCCATTCATCTTCCCGATCAAATCCTTTACGGAAGCCTCAGGTCCCACCACCTTGCCGTTGCAGTATACATTGTGTGCAAGATACTTCCCGCCTTCTTTGGAAATATTGACGGTATGCACTTCCTTGCTGATGTCATCCTTATCATTGTACATGGTAAGGATCAGGCTCTGGAACTTTTTCCCGAAATTGTCAAAGTCCGCCTCATTAGTGGTCATTTCCGTTTTAAAACCATGTTTATCCAGAAAATCCTTGATGGCCTTCGGCGCCGTGCCGAATTTACCCGAAAGCACCATACCATCCTTCTCATATTCGGAGATCATCTTTGCCAGACTCATCACGGTCTTCCCCGTGATACTGTATATCGCATTATAAGTCGCAAAAATTTCACAGCCGGAATACTGCATCGTAGCATCCCCGTAAGCCATATCCGTATAGCTGTTCTGATCCTCCACAAAGCCTTTATTCTTTGTGATGACAGGAGCATGTTTTTTAAATGCCTCCTCGTTCCTTGCCGTATGGCTCGAAAAATCCTTCTTCACCGCCTTCTGCTGTTTGCGCATCAGATCCAGCACGCTCACCACCGTTGCATTATCCACTTTATTGGGGATCAGGGCACAGATCTTTTTAAACGCCTCCGCCCGCTCATTTGCAGCGTTTTCCGCCTTTCCTGCCGTCATTTCCTTCAAAAGACTTCCTGCTTTCGCGCCAAGCGCCGTTAAATCCTCTAAACCCATGTTTATTCTCCTATTCCAGTTCCGTAAGCCCTCTCACAGCCCCTTTCCCGGCAGAGATATTTCCGGCCGCTATGCGTCCGTAAATACTCTGGGCGCTGTCAGCGGGCTTACTGTTTCCAGTTCCGTAAGCCCTCTCACAGCCCCTTTCCCGGCAGAGATATTTCCGGCCGCCCTGCGTCCGTAAATACTCTGGGCGCTGTCAGCGGGCTTACTGTTTCCAGTTCCGTAAATTTTGGTATTTATAATTTTTTCATCATAGCGATCCTGCCATTGTATACTGTATAATACTGAAAACCGCAGTCCCGCAGCAGCTCTTCCGCCTTGTCAAAACCGGAAGCCACTTCCCCGGGCCTGTGAGCGTCGGAGCCTATGGTGATCAGCTCGCCGCCCATCTCATGATAACGCCGGATGACCTCCCTGCAGGGATTCATCTCCTGCATGCCCTTTCTGATGCCGGCCGTATTCAACTCCAGCGCTTTCTCCCTGTCGATCAGATAGGACAGTATCCTGTCAATAATATCCTTGTATTTTACATATTCATACTGTCTGTCCATCTTCTTACAGTAGCGTATGATGTAATCCAGATGACCGAGGCAGTCAAAATTACCGAATACCTTTATATTGCGGAAAGTCTCCTCCAGATACTCCCGAAGCGCCTCTTCCTCCTCTTTTCCCTCAAAATATTCCGGGTAATAGGGATCTTTCCCCCCGCAGAGATGGACGGAAGCGATCACAAAATCATATTCGTGCTCTTTGATAAAACGCACATTCTCCCGGGCGGTATGGGGCTGCATCCCGCATTCAAGCCCGAAGAGCAGTTCGATCTGATCCTCGTATTTCTTTTTCAGGCTCAGCAGTTCATATAAATAAGAATCCGCATTCAATTCGAACATATCGCTCTTCTCTTTTCCGAGGGGCCTGAAGTCAAAATCCACATGCTCCGTAAAACACATTGCCTCAAGTCCTGCGGCAATGCCGTTTTTCACCATCTCCTCCATAGGCGCATCGCTGTCCCCGGAATGATGGGAATGCAGATGATAATCTGATTTGATCGACATAATAACCTCCGTTTCATTGTATGATTCCTTTTTGGTAACAGTATATATTTTTTGTATGCAAAAAACAATATACGATCAGAAAAAGTGAATAAGAAATACCGAATTCATTCCAAAAGACTGTTTTGTTGAAATATCTGCTTGGAAAAACCGGCATCTCACGTCAGAGGCTGCAAAAATATCCGCCGGCATTACCGATGTGCAGATTGTTTTGTATCATCATTTAAATTATAATGATACAAAACAATCTGCGTTTTAATCAGGAGGTATACCATATGCTCAAACAAAAACTGCCCCGACAATTAGAGGATCTGCTGAAAGCCGGGGATATCCAGGAAGCCAAAAAACTCTTTTCCCAATGTGAGCCAAATGCCCAAACCTGTATTGGTTCCAATGTTTTTTCCTTATCGCCCATGCCTGAGGAATTTGCTATCTGGGCAAAGGAACAGGGCGCCGATATCAATTTCCGGAATGATTCCGGAAATACGCCGATCTTTGATATCATCAGACTGGACGGGAATATCCCGCTTCTGATAAAACTCGGCGCCGATATTGAAGCTGCCGCTCCGGGAGGATTTACACCGCTCCATGCCGCCGCCACCCGGGGTAGAATGAAGGCAGTGCGGGCACTGCTGAAGGCCGGCGCCTGCGTTGATGCGCAGACAATGGATTTCGGCGGCTTTTGCCATTTTACTCCTTTGGAAGCCGTTCTGATCGAACCGGATCTGAGCAGTACAAAAAAATATGATATCTGCAGACTTTTATTAAAGCACGGCGCCGGGATAAGCGAGCGCTGCCGCCAGTTTGTATCTGCCTTTTCAGAGACTTTCTATCGTCATAACGCAGGGAAAAAAGTCACTAAATTTATCCAAAATCAGGAAGCCTCTCTGCGGAGTCTTTGTCAGCTTTTCGACGCCGAAATGCTGCCTGCATCCTCCTTCCACGACGGTGTCTCTCCGATCATCGTGACTAATGTCGGCGGATTTAAGGACAATTTTAAAGAACTCTGGAACTTTCTCGTCCCTCCTGATGGACGGGCACAGACCGCCCAGGGGGAAGTCATCCGCATCGCGGGCAGGATCGAACACGAACTGCTGGACAACGGCGGACTGAACTGGGGTGATGATTACCGGAAAATGCTCTATACGTTCCGGGACTACCTTAACCTGACAAATCCATATGACGGACCTGATCCTTATGTGGAAGAAATCGTAGATGCGCTGAAAGACGGAGATGTACGCGACAATATGATCTGGCGGCTCTGCTACCGCGCACGGCATTGGGTCGAAGAAAATCCGGAAGTCAGGCCGCTGCTGGAAGCCGATTATACAAGATAAACACGGTGTGTGCGAACGGGCAGGGAAGGCTCACCTTCCCCTGCTCACCGCGCGGCCCGCATGCTGCGTCAGCTGCTATCTTCTATTTGCGGGTCTGTACAATTGAGCAGGGAAGTTCATCTTCCCCTGCTCACCGCGCGGCCCGCATGCTGCGTCAGCTGCTATCTTCTATTTGCGGGTCTGCGCATATAAAAGAACAGGCAGGGCATAACCCTAACCTGTTCAGTGTAAAAGGGGAATTTTACCAAAATTTATAATCGCAGGATCTCTATTTTCTTTACTTTATCCTCCCGCTATCCATACAATACCAGATTTCTCGACAATTTTCAAGTATTTTTCTTCTAAAGTACAAAAGAAACGAGCGCGAGTTTCGACAAAATCAGCTCTTGTACGACAATACCGTCCCTCTTTTTCTGTGCCAGGGGTATCGATGCAAGTTCTGAAAGAGATACCGTCTTTTCCCGGTATACCCGTTCTGTCTTTCCGCCTTTTCCCTGCCTGTCCACAAGGATACTGATCTTTAATTTTACTTTTAACTGCTCATATGTCCTGCAGGAAAAGCTTTCCGGCTTCATATAGTAAAAATCACTTTCCAGAGAAGTATCCGGATCCGTCTCCCGCAGCAGATAATGCTCTATCACCGATTTAAACTTAAACGCCGCCTCCGGATTCTCCATCAGTTCCCGGTAGGTATATTTCGCCCCGATATAAATGCGGCCCACATCCTGCAGCATATACTTAAAATCTTCATAGACAGCCGTGGAACTTTTCGGGTTCCCGCCTTCCTTCTTCTTTTCCTGTATCAAGTCCTTTATTTTCGACAACCGAAACGGCATAACCTCATCCTTTTCCCTGCAACATTTCCGCTTTCGCCGCTGCAAAAAATTATATTTCGCATAACAGGCGCCCTGCCGCCCGTCCTCCAAATTCCCGTACCCGAATAAAACAGGCGCCTCATTGCTTATCTTCCAGGTCCTCTATCACATACCCGCTGAGCCGGTACACATCCCGGATCTCCTCCTCCGGAATGCCGGTCTCCTCAGCCAGTTCCCCTACAGTCACCTTGCGCCGCAGATCCTCCGCGAGCTGCTTTGCCTGCTTCGCGATATGGTTGACTTTATCTTCCAGTTTTTTATCCGCCTTTCTGTTTTCCGCGCCCTCCGCGATCAGCTTTTCCATGGAATCCATGATAAACCATGCCAGCATTCCTTCCGCGTCCTGCGCGTTTTCCGCTGCGCCAAGTATGGCGACGCCTTCGCTCAGCGCCATATTTCCCTGCCCGATCAGATCCTCCAGATAGACGCCCTGCCCCGCGTAGATCCTCGCCATTTCCGGCACCTTCGGCAGAAAAACCTCCGTCAGCCGCTTCTGGGACGACAGATCCCCCGCCATAGCCGACAAAAGCAGCGCTTCCCTTTCCCCGTCCGGAAGTTCCGGTATAGCCTGCAGCATTTCCAGATATTCCTGCAGATAATCCGTCTCCTCAGCCGTCAGGTTTTCCTCCCCGGAAGCCTCCCTGTCCACGCCGATATGATGCTTTTCCAGATAATCATAAACCAGTTCAAGCTGGGACTCCTCCAGAGAAAGTTCCGCAAAGGCTTCCCGCACCTGCTCTTTGCCAATGCGGTTTCCCTGTATCTTTCCCTGTTTTCTGACCTGTTCCAGCGTCTTTGCAAATAAAATCTCTCTGTCCATATTCCCCTCTGTCTTTACTTTACATGCTGATGGGTAAATAAATGTTCTTCACAATACTCATAATTTCCGTTGCACTTGGAGCAGAACCGGAAAGACAATTCCGGATTCGTCATCTCGTTCCTGCCGCAGATCGCACACTGATGCTTTGTCACTCCCTGAGGCTGCCGCATGGTCTGCCGCTTAAATTCCCTGCGCCGCTTCATCTGCCTCGGACTGTATCTGTCAAGCCCTTTATAAACATAGAAGAAAATCAGGAAATTCAGCATCGCCACAACGATTGCCAGACAATAGGAGTACATCCCTGCTCCCAGATACTGAATCAGATCCACCGCCAGCAGGATGGCGTCCAGCACGGCAAGCACCTTCGCCTTAATCGGGAACACAAAATAGATCAAAAACTGCTCTTCCGGGAACAGCACACAGAAGGCAAAAAACATGGACTGGTACAGATAGTTCATACCGCCGTAATAAGCGCTCTGCCCCGTCGTCACAAACAGGATCAACTCCGCCAGGATCGTCAGGATGATGCCGCCGATAAAATACAGGTTAAACCGGAAAGCTCCCCACATATTTTCCAGCGAATGCCCGAACAGATAATAGATATGGATCTTGATCACAAAAAAGAATATATTGATCCCCGTTCCGAAAAAACCGCTCGACAAAGTCTCCGGCGCCAGAATAAACGTAAACAGCCTCCAGACCTGCCCGTGCATGATCTTCTCAAAATCCAGCGCCAGAAAACCGTAGTACAGCCCCGGCATAAAAAGGCTGATGATCGTAGACGCCACATAACATACGATAAAGTAATTAATCAGGTCAGGTATCGCATACCTGCCGAACTTTTTTTCCATATTTTTCACAAATTTCTGCATTTTGCTTTCCTCTTTTTTCTATATATATACAGTTATAATACAGTTACCGTTTCCATATTTTCCGCATCACCGCATACTGCCAAGATCAAAGCTTCCGGACAATAACAGCATGAGAAACGGCTCCCGCCGCACCAGACCCTCGCTGGCGTTTATCCTTTGCCGGCTGCCGCCGCTCATTCACATCATTTCAAGTTATAATACCATTTCAGGAAAAAAAAGTAAACTGTGAAGCATCGATTCTCTTCTATTTTAATACAATTTGCATAACAGTTATTCTTTTTTAAGAAAAAGATTTTACTTTATTTATTTTTTTCTAAATTTTAGTACGTTGAAATCTAAAGAAGAATGTCGTATAATGTCTGGGAATGTCTGACCGGACAGTTTCGATACGAAAAATCACGGCCGTTCTCATGTATGAGAGCATGTCGGCACAGTTCCGGCGCAGACCCATTATGCACAGGCAGATCCGTGCAAAAGAAAGGGAATTTATGAAAGATTTCACATATACATTAGGTATCGATATCGGCTCCACCACAGTCAAGATCGCCGTGCTGGACGCCGGAAACAACCTGTTATTTGCAGACTATGAGCGGCATTTTGCCAATATTCAGGAAACTTTGAGCCGCCTTCTGGAAAAGGCGAAGGAAAAGCTGGGTGAACTCACCGTTCATCCCGTGATCACCGGTTCCGGCGGCCTGACGCTGGCAAACCATCTGGAGATTCCTTTTGTGCAGGAAGTGATCGCCGTATCCACCTCCCTGCAAGCCTTTGCCCCGAAGACTGACGTGGCGATCGAACTGGGCGGGGAAGACGCGAAGATCATCTATTTTGAAGGCGGTAACGTGGAGCAGAGAATGAACGGGATCTGCGCCGGCGGCACCGGCTCTTTTATCGACCAGATGGCATCCCTGCTGCAGACGGACGCCTCCGGTTTAAATGAATACGCCAAACACTACCAGTCTCTTTATACGATCGCAGCGCGCTGCGGCGTATTTGCCAAGTCCGATATCCAGCCCCTGATCAACGAAGGCGCTACCAGGGAAGATCTGTCCGCCTCCATCTTTCAGGCGGTGGTGAACCAGACCATATCCGGCCTTGCCTGCGGCAAGCCGATCCGGGGGCATGTGGCATTCCTGGGCGGCCCGCTTCACTTTTTATCGGAGTTAAAAGCTGCTTTTATCCGCACCCTGAAGCTGGATGAGGAACATACCATTACACTGGAACACTCCCACCTCTTTGCGGCAATGGGCTCCGCCCTGAATGCCAGAGAAGAGGTTTCCGTCCTGCTCTCCGATATGATCGGGAAATTATCCTCGGGGATCAAGATGGAATTTGAGGTGGCGCGGATGGAGCCGCTGTTCGCGTCCGGGGAAGAATATGATCGATTCCGCACCCGCCATGAAAAAACCATGGTAAAAAAGGGAGATCTCTCCACTTATCAGGGCAACTGCTATCTGGGGATCGATGCCGGTTCCACCACCACAAAAACCGCGCTTGTGGGGGAAGAGGGAGAACTTCTTTACTCCTTTTACAGCAATAATAACGGCAGTCCGTTAAAGACCGCGATCCGTTCCATTCAGGAAATCTACAGCCTGCTGCCGGAAGGCGCAAAGATCGTCCGCTCCTGCTCCACCGGTTACGGTGAAGCGCTGCTCAAGGCCGCTTTCCTTTTAGACGACGGCGAAGTGGAAACGGTGGCGCACTACTATGCCGCCGCCTTTTTCGACCCTTCGGTGGACTGTATCCTGGATATCGGCGGTCAGGATATGAAATGTATCAAGATCAAAAACCAGACCGTTGACTCCGTACAGTTGAACGAAGCCTGCTCCTCGGGATGCGGCTCCTTTATCGAGACCTTTGCCAAATCCCTAAACTACAGCGTGGAAGATTTTGCGCAGGCGGCGCTGTTTGCCGCGCATCCCATCGATCTTGGCACCCGCTGCACCGTGTTTATGAACTCCAAAGTAAAACAGGCGCAGAAAGAGGGAGCCTCCGTCAACGACATCTCCGCGGGGCTTGCCTATTCCGTGATCAAAAACGCGCTGTTCAAGGTGATCAAGGTCTCTTCCGCGGAAGAACTGGGGAAAAATATCGTGGTGCAGGGCGGTACTTTCTATAATGACGCGGTACTGCGCAGCTTTGAAAAGATCGCGGACTGTGAGGCGACCCGTCCGGATATCGCCGGTATCATGGGCGCTTTCGGCTGTGCGCTGATCGCCAGAGAACGCTGTCACATGGAACCGGGTTATCAGACCACCATGCTCAGCATCGAAAAGATCAATGAACTGCAGTTTACCACCACCATGGCGAAGTGCAAAGGCTGTACCAACAACTGCCGTCTGACCATCAACCGTTTCTCCGGCGGTCGCCAGTATATCTCCGGCAACCGCTGTGAGAGGGGACTCGGAAAGCAGAAAAACGAGAATAATATTCCGAATTTATACGAATATAAACTGGAGAGGCTCTTCCATCACTACGAGCCTTTGCCTGTGGATGAGGCGCCGCGGGGCAAAGTGGGCATTCCCCGGGTGCTGAATATGTATGAGAACTATCCGTTCTGGTTCACTTTCTTTACGAAACTGGGCTATTCGGTGGTGCTCTCCCCCAGTTCCACTCATAAGATTTATGAATTAGGTATAGAATCTATACCAAGTGAATCAGAATGTTATCCGGCGAAACTTGCCCACGGGCATGTTTCCTGGCTGATCAGACAGGGCATACAATTTATTTTCTATCCGGCACTGTTCTATGAGCGCAACGAATTTGAGGATGCAAACAATCACTATAATTGTCCTATTGTGACCTCTTATTCCGAAAATATCAAAAATAACGTGGACGAGATCGCGCAGCAGCAGATCACCTTCCGCAATCCCTTTATGAGTTTCGCATCGCCGGATACGGTGAAACAGGCTCTGGTGCGGGAATTTTCCGAACTGCCCGCAGAAGAGATCCGAAATGCCGTGGACGCGGCCTGGGCGGAACTGGACGCGGCACGGGATGATATCCGGCAAAAGGGCAGGGAAGTGCTGAGCTGGATGGAACAGCATCAGGCGAGAGGCATCGTGCTGGCGGGACGTCCCTACCATATCGATCCGGAGATCAACCACGGTATCCCGGAACTGATCAACAGCTATAATATCGCAGTACTCACCGAAGATTCCGTCTGCCATCTCGCCGCGCCGGAGCGTCCTTTGATCGTTTCCGACCAGTGGATGTACCACTCCAGACTCTATGCGGCGGCAAGTTTTGTGAAAACAAGAGAGGACCTGGATCTGATCCAGTTAAATTCCTTCGGCTGCGGTCTGGATGCCGTTACCACGGATCAGGTGAATGATATCCTCTCCGGCTCCGACAAAATATACACTTGTCTAAAGATCGATGAAGTCAACAATCTGGGGGCGGCAAGAATCCGTATCCGTTCTCTCCTTTCCGCCCTCCGGGTGCGGGAGATGCGGAATATGCAGCGGACGATCCGCCCCTCTTCCATCGAGAAGATTTCCTTCACGGAAGAGATGCGGAAAAACTACACGATCCTCTGCCCGCAGATGTCGCCGATCCATTTTGATCTGCTGCAGCCTGCCTTCAATGCCTGCGGCTATAACTTTGAGGTACTGGGGAACGACAATAAACATGCTGTGGATATGGGATTGAAATATGTGAATAATGACGCCTGTTATCCTTCCCTGATCGTGGTCGGACAGATCATGGACGCACTTCATTCCGGCAAATATGACTTAAACCATACCGCCGTTATCATGTCACAGACCGGCGGCGGGTGCCGTGCCACAAATTACATAGGCTTTATCCGCCGGGCGCTGGAAAAGGCGGGCATGCCGCAGGTTCCGGTAATCTCCCTGAATCTGGGCGGTATTGAGACAAACCCCGGCTTCCATATTAACGCGGACCTCCTGATCCACGCCGCCTTCGGCGTGACTTTCGGGGATATCTTCATGCGTTGTCTCTATGCCACAAGGCCCTATGAGAAAGAGCCCGGCTCCGCCGATGCCCTGCATGAAAAATGGAAACAGAAATGCGTTTCGTTCCTGACCGGAAAACACCTGAATTTCTTCCGGTTCCGGAACATGTGCCGGCAGATCATCGAAGAGTTTGACGCCCTTCCGCTTTTGGATGTGAAAAAGCCGAAAGTCGGTATTGTGGGTGAGATCCTTGTGAAATTCGCGCCGGTGGCGAACAACCATCTTGTGGAACTGTTAGAGGCGGAAGGCGCTGAAGCTGTCTGTCCGGATCTGCTCGACTTTATGCTCTACTGCTTCTACAACCAGATTTATAAAGCAGATTATCTGGGCACCAGTAAAAAGGCCGCACGCATGTGCCGTCTCGGCATCCGCGCCCTTGAATTTCTGCGCGGCGCCGCCGCAAAGGCCTTTGAGAAGAGCACCCATTTCCACCCCCCTGTCAGCATTTACAAACTGGTGGAATATGCGGAACCTATCGTCAATATCGGGAATCAGACCGGTGAGGGATGGTTTTTGACCGGGGAGATGATCGAGCTGATCCGGAGCGGCGTGAACAATATCGTCTGCTGCCAGCCCTTCGGCTGCCTGCCGAACCATGTAGTTGGTAAGGGTGTGATCAAGGAGATCCGGAAACGTTATCCGAAGTCCAATATTGTGGCGATCGATTATGATCCGGGGGCAAGCGAAGTGAACCAGCTCAATCGGATTAAACTGATGCTGTCTACGGCGTATAAAAATCTGGAGTGAGGGTCATACCTCCCTCCTGTCCATGATCATCGCCCCGGCCGCCGTAAAGACCGCCAGATAAAAGAGGCATATCAATACAAACTGCGGGTAGCCTTCCGCTGTAAGCTGCTGCTTATTGTTGTTGGAAACCATGCCGTAGGCCATCAGGGAATAGGGATACATCCAGCAGCCGCCCTTTGACATCACCATCAAGCCGCTTATGCCGCCTGCAAAGGAAATCCCGACGGGAAGAGCGAAGCTGTCGCATAACAGGGAGACGATCAGCTGCAGCGCCGCCATAGCTATCCCGCCCAGCGTCCCGAACAGACACCAGATTACCAGACTGCCCACCGGCGGTTTTGCCGTAAGCCCTGCTATTTTCCCGGAAATCAGGAACAGCACTCCTATCCAGACTTCCGTAAATAATATAATCTTTCCTGCGGACAGCAATTTTGCCACAAACAGTTCCTTCCGGGATATGGGCAGCGTCAGCAGCTTTGTTAAATTACGGTTGTTTTTTTCAAGCCGCATCAGATAGCTGCAGTAAAGCCCCAGCAGGATCGGCAGGAAGAAATAACTGGTAAACAGCGTATGCTGGGTCCAGAGACTAAACCACTCCGACCGCAGGATCTCTATATTATTCAGATAGTTCATTGTTCCCAGAAACGCCGGTACCGCCGGCACGATGATAAAGACCAGCCATATGGGGGAACGCCTTAATTTCATTCTTTCTGCTTTGTATAATTGTAGTATCATTGTCTTTCTCCTCTTTTATTTTGGAATTGTTTGGAATTGACCGGAATCATTTGTTCTAAAATAACAAATGTTATTTTTATTTCCTCTGGTTTGATTGACTTTATTACTTTGTTGTCGTTTATTACTTTGTTGTTTATTACTATTGTTATTTCAGGATTACTACTGTTATTTTAAATGCTCTGATATTGGTCTTTAAATACACTGTTACTAATTTCATACCGCTCGGTTCCTAAACACTTTATTGTTTTCTGATTCCCTGCCGATCTTTAAATATTCCACTGCGATCTAATGTCCTGTATTTACTGCAGGTAAATCTTTCTGTCCATATATCGTACTTGGATATATCCGGGTCTGATATATTTAAGCGCTATATATCCGGATTTTATACTTCTTTCCTGCAAAAAAACATCCTGCCGATGAAAAAAATAACAACCGCCATTATGGAAACCGCCGCAAATCCGCCCCAGTTGACATCCCTGTAAAAATAAGTGGAAATTCTCGTCTCCCTGTCATACTCTGCTCCCATCAGCATCAGCGCCCCATAGTAGCCCCAGGGCGTCCCGTAATAGAGGCAGCGGTACGGCAAAAACATTGAAAGCAATCCCACAAACTCCCCCACAATACCAACAATATAAGGCACCGCAGGTTTTTCACAGCACATCGCCACTGTATGCAGCAATATATAAACCGCAAAACTGGGCATGATCGTAAACAGCAGCAGCAATCCATATTCTTTCACCAGAAAATCCCCGCCGAAGTGATGCCTGAAAAATCCGTCTGCAATAATACCAAACCATTGCAGCAAAATGCTGGTCAGCATCAGCCCCGCTCCGTAAAGCAGCTTTGCGTCATACAGCTTTCCCCGCTCCGTTATCGTACATAGATGTTGCAGCATATTGTTTTTATGTTCCAGATCGCCCAGCCTTGAGGAGATCAGCATCGCCAGCATCGGCAATACGATCATATTGGTCACAGGCATCTGGTAAAGCAGCATATACCAGCCCTTTTCTATGGCGTCCTCACTCAGTTTTCCATGCAAAGCCCATATCAGTTCCATTGCTGTCATTCCAAGTACAAACAGCAGCAGGTAACGCCTTCTTGTCTTTTGGTACTCCGCCTTCCATAATGCTGTCATAAACTCACCTCTTCCATCGTCATATCCAGAAAAATCTCTTCCAGTGTCTTTGTTGTATCCTGCTCGTGGAGCCTGCCGAGAGACCCCTGATACTTGAGTTTTCCGTTGGCAATAATCCCGATATCGTCAACGATCTGGTCGATCTCCGAAAGAAGATGACTGGATATGATCACTGTCATGCCGTATTTTTCCGGCAGCGACCGGATCAGTTCCCGCATTTCCTGAATACCCGCCGGATCAAGGCCGTTGGTCGGCTCGTCCAGGATCAGCAGTTTCGGAAAGTTAAGGAGCGCCGCCGCAAGTCCGAGCCTCTGCTTCATCCCCAGCGAGTAGGCAGATACCTTTTTCTTCCCCTGCCCGTCAAGGCGCACGATCTTCAATACCTTTTCCACATTTTCTTCCGGCACCTTCAGCAGCCCCTGTAAGATCTCCAGATTTTCCCTGCCTGTCAGATGCCCATAATAGGACGGGCTTTCGATCAAAGAACCGCTCTGCCTCAAAATTTCCATCCTGTTTTTCGCCGTCATCTTTTTGCCAAAGAGGCTGATCTCCCCCTCCGTGGGTCTTACCAGCCCCAGCAGCATTTTCAGTGTAGTGGATTTTCCCGCGCCGTTAGGGCCGCAGAACCCGTAAATGGTTCTCTCCATCACCGAGAGGTTGATTCCCTTTACAATCAATGTATCGCCGTATCTTTTGGAAAGATTTTCTGTTTTTATGATCTCTTTCATTCCTTTTGACCTCCGTATCATATTTTTTAAGTTCTTCCATACTCTAACATCTGTTCCTTACTCCAAACTTAAATACGCCTTACGGGAACCTTAAATTTGAGAATGGGCGTTCATAATATCGGAAAATACAGATTTTTATGCTATTGATTTAGAAAAACATAAAAATAAAACAGTAATACCTGTATGAAAGCACAAGTATTCTACCTGTCCGTCAGGCAGGTTTTTCAAAGAATATTAACAG
>CAJTBO010000039.1 GCA_910573755.1 Lachnospiraceae bacterium | reverse complement strand
TTTCCTCAAAAGCGTCATGGAGCCTTTCCTTAAAGGTCATACGTTGCCACCTCCGTTTCGGAAGATGGTGTCCCACTATGACAGGCATAAAAACCGGCAGTGATCGGGACATCGGAAAAATCCATTGCTACAAGGGCAGCCTGGCTCCTGTTATGGGTAATGTATGGCTTATCTTCCATAATGGTTTTATGCCCCATCATTTGAGATGCTGTTTCAATAGGGACTCCCCGCGAAACCATGACGGTCTCGAAGGAACGGCGGATGCTGTGGAATCCCCGGAGAGCAATCTTCTGAACGCCTGCCTTTTCGCAGTACTTGTCAATCATACTGCCAAACCCCTTTGAAAGACTCCGGTAAGGCGCTTTTACTGTAACAAAAACTTCGGACACATCACATCCCGGACGCCAGTCAAGGATATAGTCCGCCAATGCATTCAGTGTTTCTCCATTAAGTTCCGATATGATCGGCGTATGGGTCTTTGACTGGATAACAGATATTTTTTGATTCCGCCAGTCTATGTCGGTAAGTTTGATGCTGATGATATCGGCCCCGCGAAGACCGGTACAGTACGCAATAAGCATGATGGCCCTGTCCCTTTTGCCAAGGACATCGTCGGTGTCCATGGCGCCTACAATACTGCAGATTTCATCTTCGGAATAAGCAGGGATAATACGCCGGTGGTCATTCTTCAGCTTCAAGAGCGTATAATCACGATGGATGTTATGATTGCCATTATTCTTCAGATATTCTGTGGCGTATTTTACACATCTGAGGGTACGTCCCGTGCTGCCGCTGTTTGAAACGGAGACTTCTTCAATGAGGAACTGCATGACGGTTGCATCATCAATGCTTTCAGGAGCGCGTCCCTGCCGGGTGGCATACCACAGGAAATGCCTTGTCGGGGCCCGAAGGTCTTTCTTTGTTTTATCATTGATTGGGTAGGTGTCCAGTATCTTTTCAACAAGTCCGGCAATCTCATCAGATACCGGATATTTATGCAAAGGACATTTAGCGCTTGAAAAATCCACTTGTCTGCCGTCTGCCAGCGATGACAGCATACGAATCACCCTAATCTGGAAACGACGGTATTCCCTGCATATCTCACCAGCAGAAACCCGCTGGTCAAGAAACTCTTTGTATGATGCCATCAATTCTGGAGAATAGGAATCAGCCCCTGTTGCTTCAGCAAACTTGACTATTGAGTTGCAAACGGTTTGATATTGTTCAGTGGATACAGCCAGTATTCCGTACTTTATCACCTCCTTCATGAGTTGTTCGGTCAATGGTTTTAATAACGGATATGAGTCTGTCATATACGGCCTCCTTACTACAGTGATGTTAGTTACATCTCCATAGTAAGAAATGCCGATAAATATATAAAGTGTTATAAAAGCAACTTTTTGAGAGCCAAGAATCGGCATTTCTAAAATATCGGCATATGGGATATTATGCCGATATCTGCATAATGTCCCATCTTTTTCCATAAATGCGAATGATTTCTTCCTCCGAAATGGAAACGTCCGTACTCACCAGTACCAGCCACTCCTTCCGTTTGCTCTTATTGCGGACGAATACCAGGCAAAAAGTTTAAGGGCGCTCGTTGCGAAATACGGTCTGAAAGATGCGGTCAGGACTTCCATGTCAAATTACAGGGTGCAGGACTGGATGGTAAATGTGCCGTTGTTTGAGGTGAGCGGATATTTGAGGAGAATATGATCAGGGGCGGCAGTTATGTGCTGATATATTTTGGCTGATCTTGCATATGATTAAAAAACGGACGGAATATGTTTTGCCGGATAGATTACCGGAACCGGCGATGGAGAAGGAAAAGATACATGAAGGATATCGTAAAATGCGAATCGCTTTTACCGGTAGATATAAAAAGAAAACTGGTCATAACGATAATGATTCCTGTTCTGATCATGGTATCGGTCCTGCTGATATTTTTGAGGGGTTATGCCAATGCCGCGAAGAAATATGAGGACAGGATCGGTGAGCTGGAGCAGGAAGTTGACAGGCTTTCAGAGCCGGTGGCGGTTTATGAGGAGGCCGTAAAAGAAGTGAATATCCGCACGATAAATGCGGAGATCCAGAATATCGGGGAGCTTGCCACGGTAGAGTATTTATATACGGATGCCGGGAAATTTGAAGATCAGGGGGAGTTGTTTGGGAGAGAGCTCCCGTTTTCTTTTACAACCAAGTCATTTATCGTGAAGTGGGACGGTTCCATCAAGGCGGGAGTGGATATCAGCAGGGTGAGGGCGGAGGTAAATGAAGCGGCGAAGGAGATCATTGTGTATATTCCTAAAGCTGAAATCCTGTCCCATGAGATAAAAACCGGAAGTGTTGAGACGCTGGATGAAAAGAACGGGCTGTTTAATAAAATCAGCGTGGAGGATATCCGGGAGTTCGGGACGGCCGGCAGGGAGGCTATGGAACAGAGGGCAGTCGAAAACGGGCTTCTGGATCAGGCTTTTGAGAATGCGGAAGGGATTATTTTGGGATTGATGGAGGTAGCAACGGCAGAAGAAGCGGGATATCGCATCCGGTTTGAAATGATAGAATGATCATAAAAAGCAAAAGGCACGGTCCGGTTATGGAAAGTGTCTTTTTTAATGGACAAATGAGAGCGGTTTAAGGGCGTTTGCTGCACTCAAGAAGCATTTCACTGCAAATAGGTTGTTTAAATGATTTAGACAAACTATAATATCTGTTATTTCCATGATAACAAGGAGGTATTTATGAAGCTGAAAAAAGTAATGATATTACTCGGTACTGTCTGCATATTGAACACAATGGTTACAGGATGTGGTTCTGGTTCTGTTGCTAAAACAGAAGAAAACCAGACAGACGAAGCATTATCAGAGGAATTGAATGATGCACCGCCAAAAGAGATTGATGGGAACACGGATGGGTTTCAGGAAAATACGGCAGGTAAATGGAAGGTACTCGAGCCGGATGTCGCTGCTGCTGTTGATGCGGATTTTCTGGGTAAGGTCTGGAAGATTGAAGAAGATTCATTTTTCATTGTCGAAAAGAAAGTAAAAATTCTTGATGACGGTTCCTTATCATACAGTTCCCCAAGTTCCAATGCTGATATCCCTGATTCCCGGTTGATTCATGTGATTTTGGAAGATGATACCCGTTTTTACTTAAAAACCACTGATGGAAATGGAGAAAGCTATGAGGACAAAGAGGCTGAATTTCAGGACCTGAAGGTACATGCGTCTGTTGAGATGAAGGGCAGCTTTAAAAATGATGAATTTTATGCCACGGAAATACGATTCTTTTAGAAAGTGAGGGGAAAGATTGTGAAAAGGAAATTGATATTGATATTTACGATAGCTTTAACTATGGTGATGACCGGATGCTCACCGGAACCAAAAGAAGATGAAATATCTGTGGGGAATGATTCCCCGAAGGAAACGGTTCAGGAAGTAGCAGCGGATGTAAAAACCGTAGATGCGAAATCGACAGAAACAGAAGCAAAATCTACGGAATCGTCAAAGCCGGAGATTACGGAAGAGACCGGAAAAACTGCTTCGGAAGCCGAAGAAATTCCGGTCGAAGAAATTCCGGCGGGCGATCCCATGGCCGGAATTGTTGAAAAGTATGGAGGAAACATACTTACACTCAGGACTCCGGAGGACGATATGCTCTATTATTTTTTCACAGAGAATGCCCCGATATTAGAAGGGTATTCCACGGAGAGTGCCCATGAGGCAGAAAGAGGTTCCACGATTGCCGTAGGCGATAAAGTGGAGATCAGTTACCGGGGGACACTTGACGATGAAGAACATCCGACTCAAGCTGTGAAAATTGTAATAATCACAGGTGAATAATTCTGCAAAATTATTGTGTATTCACGGCTGAATCCGAAAGAAGCTGTAAAAAACGGTCCCGGTACACAGGAGGAATTTTAAAACTGCCGTCACTTTGCTGCGGGGTATTCATTGCAGAGATAGCGGTAAATTGGAACGTCTTCTTCTATGGTAGAGAATCTTCCCATTTTTTCCAGAAAACGGTTGTCCGCGTTATCATCATTACATTTGCTGACTTCACCGATCAGGCATTTTCCGCAGCCTTTTTTAGCCCGGAAAGAATGGTAAATGCCCGGCATAAGTGTAATGCTTTCTCCGGGAGCAAGTTCCAAGACGGTACCCGCCGGAATACTCTTTTCCACGCCGTCAGATACAAAGTGTACATCATTTATTTTATCTAATTCCTCATCTGCCGTGGAATTATAGAGCTGCATACATAAAATTCCGCCGCCTCGATTGATGATATCTTCCTGCTTGTTCCAATGGAAATGCATGGTGCAGACCTGCTCTTCTTCACTGATCAGCAGTTTTTCGGCATAAGGTTTTGTATATTTCGGATTATTCTGATTGCCGTTACGGATAGTGATTAAAATCATACCATACTTCTCAAACTTACCAAGCCCGTAGTCGGTAATATCCCAACCTAACATATTGTCCCGTATCTCGTCACATTCATGGCCTTTTGTTTTCCAGTCTTCAGGACTCCAGTTACAAAAAGGAGGCAAAGCAAACTGGAAAGAAGCGATAAAAGCCTCACTTTTTTTGATCAAAGCGTTAATTTCACTGCGTTTCATAAAATATTTCCCCCGTTTCTTTTTTGATTTTATCTGAATATTAACATTATTTCATGAAAAATGGGAAAAGTATATGAACAATTCTGGCATTATATATACCGGGATGCAGTATAGCGCCATGCTGATCATTCTTGCCGGTTTAACGTCGATTCCGACAGACCCTTTTGAATCGGCTATGATCGATGGAGCAAATCGTTGGCAGACACTGACGAAAATTACACTACCGCTTCTGAGGCCGACAATTTTTACAGCGGTGCTGCTGAGGCTGATCGATGTGATGAAGACTTTTGATATTATTTATTCTATGACGCAGGGAGGCCCCGGTTTTGCGACGGAAACAATGAATATTCTTTCTTTCCGGCAGGCATTTGAGTTTATGCAGTTTGGCCAGTCCGGTGCAACACTTGTACTGTTCTTCTTTGTGGTAATGGCGATCGCCGCGCTTACGATCAAACTGAAAAGTAAAACGGAGGTGGATTTCTGATGCTGGACCATGTAGCTGTTTCTAAGAGAAAAAGGATCATACAAACGACCCTGTTTTACCTGCTTGTCATTATCATGTTAACGATAGTACTTTTCCCGTTTTTCTGGATGATACTGGCATCTTTTAAGATCAATGCGGATATTTTAAATATTGAAAAATTATTTAGTTTTGTACCGACATTTAAAAATTATATCAGTGTATTTATAGATTATAATTTTGTAAAACCGTTGGTCAACAGCTTTATTATCAGTTTTGTTTCTACAATGCTGGCTCTGCTGTTAGGGCTTCCGGCTGCCTATGCCATCGGGCGTCACAGGATGCATTTGTTTTCCGGGATCATTTTGATGATCCGTATCATACCGGCTATTTCATTTCTGGTGCCCTGGTATCTGCTTTTTACAAAACTGAAACTGACAGGAACTTATACTTCGTTGATCATTTGCCATTTGATCGTTTCGTTGCCGACGATTATCTGGATCATGATACCGTATTTTGAATCGATACCGCGTGATCTGGAAATGGCGGCAAAAATTGACGGGGCATCTAATATGGGAACCTTCTGCAAGGTAATGATGCCGCTTGCGACACCCGGTATCCTTACGGCGGGAATTTTGGCATTTATTTTTTCCTGGAACAATTTTATGTTTGCGCTGATTCTCTGCTCTAATAAAACAACAACTCTGCCGATAGCGATCTACCAGTTTATCTCTTACTCAAATGTAAACTGGGGAGGGATCATGGCTGCGTCGGTGATCATCACATTGCCGATCATCATTATTTCATTTTTCCTGCAGCGGTATATTATTACGGGGCTGACAGCCGGCGCTGTAAAGGGATGATGTATCAGGCGTATTATTATTTTAGTTGGATAAGGAGATTATTTATAATATGAAGAAACAGGTTTTATCTACAATTCCGTTGTTTGATGAAAGATGTAAAAAGGCAAAGGAACTGCTTATTGAAAACGGATATGAAATTATAGAATATCAGGGCGATACGGTTATGACGTCCGAGGAGATAAAAGCTGCAGGAAGCGGTATCTGTGCGGCTATCGTAGGGTGTGAGGCCTGGGACGAAGAATTATATGAAGCGTGTCCGGAACTGAAGGTGTTGGCACGATTTGGCGTTGGTGTGGACTGTATCGATCTTGAAGGTGCCAGAAGGCATGGTATTAAAGTGTGTAATGCCAGAGGAATGAATTGTAAAGCGGTAGGAGAGGCTACGGTTATGTTTGCGCTGGCGTCTTTGAGAAATCTGGTGGAACTGACAGACACAACTAAGGAAGGAAAGTGGATCCGCTATACGGGCAGAACACTGGGCGGAAAGACTTACGGGCTGGTAGGATTCGGCGCGGTGGCGCGCTATGTGGCAAAGCTGTTACAAAGTTTCGGTGTGGAGAAGATCCTTGCTTATGATGTATATCAGGATCAGGAAGCAGCGAAGGATCTTGGGGTAACGTTTACAGATATGGATACACTGCTGAAAAGCAGCGATGTGATTTCTTTACATATCCCGGGTACAGCCGAGACAAGGGGGCTTATCGGAGAGAGAGAAATTTCCCTGATGAAAAGGCAGGCGGTTTTGATCAATGCGGCAAGGGGATGCGTGGTTGACGAAAAAGCCTTATACCATGGTCTGAAAGAAGGCAAAATTGCAGCGGCGGCACTGGATGTATTTGAGGATGAACCTGTGAAAGCCGATAATCCGCTGCTTAAGCTGAAGAATCTGATCTGCATGCCGCATCAGGCGGCGGATACATATGAAACTTTTGAATCAGTGGCATATTTTGACGCAGAAGTGATCCTGGATGTTATGAACGGAAAAGAGCCGCGAAACTGGCTGAACCCATAAAAGTAAAAAGAAAAGTTCTCTGTATGACCGTCTGATCTATGGTCATGCAGAGAACTTTTTGGAAGCATAAAGCATTTGCAGAGAGTAAAACTGCAGGCAGGCATAAAGCTTGCCTGCCGGGCGTGTGCTCGTCAGCTGTTTACCAGCGATTAAATCCGTGCAGAGTAAGGGTCTGACTGTTCATTCCCACGGGTCTATATCCCGAAGGAAACAAAAGGCAAAATGAGACCGCTGGGAATCTCATGTTATGAAGATAAACTGGTGGAAAATGCGGTTGCACAGATACTGGAACAGATATATGAACCGAAGTTTTACAATGAGAGTTTTGGATTCCGTCCGAACAGGAACTGCCATCAGGCGGTGCGTGAAATCATAGAAATGGTGCAGTATCGGAAAACAAACTATGTAGTGGAAGCAGATATCAGAAGTTTCTTTGATAATGTAGACCACGAATGGCTGATGAAGATGCTGTCGCATGATATAGCAGACAGAAAATTTCTTGAAATAATCGAGAAATTACTGAAAGCGGGAATCATGGAAAACGGGAAATATCTGAACAGTGAACGGGGAACCCCACAGGGGAACGGAGCCAGTCCGATACTTGCAAATATATACATGCATTATGTATTGGATAACTGGTTTGCTGTAATCGTAAAGAGACAATGCAAAGGAGAATGTTACCTGATTCGCTATTGTGATGATTTTGTATGTTGTTTCCAGAACCGGAATGAGGCAGAAGTATTCAGGAAGAGACTTGAAGAGCGCTTTAGGAAGTATGGATTGGAATTGGCGGAAGAAAAGACGAAGATATTAGAGTTCGGGAGGTTTGCCAGGCAGAACCGAAAAACAAGGGGAGAGGGGAAACCAGAAACCTTTGACTTTCTTGGCTTCACAATACCAAGGAAGTGAAGAACTTTCTTATGCGAACAAAATGGCTGCTGTTTAAATGGCTGAATCGAAGGAGCCAAAAGAGAAGTTATACAATAGATACTTTCTTTAACGGATTATTGCGGACATTTCCATTGCCAGAGCCAAGTATTAAGGTAAGTTTGTTTTATAGATAGAGTATGAAATATAAAGTGAAAAGCCGTATGCGTTAATAGCGCACGTACGGTTTTGTGTAGGGGTATGGGGAGTAATCCCCATATCTACTAGAGTAATGGTATATCAGTCAGAAAAAGATTTTTGGAAAAAGAGTAAAAAATATTTGAGTGATGTATGTGACTGATTACAAAAGGAAATTATTAAGGAGCAGGTTATTTATTATGAGAAAAATAGCAGATAATTTTTGCGGTTATCTAAAGGTAGGAGATGACAAATATACATACTATATATCAGACAATATAGTTACTTTGCTTTCGGCTCAAAGTGATAATAGAAAGATATATGAATCTTTTGATAGAATACGCAATCGTGATATAGAGCGACCGGAGTATCTGTTTGGTGAAGATAATGGTGGTATGATTGCAATATTGCGCAATGGGAAATTTAGTACCAGTGGTATGGGTTTTAGTCCTGTTATTAAGTTTGCAACTCCTATCATAATAAAGGCAAGTGGTAATGCATTTGCAAAATTTTTGACCGCTATGATAATTACTCTACGAGAAAATGTCATAATGTGATACCGATATTTAGTATTTTTGATTATATACCGAATTTATATGTATGGGGAAAATCTTATCGTTAAATAATGCACCCTCTAAATGCACCCGCCAATCGGGAGAATGCACCCGTTTCCGTAAAAAGCGGAGTAGTTTTGCACCCCCTGTCCGACTACGGAAAGACTACGAATGAGGGCTGTGAATTGCCACGATTTGCCCCATTTTGCAAAAAGTGTAGTAAAACGAGGGTGCTGATATTAAAAATTTGAAGTCCGCAAAACGTGCCAAAACACGGCATTTTCGGGTATTTTGAGAAAGGAATAAATTATGATAAAAATACTTTTCGTCTGCCACGGCAGCAGGTTGGATAGCCGGGAATCAGTGGCAGTTGTGGGGCAGAACGGGGCAAAGTGCGACATTGGAGAAAGTAGTAGACTACGGTTTTACTACGAGTGAGGGAACGAAAGGAGAGCCTTGCATATTTTTCTAAACAAGATTGACAATAGGATATATTTTCATTAATATTAAAATATAAATAAGCTGGTAGCGCAACACTGGTTGGGCTGGTCGAAAGACCCTGGTTCATCGAACGGCGGGGAATTTCCCCGTTATTTTTATATTACTTCAACACTAAGTCATGGAGGTGATTTGGCATGCCAGATATTAGTGAAATTCAGAAAATTGTTGTTCCTATCGCACATGCCTATGGGGTAAAGAGATTATATCTGTTTGGCTCATATGCAAAAGGTACGGCAAATGAGAAAAGCGATGTAGATTTACTTGTGGAAAAAGGAAAGTCTATGTCGTTGCTTAAACTTTCCGGGATGCGCCAGATGGTTCAGGAGGCATTGAACCTTTCAGTTGATTTGGTTACCACTGCAGGCATTGAGGATGATTTCAGGAAAGAAATAGACGGAACGGAGATATTATTGTATGAAGAATAAAGATATAATTATCCTCAAAAAAATTTTGGACTATTGTAGTCAGTTAGATGAAGCATGTGATATGTTTGATAACGATTACAATAATTTTTTGAGCAATTCGGTTTTTTAAAATGCCTGCTGTATGTGTATTTTGCAGATAGGGGAGTTATGCAAAGTAATATCAGAGGAGTTGAGAATGCAGGAAAAAGTTGTTCCGTGGAAAGAATGGTGTGGAATCAGGGATATTTTTGCACATCAGTATTCAAATCTGGACTGTTAGTCAGCATGGGAAACTATACAGCATGATCTTCCGGAATTGAAAACAGAAATAGCAAGAATCTTAAAGAAGAATGATGAATAGCAAAAAAATGAATTTTGAGATAATAAATCAGGAGGCAATGGAAAGAGATATTGCGGACTATGCGAAAGACAGTAGGTTGACAGAGCCATCAGATGGCAAATGCAAAGTATGGTATGCCTTATAAAAGCGCAATTTGCCGATTGGCTGAATTGAGACTTGGGCTGAATAAATTTCTCATAGGTTGGGGTAAAAGAAGTAAATCGCCTACCTCGGGGTAAAAGTCCACTAAGTCTAATTGCGGCACAGACGGCTATTCAGAAATAATGCCATAGGATTTTTGGTACTAACAGGCAAAAGTATGGAAGAATGGCTTAAAATCAAGGGATTTTGAGGTTTGGTGGGGTTCATCACGGTGGATGGTGGACCCTTTTTTCATGTTTTTGGATGCCGCTGATAGGATGGCGATTGGGGAAAAAATCCTACTATCAGGCAAAAGTATACTTTCACGCAAAAGTCAGGGGTTTCCGTGATAGTATAAAACGGAAAGGTAAAAAGGGGTAGGATATTGGCGATTTTTGTGGAAAAGGGTATTAGCTTGACGGAAAATGCTGTTGAAAAACGGGGGATATGATACAAACACGGAAACTGCATGGAGTTTTCGTGTTTGTATATGAGTTTCCGTGATAATATGGAGTTTTGCGTGATAGTATACAGAAGAACGATAAAAAAGAATGGAATATTGATGAAACAAGGAAAAGGGCCGCTTGTGTATAATACCATTAATTTAAGATGATATAAGCCCCCTTGGTGTGGAACATTATTTTAAAGTAAGCAGAAAGCAATACCATAAACAAAGTTGGCGCAACTTGCTTTCCTGCTCATTATTCAATAGGCGATTGGGGCTCCTATTTTAACGGAAGTGTAAGAAAAAAAGTAGCTCCACCACCTTCTGTATTCTTTATCCCGACATCCGCAGACAAAAATTCTGCCAACTCTTTTGCTATGCTTAGTCCAAGACCAAAATGTGACTTATCCGTATGTGACTTATCGGCACAGTAAAAGCGGTCAAAAATGTAAGGTTTGTCCTCGGCAGAGATTCCCTGTCCGTGATCAATAACAGAAATAGTTATAGCCTTGCGTGACAGAGTGGCTTTTATTTGGATTGATGCTTTCGTTTCAGAATGAGAAATGGCATTATCCATAAAAATGCTTAAGATCTGAAAAAGGTATTCCCGGTCTGTGTATAGTACGGGAAAGTGGATATCCATAAAATCTGCATCTAAAGGAATTCCTTTTTGGCCGCATATCGGTTCATAAGCTTCATAAAGGGCGATCAGCAAAGTATCAATATTTACCATTGTTTTATTGATATTGCGTGTTCCGGAATCTGAGGAGGCCAGTAAAAGCATATCTTTAATCAACTTTGACATTCGCATAGTTTCTGCATCTATAATATTTGCGGCCTTTTTAATATCCGGTATGCCGTCGCTTAATCTATTTATTTTGTCATTGTTGGCAAGTATGACTGCAAGCGGCGCTTTTAGCTCGTGGGAGGCAGCGGCAATAAAACCTTTCTGGCTTTGTAATACTTTTTCGGTTGGTTCTATAGCGTGTTTCAGCAGAAATCGGCTTACAATTATGATACAGAATAAGGAGATAACCCATAGCAGTATATAAAAAGGCAGTTGTTTCCCTATCAGTTCAAAAATTGTCTTTTGCCGGTGCAGCAGGCTCAGATAAAACAGGGTTCCGTTTTTGTCAATGACAACAGCCGGTATTCCCCAATATTTATCATGTGAACTACCGGAAAAAGATAAAACCCCGCCTTGTGTTGTAGCCTTTGTCTGATCCAATGCTGTGACAGATTCAACATTTGCCTTCTCTGTAAATTGACTTAATAAAAAGGTTATATCGGTTGGAAATGAGAGAGGGCTTTGATAAATCACATTTCCCTGTGCATCCTTTAGAACGGCAAAAATGGAATAGTTATCTTCGTAGGGCTTGATAACCGTTTGAGGGCTTTTTTCCGGATTTTCCAGTTCATAAATCATTAACATAGAAAGCCGTCCGAAAAAAATACTATCGTTTTGCTGTTTATTATCAATGAAATCATTACATAAAATCCCAATAATGACGGTTATGATGGACATAATGGAACTGATAAAAATAAGATGAAGTTTTTTATATAAATGCTCCAGCATTTTTGCCCTCCAATTTATAGCCAGATCCGTAAACCGTTTTTATTTCGCAGCAGCTTCCTATCTCCCGTAACCGTTTCCTGAGAAAAGAAATATAATTATCCACGTTTCCGGGTACGATGTCTGTATCGGTTCCCCAAATTTTGTATATCAGCTGCTCTCTGGTAATGAGGGATTGGGGGTGGTTTATAAAGGCAGACAGTACCTCGGACTCTTTCGCAGTTAAAAGCAGGGAATTTTTGCCGCATGACAAGATACGTTCCATCTGATTGAAAGACAGATCGGAAAAGCAAATGTGCATTTCCTGTTTTATTTCGGCGGGACGCCTGGTCAGCGCTCTGATGCGGGCAAGCAGTTCTGCGATATGAAAAGGTTTTACCAGATAGTCATCTGCACCATTGTCCAGTCCCTCTATCCTGTCATTTAGTTCTGACATCCCCGTAATAATAATGACAGGAATTGCAATTCCCTTCCGGCGCATGGCCTTAATAATTGTCATTCCGTCAATGATGGGGAGCATACGGTCAATGACTGCCAGGTCATAGCAGTATTCTATATTCAGTGCATGGATCATGGCTGTTTCCCCATCATAGCAGCAGTCAACTATATATCCGGCTTTTTGCAGTTCATCCTGTATGGAACTGCAAAGTTCTATATCATCTTCAAGCAATAGTATTTTCATGATATCAAATCCTCTTTCCATGGTGTCGCTCCACATATGGCTGGAAAGACATTTTTCCATTTGCGGGTTATTCTTTTCTATTCAGTATAGCAGATAATTCTATAAAAATCCTATAAAAAGTGACGTTTAAGTCGATTCCAATTACAAGACTTTTTTAGGACTTTGCAGTTAAAATGAAAAAAACAGTAGAAAGGAAGTTTTTATTATGAAAAATCAAAAAATGTGGAAAGGTTTAGTAATTGGATTGTGCATATCAGCTCTTACGGGGTGTGGCATTGGCGCAGATGAAAAGACAGGGGTGGGGGATATGCCTGCAACAGAGTATCAAAGCAGCATATTTGATGACGAGGATATGCATTCAGATGAAAATGATAACATTGCTCCTAAAGCAGATAATACGGATGGCAATAGCAGCCAGGAAAACAAAGACAGTTCCCTGCCGGATGGGGATGGAACAGACGGAGCGGATGCTTCGCAGGAGAACCAGAGTAATACCACAGATAATGGTACAGTTGAGAAAGTGGATGCAGACAGCCTGTATTCATCAGCGGCTATCACAGGGAGCGTTGTGGAATTTTCGGATGGCAGCTGTACAGTAAGTGCCGCCACAACAGAAGATGACGGAAAAACTGGCGTAGTTGCCGCACCTGGGTATGAAAGTGAAGATACAAATGTAGTGGTGACATATCAGGAGGGCTGTGTGGTTCAGATTGCAACTATCTATACTTCTACCGGGACTGCAGAATTGGAGCAGGCATCTGTAGCTGACATTAAGAAACAGTCAAGTGTTATTATCTATGGAAGTTTTGAGGACACACATCATGTAACGGCTACAAAAGTTATCATATGCCATAGAACAGCCTGAACAACAGGAGGTATTCATTTTGAAATTCTATCAGCTTGCCTTCCGGTATTTATGCCGGAAGAAGTCTAAAACATTTATTTTACTTTTGGTATTGCTGTTCATAAACAGCATGATCCTGGGTTCTTACATGATTCTGCATGCCACAGAGGATTCCCGGATTACTATGCAGGAAAAGATGGGGACCAAGGCGGTACTGGAAGTGAAGGGGAGTGACCGATTTATTACGGAAAATGAGGTCAGGAAAATCCGGGATATGGATGGAGTGATATCTGTCAACCGCATGGCTGACAGTGCCGTTTATCCCGTTAATTTTAATCCCATTACGAACAGTGATTCCGAGGAAGAAAATAACTGGAAGGTAACGCTGCTGTCTTATGATGAGCTGGAACGTGACAGCGCCTTTAGTGACTTAAGATACCGCCTGATGAAGGGGGATATGATTACGGAGGGCTCTGGGAAAGGGGCTGTGATCAATTTTGCGCTGGCGGATGCAAATGGTCTTGAAATAGGGGATGAGATGGAAGTCGGGACAGAAACAGGGAGTGTGATCAATGTAAAGATCATAGGTGTTTTTGTTGCGGGAAGTGAGAGAAACCAGATGGATACCCTGCCGGCGGTAAACCGTATCGAAAACCAGATTTTTATTGACAATGAATCCTATACGGGGCTATTCGATAATGCGGGTTACCGTAAGATAGCGGTATATACCAAAAAACCGGATCAGATAGATGTTCTGGTACAGGAATTAAAAGATTTTTTGGGCAGCAGAGTGGAGATCACCACTGCTGATATATTATATCGTCAGCTGGAGGTGCCGCTGAACAGGATAGTCCGTGTGATGAAACTTATGCTGGTATTCACGCTGGCTGCAGGGGTGACAATTACTTCAATATTACTCTGTATGTGGATGAGGTCGAGAAAAAGGGAAATTGCTGTTTTTATCAGTATGGGAAAAAAGAAAACGGATATTCTTATGCAGGTTTTTATGGAAACGGCGGCCGTCTTTTGTTTGTCCGTATCTGGCGCCTGTGTAATAGGAAGTGGGATGGCAGGAATTATGAAGGAACTGCTCATGGAAGAAAATACGGCAGTTCTCCTGTCAGTTTCCTTACAGGCAGGGGATATTGCAGCAATGTTCTTTGCAGGAGGCTGTATAGCGGTTATTGCTGTCTGTATTTCATTGCTGCCCATTTTAAGGGCAAACCCAAAAGACATTTTATCAAAAATGGAGGGATAGTAAATGAGAGGTTTTAGTTTGGCATGGCGTTCTGTTATCAGAAAACCTGTAAAAAGCATCCTGCTGTTTGTAACTGTATTTACCATCAGCCTGCTACTGTTGGCTGGAATGAGCAGTGGAAAAGCAACTGTTCAGATGCAGGATAATACAAGGCAGGCAGTCGGGGCAGGGCTTCTGCTGGAAGAAAATGAGGCAGACCGGCATCGGAGGATTGATGAGTTATCAAGGCAGCTTGATCATAAGGAAGGCAGCCTGGGCGGATACCATCAAGAAAAAATTACAATAAACGGAGTAGAAAGCTGGAGAACATGGACGGATAATTCTTTTGAAACCCTGTTAGTGGAGGATATCGAAAAAATAGCGGGTACAGAAGGGATTGCCGATTACAATATTACAACAGTTACAACGGCTGCAAGACCAGTTGGTTTTATCCGCATTGAGGACGAGGATATGGATCAGTATAGCGACCTTGGAGGCGTGTCGCTGGTCGGGAACAAAGATATGTCCATGGATTCCAATTTTCTTTCGGGAAATGCTTTTATCATGGACGGCAGAATGATTAAAGAAGGTGAAAAGGATGTCTGTGTCATTTCAGCAGAGCTTGCAGATAAAAACCAATTAGAAATTGGAAGCAGAATAAGTTTTGGCAACTGCCGGGATAAAGAGGATCCTATGATTTATGAAGCAGAAGTTGTCGGTATCTATCGGGTAAACCAACCTATAGCTCCTTATATGTATGGGGATACTTACCGGTCTGAAAATATTATTTTTACGGATTTGGATTTCCCTGAAAAGGTGGATGGAAAGGCAGGCGACCCATTATATGAAAAGGCATATTTTAAGATTGCAGATGTGGATGAATATGAAGCTGTAAAGATAAGTGTAATGGGGGTAGATATAGCGTGGGAAAGGTATGACCTGATTGACAATAACGGAAATATGAATACCCTGTCCGCAAATTTTAATGAAATGGAGAAGTACAGCAGAATTTTAGTCTGGGTAATTTCAGGGGCAGGCCTGATTATCCTGTTCCTAATTTTTCAGTTCTGGATGAAAAGCCGGAATAGGGAAATTGGAATCATGCTGTCAATGGGAACTTCAAAAATACGGATTTTGGCCCAGATCATGGCAGAAGCACTTATGATTGCAGCAGTGGCTGTGTTGGTTTCCTTCTTGGCGGCACCGGGAGTGTCAGGCCTGACGGCGGATTATCTGGTAGAACAGCAGGTACAGAGTGCGGGAGAACAGGATTTACTGGATGAAGGGAAAGTGGCATTGTCATATGAAAAATCAGGGCAGAATGTGGTGGGCGTGCAGGCAGAAATTACTTCCGGGATGTTAATACAGGATGTTTCGGGCATTGCCCTGCTTATTGTGATATCTGTATGTGTATCGGGTATTGGCATATTGAAGAGAAATCCCAAGGATATCCTGCAGGATTTATAAAACAGTTTATGCGCGCAGGTGTAAATAAGGTAAGGAGGACAGTTGAAATGATATTAGAAGCAAAAAATATAGAATATGTATATAAATCCCAAAAGGACAGGAAAGTTTTAGGCGATATTTCTGTGCGGTTTGAAGAAAAAAAGTTTTATGCCATTATCGGGGCCAGCGGAGCCGGAAAAACGACTCTCTTATCTTTGCTGGCAGGGCTTGACAGCCCAACAGGAGGCACCATTCTATATGAAGGGGAAGATATCCTTGCGAAGGGTTTAAATTATCACAGAAAGAACCATGTATCCTTAGTTTTTCAGGAGTATAACCTGATTGATTATCTCACCACGGAGGAAAACGTAAGGCTGGGAGGAACAGATAAGCCGGGGGAACTGCTTACAAAAGTGAATATCCCACAGGAAGCATGGAAAAGAAATGTAATGAAGCTGTCCGGTGGGCAACAGCAACGTGTAGCGATTGCAAGGGCGCTGGCAAGCAATGCAAAAGTCTTATTGGCAGATGAGCCGACCGGGAATCTGGATGAACAGACGGCAGAGGGAATTATTGAGTTATTAAGGCAGACTGCGCATGAGTTGGGGAAATGCGTAATCGTTGTTACACATAGTAAATATTTGGCAAATGAGGCAGATGAAATTGTGCAGATTACGAATGGAATAATTGGCTCATAGAAATGAAGGAATCCTACAAAAGACAAACCGCCGCACTATGGCCTTCATCCGCCATATGCGGCGGTCTGCCTTTTCCGCAGGCAGGCCGGGCGGCCTGATTTGGAAAGCGGGGAAATAAGAGGTAATATGCTTACACGGCCAGTATGGGCTGTGCGCTTATAGTCATTTCGTGCAATTTATGGGAGTTTCGTGCAATGGGATTTGATAGGATACCCCATAATCCGATATAATTTATAGTGGAGAAAAACACAGAATTGAGGGAAATGCGATGAAGATAGCGGTCTGTGATGACAGCAGGGAGGACAGGGGCGCGCTACGGGCGCTGCTGGAAGCCTGCGGGCATGATTTTGAGATAAGGGAATACGGCTCTGGCGAAGAGCTGTATGCGGATATGGGATATGTACGGGAATGCAGCATAGTGTTCCTTGACATCAACATGGAAGGCATGGATAAGGCAGTTGTATTAGTGACACATGATCCTCATATTGCAAGTTACTGTAAGAAAATATATTTCTTGGATGAAGGAAGAGTAGGCCGGCCATGTGTCAGGAATGGTAATCAGGGTGATTTTTATGACGAGATTATACATCATATGGCTTCGCTTCAATAACAAAAGACAGCAAGGAGCTTATTCTTCAATGGTCTGTGGTGTTTTCTTTCTTGTCATTGTCGCTCCTTTCTATCTGCGGTATAGAAAAAGGACAGTCGAATTAACGTCGGCTGCCCTTATAAAATTGCACTTGGATTTTAAGGTGTTGCTCGATAAATTGTAGTTGTTTTACCTTTGTCCAGCTTGTGTTTCGCTTTTGATTTGTTCCATTTCAGTTGCTACATATTCAGCGGTTATCTTTTGATATTCCCCATTAGCTTTTGGGAAAGATACTGACTTGAGCAACTTGGCAGAGTAAGTCTGTGCAGGTTCATTTTCAAGGTCATTTGTGTATATTTCAACAACAGCATATCCAACAATGTTTTCTCCTTCGTGAATTATGATATTGATATATGCCGTAGTTCCCATATACCGTTCAAAATCGCTCTCGCCTGTTCGAGATAGGTTAGTCCAATATACAGTAGTATCATTTCTAGTGTTGAACGATGAGCCTAAATATGTTATTTTGTTGCCCTCCCAAAGAAGCAATGTCCCGCCATCAACTGATACTTCAAAACTTAAATCGTCGTATTCCGTAACGGATAGTTTTAATGGAAGTCCCGGTCGGCTGCTCATAGCAAGGCTCCACTTATAATCTGTTGGCAACCCTATACCTTCCTGCATGGTTATTTCTTCATCTGATGAAGCGGCATACACTGTGATTGTCAAAAAGCCCGGCGCAATGATAACGTCTGGAACAGAAATTTTGAAAAGCACTCCGGCTACCAAAGCTACGCATAAGCAAGCCGCCATAGCCGCCCATTTGAGCCAACCATTCTTTTTCTTCGTCTTTGTTTGAGCTTCCTCAATAAACTGATTATCGACATTCGTAATGCTGTTATACAGCTTTGAGATTTCCTTTTCTTTCATAGGGAATAGCCCTCCTTTTCAAGTTTGGATTTTAGATTTTGCCTAAGTCGGTACATTTTCTTCGCCATATTTGCCGGGGACATACCGCTTTCTTGTGCAAGTGTATTTACTGTTTCACCATTCCAATAACGACGCATGAAAAGAATACGGTCATTTTGCGGTAATGACGCAAGCCATGTGTTTATGATGTTGGTTAACTCTTGTTCTTCAATTTGGTGTTCAACAGTAGCAGGGGACGGTATGCAGTCCTCCAACTCATTTAGAAGCTGCTCCATGCCCGCATAGCGTTTTTGGCGGTGATTTTTCTTCCAAAGGTCAAAAGCGATATTTCGGACTACTTTACCAAGCCATGCGCCAAGTTTGTCGGGCTTCTGTGGTGGTATTGAGTTCCAAGCCCGCAAATATGTATCATTAACACATTCGTCAGCGTCGGAACTTGTTGACAGTATGTTCAATGCAATCCTGTGGCAAAAGGCTCCATATTTCGTTGCTGTTTCTGAAATTGCAGCTTCATCACGCTTAAAATATAAGCTAATGATTTGTAAGTCCTCCATTTCAATCCCCCTCCGCAAGAATTATGTTCTTGAAAGCTTTCACTTATAAAGACGACATTTCAGGAATGATATTCCCTGTACATTTACAAAATTATAAACTTTCTTTTTGAATATTTCTACCGCCAGAAAAGTAGAATACACAAAAGCTAAAGATGAATCGTACACTCCAGACAAAATCGCCGCATACAGTGTGGAAAATGGATATTATGTGGAAGGAACCGGCACATCATGGGCCTTGATGGAGGATTTACCAAAGCTGTATGGCATTAAAGTCTCATCCATAAGCTCAAGTGCAAATAATATGAGGGCAGTGCTTGATAATGGCGGAATCATCATATGTGCTATGGGGAAAGGGGATTTCACAATATCCGGTCATTACATTGTCATATATGGGTATGATAACGAAGGATTTATGGTAAACGATCCTAACTGTGTAGCAAGGAGCGGCAGGAGATGGGCATTCAGTGAGATTGAAAATCAGATTAAAAGTATATGGGTATATGACAAAGAGAAATAAACCTTAAGTTACATAGGATAAGGAGCAGTAAGAAAGGAACCATACAAAAGACAAACTGCCGCACAATGGCCTTCATCTACCATATGCGGCGGTCTGCTTTTTTCCCAGGCAGGCAAGGCGGCCTGATAACGGAAATTACTTGGAAAGCGGGGAAATAAGAGGTAATATGCTTACACGGTGGTTTGCGTTTCCACCATATCGGACGAATGGCGAAAAACTTTAGGGCTGATTTTGAAATTTCCGTACTGCATTTATGCCTTTCGTTCCATTTTATATGCCTTTCGTTCCCTGCATCCCAAAATAACAGAAAATCTGCCGATAAATTAAGTGGGGCTGAAACAGAAATCCGAGGTGATGAATTTTGAATATAGCAGTGGTCGATGATGAGGAAGCCATCAGAGAGCAGATTAGTGGTTTCATAAAAAAGCGGAATCCTGATTTTAATATAAGCGGTTTTGCCACGGGGGAAGGGCTGCTTGCGGCGGGAAAGGATTTTGATATTATATTCCTCGACATACAGATGGAGGGCATGGGCGGCATTGAGGCGGCGAGGACACTCCGGCAGTCCGGCGTGGATGCGGTGGTCATCTTCATTACGGGAATCAGGGAATATGTGTTTGAGGCTTTTGACGTGTCGGCATTCCACTACCTGTTAAAGCCGATTGAGGAACAGAAATTCATGGAGGTGCTTGACAGGGCGGCGAAGGAAGCCGGGAAAAGGAAGGGGCAGAAGGAGCGGCAGATATTCATACGAGCGAAGAACCAGGGGTATACGCTTAAGCTGAACAGTATCCTGTATATTGAGAGCAGGGGGAAGAAGGTGGAAATCCATACCACGGACATGGAGGACGTCATAGAGTCCTATGCCACGATGGATGAACTGGAAGGGCAGCTTGGGGATGGGTTTTACCGCTGCCACAGGGGGTACTTGGTAAATATGGCGCACATAGCGAGGTATGATGCTGACAGCATTTTCCTTTCCAGCGGTGAGAAGGTCTACCTGACAAGGAAAAGGCACAATGAGTTTGTAAAGGTGTATATGTGGTATTTGCAGAATGGAGGGGTGTCCTGTGTATGAAGTGGCGAGCGGCCTGCTGGAAGTGTTTTCTGCCGTGTTCCAGGGATACTGCCTGCAGTATTTCTTTGGGAGATTTCTGGAAACAAGGATACGGAACCGGCGGATAGGCGTGCTGGCAGTCACAGCACTGTATGGGGTCCTGCGGTTAGGGACGGGATTTTTTTTACCAAAGGGCTATACGAGTTTTTGGGTTTTCACAAGGCTGGCAGTGATCCTGTGCATCGTATCGGTGACTGCATTGGTCTTTTATAGGGCGTTGGGAAAGATAGCCTTATTTCTTATAGTCACCTTTATGGCTGTGGGGGAAATGAGCTTTTTCCTTGCACACATGCTTTTTGAATTAGGAAACCAACTGTTCCGGCTTTGGGACTGGTGCTTGGGGAACGGATATATCTCATCATTGGAATTTTATAATTTTGTTGTAAGCATTACTCTCATAGGGAACCAGATTTTGTTTTGCGTGATTGGTGCAACGGTGCTTTATTTTACTCTGAGAAAGGTTGTGCAGGATTATCGGGAAAAGGACTATGCCGTCCACAGGACGGAGTTGCTGTTCATCCTCACACCGGGGCTGACCGGCCTGATGGTATGTACTTTACTGCGTATTACGATTGACACGGCGGAAAACGGAGTGCCGGAGACGCTGTATGACAGATATCCGTCTCTGATGGTCATAATGCCTGTTATCCTGCTGCTGTTACTATTCTCCGTTATGTTTGGGGTAAAACTCTTTCAGGACATGATCTGCTGGAACAGGGAAAAGAGCAGCCGGATTATTCTGGAGAAACAGGTCAGCAGCCTGCAGGAGCATATGGGGGAGATGGAGCGCGTCTATTCCGGGATACGGGGGATGAGGCATGACATGAAGAATACGATCTCCGTCATCATGCAGCTTGCAGCGGGGAAAGAGGAAGGACTGCAGGCATATCTGGAAGAACTGAGCCGGACGATGGACAGACTGGAATTCCGTTTTAAGACAGGGAATACGGTTGTGGATACCCTGCTGAATATGAAATACCATGAGATTGCAGGTACGGTGCCGGATCTGCGGATGGATGTGGATGGGCTGCAGTTCCCTGAAAAACTGTTCATCCAAAGCTATGATATCGGCATTGTTTTAGGGAATGCGGTGGACAATGCAATGGATGCGTGCCGGAAACTGAAAGCGAAAGAACCGGGCGAGGAAGCCTTTATCCGCATCAGTTCATTCCAAAAGAGGGAGCTGTTTTTCCTGAAAGTGGAGAACAGCTTTGACGGGAAGGTGGTGAGGAGACCGCAGAATGAGTTCCCTGTGACGGACAAGGCGGACAGGGAGAATCATGGGATAGGGCTTATTAACATCAGAAGCACAGCGGAGAAATACCAGGGAACAATGGATTTTAAGGTAAACGGCAGGGTGTTCATCCTGTCCGTGATGATGAAAAATGAAAGGAGAGAGGAAGATGGATTTCGGAGTAACAGGTAAATTGGGAGGATACTATCTGGCGGAGCAGTACCGGAAGAATGCGGCAGGCAAGAGCGGGGGCGTGAGTTTTGCGGAACTTGCGGCGGCAAAAGCTGCGGAGCAGTCGGATGTATCGGGAATGAGTTTTAAGGATATGTGGCAGGCGAGGTTTCCCGGAGCGTACTACCATACGGCAGATGCGTCCGATATTCCGCAGGGGGTATGGGAGAGGAATGATTTCCCATTTGAGAAATTTTTCCGTAATGATTTGGACGAATCCGCCGTGAATTGGAAACCGAATGGGGCGAATCCTGCGATGGATTCATCCGGGGTACAGTCAAGGCTCCACTCAATCGCCGGGCAGAAGTCGATTGTCGTACCGCCGGAATTGGAAGAAAAAATGAAAAATGATCCGGCACTGGCAAAACAGGTCATGGCTAGAGTGGAGAGTTTTATTGCAACAAACCAAGTACCCGGAAGGATATGCTCCCATCTGATTGTTTTGGATGAAAATGGGGAGATTGCACGTTTCCGGGCTTCCAGCCACGGTGGAAATATTACCGGTCCGACAGAAGAAGAAATGCGCCAGTTTGAGGCGGAGCAGGCGGCAAAGAAAAAAAGGCGTGAGGAATATGCCCGGCTGAATGAGGAGAGCGCCCTGAAACGCAGGCTGATGGAGCAGGAAACGGACGATAGATATTATAAGGACAGCATGACCAAAAAGGCGGTTTCGATTACAGCATATGAGGCGGCGGGCATTTTGAAGTAAGGAAGATCATGCCCGGACTTACCGCAAGGGGGCATGGGCGGCCCTGAATGACAGAGGGACCGCAGGTAAGATTTTTTGAAGGAGGATGATTATTATGTCAATGGAGATCACAAACAATTACAGCGATTATGGGAAAGGCTACACAAATACTGCAAAGGAAGGAAATGTGACGACAAGCACGGTGGAACTGAAAACCCCAACCGGGGGAACAAAATCGGAGCAGATTAAGACGGGGTACAGCAATGTCAATGACTATTCCAAATACCTGCAGGGCAAGTACAGCTATATGAATTCGGGTACAACTTCCATGCAGGGCGTTCCGACAACGGTATCCGTATCGGGCGCTTTCCTGAAGAAATGTATGAACGACCCGGAAAAAGCAAAGTATCTGGAAGAAAATCTGGCGGCATTGCCGGACTGCGCCTCTTATGCGGTATCCCATGCGCAGGGAACACTGACGAGTATTTCCTATGAGATTGATGCAAATGGGAATATAACGGGAATTTCTTCCGGCACAAATGACCCCGATGGGAAAATAGCCAGAGAAAATGCGGAACGGCGGGCAAAAGAGAAGAAAGCCGCCGAGGAAAAGGCTGCCGAGAGGCGCAAGGAGAAAAAGGCGGAGGAAGAAAAGGCAGCGGAACGGCGGGCAGAAAGAAAAGAGAGGATGGAAGGTACGTTCACGGTGTCTGCCACTGGCACGGATGTGAAAAGCATTACACAGAATATTGTTGCGGCGGTATCCGGCACATCGTCACCCACAGGGGGCAGTTTTGACATAAAGGCATAAAGAGATGTTGCTTACACCCTATTCCGCAGAGGCGCATAATGCTTTGCCTCTGCGGTCTGCCCGGAGGCGAGGGGCGGATGTAGGTGATAGAAATGAAACTTTTTTGGAGGCTGGCTCGTATTATTAGCGGATGGCAGCGAAAGGGGGTGTTTGTCATGAAGTTTGACAGGGGAAGTTAGGTTGTATGTCCGCATGGAGGCATAAACTGCTCGGACTTATTACATGGGAGCAGGGGCGGCTCTGAACGACAGAGGGGCTGCTATCAAAATAATTGATGACAATGGAGGATTTGAAAAATGAACGTAAATGGAATAGGACAGAATTATTATCAGAACAATGTATCAGCGAATAGATACAATAGGAGCAGGGCAGGACAGTTCTACCCGCAGAAACAGGCGGCAGAGGAATCCGCTCCCGGAAGTGCAAGGCAGAATGCCAATGTGCAGGATATATATGACGCACTTAAATCAACAAATCCAATAATGGGGCAGGAGGAAAACACCGTATCAAATGACAGCGGGCTGACAGTGTGGTATGGAGATAAGACCTTGGAAGAATGGGCGGCAACAGATCCGAAATATACGGACAAAGCAACAGGTTTTTCATGGTATGTCAGGGATGGGAAGCACCCTTATATGACGGGGGAGGATGCTAAGAAATTTAAGGAAATGTGCAAGGAAACGGGAGAGTCGTGGCTGAAAAAGTTCGCGGAAATGACAGGAACGATACAGCACCTTGATGACAATACAACTGCCTATGTGGGAACAAACGGTACAGCGATTAAATCAAAGGACGGAAAGGAACTGTTTATAGATACGTCATCCATGACTTATGACATGATCATGAATATGTTCAGTAATCGGCCCAAAAGCGGGAACTATTTTGACAGCTCATATTGGCAGAAAAATATCCAGAAAGCTATGTTTTCTGTAGAACAGTGATGCTTTACATATTCAGACTGGCACAGCGTAGCTGGGGGTGGAAACATATCACTCCCAGCCACAGTATTGAATAAATGACAATAGCGGAGGATTTGAAAAAATGAATGTAAATGGAATAGGGACAGCAGGATATCAGGCATGGCAGGGAACAAGAAAGGCACAGCAGAATGCGGTAAAAAGGAGTTTTGCGGAGCAGGTAAACAATGTGGCAGATACTCCAAAAGTCTATAATATTTTTACAGATGAAGATATGTTGTGGACAGGAGGGAACGGTACAGGGCTGTCTTATTATCTTAAGTATGCGGAAGATTCAACAGAGGATGATCCGACAATCATTGCAAAGGGTGTTGATGAGAATGGGAATGAATTTGAAAAGACCATACATATCAACGAGATAAATCCCAAGTCAGCGACTGGTGTGGAGATGCGTGCTTTGGAAGCACATATGGGGGTAAAGAAGCTGGGGGGATTTACTTCCCTTCCGATGGAAGCCGGGGCTATGGGATTAAATGACAGGACAGATTTCATGGATATGTTCCAGATGCAGATCGGCGACATGAAGCTGTTGCTCCAGAAAAAGACGGCGGCATATTATCAGTACAGTATGCAGGCATATTGGGATTTTATGAATAAGAAATAAATTCCATCGGTTGCATATCTCCAATAAGCTACAGCCTGACAAGGCAGGGCAGGCATCCCCGGTTTTCCGGCAGATTGGGGAAATTGAGGAGTTGGGAGAGGAGGTGAAGGCCGGTATGGGATTTGACAGGGGAAGTTAGTTGGCATGTCTGCATGGAGGCACTGAACTGCTCGGACTTATTACGAGAGAGCAGAGGCGGCTCTGACCGACAGAGGGGCTGCCATAAAAAAGAAATGGAGGACTGAAATGGGCATTAACGGAATAGGAACAGCGGGATATCCGCTGACAGGATACACGGCAAGAAAGACAGGAAGAAGCGCGGAATCCGGGGCTGTGGGATTCATGGAAACGGTGGAAGAAAAGGCGGCGCAGGGAAAGACAGCCGACCAAGATGAGAAAGCCTTTGAGATGGTCGGGCCGAACGCCCCGCAGGAAGTGAAGGATGCGTGGATGGAGGCGGCGAAAGAAGTAAATGCGAATGGCATGGGAATCCGGGGCAACGGAATGATGAGCCACATATCGCAGATGATGGTGCAGAGGCTTAATAAACAGCTTAAAGGTGAAACGGAGAATTTTGACATCCTTGGAAGCACGGTGGAATCTGCGATCCAGGCAACGAAAAATGCGCTGTACGATTTGGAGCATCCAAGGGTATATACGCCAAGGAGCATAGAGGTTCAGCAGGCCCGTATCAAAGAAGGGGAATTTTACAGGGCGTTTTTGGAGAAGCTGGAGAAATTGTAGGATATATTATGGCACAGAAGGCAGGAACGCTTCTGATTGCCAGATGGATTGCATAACAATGGAGGATTTGAAAAATGAATGTAAATGGAGTAGGGGCAGCAGGATATCAGGCATGGCAGGGAACAAGAAAGGCAGAAAACAATGCGAAGGGCAATTTCGGGGCAAATGTGAAATCAACAGGAAATGTAGTACATATTGCCCCGGACGCATTATTTTCTATCTATGATGCGAAAACAGGGGAAAGTGCAAATGTATACAGGGCGGATGATTATTCGGAGGAAAATCCGTTTTATATTGTAAAAGGAATGGATAAAAACGGAAATGAATATGAGCAGACAGTGGATGTAAGCAAAGTAAATCCGAATAGCTGCTCTTATACGGAGCTGCTTGCTTTAAACGCGCATACCGGGAATAAATCAGACAGCAATTTTCTGAGTATGGCTATTATGAAGGATAAATCGGGCACTGCCTCCTACCATGAGACAGCAGATTATATGGCAATGGCGCACGAGCTTATGAACGATATGAAAACACTTGGAAATTGGGACGGGTATCTGCGGTATGGGAAGTGGATCAATGATATTCTGACTTTTTGTAAAAACAAATAATGGAGGATGATCTGACAATGGGAATAACTAATGTAAATGAACAAGGTTCTGCATATGGAGCGGCTTTCAGAAATAAGCCGGTATACTTCATGACGGGAAAAGAGACGGAGGCATTTTTTGAAGGGAAGATGCGCAGGAACATGGAGCTGCGGGAGGACACCTGTACCCTCAGCAGCAATAACACTTACCGCAGGCAGCATACCACTTATGAGGTTTCCGATCAGGACAAAGGCAGCACATTCCTGGATTTGAATTTTCTGATCAAGGATGAGACCAGCAGCCTGAAAGGAAGCCTCAGTGATAAAAAGGATGTGGATTTTTATAACTTCTCCATCCCATTTATGAACTTTCAGCGGAATTGCTTTGGCGTTGAGGTTTATATAGATATGCCGGAAGGCTGTGATTACGATCTTACCCTGTATGACGAATACGGCAATCAGGTGGGGAAGGCAGAGTGGGACGGAGAGGGGCGGAAGAAGCTGACCGTCCCTAATTGGGATATCAATACCAATCAATACTGCTTCAAGGTAGAAAACGGAAACGGGGAGGAGATTTCCCCGGATGATTATTATAAGATCAGTTTCCATGTTACTGAAAACAAGGAGCATGAAAAGACTGATGCCGTTAGGGAAGCATATGGGAACCTCCACGGGGCATACAGTCAGAAAGATGAAAACTGGCGGGAATATCTTGATCAGTATAATGCCGTCTTAAAGGAGACGGAGCAGAATTATATAAAAGAACTGGAGCGGCTCCACCAGAAACAGTTTGACAGCCTGCCGGAAGAAAAGAAGTATAAGGGCGGGCGCACCGTGGATGAACTGCTGCAGGACATGGCAGATGGGAAGGACTTAAACGATGCGGAACTGGAGTATGTGAAGATTTTTGCCAACCTGAAAGACATGGAAAAGGCACAGAATAAAGCGGAGCTGAAAAACAGCTTTTCAGATGATTTCGTAAAGGATCTGGAAAGCATGGGCATTTCCCGTGATGACATAGAAGGGATGCAGGTACGGATTGGGAGCAATGGGGATGTGTCCGTGGATGGGATAGAGGACGAGGGCGTCCGGGAACAGGTGCAGAAGCTGATAGATGAAAAGTACGGTGACCGGATGTACCAGTATTACATAGGGATTGCGGACAGCGTGGGAGACCTGTCCTCCAACACATACCGGTATGCCACGGACATACAGGAAGTCCGGCGCTACCTGAAAGGGGTTACAGGGGAGGACATTTCCTTAGAAAATCTCTATCTAACACCTGACGGGAAGATTGGAGGGCTGCCGGACAAGGCGGCTGATCTGATCAATAAGACAAAGGACAATGCCAGGATAGAACGGATGAAGGATGCGCTGGTGGATATCATAGGGAAGATCAGGATAAGCGGAGACTTGGGGATTCCCGATTTCACTTCACAGTTCCAGTTCAAGGATGGGGCGTTCTCCGTGGCGGACAGCGGTTTTGCGGTGGATATGGGCGCACTGGATGGCCGGTTTACACCAAAGTCCTCCGGCAATATGTATTCCGATATGTATAAATATCAGTTCAAGAAAGTTTTATAAGACCCACGGCTGCGTATCCCGAATAAGCCGCAGCTTGATAAGGCAGGGCAGGCATCCCCGGCGTTCCGGCAGAACAGGGAATCTGCTTGGATTTATTACAAGGGAATAAGGGCGGCTCTGACCAACAGAGGAGCCACAGATAGGAAAAGGAATTGTGAGGTGGGCGCATGGGAATTTCGGTTTCAAGTACACTAAATTCGGCCAATACGAAACACAGTATGTCACTGAGCAGCAGAGGGCCTGACTGGTCTTTGATCCCAAGCGCTGGGAAAAGCAATAAATCAAAGGCCGAGTTTGCTGATGAGATCAAGGAACTGGCACGGAGAGCTGCGGAGACTACGAGCAAGAAAGAACTGGAGTATATCCACAGCCAGAGGGCGAGGTTATGTGCGGAATACATATCTGACGTATCGCCCGACAGGAGAGCGTTGTACCGGCAGGCTGAAAATTCGCTGAAGAGACAGAACGGCAATCCGAAATGCCACGGAAGCGGGGAACTGACGCTGCTTGACTTCCTGGAGGCGGCAGACGGGAGGGCGGAGAACCTTGCCGAAAAGAAGCTTGCGCTGGCAGGGGGCGGAACGCTGACCTGCCCGATCCTGACAAGCGGGGGATATGGCGCGGATATTTACTATCAGGGTACAAAGGTGCTGACATATCTCGGTTCGGGATATGGGTGGGCTTGTGAGAGGACTCCGGCTGAACGGGAAAAGGAAAGGGAGTTTTATGGGATTTATTTTGATGAGTACCGCTCGCTAAAGAATGGCCAGGGGGCAGAGCTGGAGGAGTTACCGGATTATCTGGAGGAGAAGCCGTCTTTTGACAGGAAAGCATAAACAGGGGTATCTGAATAATCGACTGGATTTCAAAAACCTCGTGAACGTATATCCCCGATAGGCCACAGCCTGACAAGGCAGGGCGGGCATCCCCGGTGTTCCGGCAGATTGGGGAATTGTAATTTAATTTGTCCCAGTTCGCTTTATTGTGTCCGATAAAATGCGTGTATAAATATACAATTTTGTGTATGGTTTATGTGCCTTAAAATGTGCAGTTAAGTAATGTATGATATAAATAACTTTAATAGGGAGTGGTTATATTTATGAAAAAATTAGTAGCATTAGTTTTAACCTTAGTATGTGCATTAGGTTTGGTTGGTTGCGGAGCAACTCTAAAAAATAAAGAAGAAGTGGTTTCTGGGGATTTGCCACCGATACTTATTATGAGAGAACAACATTTTATTGCATATGATATGCCAATATCTGAACTTCCGGATGATTTGGAGTGCATGGGAGAAATAACAGAGGAAGAGGCAAACGGCACAGGTTTGCAGGGCTGCAAATATTATGCAAATAAATACCTAAGTTCCTTTGATGAGTTTTATGTATATCAAGAATGCGGAACACCTGTTGATAAGAACACGGTTGATAGTACAAAACGTCAGTGGGCTTATGTAAAATGGGTTCGTGAAGGATTGGAAAGAGAGTGAAGTACAAATATTCCTTCGTGTCACTGATTCCGGTTAAAAAGGTCTATGAGGATGGTGGGACACAGACCTATACAGCCCTGACTTATAAAGTGATTGTCTGGAAGCAGATAGATGGGAAAACAGGAACGGAATTTTACATTTTTCCTAACAATTTCCACCAGTTAGATTATTACGAGTGACTTTTGAAAGGCTGTTTTTGTATGGAGATAACAGGACGCGGCACAGAACGTCTATATGGGAAATAAGTTCCTCACCCTGCGGAAAAGCGAGGTCGCAAAAGTTGCGCCGGACAGGGCTTCTCCCCGGTTTCCGGCAGATTGGGGAGAGGCTTCATGAATGGCAAAGTTTTCTTTTAGCTGTTTTTGTAAAGAAAGCCAAAGCATAACAGGAAGGCAAGATATTATGAAAAGATTGATTATATTGGTTTTATGGGTGGTTTGTATGCTGGCTTTGCTTGTTGGGTGTTCCAGTCAGGAAAATGAAATAGGAGATATCGATAATCATACGCCGATTGCTTTGTTGGATGATGCGGTTGTTTATAACTATATTGATGATGACGGTGCATTGGTAATTGGACGATATGTTCTTTCCTCAAAAAGGCAATCAGATATCGTAAGTGTGGAAGAGTTTTATATTTCAAGTGGAAAACCTACAGTGATTGATAATTCTGTTATTCTGCCTGTAACCTTAAATACAAACGAACATAAACTTTTGATGGTAAACGCTGATTCTGACACATCTGAAATGATATTTAGCGAATTTAATTCTTATCCAATGGACGCAGTTTCTGTAATGAACACAGACATTTATATGTTAAGCACCATGAAAGATGATGTGGCTACAGCAACTTATATCAGAAAATATAATGAGAATACCGGGGATATGGATATCTGCATTGAAAAACAGTTTACAGATAATACAGGTGAGCAGATAACGACATTTGCCTGTAGCAACGAAAATATTTATGTGCTGGTAAATAATATGGGAGCAGAAAATGATGTTTATATAGAAATTTATGATGATAAAAAATATGATTTACTTGGTAAGCTGTACTTTGATTCTGAATTGAGAAATTTTGTTTCCAATAATGGGATAGTAGAATTTTATTGTTTTGACAGTTACATATACATAAGGAATTTTTCAGATTATGGTGCGATAGGGGAAATAGAAAATAACCAGATAAAAACCTTTCTTAATTTGCCTAGTTTGCGTATGGCTTATAACGGTAAAAATACGCAGGATAATTATTATGGATTTTTTGTAAGAAATGGCAGAGAGCTTTATCTTTTAGATGTTTATTCTGATACTCTATATGAAACCAATTTAGATCTATCACAAGATGAAAGCATTCGTAATGCTATCTCTGATGGAAATAATATATGTATCAGTATTCTTGATGAGAGGGATACAGAGTCTTTTACAACAAAAAAGACCATTATAGTGGATTTCAATGAATTGAAAGAAAAAGCATATCAAACAAAGTGAAAAAGGCTATCCATTATATATCTCCAATAAAACACAGAGAGCAGGCTTCCCCGGTTTCCGGCAGATTGGGGAATCGGGGAGCAGGAAGAAAACCAATAATACACAAACGATAAAAGGGAACCAAGCAGAGATAGAACCATATGCCTGTCTGGTTCCCTTTCTACATATCGGTGCGGGGAGATAGCAATAGATGTATTTTGGGGGAGAGGAGGTGGTATTATCCGGAAAATGAAATGCCCGGAGAGACGGTGCAAGAAACGGGCCTGTGATATTGGGGAGACGGGTTCCGGATGGATCATTGTGTCACTGAAATGTCCTAACTGCGGCAGGGTAGTAAAGGTGTACTGGAAACCGAATGGAAAAAGATAAATATACATAGCAGGAAAGAATGGCAGGAAGGTATCCTGCTATTTTTACTTTTATAGATTAAAGCGTTTCTTTTATGGTCATACTAAGGTTATCAATGGTAATTTATGGAAATTCCATTGTGCGGCTTGGCAGGTCTGCCATGCTGGATAACTGAATATGTACCGAGCGAGTGGGACCGCATTGTGTCGAGTCACGAATGGCCGGAGTAAAGCTAGTGAATTATTTTAGATTTCTTACAAAGAGCTTTCTCAGGGCCATTTTTTGCCTTTTTTTCAAAGCCAGTCCCACATCTGAATGAGAGCGTTCCTAACTTTACGAAGCCGTAAAGGAAGGAACGCTTTATGTCTTTTAGGAAGATCACAGTCAAATCTGGAAACGAAGAATTCACACTGGAAGTTACGGAAGAAGAATATAGGAATTACTTTAGGCCGTGGTGGCAGCAGAAAAAGCATGAGCAGAGGAACCGGGAGGCGATGGAGCAGAACGGCTACACGGAAGAATCCTACGAGGAATGGAAAGAGAATGATATGCGGACAGAACTGTTTGCAGAGAGCATGGAGGAACTGGCGGAAAAGAGGATGCTGCTGGATGTCCTCCGTGATGCGATGGATTCCCTCCTGCCGGAAGAACGGGAGCTTGCCATGAAGGTGTTCGGGGAGGAAATGAGCGTTTATGAGTATGCACGGGTGACGGGCGGCAACAGGCGGACGCTTGATTTCCGCAAAAACAAGGTTTTACCCCGGGGTAAAAAGTCATCAAAGTATAACAGCGGCACAGGCGGCTATTTCCAAATGATGCCATAGGAATTTGGGTACTCGCAGGCAAAAGTATTGAAGAATGGCTTAAAATCAAGGTTTTTTAGGCCTGGTGGGGTTCATCACGGTGGGTGGTGGGCCCCTATTTTTGTGTTTTTTAACGCCGCTGAAAAGATGGCGATAGGGGGAAAAATCGTACTATCAGGCAAAAGTATACTTTCACGCAAAAGTCCGGGGGTTCCGTGATAGTATATGGCAGAAAGGTAAAAGGGTGTAGGATATTGGTGGCTTTTGCGGAAAAGGGTATTTGCTTGACGGAAAATGCTGTTGAAATACGGGGAATATGATATAAACACGGAAACTGCATGGAGTTTTCGTGTTTGTATATGAGTTTTCGTGATAATATGCAGAGTTTCCGTGTTTGCATATGGATAAAACGGTAAAAAACGAAAAATAGATGTGCTACAGTCGGAAGAACCCTCCATCAAGGGCAATGCCATATGGTATATGGCTTGCTAATTTTGCTTTTATTTAGTTGCCTCCGTCAATCGGAAAATTTAAAATGGCTTTGCAGCCTTTCTGGTATTCACTTTCAATTTTCATTGTCCCGCTATGTGCATCTGTAATCTGACGGACAAGAATTAGTCCGAGGCCGTGCCTTAAATCTAATCTGTCATCTGTGCTTTCCATGTAATGCGGTTTTTCATTTAGTTCTTTCAATTTCTCGGTTGACAAGCCAATGCCATTATCTGATACGGAGAGGGAAATGCTTTCGTCCGTACAGTCAAGAGCCAGTGCAATATCACAGCCATCCGGGTTGTGGCTGATACTGTTCTGCACAAGGTTGCCTACCGCCCTCGAAATCAGGCGGGCATCACAATCAAACAAAACGGTTTCTGCCGCAGGTGTAATTCCGATATTTATGGAATACTTACCGGGCAGGCCTGTATTGAGTAATTCAGCAGTATAGGAGCGCAGTAAGCCGGCCAGGCTGACAGGGATTTTATGGATGGGCTGCATTTCATATTCCAGACTGGATACGAGATTGAGATCCTGCACCAATTCTCTGATCTTGACACTTTGCTGCCGGATAATTTCAGCTTCTCTGCGGATATGGGAATCTGCGCTGTTTTCATGTGCAATCCGTTCAGCATACCCCATGATCATGGAAAGGGGCGTCCGTATATCGTGGGAAACACCGCTGATCCAGTTCGCACGGGCCTGGTTCTGCCTGCTTAATATGGCAGATGCCTTGTTGACGCTGTCTGCTATTCCCGACAGCTCCCCGTGCATGGAAAGGGAAGCCGGCCTGCCGTTTCCGAGCGTTACAATCGAGGTTATGATCGGTTCAGCGTTTTTAAGGATTTTCCGTTTCGAGTAATAATATGCCAGAAACAGTATTGCAAGATCAGCCGCCAGTATCCTCATAACAAAAAATGGAAAGGTTTTGATGGAACGCAGCGAATAGTAGTTGCTTGGTAATTTCATATAACTGTCCTGCGGATATCCTAAGACCAGCATACCATCGTCTGTGTTCCTGATGAAGACCGGGTAACCTGCAAGATAACCTTTTGCAAATACAGCTACATCCTGGACAGTAAAATGCTCTGGTATCTCATCTGGCGCGTCTACGTCCCAAACCCTGTCTCCTTCCATATCAAGATAGACAGCCCAGATATGATTGGTTTTTAACTGCCCGGATATCTCGTCTGAAATGCCTTCCAGGGAAGCAGATTCAGCAGCAGCCTCCAACATATTTTGTGGCGAAAAGCCGCCGTAGTCTTTTGTCACAACCCCATAAAATGTCCAGGCAAAAGCCAGACAATTGATAAACAGCAGTATGAGGACCAGCCCCGCAAAGGATGCCAGATATTTTGATATATATTTCCCAAGTGATTTCATGGCTTCACTTCCTTGTATTCAATTTATAGCCCAACCCTTTGACCGTGATCAGGGAGACAGGATTTGACGGGTCGGCCTCAATCTTCTCACGGATTCTGCGGACATGGGCATTCAGGCTGTTCTCGTAGCCAAAAGGGTTATCACCCCACAAGGCTTCGCATAATGTGTCCACGGTCACAATCCTGCCTTCACTGCGGGCAAGTGTCTCCAGAAAAATATGTTCCTTTGCTGTCAGCGGGATGGTCTTGCCGGCTTTGTGGACCTCGGCCCGGCCAAAGTCGATGGTGCAGCCGTCCAGGTTTATAAACGGTGTATCTTCCTTATAGCACCGGCGCAAAACGGCATAGATGCGGAACAGCAGTTCCTGTGGCAGGAATGGCTTTGCAATATAGTCATCCGCCCCAAGCCCAAGCCCGGACAGCCGGTCTGCGGCCTCGTCCTTTGCGGTCAGAAAGATTACCGGCATATCTGAAAATGTGCGTATCTGCTGCATAAGGGAAAAACCGTCCCCATCTGGCAGCATGACATCTAAAATGGCAAGGTCGGGTTTCTCGTTTTGGACTGCTGAAATTCCTTCCTTTACGGAAACAGCAGTCACAATATTCCCAAAGCCTTCATCTGACAGGATTGCTGTAACCATTTCCAGCAGCTTCGGCTCGTCATCTACAAGCAGGAGTTTTTTATTTTGTAAAAATGTATTATCCATAATCGTCACCTCCGTGATTCCTTGATTATAGCATATTTTTTTGTTTTGGAAGATGTTTTGCAAAAAAGTAAGCTAAAAGTAAGGCTGTGGGAAAGTTAATGTCAGGTTGGTGTTGTACCATAGAGACATGGAAAGGAGATGTTGATATGGAATACATTATTACCACTGAACAGTTGACGAAAAAATATAAAAATTTTGTTTCTGTCAACAATGTTTCGCTTCACATTCGGAAAGGCAGCATTTACGGTTTCCTTGGCCCCAACGGTGCGGGGAAATCCACTACTATGAAAATGCTGCTGGGGCTGACAGCCCCGACAAAAGGCAGTTTTGCCATTGACGGCAGGCATTTCCCGGAAGACCGGATCACCATACTGAAAGGGGTGGGTTCCTTTATTGAATCGCCGTCTTTTTATGCAAACCTTACCGGCCGGGAAAACCTTGATATCATCCGGCGGATTTTGGGGCTGCCGGGGGATTCCGTCGATGACGCACTGGAGCTGGTCGGACTGGAGGAGTTTGGAGGCCGTTTGGCAAAGAAGTATTCGCTGGGCATGAAGCAGCGGCTCGGTCTTGCTGGTGCGCTGTTAGGCAGGCCGCCTGTCCTGATCCTGGACGAACCGACGAACGGCCTTGACCCTTCCGGCATCCATGAGATTAGGAATCTGGTGAAGTCTCTTCCGGGCCTTTATGACTGCACCATAATGATCTCATCCCATATGCTCTCTGAGATTGAATTGATGGCGGACGACATCGGCATCCTCAATCATGGAAACCTTCTGTTTGAAGGAAGCCTGGAGGAACTGCGGCATAGTGCAGGGCAGGCGGGAAATAGCCATAAGATTAGCGAAGCTAATCTGGAGGATGTGTTCCTGGGCATGGTGGAGCAGGACAACGCTGCCAGAAAGCAGAGGGCAAGATTATGAATGCACTGGCTGTCGAACTTCGGAAAGAAAAACGGACGGGCGTTATCCCGGTGCTGCTGGCTGTCGGCATTCTGGGTGCAGCCTATGCCTTTGTCAACTTCATAGTGCGGAAAGATACACTGCTGGGGCTTCCACTTCCGCCGATGGACGTCCTGCTGACCCAGCTTTACGGCATGATCATGGTTTTGAATATGTTCGGCATTGTAGTTGCCGCCTGCATGGTTTACAATATGGAGTTTAAGGGAAACGCCGTCAAAAAGATGTATATGCTCCCCATAAGCGTTTTGGGAATGTACCTTTGCAAGTTCCTGATCTTATCGGCCATGTTCCTGGTGGCAATCGTTTTGCAGAATCTGGCGCTTATGTGGATCGGCATGGCGGACCTGCCGCAGGGGGCGTTTGAAATGGGGACGCTGGTCAGATTTGCAGGCTACTCGTTCCTTACGTCAATGCCTGTCCTGTCATTTATGGTCCTGATCTCGTCCCGTTCAATCAATATGTGGATACCGCTGGGCGTTGGAGTTGCCGGTTTCTTAAGTGGCATGGCATTGGCTAATTCAGCTTCCAGTCTGCTGCTGGCCCATCCATTTGTCATAATGCTGAAGCCTGCAGTTGCCATGAGCGCGCAGCCGGACATAACGGTGACAAAAGCCGCTGTTATCGAAACATTGCTTTTCCTTGGTGCAGGGCTGTGGATGGCAAAGAACCTGCGCTATGAATAAGGAGGGATTGTCAGAATGAGTTTTTTGGAGCTTCTCAAAATTGAATTTATGAAAGTAAAACGATCAAAGATCGTACCGTTGATCTTTATTGCCCCGCTGCTGGTGGTTGCCTCCGGGGTCGCAAACCTGAGCCGCTATTTTACGCCGGAATATACAAACGCATGGCCTGCAATGTTTATCCAGAGCGCACTGGTTTATGCCTACTATCTGCTGCCGTTTTCCATGATCGTGGTCTGTGTGATGATCGCGGGACGGGAAACAGGGAATAACGGCATTTTAAAGATGCTTGCCCTGCCGGTCAGCCGGTATTTGCTTTCCATAGCAAAATTCTGTGTGCTGGCATTTTATCTGCTTATGGAGATGGCCGTGTTCCTTGCGGTGTTCGTAGTTGCCGGGACAGTTGCCACAAGGACAATGGGCGTGACGGAAACTCTGCCCGTCCTCTATCTGATGAAATGGTGCGTAGGGCTGTTTTTGACAATGCTGCCGTGTGTGGGGACTATGTGGGCGGTCACTGTCCTGTTTGAAAAGCCGCTGCTTTCTGTGGGACTCAACCTCCTCCTTGTCATTCCCGGCGTGCTGGTCGCAAATACGCCTTTATGGATAGCATATCCTTATTGCTACAGCGGCTATCTGGTGTCCTGCTCCCTGCATGACTTTTCGGTGGAATCCAACACAATGGCATTTTCGCTGTTCCCCTTCCTGCCGGTTGCAGTACTGGTCTTTGTATTGGTGTTTGCGGTTGCTGTAATAAAATTTGGAAAAAAAGAAATGAGGTAAATCATTATGGAATGTAAAAAACTGAGAACTTTAAGCAAGGTTTCACTGGTTATCAGCGTCCTTCCGCTGGCAACCCTCATCCCCGTGTTTCTTAAACTCACGCTGCCGGGAGGGGTAAGCACGGCTTGGGCGGGTGTCAATATTGCCTGTGTTGTGGCGGGTTTGATCCTCTCAATTATATGCGTCAGGAGCAATGAAAGCCGCAGCCTTGTAAATATTGCGTCTACAGTTATCAGTGTATTTTGGTGCCTGTTGATGGCCGGCATTGTTGCCCTGGGATTATTTTTAACTTTCATGCAGTAAGTGAGGAGTGTTTATGGAGTTTTTCAAGAAAGGACCAGCTATTTTTATTGCTGGAATAATGCTTCTCTCCTGTACAGCGTGTTCGGGGCTTGATAAATTGGCAGACGGTCTGAAAAGCGGCGTGGAGCAGGTCGGCAGCATTGTTGCTATTGGGAAAAGCAATGCCCTCATTACTCCTTATCAGTCTTTTGATGGAAAACGTGTTTCGGATAATGCGGGTTTTCTGGCAACTTATGATGCGGCCGTAAACGGTTTTGACGGGCAGGACATATTGGTTGGAAACACTGCCCTCAAAAGCAACGATTGCCGCAAGATTACAGTACACTATTCTTTTGACACGATTTCCGGCGTTTGCCGGCTGGTATATATTGATCCGGAATTGGAGGAAAATGTACTGGCTGAAAATGGGGATGGCAGCGTTACAGTACAGCTTAAAAGTGGTGCAAACTATATAGGGCTTTATGGGGCTGGATATGATGGCACCATCCGGATTACGGTAGAATAAACACCAATGCCAAAAGAGAGGAATTAGACAGGGGAAATAAGCTGTCCCAACACACAGTCATTGAAGGGGGATGTAGTTTATGAAAATAGGCAGAAGAAAAAGAAATATCATCCTGTCTGTAGTGTTGTGTGTCATTCCCACAGTCTGGACGGTATGGGGCAATACGGCATTGATGGTTAGTACAATTTCAATTTCAAGCAGCCGTATCCCTGCCGCATTTTCCGGCTTCCGGATAGCGCAGATATCAGACCTGCATAATGCTGAATTTGGAAAAAACAATGCAGAACTGTTAAAACTGCTATCCGAGAGTCGGCCGGATATCATCGTGATAACAGGAGACCTCATAGATGCCAATCACACGGATGCAGGGATAGCGCTCTGCTTTGCGCAGGAATCCGTCAGGATTGCCCCGACCTATTATGTGGCGGGAAACCATGAAGCTGCAAGCCCCCAATATGATATTTTGAAAGCCGGGCTTGAAGCAGCCGGGGTTATCGTACTGGAGGATGAGACTGTTTATTTAGAGCGGAATGGGGAAACCATAGCACTGCTTGGATTGGCCGATCCCGATTTTACGGTCAAGGGAGATATGTTTGGTGAAGTCCCCGCTATGGCCAGTACGAAATTGAAGAATCTGATTGGTGATGAAAGCGGATACACTATTTTGCTCTCACACAGGCCGGAACTGTTTGAAACGTATGTAAACTGCGGCATTGATCTGGTCATTGCAGGCCATGCTCATGGCGGTCAGTTCCGGCTGCCGTTTATCGGCGGAGTGATTGCTCCTAATCAGGGGTTATTCCCTAACCCGGATAAACCGGAAAAGTTTTGCATTACCTCCGGGTTTCAAGTACAATAAAGAAAAACCATGGAGGATGTGTTCATGTTACTTACGGATAAATATGCTGACAAGATTTATGGTAC
>CAJTBO010000038.1 GCA_910573755.1 Lachnospiraceae bacterium | reverse complement strand
GGTTGGGAAGCCCCGGTAGTTGCCGCCTGAGTCTTCCAGACAGGGTCAAAAACTTCTTTTAAGCTTGATAGGGGCAGTCTGCGCTTTTTTGGCTACCCGGAAGATTATGTTTCACAGTAATTTTTCCCAAAATTCAATTAGTAAAGGAAGGGCTGATAAGATATGAAGTTCATATATGCAGAATATAATATGTACCACAACAGCATTGATATAACCACCTTTGATGAGTATCTTCTGCGGATTGACTGCAACAAGGCAGAAGATGGATTAAAGACTACTCCCTGCTCCCAATGTGCCTTAGATACCTTAGCAATAGATGAGCCGCTCGAATATGCCCGCTTAGCACTCGATGGCAACTTGCAAATGTGGATTGATGCAGAAGACAGCCTTGAACTATGGTAAAAAGAAAAATTTTAATTCCCCCGAATTCGGGGGAATTAAATCACTTTAGGACTTTTGTGGTCTGTTCTTCCAAAATAGACATCTGATGTATTGCAATTTTATTAAGCTTTATTAAGCGTTCCTTTTGATTCAGCCCATCTTCAATCAGCACTGCATTGATGTTTTCCATGTTTGACAGGCATATCAATTCATTTATACTCGCATAATCCCGGATATTGCCCTTTTTGTCCTGATTCTTATCTCGCCATTGTTTCGCTGTCATGCCAAATAATGCCATATTCAGCACATCAGCTTCCGATGCGTAAATGATAGAAGTTTGTTGTGGTGTAAGTTCCGGCGGAATGAGATTAACTTTGATTGCATTGGTGTGTATCCGATAATTGATTTTTGCCAATTCCCTTTTGGCACTCCAGCCAAGCAGAGCCTGTTCTTCTTTCTTTAACCGTTCAAATTCCTTGATAAGATATAATTTGAATTGCGGAGATACCCAGCTTGCAAATTCAAACGCAATATCTTTATATGCGTATGTACCGCCATACCTTCCTGCCTTTGCTACAATGCCCTTTGAATTTGTGCGGGTTACCCATTGTTTAACCGACATAATAAAGCGGTTTAATCCCGCCTCCAGCATGATTTCTTCATAGGCGGCAGTATTAAAGTCTGCATTGTACATTTCTTCCCATATACCAAGAAATTCTATTGTATTCTTGTTTCGTAACCATTTTTCTATCAGAGCAGGTCCATTGTCAATTTTCCTTACCATATCGGTTAAAGAGATATAATCATCTTCTTCAATCTGTAAGACCTGTATCTCTGTTCCGTCAACATTTAGTTTTCCCATATAAAATCCTTTCATCTATGCGGTCTATAATTGTATTAACTTTCCGTTATCAAAATAATAGATATCTTCTCTTTTATATCCATATTTGGAATCAGGAAGACTGATGTGCGGTTCAAAGGTAAACATTTTAACATCTGATAATCTTTGATGGTTTCCCTTTTCGGTATATATTCTGTCATTTTTGTTTTTCACAATGGAATGTCCAAGGTTGCCAAGAAAATCCAAGTTAAGAAATCCTTTTTTTACAATAACATCATTCATGAGATAATATAATTCTTCAAATGTCATGTCCGGCGTTGCGACATCAATTAGAGTTTTATGCAGATATTCTTCCATCTGCAATCCGCTGCGCCACTCGTTATTTCTTATTTTGTCAGTTTTATCACATAAAATGCCATTTTCAAATACAAGCGTTCTTGCATAATCCCCCCAAATGTTATTCTTTTGAGGACTTAAATCAATCGTAATAATATCATTTTCCTGTATGATTCTATTTGTCACTTTATAATCTTTGCCTGATACGGAAACAGCAGTTTCATCTCCCGCAAAAACAAACGCACCAACATCCCAATACCAAAAGGAATCCGCGCCATGTTCCAACAAATAATTTTCGCACAATGCTTTCATATCCGCCAGATTCATCCCGACTTTAATTATGCCAGCAACATACTTTATTGCTGCCCGATTTAGGTTTTGCATTTCCAAATATAAGTCAAGCGTTTCCTTTGCCACGCTATATCCATTGAATAAATGCTGTTTTGTCATCACTGTTGTACCCTGCCTTTCTGTAAAAATCCAATGTACTTATTTCCTTAGAACCTGTGAGAAGCATCATTTTATAGCAGTTTTCTTTTATGGCAATCTCTTTTGCATAGTTTAGGCATTGCGTTGCCAGTCCTCTTTTTCTAAACTTTTCATCTGTTATCACATTTTCAATAAAAGCATACGGCTGCTGGTTGTGCGTCAGGTTAGGAATGATAACACAGACACAGGAAGATACGATTTTTCCATTTTCCTTTGCAACAATCACATGATGATTTTTATCCTGAAAAATGGTATCCCAAATCTGCAATAGTTCTGCGGTCTTTTCCGGCATGGGATTATTATGTAGCTGCATATACAATCTTAATAAACCCTCTAAATCATTTTTTTCTATTTCTCTAACCATACGGGGCATCCTTTCCTATTCCATAAATACCAATTGCAATTTAATATTATTTATACAATTTCCCATAGAAAAACTGCTCTTGAAATGAAATGTCACCTAATATTTTCTCTTCTGCAATATCTTCTCCATTCAAAGACACAATCCACTTATCCTCCACATCGTCAAAACGATGCCATACTGCGACTACTTTGCCACGAAAACTCTTTAGCGGTTTATTTGTTCCAAATATATAAACATCTTGTTCTGCTCCATCACCGGCAAGTACATTATTTACATATCCATAATTGATTGGATAAATCATCTCCGAATGACGAGGATGAGCGGTGCCTAATGGTCTGTCAACAGTTCCGTCTACCATTTTCCCAATAATATGGCTGTAATCCGGTTCATCTGCTTCCATAACACAAAAAAAATAGTCCAATGTCTGCACAAGCTTCTTGTTTTCATATAACTTTCTAATCTCAGAAACTGTCATCCATTTACAGTCAGCAACTTCATCCGTTGTTGCATCTTCCAAATGCAGGTCTCCATCGTATTCAAAAAGCCATACATCCATAATATCATTAAATTCTTTGCATTCATATTTAACATCAGTGCCTCGGATTTTAGTAAAAAGGAGTTTTCCGGCTTCGGGTTGTAAATCCAGTCCCACTTCTTCCTTTACTTCTCTAAGTGCTCCGTCAATACTGCTTTCCCCCATCAAAACAGAACCTCCAACGCACTCCCACATAAGCGGAAATGTTGGTCTGCTAACTGAACGTTGGGAAATGAGATATTCCCCTTTGCAATTTCGTATCCATACATGCACTACCAAATGGTAGAAACCGTTTGGAATCTTTTCTCCTCGAATCTGCTCTTTTCCTGACTTTTCTCTATATTTTGTATACAAGTCCCATTTTTCCATATTTTTATATATTCCTCTAAAATCTATAAGCTATCTGCTACAAACCTATCATAACATATTTTTCAATATTCATCATTAAAAAACTGTTATGTAAGAGCAAGGATTGAAATATTATCTTGCACTTCGGTCCTTGCTCTTAACCGTCATTTGTTGCTGGCAATCTGTCGTTCTCTTTGGCGGATTTTTCAACCGCTCAAGCACACTTTGCCTATCCTGTTTTTGATTGTCCTTTCCGTAAATTTTTTCCCATTCAGCCTCTTGTTCCCTATAAGCAATATAAGCACTATGAGATTTATGGTAAATCCGATAAAAATTCTGCACATTCTGATAACCATATCTTCTAACAATGCCGGACAAGCCGATTTTTAAGATGTCAATCTCCTCATTTTTACGGTGAATTTTGCTTTGCAGTTCACCTTTCTTGGTAAATTTCGCAAGTCCTTTTAGGGCATCACGCTCAAGTTCCAAAGCATTGCGTTCTTTTTCTGCCTCAAAAATAATCTTATTCTGTCGTTTCAGTTCCTTGTAAATCTTAAACAGCTTTGGATAGGCGGTTGCTTCGGCAGACATAATAGGTTTGGGCGGTATCTTCGGTTTGGTCTGTGCTTCCTTTTCGGATGGTTGGCGGACAGGTTCTTGCACAGGCATCTGCGGTTGTATCTGCTCTGTATCAAAGAGTTTTGCAGACAGTTCCCTTGCTTTTTGCAGCACCTTTGAAATCAGCATTGCCAATACTGCAACTGCACTCATGAGGATTGTTCCAAACCGTTCCGGCTGACTGCCGAATAAATCAATAGATTCTTTGATGCGGTCAGAGATGTACTCTTTTTTTATCTGTTGTATCTCTGTTTCTGCCACGCCGCTTACAATCGCCCTGTCAACTTCACGATTCCAACGCATACGGTATTCGTTGTCCGTCTGTATCTGTTCCGCTTTCGGATTATTTTTCCCTATCTTCTTAGTGGCAAGATACAGACCGTTTTCGTTAAAAACGTGCAGTTTCTCTTTGTCGTTCTTTACCAAAGTATTGATAAGGTCTGTATAAAAATGCTTTACCTCGTCCACAAACTCGTCCTGCTTGAACAGCTTATTCTTGGCGGTAAAAAGATTCCGCTCATATATCTCACCTTTCTTCACAATCTTACAGCCTTTGCGGACATTTCCGTTTTCGTCAAGTATCTCTTTTTTGGTGCGGACATGTTTTCCCTGCTCATCATAGAACATATTCCTTGTTGCAGTCTTTTCTATGGGTTCAGGCAATCTCTCCCTCTCTGAAAAAATAAGGTGGATATGGTAGTTTGTTTTTCGTTTGTTATGGTGCAGAGCCGATACGCACTCCACACCGTACTTTTCCTTAAAGCGGTCTGTGAACAACTGTAAAAGTTTGTCTGGCTCATAGAGATTCGGGAAAGATTCCGGCAGGGCAATGATAAATTCCCTCGCCTCGATACATTTCCCTCTGTGCCGCTTTTTTGAAATTCCTGCTGATTGAATCTTGCAAGCTCCGTCCAATAATAGCGGTCTGTCGTTTCATAGACTGCATACAGGTTTTCCTGTTTTGCAAGGTTGGATATATAAGTGATTCTGCCCCTGACATCAAGCAGCTTGCTCATGCGGATAAATGAATGCCTTTGTATTGTGCTTTGTCCTCCCTCCTGCAAATGGCAGTAGCGGATGCGCGAAAGCGGAGAGGGCGGCGGTTCTCACAAATGCAGCAGCATTTGTAATTCACGCTTGCGTGAATTTGCTCCCTGCAAGGGCGAAATCCCCATTGCATAAACGAAGTTTGTGCAATGGGTGTATTTCGCTCTCAAACGCCGAGGGCTTTAAGAGAAGGTAATATTCTCTTGAAACTGTTCGGATTATGCCGGTAAAATCAGCCGCCATGATAGCAAAAAATGCTGTCATCTGCCTTAGAATGCCATCATTGTGATAGCAAAAAATGCTGCCACTTATGATAGTAAAAAGTGCAACCTTGATAGCAAAAAAGTAATATCTAAAATGTCAGTTAAATTTTTGCAGCAATCTTACATCACATTGAAAATGACGCCCGAAACATCTGTTGAATTTTTTAACTGAATATACCAAAACAAGTTGATTTTTTCAGTTGGCTGTTCCAAAATTAACTTATTTTTTCAACTCACTTTTTCCGCTTTCCCCAAATTTCCGCTTGTACCAAAAGGAAGCACATGATATAATTTATTTGCGTGTAGGTATATCATGGCTTCGGTCTGATACATACCATTGGGCGGTTTCCTTAGAAGCCGCCTTTTATACTGCTGATTTTCTTGTAACAGACTTTACATCATTCTTATCCCGCAGGTTCTTCCCCTCGTTCACTTCCATGAACTTCTCCAGTATATCAATTTTGATAAGTACCTTTCTCCCGACTTTGAGGACGGGTAGTTTTCCCCACTCTACAAGGTTTCGCAGGGTATTCCTCCCGATACCCGTATAATCGGCAGCTTCTTCAATGGATAGTGCAATTTTCGTTTTGGTCATTAACTCACCTCCCTTTTAATTGCATAATGCAATTTCGATAGTACGCTTACTATAACGCTTTTATAATCTCCAGTCAAGCATTATGGCAATTCAAAAATCATTTCTAAGTTGCATATTGCATTATTGCTTTTTCTATGCTATACTTTGTCCATACCGAAAAAGGAGGCGTATCAGTATGAAAGATAAAGAGTTACGCAAGCTGATCGGTAGCAGGGCAAAACAGCGGAGGGTTGAGTTGGGATTAAACCAGCCTTATGTCGCAGAGAAGATGGGGGTAGCCACTTCCACAATCGTGCGTTATGAGGCGGGAACAATCGACAACACAAAGAAGCTGGTCTTGGAAGGTCTTTCAGAAGCACTCCATGTGTCTGTGAAGTGGCTGAAAGGGGAAACGGAGGAATACCAAACGGACATTACGGATAATAGGGAATTATTTATTCGTGATGTGATGAATTCCATCGTAAACAAACTCCCCTATGATATGAAGCCTGATGAGGCGGATTTTTCCAAAGATTTACTGCTGCTGATGTTGAAGGAATATGAATTGTTCGTGGATTCTTTTCAGTTTGCCTGCAAGAATTTCAAGGACAATGCGGAAAATGCCGCACTCGCTCAGACAATGGGGTTTGAATCGAATAAGGAATATAACGAGATTATGTTTCTCAGGGAAATCACCCACACCGTAAATATGTTTAACGATATGGGCGATATTGTGAGGCTCTATTCCAAAAATCCCGAAACAGCCACCATAAGGCTTGCAAATCTTCTTTCTATGGTATCGGGGGAAGAATCCGAATCGGTATAGCTTGGCAGCCGGAGTTATGATATACTTACACGCAGAAAGCATTTCATCAGTTCCGATTGCCATACGCAATAAAGGTTGCGTTTATCGAAAGGAGAAACGATTATGGCAAAAGGATCAGTTCGGAAGAAAGGAAAAAAATGGTACTACCGCTTCTATGTGGAGGACGCAAGTGGAAATCTGGTACAGAAAGAATATGCAGGAACAGAAAGCAAAAGCGAAACGGAAAAGCTGTTAAGGCAGGCAATGGAAGATTACGAAAGCAAGAAATTCATTGCAAAGGCGGACAATATCACCCTTGGACAGTTGCTTGACACATGGGCAGAGGAAGAATTAAAGACAGGAACATTGAGCAATGGAACTGTCGGTACTTATCTTCAGGCGATCAACCGCATTAAACAGCACCCTGTAAGCAGACGAAAGCTAAAAACGGTTGCTTCGGGGCATTTGCAGCAGTTCATGGATATCATGTCTTTTGGAGGCACGATTGAAGATTTTGTTTCCAAAGGATATTCCAAAGACTACGTAAAGTCATTTTCCGCAGTATTACAACAGTCATTCCGCTTTGCGGTGTTCCCGAAACAGTACATTACGTTCAATCCCATGCAGTATGTAGTCATGAGGCATAAAAAGGACGATATGGACTTGTTTGCGGAAGAAACGGACACCGACAATGGCAAAGTCAATCCACTGTCATTTGAGCAGTACCAAAAGCTGATTGCACAGCTTGGCAAGCGGAGCAAAGACGCAATCCTACCTGTACAGATAGCCTATTTCACAGGTCTCAGGCTTGGGGAAGTGGCAGGACTGACTTGGCAGGATATCAACTTTGAGGAACAATGCCTGACAGTCCGCAGAAGCGTCCGCTACAATGGCGCTACCCATAAGCACGAAATCGGCTCGACAAAAAGGAAGAAAGTGCGGATCGTTGATTTTGGGAACGCCCTCGCTGACATCCTGAAGAAAGCAAGGAAACAGCGGCTTAAAAACCGTATGCAGTATGGCGGACTCTACCACAGGAATTTCTACAGGGAAGTTACAGAGAAAAATCGGGTACATTATGAGTATTACAACTTGGGAATGGCAGAGGATGTGCCGGAGGATTATACGGAAATCTCCTTTGTATGTCTGAGGGAAGATGGCTGTCTGGAACTTCCAGCCACCGTAGAAACAGCCTGCCGGACAGCGGCAAGGAAAGTACCGGAGTTAGAGGGGTTCCACTTCCACACATTAAGGCACACCTACACAACAAACCTGTTATCAAACGGGGCGCAGCCAAAAGATGTGCAGGAACTTTTAGGACACTCGGACGTAAGCACTACCATAAATGTCTATGCACACGCTACAAGGGAGGCAAAGAGGGAATCTGCAAAACTCTTGGATAAGGTTGTGGGAATGAATTAAAACTGAATAAGAAAAACTTTCCCTTGTAACCTACCCATAAGGGCAAAAACAAGGGAAAAGGATACATATTTTGAGGTTGGCATAGCGCAAAGCCTTGAAAACTGGGGAAACTTATGGAAAAAGCTTACAAATTTGAAGTTATCAGTCTGTCCGTAACCAAAATGCCGGACGGATACAGCTATCCGTTTCTTCTACGCCCTGCGCCGCCCGTTCAATATATCCATCAAAATTGACACAGCTTATATAATCATGTTCTCCTTCTTCTTCATCCCAAAAATTTCCATAGTACCGTAGCCACCAACAGCCTTTATTCCCATCTTCGCCGTCTTCGTCAAGAAACCATGCTCCCTGTACTCGTGCATAGCCAGTCGTCACTGCCCCGCGTTCTTCATAATCAACATAGTCTTCCACTTCGTCATCAAATAATTCTTCTACTTCGTCAGTACTTAACAGAAAAATATAATCCTGCGTATTTCCTGCGGGATTTTTCACAGTGGAAAGAAGAATTTTTTCTCGTTCTTCTGCTGAAAAGGCTGACATAAAAAATTCGTGATTTAGCCAATTTCTCAGAGTACAATCTTGCCATGTTACATTTTTAGAAAAATCGTGATAAGGTTTGCAATCCAACAAATACTTGCTGATACAGAGACAGCAGTGTTCTTCTTCTTTCAGGACAATCCATTCAATCGGCTCTTTTTTTGCCTGACAATTTTGCAAATAACTACCTATGACAACAGTGATTTTATTCATGGCTACCCTCTCAATAATTTTCGATTTATCGGTTTGTACTGGGGAAAATTGTACCATACCCAATTATGAAAAGCAATCCCGCTTTCGTCCGCTTCATTCTAACGGCAAAACCGTCTGCACTACTGCGGCGGCTGTCATTAGGTTTTGCGGTGGCTCTGCCCCCGCGCCCCCGACCTCTCCCAAAGAACAGAATGGAATGTTACGCAATAGGGCTTAAAAAGGCTTGATTTTTAAGGCGTTTCAGACACGAAAAGCCACCGGGCAATGGTTTTTACTACCCACCCGCGAAAACGGCTTCTAAACGTCCACAGGCGCGTTTTGCGCCCCGTTTCCTGCCCCGTTTCCCGCCGCACTAACAAGGGCTTGCGTCAATAACTCAAAAAAGCACTTGACAAAACGCTTCATACAAGAATGCTGGCATCAAACGGTGCCTGGGTTTGGCAGCCCGGGTTCATCCGGAGTCCGAGGGGCTGGTTAAAATCAAGTAGTGAGGGCTGGCTTTTATCTGGTTTCTTATACATGGCATCTCCTGACTTTTGTAAAAATCCTGCAAGAAAACAAAAGAGATTAGCAGACACTAATTAAATGACAAATTGTCAACGCAGGTTTCATAAATAGGGTTCTCCCTTGTTTCATTGTTTTTGAAAAGCTTCCTCCACATACTTCTATTATACAGAATGCTTACAAAAATGTAATTTCTGAAGTGTAAACTTCATTAAAAAGCAATTCATTTTCAGGACAGCCAAAAAGCACCGTTTCCGGTGCTTTTTACCCGCTTTATTCCGAGACGGAGGCATTCTGCCTTCTGTATGTATCGTTATCTTTCCGGCTTAATTCGCTCTCCACCTGCGCCAGTTTTCTCTCCAGTTCCCGCACCTTTTCTTCCTCTCCGGATGCCGAGCGGATCTGCTGCTGCAGCTGCTGCTTTTTCTCCTTCAGTTTCCTGATCTCCCGATCCACTTTTCCGGTATCCGTGGTGCACTCTTCCGCCGGCTTTCCCTGCCCGGCGCCCTCCGCCTTCGGCTGGCTTTTTTCATCCCGGGGAGCGGATTTTTTCGGATCATCATAAAAGATTTTCCGGCTGCCCTTCTCATCCTGCCCTACCCGGTACAGCCCGGAAGGCTTTGAGCCCGATCTTTTACTGCTGATGTATTCGTCATGCGGTTCGGACGCCTTAGCGGCCTCCTTTGCATCCTTTGCCTTTTCGGCCCTGCGCGCAGCCTGTTTTTCCTTCACCTCCTCCGCATAACCGATCCGTGAATAACTGCTGCCATCATTGATCTTCATTGACATATTTCTGCCTCCTTTATATAGTATTGTCTGTAAGCGCAGTCCGTCATAAACTGCCCTCCACTGCCTTTTTCGGATGCAGAATACGGCAGGTTAATCCATTTGACGCGGGATGTCTTCCGAATGCTGTGGAATGATCAGCATCACATGCAGGACAAAAACCGTCCCCTGCGTTTTTATGCTCATTGCCCCGTGATATTTTTCAGCCACCGCCCGGACATTTGACAATCCGGTCCCTTCCCGGAGCATGCCCCTTCCCTGAAAACTGTTTTCGATTTCCATCAAAAGAAAATCTCCCTGTATGCGCCCCGATATACGGATATATTTTTCTGCAGCGCCGTCCATATTTTTACACGCGCAGACCGCGTTATCCAGAGCATTTGACAGGATAATGCACAGATCAATATCCCGCACGCCGCAGGGATACGGCAGAAGAAGCCTGCAGCAGACGTCGATCCCCATACTTTTTGCAATTCCAAGCTTGTTCCCCGCCAGAATGTCCACCACAGGATTATTGGTGCTGCACGGAAACGACAATTCCTCCGACATATCCTCCATATCCCTGATATAATCCAGCGCCTGCTCCTCTCTGCCGGTCTGCAAAAGCTTTTTTATCACGGCAATATGATTTCTGATGTCATGGCGGAACGACTTTGTTTTTTCATAACGGGCCTTCGCTTCATCCACGTACTGCCGCAGGGAATGTTCCTCCTGCTCCAGCAGAGACAATTCTGTGCTGATCCGGAAATACCGCGCCAGTTTTTTACAGGCGGCAAGCACGCAGAACAGACTTGCCATCCCCAGAAACTGTATGATGAGCATCTGATAATGGTTTGTATATACCATGACCCCGCTGCCGTCTGTGACTACCATACTGTATATTGAAGAATGAATATACTCATCCATTGTAAATATCATCAGAAGCGGGATTAAAATCAGAAACATATACTGCTTTTCTATCGTTTCACAGCAGAAAAAATACCGCCTGACCATATGACAGCACAGCCCCGCCGACAGTAAGGAAACCACATACCCCGAGAACATAAATATCATGCCCACCCTGTTCTGGTCAAAACAGGACATCAGCGGATAAACAACGCTCGAGAGGGAATTTACAATTCCGTGGGAAAGCTGCATGATCTCAACGACAAGCGCCGCATACAGCAGGGCGGACTTCTTATCCGTATGGCACAGCGCCTTCCCGCCCGCCGCAAGCAGCAGGATATACGCGCCCGTTTCGATCATCGTACCGCTTGGAATGATCCGGACCATACAGACCGCGCAGGCCGCAAACAGCAGATAAAACCAAAGCCTTACTCTCTTATGCAGCATTTTGACATAACAGTAAAACCCGAAAAGCATTTCCGCGCTTCCCATGATATATTTATTAAAAAAATCAATGGAGTCAGCCATCTCACATTCCCTCCGTGCATAAGAGCTTCATGCCGCGCCGGACACTCCTATATATTTTTCATATACCGGAAAACAACATCGGAAAACTCCCTGCCCCGCAGCCGCGATACGGGTATCTCCTTTCCGCCTTCCAGATACGCCGTCCCGTTTTTATAGCTTTTCAAATACTTTAAATTGATCAGATAACTCCTGTGACAACGGAAAAAATGATCGTCCAGTTTATTTTCCAGCTTTTCGATCCGCTCATAATAATCCACAACCTCCGAAGACGCCAGATGCAGGTATATCTTCCGGTCAATGATCTCGCAAAACACGATATCTCTCATAGGAACAATACGGCTTTCATATCCCTTTTGGACAAGCAGGCTTTCCCCGCCGGCTGCATTCTGCATGGACGCAAAAAGGCGCTCCATTGTTCTTACAAAAGCGCCCTCGTCGATCGGCTTTACCAGATAATCATACGCCTGTACCTCAAAAGCCTCAAAGACCATCTCCCGAAGGATGGTGGTAAAGATCAGAGTTCCCCGAAATTTTCGCCTGCGCAGACGCCTTGCCGTTTCCATGCCGTCCATACCCTTCATCTGGATATCCAGAAACAGGATATCTATCTGTCCGTCATATTTCAGCAATTCCCCTCCGCAGGAAAACTCCAGAATGGCTGTCTCCGTATTCTTCCCGCGGAAAAAACGAGACGCCATTGTCCTGATATGATCAAGCATATATTTTTCATCGTCGCAGATTCCAATATAGATCACATTATCACCTTTTATTTCCCGAACTATATTATTTCATTCTATCCCGTAAAATATGCCAAAGGCAACCCCACTGCCGCGAAATGCATCCTGTATGCCGCCAAATGCCGATTATCCGTTTTTCTTTTCCGCCCATAATTGAGAGATGTGCATAGCAGGCGGTTTCTTTTTATTACCGTTACAATCAAAACAGAGCGCATAGACGGATCTTTATACGCTCTGACACTATGTAAAAATACTATAAACTCTCCAGCATCTCCAGGCTCTTAAAATGATGCCCCCATATCTTTTCCCGGTACTTTGCCGCCACCTCCTGCAGCTCCAGAAGGACGCTTTCCGTCACCATAAAAGTATAGAGTTTTTCCGGCGCTGTGAGTGCGATAAATTCCAGCGTGTAAGCCGCGGACTCCGACAGTTTCCCATCCCCCGGCACTCCCGGAAATTCTCCGTTTACCGCCATCGCCTTACATTCATAAACCAGCCGCACCAGCCGGTTATCCAGATTTTTATGTAGCAGCGCCCGCAGGGACTGATATAATAACTTCAGCATTTCCGCCTCATCGTTATTCTCCCTGGTATAAAAATCCGCCACCTCCAGAAAATACATTCCGTAATAGGCGCTTTCCAGATCGTTCCGCAGCGTCTCAAAATAATTGGTTATCTCCGCCTCTGCGATGGTATAAGAATTTCTGCCCGCATACAGCTTGAACTTTCCAAAACAAAAAGGGCTGACCGCCGCCATAAAGCGGTTGTTCAGTTTCCTTGCGTTTCTGGCAAAAGCAGAAATCTTTCCCTTTCCTGTCGTCAGTATCGTCACCACCCTGTCATATTCCCCCACGGCAGCGGACCTTAACACGATACCTGTCACCTCCAAAAAATCCTGCATGGACGCCGTTTATCCTTTCTGTCTTCTCTTGCCCTGTATCCGGCTTTCAGGCCGCCTGCCTTCTTCTGCACTACATCAGGCTGTCTGCCTTTTCCTGCACTGTACCCGGTTTTCAGGCTGCCTGTCTTCTTCTGCACTGTACCCAGCTTTCAGGCCGTCTGCCTTTTCCTGCACTGTACCCGGTTTTCAGGCTGTTTGCCTTCTATCCGATCCGGCATCAGGTAAATTTATCCCTGTCTTCCGAAAACTCTCTGCTGCCGTTTCCGCCATATGCCTCATTTTGCTTCTCTTCCTGACGACAGCCTTTATAGCGGAGATAATCCTCCACACTCCCGCTGAACCAGAATCTGTCCCACTGTTTTGTTTCTTCCTCATCCTGCCCGATCGACATACCGCAAGCCCTCCTCATCTGTCGAAAACATCCAAATAAATATCCGGATGTCTTTTTGTTTATGAAGTATAGGATTTGCATTTTTTCATTTCTTATACCGTGCCCGGCACCATGTCCAGAAGATACCAGATTTTTTCAAATTCATGCCATACATCCTTCGCGGCAGCCGCATACAGGCACATATGGCTGTATTCCGACCTGCGGGATCTCCCCCGCCGTAATATCACAAGCGCTCCTCCTTCGGATTATACCCGAAATTCTTCAGCAGAATATCGCTGTCCCGCCAGTCCTTCCGTACTTTTACCCAGAGCTGCAGATTTACCTTGCATTCCAGCATTTTCTCAATATCCATCCGCGCCGCCGCACCGATCTTTTTCAGCATACTGCCCTGTTTTCCGATAATGATCCCCTTGTGGGACTCCTTCTCGCAGACAATGGTCGCCTCGATATCACATATCTTTCTGCGGTATTTCATACTCTCGATCGTCACCGCGATACCATGAGGAATCTCCTCCTCCAAAAGCCTTAATCCCTTTTCCCGGATCAGTTCCGCCACGATCTGCCGCTCAGGCTGGTCCGTCACCGTATCCTCATCATAAAAAGGTTCTCCATAGGGCAGATATTTGAAGACCGTCTGCAGAAGATCCTCCGTATTTTCCGCTTTCAGGGCGGAAACCGGTACGATCTCCGCCTCTGTAAGTTCTTTATGATAGCCGTCTATGACAGCCAGCAGTTCTTCCTTTTTCACCGTATCGATCTTATTGATGACAATAATAACCGGTGTATTTATTTTCTTTAGCTGTTCAATAATATGCTGCTCGCCGGCGCCGATAAAGGTCGCAGGCTCCACCAGCCAGAGCACCACATCCACATCCTTCAGTGTGCGCTCTGCCGCCGCCACCATATAATCTCCCAGCTTGTTTTTCGCCTTATGGATGCCCGGCGTATCCAGAAACACGATCTGCCCTCTCTCATCGGTATAGACCGTCTGAATCCTGTTCCGGGTAGTCTGCGGCTTATGGGAAGTGATAGCGATCTTCATACCGATCAGTGTATTCATTAAAGTGGATTTCCCCACGTTGGGTCTGCCGATCAGGGCGGCAAAGCCCGCTCTCTTATTTGCTGCTGTCATCTTTTTCCTCCGCCTTATATACAGCGCCCGAAAGTTTTCCTTTCTCGTTAGCATTCTCTGCTTCTTTATCCGCATTCTCTGCTTTCTCGTCCGCATTTTCCGCTTCTTCATCCGCATTCTCTGCTTCCGCCGGCGCACTCTTCTGCAATCCCTGCCTCTTCAACAGTCTCTTTGCTTTTCTCTTCTTCTCACGCTTTGCCAGCAGAAAGACGATCAAAAGCAGCACTGCCAGTATCACAGCCCAGATCAGGATATAAGGAATACTGATAACAATACTGATCAGAACATTTTCAATATCCTGCCCTGCCGCATACATATTCTCGGAAAATCCGCTCCTGATCCGTCCCCATACGGTAGGCTCTTCCACAGGCGTCAGCCTCTTTACTTCCTGAAGATCAAGATTCACGGTACTGTAATTGATCTTATTATCGTATGTACGGAGCTGGGACTCCATGCTCTCAAGCTGATATCTGACATTCGCCAGCTTATCTTCCACCGTGATCAGATCCTCCACCGTCTCCGCCATCTCCATCAGCTCAAGGAGTCTCTCCTGCTCTGCCAGCAGCGCCTTTTTATGGCTCTCGAGATCCACATAGGCAAGGGTTACATCTTCCACACTCTGGGACTTACTCGTAATATTGCTGCTCTCCTCCATCATCGTCACAAAGCTTCCCAGCTTTTCCGCCGGTATCCGGATCACCAGATAAACATTCCTGTTTTCCAGCCGGTTTCCATAGACATCGGTTTTGCCGTTCCACTGGTTGCTGCTCTCAACATATCCGCCCAGTTCCGTGATCTGCTTCTCCAGATTTCCCATCAGATCATCAAAGTACTCTGTTTCCGCAGACAGATTCATGGTCGTGATCAGCTTCCTCCCCGCCCGGGGATCTTCCTTCACTTCCTCTGCCTGCGTGATGCTGCCGGTCTCTGCCGCCGCATTGTCCTCCGCTGCTGCCTCTGCCGCTTCATATTCACCGTACCCGGCATCATAAAGATACTCCTCCTGCGCTCCCGCCGGTGCTGTAGTTGCCGCGGCAGTATCCGCGGCATATTGATTTGATATACCTGCTGAACTGCCGCATCCCGCCAGCACAGATGCCATAAGCACTGCCGTTACCAGTAATCTCAAATTCCTCTTTTTCATAACAAACCTCCTATTCCACTACCGTAAGTATCCTCTCAGCGCCATATCCCGCAGAGTAATTTCCGGCCATTTCATGTCCGTAAATTCTCCGGGCGCTTTCCGGATACTTACTGTTTCCAGTACCGTAAGTATCCGGAACTCAGGAGAAAAGCTGCTCCTTCCTTCCGAATCCGTCCGCTTCCTTTATTTTTTCCTCTCTGCCGAGTACGCAGAGGCAATCGTCTGACATAAAGGCTCTGATATGCTTTGCAAGGGCACGTATGCTTTCCGTGTTTACCGATAAGATCTCATCCCGCTCTTTCTGGAGTTCCGCTTCACTAAGTCCGGTCAGATAGCCGCCCAGTGAGAAAGTCCCCTTATCCTGAGGCGTTTTCGGCGTATCCAGATCACTGATCGCACCGATCAGATACTGGGTCAACTCTTCTTCGTCTCCCTGCCAGTTCTCCACATAGTCCGCCGCCGCTTCGTAAACCTCCACGGTCTTTTCCAGATTGGGGTCCCGATAAGAAACAAAATAACTCTCGCCGCTCTTTCCGAAGCTGCACATGCAGCCGTATGCGCCGCCTTTTACCCGCACATTGTTCCAGAGATAATCATACCCCATCATCACCCGCAGTACCCGCAGGGCGCCGGTATAGGGCAGCCCCTTTGTGATAAAGTTTCCGGCGCGGCATACATACTGCACCTGGGATGCCGTCAGAAATCCCTCGTTCTTCTTCTCCGTTGCCGGACGGTATTTCTCCTGCGCCGCATCGCACTCTCCCACATACAGATTTTCCTTCAGCTGCGCCACCAGTTCCGGCAGTTTTTCATACCCTTCTTTTGATGCCGTATAATCTACCAGCAGATTCTCCGCCCGGAATAAGATCCTGACAAGCCGGTTCATATTCATCGACAGTTCCGCCTTCTTCTCCTCAAAATGCTCCGCCAGATCCGCCACAAGCCGGTACTGTGTTATGCCGCCGATCTGCTCGTTGGAAGCCGCTGCCTCGGAAATATAGGACATGGCGCGCATCGCGGAAACCGTATGCCCGCCGGATAACATTGCCGACTGCATTTTGGACTTGATCTCTTCCAGCAGTTCCTTCAGCCGCTTATGATCAGACCACTTTGTCTCCGTCATCATGATCAGCGCAAGCCGGAAAGCCTCCGGCAGCTTATCAAAAAGCACCTTTGCCTTCACATCAAAACGCACCCTGTAATCCGACAGATCCGCCTTTGCATAGGTATTGGTCACACTCGCCATGCCGCCCGTCTCAATATGCATTTCATGAAACAGTTCGCCATAGCTGTAACTCTCCGTATCCACCAGTCCCATCATATTTTTCAAAAGCCCCAGATAGGGGAAAAGCTCTTCCGGCACATGGGAACAGTCAAAACTAAGCCGCAGGTATCCGATCCCGTTGGTAAACAGTTCATGGTACAGAACAGGCACACCCGCTTCGTGCCGCAGTTCATTCACATACCCTTCCGCCTCTTTCCTGATATCTTCCCTTGTCAGATGGGGAATACAGGAAAGCGCCTCCGGCGTATCCCCCTCTTCCTGATATGCCTTTAATGCTTTTGTCTCTTCCACAATACGCTCTATCTCTTTGACGGAAAGCGTTTCCTTATAAGCCTGCAGTTTATCCGCAAGGGCTTTATCCCGCTTTGCGGTCAGCCCCTTCTCGGGCGTCAGCACCACGATACAGCCGTGCTCGTTATCAAGAAGATACTTCCGGATCAGTTCCTCAAAATAGCCTTCCTCAATTTTTTTCTTCAATACGGCATAGGTTTCATTCGCTTCCACATGGATAAACGGTTTATTGTCATCATACAGCCAGGAATCCAGCATCTGAAGCCCGTACATCAGTCCTTTGGGATAAGAACCGAAATCCGCCTCCCTGTGCTTGAACTCAAAATAATTCAGCCCCGCATACAAAGACTTCTTATCCAGTCCTTTCTTTGCCAGTTTTTCAAGTTCTCGTCTGTAAGTGTTCAGAAACTCCTGCTTTTGTTGCAGGTCTGCGTTTTTTGCGATCACGGAAAAATAAGTCTGCCGGATTCCCTCGTCAAAAATACTGTAGACATCCGTTCCGATCCCCGCCTCGATCAGCGCCTGTTTCAGCGGAGCCCCCGGCGCGGAACAGAGGGCATAATCCAGAATCTGGAACGCGATATACAACTCCGCATCCAGAGAACTTCCCACAACCTTGCTGATGGAAAGGTAGGTATTTCCTTCCTCCGATTCCCCCTCGGAAATCGGATAATTTTTCCGGATCTCCTTCACCTGCTCAAAGGGCTTTTGCCGGCCTATCCCGGACTCCACCGCCAGATGATCGAACTTCGAGAGATACTCTCTGTCCAGAAAATCCAGCTTTTCCGCCATATCCATGTTTCCGTACAGATAAATATAGCTGTTGGAAGGATGATAATATCTCTTGTGAAAATCCAGAAACTTCTCATAGGTCAGCTCCGGGATCACTTCCGGATCTCCGCCGGACTCAAAACTGTATGCCGTATCCGGAAACAGGGAATTTAAGATCTCCCGCTCCAGCACGTCGTCCGGAGAGGAAAAAGCCCCCTTCATCTCGTTATAGACCACACCGTTTAACGTCAGTTCATCCTCCGGCGACTCCATTTCATAGTGCCAGCCCTCCTGACGGAAAATCTTTTCTTCTTTATATATATTCGGATAAAATACCGCATCCAGGTACACATGCATCAGATTCTGAAAATCCTTGTCATTGCAGCTCGCCACCGGATAGACCGTCTTATCCGGATATGTCATGGCATTTAAAAATGTATTCAGGCTCCCCTTCGCCAGTTCGATAAACGGGTCCTTCACGGGAAAACGCTCCGAACCGCAGAGCACCGTATGTTCCACGATATGCGGAGACCCCGTAGAATCCACAGGCGGCGTCCGAAATCCGATATAAAACACCTTATTCTCCTCATCATTCTCCATCAGGATCACTCTCGCCCCGGTCTTTTCATGCCGCAGAACCGTTCCTTTTGAATTCAGTTCCGCGATCTCTCTCTCCTCTACCGTTTCATAGCCCTTATAATTTCTCATCAAAATCCTCCACATCTTTTATTACATATCTTTTTCTGGTCCGCTTTATCTGTCCATAAAGCCTATCTTTACTATTTTACCACAATTTCCCTTGTTTTAAAAATATATTTTCCGATTTCCGCATCATTACAGGATTACATGATATTCTGCGAAAAAGATTCCGAAGCATACCAAAATTAAAACGGCATTATACGGTATTAAAGGTCATTTTAACTGTTTCAGGAATTAATCTTACCGGACCTGATATTATTAAAGAATAGCCTTCTGCGAACTTCCGGCATCGCCCGCCAGCATGACAATCCTGATCCGCCCCGCTATTTTGTCATTTCCTCCCAGACATCCATTCCCTTTACCATACGCACCTGAAAACGGTATGTCACTTCCTCCTGCGGCGCAAGTATTTTCAGCGTGCCGTCCTCGCGCATTTTCTTTCTGCCGTCCGGATGACAGTTGCCGGGCTCTAACCCCAGCACGTAATCCCGCACGCCCATCATCTTCCACTCGGTAAAATAGTTCAGATTTTCACTGTCAAACAGGATCATCAACCCCAGTCCTTCCTCCGGCTGGAAGATTCCTGCCTTCCCTTCTTTGCTGAATTTGTGGTAATAACACTGCTCCTCAAATCCCGCCTCCGGCCTTCTCATCCTGTCCCATTCGCCGATGCCTTCCGCCGCCCGCTCATTCCGGGGCAGTGTCCGGTCAGAGCCGATATATACAAGAGACTTTTCCGACAAAAGCGGATAGCCCATGTTCATATGATAGAGCACCTCCACCGGGTAAGCGTCATCCCCCTCATTTTTGATCCGGTCCTCTATTTCAAACATATTCTCCGTCAGAGAACACCTGATTGTCCGGTATAGTGCCAGTTTATGGGAAAACAGCCTCGCATCCACCACCTTCGCATGAATCCTGATCTCTTTCTCATCCGACTCCCAGTAAATATGTTCCGCCGGCGTATTGCCGATACTGCCGTGGAGCGGAAGTTCCTCCCCCGCATCCTCACAGGGACTTCCCGCGTTCGTCAGCCCGCAGGTTGCAAGGAACCCCGCCGTAAAGGATTTCAGAAACAGATCCTTCCTGTCGTCATAATAAGCCGGCGCCACATATCCGCAGGGGGCAAAATATCCCATATTCATACCGCAGAAAGCAAGCCTTGATATGTCCGCTGCCCGGTCCGCCGAAACCGTAAACTCCAGCCCTTTTCCGTTCCGCACCTGCAAAAGACGCATCCCGTCTCCCCTGCCGCCGACCAGCCTGTGCTCCTCCACACCGAAAAACTGGCTCTCATGTCCGATATACTGATTCATTCTCTTACTCCTCCTATCTTGATTTTTTATTTTTTCTATATTCTCTGATATATTTTCAGCCGCTTTTCATTGTCCGGGAGCCTGTCCCTCCTTCATAAACGAGTAGGACATCTGATGCTCCTTAAACCCTTCTCCCTCCTCAAAGATCCCCCGGCTTCCCAGCTTCAGCGTACGCTGCGCCACCAGCCAGGTATCCAGCGGATTCACCGAGAGAAGTACCAGCGCGATCCCCTTATCCAGAAGCTGCTCCAGCATTTCCCAGATAAAACGCCGGTGGGGCATATCCGCCCCCATAAAGGGCTGGATCAGAAACGCGACTCTGGGCTTTTGCAGCGCGATCCTCGTGTAGATCAGCTGATATTTCTGCCGCTGTGACAACGTCTCGACGGACTGTCCGAAAACCTCCTCCCCCAGAACCCCGGCATATTCCCGCCTGATACTGGCACGGATCTTCCTGCCGCTCCACACATCCGGCATCCTCCTTGCCAGCCCCATGCAGAGGTTGTCCATATAACTCATCTCCGGAAAGACCATAGTGCCGGCAGGTTCCGCCGAGACCACGGCAATCTCCCTGTCCGTGCAGACCCTTCTTCTTCTGCCGTCCATGACGATCCTGCTCTTCTCCCCCGTCAGAAACGCGACACACTCCTGCAGTATCCGGTCGTCCTGCGCCTGCAGGGTCAGACCTTCCCCTTCCCTGACCGAAAAGGAAAACCGGCGGAGTTTTCCCCCGCCCTCCGGTTCCGCTTCCAGCATGATCTCCTGTCCGGTCTTATGCAGATGTCTGCTTTCCGGATAGCCCCATACCTGCCTGTCGTAGCCCTCGAGACATTCCTGCAGGGTCTTCCGGCTCATATCCCTCTCCTGCACCACCTTCTGCAGCCGCCCGTTGCATAAAAACCCTGTCCTGTCACAGATACGCAGTATTTCCTCAAAATGGGAACTGATATAGAGAAACGAAAAGCCCTGCTCCGTATAATGCCGCATGATCCTGTACAGCTTGTCCATCTCCTCATGGCTGACAAAGGTACTGATCTCATCCAGCACGATCAAACGGTATCCCGCAACCACCGCCCGTAACAGTTCCACCGCCACCCGCTCAAAGGCAGACAGCTTTTCGATCCGGACGTCCGCCGAGATATCCATCCCGATATCCTGCATAAAGGGCTGGAGCTGTTTTCTCAAGACAGACGTCTGCAGCACATACTGCCTGAATCCCTGCCTTAATACAAAAATATTGTCCGCCACGGTCATCCCCTTCACCAGCCGGTTCTGCGCCTGTATGATACTCACCCTGTTGCTTTTTCTGGCGGCGCCGCGCCAGGAATTGACAAGTTCCCCGCTATAATAAATATACCCGTCATAGATGGGAAGATTATGCTGCAGCAGTTTCATAACCGCATTTTTCCCATGGGCATTCACCGGTATCAGCCCCATGACTTCGCCGGCGTAGATCTGCATATTAAAATTTTCCAGTTTTCTGATGCCCTGCTCCGTATAGGTGACACGCTCCATACGGAATATTTCCTGCCTCATGCTTTTTTCTCCCGCTGCTTTCTGTTTCATGCTCTTTTTTTGCCGCAAATTTCCTGTCTCATACCCCTCTTCTAATGCGGATTTCCTGTCTCATACCCTTCTTCTGATGCGGATTTCCTGTCTTATACCCTTCTTCTGATGCAGATTTCCTGTCTTATACCCTTCTTCTGATGCAGATTTCCTGTCTTATACCCTTCTTCTGATGCAGATTTCCTGTCTCATATTCTTTTTCTGCCGCAACTTTACACTCCCGTTTCTGCCTGCGTCATACTCATATACAGACTGATGCAGTCCATTTCACCGCCGCCCCGGACAGCGCCCCATACTGCATGATCACGCTGTCACGACCGGAAGCGTCACCTCCACATCCGTCCCCTTTCCTTTGATAGAATAAATATGCATCCCGTACTCTTCCCCGAACAGCAGATGTATCCTGTTGTTTACATTGACCAGCGCGATGCCGCCCCTCTTCTCCTCCTGATCGGTAAGCGCCCTGCCGCCCCTGCCAAGCTGCCTGTTCAGCTTCGCCAGCGTCTGTTCGTCCATCCCCGCGCCGTCGTCGGAAATCCGGATGATCAGCCGCTTATCCGTCTGCTCAAACTGGATCGTCAGATTCCCGGTCCCGATCTTTAACTCGGTCCCGTGGATAATACTGTTCTCCAGAATCGGCTGCAGCGTCAGCTTGGGGATCTTACAGTTCATGATACTCTCCCGGCTCTCTTCCTCATATAAAATATGGAGCTGCAGCCGGCTCCCGAAGCGGTATTTCTGGATCAGGAAGTAGGTCTCACAGTTGTCCAGCTCTTCCTCCACAGACACCAGATTTTCCACCTTTGTGATCGTATAGCGGAAAAATTTCGCCAGCGCCTCCGTCATATCCGCAATATTGTCCATCCCGGCTATCAGCGCCTCGCCGCGGATACTCTCCAGCGTATTGTACAGGAAATGAGGATTGATCTGATTCTGCAGCGCCAGATACTGAGCCTGCCTTTTATTTAAGTCCATCATCTCCGGGGATTTCAGCACCTGCTCAAGCCGCTCGATCTCCGCCTCCATACTGGGCGTCAGCAGCGCCTTTTCAAAAAGACTGCTGTCCGGCAGGATATAGCCGTCCAGAATCCGTCCCATCATCATCTGCGTCCGCTGATAAGGACGCACCACAAAGATCCAGAACGCCGCCGTAAAAACCGCCGTAAATACAAAAAGAAGCGCCGCCTGCCAGATGGGCGCTTCATCCCGAAAAAACAAAATGCACTGCACCAGTGTCTGCACCGCAAGAAAACCGATTGCCGCAAGCATCAATAAAAACGTTCTGTTCGATATATATTTCCAGCGATTGTTTTTTTTCATATATTTCCAACTCTCTCCCGCCCCAAGCGGCTGTTTATCCATACAGTTTCCGGTACGCCGCCGGCTTTAACCCGGTCGCCTTCTCAAAATTATGCGTAAAGTGCTTTAAATCATTATATCCTACCCTGCGGCAGACTTCCGAAACCGGAAAATTGCTTTCCCGAAGCAGTATCTTCGCCTGCTCCATACGCACACCGGTCAGATATTTGGCGAAGCCCTCCCCCTCTTCCTTCTTAAAGAGGGCGCTGAAATAGGTGCTTGAGAGCCCTACGGCGCTGCTGACTTCCTCCTGTGTGATGGGCTCGCTGAAATGGTTCTGGATATACTGCTTCGCCTGACGGACCGGCCGTACCATATCCCCCTCATGCTCCTGCAGAAGTTCCCGGATATAGGTTCTCTGCAGATCTTCAAGCACCCGGAACAAAGCCTCCTGAGAGCCGCACTGCCTGCACTTTCCGGAAAAATGTTCCAGCTTTTCCCGGCGCTCTTTCGATTCCACCTGACTCAAAAACAAAGCCCCGCAGGAACTGATCAGTTCAAATACCTCATGCCCCCGCACATCCTTCACCTCCGCCACGCCCGTCCGGATCTGCGAGAGTGCCTTTCCCGCTTCCTCCTCATTCATGATCTCGACGGCATGGGTCACGGTCCGCAGATATTTTTCCAGCAGGCTCTTTTCATGCAGCGCGGAATTTCCCTCCGGCAGATAGTCCAGAAACCGCCCGGTTCCCTTTACAAGCCGCTCCTCTATGATCAGGGACGCCTCCCTCAGGGACTTTGGCATTCCGGCAGGCTCCTTTACGACACTGCCCGCCGCCAGAGAAAAACAGATCTCCCCGTAAAGCTTTTTCCCGCTCTCCAACTGGTTCAGACAGTCCTTCAGGATACGCCGGATCTCTTCCTGTTTTCCCTCCGCATAATTCAGGATACCGATATAATTTCCATGTCCCTGTTCCCTGCAGAGCATATCGAAACATTTATGTTTCAGACAGCTCTCCAAAAGCCTTCCGGAACGTTCCATCACGATATTTTTGCCCTCTTTCCCGAGTTCCTCCTCAAGGCTGTCGATCTTCAGCCAGATTGCCTGAAAACAGCCGGGCCGCATCTCCAGATAATACTCCTCCTGCAGTACCCGAAGGGAAAGCCCTTCCGCCTTCTGGTCAAAAAGACGTTCCAGCAGCAGTTCCCTGAGCCTTAACACATCATGCCTGCTCTTTTGCTCCATCTGCTGTATATCTTCCTTTTCCCGCAGACGGGCCTCGATCTTTGCCCGAAGCCGCTCCAGCGTCATCGTCAGCTCCGCCTTATTGATGGGTTTTAACAGATATTCCCCGACGCCGAATTTGATGGCGCTCTTGGCATATTCAAAATGCGCGTAACCGCTGATGATGATGATCTCCAGTTCCGGCATTCTCTTTTTTACTTTTTCGATCAGTTCCAGGCCGCTGCACCCCGGCATCCTGATATCCGTGATCAGGATATCAGGCCGAAACCTGTCCGCAAATTCCAACGCCTCCAGTCCGTTATGGGCAACCGCCGCCACTTCCATATCCAATGCTTTCCAGTCTACCAACGCCTCGATCAATCTGCAGATCCGCTCCTCATCGTCCGCGATCATTACCTTTTGCATGGATTTCCTCCCTCTTTCCTGTTTCTGCCGCCTGTTTTTCTCCTGCGGTTATTCTTTGTAAACCCGCAAACCCGCGCTGCGCGCTCCATGTCCGATTTCATCGGACGTTTGCTCGTTAATAACCGCAGAAAAACAGATGTTGCTCTGCGCCGCCTGTTTTTCTCCTGCGGTTATTATATCAGGAAATAGCCGCATGCTATCCGCCTGCAGCTATTCCAGTATACACTATATTCTATTTTATGTCATCAGACGGCTGACAGCCCGGACGGAAATATCCCCGCAGCAGCCCTGCAGAACGCCGGTATTCACCACCTGATATCACTATCCTTTATTTTGTAAGTACGGAGACCCCGGTATCCGTTACCGCACCGCCGAGGGATTCCCCTTCCAGTGCCTTCACGCATGCTTCCACGCCCATAGAGCCCATTACGTCCGGATTCTGTGCCATCGTGCAGAGCAGATAGCCGTCGCCGATCAGGTTCATGATCGCATCGGATTTATCAAAGCCTACGCCTACGATCGCATCGTTGCCGGATGCCTTGATCGCGTTGCCTGTTCCTGTGGTGCTGCCTTCGTTACATCCGAAGATACCAACTACGTTCTGTGTGATATAGTTCTCGGCGATGGTCTGGGATTTCGCCGCGTCACCTTCGCCGTACTGTGTCTCAAGCAGGTTGAAGCCCGTTCCCTCAAAAGCTTTTCTGAAGCCTTCTTCTCTGTCCACTGTGGACTGGGTTGCCGCGTTTACATTGACGATACCGATGTCACCGCTTGTCACGCCTGCCGCCTCCAGAGCCTTGATCATCTCCTCGCCTGCCGTTGTGCCCGCCGCCACGTTATCCGTGGAGAAGGTTGCTTCCGCATCCACGTTTGCCGGAGAGTCTACGTATACCACCTTGATGCCTGCTGCAATCGCTTCCTGCAATGCGGACGAGATCGCGTCGGGGCCGTTTGCCGCCACGATGATCGCCTCATAGCCGCCTGCCACCGCATTGTTCACACATTCGATCTGCTGCGCGTCGTCCTTTGTATTAGGTGACATGAATGTCACTTCTACGCCCAGTTCTTCCGCCTTCGCCTGTGCGCCTTCATTTAAAGTTACCCAGTGCTGGTCGATGGAGTCCATCGTGATCAGCGCGATCTTCCATGCCTTGCTTGCCGTTACGCTATCGCCGGAAGCTTCCGGTGCCGCGCCGCCAAGTGCTGCCGCATCGATAACGGAAACGCCTGTGTCGGTCACTTTGCCGCCGAGGGATTCACCGCCGATCGCCGCAACTGCCGCTTTCACGCCTTCATAACCCATCACGTCCGGATTCTGTGCCATTGTGCAGAGCAGATAGCCGTCTGTGATCAATCCCTGGATCGCATCGGATTTATCAAAGCCCACGCCCACGATATCGGAACTGCCCGATGCTTTGATGGCATTGCCTGTACCGGTTGTGCTGCCCTCGTTACATCCGAAGATACCTACCACCTTCTGCGTGATATAGTTTTCTGCGATAGTCTGGGATTTCGCCGCGTCGCCTTCGCCGTACTGTGTCTCAAGCAGATTGAAACCTGTTCCTTCAAAGGCTTTTCTGAAACCGTTTTCCCTGTCCACTGTGGACTGAGTTGCCGCGTTTACGTTGACGATACCGATGTCGCCGCCGGTGATGTTCTTTGCCTCAAGCGCTTTGATCATCTCTTCGCCTGCGGTTGTTCCTGCCGCCACGTTATCCGTGGAGAAGGTTGCTTCCGCATCCACGTTTGCCGGAGAGTCTACATATACCACCTTGATCCCTGCGTCGATCGCCTCCTTCAGTGCGGAAGAGATCGCATCGGGACCGTTTGCCGCTACAATGATCGCCTGATAGCCGCCTGCTACCGCATTGTTCACACATTCGATCTGCTGCGCGTCGTCCTTTGTATTAGGTGACATGAATGTCACTTCTACGCCCAGTTCCCCTGCCGCTTTCTGCGCGCCCTCATTCAAGCTGATCCAGTGCTGGTCGATGGAATCCATTGTGATCAGAGCGATCTTCGCTCCGTCTGCGGAAGCTGCCGCTTCCCCCTCTGCTGCCGCAGGTGCTTCCTGAGAACCACAGCCGGTCAGCGCCGCCGCCAGCATGGTCACACCGCAAAGCAAACTTAACAGTTTCTTTTTCATCCTATTTTCCTCCTATTTTAAGTTCCGCAGATACACTCCCGGCACACCATTCCCGGGCTTACGTTTGCGGCTGTCTGAAAAACGCCATCCTCAAACGAAGCTGTGCGCTGTCCGTGCATCTGCTGATTTTAGTTCCGCATAACCCCTTCCGGTACACTAATACCATAGGACAAATTTCCATCTGCTGCGCATCTGTAAATTGTCCTGTGCGCCGTCCGGGCTTATGCTGATTTTATATACTAAACGCATAAGCCAACGCCCTGCGGTTAGTTTCCCTTTTTCTTTTTGAACTGGCCGCCTCTTACTACCACATCCAGAAGCACCGCCGCCACTACGATCACACCGATCACGACACGCTGGATACCTACCTGTGCGCCGATCATATTCAAGCCGTTCTCCAGTGTCTGCCAGACGGCTGCGCCCGCGAAAGTACCCAGCAGAAGCCCTGTGCCGCCGAGAGGGGATACGCCGCCTATTACGCCTGCCGCCACGCCGTACATCTCGTACATATTGCCGGCTTCCATATTGCCCATGCCCGCCTGTGCGCAGAGGATCAGGCCCACCATGCAGGAGCACACCGCGCTGACCACATAAGCTTTGGTCGTTGTCGCCACCACGTTCACGCCGGATAATTTCGCCGCGTCAATGTTGGAGCCGATGGCGTATATATGCCTTCCCGTCCTCGTCTTGGAGATCAGGAAGAAGAAAATGATAAAGAAGATCAGAGCGATCCAGAAGGTGTTGTACACGCCCAGAGTCGTACCATAATAGAAGATATTCTGGAACTTATCTCCCGCTTCCTTGCCGATACCGGTTGCGATAGCGTCGGTATTTCTGTTGCTGTTTACCATGTACGCAACGCCCCTTGTGATAAACATGGTTCCCAGCGTCGCGATAAAGGGCGGCAGTTTGAATTTGCCCACCAGAAAACCGTTCACCACGCCGCAGACCAGACAGCAGGCAAGGGCTACCAAAATAGCAATAACAGGATGCACGCCTCTGCTCATCAGCGTCGCCGCCACCATAGCGCTCATACCCACCATGGAACCGATGGACAGGTCAATGTTTCCGGTGATCAGTATGTAACTCTGCGCGATACCGATCAGCAGGTACTTTGACATGGAGCGCAGCAGGTTCATGATATTCTGTCCGGAAAACACCGCCGGATTGATCAGACCGAATGCCACATAGATGACGATCAGGCCGACAAACGCCGTGATGGCGGCGCCCATGCCCCGGATGCTCAATACTTTTTTCAGAAAACTTTGCTTTTCATTACGCATGCTCTTCGTTTCCTCCCTCACTCTTTCCTATCTTTTTATCTTCAAAGGTCGTTGCCAGTGTCAGAATCTCGTTCTGGGTCGTCTCCCTCGCCATCACCTCGCCTGTGATCCTGCCGTCGCACATCACGATGATCCGGTCCGCAATGCCCATGACCTCCGGCATCTCCGAGGAGACAAAGACAACCGCGATTCCCTGTTTTTTCAGATCGTTCATCAGATGGTATATCTCCACCTTCGCCCCCACATCGATACCCCTCGTGGGCTCATCGAAGATCACCACCCTGGAATCCCTCGCCAGCCATTTCCCCACGACCACCTTCTGCTGGTTGCCGCCGGAGAGGTTGCCGGAATCGATCTCCACGTTTGGCGTCTTGATCTTCAGATCCACCACCGCCTTGTCGCAGAGTTTCTTTTCCTCACTGCTGTTTACCACGCCAAGCTTATTGCAGACGATATCCAGATTCGGCAGCGCCAGATTGTGGCGGATGGAAAGCTTGGTGCACAGACCGTCCTTTTTCCGGTCCTCCGGCGCCAGCACCACGCCGTTTCTGATGGCGTCCATCGGACAGGTTATCTTCACCTCTTTCCCGTCCACATAGATCTCGCCGCTCTCCTTCGCATCCACGCCGAAGATCGCCCTTGTGGTCTCAGTACGTCCCGCCCCCATCAGACCGGCGAAGCCTACGATCTCGCCCTCGTAGGCGGCGAAACTGATATTCCGCACCATACGACCAGCGTTTAAATTCTTGACCTCAAATATCTTCTTTCCCTTTTTGCACTCCACCCTCGGGAATTTTTCCTTGATCTCACGGCCTACCATGTTCGCAATGATCTGATCCAGCGTGGTGTCCGCAAAGTTCATCGAAGTGATGTACTGGCCGTCACGCATGATCGTCACCCGGTCCACAATATGCTGCAGTTCCTCCAGACGATGGGATATGTATACAATGCCTTTTCCCTCGCTGCGCAGCTTTTTGATGATCCGGAACAAATCCTCGATCTCTCTCGCCGTCAGGGATGAGGTCGGCTCATCCATGATCAGGATCTTCGCATTGATGGAAAGGGCTTTCGCAATCTCCACCATCTGCTGCTTGGAAACCGGCAGTTCGCCTACGATCTGGTTCGGGCTGATGTCGATCTTCAGATCGTCCAGTATCTTCTTCGCCTCCTGCTCCATGGAACCGTTGTCAAGCGCCACCTTGCCCCGGCGTTCTCTGCCCAGAAACATATTTTCCGTGACCGTCAGGTGCTTACACATATTCAGCTCCTGATGAATAATCGCAACGCCTGCTTCCTGCGCCTGCTTCGGCGTCAGATCCCCGTATTCCTTCCCGAAGATCGTGAGGGAGCCTTCGTCCCTTGTATAGACGCCGCTGAGCACCTTCATAAGCGTTGACTTGCCTGCGCCGTTTTCCCCCAGAAGCGCCAGCACTTCGCCTGATCTCAACTCAAAATCCACCCGATCGAGCGCCTTTACGCCGGGAAACGACTTACAGATATTTTTCATCGAGACTATTATCTCACCCATTCGTTCGTCCTTCCTTTTGTATATTTTGCTTCATATTTACATCATAGCAAAGACTTTTTTGGTAAAAAAGGGTGGTAGTTTTTGGATTTAAGGGGTTTTTTTATGCAATCTGCAAATATGATCCACTATCTGTCATGATTTGTATCACAGAATTTCAGTTTTCTCTGTTTACGGCTATTTATAATCCGCCGCAATAATGCGATGCTATAGAAATGCTAAAGATCCCCGCAGAAAGATTTGCCGGAATGCAGGATCATACAATATCCTGCGAGAAGGATTCAGAAATATACAAAAAATTAAAACCGGATATCCTGAAAGTATAAAACCGGCGGAAGATCTCCTCCCCCGCCGGTTTTATATGCAGGAAAAATCCTCCTGCAGGACCGCCTCAGGCATCAAACCTGATACTGTCTATCATACTCTGAAACAGAATATCCGCTTCCTCCATATATTCCTTATTGGTGATAAAACTGAAATCTACGTAAGCACTGCCGATATCCACTGAGAGATAACGCTGATAATAGATCACGCCGCTGTCGCCCTGGATCACATCCATACCGTCGATCGCCGGATGTCCGTCAACCGATATCTCATTCACAATATATCCCTGTGCCTTCATGTCCGCACCCAGAATCTCCAGACTGTCCCCTTCACCGGAATCATAAACACTGATAAAAAGCGAGGACATATCCCATGCATTCGCATAATCATAACGGGAATACGCCTCATAGCCGCCTCCATCACTCTCCAGAACCTCCCATACATAAGGACAGGAGAACGTCAGTCCCAGCTCCTCCACAGAATGTTCGCTCATCACAGGCACCGGAACAGGCGGTACCTGTTTCATTGCCGCATCCAGCTCCTCCATCGTAATGGAGATATCCGGCGTATCGCCGGTATCCTCAAGGATCTTCTGCGCCACAAGCCTTGTGGCAGGCGCCAGTACGGAAAAATGATCCGCATTTTCCACGACAAAATAATGTAAGCTGTCGCTCTGACAAGCCTCCTCCATCCGCACCAGGCATTCGGAGTTGCCGTCCCTTCCTTCGATCAGGAACGTCGGGCTCTTTACGTTTTCCAGCCAGTAGATGGGTGAACGCATCGTGTATTCATCCCTGTTACCCGTATCAAACGTAAACTGGTCGTTGTTGTGGTACTTGATCTCATCCACCGCGCCGAAGCAGAATACAGCCCGGAAGCTATCCGTATACTCGGAAGCTAAAAGCGCCCTTGTTCCGCCGGTGCTGTGTCCGCCGAGATAGATCCTCTCCGGATCCACATAGGGCAGGGACGCAGCATATTCATAAGCGGATACGATATCGTCCACCTCTCCGAACAATGCTTCATAATAACCGGGATTGCCTCTGCCGCCGCGGAAAGACGGATACATGGTCAGAATCCCCTCCTGCCAGAAGGCGGACCCTGTCTGGTCATCGTCCCATTCCGGATAAATCCACGGAAAATCATCAATACCGTTACCCCATCCGCCGACCACCCAGATGATCATCGGATGCTTTTCGCCGTCACCGGGATCGCTGGACACATAGGCTGCCAGATCCCCCACTTTGGACGGATAGGAAACCAGATCAAATACCCCCTCGGGCGGTTCCGGGATCGGATAATCATCATTCTCTTCCCTCGCCAGTGTAGTCGTAAAGGCATCGTGTGCCTCGGCAAAACTGCCGGAGGTACCCACGCCGGATTTCTTCGCGGCATCCCCGGATCTTTTTTCCGCCTCTTCTGTGCCCTGCGTATTTTCCGCGGCGTTCTCCGCCGGCGCGGAAGATCCGCAGGAAACGGTAAAGACTGTCGTCGCAGCCATCAAAAGCGCCAGAGCTTTTTTACTGAATTTGCTTTTCATAATAATATCTTCCTTTTCTTTTGTGAATATCATAACCGTTCTATTATAACTCCCCGCCCTTCTTCTTACAACTGCCTGTCGTTAATTTTTCCGCATTTTGTGATAACTCACGTTACTTTGCTCATGTGAGATAAAGAAGTAAAAGAAGTGTAAAAAATTTTGCCGTTCCCTGTCCGGCTGACTGCCGGACGGGTCGGGCTTTAGTCGGGCAACTCTACCTTGCCGACAAAAGAGTAATAGATTTCGATTTCCTGTCTGCGGAGCTTTCCCCGGCGTTTCCCGTCAAGGGCTTCCGATTCGTGGATTACGATTTTCTCCACAAACTCCCGTAACAGGGTAGGGGTGAGTTCCTCAAATCTGGTGTACTTGCGTACCACTTTCATAAACTTTTCAGCGTTTGCCGTGGCTTCCAGCGTCTTAGAAAGCTCGCTCTGCAAGGCGGCGGCTTTCTCTTTCAGTTCCTTTTGCTCGGCTTCATAGTCTGCCGAAAGCTCCGTGAAACGCTCGTCCGATATGCGCCCGGTCACGCTGTCCTCATACAGCCGCTTGAAGATAGCGGAGAGTTCCGCAATCCGCTTTTCTGCCGCTTCCAGTTCTTTCTTCCTTGCGGTGTTCCGGCGTTTGCTCCCGTCCTCGGTCTGCTCGGTTAGGAGCTTCATAAACCGGGCTTCGTGCTTTGCGGCGTAGCTGGTGACTTTCCGTAAATTCTCGGTCACTCCCTCGGTCAACAGGTCGGTGCGGATAAAATAGGGCGGCGACAAGTTACCCATTGGTGAAGATAACCGTCTGACCGCATATCGTTATAGGGTATTCTTCATAGGGTGCTTCAAAATATTCGTCTGTTATGCCTAAATGGAAAATTTTTCTTCTGTGAGGTATTCAATGGATATTTTTTTTGCCGCCGTCTGCTCCTGTCACGCCATGCGTATTCGTTTAGACAGCGGGCAATCTGATTCAAGTTGCCGCCGATTTCTCGACTTGGTTTGCTGCTTCACTTAAAATTCTTTCCTCTTAAAAATAGAAATGGTTAATGGATAAGACACAGCAAAAAGCATTAAGGCACAAGTAATAATAATGGCATTTCCAAACAAAGGGATATTAAAAAGCATAGCAGCAATACTAACTGCACAAAACAAGGAAATTATAAGAAATACTACAATTTTATCTTCTCCTGTCAAATAAATCATTGGTATAAATATAGCTCCCATGAAAAAACTGATACTAACTGCTAATATAAATAAGCTGAATATACCCGAAAACTGGTCAAAAGAAAAACCTTGTATCATATAGGATAAACCTGTTACAATACCAGTAAAAAGAGTTCCAACGATAGTCCAAAAAATTTGGTTTAGGAACAAACTTCTTACAATATCTGTCCGTTTCACTGGCAAAGTAAGTTTATACTTTCCCCATTTCAAGGAAAACTCATTTCCAATGGCTGTTGCTGCAATTACTGAAAATCCAACAATCCCAATCATTATAAAGTACATTTGTAATGTTTGCTCAGGAATAATAGTCACAACTATTGCAAATAAAAGCATAAAAATCAAGAAAACTTTTGCGTTTATCCATACAGCAAAGAAATTATTTCTAAAAAGCCCTTTCATATACGTTCCCCCTTTACTAACATTAAAAATATTTCATCAACTGAAACATGGTCAATTACGACATTTTTATATTTCCTCTGTGCATTCTTCACATCAGATACCAACACATCAATTTGAAAATCCCGTTTTCTATAAGCAAGAATATCAGAAGTATCTAATGTGAGAAATTGACTTTCCTTGCAGCGCATAATAGCATAATTGTATATCAATTCATTTTTTGATACAGTAGCAATAAGTTTTCCATTATGAACAAATGTAATATAATCAGCAATTTTTTCCAAATCACTTGTGATATGGGAAGATAACAAAACAGAGTGATTTTCTTCTTGTATAAAATCAAGAAATACATCCAACATTTCATCCCGTACAATGGGGTCAAGTCCACTGGTAGCTTCATCTAAAATCAATAGTTGGGGATGATGTGATAATGCAACCGCGATAGCTAATTTCATTGTCATTCCTCTGGAATAATGCTTGATTTTTTGATTTGTGGGTAATTTGAAATTTTCTATATATTTTAGGAACAAAGCATTATCCCATTGTGTATAAAATCCTGCCATAATTCCTGCTAATTGTCTCGCCGTCCAGTTGGTAGGGAAATTGTTTCCGTCATAAACAACACCAATTTTTTCCCTCATAGCTGTATCAGCATCAAACATTTCTTTTCCGAACAATTTTATTTTTCCGCTGTCCTTTTTGATTGTATTTAATATGCAACCAATCATCGTAGTTTTTCCTGCTCCATTTTCGCCAACAAATCCCATAATTGCCCCATACGGCAAGTTGAAAGACACATTTTCCAATGAAAATTTCGATTTTGAAAATGTCTTGGAAACCTGCTGCACTTCTAAAATATTTTCCATACTATTCCTCCTCTTGATAAAATAAAGTTAATATTTCCGTCAATTTTTCGAGAGAAATATTGCTTGTTCTCCCAATTTCGGCAGCTATTTGCAAATGTTCTTCGGCTATACGCTGCTGTTCCTCTTGATAAAATTCTTTGTTCTGCGCCGACACAAAACTTCCTCTGCCAACCGTAGTTTCGATAAATCCGTCTCTTTGTAAATCCTCATAAGCTTTTTGGACTGTAATAACGCTTACATGAATTGATTTTGCCAAAGCCCGCATAGAGGGGATTGCGTCACCTGCCTGTAATTCTCCGCTCATTATCATTGCCTTGATTTGTGATGTGATTTGTTCATAAATCGGTTTATTGGCATTGTTACTGATAATGATTTCCACGATTCACCACCTCTGCTTTCTGAGTGTACTTAATGTACAAGTACATTATATCACCCTTGTTATTATAGTCAATCCACAAAATAAAAATAACAACAACTTAATCTGGTTGTTGCTAAGTAAAAAATATAGGTCGGTGTAAGGTGAGATTTCGCCGCTGTCGACATTGGTGGTAATGTGTATAACTGGCTGTCTCATGGAATTGTGGGTAACTCTGTTTGCAGGACGTGGGAAAGCTGCTCTTTAGCTTTTCCATGTGCTGTAAATAGAGCTATCCATGATTCCATAGCCTGTTATGCACATTTCCACAAATCCAAACTTAGAAGAAATCCAAACTTTCCTCTGTAAATCCTTTATTCAAGGCATTTTCTGATAAAAAAGTTTGGATTTTGTTTTGTACTTCTCTTGTCAGAAATGAGAATAAATTGATTGAAACAGAGCTAAATAGTAGTGTTTTACGCATTTTGTCATAATTGGAGTATTGTACTTTGTGAAACGAAATCCAAACTTTTTCCGGCAAGAATCCCCAATTATCAAGCTGTTTTCAGAAAAGTTTGGATTTTATATAAGTTTGGATTTGTGGAAAAATCCAAAAGTTTAGATTTTTCCACAATGCTTGTCTTTTGGTCTTTGATTTCTTTGGTTCGGAATAGTGTGGTGCTGGCGGTCTATCTCTTGTTTTCGGTTGCTTGCTTCTTTACCGTACATAAGCATTTGCTCATGTCATAAATTGCAGAAATCATTTTTATATGTCCTTTCCAATCCCGATTTATCGTTGCTTTATTATATATCTATAATTGAGCAAGTTTGAATTTTTACCAAAATAACCTTCCACCAGTCCCATCTTAAGTGGAAGCAGAACTATGGGCATCAGGCTGTAGCCGTCATGCTCTCCTGCAACGGCATTGTCCTGAATTATGCCATCGTCATGTACGACAAATCCAAATCAAAGGTGAAAATCGTACAGGAGATTGCGGATGAACTGCCTGTACCGCCAGTTGTTTCTTATTTTCTCTGCGACAGCTGATATATATGCGGTGACATCATGAATGCCTTTATCAAAAAGGGCTTCTATACCATTGGTGCACTGAAGGCGAACCGGGTGCTGTACCCCTACGGTATAAAGCAGAAGGTAAGCGAGTTCGCCCTTCATTTAAGAAAGACCGATACTACTGTCAGCCTCGTGACCGTTGGCAGCCGAAGCTATTATGTCTATCGGTATGAAGGAAGCCTCAACGCATTGAAAACGCAGTAGTCCTGATCAGCTATCCGAAGGGCGCGTTCCATGCCCCAAAAGCCCCGCGGGCTTTTATCAGCACAGATGTTTCTTTAAGCATCCGGGAGATCCTGGACAGATATGTGGAACGGTGACCGGTGGATGTGTTTTTCCGCCAGGCAAAAGACAGACTGGCATTTGAAAGGTACCAGGTCCGCTCATCGCAGAGGATCAGGAGGTACTGGCTGCTGATGTCGCTGGTCCATCTGCTTGCGTATACTGGCTGTGGTGAAACCATATCCTTCAAAGACGGCTATGCTTATATTTACAGCCATATCCTGGAAGAACGGATTCGTTTCGTCTACCAGTGTGGGGCGAGGCACATTGACTTCGAGCAGGTTATAGCTTTAGTGGCATAGGCTTATTGTGCAATTTTTTAAATTTGCTCATTTATAGTTCAGAAAAAACATCCCCCTACAGCATGAACCATAACTAAACAACCCCCGCCTTCTTCAATTTTTCCCGCAATGCTTCCGCTGATTCACGTTCGATCGAAAATTTTACAGTTTTCCATCCCAATTGTACAGCGGTGTTAATATTTTTATCCTGATCATCAATCAAAAGAATCTGAAAAGGCTGCAGATTGGGATTGATTTCTTTCTCTTTTTTGTAAAAGTGATGAAAAGCATTTTTATCTGGCTTCGCATATCCGGTTTCATAGGAGAAATAGTGCCGGTCCGAAAATTCGTAAAAATCATTTCTCCCAAGATACATGTCTCCATTTTCCTGATCCAGATTTGCAAAGGGACAGATGACGTATCCGGACTGCTTTAACTGTATCATGAGCTTTAAAATATCCGGATTGGGATGCCAGACATTGCTCCACAAGGAAAGAATCTCTGCAGTTTCCGCATCGGAAAATATTTTTCCGGTTTTTTCTGATATGTATCTGACAATCGTAATTTCACCCTTCATCACCCGCTGGTCAATATTCAGTTTATCGTTTTTTATTCTCGGTATTTTTACATGATATAAGGACTCAACTTTTTCAAAAAAATCTCTGTACAGCTCTCCGTCGAAAAATACGCCCCCGATATCCAGAGCGATGTATCGGATGACGGCATCCTTCGACTTCTCGAAAAGTTGATTATAGTGATCAAAGATGGGCGTTACCTGGAATGCATTCGTAAGGTCTGTCTGTATAAATTTCTTTTCCGCATGTTTGGATACAAAGATAGCTTCCATCTTCCCTTTATCATCTTCCTTGATCTGTCCGGTCAGATTCGTTATGCAGTCATCCGATGTGTAGCATCGGATTCGAATTCCTTTTTTGGAAAGCGTATGGTAAAGTTCTAACAATGCCGGATTGTCCGTGTATTCACATAACATGCTGCATTTGTTTCCCAGACGCTCCGCTATCCTGCACTGCTCTTTGTATAGAGGTTCCTTCAGAAAATCCAGATCTCTTCCTATCATATAGATCCGCTTCGCATTTCTCATGAATGTCATATAGGAACGGTTGATCTCCTTCGCGTTTTTCACGCCTGCTTTGCCATCCGATGCGATCTTGTCGATCCAGTATAAAAGCACTGCGACGGCAGCTGTACCTGCAAAAATATAGATATTTCCCCCCAGTTTATACCAACGGAAAGGCCAGGAATACCATACGTCATATGCATAAGAGCCCTCCGGCAGTACAACATATAAAGGCATTGTAAGCCATGATATGAAAACAAAGCTCAAGGAAACGGCAATGGTCTGCAGAAGATTTTTACTTCTCCAGGACAGGATGACTCCGATCGCCAATGTAACTGTGATAACCAGGATTATACCAATTGTATTCATCATTTGCCTCCGGCGCAGTGCGCTTCTCTTATGCGTATACTCTCATCGTTTTTTCAATGTATTTGCTGACGTGATGTTCTTTATAGGGATAATTTTCCCATATATCGTGAATGTCGGCGCCGTTCAGATCGCCGATGATTTCCACGCAGCTTTTCTGTGTCCATACAGGAGACGCCACCACGGTTCCGTCCGGATGTATCAGAATTGCATGTCCTTCCCGAATACGGTTCCAGTCTGTCATAACCAGCTTTGTCCGAAGCCCAAACTTATCTTTATATTCAACCAGTCTGCGAAATATTTTTTCAGTCTCCTCTGACGTAAGCCTTTTGTCATAGATATCCACGCCCTTTCCCTTGGGAATGGGACTCAGGATTTTCAGTTTTTCCGCCTCGAAAGTGTCCGCAAGCAGTGCAATGTACGGCAGAACATCCTTGTTTTTTTCAAACAATACCGTGACGATCGAAAGCTTTCCGCCGGCATTTCGGATATTCTGGATCCCTTCTATAATGTTGTCATAAGCACCCCGTATGCAGTTGTGGATATTCCTGGGACCGTCAATCGTAATATCAAAATAGTCAACATACGGTACGATCACTTCCGCCTTTTGACGTGTTATCAGCGTGGCGTTTGTAGCCAGAGCAACCACGTCGAAGTTTTCCCGGCATAATTTCAGGATCTCCAGTACGTTTCTATGCATCAGCGGTTCACCACCGCTAATGATCACGCGCTTCACGCCTTTTAATCTGGAAACATACTCTTCTGCATTTTTCATGGAAATATCATCGATCTGCCCGTATTCGCTGCAGTAAACGCATTTCAGATTGCAGGTCCTGTTAATCTGCAGGGTAACCGTCAGGGGATTCTCCGGAATTTCCAGTTCATTTCCTGTATTTATAAAATGTTGTTTCTCATAATTAAACTGGTACATGCTGCTCTCCTCTCAACCATTTGATATCATTTATCGAATCCGGAGATTCTATAATTAAAGTATAATCAGATATATTCGTTTTTTCCAGCGCTTTCTGCAGCAGAGGCATGGAAGGCGCCAGATTTCTGGCGCTGATATGTTTTTGTTCATTTCCGTTCTGGAACAAAACGCTGCCGCCGTGAAAATAATCCGGCTTTGCGCCGCCGTTATTCTGGATCTGCCGGATGACGAAAAGAAAGCTCTCCAGATCTTTCCCCACCATGCCGTTCGATCTTGCGTATAGATGCGACCAATCTACGACAGGGATAACATTAGGGTGGGTAAGATCATTGACAATTCGGACAATCTCCTCTACTGTTCCAATAGCTTTTTGTTTGCCGGTGGTCTCGATGCCAATTCTTCCGTTTTCCAAAGGCATCTTCTGCAGTACCGCGTCAAAGCTTTTCAAAATATTCTGATGAATGCTTTCGTAATCATTTTTTCCATAAAAGCCCAGATGGAAGACAACGGTGGATTTCATCTGCTCTGCCAGACGAAATCCGCCGGACAGATAATTGACATTTTTTTCCCGGTTTTCCAGATTTCCGAGGTTAATCCAAAACGGGAGATGACCGCTCAATGTGACCTGATGATCCTCTGCGCATTTTAAATATTCTTCCGGAAAAATTTCGGGGACTCCGTATGCAAATCCTATTTCAAATGCATCTACCCCTTCTCCGGCGATTTTCGCAATGTAACGCTCTAAATCTTTTGCGTATTTTCTGGCCACACCCAGTTTTATCATATGATTCACCTGCTGACTGTATTGTAAATATGGCTATTCCTGCAAACAGCGAAGCAAGCAGTTGTGAAATATCCATTTGACAAATACCATAAAAATCGGATATCCTGCAGCTTTGCTGCGAAAGCTTTGGCTTTATCTCTGCCATCCAGCGGCAGGAATGTTGGTTTTATTTTATCATGGCAGGCCAGGTATCTCAAGCATTGTTCCTTCCAGAAATTGGAGATTTAAGTCTATACCATCGGTTTCTTTCAGTCAAGCCGACGTGTGAACAGTAACTTGCTTCGTTACTTCTCACCCCCCGCCGGCGATCGGTCGGCGGGGACGGTTCCCTTTTGAGGAGCGGTGAAGGATGCTTTTCTCAGTTGCTTTTTACAGATCTGGGACTATATATCATCTTCGCTATTTTTCACACCCTTGTCGGCGTGGGTGTGAAAGATAATTTTCATTTTGCATCAGATACGGAAGTCGTTTTGTGCACTTGTAAAATCGGGATGGATCGAATATAATAAAAGCGCAGGTTCTCAAGACAACAGAACCTGCTGTTTCCCTGCATCATACAAATGAATTTACAGAAAGATTTGCAAAAGAGGATAACAGGATGGGAAGAAAGATATTTTTCGGAAATTATAAAGGCGGTGTCGGAAAAACAACAAGTACCTACAATATTGGAGTCGAGCTCGCAAAAGCTTTTGACAAACGGGTTCTGCTGATCGATCTTGATCCGCAGTCGTCTCTGAGCAACGTATGCATGACGGCCGGCAATCAGCTGCTGGATGAACTGGGGAGAAATGAGACGCTCAATTATCTCTATACGGTTTACATGCAGGCGCGGAAAATCGGAAATATCAATTTTCATGTGGACAGCAAAAACATCATTAAATCGGTCAATTCCATTGATTTTATTCCCAACAGTTTATTCTCTGAACTCGGCGGACTAGACAAGATCAGCATGGACATTGGAAAAAGCATTGAGAATCTGCTGGTGCTGCGGGATTTCATCGAAGATAACAATCTGCAGGAGAAATATGATTTTATATTTTTTGACTGCCCGCCCAGCAATAATGTGATTACGCAGAGCGCGTTTTTATATTCTGATTATTATATTATTCCGACCATCATGGATTCGCTGAGCTCCAAAGGCGTAAAACATTATATCGCGGTTATAAAAAATATATATGAAAATTACTGCGTTCATAATGAATCCGCCGATGTGCTGTCCTGTATATTCGGTGCGGAACCCCGGCTGATCGGCATTTTTGAGACCATGCGGAAAGGAAATACAAACACGGACAATTACAGAAATTCCATGAAATCCTTGGGTTATCTGTTTAAAAATGAAGTCAAAGACAGAAAAAGCGTATCCGAGTTCATGGGAGAGGGAAAAGAGACAGACCGGTATGAATATCAATACATAGCGGAAGAAATGCTGGAAAGAATCGAAAAAATGGGGGAATAAAATTGGATAGGATCAAAGCGATACGCTTACTGGAAAAATACAAAAGCATCAGCCGAATTCTGGGACTGCCGGAAGACGAAGAGCTTCTGGATGAACTTGTGAATATGGTGGACAAATATGACAGCAGCGTTGAAAAAGAAAGAAGCGCCAAAAAGAACCGATGGGGAGAGAACGATTTTCAGCACATGATCTCAGAGGAGCAAACAGATTTGACCAGGTACGAGCTGAACGACAGTATTACATCGAACCGGGAAAATATGGTATCTTTCTGGAGTACATTGACAGAAGAGGATAAAAGTAAATTCACAATTTTCGAACTGAATGTCATTCTTTATCTGATATCCGCACAATACAATAAATATCAGAAAAAGGATAAGCAGAAAATCATTCGTTTTATCGATCAGGTAGTCCGGGAAAAAAGACTAGAGGATTCTTATAAAGCTATTAAAGTATAAATTCGGGAGATGCTGTACAGAGGTATGTAGTGACGTTTATAAACAGTTTGTTGGGCGAACTGAAAACAGGTTTTGTCAAGTAAACGGATAATTTTTCCGGGGGCAGTCACAGTCATTTCGGTAAATGTTCAAGCAGCGAGGCCGGATGCATGAACTGTTACTCGTTTCGTGACTGCCCGATTTTATACTGTCATGAAAAGAGTAGATCCTCCTCTTTTTATGGAAAATATTTTTCAATAATGCATTCATGCCTTTTCGTTTTTTTTCATATAACTGATACCAACAAGAATAATCCTGTCTTTATAATCTTTTAAAACTCTGATATATTACTTTTCTTTTATCTGGCTGATCGCACCATCTACTGTCCTGTTCCATTTTGGTACTATGTCAAGAAAAAGTACAAGTTAAACGTGGACTTTTTCGCCGAATCAACGGAATCCGATTCCGCCGTTTTCCGCAATCATGTCTTCCAGATCATCCAATCCGGTTAACACTTCCTCACGGAACTCCTGAATCCGTTCCATGATGTCTTCCAGCAGATCGCGCAGATTTTCCCTCTCCTGGATTAATGTTTCCACGTTTTTTGACTTCATCCGGCAGTACCTCCTTC
>CAJTBO010000037.1 GCA_910573755.1 Lachnospiraceae bacterium | reverse complement strand
ACGGAGACTTCTTCAATGAGGAACTGCATGACGGTTGCATCATCAATGCTTTCAGGAGCGCGTCCCTGCCGGGTGGCATACCACAGGAAATGCCTTGTCGGGGCCCAAAGGTCTTTCTTTGTTTTATCATTGATTGGGTAGGTGTCCAGTATCTTTTCAACAAGTCCGGCAATCTCATCAGATACCGGATATTTATGCAAAGGACATTTAGCGCTTGAAAAATCCACTTGTCTGCCGTCTGCCAGCGATGACAGCATACGAATCACCCTAATCTGGAAACGACGGTATTCCCTGCATATCTCACCAGCAGAAACCCGCCGGTCAAGAAACTCTTTGTATGATGCCATCAATTCTGGAGAATAGGAACCAGCCCCTGTTGCTCCAGCAAACTTGACTATTGAGTTGCAAACGGTTTGATATTGTTCAGTGGATACAGCCAGTATTCCGTACTTTATCACCTCCTTCATGAGTTGTTCGGTCAATGGTTTTAATAACGGATATGAGTCTGTCATATACGGCCTCCTTACTACAGTGATGTTAGTTACATCTCCATAGTAAGAAATGCCGATAAATATATAAAGTGTTATAAAAGCAACTTTTTGAGAGCCAAGAATCGGCATTTCTAAAATATCGGCATATGGGATATTATGCCGATATCTGCATAATATCCCAGCGTTTCCCATAAATACGGATGATTTCTTCCGCTGGAATAGCTGTGTCCGTACTGATGACGGCAAGCCAGTCTTTTTTCTTGCTTTTGTTCCGGACACAGACGATTTTTGCCGGAATTGCTTCATCACCAACGGTTACATCAACCGAAAGCAGGTACTTGGAGCGGCCTCTGCGCTTTTTGCACTGTTTATAGATTTCTTTGATGCTGTATCTGCTACCCTGATAGCCATATTTGATTTTACTGCTTTTTTTAACCATTGCGATTGTGTCCAATTCGCAGTTTGTCTTTAAGGCAGTGATGGTCTTGGGGGATGAAAACCAGCTGTCGAACAGCACATATTTTGCAGAAACTCCGGATGATTGTGCTGCTCCGGTCAGGTCAATCAAGACTTCTGTTGCTTTTCGTCCGGATTCTTTCCGCCTTTTCCCGGCAAGAGAACGTCCATCGAAGTTTGCAGCTTTGCAGAGCAGATTTTTATCATCAGCTGCCGACAGAAGACGATGGTTGATCGGAACAAAGGAGTTGCCATCGTACCATCCAAGTGTCAACATACGGTAACCTCTCTTGTACTTCATAGAGCAGTGGTCGAAGACTTTCGCCAGAAGTTCCGTTTTATTTGAACGGGAACGGTCAAACAGGCTGTCATCAATAAGGAAGGCACACCAACTGGTGTGGGAAGTTTGAGTAAATAATATATTATCCCTTACTCGCTGATGTTTGTTCTTGAGAATCTATGATAAAAAGTTCCCTCGGATTTTCCCCATTATTCAGTCTTGATGCATGAAGTTCCTCTATCCTTTTATCTCGTCCAGGATTTCCAACTTTCACATACACAAATACCCTTTGTGTTGTTCCTTCTGCTTTGACATATTGCTCAATCTGTTCTTCATATCCATGAATATAGTCAGCATTTGAAATGCATCTGATAGGACACCTCGTATTATCAACAATCTATGCAATAGTTGCCTTCTGATTGGAGACTCTGGAAAAAGTGGCATGATCACTGCAGAGATCGTCATGCAGGCAATCATCAATAATGAGATTTAGCAGTAAAAGCAGGGCAGCCTGCTTTTATTGTATTTCCCTGGATCTCTTAATCTGCATCATTTTTTATGGCGATCAGATAACTTGCAGATGTTGGGGCAGACAATCTGCAGATGCGCGGCATGCAAAGTCTAGATCAGACGCAACTAATCTGCATGGGGCTGGTGCATCTAATTTGACGGACAACACCATATCTATGAACATACCTATATATTTCCGGAAAAATATCTGGTTCAATTTGTCTTAGCGAGCATAAGGTTCCGTTAAGCTTTTCAATTTGATATATATTACTGCTTTTTTTACATTTTGCATATAACTCTATTATTTGTTTTCGCTTACTGTTAAGTACAACTTTCTTTCCCTGCTTTATTCCGACTCTGGTAACAACCTTAAAATCGTTTACCTGATAATAATGATCCTTTTTACTTTTTGTCAATAATCCATTCTTTCTTAATACATCAGAAACTTCATCTCTCAAGATGGCTTTAATCGGAAAATCAGAAGAAAATGTCATTAGTTGGCTAGAGGGGCTTCCTGTTGGCAATGTTCCATTATATGTTACTAACTCTGTCATAATCCACGCAATATCAGATGCCATTTTAAAAGTCTGTGAAAACCTTTCCCTACATGGCGCTAGCGCCATGTTCAAAACATTACTAAAGGAAAAATATTATTTCTCTTACAAATAGGAATCAACCTTATTATTTCTTTAGAAAGTCACTAAACTCCTTCAATTCCTTTTTCGTATCTTCTGAAAGTCTGTTAAATTCTGTATCATGAATTGCTCCCTCCAATGTATATAAATGTACTAGACACACATTCGGATATTTCTGCTTCAGCTTAAGAAATGCATCTTTTGCACCTATCTCAATAAGTTGTTCGGACGATTCAATACCAACAGATATTAGCTTTTTCTTCATCTCTTTACCAATATTCAGCATTGATGTTAATTCTGACATATTTATCTCAAACTTTCTATGTTTTATCTATCTTTACAAATTCTTCATTTATGACCTTGATTATACCACTTTCGCTCTCTATTTGCCATCAAAAAATAAGGGCATAGCAACCGCCACGCCCCACATCTTTTATCGTTCCAACGATTTCTCAATCTTCTGTTTCTGCCCTTTCAGGTCATTCTGCTTCTCATACAGATTATTTCTCTCCTTGCAGAGTTCTTTCATACGCTCCAACTGTGCCCGTACTCCCTCCCGGCAATCCGGCTCTATCTTCTTATATTCCCCGGTCAGGTTGCGGATTGCATTATTGTTTTCCTTTATCTGCTCCGACAGGCACACCCAGTCTATCAGATTTTGCACTTCTTTATCTGTTTCGTAAAGGTCTGTATCTGCTACGATTTTAGTACACAGCCGTATCATAACTTTCTTTTCCATATCGGTCATATCTATCAATCCCCCTTTCCTATCGGCTTAATTCAAAAGCACGTTTCGGACGTTTAATTGCCCTTTCAGCCTGTTCTATTGCCTTTGACCGTTCTACTATCGACTTCACTTGTTCTCTGCCTAAATGACGCTCCAAACGTCCTAAATCAGTCGCTTTTTCCTGCAATCGGTCTATGGTGTCGCTCTGCTCCATGACCTTATCCGTCAACCGGCTAATCTGTTTCTGTTGTCCGTCCACTTTGGCGGTCAGCTTCCTGCTTTGTTCTTGACCACCGAAGGCGCGATCATGTCCAAAAATTCCTGCACACGCGCATCCCCCGGATGGCCGGGCTGGTCTGTATCTGTCTTCCTCAATGTTCTTCCTCCTGATTTTCTGCATGAAAAAACGCCAGATGCCTTTTCACATCTGACGCTCCTGATCTCTATGATTCTGTTTTTATAACTGCTGGTTCATTCCCTTGGCCTGCCGGGTCATGGCAAGATACCGGTCAAGCTGTACTTCCTCCAGTTCTGCGATCATCTCTGCAAATGGTGAGATATCCCCCTCCACCGCATAGGCTTCCAACGCATTAAAATAGTCCAGACGGTTCTCCTTTGCGATGGATATGGGTGCGAAGCCGTTTGCCATCAGCTGATAGTTCATGATGAGCCTGGAGGTTCTGCCGTTCCCGTCCGGAAATGGATGGATCTTTACAAACTCCCCATGGGTCCATGCCGCCAGCTCGATCAGGTTCAGCTGCTGTCCCTTCCAAGACAGATCCGCATAGAAATTTTTTATCTGCCGGTACATCTCATTCGGGGACGGTGGGGTGTGCTGTGCGCCGGAAATATACACATCCACGTTCCGGTATACTCCGCCTACCATGATGTTCTGCATCAGCATGGCATGGATATCCTTAATGATCTTCTCGTCCAGCGCATATCCTTTGCCAATACAGTCTTTCACATAGTGGAATGCCTTCTCATGGTTTATCGGCTCGTAAAGTTCCCGCAGGCGTTTGCCGCCCACGCTGATCCGGTCCTCCAGCACCAGCTTTGTCTCCATCAGCGTCAGGGTGTTCCCCTCTATGGCCGTGGAATGATGGGTATATTCTATCTCGAACGCCCGCTCATAGCTGGCAATGGTCAGCTCCGGTATGAGATGCTTTCCTTCCTGATACGCATCCCGTTTCCGCACTAATTCCTGATAATCCATAGGCTGTCCTCCCTTCTGTCCCTTCTTTCAGAGTATACCACACTTTTGCCAGAGTAGTAACCCACTATTTTTCCTTAATCGTCCGGGATGATCCACCGTTCCCCGTCAAAGTCCTCAAACTTCTCGCTGGTCACGTTCCAGGAGCCTGCGGACCACTGGGTTCCTCTCCTCCTCTGCCCGCTTCCGCAAAAAACTTTTGTTCTCCTCGAAGTTCTCCCTGCTGTTTAAGCACAGCATCTCGATCTCCGCCACGCCTTTCAGCACATTCATCAGCGCATACACCCTGGCCCCCACGCTGGAATCGGACAGCACCGACAGATTGGTGGGCCGGATCATGAAATACACCAGGTCATCTCCATCGTAAGTCTCCAGGCTGTAGTCGCTGACCGCCTTCGTGTTGATGAGCTGGCGGGTGGAGAGCTTCTGCTCCCTCTCCCTTTTTTCTTTTCTGCTCATTGGTGAAACCTCCATTCAAAAAATTGCTGCCGGAAAAAGAACGCGCTGGCATAGCAGAGGAAATCCAGGATGCTGGTATCCTCAAAGCGGATCATCAGAAACGCATACACAGCAGTCAGGATCGCCGGGATGACGATCCCCGTCTGGGTAATGGCAAGGACAGAAAGAAGGACACCCACGCCTACGATGGTAAGATCCTTAAGCTGCCACAACCACATGGTTGCCTTCGCCTTCAGGTGGTCCGGATAAATATACATCGTTCACTCCCCTTTCTTAACATAACGTCATCGCCTCCATCCCTGCAGGTTCCTCTTGGCACTGTCCCTCTGTCTGCTTCATTTGGCAGACTTATCCGCATTTCCGAGCCTTATATGTGGTTCCTGTCCGTCGGAGCAAGGGTTCGCCTGCAGCTTCCTTCAGATCCCACCTCACGATGGACACCCTTGTTGTTCAGCTATACACTTCCTTGTTGCTCAGGCGTGTTCGGGTAGGGTCAAGCGATGGCGCGGTAGTTTCCGTTTCCATCGCCTGCCACCTCAAACCGTGCATGAGGTTCTCCCTCACACGGCTTTCCGATAATCTTCTTCCTGTAGCATTCAAAAGACTGTCTCATATCTTTTCTTATTTGGATAATAAAAGTACTCTATCCCACTATTAGCGTACCACTTCCGAAATCCATACAGCACATGCTCTCTGTATTTCTCCTGTTTTCGTCTGTAATACACCCGTCTCCATAGCTTCATCCACACGTATTCATCAAGCTGTTTAAACCGTTTTGTTGAGTTTCCGTGCTGAAAGTAGTTTCTCCATCCTCTTATGAGCGGATTTAATTTCTCCACTTTTTGCTCCAGACCCTCATAGGCTGATTTTCTGCTTGTGATCACTCTGATTGATTCCTTTACCTTTTTCATCGCCTTTTTACTTGGCATCATGTAAGGCAACTTCCGTCCACATTTGGTTTTTCCAAACTTCTGATATCGGAATCCAAGAAAGTCAAAACTCTCCTTGTTCATATCTACAATCTTTGTTTTCTGCGGATTCAGCGTCAGTTTCAACTTGGTCATTATTCTTTTCAGATGTTCAAACGCTAATTTTGCATCTTTTCTTGTTCTGCACACAATCACTGCATCATCTGCATATCTGACTATAACACCCGGTTCCTTATGATTCTCCCAGTAAGAGTCCAATACATGAAGATAGATATTTGCCAGCAACGGACTAATGACCCCTCCTTGCGGTGAACCTTTTTCCGTTGGATAATATTCCCCATTTTCAATGACTCCTGCTTGTAACCATTGTCTGCATAGCTTAATGACCCTTCTGTCACTGACTCGACAATTTAATAGTCCTTGTAGTATCTCATGATTGATGTTGTCGAAGTATCCCTGTATGTCTGCATCTACTACATACCAGTTTTTATACAATTCTTTTTTCACTCTTTCTGTAGCCTGTTTTGCATCTCTTTTAGGGCGAAATCCATAAGAACTATCTTGAAATTTTGCTTCAAAGACAGGTTCTATCACCATCTTACAGGCTTGTTGCACAATCCTGTCTCTAATAGTCGGTATTCCCAATGGTCTTTGCTTCACATCCGGTTTTGAAATGTATACTCTTTTTACCGGCTTTGGTTTGTATTTCTTATTCTGCAAATCTTCTTGTATATCCAACAAGTATTCTTCTACCCCGTATTCCTCAATCATTTCAAAGGTAATGCCGTCAATCCCGGCACTCCCCTTGTTTTCTCGCTCTTCCATGGTCTTCGTCAGAAAGTCAGTGACTCGACTCCCTTTTGTCCCTTTCCAGGGCTAACGTAATGATGCTACAGGATTCACTTTATGTTACGGACTGCTATTTTGCACCTGTTTCTCACAGGCGTACCTCGCTTCAACACAATCGGTCACCCAAAAGCATTGGAGGCTCGCTACAAGGCTCACTGGCGATTACCTTGACCAGACTTTCACTGGCAAGCCGATAACAGCTTGCAGAACACACAACTTACACCCGTTAGAGCGCGCCCATGGCGCGCAAACCAAAAAACAGGAAACCTTTTTCTGATTTCCTGTTTTCTGACTGCCTAAAACGGTCTTTATGTAGGTGGGGTTTTTGCTGTCCGGCTCTATCTTTTTCCGCAGATTGTATATCACACTTGTAACACTTGACTGGCAGCTTTCGCTTTCCATGCTCCACACGGATTCAAAGATTTGTGCCTTTGTAAATACCCGCCCCGGACTGGCAGCAAGGTAGCAGAGTGCGCCGTATTCCAAACGTGAGAGGTATATGTCTGCCCCTTCTTTTAATACCCGGCGTTGGTGCAGCCTTATTTCCAGTCCCGGAAAAACAAGGGCGGGGGATTAGGGTGACTGTATCGCTTCCAGCGGTATCATATTGGCAAGAGCGGCTATGGCTTTTTTAACCGCTTTTTCTTCCGTGTCGTTAAATGTAAGCATGATTATTTTACCGACAAATCTCACCTCCTGATATATACGATATTACTTTAACAATGCTTCTATTTCCTTATCCGGCCAATATCCCCATGATTCAACAATCTTTCCGTTTACAACTTTAAAATTCTCAAATGCTTCCTGGTTGCTTCTTGCCCCGGCAGGACTATGGTCGATTTAATTTTCGGATAAGCATTGCAAAATAAAACCATAATTTTTATTTTGGTAGCTCTCCATAAAAAATTGAATTACTAATTCTTCGTCATTCATTTAATGCCCTCCCTCTGATATTTTTGAAAGAGAATTATTTTAGAAATTCTGTTTTCTTTGAACAAATGACAAAACCATTTGCATTATTTTCGGGTGAAATGCTAAGGGTTACTGTACCCACATTACTCTCGCCCATAAAATCAATGGTATACTTTACAATGGTATTTGTATTATTTTCCTTGTCCGCAGTACATTCTGAAAATGTATATTGATAATCCGGCAGATCAGAAACGCCAATATAGTAATAGCCGTCTTTATAGTAAAAAGCGGTCTGACCTTTTTCCATGTCCTCAAAAGAGGGCGTTAAATCCGGCAGATCAACACCAAAAACCAGTTTTACACGTTCCTGCGCTTCCTGCAAACTTACTTTTACAACTGTTTCCTCAAATCCCAAGTCCTCGCGGTATACCTGCTCTGTTGCCGCATTTTCTGATGATGCGCCGGTATAAGAGTTAAATAGAAAATCACGCCAAAATTTTTCGTCCATTGTTGTCCCGGAATTGAAATCAGCCAACTCATTGCATATCTGCGCCAAAAACGTTTTTTCTTTGTCAGTGAGTGTAATAGATGTATTTTCTGTCTGTGACTGTGACGCTACTTCATTTTGCGTTGTGGTTTCTTTCGTTTCTGATTGGGCAGTACCCGGAGTTTCCTCTTTGGTCGTAGCTTTCGTTTCCGTACTGTCCGATTTATTCTCCGTTCCTGTCTGTTCTGAATGTTCTGTTTCTTGATTTTCGGACGCTTCTTCTTCATAAATGATAGTACCAGCACTATCCTGTTCCGTTTGGTCATTTCCACAGCCTGATAATGATACCATCACTATCACTCCTGCTAATAAAAAAATTCCTTTTGCACCAATTACTTTCTTTAACATTTTTCTCTCCTCACTTTTAATTTTTCTACGGCATAATGCCAGTTCTTATTATCCTTTTATCTGCCATAATTGCAATGGTTTTGGTATGAAACAACATTTTTTATTCTTTTTTGGGCGTGTTTCTCCCAAAATAAACAAAAAAATGTTTTCTCATGCAGTTCTTTTGCGTTCCCCCAACTTTTTGATGTATACTGAAAAAAATATGGTGAGGTGAGTATAATGCGAATACTAATCTGTGATGATGATATTTTGGTAATTGAACAGCTTGAAGGATATATAAAGGTATTTTTTGAAAAAATATCTGTAAAATGCCCCAAAATAGTCTGCTTTTCTGACGGAGAATCCCTTCTTGCGGACAAAGGTGACAAAGATATACTTTTCCTTGACATAGAAATGCCCGGTATCAATGGCATTTGTGTAGGAAATGAATTGAAAAAGGCAAATGACCGAATTATTATTTTTATTGTCACTTCTTATTCTAAATATTTAGACGAAGCAATGCGTTTCCATGTATTCCGTTATCTTTCAAAGCCTTTAGAGCAGCAACGTTTTTTCCGCAATATGAAAGATGCCGTTGCCCTGTACAACGCTATAAATATTAAAGTCCCTATTGAAACTAAGCAAGGTATTCACACACTCCCTGCTTCATCAATCATTATGATTGAAGCACAGGGAAGAAAAGTAACCGTGCATACTACTCTGCAAGATTTTGAATCTGTCCATAATATGCAATACTGGTTGAATATGCTTCCAAAAAATTGTTTTTTTCAGACACATCGTAGCTTTATTGTCAATTTTGAACATATATCAGACTTTGATCATTCCCTTGTACATTTGGCTGATAATCAGTTTCGGGCGTATCTGACAAAACGAAAATACAGTGCTTTTAAAGACGCTTATCTTCTTTATCTCGAAAGCACACGATAAAATTTTTAGTATATCCATAAAAGAGCAAGGAGTAACGCTATGGGAAAAAATATTTGGTGTTTTTTTAGTTTTCTTACAGAAGCCATTATACTATGGCAATACACATCTACCCTTTTTGCTGCCAAACGTACTGCAAAAAAAGAGCTTACAATTCTATGTGGACTGTATTTTATTTTGTTCTTTGTCTCCTTTTTTAATTCAAAATTGTTGAATGTGGCTTTATACTCTGTATTTAACTTTATTTTTCTTATTACAGGATACTACATGAACGCCTATTCTGCTTTTTTTCATTCTTCCATATTGACATCAGTTATGATACTCTGTGAAGTAATGGTATACTATATTGTTCGTTATTTTTCACCACACTTTTTTGAGAGAGGGGAAAACTTTCATTTTCTTGCCTTATTTGCCATATTTTCAAAGTTGATGTTTTTTACAGTCATTTTTATCCTGCTTCATTTTCTGAAAGGACGGCAAAACCATGATGAACGACAAGATAAATCCGCCTTTTTATTAGCATTGATTCCCATAACTTCTGTTTTCGTTATGGTAACTTTTACAAAAATAAGCGATTCCTGTGACCTTTCTCCTATCTTAAACTGGATGCTTACGCTGAGTGCTGTCTTTCTGCTTACAATTAACCTGCTTATATTTGGAATAGAACAGTATAACAGGAAAAAAAGTCTAGAATTTATGGAAATGCAATTATTACTCCAAAAAGAGTCCGATTCCGCACAATATTACGGGATGCTACTTTCACAACATGAAAATCAGAGCATTTTAATACATGATATAAAGAAACATCTGCAATCTATAAATACGTTGAACGATAAAAGGGAACACGACAAAATCAATCTGTATATTCATGAGTTAATGCGGTCTTCCGATTTGAAAGAAGTTTCACAACTATGCGACCACGAAACACTAAATGCAATCCTTACAAGATACGGGCTAAACTGCCTTGATAAGCATATCTCTTTCCATGCAGATATCCGAAGTGGAATTATTGACTTTATTGCTGATGCAGATATTACTTCCCTTTTTTGTAACTTGTTGGACAATGCCATAGAAGCCGCCGAACATATTTCTGATTCTTTTATAGAGGTTAGTGCTTACAGACGTGAAAAAACACCATTTGTTGTGATAACTGTTGTTAATTCCAGTAGGAAAAATCCTTTTGATGAGCAAAGCGGTATACTGAACACCACAAAAGCCAATAAACACAAACATGGGTTTGGAATAAAAAGCATTCGCAAAATAGTAGCTAAATATCATGGAAATATGCAAATGTACTACCATCAAGAAACTCTAACTTTTCATACGATTATTACCGTAAAGCAGTAGCATATTATGGCTTTTGGTGGGATTCCATAGCCAGTTATGCACATTTCCATAATGCTTATTTTTTGGTCTTTTGTTTCTTTGGTTCGGAATAGTGTGGTGCCGGCGGTCTATCTCTTGTTTTCGGTTGCTTGCTTCTTTACCGTACATGAGCATTGGCGGAAGGCTTTTCATTTACCCTCTCTGCCTGACAATCTCATAAGCCAGCACCCCTGCTGCCACAGAGGCATTCAGAGAATCGATATCCCCTTTCATCGGGATCGACGCCGTCATATCGCAGTTTTCCCTTACCAGACGGCCGACGCCCTCCCCTTCGCTTCCGATCACAAGTCCGATAGGGCCTTTCAAATTCAGATCATACATCTTCTCTCCGCCCATATCCGCGCATACCATCCACAGTCCGCGCTTTTTCAGTTCGTCCATCGTCCGCACCAGATTGGTCACTCTGACGACCGGTGTATAGTTCAGCGCTCCTGCCGAAGTACGCGCCACCGCCGCAGTCAGTCCCACCGCCCGATTCTTCGGAATGATCACGCCGTGGGCTCCCGCCAGATTAGCCGTTCGGATAATAGCACCCAGATTATGCGGATCTTCGATATTATCCAGAAGAAGGAAAAAAGGATCTTCGCCCTTTTCCCGCGCCGCCTGAAACAGATCTTCCAGTTCCGCATACTCGTAAGCCGCCGCCATCGCGATCACGCCCTGATGATGCCCTGTCTCGGAAAGCTGATCAAGCCGCTCTTTTGCCACATACTTCACAAAACAATCCTGCCTCTTCGCTTCCCGTCTAATCGTCATCACCGGCCCGTCCTGACAGCCGTCCAGAATATACAGCTTGTCAATGGGCTTTTTGCTCCGCAGCGCCTCCAGCACCGCGTTTCTGCCTTCTATTGTAAATTCATGATATGCCATATTACACCATACTTCTGCGCTGCCTTCCGCATATAACAGGTTCGCGACAGGCAGCGCGGACACAAATTCCGAGATTGAACATTTTCATGTTCCATCTTTTCCTCTTTGTACTTATACTTCATCTTCTCCGGCAATATTATATGAAAGCGCGCTTTTTTCTCTCACACAATATCAAATCCGCACTTCTCAAGCCCCAGCTTCAAGAGCTCCAGCACCCGTTCCATCCGTCCCGTCAGATACAGATACCCGAACAAAGCCTCCAGTGCCGTTGCGTTCTTATATTCGGAAAGAGTTGCGTTTTTTGCCTTGCTGTGGGAATTGGCATTTCTGCCCCTTTTCAGAATATCCCTCTCCTCCTCGGATACCTCCTCAAGCAGCGCCTTATAAAGCCCGGACTGCGTGCCCGCTTTGGAAAACCCCGCCGCCTCCTTATGCAGTTTCTGAGGCTGCCTGTTCCCTTTTTCCACGATCACCGTGCGGATGATCAGCTCATACACACAATCCCCGATATAGGCAAGCGCCAGCGGAGAATAGTTTCTGATATCCTGCTCCCTGCACCCGAAACTCTCCCGGATGATTTCGGGCAAAGCCGGCAGCGTTACGCCTTTTTCCATTTTACGCCCTCTCTTGTATCTTCCAGTATGATACCTTTTTCCAGAAGTTCATTTCTGATCTCATCTGCGCGGGCAAAGTTTCTTGCTTTTCTCGCATCCTGCCTTTCCTGAATCAGCGCCTCGATATCCCCCGGCAGAAGTTCCTGTTTTTTCTCCACGATCAGCCCGCAGATATCGGCGAGCACCGTGATCTCTTTCTTAAGCGCCTGCAGATAAGCCTTTGTGTGTTCGCCGTCCGTATTGGTATTGACAAATTTCACCAGTTCAAAGATCGCGGCAAGGGCGTCCGCCGTGTTGAAATCATCCTCCATGGCTTCCTCGAATTTTGCCGCAAAAGCTTTTGCCTGCTCCTCCAGCTCCTTCTCCTGTGCGGTTTCCTCTCCTTCTTTCGCGTTCCCGATCAGGAAATTTAAATTTTCCACCGCAGTCACGATCCTGTCATAGCCGTTCTGGGCCGCCTGCATCAGTTCCGCGCTGAAATTCAAGGGACTTCTGTAGTGCGCGGAAAGCATAAAGAAGCGCAGCACCTGCAGATCATATTTCCCGGAAATGTCCCGCACGGTGAAGAAATTCCCTGCGGATTTGGACATTTTGTGATTGTCGATATTCAGGAAAGCATTATGCATCCAGTAATGGGCAAAGGGTTTGCCGTTCGCCGCCTCGGACTGGGCAATCTCGTTTTCATGGTGGGGGAAGATCAGATCCTCGCCGCCCGCATGGATATCGATCTCTTCGCCGAGATATTTTTTGCTCATCACAGAGCATTCGATATGCCATCCCGGCCTTCCGTCGCACCAGGGAGACTCCCAGTAGGGCTCCCCTTCTTTTTTCGGTTTCCAGAGTACAAAATCCAGCGGATCCTCCTTCTGATCCTCTCCCGAAACAAGAAGAGATCTGTTTCCGCCCTGCAGATCGTCCAGATTTTTGTGGGAAAGCTTGCCGTATCCTTTAAAACTTCTTGTACGGAAATATACCGTACCATCCGCTCCCCGATAAGCATGTCCCTTTTCGATCAGGGTTTCGATCATTTCCAGCATGCCGCCGATCTCCTGCGTCGCCAAAGGATGGGTTGTAGCAGGTTTTACATTCATGCCTTCCATATCTTTTTTACACTCCGCGATATATCTTTCGGAAATTACGGAAGCATCCACACCCTCTTCCACGGCTTTTTTGATGATCTTGTCATCCACATCCGTAAAATTGGATACAAAGTTTACCTCAAACCCCTTATATTCCATATACCGGCGCACCGTGTCAAACACAAGCATCGGACGTGCGTTGCCGATATGAATCAGATTGTAAACCGTAGGGCCGCATACGTACATGCTCACTTTTCCCTCTTCAATCGGCACAAACTCTTCTTTTCTGCCTGATAATGTATTATATATTTTCATAATCGCCGTCCTCCTTCTTTCAATTCCGTATCATTCTCGCCGGCTCATCTATCCCTTACTGTTTTGAGTATTTACTCTCCTCCGCAGTTCCCGCAGCTCATCCTCCAGCTTCAGCAGATGGTTTGTCAGCTCCGCGTTGGATCTCTTTAAACCGGTGATATCCTCCTGTACCGGGTCCGGAAGACTTACCTGATCCAGTTCCTCCTGCGGGAAGTTCTGTTTCTTCCGCTTCACCACATGTCCCGGCACGCCCACCACCGTAGAGCCCGGCGGCACCTCCTCCAGTACCACGCTGCCTGCGCCGATCTTGGAATTATCCCCGATCGTAAAGGACCCCAGCACTTTGGCTCCGGCGCTGATCATCACATTGTTCCCCACCGTGGGATGCCTTTTTCCCTGTTCCTTACCGGTTCCGCCCAGCGTCACGCCCTGATAAAGCGTTACGTTATCGCCCAGTATGGCGGTCTCCCCGATGATCACACCGTTTCCGTGGTCAATAAACAGTCCTTTTCCTATCTTCGCGCCGGGATGGATCTCAATACCGGTCTTCCTTACGCCCCGCTGGGATACCCATCTTGCAAGAAAATAGTGCTTTTTTATGTAAAGCTTATGCGCAAACCGGTAATGCAGCATCACCTTAAAACTGGGATACAAAAGTACCTCCCAGTTGCTGTGGATTGCCGGGTCTCTCTCTCGTATGATCCTGATTTCATCCTGTATGTTTCTGATAAAACCCATACTGCATCTCCCTTAAGATATAGTTTATACACTGTATAATCTTATACCCGCACCGCTGCGTCTCTCTGTCCGGCAGACCGGACATCTGTCTGCTGCCATGTACCTGATGATAAACAAATATCTTATTTATTTTTCCATATCATTACATTATATGCCAAACTGATAAAAGTGCCTCTGCAAAATACGGATTCTCTTACGCATGCGCACAGTTCAGATTACTGAGGCACGCTATGATCTCTTCCCGGTATTTTGTGTGGTTCGGCATACCGCCGCCTATCCCGCCGCGCTTTGGCAGCATCAGTTTAAGCTGACTGCCGTTTTTCATAGTGATTTGACATTTCACAGATCCCATCCATCCTTTTTTGACCACACATCTTGAAATCTCTGAAAGCAGAAAACAGGTACCGACATAATCCAATGGAATGCAGCCGCTGACCTCCTCGACAACAGTCCCCGCCGGATCCGGGTTCTCATTGAAATCATACAGATGTTTATATATGTCGCACTCGGAAAGAATCAGATAACGTTGGGTAATACCGATATACACATCGTAATTCGAGTATTTTCGTTTACTCACTTCAAGCAGGCCGCCGTTTTCTCTTGGAACAATCTCCTCCCCGACAAGGCTGCAGTTTCCGAAAACCTGCCTGACCTCCGTCTCAAGCCCGATCCCGTGTATACCGGCTCTCAGCACTTCTCCATCAGGAATATATCTATCCAAAAACTTTGTCATTCTTTTTTCGTCAAAAACACCCGACATAAATGCGTCTCCTTTCATCGATCGTAAGTCTTACCGTTCTGATTTTATCACAGCCGTCTGTACGATACAAGAGAAGGAGCAGATTATGCCCTTTCCAAAGCAACAATCCACATCCTTTACTTCAGCTTTGGACAGCCGCTGCAGTTTCCGCAGCCCGAAACATTTTCCGCATGGAGTTCCATAGGCGTCGTCAGAAGGCAGACGGCATGCGCGGAGATACCCTCACCGCTTCCGGTAAAACCGAGCCCTTCTTCGGTCGTCGCCTTCACGTTGACCTGAGAAAGTTCGATCTGCAGCGCATCAGCAATATTCTCCCGCATTTTATCAATATGCGGACGCATTTTCGGTGCCTGGGCAATAATCGTGGCATCAATATTTTCCACCAGAAAAGTATGCTCTTCCAGCAGATCCCCAACCTTTTTCAAAAGTTCTACGGAAGAGATCCCCAGATAGGCTTCCTCCGTGTCCGGGAAATGCTTCCCGATATCCCCGAGAGCCGCCGCGCCCAGCAGCGCGTCCATAATGGCATGGAGCAGCACATCCGCGTCCGAATGCCCGAGAAGCCCCCTCTCATAAGGGATCTCCACACCACCGATTATACATTTCCTGCCTTCCACAAGCCTGTGGACATCGTAGCCTGTTCCTATCCTCATACGCTCTCCCCCCGCTGATCTTTTGCCTCCGGCGGCTTTCCCAGCCTTTCTTCAGCTTTTGCCCCCGGCGGCTTTCCCAGCTTTCTCCGGCTTTTGCCCCCGGCATCTTTCCCGCCCTTCTCCGGCTTTTACCGCCGGCATTGAATCAGCCTTCCTTACCTTCCGCCTCTGCGCCCGCCTGTTTCGGCCTGCGCCGCCTTCTGTGGCTTCCGCCGGGCTTTTTCATTTCTTTTTCAGGCTTTTGTGCCTTTCTGTGCCGCTCCTGTTCCCTGCCGTTCTCACCGCTTCCGCCTTTCCTTCGTCCTAACAGTGAAAACTTCCTGCCGCCTCTGTGGCATTCCTCACAGACCGTAAACCCGTAGCCGAAGGGCAGCGGCTTTCCGCAGTATTTACACTTTTGAATATAGTCTTTTTTATTTTTCACCAGATACCGCATAATGGTATCTTCCGTTTTTTCCCGCTCTCTGGCAAGGCGCTCAGCATCCATCTCCTTACCCAGCCTGGTGGAAAACTGATGATACAGATCCAGCATCTTGTAGAATGTCTCATATTTCATAATGCCTTTATCGGTACACATGGAAAGGGCGGGGAAATGGAGCGATACGTCCGCCGTATAGGTCTCGCAGTAATAAAGCCAGAGTTCCACGATATCCCTGTTCTTAATGTCAATGGAACAGGTCAGCATCCGATAGAGCGTGCGCTTGTCGTCAAAACCGTCGATATCCTTCCGCTCCTTATAGGCCCGCTCATAAAGAAACAGCATCTCATCGATACTGACCTTCTCAAAGGGCGGCGAAGGCTCCACCGATTTCCAGACCTTCAGGATCGTATCAAGGGGATCTTCCATATCCAGCAGCACATGGGGAAAGCCCAGGCTCACCCGGCTGATCGGTTCCTCCTCCTTCGCGTAGCGCTCCCTGACATATTCCAGTTCTTCCTCTCCCGCCGCGCTCACATAGCCGGTCTCATAAATACCGTACCGCCCGGCGCGTCCGGCGATCTGCTTGATCTCCGGTATCTCCAGCTTCCGCTTCTGATGCCCGTCATATTTTTCGGTCTGGACAAAAACGATCCGCCGCACCGGAAGATTGAGCCCCATGCCGATGGCATCGGTGGAAACCACCACCTTGCTCTCCTTCTCGGTAAACAGCCTGATCTGGCGTCTTCTGATCTCCGGCGGAAGCGAGCCGTAGATCACACTGGTGCGGATGCCCTCCCGCTCCAGACGTCCCGCAATATCCAGCACCGCACGCTTGGTAAACAGGATCAGCGCATCCCCGTCCTGTACATCCTCCGGAAAACGAAATGCCTCTTCCTCACAGACCAGCTTTGTCATCCTTTCATAATGGTTGATCTCACTGCTGTCCCCGCAGAGGGAGATCAGATGGGTCACTACATTCTGTGCCGCCGGACTCATGCAGATATGGATCTCTTTTGCTTTCACGCCCAGTATCGCCCTTGTCCAGGAATGCCCCCTGTCCTCGTCGGCTATCATCTGCGCCTCATCAATGACGACAATGTCATATTCCTTTTCAATATCCAGCATCTCGATCGTGGAGGAGATCACGCGGCTGTTTTCCTCAAAAATATACTCTTCCCCCGTGAGCATGCTGCAGGGTACGCCCGCCTCCATCATCCGCTCATATACTTCCAGCGCAAGAAGACGCAGCGGTCCCAGATAGGTACCGTTCTGCGACGTTTTCAAACGTTCCAGCGCCTGATAGGTCTTCCCGCAGTTGGTGGGTCCCACATGCAGGATAAAATGCCGTTTCATGGCAAGCGCTTCCTGAAACTCCGTCTCCGGATTCATCGGAACCATATCGATGATCTCTCCCCGGATTCCCACATCCGCGTAGCTTCTCGACAACTCCTTGATCGTCCTTCTGCAGATCTCAAAGGGCAGTTCCGTCCTTAAATATTCCAGAAACTTTCCTGTGATGATCTCCGCCTCCGACTCCGTCAGTTCCGCCATATCCAGCCGTACCAGTTCAGGCAGCAGCATATCCCTGATCTCCATCATGGCTATCTGGTTTTTTTCGCGGAACGCATAATAGCTGACGTTCCTGATCTGCCTGTGGTAATCCTCCAGCTTCGCTTTCTTTATTTTTGCCGAACCTGTCCTTTTTAATTCCTGAAAAAGTGATCTGATCCGTTTTTCATAGACACTTTTCCCGTCGTTCTTTTTCTTTTTTAATTTCAACGCACTGTCTCTGTACTGCGTGAAGTAAAACTGTACCAGCTTATCCTGTTGTACCATATGCTCCTGCTTTCTGTTTTTTGTTGCCTCCCAAAGATACATGAAAACCGGCCGCTCCGCCCTTCGGGCTCCCGCAACCGACGACGGTATTTGCGATCCGGATCCCCGTCCTCCCTGCTCATATCGTCTTACTCATGCGATGTCCATGAATCAGCGCATGCAGGCATGCCCTCTTTATGACCGCGCATGGGGTTTTCATCGTAAAAAAGCCTTGAAAAATTCAAGGCTTTACAGTAGCGAGAGAGAGACTTGAACTCTCAACCTCCCGGGTATGAACCGGACGCTCTAGCCAGTTGAGCCATCTCGCCAAATATCATACAAATTTTTCGTTTAAAATGGGACCTATAGGGCTCGAACCTATGACCCTCTGCTTGTAAGGCAGATGCTCTCCCAGCTGAGCTAAGATCCCATCGAACTTGGTTCGCTGCAGTAAATAATTTTGAAATTATCTGACTGCCTTGCTAGTATACAATTAAATGTACCTGCTTGTCAACATTTTTTTTCAGAAAATCATAAAAAATTACTTCCCCCCGCTTTTAAACCGTTATAAAAGCATTCCGTACGGGTATAAACGCTGCCGCCGGCATGATAAATCGTCCTGCCCATCCTTTTCCGAAAAGTAAATAATGCGTTCCCACTTATACATCCGAAGCCCCCGAAATATACTTCTTTACATCCTCTCCGGCGCCGAAAATCCAAGCACCGAGATACACTCCTCCATTACCCGCAGCGTCAGCGCAATCAGCGCAATATAAGCCCCTTTCTTCGCCTCATCCTCCTGCGTCAGTATCTTTGTCTCATGGTAGAAATGGTTAAACGCATTCGCCAGATCATACATATAAGCGCAGACCTTGTGGGGCGCGGTCTCCAGATAGGCAGTCTCCATCATCGCGCCAAAGCCTGCAACGGCTTTCATCAGTTCCTTAGCGGATTCATTGCCCGTCACGGCAATCTGCGCCTCCTCTGTGCTGCCACCCTGTTCCCGATACTTATTCAGTATAGATTTTATACGTACCATCGTATAGAGCAGATACACTCCGGTATTGCCCTCCGAGGAAGTAAACCTCTGGATATCAAACACATAATCTTTAGAAGCCTGATTGGAGAGATCACCGTATTTCACGGCGCTGAGCGCCACGATCTCCGCCGTATTTTTCGCTTCCGCCTCCGGCATCTCCCTGTTTTCGGAAATTTTCTGATACATCTCATCGTAAACTTCCTCCAACAGGTACTCAAGGCGCATCACACCGCCGTCCCTTGTCTTAAAAGGCTTGCCGTCCCTGCCGTTCATCGTGCCGAAACCCAGAAACTTCAGTTCTGTCTCCGGCGTCACAAGCTTTGTCTTTCTTGCGCAGCGGAATACCTGTTCAAAATGGAGTTCCTGCCGCTTATCCACCACATAAATGATCTCGTCCGGCGCGATCTCCTCCATCCGCTCCTGAATCGTTGCAAGATCCGTTGTATCATACAGGGCTGCCCCGTCCGATTTCAGGATCATACAGGGCGGGATCTCCTTCGTATCATCCTCCCTTGCCACATCCACCACAAGGGCGCCTTCGCTCTCATGGGCATAGCCTTCCCGCTTCATATATTCCACCATGCCGGGAATCCGCTCCTGTACATCGGCTTCCCCCTTCCAGAGTTCAAAATGCACCTGCAGGCGGTCATAATTTTTCTTCAGATCCGCCACAGATACCCGCATAATATGATTCCAGAGTGCGCGATACCCCCTCTCGCCGTTTTGCAGCTTAAAAGTCGCTTCCATCGCCTTTTCTTTATATGCCTCATCCGTTTTGGATTTTCCGCTTGCCGTAGGGTAGATCTCCTCCAGTTCGGAAATCGTAAACGGAGCCTCCTCCGGATATTCTCCGGAAAAATTCTCATCAAAATAAGGCAGCCCGGGCTCTCTTAAGGACAGTTCATAAATGATCAGCCCCATCTGCAGCCCCCAGTCTCCCAGATGGATATCGCCGACAACCTCCGCTCCCGCATAGCGGCAGATCCGCTTTACGCTTTCGCCTATGATCCCGGAACGCAGATGCCCTACATGAAGGGGCTTCGCTACATTGGGCCCGCCGTAGTCCACCACGATCTTCTTTCCGCGCCCCGGCTCCCCTGCGCCGAATTTTTCCGCCTTTTCCATCTCTTTTACATAATCCGCCAGAAACGCTTCTTTGACCTTCAGATTTAAAAAGCCCGGCGCCACAGCCTCCACCCCGGAAAATATCGCGCTCTCCTGCAGTTTCTCCGCCACTTCCTTCGCGATCATGATCGGCGCTTTATGATACTTCTTTGCTCCCGCCATCGCGCCGTTGCACTGATATTCACAAAGGTCCGGCCTGTTGGAAACCGTTACCTTTCCCAGTTCTTCCTCATATCCCACCTCTCCAAAGGCTTTTTTTACTTCGTCCGAAATAAGTTCCAGTAATTTTTTCATAGGTTCTCCTCACCTTTCATTCATCTGCTTCCTGCAATAACTCAGTACCTGTCATGATACATCGTATTCTTTCACCGCTTTATCAAGCAATTTTCCCAATATTGCTATATAATCCGATCCCATACTCTTAACTTTCCTGACCGTCCAACTCTCCAATAACCGGATAGTGCCATTATTATATACTAAACTCAATATATAAATCAACCGGCACTTTCATACGCCAATATCATATTGTATCCGTTAAGCCCCCGGCTAAACCATTACATCATCCCTTTCCCCTTCTGGAAAAAACGCACCCGCAATAATCCTGTCTGTACAGATCATACTCCTTCGACAACTCTATGGACCGCTGGTACCCGCCCCGCTTCTTAAAATCAGAGGGAAGCCAGATAACGCCGTATTCCTTTGCCAGCCTCTCCCCGATCTCATTCAGCTTCGCCGCATTTTTTAAAGGACTGATAGTCAGCGTCGTCGTAAAATAATCAAATCCCCGCTGCAGCGCCAGCTCTGCCGTTTTCCGAAGCCGCAGCTCATAGCACCGAAAACAGCGCTCGCCGCCCTCGGCACACTGCTCGAGCCCCTTCGCCATATCCCAAAAACGCTCCGGCTCATAATCACCTTCTATGATCCCGATCTTCTGCGGTTCCCCTTTTTTCAATACGTTTTTTTCCGATACACTTTCATCCGATACCTGTCCCTTTACGGAAAAGGCTCTCTGTCCTTCCCTTCCCTTCCGCTGCTCTTGCGCCTGCCGGTTATACGCCTCGATCAGCCGTATCTCCTCCTGTACCCGCTTTCTGTACTCTTCCTGCTCCGTGATGTTCGGATTATAGTAAAAAACAGTGATCCGGAAATACTGCCGCAGGTATTCCATACAGTAACTGCTGCAGGGCGCGCAGCAGCTGTGCAGCAAAAGCGTGGGCAAGGCGGGCGCCGCATACTCCAGCCTGCCTATTATTTTTTCCAGTTCTCTCTGATAATTCCGTGGTGTCTGCATTTCCCCACCTGTCCCTTTCCGCCCTTATGATAACAAAAGCACAACCTGCCGTAAATCTGCCATAACTGCACACTGCCGTAAACTACACTGCTATAAAACTGCGGCGCATCCGTCACATATTCCTTTTCTGCCCGCCTATCTATTATAATTGCAAAAACATACCTGCGAAAATTTTGACCGAAAAGTCAGATCCTTAAGATTCCGAAAAAAGAAATACAGGGGCAGTAGGAATCGAACCCACATCGATGGTTTTGGAGACCACTGTTCTACCTTTGAACTATGCCCCTATCTGCGTATCAACTGTTTTTCTTGCTGACACGCATATGATTATAACACACTATCCTGCTTTTTAGCAAGCCTAAATTTAAAATAGTTTTTTATATGTTTTTTATATAGTTTTGTTTATAAATAATTTTTTCCGGACAATTATGTTACACCAGCTCACTTCGAAGTAATACTCGAAAAATCAAGCACCTCCGCAAACGCCCCTGCAAACGCGCTGCATTCCTCTTCGGATATGCCCTCTTTTTTGTCCGTATCTATTATATTACGGAAAATACCTGCAAAGGCGCCAAATTCCGCCTTCCCGCCGCCGCTGATCTCCGGACAGTCAAGCGTCCCGAAGCCGTCCTTGCAAAGTTCCAAAAGAAATGCCGGCGTTATTTTGTCTTTCATCCGCACAATATAGTCATAAACGGACCGGAATGCCGTCTGCATGCAGAGCAGCGCAAACAACATCAGCCTCCTGTTTTTACTCTGAAACATCTCCTCGTCTGCCATATTCTTAAGAAGCAGATAGGAATTAAACAGGCGGTTCATACTTCCGGGTTCGCTTCCTATGGAATATTTGATCAGATCCGCATAAACTTCCTGTTCCGCCCCGTCATCCGCATGGATCTCCATCTGCTCCAGTTTATCTTTTACATAATTTAATATATTGTAACCGGATACCGGCACCCGGAAGGACACCTGGAACAATTTATCGAAAAAGTCCTTTCCTTTATTGTCGTCAAAATTCGATCTGTATTTTTCCCTTGCCCCGCTGATGATAAAATCATAATCCGCCGCTATGACAAATACGCATCCCCTGCACCAGAAATAATTTTTTATCCCTTCCAGCAGTTCCACACTCTGAGCGGGTGTGAACCTGTCCAGATCGTCCACAAAAATAATGACCTTATTCTTTTCGCCGCCGCACCGCTCCCTCACCTGGTCCGAAAAAACACCGGCAAGCTTCCGGGCGGAATCCGGGGAATGCTCTCCGAACAACGCGTCCGTAAGGTTCTGCCCGTCCGTACCGCCCTGGGAAATAAAGCCTGAAACAATATTGATAACACCCTTTGCCATCTTGACGGCACGGTCGCTGGTTCCGGCGCCGTCCGTTCCGGCAAGCTGGCTCACCAGCCTGTTTCCCGCTATCATCGGCAGTTCCGCGCCGAAATCAGCCTGCGTAAACTCCCAGGTATTGAACCATACCAGATTTTCCTGATATTCCTGCTCCAGTCCGGAGAAAAGCATTCTCATAATATCATTCTCTCCGCTTCCGCCGCTTCCCTGTATTGCAATCATCATAGGCGTCTCGCAGGAACGGATAAATCCGGACACGCCTTCTATATACTTTCCGATCCCGAACTGATCTTTTTGAAGAGCCGTATCCGGAAGCATCAGGGCCTCCTTTTCGACGGCAATATCCGCAGAAACCTCCGCCGGTTCCTCTTCAGGCGCCGGCAGAGCCGGCACCTGAGGCACCTTTGGTATGATCAGTTCACACGCCGGATAATTACTGCCGAGATAATCCATAAACCCGGATACCTCCGCGCTGTACCTGTCATATTTTTTGTTTGTCCTGCTCATTCCCAGAGAAAAATCACCGAATCTGACCCCTTCCGTCCACAATCCCTGCTGTGTGCGGATAGTCAGCAATACGCCCATATAATTGATCTTGTCGTCTATGCCCGGCGCTTCCTGTACCCCGGCGCCTCCTGCCGCCCCGTTTACAATCCCTATGCCGCCCGAGAGAACGCCGCCCAATACACTGCCCGGCGCGCCGCATTCCGTGCGCTCACAGGTTACGATATCCGACACGGGATATTCAGCCGTGATCATCCTGCCGCCCTGACGGATAATATGGAAAACCGCCCTCTCTTCATTGATCTCTATTTTCTCATCTACGCCGAAGACCGTCTCAAACCCGGCGGTCCTCTCCGTCTCATAGGGCCTGACCGCCTCTTCAATAAAGGATAACACCTCATCCCGGACCTCTTTATCGGCTGCAAAGGTCCTCACCATGCCGTTGGTCAGCGAAAGTTCAACTCCGCCCATGACCGGCCGGGCCGTCCTGACATCCTGAAAGAAAACGCTCTCGCTCTGCCCGGAGCCGAATTTATATTCCACTCTGTCCTTCAAAATATCCACCGTTCCGCCGTTTACTCCCTGCCCGTTCAGAAAAGAGTAATAGATCCCCATGGATAAAAGCGCCTCTTTCCTTTCCGCAAGATAAGGCGCCACCGCCCCTTCCACAAAGGAAAGCACTTCGTCCCGGAGATCCTTGTCAACCGAAAACGACCTTGATGTCCCGTCAAACAGCGAAAACTGCAGAAGGCCCATGGAAATGCAGACGGATTTGACATCCCTGTAGCTGACGATCTCGTTCTGTCCTGATTTTTGCCTGAACTGCACCCTATCGTTCCCAATATCGAGAACGCCGCCGTTTAATCCCTGACTGCTGACAAAAGAATAGTGGATCCCGTTTGCCAAAAGGCGGTTTTTCCTTTCGGCAATATACGGCCTCACTGCCTGATCGATATATACAAACGCCTCATGGATATTTTTCCTGCTCACGGCGCAGGGTACAGTCTGCCCGTCCTCCATGATGAAATTAATACGGTCCAGCCCCTTCTTCACCGATATAAGGGCGGAATACTGAAATACCGTTTTCTGGATATTGTTTGTGATAAGCTCCGTCCTGTCAGGATAAACAATCAGTCTTCCTGATCTCAACATGCCTTTCACCTCTGCCTCGTAGATCGGTTTTTCCTCCGCCGCTGTGATCTGCCCGATCTTTTCTCCGCAATATGGACAGAACTTGGCTCTCCGGGCTGCTTCGCGCCCGCATTTCACACACACCATATCTCTGTACGCCCCCCTTTTTAAATATGTTCAGTTTATCACACAAAACGCGGTTTTTCAACAAAAGTACCGCCAAACACCGACACCAGCAAAACCGCAGCAACAGCCCCGCAGATCTTTCCGCCTGTCAGCGCCGGCAGCATTTCCGGTTCCGCGGCAAGCACAAACCCCATATGCGCCGCCAAAAGGCTGGTGCCGCTTACCAGAAACGCGCCGGCCGCCGTTTTCCCCTTCTCATCCATATCCCGGTACATCGAAAAAACGGGCATGGGGCTTACCAGCCCGATCAGCATCCCCGTCAGGCACTGCGGACACATCCCCATCTTCCGCCCGAGATAGGCAAAGGGTTTCTCCAGAACCCTGCGCAGAAATTCCGCCGCCGGAAGGCTGCCCAGCATCACAACGCCGATAGAGGCAACCACCTCCATAGCCTCTTCTATCGGCGCCATCCCCGGCAGCGGATTCCACCCGGTAAGATACTCCACCGCCGCCAGCACCAGCCCTGCCGTGATCAGAACCTGTATCCCGTCCGCCAGCATGCAAAATCCCCTCACCATCTTATCCGGCATCTTCCACAGCCCCGGCACCAGAAGCAGAACCGCCGCAAACACCGGCAGATTCTGATGCAGGCACTCCGAAATTGACAGTCCCGACAAAATACCGCCCGCAAAAAGCCCTGCCGGCATGGCGGATACCCCCAGCATGATCCCTCTGGCAAAAAAACGCCTGTCCTCCTTCGGTATCATCCCCATTCCCACGGGGATCGTAAACACCAGCGTACAGCCGAAGAGCGCCGACACCACGATCCCCGCGTAACTTCCCATCCTGCCGTCCGCCGCCAGTTCCTTCGCCAGCTGATAACCGCCCATGTCAATGGCAAGCACACCGCCGAACATCGCCGGGTCCACCCCCAGCCCGCGGTAAAAAGGGACGATCACTCGTCCCAGAACCCCCGCCAGCACAGGCGCAAGACAGATCATCCCCGCCATGGAAAGCGCCATCGGCCCAAGCAGGCGGAAAGCCTCCTCAAATTTATCCCCATAGCCCAGCCTGTTCCCGCAAAGCCTGTCCGCTCCGCCCAGCACAGCTCCTGCGGCTATCACTATCATCAGTACCTGATTCATCCGCTGAAAATGCCCCGTTTCCTTCTATGAGTTTCCCTCTATGCTAAAACAATGCCCCGGCACAAAGCCTTTCTGCATCGTATCCTCGATCTCTTCTATGGTTCTCGGCGTCATCACCGACAGATTCTCACACCCCGTCTCCGTCACAAGGCAGTTATCCTCCAGCCGGAACCCGATGCCCCACTCCTCGTGATAGATCCCGATATCCACACAGAAGACCATCCCCGGCGCGATCGCCTCCGGTTTTTTCACCGCATCATGCACATCGAATCCCACATGATGCGCGCCGCCGTGCCACATGTAAGTCCCGATATTTTTCACATCATCCAGCACGCCTGCCTCAACCAGAAGTTCCGCGTTATAGCGTCTTGCTTCGGCATCCACATCTTTCATCGCCATCCCCGGCTTTATGATCCCGAACATATGGTCTGAAGTCCGCAGGGCGCACTCATACAGGCGTCTTTGCCGCTCGTCAAACTTTCCGTTGCAGGGCCAGCCTCTGGACACATCGTTCATCAGATGATCATACTGCGCGCCCACATCGTTCAGGACCATATCGCCGTCCTGCGCCTGTCCCGTATAACTGTAATAATGGATGCAGAAATTATTTTTCCCCGCGGAAATAATGGACGGAAATGCCGGTCCCTGCGGCCCGTACTGCCCCAGCACATAATCGAAAACAGCCTTGTACTGATATTCATACATCCCCGGCCTGGATGCCTTCATCATCGATGTGATACCCTCGCAGGTGATCTTTTCCGCCCGCCGCATCGCCTCGATCTCACAGGGCTGCTTGATGGTACGCAGCTCCCGGATCAGTATATTGGCATTCCCGATCCGCAGATAAGGATAATTTTCCCGGATCTGCTTTAACAGAACATGCGCCGGCTCCTCCCGGTCCGAGATATCCTCCCTGTACAGATCCAGATAAACATGCCCGTAACCGCCTCCTGATGCAAGCTGATGAAACACCTCCCCGAACTGCGGGGCATACTCCGCCTCTTCTATGCCGGAAATCTGTGCCGCCTCATCCGCCCTGATCCGGGCGCCCGTCCAGCGCTCCCTGAGCAGATCCGGCGGCAGAAGAAATATTGTTTCCCGCACCGCGCCTTCCGAATCCTTTTGCGCCAGCAGCACAAGTTCCTTACCCTCCAGCCCGGTGAGATACAGAAAATTCCGGTTGGTATAAAAAGGATAACACTCGTCCGCCGTCTTACGTACCTCCGTACCCGAAAACAGCACAAGCAGAGAGTTTTCCTTCATCTTTTTATATAATTTCCGTCGGTTTTCCTGATAAAATTCCCTGTCCATTTTCAATGCTTCCTTTCTTCATCCCGTATTTTAGCATATCGCGCCCTCCCTTTCAACGCAAAAAGAATCCTGCAAAGCAGGATTCTCTTACTCTCTGTATCCGTTTGTTTCCGGGCGCAGATCCGGACCGGACTTTACTCATTCCTGATCGCCGCCAGCGGACTCAGCTTCATCGCCCTTCTCGCCGGGAAAAAGCCCGCCACCATGCCTACCAGCACCGCAAACGCCATGGACAGCAGCACCAGCCACAGCGGGATATAGGAGATACTTTCCATTCCCATATTCTGGGACTGCCGGACCAGATAGTTGATCGTTCCCGACAGGGTAAAACTCAGTATCAGCCCCACGATACCGCCCAGAAAACCGATAAATCCGGCTTCCAGCAAAAACAGGGTACAGATATTCCCCATATCGCAGCCCAGCACCTTCATCACACCGATCTCCTTTGTCCGCTCGTAAATGGACATCATCATCGTATTGGTGATACCGATCGCCGCCACAAACAAAGATACCGCGCCGATGCCGCCCAGCACTGCCTGTATCATGCCGAGCTGCTGCTGCTGGGACTCGATCCATTCCGCATCATTGTAAGCCTCATATCCCAGATCCGTGATCATCTGAGTCACCTCCGCCACATGCTCCATCTCATCCACATTGACGATCAGCTGGGAATAGAAAATTTCCTTGTAGGGTTTTCCCTTGCTGGTGGTGGGCTGCCCCGGGATCGCCCTTCCCTTGAACTCCTTTTTCAGCACCGGTATCAGTTCGTTGATATCGCAGTAGGTATTCCAGCTATAAGGGTGGTACTCATCCATGCCGCCTGCCGCCACGCCGGCGGTAGTGAGCAGATGCTTTTTGGGTTTTTTGTAGGGTTTTCCGTTTTCGTCCGTACCGCCGCCCTGGGAATTATAGTAGGCGTCCCTGTCCAGAATATAGAGGATAGAGTCGTTCATCAGATCGATATCCGGCAGCTCGTTCGTCTCCCAGTAGCCGCCCCCACTACCTGTCACGCTGTAAAAATCCGCCAGCACCATATTGCCGAAAAACAACTGCAGTTCCCCCGCGTCTTCCTGCGGAAGCGTACCCTCCCCCACATCGATATTCATATCATCCAGTGCTGATAACGTGGTTCCCTGCAGCCTGATATACCCCTCATAGGTACCGTATCTTGCCAGAATATCCACGCTCAGATAAGGGTCGACTCCCACCACATAGGGCATCTGCATAATATCATTAATAAATTCATCATCCAAACGTTTTTTATCCTGTTCGCCGCCCTCCTGATTCCAGGGCTCGCTCACCGTGATAGCCGTCAGGCTGGCATAGTCGGATATCTGCTCCATCGTCGCCTTGTTCAGTCCCAGTCCCAGAGACACCATGACCACGATGGAAGCCACACCGATCACCACGCCAAGCACGGTGAGCACCGTCCGCACCTTCCGCTTGAACAGGTTTGACACGCTCATCCGAAGCAGGTCAATAAATCTCATCCTAATACCCCTGCCCTTTCCTTACCACTTGTTTGCCCAGTCGTCCGCCTTTTCGGCTTCCTTCTCCGTCTCCTTCAGCGCTTTCAAATCCTCTTCCATCTCTTCCTGCTCTTTTTTCTTTTTCTTTCTGATCCGCAGGATAACAACCGCCGCCGCAATAAGGACGATCACCACAAGGACAACCGGCAGAATAAATTTTTCGGCGCCGCCGCTGCCTTCGAGCTCTTCCATGCCCATTTCACCTTCCATACCGAACATCGGGTCCGAAAAATCTTCCGTCATCTCCTCCGACACGAACAATTCCAGTTCTTTCTCTATGGTCGTCACGACCCCTGACTCATTTTCATAGGAGATCATCGCCTTGATCTTGCCGTCGTCCATAGTAGCCGCCGCACCGGTGACCATGGCGTCCACACTGCCTGTAGCGCCGGATGCTATCGTACCGAGAAAGCTGTCGCCGCCGGTGATGCTGTCGCCCTCAAATTTCACCCACACGTTATAGAGCGTGGTCTTTCCCGTATTATACACGTCAAACATGATGTTTGTCTGGCCGCCCACCGTGATATCAGAGGGCATCACCTCCGCATCCCCGGTCTCGCAGCGCTGTTCCTGCAGGATCGGTATGGAAACACTGGCGGTATCCGTCAGATCCACCGCATCCTTTGCATCGTATTTCATATTCACATCCAACACATAGGGCTTCTGCGCCAGATCGGACTTTGCAGACATCTCGATCACAAGATCCTTCGACGCACCCGGCGCTATCGCATCCACATAGACCGAACTGGAGCCGGAAGTGGGCAGAAACGCCGCAAACTTGCTGTCCTCGTCCTTTCCCTCCTCCTTCGCCTGCATATCAAACAGAACGTTGGTCACAGGCGCCGTTTTCGAGGTATTCTGCACATGGATCGTTATCGTAAAGGTGGAACCCGCGTAGACCTGTCCCGGATTTGTCTCAAAGCCCGTCACAATGATACGGGGTTTGGAAGATTGTTCGTCATCCCCCTCCGCATCGCCGTCCAGCGTACCGCTCTCAGGTTTTCCCACCGCTTTTACATAGGTGGTCAGCAATGCTTTCTCCACCATCCCGTCTCTTGTGTAGGTCGCGTCAAACTCCAGTTTATAATAACCGCTCTTGACATCGGAGCGCACCACGAAAACAAATCCCAGATCCTGACGCACCTCCTCCATGTTCTTTTTGTTGTCATAAGCCGGAAAACTCTTGATCGCTTTGGTAGCTCCCGCCGAATTGGGCTCAAAGGGCCATTCGGAGACCAGATTGGATATCCTCGGTTTCACGATGACATCCTTCAGCGGTACGGAACTGTAGTTCACCACCGGCAGGGCGATCAGCACTGTCTCGCCGTAAGTGACGGTGGGCGTCTGGTAGGTATCCGACAAAGACAGAAATTCACTGGTGCTGGACGGTCCCGGATCTTCATCGTCCTCCTCTGTATCGGTTGTCTCCTCCTTCGACGCATCATCGCCGCTGACCGTCTCATCCGCCTGTACCTGCAGCGCCTCCGTCCCGGCAGCGCACAGCATGATCAGAAACGCCGTCAGAAACGCCATGATCCTTCTTTTCCATTTACTCATATCTGTTCTCATCCTTTCTGCTCCCCTCTTACTTTTTCCTTTTTCTCCTGTGCCTTCGCCCTCAGGCTTTCCGCCATTTTCCTGCGTTCTTCTTCTGTTTTTTCCGTGATGGAGATCACCTTGCCGTCCCTGATCCGGATGATCCTGTCCGCATAACCGGCAAGATGGTCGTCATGGGTGACCATCACCAGCGTCTGCTTCTGTTCATAGACCACCCGCCGCATCAGCTGCATCATCTCTTCCGAAGTGACGGAATCCAGATTTCCCGTGGGCTCATCCGCAAAGATGATCTCCGGCTCCACCACCAGCGCCCTCGCCATACCGACTCTCTGCTGCTGTCCGCCGGACATCTGGGTGGGCTTATGTTTGATATGGCTTGAAAGCCCCACCAGCTTCAAAAGCTCCACCGCCCTTTTGGTCCGCGTCTTTTTATTCACGCCCTGGAACGTCAGCGGAAGCGCCACATTCTCGATAGCGTTCAGCGTGGGCAAAAGATTATAGGCCTGAAAGATAAAACCGATATGCTCCCGCCTGAACGCCACAAGCTGGTTTTCCTTTTTCGTTTCCATATGCTCCCCGGCGATAATGATCTCGCCTGTGGTAGGTTTTTCCAGACCCGCCAGCATATTCAGCAAGGTGGACTTTCCGGAACCGGAGGTACCCACGATGGAGCAGAACTCCCCCCGGTTTATCACAAAGTCAACGCCGTTTAAAGCACGCACTCTCTCCTGCCCCAGCCGGTATATTTTATATAGTCCTTTTACCTGTATCACAGGTTCCTTATTCGCCATATTTTCTATCTTCTCTCCCTACTCCTGTCCGTCTGTTTCACCGGACAATCCGAAATCCTTTTTCACAAATTCCGGCAGTTTTCCTTTCCGCACCATAAAATCCGTATCACCCCAGTGATACAAATACGCCGACAGATCATCCGATGCCTCCGCCCTGACCGATATATTATGATCAAAAGAATTCATTGTATAGCACCAGCTCACCAGAGATCCCGGATACAGATACCCCAGCAGTTCCTCGATCTGTTCCCTCTTACCATACTCCTTTTCCATCAGATCCGCCAACTCCATCGTATTGACGAAAGTGCCGAAGAAACCGCCGTGATCTATCACTTCCGCATCTTCTTTTTCCTGATAACAACTGACGAGCAGGCTCTCCACCGCCTTCGGGCTGATCGCCAGATACAACTCGATATTTTTTTCCCGCAGATACTCTATGGTCCTTGTATAAGTGGGAAATACAGGATATTCCAATGTATATTCCTGCAGCCTTTCCGTCTTATAGCGGAGCCGCAGAACACCGCAGGGAACCGCTTCCTTTATATCCGTAAAGGACATCTTCCGCAGATCCTCCTGATAGGCACGCATCAGGGCGATCCCGTTTTTATCCGCAATCTCCGTCTCCTGCATTCCGTTGTCATAATAGATCCGGCTCTTCTCAAAAATCCGGTCCATCCGGGGCAAAAGCACCTGATTGCTCCCCTCCTTATATTCTTCATTTGCGAACAAAATATCCAGCACCGTTTTCTCCTGTTCATAATCGATGCAAAAATCACGGTACTTTTCCTTTCCGCTCTTCAGCCTATACTTTACGCTGCAGTTTAACCGCGTATCGGGATTCTGTTCCCGGGCATCCTTCCCCATCCCGTCCTTTGCCAGAGACAGCACTCCTGACACATCTGTCAGTTTCATAGTCTCCAGCCCGTACTGCTCATTCCATGTGATGGCATCCTCCTCATCCACATGTTCAAAACGATAATTGTTTCCAAAACCGATCTCTATGGCTGCGCTTTCCACCTGCTCCGGCGCCGGGATCCAGGTATCATAGCCGCTGATATCCAGCGCGAAAAACAGGTAGCCCGCCACAGCCGCAGCCGCCCCTGCCGCAAAGGATCTTTTATGCCCGGTAAAGGCCCGCATATCGCCCTCATATACGATTTCCATCAGCACCTGACAGAATCCGATTCCGAGAACCAGTCCCGGCACTGCCACAAAAAACCCGTCATAACCGGACACGTCACAAAAACAGGCGCATCCGAGAAGCCCCGATACAAACATCAGCAGCACTTTTACCGGACCTTTTACTGACGGAAATGCCACCGCCTGAGAGATTGCCTCCGCCGGGCGCTTTTTATAACAATAATAGGCGATCACGCCAAAAAGTACTGCCTCAACCAGCAGGATCATGATATCAGGCAGCATGGGAAGCACCAGATGTTCCAAGATATCCCCCGGCACCGCTTTTCCCGCTTCCCAGGAAAAGGTGCTTTTTCCAAGAGATTCTATCATACGGAAAACAGGCGTGATAAACCGTTCCGTGGCATCTCTGCTTACGTAAGTGGAAAAATAAGCCGACGCATAGCTTTCCAGCGTTGCCCTGAGTATCGCTTCGTATAAAAAGCCCATCAGAACAAAGAACCCTGCCATGCCCCTTCTGCCGCTGATCATCATAGCGATCAGCGTCACATGATACACCGCCAGAAAGTAAATAAACGCGGACACCAAAGTAAACAGCACATCGACAAAAAGCGCCGAGGATGCCGCACCGGCTCCTGCCGTCACCAAAAGCGCAATACACAACGATACAATATATGGTATAAAATAGATCAATATACCGTTTATGTAGGTCATCAGAAAGCGGCGGCACGCCGTGATCGGCTGGGCAAGATACATATCCGTTTTCATCCGGGAATAAATCCATGAAAACCCTTCCGCCGCGCACAGCACAGCACCTGTCGTTACCAGAAAGACCGTCGGCCCTCCCCTTATCCCCAGTATATCATGGCACACCCCCTGCCACACCGCAAGAGACACTTCCTCTCTGCCGTATCTGCCCAGCGTAAGGGCAGTCATCAGCGGATAACACAACATCTGTACAAAAGAAAGCAGCGCAAACAGCCACAGCCGCCTTTTTGCGTTTTCCTTCATCTGTATGAACAGCGCCGGAGAGGAACGGCATCCCCGGGATTTTTCAGTTTTCCATAAGGAACTTTTTAACGTCATACCCCGCCACCTCCGTTTCACTGATAAAGATCTCCTCCAGAGAAAGAGGCAGCATCTCAAAAAACACCGTCTCGATCCTGCCGAATTTTGCCTCCACCATCTCGCGGCTTCCCCGCACGGTAAAGGTATGCAGCATACCTCTCTCCTCCTCCTGTAAAATATCCACCCCCTGCAGGGCAGTACGCCATTCCTGCGGATCTTTCAGAACACACTGCACCTTCTGGATATTACACTTCATATCCTCCAGTTCCTTTGAGAGCAGTACGCCGCCCTTATGGAGCAGCCCCACATGGTCGCAGATATCCTCCAGTTCCCGCAGATTATGGGAAGCGATGACCGGTGTAAAATTTCTCTCTTCCATGGTCTTCGCGAAAAGTCCTTTGATCCCCTGGCGCATCACCGGGTCCAGTCCGTCAAATGTCTCGTCGCAGAGCAGATAGCGCGTCCCGGCATAGATGCCGATCAGCAGCGCAAGCTGTTTTTTCATCCCTTTGGAATAGGTGTGGATCTTCCGTTTTCTGTCCAGCCCGAATTTTTCCAGCGCATCATAAAACCGTCCGCTGTCGAAATTTTCATAAATGCGGGCATAATAGCACTCCATCTGAGCCGCATCGGCGTTATTAAAAAAATAGGGCTCATCAGGTATAAAGAAAAACCTCTTCTTCGCCTCCCGGTTATCATAAACCGGCAGCGCGTCTATATAGATCTCCCCTTCATCGGGCCTGTAAATTCCGGTGGCAAGCCTGAGCACCGTGCTTTTTCCGGCGCCGTTTGTCCCGATCAGCCCGAACACATTTCCTTCTTTTATCGCTACGCTGACATGGTCCACAGCCGTAATACCGCCGAAACGCTTTGTCACGTTTTTCATGTCGATCATGCTTTATCCAATCTCCTGCCGTCTTTTCCTGTCCACATATGATCTGTATTCTTTCCCGCAATGACTCACATTTTTTCTTCGCACTGCGCAAGCAGTTCCTGCATGGAAATACCAAGCTCCCGGGCTTCCTTCATCACTTCCGCAAGCTGCTCCCTGAGCCTCTCTTTTCTGATCTCCAGCAGTCCTTCGCTATATCGGACGAAACCCCCCCGTCCTTTGATTGTGTAGATAAATCCCTGCCGCTCCAGTTCTCCGTAGGCCCGCTGGATCGTATTCGGATTAATGGACAACTCGACCGCCAAAGAGCGTACCGATGGAAGCTGTGCATCCGGCTCCAGTACGCCCTTTAAGATCAGTGTCTGAAATTTTTCCACAACCTGTTCGTAGATCGGTCTTGTATCTTTGTAATCCAGCATAATCATCAAAACGGGACTCTCCTCTTCGTATCAGCCCGGAAGAATGGACGGTCGACGCCCCGGATGGTGTGTTGCAGGTTCCTGCCTATGTCAACTGCACCAACTGTACTAACTGTGCTAATACACTTGTACTATATCACAAAAGCGGGAAGCATGCAATACATTTCTTTATTCGTTGTCCCTGTTCCGTATGATCAGGCACGACACAAATACCGCCGCTGCGATACTGGCAGCACCGATCCCCAGCAGAATAAATCCGAGAACATCGCCATACTGCAGAATCGCGGACATTATTTCCGTATTGTTTATATTCATGACAAAGAAAAACAGGATAAATCCGGGTACCGTGCGTACAAGACTGGTAAACTGCACGCCCAGATAAGGAATCAGCAGATAGAGCATAACATTCTGCACAGCCAGAAACAGCAGTGTGATTCCCACCAGTCCTGAAAGCACCGGCAGTTCCATCTTTCCATTATCATGCCCCGCCAATTTTACGACGCCAGCGGTGGTCATGCCAAGCAGGGTACACAGGATAACACAGAGGACACCGCTTAAATATCTGCCCAGCACCTTCTGCAGAATATTTCCCGGTACAAGGGATGTGAAAGGCACCGCCTGCTTTGCGGCACCGAATGTTGTACCTGCCAGGATCAGAGCGGCAAAAAGCATGTATCCTACCGCTCCGGCACCGGAACGTGTGGCAAATACCAGTGTAATCGCCTCGAAAACTGCGATCATATACAATATTCCGGATTTTATACTCATGTAATCATACTCTATATAACCAATGATTTGTTTCATACTTGTATCCTCCTATTCTAAGTTGCTGCGCGACGGCACTAAAGGGTAAAGTCACTTCGGCGCACACTTGATGAGAGAAACTTTCATTCGAAAGGACACTCATGAAAGTTCCTCTCGTGCGCCTTTGCGACTTTACTGTTTCAGTTCCCGCACAGCTTTATTTTTCCATCATCCTGCCGTCTTTCAGCAGATAGCTCATAATCTGGCTGATGGCTGGTTTTTCCATAACGATCCCGGCGGGCAGGGATGCCGCGTTGTCGGTCCGGACCAGAGCGGAAAAACCGTAAGCCGCACGTCTTGTCCCGATCAGATATTTTGCCGCATCCGTTTTGGCGAGCAGGGCTTCGTCTCCCTTTACCAGAATATAGTTTTCCGTCAGCGCCTCTTTCGTATCCTGCAGCAGCACCCGGCCTCCCTCCACCATCACGATATAGTCAGCGATCTGCTCCAGATCGTCTATGATATGGGTGGCAAACAGTACGCTGTGTTCGCCGTCCTCAATGTAACGCTGCAGAAGGTTTAAGATTTCCTCTCTGAACAGGATATCCAGCCCGTTGGTAGCTTCATCCAGTATCAGCAGTCTTGTCTCCCGCGCAAGTGCCGCCGCAAACATCAGTTTTACTATCATGCCGGTGGAAAAAGTGGAAAACTTTTTCTTCTCCGGCAGTTCCCACTCTCTGACCAGACGGAAAAATTTCTCTCCGGAGAAAGTCGGATAAAACTGTCTGAACAGCATCGCCGCATCCTTTATCTTCATCACGGGCGGAAAATAGGAAACGCTGCTGACATACCCGATCTTTTCTTTATAGAGCACCGGATCGTCCGCATATGTCATGCCATCCAGCAGCACTTCCCCCTCCGCCGCCCGCCTGGTCTGGGTGATGATGCCCAGCGTAGTGCTCTTTCCCGCTCCGTTCGGCCCCACATACCCCATGATGTAACCCTTCGGCAGAGTAAAGGAAACCTTATCCAGCAAAAATCCTTTATATTGTTTGGAGATGCCTCTCACCTCCAGAAGCGGTGTTTCTTCCGCATATCTTCTACCATTTTCCATTATTTTTCTCCTATTCCAGTTCCGTAAATATCCTCCTGGCGCCTTCTCCTGCAGAGCAATTTCCAGCCGCTCTGCGTCTGTAAATTCTCTGGGCGCCTTACGGATATTTACTGTTTTCCAGTTCCGTAAATATCCTCCCGGTACCTATCTCACATCCTCCAGATCGTCTCAAAGATCTCCTTCGCTTCTTCAAGGGGCATCTGCAGCTTCCTCGCCGCGCCCGCCGCCTGCATAAACCCTTCCTCCATCCGCCGCAGATACTGCTCCCGCAGGATCTTATTATCCGGCGGCAGAACGATGCAGCCTTTTCCCGGCACTGTCGTAATAAAACCGTCGGCCTCCAGTTCCTTATAGGCACGGGTCGTCGTGATCACACTGACGAGCAGATCCGCCGCCATCTTCCGGATAGACGGCAGCACCGTATCTTCGGGAATCTCCCCGCTCAGGATCTGTTCTTCAAGTTGTTCCTTGATCTGCAGGTAGATCGGCTTCTCGGATTGATTTGATAATATAATTTTCATGGTATCCCTCATTCTGTTCTTTATACAGTTTTCTGATCAGAGTGTTTTACTTGCGCATACTGTATATACACTATTATATACGGTATGTATGTTATGTCAATAGCTAATTTTTCCGCCGTACTAAAAAATGACACTCTGCCTGCTGCAAAATGTCATTTTTATAGTTGAATTTCAATTTAAAATCTCTTCCTTCGCCTCAATCCGAATCTCATAGAGAATTGCCGCAACCATCAGTATTGCCGCCAGCCATGACCCAATCGTCTCCTGAAAGAGCAGAAATGCCCACAGCGGAGCCATGATCACCTCTGACATGGCGATCAGATTGGCGTTCAGCGCCGTCGTCATCTGAATCCCTATCGTATAAGTGACCGCAGGAATCCCCGTACAGAGCAGCCCGGCCGCCAGCACCAGCATCGTCTGTCTTAAATCATAGCTCTGACGCACAAACAGTCCCGTATAGCCAAAGCAGAATATGACACAGATCAAATGCGACAGGACATGTACAAAAACCGCATCGACCTTTGGTTTTGCACACAGGTAAAACTCTCCCGCAAAACAAATACCTGACAACAGTGCCAAAACATTTCCGAACATATTCCGCACGGTAAGCTGCCCGGAAAAAAACAATAAAAGCGCCGCAAAACATATCCCGACTGCGATAATCTGCTGCTTTTTCAGTTTTCTTTTCTGAAATAACCGATAGTATAATACAACAAATATCGGTGACGAATACTGCAGGACAATCGCATTGGTCACAGTTGTATGCTTGTTTGCCATAAAAAAGCAGATGTTCATCACTGCCGTAAGAACCCCTGCCCATACTGCCACCGGCGTCGGATGCCATTTATGCCTGCGGTTATAAACAAGCAGCAGTACCAACGCCATAAACGAAGTGATCCCGGTCACCGTCATACCGTTATAAGAAACGGCTTTTGTAACAATTCCTATAAAGCTCCAGAGAAAGGCAGTTCCCAGAATCAGGAAATTTCCTTTTATCTGTGTGCTTTTTTTCATAATAAATACTCTTTTGCCTCCTCATTTTACAGGCATTTTATCCCATGCCTCTCCGGGCTGCGATCCCCGGTATTTCCGACAGACTCCCGATCCGAAGATGCGCCGGACTCTGATCAAAAGAAAACCGCCCGTCCCTCAGCGCCGCCACCACGGCGCCGCTTGCCGCGCCGGCAGCCACGCCGTAGGTGGAATCCTCCACCACCAGAACTTCTTCCGGCATCACCTGCAGACGGTCAAATGTACTGAGATATATTTCCGGATCCGGTTTACCGCGCTCAAAAGCCTCCCCGCTGACAATACTGTCAAAATAGTCTCTGATCCCGCATTCCCCGAGCACCTGCTGTATATTGGAAAGGCTGCTGCTGCTCGCCAGGGCTATCCGCATGCCCATATCTTTCAGCTCCCTTAACATATCCGGCACCTCCGCGCGCATGATCTTCCGGTAATCCACAACACACGAAGCGTTTACCCGCTCCAAAAGTTCACCGAAAGCCGGATCATCCTCCTGCATCCGCAAAAGTTTCGCCATAAAGGGCCGGTATTCATTGCTCCGCATCCCTACGGTGGGATATAAAGCCTCCCTTGTCACCTGCGGATAGTCATGCTGCAGCGCCCGCACGGTACATTCCAGATATACCGGCTCACTGTCGATCAAAACGCCGTCCATATCAAACACTACCGCTCTGAATGTCCTTCCTGTCTTCTTCTGATCCATATCCCCTAAATCCCGTCTTCGCCTTCCGTTTCATCTTCCGCCGCCGGTATATCAAGCACAAACTTTCCCATACCCGTCCGGGCATTTTCTACCAGATCTTCCGCCAGTTTATCCGGATCTTCCGGATCTTCCCCGATCACATTACACATACAGGCCTCCATCAAAAGGGCGCTGTTCACCCCACCGATCACCCTGACTTTCGGGTACTGCACGCTCAGCGTTGCCGCACAGTTATAGGGCGTACCGCCCATCAGGTCCGCCAGTATCAATATAACGCCGGCGGATGCCTCCGCTTCTATCTGTGCCTTCAGTTTTCCGCTCAACTCCTCCGGCGTCATTCCTTCCATAAAATCTATCGCCGTAAGCTGTGTATCCGCTCCGGCAAGCATTTTTACATTCTTCTCCATTCCGGCAGCAAAACCGCCGTGTCCGGTAACAATTATACCAACCATATCCTACTCCTTATCCGCAGACAGCCACCCTGCTATTTATTTATCACATCAAATTCAAATTTCTGCGAAAGCCCGTCCAGATATTCTTTGCTGAAATCCACCGGACGGTCATTCTGGTCAACCGCCACGTTTGTAATATACAGAACCGGCGAGCCGGGATGCACACCGAAAAATCCCGCGAACTCCCGATCCGCCGTCTGTGCCCTTATCACGCGCTTTGCGCGCATCACCTTTACATGATATACCCTTTCGAATACGCCGTACAAAGACTCTTTCGCCAGATCGTACTGCTCTATCCCGGGAAAAATCGATTCCGGAATGTAGTTCTCCGCCAGCACAAAAGGTTTTCCGTTCACATAGCGCATCCGCTTAATATGATAGCATCTCTCACTCATGCCGAGATTCAAAAGACCTGTCAGCATAAAATCCCCGCTGATCCATTCTTTATGGATCATTTCCGTATGATGCCGTTTTCCCAGTATGCTCATTTCCTTTGCGAAACTCAGCTGTGTATCGATAAAGCGCCCGCGGGTATCCGGATGGCTTACAAACATCCCTCTTCCGCGCATCCGCTCCACATAACCCTCAGTGATCAAAGCACTGTACGCCTGACGTGCCACCGGTCTGGAAATTCCCAGCCGCTCACACAATTCCTCCTCCGTCGGAAGCTTTGCCCCTTCCGGGATCTTTCCGTTTGTGATCGCCTCTAAAAGCGCCTGCCTGAGCTGTTCATACAAAGGCATGGGGCTTGTTTTATCCAGATATAATCCGTTCAAATCCACCGCACTATTCCCCCCTGTTTGACAAACGTATTAACTAACAGGAGAAACCTCTGATCTCACGCCGAATCCACCCTGCTGCATACAATTTCTCGCAGATGCTTCCTGCCCTGCCTGCAGTGCCGCCGCCAAAGCCGCCTCCGGCATCAGATCATTTTTCCGCCAGCCCGCATTCATCAGACTGTTCAAAAATGCCGCCAAAAAGGAATCTCCCGCACCCATTGTATCACTTGGAACCACCTTTTGAACACCTTTTTTTATAATTCTGCCGCCCGCAGATAAAAGCTGTCCCTCCGCACCGGCAGTTGCCAATATATGCACCACGCCCCTTTTGTGCAGAGGCCTGCAGAATTCCTCAAATTCCTTTTTCTCCATCGGCTCACAGGAGAACATCGCCAGATCTATGCGCCGGCATACCAGATCATAATATTCTTCCGTACGGTACTTTTCCTTTTCTCCGAAATCATAGGCAAATACCGGCGGCAGTTCCTGCACCGCCCTTACCTGCTCCGGTATTTTGGCATTGCAGCTGCAGACGATCAGGTCCGCCTCTGCCAGATGCTTCAGATCCGCTTCCTCCAACCGTATCGGCCCTGCCCAGTCCTCTCCTGTCTCCACCGATACAAAAGTTCTTTCGCCGTCTGTCACATCATACCGGCAGACCTTTGTCGTTTTTCCGGACAATACGGGACAATGGCTGTAATCCACGCCAAATGTACGGAGCGCCTCCGTGATAACCCCGGCAAACCTGTCCGTACCGAGGTTTCCCATATATTCCGAGACAGCCCCCTGCTTCGCCGCATGCACCGCCACATTTACCGCATTGCCACCCGGAAAACATTCTTTGGTGTTCCGGTAATAATCAATCACATTGTCTCCTAATGCAATCATTCTCATATCAATAATTCTCTTTTCGATAATATCGGCGGATATCCAGCGAATGTCCGGTGATCTGCTCTATATTTTTGCTGATGCGCTGCAAAACCGCCGCCATCACCACAGGGCTCAGCCACCTGCGGAACTTCCGGCTGATGCCGGGCAGTTCATATTCCGCACAGTCAAAACAGGTCAGTTTTTTGGTATGCTGCAGCGCAAAATCCCTTACCCTTTCGTCCAGTTCCCTTGTGGGTCCTTCCGTCAAGAGCAGCGTCATGCATACATCCTCCTCCAAAAGCTCCAGCGTTCCGTGAAAGAATTCCGGACTGGAGACACTTTTGGTCCGTATCCACTGGCTCTCCTCCAGTACACACATACTGTAACTGTAGGCCGTGGGCCAGAGATCACCGCTGCCCACCCAGATGTTATAAGGTTCCTTACAATAATCCTGCGCATATTTCCGGCACTTCTCATCCGCCTGTTTCCGCACCTGCGCCAGCGCAAAGGCAAGCCCCTTCAGCTCCTCCGCAAACTCCGGATAGTCCTCAAAACTGCCGCTGCGGTACAGAATCCGCCCGATCAGAAGATACAGTACCAGCTCCTGCGGCCTGCCCTCTCCATAGACGACCGTATCGTCGCTGACCGCTTCCAGTACGGAATCCGGTTTCCCGACAACGGAAACCAGCCGTACCCCCTGCTTCTTCAGCCACCTTGCCGCCTTTACCGTCTCTTCGGTATCCCCGGATTTTGAAGTCAGAAAAGCCACCGTTTTCTCCGTTATGCGGTTACAGCCGCCGGACAGCAGATCCGCGGATATGATATTCTCCACGGGAAGTCTCGACTCATGCCGGATATAAAAAGCAAAGGGATCTAACATAGCCTGACTTCCGCCGCTGCTCGTAAATAAAAGAAGATCAAAACCGCTGTCTGCAATGGAATCCGCAATCGCTTCGATCTTTTCCCTCTGTGTATATATCCTGTCGCCGTTTGCAATGATCTGCTGTTCATTAAAATTAACCATTTCCATAAATAAATTTCCACCCTTAATCTGTTATTTTTCTGTCTGCGGCACCCTGCCCCGGCTGCTTCGAAAGACCGAGCCAGCCGGAACAAGGCGCCGCGTAATAAGGAAAGTTATCAAGTAACCGTTTTTTATCCGATCACATAATTCCCAGGAAAGAAAGCAGAATGGATATCGCGATCACCAGTAAGATCAGTTTGATCGTATTAACATTCTTTTTCTTAAACAGCCAGTATAATAAGAACACAAAACCCAGAGGCAGGATATTCGGCATAATGGAATCAAAGATACCCTGAATGGAAACGCTGCCTGCAACAACCAGAGTTTCCGGGAACGCGAAACTTACATAACTCGGAATCAGGCCGCCTACGACCATAACGCCCAGTATGCCTGCCGCCTTTGTAAGGGCGCCTGCGTTATCCCCGATAAACTTGATGGAGCTTACGCCCGCTTTATATCCCAGATTTACAAACCAGATGCGGCTTACCACTGCCGTTACCGCCCAGAACAGAATATACAGTATCGGGCCGAGTACGCTGTTCTGGCTTGCCAGGGAACAACAGATCGAAGCGATGATCGGCATTGCCGTATACCACCAGATGGCATCGCCGAGTCCGGCGAGAGGCCCGAACAGACCGGTCTTCAAGCCGTGGATCAGGCTTCTCTCCTGCCCTCTTTCCTCCATGGAAACGATAAGTCCCTGCAGGATCGCCGCCATGTGAGGCTCCGTATTGATAAAATCCATGTTGTTAGCCATCGCTTCAGCCATCTCTTTATTGTTATCGCCATGGATCTTCCGGAAGCACTTTGTCATACCATAACAGAATCCGACTGCCTGCATACGCTCAAAACTAAAACAGCACTGTTCTGCCATGGAACGGATCGCCATATTGTGCAGATCTTTTTTTGTAATTTTAGATTCCATCTTCAAACTCTCCTTCCCCCGAAGCCGTTGCAGATTCCTGCAGTTTTGCTATCTGTATATCACGATTGAATCCCACGAACGCGATACATCCGGCAATGATCGCCACCGGCAGGATGTTTGCACAGTTTGCAATGACCATGATCACAAAGCCTGCCAGCAAAAACGCCACATTCTCCTTTTTCAGCATTACAACCAACAGCAGTGCAAGGCCGACTGCGGGCATCAGGCCGCCTGCAACCTCAAAGCCGTGAACAAGCCATTCCGGGAACGCGTTTACAAAAGCAGAAATGCCGCTCTGGAACGCATATACGGACAAAAATGCAGCCACTGCAAACAGGAATGAATAGAGAAACCATCCGATATACATCTTTTTCTCCAGTCCCTTTTCGTTTCCCTCTGCCACGTCTCTGTCGATAGAGGGCAGAAAACCTGCGTAAAATGTATTTGTGCCGGTACCGATCCACTGTCCGATCAGCGCGAAGGGAACCGCAAGGCCCAGCGCCGTATTTACGTCACAGCCTGTCGTATAGGCGAGAACCGTCGTCATCAATCCGGCAAACAGCGGATCCGGCGGAACCGTGCCGCCGACTGTCAAAAGTCCCAGATAAGAAAGCTCCGCTATCGCGCCTGCTTTCAATCCCAGAGAGATATCCCCTAATATAATGCCGGTAAAAAATGCCACTACCAGCGGACGAAACCACATAAAGGTTTCCATATGTTTATCTGCCGCGCAGATAAATACCACGAGCGCGATCAATAAACCCTGAATAAGTGTTATTTGCATGATCCATTCTCCTCCTTATATATTTGTCTGAATGATTTTACTTTTCGAAGTCTATCTTTCGATCCCCGGGTGCTATCTGGATATAGACATCCACCCCTTTTGCACGGATCGCTTTCAGATCTTCCTTATCCTTCTGATCCATATAAACATGCACATCTCCGGTTACTTCCTTTCCCGGTCCCACATGCATATTGCCGATGCAGAGTTTGTCAATGGGCACGCCGCCCTCCACCAGCACCCTTGCATTCTGCGGATCCCGCACGATCAGGAAAATATGCTGGTTCGGCGATGCCTTATGTATCACTGCTATCGTTTTTTCCAGTGTAAAGAACCGGATACCGCAGCCTGCGTTTTTTGCCGTTGCACTCATCAGGCTTTGCTGTACAGGGTCTTTCGCCGCGATATCATCCGCGACAACGATCAGGTTACAGCCGCCCAGAGAACTCGCCCACGCCACTCCTACCTGTCCATGCACCAGACGGTTATCAATACGGGTCAACATAATGTCCGGCATAATCTTTCTCCCCCTTCTCTCCTATTGATTTTTGATACTATGTTTTCAGATCTGTAAAATAGTAATATTGTAATGACAATATATCAATATTATGCTATTGATTTAGAAAAACATAAAAATAAAACAGTAATACCTGTATGAAAGCACAAGTATTCTACCTGTCCGTCAGGCAGGTTTTTCAAAGAATATTAACAGGCTGGAT
>CAJTBO010000036.1:46052-49360 GCA_910573755.1 Lachnospiraceae bacterium | reverse complement strand
CCGCTGGACTTGAAAAATGCTTTACCAGATCCAGAGGAGATTAGAAGTAGGATTGATATGAAAAAATAAATTGTGCAGACCGTCTGCACAAATGAATTAGAAAGAGATTTGTGATAACATCATGATAACAAAAATCTGAAAAACGTCAGATACAAGGTGCATATCAAAGAAAAAACCACTGAAAAAGCCCTGAAAATCACACAAAATCATCCTGATTTCTTCCGCAGAAAACCGTGAGGGTGGCAGGGCTGTTGGGTCAGGCAGGGTTGCAACTATCATTTGTTGAAAATGCTCCTTGAGTAATCAGTAAAAAGCTGGATTTTATGGGGCTTTCCGAGAAATCGGGAGTAAGCGCCAAATATTCCTGCGGATTTTCTAATCTTCTGGATTCCTCTATAATTGTAAATGAAATATAGTTAGACTATTTCACTACAATTACGGAGGATAGGTTATGGCAGCTACACGCAAAGCCTGTGTTCCGATGGCGGAACAGATCAGGCTTATCAATGAATGCCGCCAAAGCGGCATGACAGATGCTGACTGGTGCCGTGAAAACGGTATCGCTGTAAGCACTTTTATAACTGAGTCAGCCGCTGCAGGAAAACAGCAGCGGGTCAGATCCCGACACCGACTTCTTTTCCACAGGCATTTTTGGGTGTGCCTGTTTAAAGCTGAGCCGCTGAGTGGATAAAGCCGTTTGCGCCCTAAAGACTGATAGAAGGCATTCGTAAATGTGTTAGGGATAAATCATTGAGGCTGATGTACTCATCCAGAAGCTGGAAGAAGGAAGGCGCATCATCAATGAACATATCCTGACAGCTTGAAAAGGTTTCTTTAAAGGAAATCTGATGGTATTTAGTAGATATAAATTTTCTCCCCCGTTTGTGTGTAAGTGGAGTGTGGTAATACTATTTTACCAAAAGCGGAGAGAAAATTTATATAAATGAAGCAAGAAAACATTCCGGCCACATGCAAAATAATCGAATACTACAGCCGGAGTTATGGATGTCCATGCTGTAAGGAAGGATTGGGAGACACGGAAAAACCTGTGATCGTAAAGCCTCAGGAAGTGATATAATTAAATGAACAAACCGGAAGTTGTGGAGGATTGACTATGAAAAAAACAGGATTAGTGCTATTGCCTATTATTGCGATTGCATTGCAGATATTACCGTCAGGTGCTACACTGATTTTTGCACCTTCACCAACAGTTACTGCAAAAGAAACCTATTCATATTTTAGTTTAGCACCATTAAGATATGCGAATTTTGCTCCATTTATTACAGCTTTATTAACTTGTGTAGTTTTACTTCTTGCTCTAATAACAATAAAAAGAAACAATGTCAGCAAGGCTGTGTTTATAGTATCACTTATTGCAACAATTATTTCACTCTTTCCACTGATACATGGAATTGATTATTATTCAGTAGTAGGTGGTATGATCACAGTTATGCTTACTGCTGAAAGTGTTTTAGCACGACTTACTATGAAATAGGAGAATTCCAGTTTATTGGTCAGAGTGGTGGGAACAACAAATTGATATTTTTCTACTTTATATCTTTCAGGTCAGCGGCTCTTTCAGGAGAAGTATGATTTTTCTTCAGCATTTTTGCATATTCAAACAGATCGCGTCTGGTTATATCATCCTATATATATAAATCCGCAATCAATTGATCTACCATAGGCAGCTCTGTGTAATCAAACTTTTTCAAGATACGGGCAGTACGATCTGATATATAGGTGTTCTTATGACTGTTAAGATTCCATTTTTCACTGTCAGACGGAAGCGGCGGTAAGGTTTCAATATCGTCATAGGGATTATCCTTGCAGATGGAACTGACGGGGATATCCAATATATTAGAAATTCTAAGTGCAGTATCAAAGCGGATAGCGGTATCCCTCTGAATAATCGAATAAAGCGTCGTAGGCGCAATTTTTGCCTTTAGTGCAAGTTCATTTACTGTCATCCCCTTGTTGTCCAAAATATCTTTTAAACGTAAGCGTCAAATCCTTCGCTCCCTATAAATTGAAGCGCCGCTTATTTGCGGCGCTTACTGTAGCAGTCAGCTGGAAGTGTCTTTGACCACGGCATGAGCGGTTCCAGTCTTGATTCTTCTATCTTTCCATTTGCATAAATGAGTTGGGGCAGCTCTGTCAATAGATGTCTCACATAATAATAAACATTTAGATTGTTCGCACGGGCAGTTTCGGTAAGGCTGTAGATAATGGCGCTTGCCTGTGCTCCCCGTACTGTATTTATCGTTACCCAGTTCTTGCGTCCGATTGTAAAATTTCTCAGGGCCCGTTCACTGGCAGAATCGTCAATCGGTACTTCTCCATCCGTGAGAAATACTTTGAGATATTTCTCCTGATTCAGACAATAGTTTAATCCTTTGGCTGTTTCTCCCTTCGGCAGAACTTTCTGGTCAGCCAATGTTTCACGGATCCACGCAAAGAACTCCTCAACCAGTGGTTTGATTGAGGCCTGCCGTTCTTTGAAACGTTCTTCCGGTGTCAGGTCTTTCAGCGCTCCCTCCAGGTCATAGATGGCTCCGATTCTTACGAGCGCCTTGTATGCAATGGATGACCGGACTGCTTTCTGGTTCCCTTTGCCGGGTGCCTTGATGGCATTGGAAAAATGGCGCCTTGCATGTGCCATGCAGTTCGCGTTTGTCACCCCCTCCAGATCCCGTTCCAGTTTATGGTACTGTTCCAGACCGTCTGTCATGAGAAATCCGGTAAAATCTTTATAATACTCTTTGGGGTGGCCGCTGTGTCTTGTCTTCTGGTATTCATATATAATGATCTTCGGCACAGGACTGAGTTCGCCGGTAAGATGAACTCACATATAACTTTTGCTCCCGGCAGGCCTGCCGTCATGGATTACCTCTAAAGGCGTTTCGTCACACTGATTCACATGGGCCTTAAGCTGCCGCTTTTTCATCCATTCATACAGCGGAAGAAAATATCTTTCTGCTGACCATACCGTCCAGTTGGACATGGTCTGTTTGGACAGGTTCAGGCCATTCGCCTGAAAATCCCGGGCAATACGGTCAAGGGGATTGCTGTTTACATACTTTGCGTTGATAACTGCCGCTTCCAGGGAAGGAGTTGCGATGCTCCCCTTAAACAGGGTGGCAGGATGGTCTCCACGGAGAAATTCATCCTGATGCAGCCCGTCTGTCCCAACATAGACTTTAACAACGTGTTTTTCCGCGATCCATCGGGCTGGTTCAAAACGAAGCTGCCAGAAGGTCTCGTCCGGCATACTTTTCCAGTTCCCTCTGCCAAAAGCGTCATCCAGTTCT
>CAJTBO010000036.1:0-45985 GCA_910573755.1 Lachnospiraceae bacterium | reverse complement strand
CTGCCGGGACATCATGGAAGAACTCTTCCTGTGGAAAGTCTTTAAGATCCTCTTCACGCTGCCCTTTCTTCTTATGTTTTCGCGGCGGTTTCATGGCAGAAGCAACAGTTTCTTCTATCGTTGGTTCCGGCACGTTTTCATCGCAGTTTGCTTCCGCTTCATTAAAAAAGGAAAGCTGTCCTGCGATCTCATCCAGTTTTTCCGTATTGCGGCCGAAACGCTGCTGGTTCGCAAGGCGCACCTGTTCCATAAGGTTTTCATAATCATGCTCCAGCCTGTCAAGGCGGTCCTGCATCTGATAGATGACATCGTTCTTGGATTCATGGTCCATCGTATTCAGTTCATCCGGTGTAAATTTCCTGCACATAATGGCCGCCTTTCTTTATAGGATAAGTATAACAGAAAACAGGAACAAATGCCATCCGGCCCCAAAACGGCCATCGTCATTCTGCCATACCGCCAGCACTGCACAGATGCTCCGTGCCGGCATTGAAAAATATAGGGTTTTCAAGGTCCCGACGTTTCTTCCAAAGCTCATGACAGCAGATGGAAGCTTTCATGCGCAGGCTCGTTTCATACAGAAACAGACATTTTTTATGCGCTGAAACAGCGGTATATTTTCTCTGTTTTGCACAAACATTCAGTAAATTTTTGGGGGATCCACATCTTTGACCTTCGGATCCAGGGGATTTAACCCCATCATCAGATAATGGAACTGGTCCTCTGTAAGGTCTGCAGCCTCCTGTGTGTTTCTCGGCCATGACAGTCTTCCAGCTTCGAATCTTTTATATAGAAGCAAAAAACCCGTGCCCATCCACAAAAGTCCTTTGCATCGGTCAGACCGCTTTCCGCAAAACAGAAAAAGAGTTCCTTTTTCAAAAGGATTCTGCCCATACTTATCGCCTACGATTGTTGCCAGGCCGTCAATCCCTTTCCTGAGGTCGACTGTGCCGCAGGCGAGAACTACGCGGCGGATACCGGCAGCATCTTCAAGCATGGGACGCCTCCCTTATGATCAGGCTCAGAAGGGAATCCGAAATATCATTGGTAATCTCGATCTTTAATGTAGAAGTACCGATGACTGCAACCGTGCTGCCTGAAATCATCTGTCCGTTTTTCTTTGCTGAAGAGCAATAGGGAATTTCAACAAAAGAAAATTCCGCCTTTTCTGCCACTGCCGGAACGGCATCGCTGTTTTTCCGCATTTCTTCATAAGCCTTTTGCCGGAATTTCCGCTGCCAATGATAATAGCTTTGTTCGCAGATCCCGTTTTCATCCATCCAGTTCTTTGCCGACTGTCCGGCTGGACGCTGTCCGCATGCTTTAATGATTCCCTTCCAGTATTCGGCACGGACTTCATGAGTGCATTGATCCATAGTCTTTAGTTCCTCCTTGAAAAAATCTATTGCTTTTTTCAAGTATGGACTAAAAATGACTTTAATGAAAGGCGGGCGTTTTGACGCTTACTTTTAAACTCTGACCATAACCTATATAATTATATTCCTTTCTGTTAAATGTTTTTTGTTTCATTTTTATAAACGTGTTCTTACAAATAAACCGGAGGTTTTTGAATTCATTTTTTATGTCTATGTTTCCTTTCAACACTTTTACGCAGCTTTTCTATCTTTTGCTGTAAATCATAAACACGCAATTCATCTTCATGCAGTCTGTCAGCCACCTTTTGAAAAGCCTTGTCATGCTCTTTGGGGTTTTCAATATAATGAAAATCAATATAGCATTGATGACACCGGTAATTACGTATTTCCCGGATCTGATTCAATAAATAATAATCTTTCTCTTTGATTTTTGAGTAACCCAATTCCTGATCCAATTCTTGAAGACTCTTAAGCAACGCTTCTTAGTTCCTATTCAATTTTAGCCGGACAGCGGTTATTCTCCCTCACTCTCAACTTCTGCAATCTCCCGCGCCGTTGCGGTGACTATCCGTATTCCTGTATCGCTCATATCGTCTAACAGAGCGTCAAGCTGCCGCCGCTGGGTATTCTTCCCTGCGGGCTGTTCCATAAGGAATTGATCTACGGATATGTTATAGCGCAGCATAAGCTCAAAAAAGATTTGCAGGCTGGGGTGCTGCCCCTTATTCTCAATATTTGCAAGGTAGCGAGGGGATATATACATTTCGTCGCATACCTTTTTCCGGCTCTCTTTGCGCCCCGTCCGCGCCGCCTTGATTGCCGCCCCAAAAGCCTTGAAATCATATTGTGGTACTGGTCTTTTTGCCATAATTATTCACCTTTCTTTTTGAATATGTCTACACAATTCTATTAATTGGCTGAAATAATTCATAATCAGGCGTTTGCTATTATCCGGCTGTCCGCGTATAATTATATACTGATACAGTTTGAAGAAAGGACGGGAGAATATATGGAATATATGTCTGCACCACAGGCAGCGGAAAAACGGGGCATTTCAGAAATGCGGGTACAGATACTTTGCAGCGAGAACCGTATACCGGGCGTTTCAAAACTTGGGTATATGTGGTTGATACCAAAGGACGCGGAAAAGCCTGCAGACGCAAGAAGAAAGGAGCAAAAAAATGAATACACATAAAATCCTGTTAGTGGAAGATGACGCTGAAATCAGCGAAATGTTGGCGAATTACTTGTCAATGGAAAATTATGAGGTAGCTTGCGCCGCAGATGGGCAGGACGCCTGTAATCTATTTGACAGCGATACGTTCAGTATTGTGCTGTTAGATTTGATGATACCCCAAATCAGCGGAATGGAAGTTATGCAGTACATTAGAGATTGTGGATATGCCAATACAGATGGCGTCGTTTTATATGTTGGAGTAAATGATGATGGCTGCGTGGTTGGAATCGAAGGTTCCAATTACTAAAAGATGATCAGCGGGGCGGCAGCATAAAGTGCTATCGCCCCTTAAATTATAAAATGCAGCCGTAAATCGCGGCACTGCGGAGCAGATTATGGATAGAGGATCATTTTTGGTTAATGCATAATAGAGAAGTAATTGATCAAGATCTCCTTAATATGGTTATATCGTCTCGCATAAGAATTCTCCACCCTTATCACCTGCATGTTATGTTCCCGGCAGATTTGATTTTTCTTCCTGTCGCGGTTTTTGACAACCTCATCCTCGAAATGTTCCTTTCCGTCCAGTTCGATCGCGAGAACCGGAATTTCTTCCTTTCCTGTGCGTTCATACACGACAAAGTCAAAGCGGCCGGAATAAAACAGGTCGCTGTAGCTGGTATTATCCTGAAAGACCTGTGAGATCGCCACTTCCTTTTTGACGCTGAACCGGTTCTGGGAGAGCCAGATATTCTGCAGGGCATGGTTTAAGTTTCCGAGAAACGCCTCCTCCGTTGCGGTGCTGAAGGGCTTTACGCCCAATGCCCGGGAGTTTGCGCGCTTTTCGCTTACCCGGGATTCTCCGTTTTTCTTTACATATTCCACCAGTTCAAAGAGATCGTCTTCTTCCCCCTTCTGATGCAGCCGTGCCAGATTTTCGGTGTCCGAGAGCACGATCAGTTTTTCCCTTGCCCGGGAAGTCGCCACATTGATCAGTTCCTTATTGTTCTTCAGCCATGCATAGGTGCCGGCATGGGTATGGTCCGTGATCGCTGTGGAAAATAAAACCACATCTTTTTCATCCCCCTGAAAGGCATGGACGGTTCCGCACGCCACATTCTGCAGGCGGTGCTGCCGCAGTGCGTCCTCGATCAGTTTTTTCTGATTGACGAAGGGCGTGATCACGCCGATCGACTTGTCCTGATGCAGTGCGGCATACCGGACGATCTCTTCCGCTTCCCGGTCAGCCGTGTTTTTGACCTCACCAGGGCGGCTTTTGACGTCTATATAGACAAGCGGCTGCGGCTCGGTGCTGCCGGAACAGATCTGCAGTTTTGAGTTATAGTATTTTTTGTTGTTAAATTCAATGATCTTCCGGTTGCAGCGGTAATGGCTGCGCAGAAGCACTTCGTCGCTGACCGCGTCACAAGCCAGAAAGGTCTTATATATGGAGTTTTTTCTGTAGTCATACTCGTCGGCGACATGGTAGCGTTTCCGCAGTTTCTGGTTTGTCATCTCGTCCAGCAGGATGACGGGGTTTAGCTGCTGGGGATCGCCCACCAGCATCAGGCTTTCGCCACGGATGATCGGCACAAGGGAGACTGCCGTATTGCACTGGCTCGCTTCGTCGATGATCACCATATCGAACATGGGCTCCGGTTCCCCCAGCTTATGGGCGGAGATGCAGGTGGTGATGATGACGGGAAAGATCTTCTGCAGTTTTTTGATGTTTTCCGTTTTACTGAGATACTGGTTAAAGCCGGCAGCCTGTTTTTCCGGATCTTCCTCAAACAGGATATGCCGCAGATCTTTGTATTTCTCTTCATCCAGCTTTTTGATATAGCGTGCGGAAGTATAATAGAGATACTTATAGAGCTCGTCCTGATCGTTTTCCAACAGAGCGAGCGCTTCCGCATCCGTGATCTCGCCGAGCGTGCTGATCCTGTGCCGGATCTGACTGAGCTGGCGGCCCTGCAGGTCCGCCTGAAAAGGCACCATCTCCAGGGTGGCTTTTAACCGGCTCTGGTATTCCATCATGCGGTCCAGGGTTTCCTGCCGCTCTTTGAGATCCAGCAGGTCCTCATACTTTTTCAGCAGGTTTGACAGTCTTTTGGCGCGTTCCGCCCTGCCTTCTTTATTCCGGTCCAGCGTGGACTCAAACACCGTCACCGACTGTATCTGTGTATATACATTTTTAATGTATTGGACGGCTTCCCTGACTTTATCCATGTTTCCCACACGCAGGACGGGAAAGGGGATTGGCTTTCCCCTGTATTTCAGTTCAAGGAGTTTCTCGAATACATTGCTGATCGGGTGGTTGTTATAGGAAGCGAAAAGAACCGTCTTCTCATTGAAGAAAGCGGTCACAATGGTATTGATGATAGTATTGGTCTTGCCGGTGCCGGGCGGGCCCTGGATATAGGCAGTGGGATATTTCATGGCGTTGTGGATCGCCAGAAGCTGGTCTAAATTGATCCGGTTGTCGATCAGGGTAATGGGGTATTGCTTTCTGCGCAGGGGGCGGCTTAGCAGGTCACCGAAAAACGCCCGGATGGGAACCGGGGCTGTGTCCTGATGGTACATATCGATAATAGCCTGATATTCCCTGTGCAGATCCAGAATGATCTCCATGCCGAGGCCGATGATATAGGGCATGTCATCCACAGCCGCCGGCTGCCGTATACGTTTTGTCATGCAGTCTTTGATCTGCTCCTGATTTGCCTCAAAATCCTTTAACAGTTCATATTCTTCCGCGTCCAGATATTTCCGGATACTTTCTTTCGTGTCTCCCAAAGCAAATTCCGTACAGATGGTGATATCCTCGTCCGGGTGGAGCAGCCTGTTTTTGACATCGAGCTGCAGCTTTCTGTAAGCCAGCACATATAGACCCTTGGGGGTATGGAGGCTTAAAACATTCATGGCAAGCTGCTGGATGTGCAGTTTTCCGTCCGCTTTTTTCCGCTTTTCCATTTTGAACTGGAAATGTTTGACGATCGTCTGAAACTGCGTCTGGGTGAGATGGTAGTCCGTCCCCTGAAAACTTTCGCCGTCCAGATACTGAACGAGTTCAAAGTTCGAGTAATAGGGCGTGGTGTCCATGCGGTTGCACATTTCCAGATAGTTCAGCACCTTTAAGTTGGCTATGTTGTCAAAAAGCGCCCTGTATTTGTGGGGGTTTGAGTAGATATCCCGGATCAGGCTGTCATTGAGCGGGCAGTAGGAGCCTTCCACGACCTGGGAGGTCAGAATGGAATCAATATAGATATTCTGGTAAGACTCGGTCGTATATCTGGCAAGGTGCAGTCCGTCCACGGAAAGCGTGCGCTTTACCGGGTTCAGGCCGCGGATGCCGATCCAGTATCTGGTGATCTGTTCCTCTTTGTTTTTATATTCGATCTTCAGCCATTTTCCTTCGTGGATGGCCCTGAAAATGTCGTGGCATATGGTGTTCATATTGGCTCCGGTATATTTTTACTGATTTTGTACTATTACAGACTAGCACTTTTTATGTCGGGAGTAAATAAGAAACAGGATTTAAACATTGATTTTGCGAAGAGCAGATTATATAATCTCAAGTTTTGAAGCAAAAACGAATGACAATCTTCCCGAACTTGCAACAGCCGGTGGATTGTGATGAACAAAATGTCCTGACGGGAAAACTTTAGGCCGGAATGATTTTGTACCGCTCTCCGATGATCAATCGTTTTGTGCGGTAATAATCGTCGAGGGATTCGCGGATTAATATTTTCCGTCACTTTCGGACTGAAAACAAGGGGATTCGAAAGACCCCTCCCTTCGATATGATGGGATGCGGCGCAGCTTAGACGGTAAAAAGCTGCTTTGTAAAAGGCGGCGCAGGGGAATTCCAACGAGCGGCAGCGCCGAGACCATTTGAAACTTTAAGATTGTCAGATTCTCTCGGTAGTTTCCCTTTTTAACAGTACCGGAGTGATCACTTTGTGAACCGGTTCTTTTAAGAGAACCGGTCTTCTTTTTTTGCGCCCATTTATCTGTTCGATGAGAAGGCTTACAGCTTCATATGCGATTTTGTCTATCTGCTGTCCGATAGTGCTGATGGGAATCAGTGCTTCTCTGGATACAGGAGAATTGTCAAAACCGATGATCAGGTAATCTTCAGGAAGAGAGCCGTATTTTCGGACAAGAAGATTTAAGAAGATATTAGCATGAGTATCATTTGAAAAAAAGATGCCCTTTTTCCTGTCTGTATATTTCTGTTCCAGAGCGCAGAGGATGTCAGTCAAATGTTCCTTTAAAGATTCATGGTTGTTGCCCATCTCTTTCAGGAACAGTTCATAGGGTAGTTTCGTTTCTTTACAGATATCCAAAAATCCCTGAATACGTCCATAGGCGGGAACATTTCTGGCAGAGGAGGAATTGATATGGATCAGTATATCGCAGTGATGCCTTGCAAGGAGACCGGCGGCCTGACAGCCGCCCATATAGTTGTCAGTATTGACACTGCATACCCATCGATCTTCCCGCTCTATGGTAACGATAGGAAGCCCTAAGGCGGCGAGTTCCTCCGAGGGAATCGTATGGCTTAAGACAATCAGACCTTCAATTTTGTATGCGAGAAGCTCTTTGATGTAACGGCGTTCCGTCTCTTCCTTTTCATTGCCGATAAACACGAGGAATTTATAACCGAACTGCTCGTAGGTGGAGAGAATTTTATCCAGCATTTCCGAGTAATAGTGCAGGAACAGATTCGGTATAATGATGCCGATAAATTCTGTCTGGCCGTTGGCAAGAATACGTGCCACCTTGTTTTCCTTATAATTTAGATCTACTAAAGCTTTTGCGATGACCTCCTGATTCTCGAGAGTAAGAGAATCGGGGTTATTAAAATATCTGGAAATGGTAGTCTTTGAAAAGTTGGTGTATTTTGCGATGTCGTCAAAAGTTACGTTGTTTTTCTTTCCCATGCTGTCCTCTTGCGGATAATAATGATGCTGCCTGTTATAGTGCCAGTATAACAAAAATCAAAAATGCAGGCAATAAGTAATCGGTTAAGTAACCGGTTTTGTGGAAAATGCACAAGTTTAGAGATACAAAATGAAGCATATGTGACAAAAAAAGAATTGCGAATTGACGTCAGTATCATTCAATGTTATTATAAAAATGGCGATAAAGTAACCGGTTACTTAACCGGTTTCTCAAAAAAATAAAAACAGGAGGTATGATTCATGAAAAAGAAAGTCATGGCAAGAGTTACCCTGACAGCGCTTATTTTGGCGATGCTGACTATCGTGCTGACAGGCTGCCGGTTCGGATTTGCCAGCGATCCGGATGATCCGAACGAGGTGGAGAAAAAAGTACCCATCGATACGTCCACAGATACGTTCGAGTATGATACTTCTCTTGATGGCACAAGTATCACGCTTCTGAATACGAAGGCGGAGATTCAGGTGGCGCTTGAGGAGATGGGCGCGGAGTTTGAGAAAAAGTCCGGCGTTCATGTGGAGGTGATGCCGGTCACAGACGGGGATTCTCCCTACACGAAGATGATCAGTCTGTACAATTCAGGCAATCCGCCCACACTGGCAATATTGGATACCACGGATGTAATCGCGCTTGCCGAGGAAAAGGCGGTTGATCTGACCGATGAAAAATGGACGGCGGAGGCAAAAGGGTACACAACGGATATCGATGGAAAGATCTATGCCTTCCCGCTCTGCATTGAGGGACGCGGTATTATCTACAACAAAGAGGCGATCGAGGAGACGCTGGGGGAAGAGTTTGATCCGACTTCTATCACGACGCTGGATGAGTTTAAAGCACTTCTCGACAAACTTGTGGCGAGCGGGATGGAAAAACCGGTTTCCATGGCGAAGGAGGACTGGTCCCTGGGCGCCCATCAACTGCAATATATCTATGAAACCTATGATGGGACTTCGGAGGGCGCGCAGAAGATCATCGAAGATATCAAGGCAGGCGAAGCAGACCTGTATTCTTATAGCCGAGTGTCGGAATTTCTGGATATGTTCGATGTTTTGAAAGAGTACAATGTGGCAAAAGGTGATCCGCTGGGGGCGGATTATGATGAGATGGCGATCGATCTGGTGGACGGCAAAACCGCATTCTGGTTCAACGGGAACTGGGCGTGGCCGAATCTTTCCGAGGCGGGGGCAGAGGAAGAGGATGAGTATGGATTTCTTCCGTATTTTATGAACAATGACAGCACGGATTTTGTGAACAGTAAGATTCAGGGCTCGCCGTCAAAGCAGGTTATGCTGGATGGGCAGATGGCAACGGAGAAGGAGCAGGCGGCGGCAAAGGAATTTTTGGACTGGATCGTTTACAGTGAGATCGGGCAGCAGATGCTGGTAAAGACCTGCAATATTATTCCGCCGTTCCAAAACAATCCCTATAAGCCGGCTGATCCGTTAAGCTGCGATATATATGAGAAAGTACATAATGGCAGGGCGTTCAATGCGTCCGCTATCGTGCCCAATGACCACTGGGCAGTGCTGGGGGCGGCGATGCAGAAATACCTGGCAGACAGGAGTGACAGAGAGGAACTGATAAACGCAATTCAGGATTACTGGAATGAACAGGAATAAAGGAGGGGCAGAATATGAAAACAAAAAATAAAGGAAAAGATTTTTGTATGTTTGCGTTACCCGGAATGTTTTGCTTCTTTGCAGTGGTGATCGTACCTTTTCTCTATGGTGTGTATCTGACACTTACGGACTGGAACGGTGTGACCACAGCAAAAAACTTTGTGGGGCTCAAAAATTTTGGGGGTGTGGTGAAGGATGCACAGTTTTGGACATCGCTCCTTCTGACATTCAAGTATGTGATCTTTGTGGTTATCATTGTGAATGTGCTGGCGTTTGCCATTGCCTATCTGCTGACTAGAGGAATCAAGGGAGAAAACTTCTTCCGCGCCGGTTTTTTTACACCGAACCTGATCGGCGGCATTGTGCTCGGTTATATCTGGCAGTTTGTATTTTCAAGAGTGTTTGTGAATATCGGTGAGAGCACCGGATGGAGCATTTTCGAAGTCTCATGGCTCTCGGAGCCGACAAATGCGTTTATCGCGTTGGTGGTCGTCTCTGTATGGCAGTTGTCGGGCTACATGATCCTGATCTATGTGGCTGGTTTTATGGGGCTTTCCGAGGATGTGATGGAGGCGGCGAGCATAGACGGGGCCTCAGGATTTGTGAAATTAAAAAATATCATCATGCCGCTTATGATGTCTTCTATAACAATCTGTCTGTTCTTAACTCTTTCACGGGCATTTATGGTGTATGATGTGAATCTGTCCCTGACAGCTGGCGCACCTTACGGAACGACGGAGATGGCAGCGATGCATGTGTATGAAAAAGCGTTTACCTCAAGACAGTTTGGTGTCGGTCAGGCGGAGGCACTGATTCTGTTTATCATTGTGGCATGTATCAGCGGGATTCAGGTATACCTGACAAAGAAACAGGAGGTGGAAGCATAATGAAAAATACACAGGTAGGAGGAACAAAGAAAAAGGCAGTAAATATGTTGTCGATGACGGGACTGATCCTTATCTTTCTTGCTTATATGTTTCCATTTATCATGGTAGTCATCAACTCTCTGAAACAAAAGAGGGATATTATCAAGAGTCCGTTTTCCTGGCTCTTCACAATTAAAGGTCTCTCTTTTGACAATTTTGTAAAGGCATTTACACAGATGAACTTTCTGAACGCGTTTAAAAACTCGTTGATTGTGACAGTATCGGCGACGGTTTTGGTGACGCTTCTCGCGGCTATGCTTGCCTATTATATTGTCCGCAACAGCAACGGTATTTCAAAACTTACGTTCGGATTGATGGTGGCATCCATGATTATTCCGTTTCAGGCGATCATGATTCCGCTTGTGAGCATTTATGGCGGGACGATCAACGTTTTAAACCACAGGATCACTCTGATCTTTCTGCACACCGGATTTTCGATGGCGATGTCAGTATTTATGTTCCATGGTTTTATCAAGGGAAATGTGCCGATGGCTCTTGAGGAGGCGGCTTACATAGACGGGTGCACGCACGCACAGACCTTTTTTAAGATTGTGTTGCCGCTTCTTAAGCCGATCATTTCAACAATGGTCATTTTGAATTCACTGGCATTCTGGAATGATTTCCTTCTGCCGTCCCTTGTGCTGACTGACAAAAAGCTGCTGACGCTTCCGCTTTCGACCTACAGCTTTTACGGTACATACTCTGCGGATTACGGTACGATCATGGCGGGATTGCTGCTTTGTGTACTTCCGATACTTGTTTTGTATGTTGTACTGCAAAAACAGATCATCGGTGGTGTTGTAGCAGGTGCGGTAAAATAGAAATATATATTACAGAGAGCAGGAGGGTATTGAAAAATACCCTCTGCCATACCGAAGCTGAAAATTTTTTGACAGATAGGAGATGGGCATGGCAAAGGATACATTACATCTGAAAGCACCGGGAAACTGGATCAATGATCCTAACGGCTTTATCTATTATAAGGGGAAATATCATCTGTTTTATCAGTATTTTCCCTATGCTCCCGTGTGGGGGACGATGCACTGGGGACATGCGGTCAGCGTGGATCTGGTACACTGGGAGCATGTGGGGGTGGCGCTTTTTCCTACAAGGTATGAGGATCAGAACGGTTGCTTTTCCGGAAGTGCCGTGGAGCATGATGGGAAGATGAGCCTGTATTATACGGGAATTCGCTACAGGGAAATCAATCCGGAAAATATACATATCAATGAAGAGGGGTATGATGCCGCACAGATTATGATATCATCGGAAGACGGATATTCGTTTGACAATTTTGACGGCAAGCGGGTTGTTCTTCCGGCGGCGGAGAATATGAGAGATCCCAAAGTGTGGAAGGATGGCAGTGATTTTTATATGATTCTTGGCGGCAGCAGTCGGGGGAAGATAGGGAGCGCAGTGTTTTACCGAAGCACTGACGGTTTCAACTGGCGCTATATCTCCCGGGCTCAGAGTGAGAAATTCGGTGCCATACTGGAATGCCCGGATCTTTTTAAAGCGGGGAATGATTATGTATTTATCGGATCCGCCATGTATTTTGCAAGGGAAACAGAGGGTTATGAACACTATGCGGTGTGTATGGCCGTGGGGTTTGACAAGACCAGATGCAGGCTGAGACTGCCGGATGAGTATCAGTATGTCGATTACGGACTGGATCTCTATGCGCCTCAGACGAATATAGACGCGGCAGGCAGGCGTGTTATGGTTGCCTGGATGCGGATGCCGAAGGCAGTGGAGAAAAAGGGATGCGTGCCCTGGAATGGTATGATGTGCCTGCCGAGGGTTGTAGAATATGAGGATGGACATATATATTTCAGGGTGCATCCGGCAGTTGATGAGTATTTTGGAAAAGAGGTATTGGGGCAGGAGAAGGTGTTTGGAAACGCCTCTTTTGATGAGGATGCGGGCGGAGCAGATAGTTCTGCGACAGAAAAGTTTGGCAGCCCGGCGATCCTGAGCGGAAAACCGCTCAGGATACAGGTGACGTTGAATTCCGGAGAGTGTCTTGATATCGGCGGCTTCCGTATCTGGGAGGAGAGAGATTTCATCCGCACAGACAGAAAAGCCGTGTTTGACGATATCTGTGGATACCGGATGATGAGTAATACGCCGCGACTCCATGGCAGATACAAGTTGGATATTTTTGTGGAACCGAACCTGATTGAGGTGTTTGTCAATGACGGCGAGTATGTGATCAGCAACGTTGTTTACGGACTCGGCAATCGGATCTGCGGGAGAGTAGAGAGGGTATTTGCGGGAAAATAGAAGGATAGGGGTATCTTCTACGCGAACGCCGAAAGCAAAAGCACCATCATACGCGCAAAACCGGAATATCATCCGGAAGTGGTGCCTGAGCATATTGAAACTGATAGAGATACGAGGGCCGAAGATGTCATTAAGAAGGAAGCAGTTCAATATAAGCTTTACACCGGCACATAGTCTGTCCGGAATCCACATGCCTCATGAAGGTCATCCGCTATCTTCCGGTGCGCATATACGGGCATAAAGTAAATAAGAAACAGGATTTAAACATTGATTTTACGAAGAGCGGATTATATAATGATAACCGAAAAGAATGGAAGGGCAGGATACCGGGCCATGTACAACGACTACGAACTTCTCTCCGATGAGGAGCTGATCTTAAAACTCCGTGACGGGGATAACCGGGTGACTGAATATATCATTGAAAAATATAAGGATATGGTACGGAAAAAATCCAAGGCGATGTATATATTGGGGGCGGACCATGAGGATCTTCTGCAGGAGGGGATGATCGGCCTGTTTAAAGCGATCCGGGATTATGACGCGGGGCGGGATGCCAGTTTTTATACTTTTGCGGAACTGTGTGTGACAAGACAGATCTATACGGCGGTGCAGGCGGCGGGCAGAAAGAAACATTCCTTTCTGAATTCCTACGTATCACTTTACGGGAATCAGACGGGAAATGAAGAGGACGGCTATCCGGAACTGATGCAGGAGCTGGTGGCATGGGACAGCAAAAACCCGGAGGAACTGATGATCGACAGGGAGAATCTGGAAAGTCTGGAGACGGCGATAGAGCAGGAACTGAGCAGTTTTGAAAAGCAGGTTCTGGAACTGTGTGTGACGGGGATGCGTTATACGGAGATCGCAAGAGTACTGGGAAAGACGGCGAAAGCGACAGACAACGCGCTGCAGAGGATCAAAACAAAGATCAGGAAAGTGAGAGGCGGTAAATAAAGGCAACAGTAAAGACAGATTTTGGGAAAACCCGTTATAAGCAGGCGGCATACCTGTTTACAACGGGTTTTATATATCATTTTAAGATAGTGAAAGGATAATTTAAGTTTTTTTAAGATTTAGTTTATTGTATTTTAGGAGAAAGAGCGTATAATCAAATGAGAAAACCGACCGGCGAGTCGGTTCTGGAAAAAAGTGATAGAAAAAAGCGCGGAGATCAGACCGCGCGGAAATGAGGAGCAGCATGAAAAAAATCAGGAAACAGACAGCAGCAGGGATCGCGGTGATGCTTATGCTGGCAATGATGCTGGGCGGCTGCGGCGCTGCCGCCGAAATGGCGGAGGTAACGGAAGAGGAAAGCGCTGTGACGGTCAGCGTTCAGAATGTCGGTACAGGAACGATCACTCTGACCAACTCTTTTGTAGGTACGATCTCTCCGGAAGAGACAGTGATGGTTATTCCGCTTGCGGCGGGTACGGTGACGGAAACTTTTTTTGAAGTCGGGGATACCGTGCAGGCGGGGGATGTTCTCTTTAAGATAGATGACGAATCGGCAAAACTGGCGTTGGAGCAGGCGCAGCTGAATGTGGAGTCCACGAAAAATCAGTCAAATTCCACGATGAATACGCTGATCAATCAGCAGGACAGTTCCGATCTGCAGATCGAGAGCAGCAAGCTTCAGTCGCAGAGCCAGTATGAGCAGGCGCAGATCGCCTATGTGATGGCAAAGGATGCCTATGAGGCGGCAGATGACCGGTATGACGAACTGAAGAAACAGTATGATAATATGTCGAAGCAGGCGGGTGTGGCGCAGCAGAGCAGCGTTTCCGGCGGTGATCCGTTACCTTTAAATAATCCGCCGGGGATGGATGAGGTGAAAACGGCTCTGGATTCGATGAAATCTGCCCGGGATCAGGCATATCAGGCATATCTGACAGCCAGAAGCGCCTATCATGCTGCGGAAAAGGGCAGAGACATCACGGACGAGACAAAAGAAATGACCGATGACCAGCTGGCGACCACGATCGAAGATACGGAAGCTTCTCTGGCAACCGGTTTAAGCCTTGCGGCGCTGGGAGTGGAACAGGCGCAGATGGCGCTGTCCTATTATACGGTAACGGCGCCTGTCTCCGGTGTGATCGAGAGTAAAAACGTGGATGTCAACGGTATGGCGGCGCAGGGAAATCCCGCATATACTATTGTAAATAACAATACGATGACCGTGACCTTCCAGGTCAGCGAGGCGGTAAAAAATACGCTCTCCATCGGTCAGGGAGTGACGCTGGAGCGGAACAATGATACATATACGGCACAGATCACGGAGATCGGCGCGTCGGTGAATCCCCAGAGCGGGCTTTTCCAGATCAAGGCATGCGTGGCTGCAAACGGCGCGCAGCTCCCCAGCGGCGTATCCGTAAAAGTGAGTGCGGATACCTACCGGGCGGAAAACACGATGGTCATCCCCTACGAGGCGGTTTATTATGACAGCAACGGCGCCTATGTATATACCAGCGTGGATAACAGGGCGGTGAAGACGCAGATCACAACGGGCATTTTTGACGATGATAATATTGTGGTGACAGAGGGACTGAATCTGGGCGATATCGTTGTAACAAGCTGGTCTCCGCAGCTTACGGGCGGCGTGCTGCTGCATGCGGCCGGGACAAAGGAGGATGCGGAGACAGAAGCGCCGGCTGGAGCAGAAGAGTCCGGTGATGCACAGACGCCCTCGGACGGCGAAAATGCGGAAGCAGAATAGGGGGCGCGCGTATGAATTTGACAAAAACAGCTTTAAAGCGCCCGGTCTCCTGTGTGCTGATCATTCTGGCACTGGTGGTATTCAGTATTTCATCCCTTTTAGGTTTTAAGCTGGAGCTGACACCCAGTATGGATATGCCGATGCTGATCGTGGTTGCCATGTATCCGGGGGCAGACCCCGAGACGGTGGATGAGCTGGTGACGAAGGTCATAGAAGACGCCGGCTCTTCACTGAGCGGTGTGGAGGATGTGACTTCCATATCCATGGAAAATGTGTGTCAGGTACTGTTCCAGTATGAGTACGGTGTGGATATCGATGAATGCTATTCGGATCTGCGTTCGGCGCTGGATACGGCATCCCTGAGCCTGCCGGACGATGTGGGAAGTCCCACTGTCGTTGAAATGAATATGAACAGTATGCCGAACATGTATCTGTCGGCAACGGAAGTCGGGGATATCGACTTACTTAAGGTAATCAACGAGTCCGTTGTGCCGGAACTGGAAAAAATTTCCGGTGTGGCGCAGGTGGAGGTCAGCGGCGGCAGCGAGGAATATATCAAGGTAGAACTGAATGAAACGCTGATGAACCAGTACGGCCTGACAATGGACAGCATTTCCCAGATGCTCTCCACGATAGATTTCAGTTATCCCGCCGGGACGGTTACCCAGGGAAAACAGGATATGACAGTTATCACAGGCAAGGATTACAACACCGTGCAGCAGCTCAGGCAGGCGCCTATCACAACGGGCAGGGGAAGCGTGATCACACTGCAGGATGTGGCGGAGATCACGATGTCCAGCAAGGCGTCCGACTATATCAGCCTGTATGACGGAAAAGAAGATATCAGCATCAGTATTCAGACAAAAAGCAGTTATGGTACGGTGAATGTCTGTAATGATATCAAAGAAGCGCTGGAAAAGATTAAAGCGGATAATCCGGCGATCGCTTTTGAGGTTACCTACGATGCCAGCGAGAGCATTGTGGATTCCATCTGGTCGGTGGGACAGACATTGATTCTGGGAATTGTTTTGTCGATGGTTGTTCTGTTTCTGTTTTTCGGAGACTTCAAGGCGTCGCTGATCGTAGGGGCGTCCATGCCGGTGTCGCTGTTTGTGACGCTGATTTTGATGAACGCCATGGGGTATTCGCTGAATATCGTGACAATGGGCTCTCTGGTCATTGCCATCGGTATGATGGTGGACTCTTCGATCGTCGTGATCGAGAGCTGTTTCCGTATGCAGGAGAAAAAGCCGGATTTCAAGGATGCTGCGCTGGCGGGAACCAAGGTGGTGACGGCCTCTATCGTGGCATCAACGCTCACGACCGTCGTGGTATACGTACCGCTGGCGATTACCAAAGGGCTTTCCGGACAGTTGTTTGAACCGCTGGGCTTTACGATCGTATTCGCGATGCTGGCGTCCCTGATTGTTGCGCTGACGCTTGTGCCTTTGTGTTACTCGAGATTCCGCCCGGTGGAGAAAAAGGATATTCCCATAAATAAATTTCTGAACTGGGTGGTCAGAGGATATAAAAAGCTGTTAAGAAAACTGCTGAATAAACGGTTTCTTGTTATTATTGCGACCGTGCTGATGGTGGTGCTTTCCATTGCCATGGGTACACAGCTCAATATGGAGATGATGCCCTCGGCGGATGAGGGAACCGTGTCCGTCAGCGTAGATTTCCGGGCGGGCACAAGGCTGGAAAGCATCGATGAGCAGATGCAGGAATGGGTGCAGATCGTGTCTGCGGATGAGGATGTGGAGCATTATTCCTATTCCGTCAGCGGGACACACGCCGGCATCAGCGCCTATCTGAGAGATGACAGAAGCAGGGATACGGTAGAGATAGTGGACGAGTGGAATCTGCTGGCGAAAGAGATGACAGGCATGAATATCACAGTCTCCTCCTCCGGCTCCAGCATGAGTTCCATGATGGGCGGCGGCAGTTACGGGATCAGCCTGCAGGGCAGGGATATGGATGAACTGAAAGCTTTCTCGGATGAACTGGAAGAAAAATTCCTGAAGGTGGAAGGCGTTGTCAAGGTGGATAATTCCACTTCCGGCGACAGTATCCGCGCCAGAATCGACGTGGATGAGCTGAGCGCCATGCAGTACGGGCTGACGCCGATCACGGTAGGGATGGCGGTAGGCAATGCTACCGGCGGAAAAAAGGCGATGACCGTAACCCGGGAGGGTTCCGAATACGAGGTGAGGCTGGAGTATCCGGAGGGCACATATGAAGATATGAACAGCCTGCTGAACCTGAATATCATGACGCCGGCAGGGATGACGGTGCCGCTGCGGGATATCGCTCAGATTGTTTATGAAGAGGCCCAGGAGCAGATCTATAAACAAAACGGGCAGTACCAGATATCGCTGACGGCGACCACCACATCCGAAGGATACTATGAGGCGCAGATGGCTATTGATGACATTGTGGCGAACACGGTGTTCCCGGATACGGTTTCACCGGCAAGCAGCGCAATGACGCAGATGATGATGGAAGAATTCAATACACTGGTGAAGGCGATCCTGACAGCAGTATTTTTAGTATTCCTTGTGATGGCGATACAGTTTGAATCAGCGAGATTTTCGTTTATGGTGATGATGTGCGTGCCGTTCGCACTGATCGGTTCGTTTATATTCCTGTTCGTGACAAATTCCACGATCAGCATGATCTCTTTGATGGGCTTTCTGATGCTGATGGGCATCGTAGTGAATAACGGTATCCTGTATGTGGATTCCACGAACCAGTTAAAGCAGGAGATGCCGGTGGAAGATGCGCTGATCGAGACAGGCGCGATCAGGCTGCGGCCGATCCTGATGACTTCGCTGACTACCATACTGTCCATGATCCCGATGGGACTGGCGCTCGGTACGAACGGAGAGATGATGCAGGGGATGGCTCTTGTTATCATCGGCGGGCTTTTGGTTTCCACGGTGCTGACCCTGATCCTGATTCCTACGATCTATCTGATCATCGATAAGGGTGCAAAAAAGGACAGGAAGAGGAACAGAAAAGAAAAAAGGCAGGAGAGAAAAGAGCGGCGCAAAGAGAAAAAAGAAAAGCGCAGAGCGGAGAAAGAACTGGATTAAGGAGAAAAAGGCGGAAAGCCCGGACAAAAGAGCGGGCTTTCCCGAATAAGAAACAAAATACGAGGGGCGGACATTGAAAATATGGAAGAAAAACTATCACCGAAGGTGGAGGCGCTGTACAAAGCAGTGATGGAACTTTTGCTGGAGGGCAGAGAAGTCAGGAAAATGAAAGTTTCCGAGATCACGGAGAAAGCCGGCATCGGCAAGGGAACTGCTTATGAATATTTTGAGAGCAAGGAGGAACTGCTGGTAGACGCGCTGGATTATTTTCAGAAGATATGGGCGGATAGTGCTCAGGAGGAACTTTCGCGCTGCGGCGGTTTCATGGAAACGGTCAACTGTCTGTTTGATCTGCTGGACAGTGTGATGAAGCGGATCAAAAGGGAAGCGATGGTGGAGATATGCAATCTCTTTTTCTTTTCCCCGATCGTCCGGAAGGAAAAGGGCTGTATCGTCATACAGTTGTACAGTATCGTTGAAAAAGGAAGACGGGGGGGTGAGTTAAAGGAGGAATTCCCCGATGATTATATCGTTCTGGCTTTGGCAGGCAGGATATTTGACTATGTATCTTATTCTATGAGTATTAAAAATGATATAAAAAATATATGTACCCCTGCGCAGATCAGAGAATATTTGTTAAACAGCATCCGCATGGAGTTTCTGAAGCAGACATAACGCTTTGCATCCGGATGACAGTAAAGAGGGAAAGGATGGATACGGATATGAAAAAAGACCGGAAAAATACAGGAAAGTTTTTGGCGGCGGCGCTGTGCGGCGCGCTGATGCTCGGTACGCCGTTTGCCTTAACGGTGGAGGCGGCAGCGCCCGAGAAGCTGATGCAGCTTCGGACAAAGGGCATTGAGGACCCTGCCGGCACGGGGACGGACTGGGCGGGAGACTATGTGGTCTACAGCGACTGCTACGCCTGGCAGGATAAAACGCAGACGGTGAATCCGCTGCCCCTTGTACCTTCTGTGCTTTACCGGGTGACGGACGCCTACAGATATGACAGAGGTGTCAGAAAAAGAGTGATGGATCTGCAGTCTTTGACGGACGGCAGCATGAATATGGTGGATCTGAAAAATATCGCATTCATCAGCGCGGCAGCGGGCGGAAAGGACTCAAACTTTGAGAACGGCAACGGCATTCGCCCGGTGTATGAGGGAGAAGTGGCGGCATGGAAACTGACGATCAAAAATCCATACGATGAAAAGACAAATCCTACGGGCATGCGGGAGCCGGAGATCAGCAATGTAAGAAGGGACGGCGGCGCGGTCTGCTTTGACTATAAGGATCTTTACTCCACGGGAAACTGTTACCTTTCCGCAGTGCTCTTAACGGAGCGGGAGAGGGAGATCGTTGGCTACGACAGACTGGTGGACGCCACGGAACGGGGCGTCGGGACGATAGCCATCAACTGGCCGTCCGAGTACGACAAAGAAGGGTATATCCTGAAAGTCTTCGCAGAAAAATATAACGGCGACAACATGACCGACTATATCAGCGAGATGCAGTTTGTCTATCAGGGCGCCGCGATCGATAAAGAAGACTGATACTGCCGGCGGCGGGAAGGCTTGGTGTTGATGCTGATTGCCGCCGCATTTTTGGCGCCGGCACAGATAATCATAAGGTGCGGGTTTCGTGAAGCGGCGGGAGATATCATTGACAGACCGGAAGAGTTGCTGCTTTAAAAAAGAGTGCATGAACAGGATACATGCACTCTTTTTTGTCTGTCAGGTTATGATAAATACCTATCTTCTCGTAAATTCGATCTCCTGATCCAGTGACTCAGGCACCTTTTCCTGTTTGGCGATCAGCTTTCTGCTTAAATTATCCAGCTTCTTGCAGCGTTCCGCAACGCTTCTGCCGTGGGCTTCCAGCAATTCCTGATAGATGGGATTGGAGGAGAGCGCCTGCCTGATCGGTGCGGAGAACGGGCATTGTCCGAATAAAATAGCGCGGGCGTTCTTTGTCAGATGGGGAGATCCCTTGCTTTCAAACATAATATAGACCATATAATCCGACAGGAAATATTCCTTGAAGTTCTGTTTGCACTTCTGCAGGCCGGATCTGATCTTTTCTTTGGTATCCGGAGAAAGTTCCGGATTTTTGCGGTAGAACTGTAAAAAGTCGTAGTACAAACTGGTGAGGGAGGGTTCCGTCACGTCGTTCCAGCGTGCCCCCTGTACACGTTTGCACATTTCCCAGCGGTATTCGCCGACCATGCGGACCATGACCTTCTCGAGGCTCTCGAGCTGGAAGACGGGCAGCATCATACGGGCGGGAGTTAAGCGGTTTCTGCCCACGATCTCCTGCCACATGGAACCCCTCATGCCGACTACCGGCATCAGGATGATATCCGGCAGGATCTCCACATTAAAGAAATCATGGACATTTTCCTTCTGGGAAAGAACGGTAAGGCTCTTTCTGGCAAAAACGGTGTAGTCCGCCGCGCGGATGGAATTGATCGCATTGACGATCTGATCCGGGTAGAGCAGGGCATCCTCGGGCTGCCGGATGAACTGATGCTCGGAGAGCACCGGAGAGAAGATAGCGGGCTTTCCGCTCGTGATCTTACTTGCCCGGGGGAACATATTTTCCAGTTCGAACAGTACTTTCCGGGATTTGTCGTGCAGCATCTCCTCCGCGGCTTCGGCGGTGATGCTTCCTTCCGATTTCATGCTCTGGATATGCCGTTCAAAATCCACGTCCAGTTCGTTGATGCTGGGCTCCTTTTCGCCCTCGTAGATCGCTTTTAACCATTCATGGATGGTATAAATACCGTGCTCCGGATCGCCGGCGTAGAGCTGCGCATTCTGGTATAAAAAGCAGGCGCTGTCCATGCCGGTAAGATCAGCGTCCAGAAAACCGAAATTGAAGAACATCTTCAGGATAGGCGGTATATTGTTATCCGTCAGGCTGACCATGAAGGCTGCGGTATAGACCTGATAGAACAGATCCGTCAGTTTCTGTCTTGCGCGCATCGCCTCGGGAACGGTGGCGTTTTTATCGGGAAGCTGTTTATAGGCGGCCAGCGCGTTCTTGAAGGTGCTGGTAAGTTCGCCGGTACAGTTCGCATATTCCAGGATAATGCCTACCGAGTCGGTCAGTTTTGCGGGCAGGGAGTAATCCTTCTGGAAATCCGCCTGCATATCCGTCATGGCGGGGTGTTCCATCAGTTTTTTCATGTTATCGACCTGAGACTGGTATTCCTGTATCCTTCCGGCTGCAAGCTGGGAGGAGATACCGGGCTGGCTCTCCACATGGGAACAGATACTCCGGATCGCAGCGGAGATCTCCGTACTTCTGGGATTCTGCATGCCTATCCTGTAATAAATTCCAGTATAAAGGTCGAACAGGTCCAGTCTGTCCTCATTGAGCAGCAGATGGGAGATTTCCCCCGCATAATCATAGAGGGACCGGAATTTTTCAAGCAGGGTATGGACGTCGCCCGCGGCATGGTAAAGATAGCCGGGGACAAACTGGTTTTCCTGTAAAACAGGCGCCGCCGTCTTATTCAGGAAAATGTTGTGCAGGCCGACATAGTAAGTTGACTGCCATACATTGGGAATAAAGCTTTTTTCCATGGGCTCGAGCGTATCGATGCCGGGCAGTTCCTTGATCACGATATGAAGTTCCTCGCACAGCTTCCGGTAAGATGCATAGGAAGAGAGAAGGAATTCATAGAGTATTCTGCAGGATTTCCAGGTGGTCGTATACTTATCCAGAAATTTCCGCGCGGACCGGTTCATCGTCAGGGCGAATCTGGTCCGGTTGTCGGGATGTTCCTCGAAGAACTTCGTCCGGATCAGGACAGCCGGAGAGCCGTAGGGAATGACCATACAGTCGGTGACTGCCTGATAGGTGAGGAAGTGGCTTTCCTGATTGAAATCACATATGCCGATAATATCCCCTTTTTCCAATGTAATAAAGCCGCCGGGAAACTGTGCCTGCATACTGCCGTCAGTAATATACCAGAAGTTTTCGAGTGCCTGTCCTGCCTGTATAAATGTTTCTCCTGCGGGAATGCGTTTTGAAGCCATAAAAATACCATCCTATCTGTTTTAACAAAAAACTTTTTATTTCATTATACTAATTGGTTACTTTTTTGTGAAGTCTTTCTGTACTTTTTCTTTTTTTTTTGATATGATAGTGGCAGGGCGCAAACGCCATACGTTTTGCGCCCGCATGAAAAAGCACGGGATCAGGGCGCAAAGTGTGCAGGGGACGTGCAGTCATCGCAATATGGATCATTCACTTTTGACGGGAAAATATCATGATAATACAGGAGAACTCACAGGGACCGGACAGAAATACCAGAAAAAATCTCATACAGCGGTACAGACCGGATGCGGAGCGGCTGATGCCGTATATTTCCTGGCTGGAGGAAAAACACGGCGGCAGAGTGATGAACAGTTATGAGGGGGAGGGCGTAGAGAAAACGTCGTTTACTTTCCCGGTTTATGACGCCACGCTGCTGCGTTTTGTAAAAACGGCAAAAGGGACTGTATTTATTACCCGCAATTACCAGTATGTTTACAGCAGAAACAGGATCAAAGGCGCAGAGCAGGAGAAAAAAGCGGTCAAAAGCGCTGAACTGCAGAATATGGAACTTTTGTCCGGCATCTTCTCGAGATATGTGCTAGGCGGTATGACGAAAGGCGTTCTGTGGGCGGAAGCGGTGGAGAACGGCATATTTCTGGAAGTGCTGTACAGGCTGCGGGAGCTTTTGGAAATATAAGGCCGTTGAGAAAGCGGGGAACTATCAGTTTTGGGAGAAAAGGAAGGTATGGGAGAAAGATCGTTACAAAAGAAACAGTTTATCCTGGAAAAGGCGAGGGAAGTCTTTGTGGAGAAGGGATTCCGCAGCGTGACAATGAAGGATATCGTGGACGCCTGTGAGATCAGCAGAGGCGGCCTTTATTTATATTTTTCCAGTCCGGAGGAAATTTTTCTCGAGGTGCTTGCGGCGGAGTCCGAGGAAGCGGATGACGTGTTTGCCGAAAGCGTCGGGGAAGATGCGGCGGCGGCGGAGATTCTTGCCCTGTTTTTAAAGGAACAGAAAAAAGAGATCCTCGGCAGTAAAAAGACGTTGACGGCTGCCACCTATGAATATGCTTTTGCCAATCCGAAGAACATGCTTTTGAAAAAACGGTTCAGCGCCGGCGTGACCATGCTGGAAAAACTGATCAGAATGGGTACCCAGAGTGAAGAATTTTATGATGTGGATGCCCGTATCGCCGCGAAAAACATTATGTATGTGTTAGAGGGACTGAAAATAGCTTCCGTTACGATGGGAGTGTCTGGAGAGACGATCGATAATGAACTGTATATGATTATGCAGGGACTTGTAATAGAGGAATAAATAAGTGCTTCAGGGCGGGATGGCTCTGAGGCATTCTATATTAAGGAGGAAAATATCTGGGATATGGGAAACGTAAAACGTATTTATGTGGAAAAGAAGGCGCCCTTTGCGGCAGCGGCAAAGCAGCTTCAGGAGGAGATCAAAAGCTATCTGCAGATCAACTCCGTGGAGGCTGTCAGGATGTTTATCCGCTACGATGTGGAGAATCTGAGCGATGAAGTGTACGCGGCGGCGCTAAAGAGCGTTTTTTCGGAACCGCCGGTAGATATTTATTATGAAGAAAAAATCGATATTCCGGAGCGTGCGAGGGTATTCAGTGTGGAATATCTGCCGGGACAGTTTGATCAGCGGGCGGATTCCGCGCTGCAGTGCGTGAAGTTTCTGAAGGAAGATGAGGAGCCGGTCATCCGGACGGCTGTGACCTATATGGTGATCGGCGATGTTTCGGAAGAAGAGTTTGAACAGATCAGGCATTACTGTATCAATCCTGTGGATTCGAGGGAGACCGGCATGGAAAAACCCGAAACGCTGATGACGGCCTACGAGGAGCCGGAGGATGTGAAGATTCTGGAAAATATGCCGGGATGTGAGGATTTCGTGGATATGCCGGAAGCGGAACTGAAGGAACTTTATGATTCCCTCGGCCTTGCCATGACTTTCAGGGATTTTCAGCATATCCAGAATTATTTTGCGGCGGAGGAAAAGCGCAATCCGACGATGACCGAGATCCGTGTGCTGGATACATACTGGTCGGATCATTGCCGCCATACCACTTTCGCGACGGAGTTAAAGGAAGTGGAATTTGGCGAGGGTTACTATAAAGAGCCTCTCGAGATGACCTGGCAGAGCTATCTCGATACGAGGGAGGAACTCTATGCGGGAAGAGACGATAAATTTATCTGCCTGATGGATATCGCGCTGATGGCGATGAAAAAACTGCGGGCGGAAGGAAAGCTGGAAGACATGGAGGTTTCCGATGAGATCAATGCCTGCTCTGTGGTAGTGCCGGTGGAGGTCGATTACGGCGACGGTCCCATCACGGAGGAATGGCTTGTATTTTTCAAAAACGAGACCCACAACCATCCGACGGAGATCGAGCCTTTCGGCGGCGCGGCGACCTGTCTCGGCGGCGCCATCAGAGATCCCTTATCCGGAAGGGGCTATGTATATCAGGCGATGCGGGTTACCGGTGCGGCGGATCCCACGCTGCCCGCCTCTCAGACGCTGAAGGGAAAACTTTCCCAGGCGCGGCTGGTGAGAGGCGCGGCAAAGGGCTACTCTTCCTACGGGAATCAGGTGGGGCTTGCAACAGGCTATGTAAAAGAGATCTACCACCGGAACTATGTGGCAAAGCGAATGGAGATCGGCGCGGTCATGGGGGCGGCGCCCAGAAGAAACGTGATCCGGGAAAATGCCGATCCCGGTGACTGCATTATCCTGCTTGGCGGCAGGACGGGGCGGGACGGCTGCGGCGGAGCCACCGGCTCCTCGAAGGCCCATACCGAGGAATCCACGCTGGTCTGCGGCGCGGAAGTACAGAAGGGAAATGCGCCCACGGAGCGGAAAATACAGAGATTATTCAGACGGGAAGAGGTTTCCAGATTGATCAAAAAGTGCAACGACTTCGGCGCCGGCGGCGTATCCGTGGCGATCGGGGAACTGGCGGACGGCCTGATCGTGGATCTGGATAAAGTACCGAAAAAATATGCCGGCCTGGACGGCACGGAACTGGCGATCTCCGAGTCTCAGGAGCGTATGGCGGTGGTCGTTTCCCCGAAAGACAGGGAAGCGTTTCTGGAGTATGCCGCCGAGGAGAATTTAGAGGCGGTGGTTGTGGCAAAGGTGACGAAGGAGCCGAGACTGATCCTGAAATGGAGAGGCAGGGAGATCGTCAATATCGCGAGGGCTTTCCTTGATACCAACGGCGCCCATCAGGAGACTTCGGTGAAGGTGGCGATTCCGTCCAGAGAAGAGAACCGGTTGAAAAAAACGGCGATCCCCGCGGTGGAAGAGGCGCTGCAGGAGGGGGATCTGAAAAAGGCATGGCTGACAGAAATGTCAGATTTGAATGTCTGCTCCCAGAAGGGGCTGGTGGAGATGTTTGATTCTTCCATCGGTTCGGCCAGCGTGCTGATGCCCTACGGCGGAAAATATCAGCTGACGGAGACGCAGGTGATGGCGGCGAAGCTTCCGGTGTTGTCGGGAAAGACAGACACCGCCACGATGATGAGTTATGGTTTTGACCCGGAAATATCATCCTGGAGCCCTTACCACGGCGCGGTGTACGCGGTGACGGAATCCATGGCGAAGATCGTGGCGGCAGGTGGCGACTGCAGGAAGATCCGCTTTACATTCCAGGAATATTTCCGCAGAATGAGCGAAAGGCCGGAGAGGTGGAGCCAGCCCTTTGCGGCGCTTCTCGGGGCATATGACGCGCAGGTGGGCTTCGGGCTGCCTTCCATCGGCGGGAAGGATTCCATGTCCGGCACGTTCCAGGATATCGATGTGCCGCCTACGCTGGTGTCCTTTGCGGTGGATGTGGCGAAGGAAAAGGATATCGTGACGCCGGAACTGAAAGCGGCAGGCAATAAGCTTGTTTATTTTAAGATCGATGTGGATGAGTATGATATACCGAATTATGCAAATGTGCTGGAACTCTATGAGGGAATCTCGGCGCTGATGAAAGAGGGCATCCTTGTTTCCGCTTATGCGGTGGATGCAAAGGGGATCTGCGCGGCGGTTTCCAAAATGGCATTCGGCAACAAGCTGGGCGTGCGCTTTGATCCGGAGAAGATCGAGAAAGAGGAACTGTTCGCCTGCGGGCTTGGCAATATCATCGCCGAAGTGGATGCGGCAAAGCTGGAGGAACTGGAAAAAACGGCGGATAATCTGGATGTGGATTACCGCATGATCGCGGAAGTGATAAAGGAGGCTGCTTTTGTTTACAACGATGTAAAGATTTCTCTGGAGGAGGCACTGGAGAGTTGGAGAGGGACATTAGACAAAGTATTCCCCTATAAAGCGTCGAAGGATGTATCCGCGGTGGAGAGCCCGGTTTACAGGGCGGATTCCGTTTATGTATGCAGACATAAGGTGGCAAGGCCCTGTGTATTTATTCCGGTGTTCCCCGGCACCAACTGCGAGTATGATGCCGAGAAAGCCTTCCGCCGCGCAGGGGCTGAGGTTGTCACAAAGGTATTTAAGAACCGGACGGCGGAAGATATCCGGGAGTCTGTGGAAGTATTTGAAAAGGCGATCTCCCGGTCTCAGATCATCATGTTCCCGGGCGGCTTTTCCGCCGGCGATGAACCGGACGGCAGCGCGAAGTTCTTTGCCACAGCTTTTCAGAATGAAAAGATAAAGGAAGCGGTGCAAAAGCTTTTAAGCGAGCGGGACGGGCTGGCGCTGGGCATCTGTAACGGGTTTCAGGCGCTGATCAAGCTGGGGCTCGTGCCCTGCGGAGAGATCGTGGGACAAAACGGGGATTCTCCGACACTGACCTTCAATACGATAAACCGCCATATTTCCAAGATGGCATATATCAAAGTAGTCTCCGATAAGTCCCCCTGGCTGTCTCTGGCGGAGCCGGGCAGGACATATGTAAACCCGGCATCCCACGGAGAGGGGCGCTTTGTAGCATCCGAGGCGTGGCTTGATAAACTGTTTGCAGACGGACAGGTGGCGACCCAGTATGTGGATATGGACGGCAGGGCGTCTATGGATGAGGAGTATAATATCAACGGTTCCTACCGCGCGATCGAGGGCATTACTTCGCCGGACGGCAGGTGCTTCGGCAAGATGGCGCACGCGGAACGCCGGGACGACGGCGTTGCGGTCAATATCTACGGGGAGCAGGATATGAAGATCTTTGAATCCGGGGTGCGGTATTTCAGGTAGGCGGAATACGTTTATCCCGAGGCACACCCGATTATCCTGTGAGGGCAATCCGGGGCAGCCCGGCAATGCAGATAAATCTTTAACCATGACAGCGGCAGAAGCTGCCGACTGTAAGATTGATCACAATGTGTTATCCGGGTGTCTGCAAAAGCATGACGGATAATCCCCCTGAGATGGGGGATTTATCATTTCTTACATAAGAATGCTGTCTGAAGGACATTGAAATCAATGTGGTTGGATAGTATAGTAAGGAAGATAAAAGTCATTCTTTGTGAAAGGCAGAATCGTTTCATGGAAGTCAGGGAGTTTATAATATGGAATTTAGCAGGGAAAAGATTAAACAGATAAAGAATCTGATGGTGCTGGCAGCTTTTTTGATTCTGGCGGTTATCTACAGTGAAAAGCTGTTTTTTGGGATCATTTTTTTGGCAGGTATTTTAAAACCGTTTTTCTACGGCGGGGCTGTTGCTTTTGTATTGAATATACCAATGAAATGGATCGAAGAAAAACTGTTGGGGCGTCTGAAGGGAGAGAAGGTAAAAAAGCTGAAGCGGCCCCTTAGTATAGTATTGTCGATCATGCTGATCGCGCTGGTCCTCGCAGCGGTTGTGGGGATGGTGTTGCCGCAGATGGGAGCTACCGTTTCGGAGATAGGGAAAAAAATTCCTGCGTTTATGGAACAGATGACGCTGGAATTTGAGCGGCTCGCAGAGAAGGAGTCCGTGCTGTCGGATTGGGCAGAGAGGCTGGAGTCAACGGAGATCAAATGGGATGAGGTTCTGGAGAATGTCATTCATTTTCTGAAAAACGGTGCAGGCGATATGCTGGATTCCACGGTCAGCATGGCAGGCAGTATCATATCCGGCGTGGTGGGTATGGTGATCGCATTCGTGTTTGCCCTGTATATCCTGGCTCAGAAGGAGCGTCTGGCGGATCAGGGGCGGAGAGTGCTCTCTGCTTATCTGCCGGCGCGCACCGGGGATAAAATACTGGAGATATGCAGCCTTTTATATAAGAATTTCAGCAGCTTTATTACGGGACAATGCCTTGAGGCGGTGATCCTGGGCACAATGTTTGTTGTCTTTATGAGCATTTTCCGTATGCCCTATGCGCTTGTCGTGGGGGTTTTGATCGCAGTCACATCGTTAGTCCCTATAGTGGGAGCCTTTATCGGATGTGCCGTGGGGATTTTTCTGATTCTGATCAACGATCCCATGCAGGCGTTATGGTTTGCGGTACTGTTTCTGGTATTGCAGCAAATAGAGGGAAATCTGATCTATCCTAAAGTAGTGGGGAATTCTGTCGGGCTGCCTTCCATCTGGGTTCTGATGGCTGTCAGTGTGGGCGGCAGTCTGTTTGGCGTTATCGGAATGCTGGTGTTTATTCCGCTTCTGTCAACAGGTTATGCGCTGCTGAGAGACGGTGTGAATAAAAGAAACGATTTGAAAAGCAGGAAATAAAGATCTGGAAAGAAAACGAATAAGAAGGAGATAGGATGATCGCTCTCCTTTGACCAGAGTCAGTCAAAGGAGAGTTTCTTTTTGCTCTTTTTCCGGCGGAAACGGTTGATTTCTTTTCTGCGCAGGTCGATCTCTTCCAACCCTTCAGGGGCTGCGTCAAACCGCAGGATGTCCTGTACGCTGCAGTTTAGGATCAGGCACAGTTCATTCAGGGTGGTGGAACCGACCGCCTCGCCATGCCCCATTCTTCTGAGCGTATTGCTGGAAATGCCCCGGTAGGAGGATGCGGGAATCCCCCCAAAAGGATTCAGGCAGTGGTTTGATTTTTATCAAAAGAGGGATGCACTGCGGGAAGACGGCAAAAGGTTCAGCGGCAGCGGACTGACAGAGAAGCAGAAAATAGACGGGAGGCTTGGCATGATGGCAAAAAGTTTTGCGGATTATCATTATATCGAACTTCCGGAGGAACTGATAAAAATATCAAAAGAAGCGGAAAAAAATCTGAAAAAAGTGAAACCTTTTGAAAAAGGCAGTACTCCCTTATATAACCATAAGGGAATATAATATATGTTAAAGACAAGGAGGAAAAAGAATGAAGGCAATGAAAAGAATGGGAAAAAAGGTGATGGCGGCAGCGATGGCGGCGGCGATCATGGCGGGAAGCGGTATGACCGCGGAGGCGACGCCGGCAAGGATGGCGGACGGCACATTGTTTGACAGCGATTATTATGTGGAATCCAATCCGGATCTGATGCCGATCTACGGCAGGAATACGGGCCTGTTATATCAGCATTATGTGAGGTTCGGAAAAGCGGAAGGAAGAGCGCCTCTGTCGGCGGAGTTTGTATATCCCGAACTGCCGGCGCCGGCATCCCCGAAGGGTTATACGATCAACGAACTGCTGATGATCTACCGCACGATCATAGAGTCGAACGGCATTACATGGGACCCGAGCCTGAAGGGAAACTGGGATGAAACGATCGGGGCACATGATATCTACGAATGGTATAATTATATGGATGCCTATACCGGGACGGGCTGGGGCACAGGATTTTTAGAGCCCTACAATATTGAGCGGAATGCGTACAGTGAGGTGCAGGCTATGCGGATTGGTGATAGTGTGGGAAATTCGTCGACACGTTATTACTTTGAGGTGCTCGGATGGGATTCAAGCATGGGCATGATTGAAATTGTGGCATGGTCTGCATAAAAAAGACAGGAACAGAGAGCGCGGAACATAAGAGCGATACGTTGTTCCGATGTAAATGATACGGATGAGGGAGTTTGACAGATGGAAACAGCACGGGAACTGAAACAGGCGGTGGCGGATTACAGGGCGGGAAGGGCGGAAGCTTTCACGATGCTCTATGAAAAATCCAGCAAATACATATATACCTGTATCTATAAGGTAATGAACGGCAATGAAAATATGCAGGACGCCATAGGGGATATTATGCAGGATACTTATGTGGAGATCAGCAGGAGTATCCGCCAGCTTGGAAATGAGGACAGTTTTCTCTCCTGGGCAGGAACCATCGCTACCCGGAAATGTTATGCGTGGCTGAAGAAAAACAGAAAGTATGTCCTGCTCAATGAGGAGGACGATACGTTTGAAAATCTGGCGGATGACGACGACATTATTCCGGAAGAAGTCATGCTGAATAAGGAAAAGCAATATCTTGTCAGACAGATCATCGATACGCAGCTTACACAGATGCAGAAGATCTGTATCATATCCTATTATTTTAACGGACAGAAACAGTCGGAGATCGCGCGGGAATTGGGCATACCGGAGAATACGGTAAAGACCAACTTATCCAGAGCGAAGGCGAAGATCAAAAGCGGTGTGCTGGATCTGGAGAAGAAACAGGGGACAAAGCTTTACAGTGCCGCGCCGCTCCTTCTGCTTCTGTTCAAAGAAGAGGCGGAGGCCTGTACGGTTCCCTATGCCGCAGCAAAGAAGGCAGGCATCGTTGTCTCCGCGATCAGTTCGGAAGGCGCCGGATCGGCAGCAATGGAAACTGCAGCGATGGAAACTGCAGCAGCAACCGGCGCCGGGAAGGCGCTTTCCGGAAAGTGGGTATCCTTATCTCTCAAGGCGAAAATAGCGGCAGGCGTTATAGCGGCAGGCATCGCTGCAGCAGTGATCGGCGGTACTGTGTATATGACGGATCAGGAGAAAAGGGATGTCTGGGCGCCGGAGGAAGCGGAGGAAGAGAGCGGGGAGAGGGCAGAGCGTGAAGAGAGCGATGAGACAGCAGAGCGTGAAGAGAGCGACGAGACGGCAGAGCGTGAAAATTTTGAAGAGATGACAGAGCGCGGGGATGCTCCTGCCGTGGAAGAAGAGCCGATTCCGATGGAGCAGGTTCCCTTATCTGACAGTGAAAAGGAAGATCTGAAAATGCTGGTGAGCATGCTCACCCTCAACAGTCATTTCTTCGGGGAGGATATGGACAGGAATGAATATCCTGTCTGGAATGTCGGCAGAGGCGTTCAGATGATCACGATATTGGGGGCAGGCGAGGCCTATGAAAAATATCTGCCGCCGGTAGAGATAGATGAGATGAACTGGACAGGATGTGTAAAGGCGGAAGATATGCGGTTTTATCTCGAAACGGTATTCGGTATACAGGATGCAGATTTGTCCGCCTATTGTGAGAATGATAAAGTTGTCTGCGGGCTGGGCGGAAATATGATAGAAACGGAAACGAGTATAGCACAGAGTGATGCTTTGGGCAGCCCGGTTTACGAAATATCCGGAACCTGTTCTGTTATGGAGGAGGACATGGTGAGCACTTATCCTTATTGTCTGACAGTGGCAAGGAATGAGGAAAGCGTATTCGGATTTCTGGTGATGTCCATGCAGTATAAGGACGGTGAGAAGAGCATACCGGACCATATCAATACCGAACAGTTCAATGTGGAAGATCCGGCAGCAGGGGAAGGCGGCGCGGCAGCCGATATTCCTGTTCCCTACGGAACATACAGCACAAACAGAGGTACAGAACTGGGGTTTTTTGAGAACGGGAAAGTGATGGTATCGGAGGGCGGCTCCCATAAGATCTTCGAATTTACGATCGACGGCGGCGGAAAACTTGTGATCGATCCTTCGGGAGAGGCGTTGGAAGGGACTTATAACGCCGAGACGGATGTGATTGTGATCGACATGTTAAAATTCAGGAAATAAAATTTCGGAAGAAAGCGTATTAAAAGAAAGTGTATCAGAAGAAGTCTATGCAGGAAATATTACTGGAAAAATTAGAGCGGGAAAAAGTTCTTTCCCGCTCGGAGTTTATAACGCTGCTGGGAAGCCGGGATAAAGCGCTTTCCGGGGAGCTGTTCGGGCGGGCGGGGAGGCTCAGGGAGCGGTATTACGGAAAAGATGTCTATATCCGGGGGCTGATCGAGTTTACGAATTTCTGTAAAAACGACTGTTATTACTGCGGCATCCGTGCATCCAACGGCAAGGTCAGGCGATACCGGCTGACGCCGGAGGAGATTCTCGGATGCTGTCGGAAGGGCTATGATCTGGGGTATCGGACTTTTGTCCTGCAGGGCGGGGAGGATATGGGATATGGACCGGATGAGATTGCAGCGCTGGTGGAGTCGGTAAAGAAAGCGCACCCGGACTGCGCCGTTACGTTGTCGGTGGGAGAACATCCGCGGGAGGTTTATCAGCGCTGGTTTGATGCCGGGGCGGAGAGGTATCTGCTGCGCCATGAGACGGCGGATGAAGCCCATTACAGGAGCCTTCATCCTTCATCCTGCTCACCGGAAAACAGGAGGCGCTGTCTGTTTGATCTAAAGGACATCGGTTATCAGACAGGCTGCGGTTTTATGGTGGGATCCCCGGGGCAGACCTTTGAACATCTGGCGGAGGATCTGCTGTTTATTCATAAACTGCAGCCGGAGATGGTGGGGATCGGTCCCTTTATTCCCCAGCGTGATACGCCGTTTGGGGACAGGAGGGCAGGGAGCCTGGAACTGACATTGTTTCTGCTGGGGGTGATCCGTGTGATGCTGCCCGATGTGCTGCTGCCGGCGACCACGGCGCTGAGGACGATCCACCCCCGGGGACTGGAGATGGGGATGCTGGCGGGAGCAAATGTCTGTATGCCGAACCTGACGCCGGAGAGAGTGCGCAGGCAGTACGCGCTGTATGACGGTAAGGAATGCGGAGAAAGCGGAACAGGAACAGAAAATATGGCGCCGGAAGAAGACGAAGAGGCAGGGCAGAGAGAAGCGCTAAATGACCTGCGGCGCCGGATGGAGGCTGCGGGATACCAGGTAACAGCCGGCAGAGGTGACTGCAGGCGGATGCTTATGCGTTGATTTTCTTATTGCGGTGGCAGCCGGAGCGTTTCTTTGTCCGGGAATGCATAGTAACGGTTCGGGGCGATATCGAAGGTTTTGTTGCGGGGGAATCGCCCCGAATTTGAATCATGTTCATACGGGACGCACAATAAATGCGCATTCCTGACCCGTGAAACATAACGGATTATCTTCAGGGATCGGTACAGGTTATGGTTTTAATGGAAAGATGCAGACAGATGTGATAAAATGACAGAATATGAGAAGATTATAATATTACAGATCTCTAAAATTATTACAGCGGGCTGTTGGAGATCAGTAAAAAGAGCTGGCTTTTTTGGTCCTTGCGGTATACGGGAAAAATGTGCTGTTGGGAGCGGCTGTAGTGATCCTCGGGATCGGACATATAGGGATTCATTTGATGCACAGTCGGGAGATTGCAGTTTCGGATCTTTGACCTGCAGGGAAAGCAGCAGAAACCGAGAAGGTGTTTGTTGTTTTATGGCGGTAAAACGATTGGAGGAACAATGATTTATGCGTTAAGGGAAACAAAAAATGCGGCGCCGCTGTTTGCGGGATGGCAGGAAACCATGATCTGGTCATGTCTGCAGGGGGTGATGGGAACCGTTTATGCGGATTCTCCGATAAAGCCAGCGTCCGCTATGGCGGTATTGGGAGATTTCTGTTTTCTGGCGGGGAACCCGGAACAGGAATTTATCCTGGCGGAGCAGACCTATGGAAAAGAGGGATTTATGATCATGGCATCGCAGGATCGGGCGTGGGAGACGTTGATCGAGTCGTCTCTTAAGGAAAAGGCGAAAAAGGTCATCCGGTATGCGACCAGAAAAGAACCGGATGTTTTCGACAAAAAGAAACTAAGGGCTTTTGCGGAGGCGGTTCCTGCCGGATATACGCTGCGGATGATGGATGAGGAATTGTACCGCTGCTGCGGGGAGATAATGTGGTGCAGGGACTGGGTGTCACAGTATGAAAACTATACTTTATACCGGAAGTATGGGCTGGGTGTAGTTTTGTTAAAGGACAAAGAGCCGGTTTCCGGCGCTTCTTCCTATTCCGGCTATGACGGCGGGATAGAGGTTGAGATCGATACAAGGGAGGATCACCGAAGGAGGGGGTTCGCCTGTATATGCGGGGCGAAGCTGATCCTGGAATGTCTGGACCGAGGGCTGTATCCGGGCTGGGATGCCCAGAATAAATGGTCGGCGGCGCTGGCGCAGAAGCTGGGGTACCATATTGAGCGGGAATATACGGCGTATGAGGTGATACGGGAAGTGAAAAAGTGATCCTTCCTTCAGATAAAAGGCGGAAGAAGCAGAAGACAGAGGTAAGGGAAAGATGAGTTATTTGATGCGCGGAGTTTTGATCGGATTTATATTTGGTGTGCCGGGAGGCGCCATAGGGGCGCTGGTAATGCAGCGCACATTCAGTTATGGAAAAAAGGCGGGACTGCTGACGGGGCTCGGGTCTTCCTTTGCGGACTGCATTCATGCCGGCGTGGGTGTATTCGGGATCACCCTTATCTCCGATTTTATTTCACAGCATCAGACGATCATCAATATTCTGGGCGGCTGCCTGATTCTGTTTATGGGAATCCGGCTGCTTTTGGGAAAGACAGAACCGGTCAATGAGAAGCTGGGAACTGTGGAATCTGCGAAAATGGTCTTGTCTACTTTTATGATAGGGCTTGCAAATCCGGCGACGATCTTTGTGTTTTTATTTGCGTTTTCTTATTTGGGCGTTTCAAAGGAGGCGGACGCCCTGCAGCGGACGCTGGTGGTCTGCGGAGCGTTTTTCGGGACGTATATTTGGTGGGGAATCATTGCTGTGGTCGTTCCGATGATTCGGGAAAAGGCGGTGAAGTTCAGGGAGCGCTATATGAATAAGATATTCGGGACACTGCTGTGTCTGTTGGGCGCGGTGGTGTTTGTGCGTGTGCTTTTCTGATGTGCTGCCAGCCGTGTTTACGTTGTGTGCTTTTCTGACAAGCTGTCTGTCGTGTTTGCGCGCGTTATTTTCTGCCAGGCGGTTCGCTGTGTTTTGCCCCTGTCGCGCACAGGATGCCTCATGAAGTCTTCATGAAGCAAACCTGCCTGCTGCAGAGCGATTTCATTGACAGAAAGATGATTTTCCGTTATGCTGTCAATAGTTAAAAACAGCCGTTTATCAAATCTTAGACAGGCAGCAGGGGTGCCTGCGGGAGGCATTTATGTACGATCAAAAGTCTGCGCATGCAGAGGAATTTATAGATCATCAGGAGATTCTGGATTCGCTGGCGTATGCCGACGTCCACAGGAGGGATGCGGCGGTGATAGACGCGGTTTTAGAGAAGGCGCGGCTGAGAAAAGGGCTTGACCACAGGGAGGCTTCGATTCTTCTTGCCTGTGAACTGGAAGAAAAAAATCAGGAGATCTATGCGCTGGCGGAGCAGATCAAAAAGGATTTTTACGGAAACCGTATTGTGATGTTCGCGCCGCTGTATCTGTCAAATTATTGTGTCAACGGGTGTCTCTATTGTCCTTATCATGCAAAAAACAGGCATATTGCAAGAAAGAAACTCACCCAGGAGGAGATCCGGGCGGAGGTGATCGCCCTGCAGGATATGGGGCATAAGCGGCTTGCGCTGGAAGCCGGTGAAGATCCGGTGAACAATCCGCTGGAGTATATTCTGGAATCTATCCGGACTATCTATTCGATCCGGCATAAAAACGGCGCCATCCGCCGTGTCAATGTGAATATCGCAGCGCTTTCAATTGACGGGTATCGTCAATTGAAAGAGGCAGGGATCGGCACTTATATTCTGTTTCAGGAAACCTATCACAAGGAAAGCTACGAAAAACTGCACCCCGCCGGGCCAAAGAGCAACTACGCCTATCACACCGAGGCGCATGACCGGGCGATGCAGGGCGGTATTGATGACGTAGGGCTGGGGGTGCTGTTCGGGCTGGAACTCTACCGCTATGAGTTCGCGGGGCTTTTGATGCATGCGGAGCATCTGGAGGCGGTGTACGGCGTAGGCCCCCATACGATCAGCGTCCCGAGAGTGTGTCCTGCGGATGATATTGATCCGGGCGCCTTTGACAACGGGATATCGGACGATATTTTTGCGAAACTGGTGGCGTGTATCCGGGTGGCGGTGCCCTATACCGGCATGATCGTTTCCACCAGAGAGAAAAAGGAAGTGCGGGAGAGAGTGCTGCATCTTGGAATCTCCCAGATTTCCGGCGGTTCCAGAACCAGTGTGGGAGGCTATCGGGAGCCGGAGCCTGCGGAGGAAAATTCCGCCCAGTTTGATGTATCGGACCGGCGCTCGTTGGATGAGGTGGTCAGATGGCTGATGGAACTGGATTACATTCCGTCTTTCTGCACGGCGTGTTACCGGGAAGGGCGGACGGGAGACCGGTTTATGTCTCTGTGTAAATCCGGTCAGATACAGAACTGTTGTCTGCCTAATGCGCTGCTTACGCTGCAGGAGTATCTGGAGGATTATGCGGCGGATAAGACAAAACGGATCGGGGAGGAGATGATCCGGCGCAGGCTTTCGGAGATCGGCAGTGAAAAAGTACGGGCTGTTGCCGAAGAACGCCTGAAGAAGACGAAGCTGGGACAGAGGGATCTTTATTTTTAACGTTGCGGCGGCAGGAGAACAAAGAGGGGAGGATGCATGAGGGCAATGGGAGGTATGAATCAGACGCCCTTCGGAGAGCGGGTACATATTGCTTTTTTCGGCAGGCGGAATGCGGGGAAGTCCAGTCTGATGAATGCCTTCACCGGACAGGAATTTTCGGTGGTATCTGCGGAAAAGGGAACCACGACGGATGTGGTTTATAAGGCGATGGAACTTTTGCCGGCAGGCCCGGTGCTGCTGATCGACACGCCGGGGCTGGATGATGCGGGAGAGCTCGGGGAGAAGCGGATCGCCAGAGCCAGAGCGGTTATGCGAAAAGCGGATATTGCCATTGTGACGGCGGATGCCCGGGAGGCGCTTGGAGAGACGGAGCGGGAACTGCTCGATTTCTTTGAAAAGCAGGGGATTCCCTGTCTGTTGGTATGGAACAAGGCGGATTTGTTGGAGGAGGTGCCGAAGGACGGCGAAAACACCCTCTGGGTCAGTGCGAAAACCGGGTGGAAGATCCATGAATTAAAGGAACGCGTGGCGGCGCTGCTTTCCGAAAGGGAGACAGAGGGGCCGCTGATCGGGGATCTTCTGTCAGAAAAGGATACGGTGATACTGGTGGTGCCGGTGGATGCCGGAGCGCCGAAGGGGCGGCTGATCCTGCCTCAGCAGCAGGTGATCCGGGGAATTCTGGATGCCGGCGCCTTCGGCTTTGTCTGCCGGGATACGGAACTGGAAGAGGTTTTGGGGAAGCTTGCGTGTCCGCCGAAGCTGGTGGTTACCGACAGTCAGGTGTTTGACCGGGTGAACCGGATCCTGCCGGAATCTGTGCCGCTGACCTCTTTTTCCATTCTGATGGCGCGTTATAAAGGGGATCTGGCGCTTCTGGCAAAGGGCGCGGCGGCGCTTGGGCGGCTGCAGGACGGCGACAGGGTGCTGATCAGCGAGGGCTGCACCCATCACCGGCAGTGCGGGGATATTGGAACGGTGAAACTGCCGGCGATGATCCGCCGCGGTACAAAGAAGGAGTTGTTGTTTTCGTTTACTTCCGGAACGGAATTTCCGGAGGATGTATCCTCCTGTAAGATGGTGGTACACTGCGGCGGCTGTATGCTGAACCGGCGGGAGATGCATTACCGGCTCGGGTGCTGCAGGGAGCAGGGGGTGCCGGTTACGAATTACGGGGTGCTGATCGCTTATCTGAACGGGATTCCGGAACGGGCGCTGGAGATTTTTGGCGGGCAGGAGTTGTTTTGAACACGGAAGGTGCGGAATTGCAGGGCGGGGCTGAGAAGCCGGCGTTATTATGATGATGTCCCTGCTGTGTGTATCTTATAAACGGATGCGGAACCGGAAAAAGGAGGAGTTTATTATGCGAGGATTATACTCATCGAAAACAGAAATCAGACATAAAATTTTTACAGAGATTGCCAGATTGGCTTACGAGGGAGAGGACCCGGCGAAGCTGGAGGAACTTCCCTATAAGATCATGCCCGGAGAGATCGCTTCCCACAGGGAGAGCATTTTTCTGGAGCGCGCCATTGTGGGGGAAAGACTGCGGGTGGCAATGGGAATGTCCCTGCGGAAAATATCGGAACACGCACCGATCTCCGCGGGAGTGGAAGCCAGTGTGATCGAAGAAAAATACTATGAGCCGCCCCTTATTAATGTGATAAAGTTTGCCTGTAATTCCTGTCCTGAAAAGCGGGTTATGGTGACGGAGGGCTGTCAGGGCTGTCTGGAGCATCCCTGTATGGAAGTGTGCCCGAGGGGCGCCATCAGCATGGTGGGCGGCAGATCCCGTATCGATCAGGAGAAATGCATTAAATGCGGAAAGTGTCTGGACGCCTGCCCTTATAATGCCATTATCAAGCAGGAAAGGCCCTGCATGAAAGCATGCGGCATGGGCGCTATCAAATCCGATGAATACGGCAGGGCGGAGATCGATCAGGACAAGTGCGTCTCCTGCGGTATGTGCCTTGTAAGCTGCCCGTTCAGCGCTATCGTGGATAAGGGGCAGATATATCAGACGATCATGGCGTTGAAGAGCAGCACTCCGGTATTTGCCATTCTGGCACCGGCAATAGCAGGACAGTTTAAGGGGTTGAAAAATACGCAGATCCGCAGCGCGTTTCAGGCACTGGGCTTTACGGATGTGAGGGAGGTGGCGATCGGCGCGGATCTTTGTGCTATTGAGGAGGCAAAGGATTTCCTGAAAGAAGTGCCGGAAAAACTGCCCTTTATGGCGACTTCCTGCTGCCCTTCCTGGTCCATGATGGCGAAGAAACTGTTCCCGGAGCAGGCGGAATGTATTTCCATGGCACTGACGCCGATGGTGCTTACCGCCCGTCTGATCAAGCAGCGCAATCCGGAGTGCAAGATCGTATTTGTGGGGCCCTGCGCGGCAAAGAAGCTGGAGGCGAGCAGACGGACGATCCGCAGTTATGTGGATTTTGTGCTGACCTTTGAGGAGACTGCGGGAATGTTTGCCGCAAAGGGTGTTAATTTTGAAGAACTGCCGGAGGGCGAGCCGCTTCTGCGTGCCAGTGCGGACGGCAGAGGCTTTGCGGCAAGCGGCGGTGTGGCGAAGGCGGTGATCAATGTGATCAAGGAGATGGAGCCGGAGCGGGAGATCAAAGTGGCGAGCGCGGAAGGGCTGCAGAACTGCAAGAAGCTTCTGACGCTGGCAAAGGCAGGAAAGTATAACGGATATCTGCTGGAGGGCATGGCGTGTCCGGGCGGCTGTATTGCAGGCGCGGGGACGATCGAGTCCATTAAGACGGCGGGAGCGGCGCTGGAAGGAATGAAGAAAGAGGCGGCGTTCCAGGAGTGTCTCGGGACCAGATATGAAGACAGGCTGCAGGAGCTGGAGGAATTTAAACTGTAGGGAAAAGAGAATTTTCATTACTATTTGTGCCGCCGGCTGACTATGGCTGAAGTAAGGATGAAGTGTGAAAGAAAGCAGAACTTTCATTACTATTAATGCCGCAGGCCAAAGACGGCGGAATGGAGATTAATATGGAATTTGAAATCAGGATACTGGATTTTATTCAGGGGATGAGGACTCCGCTGGGAGACTGGTTTATGCCGTTGGTATCGTCGCTGGGAAATACCGGGATTATCTGGATCGTACTTGCGCTTGTTTTACTGGCGGTGCCGAAGACAAGAAAGGCGGGGGCTGTTCTGGCGGCGGCTCTTAGCTGGGATGTTGTGTTGTGCGACGGGATATTGAAACATTTGTTTGCCAGAGTCCGGCCCTGTGACATCAATACTTCGATCCAATTGCTGATCAGCAGGCCATGGGATTACTCGTTTCCGTCGGGACATACGGCGGCTTCCTTTGCTTCCGTTACGGCGCTTTATTTTTCGGGGAGGCGAAGGCTTTGGAAAGCGGCTCTTTTGCTCGCCTGCGTGATAGCGTTTTCCAGATTGTATTTATATGTGCATTTTCCGACGGATATCCTCGGAGGCATAGCGGTCGGGCTCACCGCCGGATATGCCGGATATAAAACGGTGGAGAGGATTTCTTTATTAAGGAGAGAGAAAAGTCATTAATGCATAACTGAAAAAGCGGAAAGAACAGGACGGGGAAACGGATAAAAGAATTGCGGAATCCATAGGCTGTATGCCGGAAGGAGTGGAGACGGTAAGAAGACAGTTTGGGATTTAGATAAAGGGGAAGGCCGGAAATCAGGAAAAGGATTTCCGGTCTTTTTTAAGAAAAAAGAAAAAATTTTTGAAAAACCTGTAAGGTTCTGGCGTGTTTATTTGTTTTATAAGTAGAGGGGAAAACAGCATGCTTTTTTATTTATCTCTTCTGGAGACTGAGGAACAAAAGAAAAATTTTATAGAGATTTACGGAAGGAATAGAGATAGTATGTACTGCGTTGCTTACGGCATTCTGGGGCAGAAGGAGGAGGCGGAGAATGCGGTGCATGACGCGTTTGCGAAACTGGCGGATAAATTCCGGCGCTATGAAGGGCTCTCTGAGAAGGAGATGGAGGGGCTGTGTATTACGATTGTCCGAAATACGGCGATCAATCTGCTGCGTAGACAGAAAAGGATCTTGCCGTTGGAGGATGATGTGATGGAAGCGCTGTATCAGGAAGAAAATGCAGCTAAGGTGCGCTTTCCGGAGGAAATGGCGGTGGAGAAGGGGGAGGCGGAACTGATCCGCCGGCTTTTGAGGGAACTGCCTGCCGTGTATCATGATATTTTGGTACTGCGGTATTATTATGGACTTTCGGTAAAAGAAGCAGCAAAAATTCTCGGCATATCGCAGAATGCGGCGCAGGTCAGACTGCACAGGGCGAAGGAAAAGCTGGGGAAGGCATTAGATGAAGAGGGAATCAAGTGAAGAGGGGATCAGGTGAAGAGGAAATCAGATGAAAAGGGAATCAGATGAAAAGGGAATCAGATGAAAAGGGAATCAGATGAAAAGGGAATCAGGCGAAGAGAGGATCGGACGGGGAAGAGATTAAGTGAAGAGGGGATGTGATGATGTGATGAAATACAGCATGGCAAAAGACCAAAAAGAGCAGAAGATAGAGAGGCTTGTCAGGCTGATGTTTGAGGCGGAGCTTTACAGCATGAAATATATGGAAGACCAGCAGGGGCCGGCGGCATTTTCGGCGGGGTTTGAACAGAGGATGAAACGGCTGATCGGCTGGCAGAGGCGGAAGTATCAGATCAGGACAGTGGTGAGGTATATGCTGTCCGCGGCGGCGATCCTGTTTATCATTCTGTGCCTGACCAATCCGGGGTATATCGCGAAGGCGTGGGATGTGCTGGTGAAATGGCACAGTACACATATGGAAGTGGATATGCCGGATGCGGAGTGGACGGGACCTGTACCGATGTATGAACTTACGTATGTGCCGGAGGGGTTTGAACTGGAGATGGAGTATTGTGATGAAATATTTGGGGGAAGTTTTTCATATTTTTCATATGAAGATGAAGAAAAAGTGATATTTTTTGATTACTCGCCGTCCGGAGGTAATCACCAGTATGACAATGAGCACAGTGAGATATCAGTGATACAGGATGGAGAAGGTAACGATGTGCTTTTAGTTAAATTTGAGGATGGGGGCTATTCTATGCTATGGAGGTCAAAAGAAGGGCTTACATTTTCTTTAATTGCGGATGTTAGTGAGGAGGAGATATTTAAAATAAAGGATGGGATAAAAATAAAAAAATAAAAATTTACTGGAAAATTCTGTAAGGTTTTAGCCTGTTTGAGTGTTTTATAAGTAGAGGGAGGAGGTGAGAGAAGAATGAGAAGCATGAAAAAGAGCATAAAGAGAAACATTACAATATTGCTGCTGGCGTTTTTTGTGTGCTTTGGTATTGCCAAAGTATCAGTACAGGCGGCAGGAATTCAGCCATACTGGGATAATGCGGATACGGTGACAGTAAATTTAACAGTTTCCGGAAGCACAGCAAGATCATCGTTAACAGTTAAGGGAAAAGCAGGCACATCCAAGATAACCGGTACTCTGAAACTTGTCGATAATACGGCAGGAACCAATGTTGGCGTATGGGCTATATCCGTCAATGGGGCGAATTGTTCTGAGACAAAGAGTTCCTCTGTAACGGCAGGACATAAGTTTACTTTGTCATTCAGCGGCTATGTGTACGATGCGAACGGGCGCGGGGAGTATGTGAGCGTTTCGGATTCAAAGTGAAAATTGCGAAGGAGAAATTGAGATGAAGAAAACAAAAAGAAAAAAGATTGGAACAGGAAAAGCAGTGCTGCTCTGTGCAGTATTAATGAGTATTTTATTGGGAAATGGACAGATGGTGAAAGCGGAATCCAATCTGGGCGAGAAATTAGTTGTTGAGGAGCCAATTGAATTTGTTGACAATGAAGGTAATGTTATGGCTATATTTATACCATATTCGGAAGATAATCCGGCACCAACTGGATTTGAAAAGGCAACTTCACATTATGTTGATGTAGAGTTGTCTGGGGGAAATTATGGATATTTAGATAATATATATTCACTGAAGCATGGAGATAAGATTGACTTTAATATCACTATAAGCCCACAGGCTTCCAGCTATATCGGCTTATATAATCGCAACACCGGGTTATGTGGCTTTCCCTCTGAAAGTTTAAGTTCAACTGGATGGAATGGCAATTTGGTTGTTAATGGTGACGGAAAATATTCTTTGGCTTTTGATAATGTCTCGAATATAAAGGCTAGGTATACAGGAACATATACACTATAAACATTAAGGTGTTAGCCAGTAAATGGGGTGGTGTATACGTCTAGATTTGCAAATCTTTAATATGCGGAATGTGAGTGTGTAAAATTGCTTACCATCCTATATGCTGGCTAACGCCAAAATTAAATTATAGATGTCAGGAAAGGGAAAAATGAGTCGCAAATTTATTTTGATTGTAACTGTTGTTGTGGTTATATTTTTAGTAGTAGGGTTTTGGGTAAAGGTCAATGCTTCAAATAATGTGAATACTGTGAAAGAAAAGATTAACATTATTGAAGATAGTTCAAATAGTAGAATTGAAGTAGACCACGAATATGTTTCCAATTGATTTTCGGCAAAATGGACCGGACAATTATTGAAGAATAGGGACTGTCCGAACATTGGTAATGGAGGATATGGCGATGAAAAAAATAGTAAGTTTTATTCTGGTATTAGTGTTAAGCTTTGGCACAGTTTCGTCTGTCTGTGCACAGGAAAAGGAGTATGATGATAATAATTTAAGGGGTCAGACATACAGGATCATTGATGCGGACGGAAATGTAGTTTCGGAGCCGAGGATATCAATAGGCAATCCAACAGTTCCTGCGGGGTATGGCGCAGAGTGGGATGTAAATGTGGTGGAAGGGCGCAATACCATGACATGCAGTGTGACGCCCAATGCTTACCTGAGCGTTGAACTGACAAATGCAATATGTGTCCCGGTATATACTTATAGCCCCAATGCGCTGGTAGGAGGATTTTCTACTACTTATATTTCACCGGGTGCCGGAAGGGGAAGATACAGGGTATGGAATAAGTCATCCTATACGATCACTTTGACAGGAGCGTCATTCAATGGAGCATAATCTGAAAAAATTACTCGCAGCCATCTGCATTATATTATGTCTATCAAGCGCATGCGGGAGGAAGAATGAAGTCCCGAATACGCCCGAAATCGCGGAGTCACAGACGGATGAAAACAGGATCATCACACCTGATACGATCCCTGAGAAGCCTGTCGTGGAAGAATTCAGAAGCATAGCGTTAAATAAAGAAAGCGCTGATATGCTCAAGGCGGAATATGCGATAGGGACATTGTTCGACTGTCCTTATATTAAGGATGGAGAAATGGTAGAACTATCCCAGATCGCGCTGTATGGGCGGACAGCGGAGGTATTTATGCACGAGAATATGGAAGGATGGGAATTGGAGGAAGGGAGCACCGTAAGCTTTTCTCTGCAGTCTGTTTCCGATGATACAGAGCTGAACCTTCGCGGAGGCGTGGCATTGAATGAAGATATTATCTCGGAGGTGGAGATAACGGAAACGGAAGAGGTGCAGTCAATAGAGATCGGGGAAGCCGGGACATATTATTTTTACATAATGAATTGCAGTGATACGGATCAAATGTTAAATGGCTTAAAGATAATATTGGAGTAAAAAATGAGTAAGAGAAAGGTGAAAAGCCTCAAATTGAAGAAAGTTTTACTTGCTCATGGAATATAAGAATTATATTGGGGCTAAAGATTAGGGAATGGACATGGAATGTCGATATTAAAAACATAATATATTTTATAACTATGATTCAGCAAGGATGGCGGCGAAATTTCCACGGAAGGAAGAGATGGGGATTTTGCCGCTTTTTATGCGAAAGACAATGGAGGAGAACTAATATGACAGGCAGTACACTGCACATAGGGTATTTGAAACAACCCGTATCCGAAAACATGCAATGCAGAAATATCATGGATGAAGCAAAAACTACATATGAATATATCAAACCGGCACAGGATAAATCCGGCAGTGAATCCCACCCGCGGGATTCCTTTGAAAAATCGCGGGACACCATAGAAACGATAGAAAACATGTACCTATATCATTCGGAGAACAGCGTTATAAAAGGGATGCCCAAAAGTACCTTTGGCGACCGTTTTGGGTGGGATATGCAAAGAGATATTTATAATTGCATGGCAAAATTTTATGAGGGGGAAATTGGCGAGGATGAACTGGAAGATTATTTCAGATTATGCTGTGCTTCCATGCGGATATACAGGATACAGCAAAGGCAGACATCCGGAAAAAATGAAGAGGATAACAAGAAGATTTTAGATGAAATATATGATGTTTTTGCAAAACAAAATATGAGGGCGGCGCGGAATGCCAATTATAAAGAAGGCGAAAAGGTCAATTCTTCATATGGCGGGAGTTCGGACAATTGGACATATTATAATGCCGATTATTATTACAAATGTGAAGAGACGAGGGGGGAATTGGCGGCGATTGCTGAAAAAGTGGCAGCTAAATGGAATATATCTTCTTTTGATGCGAAGGAAGTAGAAAGAAATACCGGGTATACTGCGGATGGAGGGCTGGATTTTAACAGCGGCTGGAATTTCACTTTCAGAAACCAGAGTGGAATAAGCAGTTTGGCGAAAGAATCAGTGGTTCCCCCGAAAGGGTTTAAGATGTTTTTTAAAGAGAGCGTACCTTATGCAGTAAAGGGGGAGGGGATCGATTCAATAGGCGCACTGGAATTATCAACAGAAAAAAATGATTATAAATGTGATGTTGTATTTGAATTGTTGTATATGGGACTGGGGCGGCAGATGTATACTGCAGATGAACTTATGAAAAAGTATCTTTCAAAAGAAGATGATTGTGCTGAGTTTGTAGAATTTTTAAATAACTTTTCAGTTTTTACCAGAGGGTATGCGTTCAGAAGCGGGCTGATAGACAGGTTTGGAGATTATACACCGAAAGAATTAAGAAAGTAAATGTATATTTTGAGTTTGACAGGCAGAGAAAAGTTTTGGGGTATGGGTTGTAATGAAAGTAAATTAGGCCACTTATCAATGATTTTTAACGCAAAATGGCAAAATTTCTGCATAAGAAAAATACTTATGCCAGCGCTGGTATAAGCACAAGATTTCTTACAGCAAGTCCTGCGGCTATGATTTCTT
>CAJTBO010000035.1 GCA_910573755.1 Lachnospiraceae bacterium | reverse complement strand
AAACCATTCCTTAAGGATTGGAGAACTTCTCAATAAGCAGGCAAAAATATATGAGGCTCTCGGAGTGAAGGTACCAACCTCGTCATGTTAACTCCGAGAATCCAGGGTAAATGTCAGATAGTCCATCTGTCAAGCCCCCTTTCCTTAACCTCTATGTATCGGTCAACTGTTTCCCTTGCCCCCGGTAATGCAAATTTTTCATAATGGTAAACATTACTTTCTATAATGCCCGTGCCGTCACTGGTAAAGATGCAGAATACATAACCATTATCAATCTCACTCCAGAATACCCTTATCTCATATCCCCTATACTGTTCAATCATTTCTCCATGCATACCTGTATCCTCAAAAGAGGGGGCTTACGCCCCCTCTTTTACTTCTTCCTCATTACCGATAATCTCCACACCCTCACAGGCTACAAGCTTATTCTTTTCAAGCCGTACACCCGCAACAGGCACCCCGATTTCCAGCATCATCTTCAGCTTGTCCTCGGTGTATTCCATCCTTGCATGTCTGGCATTGACTGTCTCATAAACTTTCTTCTTGTCACCGCTGGCCGCTACAATAATAAGTTCCATGTTCATATCTGAACCGCTGTCCTCATTCATCCATGACAGGCTGTTTACACCGGTTTTTAACTGCAAGTTGCTCATGTTGAAGTTTTCCTTATCAAGTAACAGGACTTCTTTCCCGTCCTCTTCCCCAAGGATAAAGCCATAAACCTTTTCATTGTTTTTCAGCTTTGTAATGACCTGCTTCTCCGTCATGCCTACGAAGCCCTTGCTCTTGCTGTCATAGAATTCATAGCCTATCAGCCTCTGTCCTAAAAAGTTACCGTTTGTCAAATACATACACATAATGTTTACCTCTTTCTTTCCGTGCCTCAGCACTAACTTTATTTAACTTACAAATAAATCTTAACGCTGATTTATCCATGTTCATAGACGTGATAGTGCAAGGAAATAAACCATTATGTATCACTGATTTTTAGGGAGATTGTAGAGGAATTTTTGATTTTTATTCCTCTTTCACCATCTGCAACAGACAATCAAGGCACGCTATATTTACATCCTTTGTAGCCCTCACTGAATTACCACATTTAGGGCAGATATATTTTCTTGTGCTGGACTTCTTTTTGGGGTTCTTCCCTTTCGTACCAGTTAAACCATTTCCATTATCTCCCCCAGTCCAGCCATAAGCACCCATACGCACATACTCTATCTGGGAATCTAAATGATTTTCCTTTATCGTTTCTATTAACTTTTCTGTAGGCTCGGTTACACTCCATCCTATGCTCTCATGGTAGCTTATTGTCTGTATAATGGGGTTAAAACCCTCGCCTTTAGGCGAATCCTTTAGGTAAACCCCATAGCTTCAAGTTTAGAAAAAATGAAAACAGGGATACTAAACTTGAGGTGAGAATAATGGAAAATTACAGAAAGTCAGCACATTGCACATATGATATCAAATATCACTTAGTGTGGATAACAAAATACCGTAAGCCAGTGATAATAGGGAAGATAGCATTGCGGACAAGGGAGCTGATCCGAATGATCTGCCAAAGCAATGAGGTGGAGATTCTGGCAGGCCATGTAGGAAGTGACCACATACATCTGCTTGTGTCAGTGCCGCCCCATCTGTCAGCAAGTAAATTGGTACAATATATAAAAGGAAATACGTCAAGGAAACTGCAAATGGAATATAAGAATTGAACAAGCAATTCTGGGGACAACATTTGTGGGCAAGGGGATATTTTGTAGCAAGCAGTGGAAATGTGACAGATGAAATAATCAAAGCGTACATTCAGAATCAAGATTTGCAGGAGAAGAGCAATTCCGATAACTTTGAGATAGGGTAAGTGTAAAGGATAAGGAATAACTTATAGGGTGCACACTTTAGGCTGCTTTAGCAGCAAACCGAACCTACCGGCTTTAGCCGGTAGTGGTTGAGTTTCAAATCCCTTTTTTCTGCTATCTCTTAAAATTTTTTATTGTGATAGCGGTTATTATTTGATGTGTCCTTTATATTATTTTCCATAGCATACAAATGACACATTTCATGAACCAGAGTACTGATGATGTTTTCCACAGGTCTGTTAAGGTACTCTGCCGACAGGTTGATTTCATGATAGGAATCCCAGCTGTCCTTCCATATCTCCCCAACCGTGATATGACCGTATGATTTTTGAGAGGACTGTATTGTAATCACTACCTCCGGTAAACTGTCCTCAAAATATACCCTATTCAATATCCTGTATGCCCTTTCTAAAAATTCATTATGTTTTGATAACATAAAAGTACCTCCAACAGATTTTTATTTTCTATTGAAGGCCATGCTTATTTTCCCGTATTTTTAATATACACTTTTAAAAATTATCCCAATGCACCATACCATTTTTTCTGGTGCACAAAACCACTTTTTTACTATTATGAAATACCCACTACATACCAACTTCATCAGATAATGCAGGAACCACCCCACTGTATACTGACAAGCCAACAATTTCTATTAACTTGTACAACTTGATTTTTTCATAATGCAATATTTATTTTTATATGTTCATTGTTGCTGATATTCCACATGGAGAAATTTTTGCAAGTATGATAAACCCTTTCATGGATATTGATTTTTGCATATTGTATTCATTTATGCATTACATATCCATTTTTAACAGGTCTGGTTTTTATGTATATCATTCCTTCTAAAAAAGTTGAAACATTTAAGACAAAATATGCTTATATCTTCTTTTTAGATTGAGCGGTACATTTATTCATGCTATAATGGGATTGTATAATTGAAAAGGAAGCAGGATGCGGTTTTCTGATAGATGCCCTCTAGTCTTACGAAAGAGGGTGGTGCCCATGAGCGTGATGGAAGTTTTGACATTATTGCTTGTTATCTTTTCGGCTCTGTCTTACATAGATAATCATAAAAAGAAATAAGCATCCGTACCCTCGCAAAGTGTGGATGCTTATTTCAATATAATATTCTCACTGAGGGCAAATCGGAACTTCGTGTCCGATCAACCTTTCTAAGTAGATTATACATGAGAGCTGCTTGTTTTGCAAGTGGCTCTTTTAAACCTGTTGTGGTTACATTTTCCCAGCCTGATTTTGTTGCTACTATATCTGGATAATTTGATTTTTCAGAGCTCTTTAATGAAAATCTAACTGAATTATCTGAAAATTTACCATAACTACAATATGCTGTACTATATTTTGTATTTCCTTCACTATCTTTTCCATCTGCATAACTATGCCCGCTACAACTACTTTTGTGTGCTGGTCTTACCCATTTAAACAGAGTGTCTTTCATAATGGTTATACCATTATTGTCTGGATATGACAATTTAATCTTTCGCGTAATGGTTGACTGACTCATAACAAAATCTGCTTGTCCAGTTACAGGAGTAGATTCATTTTCCGGTTTCTCTAACAACAAATACAATGTTGTTTCAGGTGCCTTCATTTCTATTGTTGTTGGAGTTGTTCCACTTTGCTTGTGTACTGCTGGTACTGTTGATTCCCATTCTGTACTGACTATATCTGGTTTGTATGTCGTTGATGTCTTCCATGCTATAAGTTTGTATTCGCTTTCATCTTCTATGCTTATTTTAGGACTTGAATCAGGCTTAACATATGTTCCTTTGTCTGTGAGTACATTTGTGTCTAGGTTTCGGATTCTATAGGATTTAACAATTTTGTATACGCCAGTTGATTCGTCTGCTGGTCTGCTTGGTGTACCATTTTGGCTTTCATCACATGTGGACTGTGCATCTGGAGTTGTTCCAAGCCTAGCCATCCGCAGTTTCCGCCACTCTTGACAGCCGCCCAAAAGAATGTTGTCAGTTGGGTGCCGACGGCGACGAACTTAGAAACAGATTTTTCCCTTGTGGCCGCCGTCGGATTTGGGAGCGTAACATCCCTTTAGGCGGCTGTCAAGGGCAAGCCCCAGAGGGGTCAGGGTTGTTTCATGAAGCATTCCAAATTATCATTTATTTTGAGCCCGCTCTTAATCCGTGCAAAATTCATTCCGGGTGGTCTCTCTGACAGTTTTTCACCCCTGCCAGCTCTATAATGTCCCCATAGATATGGACATAAATTTTGACCCAAATCCCATCTTATGGACACTGGAAAATACCCTAATCCCAATTTGCGGACACCAAACAGTACCTCTGTTTGATATGCTCCCCATATGGTAGACAATGGAAATATTCAAAAAACTATCATATGAGGAGCATATCACATTTACGGGCTTTGCGGTCTTTTCGTGTCCATATCTGCCGGGGAATGAGACACACTGACAAAATGTGACAATATTCCCCATACATCATCAGCATTTGCCTGTAAATAATACACCTTTCACCAAAGCTTTCATTTTTTCTTTTAGTTTGTATTTACTTCAGCAGCGAAAATTTTGCTGCATAATTCTGTATATTCATCATATGAAATTTCAGCTCCATCCAATGTATATTTTATCCCAGCTTCTGCATTATCCGGGTCAAATTCCTCGCCGAAATTCATTTCCGCAGTTAAGTTGTCAGCTCCTTCAAATTTTTCCATATGGTAAAATTCAAATCCTGCACTCGATCTGTTACTGTACATGATCCATGCGGCTCCATTATAATAGGTATAAGAAAGAACGAGAACAGTGCCCTCTCCTGCTGCAAATTCATATACCTTATCATCACGCGCATCAAGGTATATCCCCCCATAAGGCCCGTTAATAATCAGTTCGTTTTCTCCATCATTATCAAGATCGACTTTCTCTCCAATAGAATATGCATCCCATTCCTCAGAATTCATATTTAAATCGCTGACAAAAAATGTCGATGCCGAATCTTCAGAGTCAACTGCGCCTGCCAATCCATTGATAAAGGAATCCAATAGTTCATCTGCCGCTGCTTCCGAACCTGTATCCGCAGCATCCTGCATATTACTTTCCTGCTGGTTTGCCGGTAAATCATCTATGTTAGGAACATCTGAGGTTTTGTAAAATCTGTATTCACTTAATCCCGCAAAATCAAGCCATTCCTGACCAAAAATGGTTACGGCTGCAATATCCGCCTCCAACTTTATGACTCCATTCATCTCATTTCCACGAGGACCTGTTGCTGTAAATTCCAACCCTTCTTCCGTAATTTTTCCCGCATCATCATAAAAACCCCAGAGCCTGAATAAATCTATCTGAATCTGATAAGTTCCATCATCATTTTTCTTTATTTCTAACGCCGGCTCGTCAACATCATAACTATTATATTCGCCCTCATACTCGCATACATCCGTCCTCTCCTTTGTTTTCTTTGTGGCATGATATAAAAATTGCGCCTCTTCAAACCCTGCTTCTCCGTAATACACATTGATTTCATCTGTACTATATTCTAAAACATAATAGCTAAAGTTAACTGTATCGTCAGAAAATACCTGTTCGGGGTACTTTATATATATCCGGTTGTTTTCTATCGTTTCTATGCTGGATGAATCAGCTAAAAAGCGACAGGAAGATCCAGATTCATAGTCGGAAATATCATATCCGCCGGATGATTTTTGAATCATTAACTTACCGGTTCCATAATCCGATATATATTCATATTCTCCTGTCAGGTTTTCCAATTCTGCTAAATCTGAACCGATAGTATTGTCATTTTGTGTTTTCTGAACTTCTCCAGTGCTGCCGTCTGGTTCTGCAGTGCTGCTTATTACATTCGTTTGAGCTTCTTCTGAATTCTTTGCCTTCCCACAAGATGAAACTGTCAGCAGAACAGCCCCCACTATCATTGCCATTACCGCTTTTTTCATTACAGATTTTCCATTTAAATGCCAACCCTTAAGTAAAGTGCCTTGTCCCACTTCTGCTATCCTCCTGTAATATGATTAACACCATATTTATATCACAGTGAGAAGGAATATCAAATACTCCCTGTATAAACAGCACATATTTTGCATAAACGACACAAAATCAATCATCAAACCACTTTCTCCATTTAAAAAATTGCTTTCCCATTTCTTTATGGAATGCGGTTTGAACAATCACAAACAGGACAGCAATTCCACAAGCGGAGCCAATATAATGCTCAAGTACGGTAAAGAAGCAAGCAACCGAAAACAAGAGATAGACCGCCAGCACCACACTATTCCGAACCAAAGCAACCAAAGACCAAAAGACAAGCATTGTGGAAAAATCCAAAAGTTTAGATTTTCCCACAATTGCCGACTACGACCGAATCCCTCTCATTCCCGTCTTTTTCTTTTGCAGTAAAGAACATGCTATATTGATTGACAATCGCAGATCTATTCCAGTATATTTAATTCATAAAACAGGCAAAATCGCAGATGTGCAGGTAAATAGACATGAAAAATATCCATAGCATTGAATTTTGTACTGGAAGCAAAGAAGAATTGCTTCCCGATTATGAAAAAGATTTTCCCTATATTGCTTCGAGGGCAGAACTTGACAAGTATATAGGGCGTTATGTGCCGTGGCACTGGCACAAGACGGTGGAACTTTTTTACATGGAAAGCGGCAGCATTGAATATGATACGCCGGGAGGAAAACTATTGTTTCCTGCCGGAAGCGGCGGCATGGTAAATTCCAATGTACTCCATATGACAAAAGCAATATCACAGAAAGAACAGAATATACAGCTGCTTCATATTTTTGATGTTTCCCTGCTTGGCGGGGAACAGGGAAGCAGGATTGAACAAAAATATATTACACCTGTTATAACAGCCCCACAGATTGAAGTAATCCCGCTTTTTCCGAGTAATGCAGCAGAAAAAAGGATTTTGAATCTTATTGCCACATCATTTCGTTTGTCCAGTGATGAATTTGGGTATGAAATAAAACTACGGGAAGCTCTAACAGAAATATGGCTAATGCTTTTTGAACTATCCCGCCCTATGCGTGAAAAGAAAGGAGAACATAACAAAATCAACGATAAAATAAAGCTGATGATGATATATATTCATGAGCATTACGGGGAGAAAATATCTATCCCGGAACTTGCGGCGGCAGCATACCTAAGCGAAAGAGCGTGCTATAGAGTATTTCATGACTGTCTGCACATGACACCCGTAGAGTATATAAAGGCTTACCGTTTGCAAGCCGCCTGTCAGATGTTAGCAAACGGGCAGGAATCTGTTACAGTTATCAGTCATGACTGCGGTTTAGGGAGCAGCAGTTATTTCGGAAAAGTTTTCCGGGAATATGCACATTGTTCACCCACAGAATATCGGAGGAAATGGCAGAATAGTGATAGATAAGGGCAGAAATGAAATATTTTTCCTACGCCGCCTGCATTATAATGATACCCGTAAAGTAAATCAGCTATTTACAGGAGGTAAGTGCAAAGTGTTAAAACCAAATATTCTGAACATGAAAAATTTTTTAGATACGGTCAATGCCAGTACCAGCAAAGTAAATATGCTCTGCCTGGACGGCAGAAAACTGAACATCAATGGGGAAGAAAAGATACAGGGGGGTTGTGGCGGCAACATTTCCAAAATAAAAACTGCCTGTGGCTTGTTTTAGGAATCCCTAATCCAACGAACTATATGAACATTGTTTCATATTATGCCGGGGATTGCTGATTTGTCTGTAAATATTTCATCATAACGGGGCTGGACGGTTTATCTGCCAGCCCCGCCTTTTTGAAAGGAGTTAAAATGGAGCTAAATACTCAGACCGCAGAACTGGCATTAAAGGAATCGTCAGAATCCAATCCGGGGGCATGGGTAGACCATTCCCGGTATCAAGGGAATTGACACGGGAATATTATTTTTCTGATTATGAAGATACGGAGAAAAGGGCTGCCATTCGCCATGAGTTGTTGGGGAGGAATGGGGAAAATGCAGCAATTGACACACCTTTTTATTGCGATTATGGGAAAATATTTTTCAGGGAAGCAATGTGATAATCAATATAAACTGCACTATCATAGATAATAAGCCTATCCGTATTGGTGCCAGAGTTCTGATTGCGTCAAACGTGCAGATTTATACTTCTTCACACCCGGTTCTGCCACAGGAAAGACTTGTGCCGGATTGGAGAGAACGTCAGACAACATTTTTTTAGAACCTATGCACATCCGATAGAGATAGGGAATAATGTCTGGATTGGCGGCGGCTGTATTCTTCTGCCGGGAGTTACCATAGGCGAAAACAGCGTGATAGGGGCTGGAAGTATTGTAAACCGCCCTATCCCGCCCAATTGAGTTGCAGCAGGGAATCCATGCAGTGTGATACGTTATTTTGATACAGACAAAGAAAGGCGGCTACATGAAATATAAACATATCGTTTTTGACATTGACGGTACTCTGATTGATACGGAATATGCTGTCTTACATTCCTTACAGGAAACCATAAGGGCATTGTCGGGGAGAGAGATACCATGCTCTGAACTAAAATTTGCGTTAGGGATTACCGGGATAGACGCTTTGAAAAAACTTGAGATAAAAGACATTTCCTATGCGGCAGAATTATGGGATAAAAATATGTGTAAATATGCAGATACCATTAAAGTATTTGACGGAATCCCCGGTCTATTGAAAAATCTTCTAAGACTGGATTGTGAAATGGGGATTGTCACCTCAAAGACAAGGGATGAATTTACACATGATTTTTGTCAGTTTGGTATCAACCATTATTTTAAAACAATCATATGTGCAGACGATACGCAGGAACATAAACCCAATGCCGCACCGCTTTTGAAATATGAGGAATTATCAAAAACAGACCATAGGAAAATGCTTTATATTGGAGATAGCAAATATGACAGTAAATGTGCGGAAAATGCAGGAATTGATTTTGCTTTGGCAGTATGGGGCAGTCATATCAAGTACATAAAAGCAGATTATTTTTTGGAAAGACCTGCCGACTTGTTATCTGTAATGAATGTTATGAATTAGCAGTTTGGTTAATTGCAAAGGAGTGATATTTGCAGGAAAGATACTTGTACTTACATTCAATGACACAAAAGAAAAAGCAGTTGAGAAAGCCGTAGCCGCCCTTGCCGATATAATACCGCTGGAAGCCCTACAGCCGCCGCAATCCCCCGCACCGGTTTTTCCGGGATTGGAGATAGGGCTGCATCATTTTTTGCGCCAAAAACCGCGCTGTTTTTTCAACTTTGTCGAAAAGTTTTAACAAAAAGTTTTCCAAAACTTTGCCATATTTGCATTTCTCTGCGCAGTAAGGAATAGAGGGGGAAATTTACGCTGTTTTCTTAGAGTTATACCGAATTCGGGATAATAAGAGCAAGCCCCCCAAGCAGACCAAGTTTGAAACCGACAAGGAGAAGTTAAGGCAGACCATACGGAAAGCCCTTGCCGCCGCTGCCGCCTCTGGCTGCTTTTCCTCTAGAGATTGAGCAGTTTACCAAAGAGAAAAACGCCCTTTACAACGAGTACCGGAAAAAGAAAGAGAACGTCCGGGAATTGCAGGCCGTGAAAAGCAATCCTGACAAAATATTGCGGCGTAGCCGGAACGGGGAAAGGGACGGTAAAATGAACGGAAAACGCCCCTGCATGGGCTATCCACAGTACAGAGCCGCCCGCCGCCTTGTGCATGAGTGCTGCAACTATGATAACGGCAACTGTATCTTGCCGGATAACGAATCGATACTGATTCCCCCCTTACTTATTGCAAAAACCATATTCTCATATTCTAAATCCAAAAAATCTTTTATAGTTGTGTTAGAGCAGCACATATCCGGCGCAGAAAAATACATGTTATAATGCGCTAAAATATTCCGGGGAACCGGAATTGGAATTTTTCCATATGGTAAGCTTCATATCCTGCATTCATTCTGTTACTGTACATGATCCATATCCCACCGTTATCGTAATAGATATAAGAGCTTCATCGGATACCGCCTGCAGATCTTTTTATTCATACCACACCGGGGTAAAAATTACATCCCCTCTGCATAAACGACGCATTTTTTACGCAAACGATACACATTAATCCCCAAACAGCATTCTCCATTCAAAAAACGCCTTCTTAAACTCCCTGCCGTGAGCCCTGCCGATCGCTATCTTTAACCCATCACACAGCACAACCTCACGGCTGTTTACGCTTTCAATATATCTTAAGTTGACGATATACGACCGCTGTACATAAGAAAATCCGAAAGGGGACAGGTTTTTCGCTGTTTCAGATATCCGTCCTTCACAAATATACTCACTGCCGTTACGCATGAGATATCTTAATTTTCTTCCGCTTGTCTCAACAAGCAGAAGTTCTCCCAGACTTATCCCGATCTGAATCCCCGAGGTATCCTTACAATAAATGACCTGTTCCTGAATCTTTGTTTTAAAGAACGAATCAAGCGCCTCATCTATTTCTTCCAGATATTTCTTGTCAATATATCTGAAGGCATTAACCTTATATCCGTACCTTGCCATTTCCGTATGTGAAGTTAAAAAGCATATCCTGCACCGGCTTCCGGAAGCCAACAATTTTTCAGCTATCCTGAAGCCATCTTCGCCCTCTGCAAGTTCAATATCCAGAAACAGTAAATCCGCATCCGCGTTTTCCATAAAATCCCTTTCGCTGTCATATGCTTTGATCCGGGCGGAAATATTCTTATCCGCACAGTATTTTTCAATAGCTGCCCTTATCTTATCCCTCCATACCGCTTCATCTTCCACAATACATATCTTCATACCCTGTTCTCCTCCGGGAGCATATTTCTCGGAACAGCAATGCTGATCTTAAACATCGCTTCTCCGTTTTCCGCCGTAGACTCCATATAATATTCACCATGATACTTTTCAACCGTTTCGGCAATATTTTTCAAGCCAAATCCATGATTCGCCTTATCTGTTTTTGATGTCATAAGAAAGCCTTTTCCGGTGTCTGTTTTTTTAACCGTACTGTTGCTGACAACAATAAAAATTTCTTTCTTATGTTCTATAAGTTCAAGACGGATCTTCGGCGTTGCCGCCTGCACTGCCGCTTCAACGGCATTCTGCAGTATATTTGCCATCAGCGTTGTGATATCAAGCATCTCAAGACCTGTTTTCCCGGTCAGTCTTCCCGATACGGCGAAATCTATCTCCTCCTTTTGGGCCAAATACAAATAATAATTCACAATAACATCAAGAAAACTATCGCCTGTGTGGATCTTCAGATCAAATTCATCCTGTATATTCCAGATCGCATCTATATACGCCCTGACCTCCTCGATCCTGTTTTGATTTGCCAGTTCTCTGAGAACGCCGATATGATTTACCAGATCATGCTTAAAACGCCGTACAGCCATCGACTGCTGCAACTGGTAATCGTACTGCTGCTTCTGCATACTCATAAAAGCTTGCAGTTCTCTGTTCTGTCTGTCTGACAGTATATTTTTAATGGCAAGGCCCAGCGTAAGAAAAATAGAATAGATTGCCCCCGCTATGCTGATAAAAAATACCACATAGGCATCTATACCATACATGGCATGATTTTCGTCAAAGAAGGAAAAAACAAAATTATAGAACATCTGGAAAATACCGCCCTGCACTAAGAGCGCAAACTTATATTTAAATCCTATATCACACAGATAAACGTCATTTTTCTTAAAGAGCCGCAAATATACCAGCAGATATACCAAAAACGAGAGCAGATAGGCAGGCTCCATCCACCAGGATATATCAGCACCTTCCATCCCGCCGCCTATTAAAACAATCTGTATCAGCACGACGCTGAACGTATCGATGATTCCTGTGAAATACATAAGGGCAGCACTCAGTGCGAGCAGATGCCCGAAACTGTCATCGAACAATAAGCATATGGAAAGCACACTCCATAACAGATAGACGATCGGAGAATTTATATCAAAATATGCGTTGAAAGCACCGGCAGACAGCATGATAAAAACGGACACGCCAACCGGAAGCTTGTTTTTTCTCAGATCTAACCTGAACCCGAAATGTAGTATAAAAAGATATATCAGATAATTCGATATATTGTCTGCAATATAAATCATGGCTGCCTCCCCGCTACTTCTAAATTACTCCGAAAAAAGAAGTATACTCCGGATTTCTTTTTCATCGCACACACTGCTGTCTGCATCTTTTTTACCTTTTTTGCATTTCCTTAAGATCATATCGGATTTTTGTTGCTGCCGTGATCATGAAAATAACATATCCTTCCGGGCCCGCAGTGACCTTATGCGGAACACCCGCCCAAGTCTGGAATCATTTTCAGAAATTCCCTCCCCTTTACCGGCGGGTGCGGGTCAATACCATGCAGATCAAAAAGAAACAGCCGAAACCATTTCAGAGCCGGCTGCAGAAACTGATTAAAAATACCAAAAAGGGGGTTATGCACGGAGAATGGAATGATAACGATCCTATTGATCGTTGTCTCCGCACCGGGCTTTCCGCTATTCGACAACACTAATGCTGTAAACATTCGTAATCTGTGCAGGATACGATTCTGCGATCGAACCGTCATATTCGATTTCCAGAACATCTCCGGCTTCCGGCTCCGGTGAGGGATTCATATTAGTCACAGGAACGGTTATCCTGTCTGCGCTGTTCAATTCTGTACTTCCTTCAACCGGCTCTACAAGGTAGTAACCCTCATTTATTTCCAGTATAGTTGCCTGAAATGTGACTGTTTCGTCTCCATCCGCTTCTGATCCTCCTCCGCCACCGGATGTTCCGCAGGCAGTGACTGCCAACATCAGACTCAGTATTAAAACCAGCAGCAGTTGTTTTCTCATAGCATATGACCTCCTTATCTTCTTCATGCCTGCCATGTCCCGATCGGGTTTCCCGATCAGCGCAGACCTGTCCGGCTTTTATTTCCTGTTCATAAACTCCCGGTACGACTGCATACTGTACCGGTAATATGCAGCGACCCTTTTCTGGCTCAGCAGCTTCATGTCGCCTATGGCATCCTTGAACATATCCATGAAATCCCGCCGGTCGTTTAATCCCATGTTACCGGCCTCCAACGGAAGGGAAGTAAAACCGTCTAACTTTTTTACACCTGTATGCGCTTCCAACGCCCTCATTTCCACAACAGTCGCAGACCCGGGATTTATCTGGTTGATATGTATGGTCTTTTTAAATTCATCCCCATTCTCATCAACTCCTTTTGCGATCACTATCGGATCGTCCTCTGTTGAATTTTCCGCATACTTGAGATAATAGGACAGTCCTGTACCATTTCCTCCGGTCCACAGCATATCTTCCTCTGTAAAAATATGATAGACCTTTGGCGTGCCCGCCGCATTGTTTACCGACTCCGCAAAACTCTTTCCCGCCGTATTCTGCTGTACTCTTCTTCCTCCCTGCCATGCCGGATATCCCGCTGTTCCTATTCCATTTACGTTCATTTTCCAATCCTCCGCTATTGTCACTTTTTAATGTCACGACTCCTCCGTCATCCGGAGCCGCCCATGCTCCTTACGACAGGTTCCGGTCCTGCCGGATGCCTTGCACCAACTCTTTTTATTTATATCGGCAGATAATTCTATTATTTCACCAGAAGGGAATGAAATCCTATTTGAAATGGAACGAAATCTTTTTTCACACCCAGTACGCTTTACACATCCTGCACCGGAGTTACCCACGTTTACACCGCCGCTTTTCACAATACTGTGTACACAATTTATCCGTACAGTTTGAGCATTTCAGCGCCTCGTTCGAGACTTCCCAGAACCGCTCGGGAAACAGCATCACACAAAGTTCCCAGACCATCCAGACGGCAAATGCCGTCAGCACAAGGCTCATCCCGTAAAAGCCGCCCATAAATATCAGAGGGCTGAACATCATAAGATGATCCCAGTTAAAAATACGGCAGGTCGTACAGCATCGATTCTTCATGATCAATCTGAACGGGCACCATATCAGCACACAGATCAGATCGCATACATAGAAAAAAACACAGATCAGAAATAGTGCCCTGTCGTCAATTACATGGATATAAAACAACATCCCGATAACCGCGATCAGAACAGCCCACAGGATGAAAACCCTGTAAGCCGCTTTTGTTGTTGAGATAATATACTCTCTCAACTGCGGATCATTGCTTTTACCGTCAGCCGGCACAAACCGTTTGCGAAACAGTTTTTGTGATCCCAGAGGCACGCGGCTGTTTACGGGGATAAGCTGCCAGAGCATATCCGTCATCCATATCCCCCAGAGAATGTGCAGCACCGAAAATCTGTCAAAAAAATTCAGTCCTTCCAACAGTTCAAATGCAGACGGCCTCAGAATGCCGAGAAAGACGCAGCCGGTCAAAACGGCGCATCTCCCGGTCAGCCTTACTATGTATGATCTCCTGAGCGGCGGCATTTTCCTGCATCCCTTCTTAACTTCAAAATATCTTTGTTTATCCATACGGTATTTTCCTGTGTAGCATAATCAGATTTTCAACAGAACCAGCTACACTATAACATGTCTTCCTTCTTTCATCAACCGCAGCGATCCAATTTTCCTTTACCTTTTCCTTTACTGATCCTCCTCCATATATTTTATTTCCTGTATATCAAAACAGCCATCGGTTTCCCGATGGCTGATCTTCTCCCATGCACTGTCTGGTTATTTTATACCGTCCGGACAGGTCCCGGGCTTCCCCGTTTTATTGCCGCGATGCTCTCATTTATCTATAAAACTTTCCGGAACTGATACTGGTACGTATCGGAATTCATACTGCCGGCAGCCCCTTTTATCAGCCGCTCTTCCAGCGCCCCTGTATCCGTTGCAAATCCGCCATCCTCCACGGCAAACGCCCCGTCCCGGAAGCTGAACTGCGAAGTGAAATCGGGAATCCCCAGATCGCCGCTCATCCTGATCTTTCCTATGATATCCGTCAATGCATCCCTTATCCGCTCTATCTTCGCATTGTCCTTTGTCCTGTTGATCAGACCCGCCGCCTTCTCCGGCAGTCCGCCGATTCTTCCGTCGGGTGTCAGATAAAGGCTTTCCAGAGATATATCTTCCCCGGTGACCCCTTTCAGGTAACGGCGCACCTCCTGCACGTCCGCGGCATACTGGTATAGGCCGGCGGAAAGATTCCCTGTGCTGTCCGCGATCCCTGTATAATACCGGTACATCCTGTCACTGTACTTCTTTTCTATGAGCTGCCGTACCTTCTCCCGAACGGCTTCATCCTCAATCCCTTCCACAGCCACATCGCCGTTGCTCTCAATCTTTACACGCATCCCCTCTATATCGTCCCGGGTAACGCCCATGTCTTCCAGATCCCTGACAAATTCACCTGAAAAGCCGTTTTCCAGTTCCGCTCTCTGCTGTGCCTTTTCAATATCCTTCAGATTGGCAAATATCTTCACATATTCCAGTTCCGCTTCGCTTAAGTCCTTTCCCTCCGCCATATCCTGCAGCAGTTCGCCCACTGTACGTCCGCCTTTGTATTTCTTTTCCTCCGGCAGGCTTTCAAACTGCTTTTGGTGGAGCTGTTCCACTTCCTTTCCGTAATTTTTCTCCATCTCCTGCAGAGCGGCATTATATTTATCCTGATATTCCCGCCAGTTCTCATCCTTCCGTCTGTATGCCCCCTGCAGTTCACCGAACGCCTCCCTTACGGCGTCGGTCTTTTCCTGTTCTTTATTTTCGGAAACATGGAAGCTGATCCTGTAATAATCGTCCGGAGAAACCTCCTCTCCGTTTTCGTTTTCTATTTTGATGCAATATTTACTGGTCTTTGTATCCCAACCGGGGATCGTAAGCGTTTTTCTGCCTTCCTTATCCCACTGTGCCTTCCCGACCTGATTGCCGTATTCATCATACAGTGTAAGGCTGTAATCGCATCCCTTCGGCATATCCATGCGGACCTCAACACTGAAATAATTCTGTAGGGTGCGGTTATAAGGTATCGAAAAGTTATAGAAATCCACATCCTTCTTATCACTCAGGCTCCCCTTTAAACTGCTGGTCTCATCCTTGATCAAAAACCCCAGATCCAGAAACGCACTGCCCTTGTCTTTGTCATAAACCTCATAGGTGGTATGCTGACTTCGGTATGAATTGTTGCCGCCGAGGGTGCAGTGATTCTCCTTCAGTTCCATGTTTTTTTTCAGTTTTCCCTCAAAAAAAGCCCTTGATTCCTTTATTGACATAAGGAATAGCGGCTTATTCCTGAAAGCCGCTCCCCACGCCGGATTTTGCTCGTTTACATTGCTGATTCCCATTGTTTAATGTCCTTTCTTTAAATGTCGGTTTTTATTTCCTGCGGCCCCCTGATCATTCAGGATCATCCATGCTATGCTTTTAAAGCAAATCCGCCTGCGCTACCTCCCTGTATTTCTGTTTTTAATATCGGCCGGAACGCCATATATTCAACCAAAATGGAATGAAATCCTGCCTGACGGGAACAAAATCCTGTTTTTCCTCCGCAGATCGCATCTCTCTCATATTTTCATTCCCCGAAACACCGCTCCCGTGTTCTGCAAAATCGGAAATCCCTATTTTAATTATACTGACTCGTTAAAATATTATAATCAATTCGCCATTGACAATCCTGACATCCCGGGTTATTATGTAGCATGCTACATATAGGCGGGAGGGGAATTCCGATCGTGGATAAAGCGAAACGCTATTTTAAAAAAATACATAACCAGCTGGAAACCGGCTTTACCAAAGCCTACAAAGAGTACGGCTTAACCAGCACGCAGCTTGATATCCTGCTCTACCTTTCAGAGAACCCCGCCGGGGAAAACACGCTGACGGATATCGCCTCCCACTTTGGCGTAAAACATACCAGCGTTATCCATGTGTTGAAACTTCTCGAAAAGAAAGGCCTGATCCGCAAAAATCCGGTTCAGGGCACCCGCGCCAAACCTATTCTGCTGACCGATAAGGGAGAATCGCTCTGCCGGCAGATCATCTCCAAAATGGAGCGTCAGGATCCCTTACTGGATCAGATTATGTTTGCCGGTCTATCGGAAAGCGACCGGCAGCATCTGGAAAAAATGCTCGGACAGATCTACAGGAATCTGGAATCCGACGCGTTCCGAAATCTGCAGAACTCAAATGTTCCGGAACCGGACTCCCTCAGAAATTGACAGGGATCAAAAATATCGAAATCCGACGCGTTTAAGACTGGCGGAACTCAGAAGTTCCCAAACCGGACGTGTTTGAAAACCAACAGAAAATAAAGAAAGGAAGAATATATTATGCAGAACAAAACAACAAAAATATTCCGGGATGCCCCGGTACCGAAAGCAGTCATCAGCAATGTGGTGCCATCCATCATCAGCATGATCATGGTACTGATCTATAATCTGGCTGACACGTTCTTTATAGGACAGACCAAAAACGCCTACATGGTAGCCGCCATTTCCGTGGCGACGCCGGCGTTCCTTTTATTTATGGCAATCGGCATGCTCTTTGGCATAGGGGGCACCTCCCTGATCTCAAGATCGCTCGGGGAAGGCAAAACAGAAAAGGCGAAGACCACCTCCGCCTTCTGTTTCTGGACCGGTCTCTGTATCGGTATCATCGCGATGGTTGTTATCTTCCTCTTCGCCGAACCGGTGAGCCGCGCCATCGGCGCAAGTGACGATACGGTGGGCTATGCCTCCCAGTACCTGCGCATCGTCTCCACCGCCATCCCGTTTCTGATCGTCAGCAACAGCTTCAGCAATATCATCCGCTCCGAGGGCAAGGCAAACATCGCCATGATGGGCATGCTGATCGGCAACCTGATCAATATCGTGCTGGACCCTGTCATGATCCTCGGATTTGGATGGGACGTTGCCGGTGCTGCTGCGGCAACCGTTCTGGGCAATATTTTTGCAGCCGGCTTCTATATCTGGCACCTGCTCTCCAAAAATACCTCGCTCTCCATCCGCCCCGGATACTATCAGGCGAAAAAAGGCATTGCCGCCGGGGTGTTTGCCATAGGTGTACCGGCTTCGTTAAACAGCATTCTGATGAGCCTTTCCAATATTATCGTCAACAATATCATGATCCATTACGGGGATATGGCGGTCGCCGGACTGGGCGTGGCAATGAAGGTCAATATGATCGTCGTCATGCTCCTGATCGGGCTCGGCACCGGCATCCAGCCGATTCTGGGGTATTGTTTCGGCGCAGGCAATAAAAAGCGTTACATGGCAGTCCTGAAGTTTTCACTGATCCTTGCCTTTTCACTGAGCGCCGTTATGACGGTCATCTGCTACTGCGGCGCCGGTCCTCTGGTACATGCGTTTCTCGAAGATGCGGACGCTTTTTCCTACGGCATGTCGTTCGCCCGCATTTATATTTACTCCGGACCCGTCATGGGACTGCTGTTCGTATTCATCAACGCGATCCAGTCCACCGGCGCCGCGCTGCCTGCCCTGATCCTTTCCATCAGCCGCCAGGGCATTATTTACCTGCCGGTGCTGTTTTTGTTCCACCGCATTTTCGACTCCGCAGCCATGCTCGCGGCGGCGCAGCCCATCACGGACTATCTCTCCACCGCTCTGGCAATCGCGCTGTTTCTGTTCACCTGCCGGAAGTATTTTCCGAAGGCAGACAGCAGCCTGTCCGATGAGGGGGACACTGTATCCGGTAATCCGGAATAACCGCATGCCGGGGGGATCAGCCTACCTTGCCGCCACGTCCTCCTTCAGCCGCGCCCATGCGTCCTCATTCTCTGTATAATAAATGGGACATTTTTTCCCGCCGCAGTCATAATGGCGCAGAATGTGGCTTGTATCCAGACCATAAGCATCCGTCAGCCATGCCAGAAGCCCGATCAGAGAATCATAGGTTTCCTGCGTAAAAGACCCGTCTTCCGACTTATAACAACATTCGATGGAAACCGAATCATAGTTTCTGGTCTGCACCGCATAGGCGATCTCATCTAACGGAACGCATTGAATGATCTCGCCTTCATAGCCTATGATAAAATGAGCGCTGACGCTCGCCTCATGCATATCCTTCTGCTGTTCAAAATAGCTGCGGTTCTGCGCCGCGCTGGTGCCGGGATTTGCCGTATAATGTACAAAAATATCATTTACCTCCGGCAATGCCTCCCCGGGGCGGGAATATTCGTTGACAGGCAGGAAATTCTCCTCCCAGAAAGGATGTTTTGCAAATATATCCGCAGAAAGCCCCTGCACGATCGCGGAAGAGGAGTCTGTGGTCTCCTCCTCTGTCACGGAAACCTCCTGTACATCATTTTCCTGCCCGGCCTCCGATGCTTTTCCCACTTTCAGCAGGATCAGCCAGCCAACCATAATAAAACAGATCGTCCATGCTGCCGCCATCATTCTGCGCTGAAGCATCTGCTTTCTGCGGCGCTTCATAGCTGCTTTTTTTGCCGCCGCAGGATTTCGCCGTCTGCCGGACGGCGCGGAATAAGGCCGCTCTCTTCCTATATCTATAAGATCCACGGATCTGCCGGGTCTTTCAGTTCTTCTTCCGGATGTACTCCGGGTTCTGATGCCTGTTTCGTCTATGGATCTGCGGGATCTTTTACCCGCCGCACCTGCTGTCTGACACCTTTCCACTCCTATTACGTCTACGGTCCGTCTGGTTCTCCTGCCGGCTGCACCTGCCGGTCTGCGGCTTTCTGCACCTGTTATGTCTACAGATCTTCTGCTTCTTCCGTTCGCTGCCCCCGCGGGTCTGCGGCTTCCTGCTCCTGTTATGTCTACAGATCTTCTATTTCTTCCGTTCGCCGCCCCCGCGGCTCTGCGGTTCTCTGTCCATGCCGTGTCCTCTGCCCGGCGTTTTTTTGCCTGCGCCGCCCCCGCAGGTCTGCGGGCTTTCCCGCCTCCCGCCCCTGCTGTCTGACGGCTTTTTGCTCCTGTTATCTCCAAAGGACTGCAGGGGCCTTCATTCACTGCCCGCTGCAGCCTCCTCTGTTCTTCATAATCCACCAGATAAGGATTTCTCCTGACACTGATCACATCGAGATCTCGTTTTTTCTGCGTCATTTTAGCTTCCGGTGCCTGCATACTTCCCACCCCATTGTATCTTCTTCCGGCTCCCCGGCAGTTCCGGGACTGCTGCCGATTTTATCTCAAATACAATATAAAACCAAAATGTATCAAAGTTGTTACTAATTCCCCATCATTTCCAGAGCCCGTTTCACCGCCTCTTTTATGGCGTCGTTGTCTCCGGAACGCTCCGCCTCCACCGCACCGGGTGCGGGCTCTGCCACCGTACTGCGGGGAACTGTCTTGTTTTGATATGTGTGTTCCGGACGCCATATACTCCATTGAGGTATCCCAAAAGGAGACTATCTATGTCCAGACCATCCGGGAGATACTGACCGGCTATATCCCCGCCTCCCCCCGTATAAGAACCTAAATCTCCGCCCGTATCCTATCTATCAGGGCGATATCCGCCGGCAGCCATTCCACCTGATCCAGTTCCTCCTTCGTCAGCCATCTCGCTGCCTCATGCTCTTTGAGCATCCACTTGCCGGATACCAGTTCCCCCCAGAAACAGTCCATGGAAAGATGGAACGAAGGATAATCGTATTCGATCGTCCCGACCAGATCCCCGACCCGGATCTCCGCATCAAGCTCCTCCGCGATCTCTCTCTTCAACGCCTGCTGCGGACTTTCTCCCTCTTCGATCTTTCCGCCCGGAAATTCCCAACCATCCTTGAACTCTCCGTATCCCCGCTGGGTCGTGAAAATGACCGTTTCGTTTTTTTCGTTGACCGCTTTTATCACCGCCGCTGCTACCCTTACTGTTTTCAACGCTTTCTCTCTCCTTCGCTTCCAATATCTCAATATTCCGCAGTTGCTACTGCAGCTGTCACTGCCGATGTTATCCGTATCGGAGTTTTCCCATGACTGTACTTCTTTCGGGTTTAGTTCACCGATCTTTTCGGTGTAGGCACCGCTTAGTCTTTGGATGAAACGGTTGCGGTGATGTCGGACAGGTAGGTTTCTTTGATTTCTTTGTATAGTATCATCAAAGTACTCCTCTTCTTAATAGTGCTTCGGATAATGCATTCTGATTATTTATATCAGTACAGGAAATCGTTTCCACCATTTCCCGCACTTCTTTATGGAAATAACCTAAATCAATATTAGAATCTAATAAAAATGTAATTAACTTAGCTGTTACATCCGGATACCATCTAACCCATTCTCCTCTTTTTAGTTTATGCCAAAAGTGGGATTCCACATTACTAACTTGGGGACCAGAAATAATAATCTCTACTGCCTCTGAATATAGCTCACCTAATTCGCAAATCCACTTTAACATCTCACTATTTTCATACTTTTCTAACGAAACCAGTATATTTTTTATACGGTTTTTCCAGTAATCCTTCAGCCACACATTCCATATATAGTGTTTTTGTTTATTATCCATCCTATGTAGCTCTCTTCTAACACTATTGACAAACTGTTTACGGTCTTCTTTATTTGCTATCCTAAATAGTCTCGGGATAAATTCAACTATTGGATCATCGACTGCATATATTAATATATTCGTATATACATCTATGAATCTTTTTCGGGTCTCTCCCTCTAAACTATCAAGTCTATCTATCACACATAGATAAATCGGCATCATCTCATCCGCCAATTCCTTGTAAGCATGCCCCGAAAACCATGTAATTCCCTCCCATGCTGCCCTAAATTCTTCCACATTTTCACTTATTAAAAACGGAAACAAATTTTTCATACACCATTCCCGATCACGATTAAATAAAAATGTTATTTGTCCTGATAAAATACAAATTGCCTGTTCCTTATCTTCTTCGTTTAAAATCATTACCACCGGCTTAGCCGGTGGTTTGCTCTGCGGCTATAAGCCGCTGTTCCCTGCTTGCCTCTAAAGAGGCTCTGAAAAGTTCGCCTTCCGCACTTCAGTCACGGGCTGGCTCTAAAGAGCCTTTTTATCTGCCCTTTTCTACCGGCTCACCCGTAAACGGGTCAATGTACTCTTTTAACGTCATCTGGTCATATTCCAAATCCTCTTTTAACTGGCTTCTAATGTACTCTTCGATTTTTTTCGCATTTTTACCTACTGTATCCACATAATATCCACGGCACCAAAAATGGCGGTTTCCATACTTGTACTTTAAATTGGCATGCCTTTCAAATATCATCAGCGAACTTTTCCCTTTCAGATATCCCATTATCTCTGATACGCTGTACTTTGGTGGAATCCTTACAAACATGTGTATATGATCCGGACATACTTCTGTTGAGATAATTTCTATTCCTTTCCGCTTGCACAGTTCACTCAGTATATGGGCTATATCTGCTTTTATCTTCCCATATATCATTTTCCTTCTGTACTTTGGTGCGAACACAATATGGTACTTACATTCCCACTTTGTATGTGCTAAACTATTTTTATCCATTTTGGATACCTCCTTTGCTTTTTTGTGCGGTTGGCGAACCTACACTTATTATAGCAAAGGAGGTTTTTACTTGAAGCTAAAGCTGTTTGGGAACACACCTGCATAGCAGGTGGTTTATTTTTATTGCTATTACAACAGAAATGGATTTTCATAATAAAATCCATTCCAAAATTCATTATTTCTAAAGCGTTATATTTTGTATAAAAATCTCTATATCGTTCCCATATATCCTCAATCAGATAACCATCTCCCAATATCATATACTGAAAGCAAAATCCATCTTCACTCTGCAGAAATACATCTTCTCTCAAAACCATTTTAAATTCAAATAATTTTTTAAAAAGATACCACCCTAAAGAATATATTTTTCTATCCATAACAACTTCAATTGCCCTTGTAATCATCCATGGGTCTGTTAAAAGCCGATCTAATAATACCAGATATTCTTTTAGCACTATTTCACTAAACAATTCACTATTATTTACAATTTTTTGTATAATGCAATTTGCCAATTCCTGACATATACCATTATTATGTTTTAGTATAATTTTTTTAATTGCTTTATCATTCTTTCCTGCATATTTATCTACAAGCCAGTTTAGCCATAACAAATCTGCTTCACTTAACTGCGCATTCAAAACAAATAAATTGTCTAAATATCCCCTCTCTTCTATCCACCATAACCATTCTTCTCCCTCTAAACAATCTATCAATATACGTACTTTGCTTATATCCCGCAAACAAAAGTCCAACTCACTTATAACCGATAAATCCAAAGGCGGCCTTTGTACTATTAAACTTAAACTATTTTTCCAATCAGAAAATCCCCGCTTAATTCTTTCTCCTAACTTATAAACTCCATCATTTAATAAATCAAACCTACCCGTTTCATATAGGATTGGCTGAATCCCCAATTCTGACCAGCTACCATCGCTATTATCTGTTAAAATATATCTTTTTTGAGCCTGATACCTCGTCATTGCTCTCGTTAAATATCTCACAATTGTATCATTATAACTATATCCTATAAACAAAACTGTGTATTTTTCAAATAATCTTACGAGAAAACGAGATACATATCCATCTAATAAATAAACTTTACCAAATTCTTCATCTGTCAAAACCATATATTACGGTTCTTTGACATTCCCATGAATATGTACAACTCCCTTTAAGTCATCTCCTAAAGGCAACGCCGGAGCATCTTAAACTTTAACATTCCCTATCCCCATCTGTTCGAAAACTTGTTCAAACATATTGTCATAATTTGTAGTCACTATTTTCAATGTCGAAATATCTGCATGCCGTTTATATACATTTTTTATTATCCCTTCATCTATTAATTTTGTTATAATAGATAAGTATTTTCCCTTTACTTTTCACTCCCCTTAATACTGCTCTGCAAATACCGAAGCAGATCCTCACGAACTGCATGATGCATTTTCATCTGAAACTTGGCAATATCCCTTTCCTTCCCATTATTATCCTTTTTCTTTGCCGCTCTCACCTCAATCACATCAAACTGTCCCATATAATAAAAATTCATTTCACTATCACTTTTTTTCACCAGCAGATGCTTACGCGGCGCGCTTACAACATCCTTCACATAGGAACTCTTCACGCCTCTCCCAATCTGTGAATCCCACCGGAAAATCATATTATCTTCAAATGCATCCGCATAATCCGGTTTACCTTCCACATAACTTTTTCCTGCCTCATCGCTCGTTTCTTTGTGATAGGTAACAAAAATAAATACATCGTCACCGATACGTTTCATGCCATACATTGTGGAAGACATATCCTTTCCGCAATTCATCAAAAGACTCACATCCCGCCTTGAATATTTTTCATACAATACAAGCGGACTTTTCCCTGTTCTTCCCAAAAGATATTTATCTCTATATCTTCTCAGTCCCACCTCGACAATATCATTAACCTGTTTAAAAAATTCAGCATGTTCCAAGCGGCCAGCAAATTCTGCCACTCTGCGGAACATTTGTCCATCCACATCACGAACAATATAAGCATGGGAATACTTTACACTCTCCTCCTCTTTGCTGACAAAACCCCCTTTCAGAACATCCACCGCATTTAAAAAGGAGGTCATATCCACTTCGTAACCATACTTCACCTGAAACTCTCTCTTTATATCCTTTATCTGAACAGAATCCTGATTCAGCAAATATTTCAATATTTCAAGTTCATAGGGGCGCACACCCGATAAAACGGTTTTGGCCAGATATTCCAAAATCACCTTCTCTTGTTCAGTTACTCTTCCTGTATAAAGCTCCTTTTCCTCTGCTTCAAGAAAAGCTTGATACGTCTTATATTCCCGGATGATCACCAGCGGATCCACTTCACCATTCTCATAAAAATCAAGTAGATAGGGAACCTGTCCCAGTCTGTTTTTCAACGTTTTATAACTTGATTTGATAATCGATCTTATCCCTTTAATCTTATCAATAGAGGAAAATATCTTATCCTTCGCGATCTCATCAAAATGCACTGTTGACGCCCCGGGAATCGTGGCATTGCCGCTGATCACATATTTTCGGATGATATCAGGATTATAAGTACGGTCTCCTGAGAGCGCGACCGGAATCATAAAGTTGTTGTTATAATTCCCTATAAAATCTAAAATCACAACGTATTCTTTTCCCTCTGCCTTACGCAGGCCTCTTCCTAACTGTTGTATAAACACAATCGGAGACTCTGTCGGACGAAGCATAATAACCTGATTTACCTCTACAATATCAACACCTTCATTTAAAATTTCCACAGAAAGAATATAATCCAGCGGCTGCATCTCTTCTGAAGCATCCTTTTCATCCATCGCCAGCCGTTCAAAAGCCTGAAAGCGTTCCTCCTCCGATGCATCGCCGTTTAATGCTATTGTCCTAAATCCCGATGCATTCAATTTAGCAGATAATTCCCTCGATTCATCGATTCTGCTGCAAAAAATCAGTCCTTTTACACGATCTCCGCTATACCCGTAATACTTTGCCTGTTCAATGATATGTCTCACCCTCTCATCACTGGTAAGCTGATTAAAATCTTTTTCCTTTATATTTTTAGATTTGATCTGCTTATCATCTAGCAAAGAAATATCCCTGATTCCGAAATAGTGAAACGGACAAAGCATACTCTCTTCCATCGCCTGCTGCAGCCGGATCTCATATGCAATCTGATAGTGAAATATCTCATAGATATTTCTTCCTTCTATTTCATCATCACGTTTATCAGGAGTTGCCGTCATACCAAGCCATAATCTCGGCTTAAAATAATTCATGACCTTTTGATAAGTATCTGCCGCGGAATGATGCGCTTCATCCAGGATAATACAATCAAACTCATCCGGTGCATATTCTAATAGATGCTTCTCCTTGTTCAACGTCTGAACCGTCGCAAACACATAATCTTTATCATATTCATGATATCCTGCCCCCACCAATCCCATGGTAACTGTTTTGGCAAAAACCTTCTCATATGATTTCTTAGTCTGCCTTGCAAGCTGACCTCTGTGTACAAGAAAAAGCACTCTTTTAAAGCCAAGCTCACGCATTGCAAACGCAGAGGCATATGTTTTTCCGGTACCTGTCGCTGAGATAAGAAGTGCCCGCTCTTCACCTGCTTCTAAAATTTTTCTCAGATTTTTGATAAAACCAACCTGCATGGAATTTGGTCTTAAACGAAATTTCTCAATGGAAGTTACTTCATCCTGCTTGGCAATTTCTCTTTGCCGTCTGATTATTTTATAATGTTCTTTGTAGGTTTCATAAAACTCATCAAACACAAGGGAATGTTTAGAATCCCAAAGTTCTTCATACTCTTCTATGATCTGTCTTGCCACTTCCCCCTGCTCGGTTGACACAAGTTTTGTATTCCACTCACGGTTACTTGTCAGCGCGGCACTTGTCATATTAGAACTTCCTATAATAATTCGATATATTTCCTCTTTTTTGAAAATATATCCCTTTGTATGGAATCCATCCCTTCCAGCTTCCACATCATACATTTTCAGAGAAATATTATGAAGGCTGTTCAGCTTTTCCAATGCTTTTGGCTCACTGAAATTCAGATAATTCGTGGTCAGAATCCTTCCCGGAACCCCCTTTTTCTCAAGCTCTTTCAAAGTCTGAAGCAGCGGCGTGATTCCGCTCATCGTAATAAAAGCCACACTTATCTGAAATTGGTCACATAACAAAAGTTCATCTTCAACGGAAGACAATACTTTCTTTCCTTCTTTATAATTATTGGATACAAACTGCGGCTTATATGCCAGATTGGAGGAGACTCCTGCATCAATAAATGCTGTCTCAAATCCGTATTTTAACTCTGTCAGTTTTCCTTCTGTCATAATACCAATACTCATTCTCTCTTATGATTTTTTACCATTTTTCTCTGCTTTTATACCATACTTCCTTATAAAACCAGATAACTCTCTATATATTCCCATTATAATACATTTATCTTAAAACAGCTACTATCAAGTAACCCGATATTCGGATTCCTCGACCGGATCCGCACCTTCCCGCAAACGCTCCAGACTGCTGCAAAGCCCTGCACTGTTACATCCTCCCCACACCAAAATTCCCCCCTCTTCTCATCTCTCCCCCTCTCTTGACTCCCCTTCCACTTTCCGCTATACTTCCTTTAACCGGACACCAGACACAATTTCATCAATCCCCGGCCGAGGCACCCAATGAAAAAGAAACTGACCGCCATCGTCTCATCAAAAGACAGCAATCTCAAACTTGAAACCTTTTTAAAAACCCGGCTCCGCCTGACAAAAAACGAGATCAGCCGTGCAAAGTTCCGTGAAAACGGCATCTGCGTCAACAAAGAGCGCCAAAAGACCAACACCCTCCTGAAAACCGGCGATCTGGTAGAAATACTGTTGGAGACCGGACAGGAAACATCAAAAAAGCTGCCCGGTTCAGGCAGCGACCTTTCCATTCTTTATGAAGACTCGGATGTAATTGTCTTAAACAAACCTGCCGGCATCTCCGTCCATCCGGCCGGAAAAAATGACACGGACACGCTGGCAAACCGGCTGGCTTATTATCTGCGCAGCAAAAACGAAGATTCTGTAATCCGGATCTTCGGAAGGCTGGATCAGGATACTTCCGGCGTGGTATTGGCTGTTAAAAACCGCTCCGCCGCCACCCGGCTGGAACGCCAGAGAGAAACGCATATTCTTTCTAAAAACTATCTGGCTGTAACGGAGGGCATACCGGCCCCGCCCGCAGGAAAGATCACCGCCCCTTTGGCACCGGACCCTGCAAACAGAAAACAGATGATCGTAACGCCGGAGGGAAAGCCCGCCGTTACCCATTATGAAACCCTTGCCGTCAAAGAAAATCATGCCCTTGTCCGCCTGCATCTGGAAACCGGCAGAACCCACCAGATCAGAGTCCATATGGCATCCGCAGGCTGCCCTTTATACGGCGATCCTTTATATGGAGATAACGCGATCCCAACGATAAACCGGACGGCATTACATGCCCAGACAATACGTTTTCTGCAGCCCTTCACGGAGGAAGAAACAGAAATAAAAGCGCCTGTCCCGGAAGACTTCCGCCTCGCCCTGCAAAGTCTCGGATTATCTCGTCCCGGTGAATGAAACTGCTCCCAATCCCGGTCCATGGTAAATCTCCTGATTCCGTCTATGGTTTCCTGTCTCATCATCCTCTTTCACCTTACCCTGTTCTGTAATGCAGGCCGGATATCATTTGTATTTTTCAATTTTTTGCCTGCGCACCCCATTATTATACCGTCCTCGCATTTATATGTAAATATTGCCATTATTGTACCGAAAAAAATACAATAAAATCATAAATAACTATAGACAAAAATGAGAATAACTACTATTATTAGATTAACGAAACAGTAATCATTACTATTATTAAATTATATTTTTAAGGAGGAATACATCATGGCAAACACAAGTGCACAGGTAGACAATCTCGTTAACTTACTGGACGGTTACGCAACAAAGGGCGGACATCATCTGAATGTCAACGTATTAAACAGGGATATGCTTTTAGATGCTCAGAAACATCCCGAAAATTATCCCCAGCTTACGATCCGTGTTTCCGGTTATGCAGTAAACTTCATCAAACTCACACCGGAACAGCAGGCGGACGTAATCAGCCGTACATTCCACGAAGCGATCTAAATCCTGACTTTCCTTATAAAAACCGCCGTACACCACGGCGGTTTTTATGTCGTTACTTTTTGTCCGTGAAAAGTAACTTTTGTTCTCTTTCCCCCCTTTCTGCCTCCTTATGAACAGTTGCCGCCGGCATCCATCCATGATATAATAAGCGTTGGCGAGAAGAATGAGTAAACTCATTCGGCGAGCGGCGAATGGCGATCATGAATCGCAGATTCATGATATAATGAGCGTTAACGGGAAAAATGCGCCTGTGCATTCGGCAAACGGCGAATACCGATCATAAATCACAGATTTATAATATATCTTTATACAGATCAACCGGTAATAACGGGCTTCACAAGCGGCCCTATACTGATCAGTACAATACCAGATACTGCACTTCTCTCAAGAAAGGAGCCTGCCATGCAAAATTTCAACCCTTTACTGCAAAACAACAATGACGGCAACAGATTCATCACCATCGGTGAGATCATGCTGCGCCTGACGCCTCCCAACTACGAAAAGATACGTTCCGCCTCCACCTTCGAGGCGAGTTACGGCGGCAGCGAGGCAAACATCGCTTTAGCGCTGGCAAATCTCGGTGTGGACAGCACCTTTTTCAGCGTGGTGCCCAACAACAGCCTCGGCAAGAGCGCCATCCGCATGCTGCGGAGCAATGACGTCCACTGCACGCCTGTTATTCTAAGCACCCCGGAACAGACTCCCACCCACCGCCTCGGCACCTACTATATCGAGACCGGCTACGGCATCCGCGCCAGCAAAGTGATCTACGACAGGAAACACAGCGCCATAGCGGAATTTGATTTCAGCACAGTGGATCTCGACAGCCTTTTAGACGGCTTTACCTGGCTCCATCTGAGCGGCATCACCCCGGCGCTCTCGGAAAACTGCCATAAACTGATCACAAACTGCTTAAAAACGGCAAAAGAAAAAGGCATCACCGTCAGCTTCGACGGCAATTTCCGCAGCAAACTCTGGTCCTGGGAAAAAGCCCGGGACTACTGCACCGAATACCTTCCTTATGTGGACATCCTCTTCGGTATCGAACCCTACCATCTCTGGAAGGATGAAGCGGACCACGACAGGGGCGATGTCAAGGACTGCGTGCCGCTGCAGCCGAGCTATGAACAGCAGGACGAGATCTTTCAGGCATTTGTGGCAAGATATCCGAATATCAAGTGTATCGCCCGCCATGTACGCTACGCCCACAGCGGCAGCGAAAACAGCCTGAAAGCCTTTCTCTGGTATGAAAATCATACTTTTGAAAGCAGACTGTTCACCTTCAACATTCTGGATCGCGTGGGCAGCGGCGACTCCTTCGCCAGCGGCCTGATCTATGCCATGATGCACGGCTACAAGCCCATGGATATCGTAAACTTTGCAGTTGCCAGCAGCGCTATCAAGCACACGATCCGTGGCGATGCCAACATCACCGACGATGTCTCCACAATCCGGAACCTGATGAACATGAACTACGATATCAAAAGATAAATGGTCTTATACCGGAAAAAAGGCTGCCTCCCCCGGCAGCCTTTTTTTCTCTCTTCTATTCCTGAATCAGCGAGTACCCGAACGCATTGGCAAAAGCGTCGATCTCCTTCTTCGCTTTACACATACTGCAGTTTTCCGGCTCGTATTTTCTGTAATCCGGCAAATCCGCTGTGGTAAAGAGGGAATTGATCGTCTTGCCCGCTATGCTGTTTGCCGCGCTGAAAATGGCGCTGATCCCGGCGATCTCGGCGCCGTAATACCTCAGTGCCCGCAATGCCCTGATGATCGTCTGGCCGGTCGTCACGGAAGCCAAAAGAAGCAGAACATTTTTCCCTTTCACCATCGGTTTTAAATTCTCCCGGAACAGCATCTGGCCGGACGGGCCGAATTCCGGTGTGATGATGTACATCGTCTTATGGGCATTCATCGAATAAATACCTGCCTTTGTCAGTTCCTCCGCCAGATAGGAGCCAACAATCTCACAGCCATCCATACAGACGATCGTATCCACGATCGTTGTCGCCGCGATCTGCTTGCTGAGTTCAGCCGCCACTGCCGCCGCTTCACTCTGCCTCGCCTTTAACGCCGTCATATCCAGAAAGTAGTTTACATGGGAGTTCGGCGTTGCGAAATGCCCCGGCATTACTCTTAAAGTCACTTTCGGATGTTGTTTTGATTCAATTTTAATGATGTCCTGCATACCATAACCTCCTCCAAAGTTGTTTGACAATACCTTGTATATATTTTAAATTATCGGGCAATTTTAGTCAAGAATAAAAAAAACAGTTTCATACATCTCCCTTACACTTTTTTCGGTTTCCTTATAATTTTCTTAAAACTATCTAAAATTCATGCAAACTAACACCAAAAGTGCTATACTGTTTTTCAGATGCCGTTTCATCTATGCAGATTGCATCCCAAATCAGAGCAGGTTTATCAGGAGAGATTGTTGACATGAAAGATTTTATTATTTTTACGGACGGAGATGTTGATGTACCGAAGCCTTATGACACAGATGTCGTTATGCTGCCGCAGTATTATTACTTTGATCCCGGCACTGTTTACGGCGACGAACAGGTTTTGACCAGAGAAGTATTCTTTGAACAGCTCAGCAGCCGGCGTGCCTATACCGCAGGCGTCAACCCCGATCTGGTCCGCAATCGTTTTGAACAGGTTTTAAAGGAAGGGAATGACATTTTATGTATTGCCGTATCCTCCGGCATCAGCGGCTCCTATAATACGATCTGCATGGCGGCAAAGGAACTTCAAGCACTTTATCCCGAATCCTCCATCAGGGTCATTGATTCCCTGAGCGCCACGCTCGGCGCTGGTTTTCTCTGCGCAGACGCTATCGAACTGAGAAAGCAGGGAAAATCTCTGGAAGAGGCCGCCTTTGAGATTGAGCGGCGGGTAAAACTGCTGGATATCTTTTTTATTGTAGATGATTTCAAGTATCTGATACAGGGCGGACGGGTCTCCCCCGCCATCGGAAAGATCGGGGACATTCTGGATATCAAACCGATCCTGACCATCCGGGAAGGCCATATCGAATTATATAAAAAAGCCCGGGGCCTCAACAGCGCACTGCGGAACATCCAGACTATCGCGGAAAGCAAAAAAGCCGCCCGCACCGGCAATATCTATGTGGGAAATGAAGAAATGTTTAAAAAATGCAAAGCCCTTATCCCCGGCAGCTATGAGGCAAGCCTGAATCTGATCGTCTCCTCCCATGTCGGCCCCAATACGACCGGTATTGCTGTGGAATGGGAAGCATAAAACCCTTTAAAGTGTCTTTTTTCACAGGACATCATTACCTGTAGAATCATAAAAGGCGGTGATCCATCCGGGTCGCCGCCTTATTTTATATTTTCGTATTATATTTTTATTACGGGTAACTTCCCGATTTGCTGTGCAGATCGAGAAGCAGCGAATACCTTCGCCTGAACGGCGAAGATATTCTTTATTCTTTATTTCTGCGCTACATCTTTCATGGAGAAGCTGATCCTTCCCATCTTATCCTTGCCGAGGCAGACAACCGTCACCACATCGCCCAGCGTCAGCACATCCTCGACACGGTTGATCCTCTCCTTTGCGATCTTGGAAATGTGAACCATGCCTTCCTTGCCCGGTGCAAACTCGATAAAGGCGCCGAACTCCTTGATGCTCACCACTTTACCGCTGAATACCTGCCCTGCTTCAAAGTCAGTCACGATGGTCTTGATCATATCCACCGCCTTGTCCATCATCTCCTGATCCGTGCCGCATACGGAAACCTGTCCGTCGTCGGTAATATCAATCTTCACATTGGTACGCGCAATGATCTCGTTGATGGTCTTGCCGCGCTGTCCAACCACATCGCCGATCTTCTCCGGATCGATCTGCAGGGAAATGATCTTCGGCGCATAAGGACCAACTTCCGATCTCGGCGCGGAAATAGCGGGCTTCATACAGGTATCCATAATAAACATTCTCGCTTCGCGGCAGCGTGCGATCGCGCCCTCCACGATGGGCCTTGTCAGGCCGTGGATCTTGATATCCATCTGGATCGCCGTGATACCTTCCGTTGTACCCGTCACCTTAAAGTCCATATCGCCGAAGAAATCCTCCAGCCCCTGGATATCGGTCAGCAGTACAAAATCATCATCCGTGTCGCCTGTCACAAGGCCGCAGGAAATACCGGCAACCATCTTCCTGATCGGTACGCCCGCCGCCATCAGGGACATACAGGAAGCACAGGTGGAAGCCATGGACGTGGAACCGTTGGACTCAAAGGTCTCCGATACGGTACGGATCGCATAAGGGAACTCCTCCACGGAAGGCAGTACCGGCAGAAGCGCTCTCTCAGCCAGTGCGCCGTGCCCGATCTCTCTTCGTCCCGGTCCTCTGCTCACCTTTGTCTCCCCCACAGAGTAGGAAGGGAAGTTATAGTGATGCATATATCTCTTTTCCGTAATATTCACATCCAGTCCGTCCACCTTCTGTGCCTCGGATAAGGGCGCCAGCGTGGTCACGTTGCAGATCTGTGTCTGCCCGCGGGTAAACATAGCGGAGCCATGCACTCTCGGAATGATGTCAACCTCTGCCGCCAGCGGACGGATCTGGTTCAGTTCACGGCCGTCAGGACGCTTGTGATCCTTTAAGATCATCTTGCGGACCGTCTTTTTCTGATACTGGTAAACAGCTTCCCCTAACACGGCAAGCCACTCTTCGTTCCCGGCAAAAGCCTCTTCCAGTCTTGCCGTGATATTGCGGATATTTTCTTCACGTACCTGCTTCTCATCCGTGAAAACTGCCGTCTCCATCTCTGCGGGCGGTACGATCTTCTTGATCTCCTCAAACATCTCCTCGGGGATCGCACAGCTTACATACTCATGTTTCGGCCTGCCGCACTCAGCCACGATCCCGTTGATAAACCCGATAATCGTCTGGTTAATCTCATGAGCTTTGTAGATCGCGGAAAGCATCTTATCCTCCGGAATCTCATTGGCGCCGGCTTCGATCATGATCACCTTTTCCGCCGTGGAAGCAACGGTCAGCTTCAGATCGCCCTTATCCCACTGCTCCTGTCCCGGGTTCACGATCAGTTCGCCATCCACCATACCGATCTGTGTCATCGCGCAGGGGCCTGCAAACGGGATATCGGAAATGCAGGTCGCGATAGAAGTACCCAGCATCGCCACCAGTTCCGGACGGCATGCGGGATCTACCGACATTACCATATTATTTAAAGTCACATCGTTTCTGTAATCCTTCGGGAACAGGGGACGCATCGGCCTGTCGATCACACGGCTTGTCAGCACTGCATTTTCGGAAGCCTTTCCCTCTCTCTTGTTAAATCCGCCGGGAATCTTTCCCACGGAATAAAATTTCTCTTCATACTCTACGCTGCACGGGAAAAAGTCGATCCCGTCTCTGGGTTTTTCGGAAGCGGTCGCCGTGGAAAGGACGGTTGTCTCCCCATACTGCATAAATGCACAGCCGTTTGCCTGTTTGCCGACTCTGCCGATATCCACCTTTAAAGTACGGCCGGCGAGTTCCAATGTGTAAGTTTTGTACATGTTCTCTCTTCTCCTTTTCTTTTTCTTAAATCTTATTGATATTCATCAGGCAGAAGAGGCCGAAACTACAGAAAATGCCATTTCTCTCCCTGGATCCGCTTTATGCCTCTATGCCGGACCAAAACAGAAAGTTTCCTCTCCGGGAAATACCATTTTCTGTGGTCTCGGGTCTATTCTCCTACCTGAACCGAATTCATTGACCGGAAAATTCCATATCAGATCAAACGAAATTTTCCTGCTCCGCCGGGAGCTCTCTTCTGAAACCAGGAAAGGCGGTACCAAAAACGAAGTCTCCGGTTCCGCCCATCCATTACGTTCTTTCTTTTACTTTCTGATACCAAGTTTTTCAATTAAAGTACGATATCTCCCGATATCTTTTTTCTTTAAATAATCCAGCAGTCCACGTCTCTGACCGATCATCATATACATACCGCGGCGGGAATGGTGATCCTTCTGGTTCTCCTTCAGATGCTCTGTCAGTTCCTGAATCCTTGCTGTCAGGATGGCGATCTGTACTTCCGGTGAACCTGTATCGCCCGGTGTCCTCTCATACTCTTTGATAATCGCTGCTTTCTTTTCTTTGGAAATCATTTCTTTCTTCCTCCTCTTATTATAACCGCCTGATACCAAGGGCAGGTCGGAGTCTCCTCTCCCTGAGTATCGGCTAAACTCATGCTGTCTAACTATAGCACAAAAAATCAAGCTTGTAAACCAAATTTTTTCAATACCTTAAATGTAATTCAAATTCCCTCTACATTCCCAATTTTGTATAATTTTATTTTCTATCTCATAAATAATTTCATATCAATCTTCTTTAATTTCTCATCGAAATAGTTTTCTAAATCCTCTACTCTTTGATTACTTAATTCATGCTCAATATCCATAATCTCACATATAGTTTTAGCAAACTCTGTTGTCCAATTATTATTGTTCATCTGTAAAACATAGCCATTTACCCGCTTTGCCTTTTTAAATAAATCACTATTTTCTCCAATCGTATCTACAATGATGACTGTAGCCATATCATGTGGTATTCCACCAATCCTCTTATATGCACCAAAACGTGTAACCTTATCTAAGGTGATTTCCGGATTTCCTTTACCTATAAAGCCTATATCAATACTTATTGCTTTTCCATTATAGATAACAGTCGCATCTGTTTCTCTTTCATTTTCATCCATATTAGATAACCAAAATAGTCTCTTTGTTTTATCAACTTTACATGGTGGCCCAGAGAGAAAAGTAAATCCCAGAACTGTTAATAATGCTCCCAAAACAAGTTTTTCAAACATCTTTCCATTCATAGATTTTGCCGAACCACGTATGCTTAATGTTTGTGCGCCTATAGCAATAAACATCAAAACCATAATATTCCAATTTAAATTAATTACACTACCGTTCATCTCAATAGTTCCTGACAATTCACCATAGCTTTTCTTTAAATCTTCCACTGTATCATTAACAGAACTTTCAAATGAAAATTGATAATCTACAATATTCTCTTCTGTTCTGACAATATTATCCAAGCCCTTTTTAGTCAAACCAAGCAACCACAAGTCTAAAAGTTTTGCATCACCCTTAGTTTTCTGTAAATCTTTTGCTATAAATTCAATAAATTCCTTTATTGAATCATTATGTAAATTAAAAGTCTTTAAATATAATTCCAACATAGCTGAATAAGAATTTATTAACCTTCTTTGTGTAATAAATTCTGTAACATCACGAACATTGTCACCAAGAAAAACTTTTTTTACAATATCCTTGACACCTTCTTCACCTACCATATTTATAAAATCTGAACTTGTAGCTTTAATATTATTTCTCCCTATCTCATTATATTCATCATATACTGACATAATTTGCTTATACTCCGTTTCTAAATAATTTTTCTGCATATACATTTTTTATAGTTTTTGCAATATCGTCTCTGGTAACATCCATATTTTCTAATGTTCGTATCATTTCATATAAATCAAACCGCTCCTCCTCTTCATCTGGCAAATCAGAATAATCAATATATTTATATTCAAAAGGATTTATTAAACTATTCAAATTATCTAAATCAATTTTAGAGCTTTCTATATACTCTTCAGAACATTCTATTAACACAAATCTTCTTTTTAATTCTGCTGCTGCCTTTGCAGTTGTCCCAATACCTCCAAATGGGTCTAAAATAACATCATTTTTAAACGAATAATATCTTATTACTTTCTCTGCCAACTCTTTAGGAAATATTGCCGGATGTCTTTTATCTCTAGCTGGTGATATGTACCAAATATTAGTTTTTTCATATCCATCTGTTATTTTCGACTCTTGAATGATATTCTGATTAGGATGATTTCTAATAAAATGATCAACAATAATCGCTGGTTTTTTTCTATAAACCATAACATATTCTGTTACTGGTACAGCCTTATATTGCATAGGATTTCTATCTGCAGAAAATCTTCTCCCACGCCCGCTTGCCCAACCTGCACCTTCCGGTTTTTCCCATATTATATCATCAACAAATTCAAAACCCTCTTCCATAAATATTTGATGAATATCAAATGGAACAGCTATTCGGGATGACGACTCATTTCTGCTCGCTCTCGGTACTAATACATGCGAAGAATTAATAATAAAAAATTTTCCATCTATAAGGACTCTATTACATTCACGTACTACTTTTCTTATAAGTGCCAAATAATCTTCATATGTGTCAAATTCTGAATATTGTTTTCTTGCATTATAATATGGCGGAGAAGTAAAAATCATATCTATAGATTTCTCCGGCAACTGCTTTAATACTTTTTCAGCTCTTCCTTTCAATACCATATTCTCTAAATCAGACACTATATACTTCTCTTTTTTCTTTTTACATTTCTTTATAGAAACAGGCTTCCCTATGTCAATTTTTTTCTTTCTTCCATCTAAAATACTTATATCAGATGACATTTTTTTATCTACATCTCTTGAATAAGCATTTACAGCTATCTCCCCAATTACTTCTTTTTTATATAATATTGGTACATTCCAAATATTATATCTGTCATATATTTCAGGTAACCCAAAACTTATATTTTCCATATCAAACAATTGGTCCCTCAGATATTTAGAAGTAATACCTTTTGCCTGCTCTGTATTTATTACAATATAATTTCGTTTTTCTGAAACCATATACACAAATTTCCTTCCTAAAAATGTTTACTGCTGTTATATCATTTTACATGTACAATAAAGCGGCCTCAAACTTTATTATATACTATTTATTAAACTTCTTCATACAAAAACATAAAATAGCAATCCTACTTTAAATAACGATTTGTCCTCATATATCCACTTAGCATCATACCACCTAAGAATTGATGATCCTTACCACCTTCACCGGCGTCCTGTAATTACAACTGCTGATCCTGATCCCGGTCTTCGGCGAACTGGCGTGGATCACCTGACCGCCTCCGATATAGAGCGCCACATGGTTGATATACCCTCTGCCGCCATAGAAAAACAGATCCCCTGGCTTTGCCTCCGATGCGCTGATCTTCGTTCCCATGTTTGCCTGCGCCCTCGAAGAATGGGGAAGCGAGATCCCGAACTGCTGGTAGACCCGCATCGTGAACCCTGAGCAGTCCGTCCCCTTCGTCAGGGAACTGCCGCCGTACACATACCGGTTCCCCAGAAACTGTTTCGCGTACTCACAGATACTGACACGAACGTCAGAAACTCCCGCGCCGTAAAGCAGTTCCGTCAGCGTTACCGCCGTCTCCAGCTTGTCCTCCAGCTCCACATATTCCCCGGAGACATACACCGTCTCATCGTCCAGCATGATCTCCACCCAGCCGTTTTCCAGCGTCTGCACATACTCCAGCATCTCCCCCTGGGCGACCTGCGTGTAGATGGAAGCCTCTGTACTGGGCTCCTGCCTTACCCTGAGGGCGTCCGCATGCACCACCGCATAGGTGGAGATCAGATCCAGCGCCTTGATCCTTGCATCCGATCCGGTATACAGAAACTCGGTCTTTACATACCCTTCCACCTTGCCGGAGGTAACTTTGGACCATTCCCCTTCCTGTCCCACGATCTCACAGGCGGAATCCTTCGGCATCTTTCCCACAAGCTTTGTACCCTCGTCCGCGCCCTCCCTGATATTCAGGTTGTTTTCCACATTGGCGATCCCCAGATTCTTATAGCCGAACAGCTCGATCGTTTCCGCCTCCGCAAGAATTTCCTCATCGCTCTTTTCCGGATCCATGATACTGTTGATCCCTATGGGTTTCAGCATCACTTCGCTTCTGGACACCTTTTCCTTTGCCTCCGCCCCGAAGCCCATCACGAAAAACATTCCTGCGGCGAGAAACACTCCGCAGGAATATAATACCCTTTTTCTATATTTACTCTTTCCAAACTGCACTGTTTTTATCATAAGTTCTATTGTAATATCCCTTTCCTCTGAAGCCCGCAGTCCTCGACACCTGCATCTCACGACAACCGCGTAAACAGCACGACAGCTTGAAAGACAGGGCGGATGGCTGCAAGCCGGCATCTCACGGCAGCCGCGCAAACGGCGCGCCGATCACCTGGACATTATGCGGCAGCCCGCTCAGCCCTCCACTTCCTCGTTATCGCTGCTGTAAATGGAAAACGCGATATTCGTGGCATGGTCGGAAACCCTCTCCAGTCCGGAAACGATATCCGAAAACAGCATTCCCGCAGCCGGCGTACACTCGTTCTTTGTCAGTCTGTCCACATGGTTCTGCTGCAGTTCCCTCTCCTTCTCATCCACCGCATCCTCCAGCTGCACGATATCCTGCAGATGCTCTATCGTACCGTTCGCAAACATATCCACGGAATACCGGATGATCGTGTTGACCATATCCAGCATCTCGCCCAGTTCATGCTGTGCGTCCTTGCTGATGGAAATATCGCCTTCTTTTCTCTTTACCGCGTTATCCGCGATATTTTCCGCATGGTCGCCGATCCGTTCGATGTCATTCACCACATGGAACAACCCGCCGATCATCTTCGCGTCCTCTATCGGCAGCGTTGTCTGGTTGATCTTTACCAGATAACCGGTGATCGCATGATTCAGGAAATTGATATTTTCCTCCACCGAATAGACTTCCTGAATATCCTCCTCATCCAGCGTGATCAGCGCATTCATCGCACGATTTAAATTCTCGCTGGCAAGGGAAGCCATACGGTCGATCTCCTTGATCACTTCCACCACCGCCGTAGCCGGATTCAGTACCACCTTGTTACCGATATACTTGAGCTGGAAGCTGTCTCTGTAGCCGATCTTCTTATCGTCGCCCGGTATGATCAGATAGGTCAGCTTCACGATACCGCCGATAAACGGCGTCAGCACGATCACAAGGAATATCTTGATAAACAGGTGCGCATACGCCACGATACGTCCCGGGTTATCTCCCGCCATACTGATAAACATCTTAAGGATCCAGTCCATTGCCAGCCGCAGAATGATATACATGATGATGGTACCGAACACATTGAACAGCAGATGGATCATCGCCGCCCGCTTTGCGTCCTTTTTACCGGTCAGGGAAGCCAAAATCGCCGTGGTACAGGCGCCGATATTACATCCCAGCGTAATGTACATGCACATATCCAGTCCCATCAGCCCCTGATTCGCCATCAGCACCATGATGCTGACCGTAACGGAAGAGCTCTGGATGATCGCCGTCAGCACAAAGCCCAGTAAAATGCCGAGAACAGGGCTCTGCAGGGACGCGAACATCCCCATGATAAAAGGCGACTCCTTCAGCCCCGCCATGGCGCTGGACATGGTGGAAAGCCCCATGAACAGCACGCCGAAGCCCACGATCACTTCCCCGAACTTCGACACCTTCTGCTTCCTGCAGAACATCACCAAAAGCACACCTGCAAGCAAGATCACAGGCGCGAATTTTTCCAGTTTAAAAGATACCAAAAGTGCTGTTACTGTTGTTCCGATATTGGAACCAAAGATGACTCCCGCCGCCTGATACAGCGTCATCAGCCCCGCGTTTACAAAGCTGACCACCATAGCAGTACATGCCGAAGAAGATTGAATCAATGCCGTAAAGATAAATCCTACCAAAATGCCGGTAAAACGGTTTGTGGTGAACATTTCCAGAATCTTTCTGAGCCTGGCGCCTGCCACTTTTTCAATGCTGTCACTCATGAGGCGCATGCCATACAGAAAGAGCCCTAATCCCCCAGCCATCGATAGTATAATGCCAGCTTCCATTTTTCATCCCCCTGCCGGATATCCCGTATCCGGTATGTGCTCTTATGTACTTATCTTCTGCCCGTCAGATACCCGGCTTTTCCGGCCGGAAAACCTGCCTTTTGCAGAATGTCTGACGAGCCTACCTGTCCATTATAACCGTTTTATCGACATCTTTCAACAAAAATAATATCAGGGATGCTCATAATATCTTCCTTTTGCGATATCCGCAGCCATCTGCCGCTTTAATTCCTCCACCGACCCGAACTTTTTCTCGGGCCTGTGGAATGAAAACAGCCTGACCGTGATCTCTTTCCCGTAGATATCCTGGGCGAAGTCATAGAGATAGGTTTCCACCCCCGCCTGCTTTTCATCGTTTACCGTGGGTTTGCAGCCGATATTGGTGATGCCTTTATAAGTCCGCTCTCCCAAAAGGACCTCCGAAAAATAGACGCCGTAGGGCGGCAGAAGCTTTTCTTTCTCCGGCAGAAGGTTTACGGTTGGCATCCCAAGCCTTCTGCCCAGCTTTTTTCCGTGGGCTACGACGCCGCTCACGCTGTACGCACCGCCGATCAGTTCCTCCGCCTTCTCCATATCGCCCGCTTTCACCGTTTCCCTCACATAACTGGAACTGATCTCCACACCGTTCAGGCAGACTTTTTCTATGATATCCGTCCGGTATCCGCACCGCCCGGCATACTCCCTCAGCAGAGCCGTATCGCCTTTTCCGTCTTTTCCGAAAGACAGATCCCCTCCCGCCGCGATATAGGCGGCTTTCATCCGCTTCGCCAGCACCTCTTCGATAAACCGCTCCGCCGGCATGGCGGCGCTCTCATAAGTCAGCGGAAACTCGATCAGCACATCGATCCCCAGTTCCGCAAAAAGCTTTCTCTTCTCCTGTCTCGTGGTGAGCTCCGGCAGGCCCGTCCCCGTAAAAAGTACCGCCGGGGAAGGGTCAAAGGTAAATACAACCGCCTGCAGACCCTTATCCTTCTGCTCTAAAACATGCCGCAAAAGGCTCTGATGCCCTCTGTGAATACCGTCAAATTTTCCGATGGCTGCCGCCGACGGTTTATGTAATTGGAACCCTGTTTCCTTTTCGATGATCTGCATTTTCCTTTTCTCCTGTGCGGCCGCTGCAATCTTTTACGCCTTCGGTCAAATCCCTCTATACGGGCAAAAACATTTTCCACGGTTTCAATACCTGTCTCTGCTTCTGCAGCAGGTAAACCCCATAGAATATTTTATTGCGGTCATAGATCCGGACCGGGCTTCCCTCCTCAAGCGCGGCAAAACCTTTTTTTTCCTCCCCGGTCATTTCCGCCATGGAAAGCCGCAGTTCGTTCCCGTTTTTCAAAAAACGCACCGCATCCTCCCGCACCAGCGCCGCCGGATATGCCCCGAAACACTCATCCACCGGTATCAGCACGCTCTCAAGCCCCGCACTGTCCCTGATTTTTTCTATTTCGGACAGGGTATACGCATCTTCGAGCCGGAAATTCCCCACCCTCGTCCGCACAAGGGAACTCATGACGGCGCCGCATCCCAGTCTTTCGCCTGTATCCTGACAGATTGTCCGGATATAAGTGCCCTTGGAGCAGACCACCCTGATCCTGAGTTTTGGCAGTATGGAAAAATAAGCCGCCCGATGTGCCATTGTTTCAGGGCATCCTTCCGGCGGCAGCAATTCTATCTCTTCTATTTCTATCTCGCGTGCTTTCCTCTCTATCACGGTGCCTGCACGCGCCAGTTCGTAAAGGCGTTTTCCGTTTACCTTCAGCGCCGAGTACATGGGCGGTATCTGCTGCTGTTTTCCCCGAAAGGAAGCAACCGTCTTTTCTATTTCCTCCTCAGACAGCTCCCGCCATTTCTCTCCGCTGTCCGTCAGCACCTGTCCCCAGATATCCTGTGTATCGGTGGTGATCCCCAACATCAGCTCCGCAATATATTCCTTGCTGCGGTCCGTCAGCATATCGCAGAGTTTTGTGGCGTTTCCGAGGCACACCGGCAGCACGCCTGTCGCGTTCGGATCCAGTGTTCCGGTATGTCCGATCTTTTTCTGCCGGCAAATCCCTCTCAGTTTCGCCACCACATCATTTGAGGTATAATCCTGTTCTTTTCTGATGACCAGTATTCCGTTAAGCACCTGCGCCCTCCAACTGCTCTTCTATATGTACCGTTAAATTGTTGATTACATCGTGGAAAGTGCCGTTCATCGTACAACCCGCAGCTCTCACATGGCCGCCGCCGCCGAACATCTCCGCCACCTTCGCCACGTTGACCTTGTCGGTCGATCGAAGGCTTACCTTGTATTCCAGCGTCCTGATCTCATACATAAAGACCGCGCAGTCCGTTCCCTTTGTCAGTTTGATCTGGCTGACGATACCCTCGAAATCCTTGCTTGTCACCTGATAAAAATCCATCGTCTTTTTATCGATATAGCTGACAATGCACCTTCCGTCCATGATCAGCATGCTCTCAAGGAGCGCCCGCCCCATGATCTGATTCTGCACATAAGTCTTCTCATAAAAAGTCTCTTCGATCAGCTTCGGGAAATCGATCCCCGTGCCGATCAGCTTTGCCGCCGCCTGCATGGTCTTCGGAGAAGTGCAGGAGTACCGGAACACGCCGGTATCATGCACGATTCCGATATACAGCGCCGCCGCAATATCCGCATCCAGCATCTCCTCCTCCACCAGTTCGTACACCAGCTCACATGTGGAACTTGCCTCGGGATACACGTAATTATAGGTACCGCAGCCCTCCGCATTGCTGACATGATGGTCGATATTGACTGTCGTTTCCGCTTCCTCGAAAAACTTCTCCGCCGCGCCCAGTCTGTCCTTCCGGGCATCCAGCGCAAAGTACACGTCAAAGGGCTCCACCTTCGGCATTCCCTCCTCCAGCACCACAATCTCGCTAAAACCCTTGATACAGGAAAAAATATCCGCCGGCTTCTCGAGAAAAACCTTCACTTCCTTTTCCGGAAACAGCTTTTTCAAATACAGAGAAAGTCCCAGACAGGAACCGGCACAGTCGCCGTCCGGCCTGATATGCCCGCTGATCCCGATTCTTTCTGCATCTTTGCATATTTCCCTGATATTCATTACACCAACCTCTTTTCTATATCCCGCCTCCCTGCGCAGGCATTTTGCCCGCCGCCCGGAGACTGTCTGTTTATGCCTGCTCTTCACCCGTCACATCTTCTTCATTCCGCTCCGGCATGGACGCCATCACCTCGTCGATCTTTTTGGACATATTGACGCCATAGGCAATGGACTGATCCATCACAAAAGTGATCTCCGGCGTATTGCGCAGATTGATCTGCCTTGCCAGCTCCTTTCTGATATATCCGCCGGCGCTCTTTAAGCCCGCCAGCGTATTTTCCGCCGCCCTGTCATCACCCAGCACGCTGATAAACGCTTTACAGGTCTTTAAGTCCGGCGCCACCGTCACGGTCACAACGGATGTCATGGGGTGAATCCTGGGATCTTTAATGTCGTTGCGGATGATCTCCGCAAGAACCCTCTGCACCTCTCCGTTGATCCGGGTATTTTTTAAACTGTTTTTTCTCATATCGCTTCCTCTTTTTCTACAGGAACTTTCCATAGCTTATAGCGGGAACCGCTGCAATCCGCTACGCGTATCGCACCGTAGCGCACATAAACTTCCTTCGTAAGTTTATAGCGGGAACCGCTGCAATTCGCTACGCGTATCGCACCGTAGCGCACATAAACTTCCTTCGTAAGTTTATGTGCTTCATTCCCGTGGTACCTCTACCATGATATAGGCTTCCACAATATCCAGTTCCTGTATCTGATCAAAGCCCTCGAATACGAAACCGCACTCGAAACCGGCCCTGACTTCCTTTACATCATCCTTAAATCTCTTCAGGGATGCAAGTTTTCCTTCATAGATCTGCTCGCCCTCACGGGAGATACGGATCAGGCTCTCACGCCTGAACTCACCGTCAAGCACATAGGAACCGGCGATATTTCCCACCGCGGAAGCCTTGAATATCTGCCGCACCTCCGCATGGCCGGTCACCTTTTCCTCGTAGACCGGCGCCAGCATGCCCTTCATCGCGCGCTCCACATCTTCGATCGCCTTGTAGATGACATCGTAGAGCCTTACGTCCACTTTTTCGCGTTCCGCCGTAGCCTTCGCCTGTACATCCGGCTTTACGTTAAAGCCGATGATGATCGCGTTGGATGCCGAAGCCAGCGTCACGTCGGACTCGTTGATCGCGCCTACGCCGCCATGAATGCACTTCACGACAACCTCCTCGTTGCTGAGCTTTAACAGGCTCTGTTTCACCGCTTCCACGGAACCCTGTACATCCGCCTTCACCACAAGGTTCAGTTCCTTCAGATCGCCCTCCTTGATCTGGGAGAACAGATCGTCCAGAGACATTCTGACTCTGGTATCCGCCAGCATCTGTTCCCTGTGCTGGGAAAGATACGTTTCCGCATAACTCTTTGCCGTTTTATCGCTGTCGTGGGCAAGGAACACCTCGCCTGCCGCCGGTACGTCGGAAAGTCCCAGGATCTCTACCGGCATGGAAGGCCCCGCCTCCTTGACGCGTTTTCCCTTATCGTCGATCATCGCCCTGACTTTGCCGTAGCTTGCGCCCGCCGATACAAAATCGCCGATCTTCAAGGTTCCCTTCTGCACCAGAATGGTTGCCACGGGGCCCCGTCCTTTATCCAGTTCCGCCTCGATCACAAGGCCTCTCGCTTTTCTCTTCTTATTTGCTTTTAATTCCAGAATTTCCGCCGTCAGCAGGATCGTCTCCAGCAGATCTTCGATCCCGTCGCCGCTCTTTGCGGATACCGGTACAAACTCCGTGCTGCCGCCCCAGTCTGTGGGAACCAGTTCGTACTCCATCAGCTCCTGTTTTACCTTTTCCACATTGGCAGTGGGTTTATCGATCTTGTTCACTGCCACGATGATCTCCACGCCTGCCGCCTTCGCATGGTTGATGGCTTCCACTGTCTGCGGTTTTACGCCGTCATCCGCCGCAATGACCAGGATCGCGATATCCGTCGCATTGGCACCGCGCATACGCATCGCGGTAAAGGCTTCATGTCCCGGCGTATCCAAAAACGTGATCTTCGCATTATTAACGTTTACAGTATATGCACCGATCGCCTGTGTAATACCACCGGCTTCCTTATCCGTTACATTTGTCTTGCGGATCGCATCCAGAAGGGATGTCTTACCATGGTCTACGTGTCCCATGACGCAGACTACCGGCGGACGTTTCACCATCTTGCTCACATCCTCTTCCTCTTCCTTCAGCAGTTCCTCAATGACATCCACCTGCACTTCCTTCTCACAGATGATATCATATTCGATCGCGATATTCTCCGCCTCTTCATAGGAGACTTCCGTATTCAGGGTCACGACCTGACCGGCAAGGAACAGCTTCTTGATGATAACGGAAGGCTGCATCTTCATCTTGTCGGCAAGCTCCTTGATGGTCAGCTTCTCCGGCAGCGTGATCACCTTGATCTGTTCCTCCACCACTGCCTCTTTCTTTTCCGGCTTGATAAAGCGGCCTGCCTTGTTCTTCAGAGCCGTTTTCTCTTCCTCCTCGTAGATCATATCCTTTCTGGAGCGTTTGTCCCTGTCCTGATTTCCGCGTCGTTTTTCATCCTGCGGCCTCTTTTCTGCAGGAGCCGGCTGTGTATCCATTGCAAAGCCTTTACCCTGTCCTGCCCGTTTTCCGGGAGCTGCGTTTCTGCTATCCGGTCTAGTACCGCGCCCGTTATTATTAAAAGGTTTATTCCCAGCAGCACCGCCCGTCTGACCCTTCTGGCCATTTTGATATCCCGGGCGATTCTGGCCTTCGCCTCTTCTGCCCTCGTTTTTGCCGCCGTTAGAGGGGCGGCCGCCCTGCCGCTCTCTGCCGCCGTTATTTTCCCGGTTCTGGAATTCCCTTCTCTCACCGTTTCTCTGCTCACTGCGTCTCTCCCCATTGTTTGTGCGAGGTGCCTCATTTACCCTGCTCTCTTTCCCTGCAGCCGCAGTGTTTTCAGCGGCTGCTTTTACTGCCGGTTTTACCTCCTCCTTCGGTGCGGAAGAAGCGCCCGATGCGGACCTGTTGTTATTGTTCTGCATCCGGTTCCGGTTTCCGTAATCATTGGTTACCGGCTGGGGCTTAACGCTGGGCTTAATCAAAGGCCTGTAGGGATTCGCCGCGGATACCGGCCTTGCGCCGTTCCCCTGAGGACGGTTCTGTCCCTGAGGGCGTCCCTGCTGCCCCTGGGGCCTTCTGTCTCTGCCGCCTCTGTCCGCATTTCTGTCGCCGTTTCTGTTTCCCTGCATTTTGCTGTTGCCGGAATTATTGATGATGATGATCTTCTTCTTCTTTCTGGGCATCTCCTCCGGCTTTGCATTTTCCGATGCGGGCCTCTTTTCAGGCGCACCCTTCCCCGCACCTGCTTTTTCCGCCTTGTCTTCTTTTTCCATCTTTGTTTTTTCCGCAGCAGATGTATTCTGTACTGCTTTCCTTTCCACCGGCCCCTCCGTTGCGGCGGCAGTTTCCTTTGCCGCCTTTCCGGGCTCTTTTCCTCCTGTTTTGAAGTGCCCTCTTACCAGAGCGATCGCTTCATCTTCAATGGAACTCTGTGCCGCTTTTACTTCCATACCCTTTTCCTTCAGGTATGTAATGATCTCTTTACTTTGTATCTCCAACTCTTTCGCAAGTTCATGTACTTTCATTTTTGCCATATACTGTTCTCCCTCCTACTCACAAACGCTTCGCTTTTTGTTCGTATCCCTCGCTTTCAGCTCGGTCTATCCCAGTTCCGCATCTTTCCTTCCAGCATCCTATCTTCTTATTTTAATTCTTCAATCCGCTTTCGGATCGCATCTGCGAATCCTTTGTCTGTAACGGCAAGGTTCGCTCTCATTTCCTTTCCGATCGCGTGCCCCAGTTCTTCTTTGTTTCCGTAGACACAAAGTCCGATGTTTCGATAAGCACACATATCGGAGAAATGTTTTCTGGTATTCCCGGAAGCATCCGATGCCAGAATAACCAGACAGGCTTTTCCGCTTTTAACAGCTTTTTCCGTAGAAAACTCACCACTTACCACATTGCCCGCCTTTTCCGCAAGACCTATCATTGAGTATACTTTATTTACCATTTATATTTTTAAACTCCTTTTCCAGCCTTTCATAAACCTCCGGCGGGATCTTCATCTGGAAGGAACGCTCTAAACCCTTTGTCCTGACCGCTCTCTGCAGGCATTCTCCGGAAATGCACAGATATGCGCCTCTTCCGTTCTTCCTGCCTGTAACATCCATTGTGATCTCACCTTCCGGCGTCTTTAAGATCCGCAGCAATTCTTTTTTACTTTTCATCTGCCCGCAGCCAATGCACTGCCTCATGGGAATTTTCTTTGTCATCTCAAGCCTTTCTGTTTTTTATTTCCTGCCTATTCATCATAGACTTCTTCGGAGGCATTTTCTTCCAGCATTTCTTCCGAACTTTCCTCTACAGATCCTTCATAATCATCCTCTGCGTATTCTTCCTCATAACCCTCTTCATAGCTTTCTTCATATCCGTCTTCGTACTCGCCGTCTTCATATTCGTCGTCCAGATAATCCTCATAACGGAAGCCCGGCGCATCCTTCGCCTGTGTCTCGGATTTAATGTCGATCTTATATCCTGTCAGCTTTGCAGCCAGCCTTGCGTTCTGTCCCGCCTTGCCGATGGCGAGGGAAAGCTGGTAATCGGGTACGACCACCTTCGCCGTCTTCTCTTCCGGATCTGCAAATACCGCCACGATCTTCGCCGGGGACAATGCATTCTGAATAAAGTTACCCGGATTTTCGTCCCATTCCACAATATCTATCTTCTCGTTTCTCAGTTCGGCAACCACCGCATCCACTCTGGCTCCGCCCTGACCTACGCAGGCGCCGACCGGGTCCACATCCGGCACATTGGAACGCACCGCCATCTTTGTCCTGCTCCCCGGCTCTCTCGCGATACTGACGATCTCCACCGTGCCGTCCTTGATCTCCGTCACTTCCTCCTCAAACAGCTTCCGGACCAGATTCGCATGGGTCCTGCTGACCAGTATCCTGAACCCTTTCTTTGTCTCCGGAACGCCCAGGATATAAACCTTCACCCGCTCCGTAAGGCGCAGGTTTTCCTCCGGCACGATTTCCTTCTCGGTAAGCTGCGCATCCGCTTTTCCCAGATTGATGCTGATGGTATTTCCCACCTGCCGCTGCACGATACCCGTGACCACCTGCCCGATCTTATCTTTATACAGATTGTAAACGGAACTCTTCTCTTCCTCCCTGATCTTCTGCAGGATCACATTCTTTGCTTTTCCGGCTGCGATCCTTCCGAACTCCGCGGAATCCACTTCCAGTCTGATCACATCCCCGGCAACAACCCCGGCAGCGATCTTCTGCGCTTCCTCCTCGGATATCTGCAGGGCGTCGTCCTCGATATCGTCATCCGTCTCCACGACCTCTTTCTCATAAAAGCAATGGAAATCTCCCGTCTCCCTGTCCACTTCCACCACCACATTCTCGTTTCTGCCGAGGTGTTCCTTGCAGGCCGCCTTCAGAGAATCCTCGATCGCCGCAAACAGAATATCCTTGCTGATCTCCTTCTCCTTCTCCAGCATATCAAGTGCCTGTAATAATTCGCTGTTCATTGATCTTTCCTCCTGATTTAAAAGTCTAACGCCAGTCTGATAAGCGCCACATCGCTTCTGGCAAATTTCATACTCACGGCTTCTTCTGTTTCTATCGTAACGCTTTCTTCATCAAAAGCTTTCAGGACGCCAGAAAATTCCTTCTGTTTCCCGATCGGCCTATAGGTCTTTATCTCCACATCTTCCCCGATGCTGCGCGAAAGATGTTTATCCTTCTTCAGCGCCCGTCCCAGTCCCGGAGAACTCACCTCCAGAATATAGGCATCCTTAATAAAATCCTCCCTGTCCATAATATCGGAAACCGCCCGGCTCACCTTCTCGCAGTCCTCTATCGTTACACCGCCCTCCTTGTCGATGTAAGCCCGCAGATACCAGTCGCTCCCCTCCTTCACATACTCCACGTCGTAGATCTCCACGCCGTTCTCCTCTGTGACCGGAAGCAGTATCTTTTCAAATCCCGCCTCATAATCTTCCCGTTTTGACATACATTCTCCCTGATCTTCTTCCTGATGCCCCGCCGCCGTATGCATATACCGGCAGGGCGTCCTTCACACATGAAAAGAGTGGACTTGCAAGCCCACTCTTCATCCTGTAATCCTCATATAACATAACCAGTATATCACTTTTTCCCAAAAATGCAAGCGTTTTGGTGATTTTTTATCGGGAACTGCCGTCACAGATCCTCTACATACGGATCAGCGCTTCCCCCGAACTCCACACACTGACGATGATCACCCCCGCAATGTAACCTGTCAGAACCGTCTTTTCCTTTATTCCTTTGCTCCGCCTCCAGTAAAGCTGCAGATTCCGCAGGCAGACTATCAATACCGCCGCAGAACAATACAGCGAGGTTCGCTCTCCCGACGCATAGATCGTAGGACGGGTTTTAAACACTTTTAAGTCATTCAAATTTTAAATAATCCTTTATACAAGCCTTTTGCGGCTTATTTTTTTGTCAAATTTTAAAATAGTTACGTTGTACGGAG
>CAJTBO010000034.1 GCA_910573755.1 Lachnospiraceae bacterium | reverse complement strand
TAGGCAGCACCGAAAAAGGGGTTGCTTAGACACCGCCTATAGGCGGTACCGAAAAATGCCCCGGAGGGGTTCATCCAAACCACCGGCAGAGCCGGTGGTCAAGCCGTATGGCTGTGATTACCACCATGCTGAATGAGTTTGTGGAGAAAATCCTTGTCCATGAGCGTGACCGGAAAGGCAGCATTGAAACCACGCAGGAGGTTGAGATTTACTTCAATTTTGTCGGAAGGTACATACCGCCCCACTTCGGGGAAGTGAACCTCACGCCGGAGGAACTGGAAGCCCTGCGGAAGAAAGAGGAACGCAAGGACAAGCTGCACCAGGCGTATCTCCGGCGCAAGGCCAATGGGACACAGAAACGGTACGAGGATAAAATCAAGGCAAAGAAAAAGTCTGAAATCGAGGCGAAGAAAGCCGCTATCCGTGCCGAGGATATGGAAAACGGTGTGTTTATCCCGGCCAGCAGCCTGCCAAAGAAAGAACCCCCAAAAGCACCAATGTCAGCCAGAGCTGCTATGTAGGCGGCTGGCATACCACAGAAAAGACAAGGAGGCATACACATGAATGGACTGACTTATACAAAAGTTGGAGATTACTATCTCCCGAATCTGGTATTAAAAGAGCAGCCGGACACGCCAATCGGCAAGTATGGGCGCATGAGGCTTCGCTATCTGAAAGAACACCGGAAAGGGCTGTATACCAGCCTGCTCCTGACGGAAAAACTCTATCCCCATTTGTTGGAGATTGACGGGGCCGCCAATGAGCGAATGGACATTCTTATGCCGCAGCTGATGAAGGCCGCCGGTGTGACCGAGGAACTGAAAGCAGCCGACCAGATGAAATGGGTGGGGCTGGCAAATAACTGTAAGGCGCAGGCAGAGGAAATCATTTTGCATGAACTGATTTACGATGGAATTTGAAAAGCGTTCGGAAGGGCATTGACAGACGGGTATGAGTGTAGTATGATTGTTGGCGTGGGAATTTCCCTCTAGGAGAACCGAAATGAATTTTTATTTGACCAATCAACCTAAAAAGAAACTGAACTCTGTACAATCCATTCCGATGAAACATTGTACAGAGTATGGCGTATAAATAACGCATTAAGATTTCATCGGAAAACAGGGCAATAGTTATTCTGACTATCAGTATATTTATTGCTTGTTTTCCGTATGCAGATTAAGCGTGTGAAAGGCTATGGACAATGTTTTGTCTGTAGCCTTTTGTCATATAGGAACAGGAATCCATATAGGCAGAAGGCAGTACACAGATGTGTGCAGGTGCTTTCTGCCTTTTTGCGTTTACGGTAGTAATTTTATACCTTGTGAAATGGCTGAATGGACAAGTGTGCCCTATGGGTATACAAAATGAAACCTTCAAAGACACCAGTATTGCTGTTAGGCAAAACAAATGAAAGGATTGTAATTAACATGAGTTTATTAGAAATCGAAGGACTGACACACTCTTTTGGGGATAACCTGCTTTACAAAAATGCAGCGTTCTCTCTGAATAAAGGCGAGCATATCGGGATTGTTGGACAAAACGGAACAGGTAAAAGCACATTGATTAAGATTTGCACAGAGCAGATAATTCCAGATAATGGACGCATTATCTGGCAGTCCCAAGTATCGATTGGTTATCTGGATCAGTATGCAGAGATAGAGAAAAGTCTTACCATGCGTTCCTTTTTGAAGTCAGCTTTTTCGAGATTGTACCAAATTGAAAAAGAAATGACGCAGCTTTATGAGAAAGCAGCCAGAGGGCATACAGAATGTCTTGACCTTGCGGCGAGATATCAGGAACAGCTTGAAATCTATGACTTTTATTCTATCGAAACTCAAATTGAGCAAGTGGCGAATGGTTTAGGGCTGTTGGCGATAGGATTGGAAAGGCCCATTGAACAGATGAGCGGCGGCCAAAGGGCAAAGGTAATATTGGCAAAATTACTTCTTGAAAAGCCAGACGTACTATTGCTTGACGAACCAACAAATTTTTTGGACAAAGAGCATATTTTATGGCTTTCTGATTACTTATCGAATCTTGAAAATGCTTTTATGGTAGTATCTCATGACTATGCGTTTTTAGAAAAAATTGCTAATCGGATTTGTGATATTGACAACGATACGATAACAAAGTATTACGGCACTTATTCTGAATTTTTGAGAAAGAAAACTTTGTTGCGGGAAGATTATGTACGCCAGTATTCCGCCCAACAAAAGGAGATTAAAAAAACGGAAGAATTTATCCGTAAAAATATTGCCGGAAGAAAGTCAAAAATGGCGAGAGGACGAAGGAAACAGCTTGAACGAATGGAAAAAATGGAAGCATTAGACCAGAAAGAGATAACGCCATATTTTCATTTTCCATCAATGCCATTTACGAATACAGAACACCTTTTCGTAAAGCATTTGTCCGTAGGCTATCATTATCCGGTTTTGTCTGATATTGGTTTTACAATAAAGGGCGGGCAAAAAGTAGTGATTACGGGTTTCAATGGGATTGGCAAATCAACTTTGCTGAAAACACTGATTGGAGAGATTTCGTCAATGAATGGTTATTATAAATTTTCCGATCAGGTTACTATCGGATATTTTGAACAGGATTTATTATGGGACGATACAACAAGAACTCCCATACAAATTATTTCAGACAGTTACCCGGAAATGGTGATGAAAGAGGTGCGTAAATCACTTGCCAGATGTGGCATTTCCAGCAAACGCGCCATGCAGCCGATTGGAACGTTAAGTGGCGGCGAACAGGCAAAAGTGAAAATGTGTTTGCTGACGCTAAAGCCATGTAATTTTCTAATACTGGACGAGCCAACAAACCATTTAGATGTGCAGGCGAAAGACTCTTTAAAAACAGCACTAGAAGAATTTCCCGGTACAGTGTTACTTGTTTCGCATGAAGAAAATTTTTACCGGGAGTGGACACAAAAAGTAATTAACATAGAAAAACGGTAAGTGATTTCGTAAAACAAGATAGTCTGCCTGGCGGCAGAAAAGAAAAAAAACGCCGCTTGGCAGAGCCTTTTGTGCGCTCATTTTACATGAATATTTTCAGGCGGTTTTGTCAAAAGCAAAGCCGCCTTTTTGCATATTGTGTTGTTCATATAAAGCGGCTGTAAGGAGGAGCCGTTTTGAAAAGTCATTTGTTTTGGCACAAGCTGCCAGAAGGTTCACTGTTAAAAAAATTCTGAATACGGAACAGGAACACCCTGACAGCAAATGCGAAATTTGTCATATTCTAACTGAATACCGTATCTTATGCGTCCGAATGGAATTTAACCATCCGGGCGCTTTTGTTTTCTTGGGAGGCGCACATGCTCCCCACTGCCGTTCCCCGCCTCACTCCGTTCAGAAATCTTTGCAAAAAATTTGAACGGAGGAAAGGAAGATGGAAGTCACCATCAACATAGACGGACAAGCCCTGTCCGTGGAGGTCACAGTCGAAGTGTACGAGTATCTGGACAAAGCCGGCCACAAGGAAGAAAACCTTGCCCATGAAAAGCGGAGGCACTGGGACAGCCGGGAGTTTGATGAGTACATAATCCTCACCGAAGGGCGCTCCTGCTACTACCAGACACCGGAACAGTGGGTATGCAGGAAAGAAACCATGCTGGAGATTAAGGCCGCCCTTGCGCTCTGTACCGAGGCGCAGCGCCGCCGGTTCCTGCTCTATGCATTGGACGGTTTGAGTTATGCCGAGATTGCCGGGCTTTGCCGCTGCTCCAAAGCTGCCATACAGGACAGCATTGAGGCGGTACGGAAGAAAATCAAAAAATTTTTCTGATACAGACCCTACGATTGGCCGATTTCGGGCTAACCAGTGAAGGGAACTTTTTCCCTATCATTTTTTCGGGGAGGACAAGCAGGAAACCGCTGCCTGTCCTCTCTGTATTTTAGGAGGTCAGTCATGAAAACAATCAATCTAAGGTACTGTTATCCCTACTACACCGGGGACGTGTTTGTGGAGGTATCGGACGAAGTGGCCGAGGTCATGGTGCAGTCTGTCCGGGAGATGTACAACTATGACCGCCGGACACGTTACCACAAGGCATTTTACTCCCTTGACGCTTTTGACTGGACGGAGAAGTACGCACTGGAACACAGCCCGTCAGCGGAAGAAATTATCCTGTTGAAAGAGGAACAGACCGCCCATGAAAAGCTGCTTGCCATGCTGGACGAGGCGCTCTCCATTATCACTCCCATGCAGGCAAGACGTGTTAAGGGCTATTACATCAGGGGATTAGATTTTACCCGGATTGCCAAAGAGGAAGGCGTTGACAAAAGTGTGGTAAACCGTTCCGTACACCGTGGCCTGAAATGTATGCGTGAGTTTTACAGCCGCCAGCAGACGGAATGAGGTACGGCCTATGCAGACAATCAATCTGAAAAAATATTATTACCCGCTTTTTGCCACGGACACAATGATTGAGGTATCGGACGAGGTGGCCGAGGCTTTGCTGCTTATGCGGAGGGAAGAAAACAATCGTTCCCGCAAAATCTGGTATCACAAGGCGTACTATTCCCTTGACTGTGAGGACGGGATTGAAAACTGTGCCTTTGATTTTACCGCCAAATCCCCGGAGGAGATTCTGCTGGAACAGGAGGAAGAACAGCTTTTCCTTGCCACACTGGAACATCTGTCCGAAGCTATGGATAATCTGACGGACATACAGGCAAGGCGTATCCACGCACGCTACATACTTGGCAAAAAACTGATTGAGATTGCCGCAGAGGAAGGCGTGAGCGTATCTGTAGTACAGCAGACCGTTAAGAGCGGATTAAAGCGAATGCGGAACTATTTTGAGAAAAAGAAGTGGAGGGAATAAGGGAAATGAATTTTACCAAAAGCGAACTGGAAATGCTCTACCAGTATGCCGCACCAACGAAGGAAGAAACCCTTGCCGGGCTGAAAGAGATTGTGCCGGTTCTGGAAAGGAAGGACGATCTACTCTCAAAAGTGATTGTCGAGAATACCATACGGAAACTGGAAAAACTGGCGGAGCCGGAGTGCAGCCGGTTTATTGCGGATAACCGGGCAGCCTTTATCGAAAAACGGGATAATTCTATCCTTCGGAGGCTTGCCGCAGCCAAAGCCAGGAAGGGGGAGCCGGTTCTGCAGGGGCATGACCTGGCAGGCATGGAGCGGTTCCTGCCGGAAACAAGGCACATGGTAACGGTGGATATTCTGAACAGTGACAGCCCGGTGGGATTCCCCGGAGAGCGATACCGATTTTTCCTCTCTGATGAGGGCTACAAAAACGCCAGAGCCAGTGAGAAGCGGGGAGAAATCAAAATCAGGAACCATGCCGCTGTCATGGCCGGGAAACTCTACCTGGATAAGAAACCGCCGGCGCAGGAACGGTGAAGGCAATAAAAAAAGAGGCTCTGCAAATCCAAATCTGCATTGCCCCTTTAGTCCGTATCTTCGTCTGGTACATACTCCATGATGTCCTCAATACGGCAGTTTAGAATCCGGCACAGGTTGTTGAGAATCATGGTTTTGACAACCATGTTTTTCCGCAGCCGATGAAGCTGTGCTTTATCTATGCCGAAATCCTTGATTAGTCTGTACTGGCTAATCTCCCGCTCTTTAAGGGTAGACCAGAGCCGGTCATATTTAATCATGCTGTCAGCTCCCTTCCCTTGTATTTTAACTGTCGGTAAGCCTTAATCATATGGTGCGTGTATACTCCCTCTTTTATTCAAAATCGAAAAGATAAAAACGATTATCAGAGAATATTGACCGTGTGTAGGGAAAGAAATTAGTTTGCTTGTGAATTGTAAAAACAGAACATTTTATCACATGAGGCAACCGGAAACGGCTGTCTTTTTTTGCCGCCCGAAAGGAGGTGATCGCAAATGTCAGATATAGACAAGTTGAAAAACCAGCAGGAAAAAGTAAAGACAGAAATCCGCCAATTGGAGAATAGACAGAAGATTCTCCTGAACCGGAAAACGGACGCAGAGCGGAAGGTCGGGACACGCCGCCTGATTGAGCATGGGGCAATTCTGGAAAGTATCTTCCCTGCCGCTGCCGCTATGACCGGCGAGGAAGTCAAGGCGTTTTTATCTGCTATTTCCCGCCTGCCGGAAGTCATGTGGCTGCTGAAAAACGAGCCTAGAAGCTAAGGTGCGCAACAATCTTAAAAATCCAACGGCGCACTTATACACCGTTCCGGTGCGTGCGCCCTGCCGGGGGCATGGCGTCCTCTGGACGCAATGGAGAGCTACACTCCCCAAACCCCTTGTGCGCACCGCCGGAAAGGACACCCGCCCTGCGTCTGCCCTTTCCAGCGAAGCCAATCTATCCCCACCCGAAAGGAGGCGAACCGCCATAGCCATATTCCATATGCCTGTCCAGATTATCAAGCGCAGCAAGGCCAAGTCCGCCGTAGGCGCTGCCGCTTACCGGAGCGGAACCAAAATGACCAACGAATGGGACGGGCTTACCCATGATTACACCCGGAAACGTGGCGTAGTCCACTCTGAAATCATATTGCCGCCCCATGCCCCGTCGGAATTTCAAGACCGAAGCACTCTCTGGAACAGTGTGGAGATGGTTGAAAAGCCCCGTGACGCACAGCTTGCCCGTGAGATAGAGATTTCCCTGCCGGTAGAACTGAACCGGGAGGAACAGCTGCGGCTTGCCCGCTCTTTCATCAGCGATACCTTTGTCGCCGCCGGTATGTGTGCGGATTTTTCTATCCATGACAAGAAAGACGGAAATCCCCACTTCCATGTCATGCTCACCATCAGGCCGTTAAAGGAGGACGGGCAGTGGGGAGCAAAATGCCGGAAGGTCTACGAACTGGACGAAAACGGCCAGAGAATCCCCAACGGCAAAGGCGGCTGGAAGAACTACCGGGAGGACACCACCGACTGGAACGACAAGGGGAATGTAGAGAAATGGCGGGCTGCCTGGGCAGCTTACGCCAACAGAGCGTTGGAGGCGGCGGGCAGGCCGGAACGGATTGACCACCGCTCCTACGAGCGTCAGGGCATTGACAAGATACCTTCCATCCATCTGGGAGTTGCCGCCAGCCAGATGGAGCGGAAAGGCATTGCCACAGAGAAGGGAAATATCAATCGCCAGATTGCCGCCGACAATAAGCTGCTAAAGGAGATTAAAGCAAGGATTACCCGGCTCTATAAATGGACAAAGGAGCAGGCGGGGAAACCGGAAAGAAAAGACAGTATCATGGTGCAGCTTTACGAGGCACAGCTGTCAGAGGGGAAACCCGGCTCCCGGTATGGGAAGATAAGGAACCTGAAAGAAAGCGCTGCCCTGTTCAATTTCCTGAACGGCAACCACATTACTTCCATGGAGCAGCTTTATGAAAAAGTGGCCGCCATGAACAAAGATTACTATTCCCTGCGTGGGAAGATTGTCACCGCCGAGCGGCGTATCAAAGTGCTGAACGAACATCTTTCCATGTGGGAGAAATACGAGAGGAACAAAGGAACCCGCCGCCAGTTCGACAAGATGAAGCCGGGGAGGAAAAAGGAGCAGTTTGAGCAGAAGCACAGTGCGGAACTGGCGTTATATGAGGCCGCCGTCCGGTATCTGGAAAAGCTGAAAGCCAACGGCGAAGAAATCACCCCGAAGAAATGGCAGGCCGAGGCCGACCGCCTGAAAGCGGAGAAATCGGTACAGTACCAGAAAATGAAAGTCATGCGGGAGGACATCAAGGCGGTGGAGAATCTGAAAAAGACAGCGGAACAGTTGGCCAGTACGGAAAATGAACCGGTCAGAAAGAAGGAGGAACAGGAATTATGACACAGCAATTTATCACCATGACAATCACCATCACCGTAAAGATACCCGTGCCGCCCACGCCGCCAGCGCCTACGGGGGCGAAAGTGCCGGAGCCGGTTTTCCTTTTCAGGGAGGGGCAGCCGCCTTTGTGCCGCTGTAAGGTGAGATATGGGAAACAGGCGGCATGAGCGAATCCCGGCCATGGACTACCGGCAGTACCGCAGGGCGAGGCGGCTGGTGCGTGAGTGCTGCAACTACGACAACGGCCAGTGTATCGTGCTTGACGAGGGGGACGGGTGCGTCTGTGTCCAGAGCATTTCCCACTCCCTGCTCTGCCGCTGGTTCCGTGCGGCGGTGCTGCCCTTAGACCACCAACTGGAAACGGCGCTTTACCACCGGCTGGAAAGCAGGCGGTGCAGCGAGTGTGGCGCTCTTTTCCTGCCCGGCTCCAACCGGGCGAAATACTGTAGGGAATGTGCCGCCCGTATGAAGCGGAAACACGCCACAGAGCGCAAACGGAAACAAAGGCGCTTATGTCACGCTTTAGAAGCGGAAAAAGCCTTGTAAATCAAGCACTTTCGGAGCGTGTCGGAGGGGAGGCAATACTTTTTATCACTGACACCCCAAAAGCCGCCTTAAAATGCGTACAGGCGCCGAAATAACCCATTCTGAACCAAAGGAGCAACTAAATGACAGAGAACCGACGATTTTATTACCTCAAGCTGAAAGAGAATTTTTATAACAGCGAAACCATGGTCATCCTGGAGAGTATGCAGGACGGCCTTCTGTACTCCAATCTCCTGCTCAAGATGTATTTAATGTCGCTGAAAAGCAGCGGTGTACTCCTGCTGAATAACTGCCTGCCCCACACCGTGCAGACCATAGCCACCTTTACCCGGCATCAGATAGGCACGGTGGAACGGGCTTTGAAGATATTTCAGGAGTTCGGGCTTGTGGAGATACTGACGGACGGAGCCTATTACATGAGCGACATCCAGCTGCTGATCGGCCAGTCGTCCAGCGAGGGGGAGCGGAAGAAAAAGGAGCGCATGAGGCTGAAACGTCAGAACCTGCTCCCGTCCGGGGAAACGGACATTTGTCCGTCCAATGGCCGGGTGGACAAATGTCCGCCTATATTAGAGTATAGAGATAAAGAGATTAGAGATAAGAGTATAGAGAATAGAGAGGGGGATAAGACACACACCTATGGGAGATACCGGAATGTGTTTCTATCTTCTGCAGAACTGGCAGAACTCCAGACGGAACTTCCCTCTCTTTGGGAGCAATACATTGAGCGGCTGTCCGAGTACATGGAATCCAGCGGAAAAGGGTATAAAAACCATGCCGCCACAATCCGGCGTTGGGCGAACGCCGACAAAAAGAAGGAGGAACCGCCTGCCCGGAAACGTGATTACAGCGTAGAGGAAGGAGAAAACATATGATAGAGATTACCGCAGAAGTCCGGGCGGCCATTGACAGGGCCGCTGAGGATATGGAGCTTGCCGGGGACGAATACATAGAACCGGCTGATGGGCTTATCCACTGTAAGAAATGCTGTGGCAGCCGCCAGACTGTCGTGCCCAGGTTCGGTGGCTCCGGCTATTTCATGCCCCGCTGCCTCTGCCCCTGCCAGCAGAAGGCGCAGGAGGAACGGAAAGCCATGGAGGAACAGAGGGAACGCATGGAGCGTGTCAAACGCCGGAAGGCGCAGGGGCTTCAGGACAGATACCTTTATGATTACACCTTCTCCAACGATAACGGCCAGAACCCCGTCATGGAGAAAGCGCACGCCTATGTGGAGCATTGGAAGGAGGCATACCGGGACAATACCGGCCTTCTGCTCTTTGGTGACGTAGGAACCGGGAAATCCTTTTTTGCCGGATGTATCGCCAATGCCCTGCTTGACCGTGACGTGCCGGTACTGATGACAAATTTCCCGTCTATCCTGAACCGGCTGACCGACGTGTTTGCCGAGGACAGGGCGGCCTTTATTGCCAGTCTGGACGATTACAGCTTGCTTGTCATTGACGATTTAGGGGTGGAAAGGAATACCGAGTATGCCATGGAGCAGGTGTTTACCGTCATTGACAGCCGGTATCGGAGCAAGAAGCCGCTGATTGTCACGACAAACCTGAAACTGGAAGAAATCAAGAAGCCGCCAGACCTTGCCCACGCAAGGATTTATGACCGCATACTGGAACGGTGTGCGCCGGTTCTCTTTTCTGGAAAGAATTTCCGGGAGGAAGGAGCCATGGCGACTAAAGCGGCGGCGAAGGAGATTGTGAGGAAAGGATAACAAAACCTGATTGCATGAAAAGGAGCATTTATGAGTAACGAGAAAATCATAGAGGACACTACCACCAATGCACCGGCTAAGGACGCTCCTGCACTGGTGAAGAAGATTGGCCGGACGACCTACATTGTGCGGGTTCATTTCAGCAAGACGAGCAAGGAAACCATGAGCGACAAAATCAAGCGTATGCTGAAAAATGAGATACAGCAGATGTAAAAACGATAATAGAAACAGGCCGGGAATCAGAAATGCGCTGGCTCCCGGCTTGTAAAATCAGGAGGTTTATGGTAGTATGGAGATACGAAAACGGAAGGGAAAGCAGGTGGGAAGATTGACAGTGACGGAACAGATAGACCAGAAACATCAGGAAGATTTACAGAGATTAAGAGGTTTTCGCCTGCTTGATGATGACTTCCTCACAAAGTGTTTTGAGGGAGATACGGCAAGCATAGAACTGGTATTGCAGATTGTTCTGGAAAAACCGGATTTAAAGGTGCTGGACGTCCGCACCCAGGTATTTGTGGAGAACCTGCTGAACCGTTCAGTGAGGCTGGATATCCTGGCTACGGACAGCACAGGGGCAAAACTGAATGTAGAAGTACAGCGCTCCGACAAAGGAGCCGGGAGAAAAAGGGCAAGGTACAACAGCAGCATGATGGACGCAAACCTTTTGAAAAAAGGCGAGGACTTCGACAAGCTGCCGGAAACGTGGGTAATCTTTATCACGGAAAATGACGTAATGGGAAAAGGGCTGCCGCTCTATCCGATTGAGCGGTGCTTTTTAGGAACCGGGGAAAGATTTGAGGACGGTTCGCACATACTGTATGTAAATGGCGCTTACCGTGGAGATACGCCAATCGGGAAGTTAATGCATGACTTCTCCTGCACAGACGCAGCGGATATGTACTATGGGACACTGGCGGACAGGGTGAGATTTTTCAAAGAGAGCAAGGAGGGAATCGAGATTATGTGCCGGGCTATGGAAGATATGAGGAATCAGACATTGAAAGAGGGAATGATAAATGTTGCAAAGAAAATGTTGGAAGATGGAACAATAACGCTTGAAAAGATTGCGGAATTTGTCGGTCTTTCTGTTGAAGAGGTCAAAAAAATAAAAACAGACCAGAATATTCCTTTAGGATAAGTAATGCAGATTGAGGTGAAAATAAATGTTTGGAGATTTAATTTATTTTAATAAAAAGAAGGTTGATCAGTATTCGGCTTTGATTTTAGGAAAAAATATCGAAACAAGGGTTACTGATAAGGATAACATTGAAGATATATCAGCCAACTACTTATTGGAATGCTCCAATTTTGAAAAACTTCTACAAAGGAGAGATGATTTTATCGACTATGTTGATGATAATCAAGGTATTTCAATTAAAGATGTTAGAATATCTTCCATCATTAAAGTTACTGGCGAAATCTATATACCTGAACAATTCGATATGATTCATTTAATTGATCAATATAAAGATATGATTGTTTCACAGGTAGATTACGAAGATAATAATCAACGGGAATTAATAAATTCTGTTTTGAAAAATTCAAAGGTAAAGATACCTATTTTTTGTGAATTGGGCGGTGATTGTGATTACTGGATGGGAATAGGGAAAGTATCACAAGAAGATATGCTAATTGACTATAATGAGTTAGAAGATTATGAAGGAAAAGAGTTAACTATTATTGCAAGATTGGAATCTCGAAAATATTATAGAGATAAACCACTTCCAGTTTTTGATATTTATAAAGATTTTTTGGGACTAAATCGAGCGTTAAGAAAACAAATAGCTTCGGAAAAAAAGCAAGAATTTGAAAGCATTGATGTTAATGAAGATTATATTGGATTAGAATTACTTGCTATTTATTGATAGGGCTGCAATATGAAAAATACAATCAAGGAATTTATAGAACCAACAAATAAAGAAAAACAAGAATTATGGCAAAAGGCAGTTTTTGTTTTTGATACTAATGTATTGCTGAATTTGTATAGATATTCTGCAAAAACAAGGAAATCTTTATTGGCTGCTTTTGAAAATTTTAAGGATAGAGTATGGATTCCATACCAAGTGGCATATGAGTATATGCGAAAACGTTGTGAGGTCATATATGAAACAGTTCAAAGATATGAACAATTTAAGAAGGAAATGGAAAACTTCACAAATAAAGCAGTAGAAACTTTACGTTTGACTTCTGGTGATGAGGAAGTTTCTGAATTAAAGAGGTATTTGTTCAAATGGTTGGATAGTAATAAAGATCGCAATTTGTTAGTGGTTAACGCAGATGAAGATGAGATATTAGATAAAATCTTGACAATTTTTGATGGTAGAGTTGGTTCACAGATTGGTGATGAAGAACTAAATGCAATAAAAGAAGAAGGTGAGAAAAGATATAAACAGAGTATTCCGCCTGGATTTAAAGATGATAAAAAGAAGAAAAATTCGGAAGATGATAATAATGCCTATGGAGATTTGATTATATGGAAACAGATAATTAAGTATGCAAAGGAAAATGAAGTAGGTATTGTATATGTTACACATGATCAAAAAGAAGATTGGTGGAATATTACCAAAGGTAAAACAATAGGGCCAAGAATAGAACTTAGAAAAGAATTTATCACAGAAACTAATCAAGAATTTCATATGTATTCTATGGACGGGTTTATAAATACATACAATAAAATGAATGAAAATCAAATTGATAAAAGTGCTATTGATGAAGTGATTGGCCTTGAAAAAGCGGATAAAAAGAATCGAAGATACAAAAAGCGAAATGAAGGAATTTCTTTATCAGAAAAAATAGCGCGCACAGAAGATACTATAGAAAAAATTCAAAATAGAATTTTAAGAAGAAGAAAAATTATGGAGGATATTGAAAATAAATATCAAAAACAAGGTATTGAACTACCTGAAAATATTCAGTTTCAATATGATAATACAAAAATCAAGAGGGAGGAACTAGAGGAAATCTACGAGAAGAAATTACAAGAACTGACTGTTTTAAAGCAAACGCTTAGTGAAACAGAAATTATAAATTCATTATAAAAGATTTGTAACTATTGTGCTTATAGAATCAAGAGCATAAATAAAAACCGCAGCCGGGAATCTAAAAATAGGTTCCCGGCTCTTTTTTTTGCCCTAAAATGTAAAATTTTTGTGAACATGATTAAAAAGTCCTTTACAAAACGTCACTGGGGAAACGGTTATGGCGGATAACCGATGTGCAGCAGCAAAGGCAAGGCGCATGGCAGTGCACACAGAGCCCTGTTTTTGCGCAGGGAGTATTCCGGTGGAGGCGTTTGGCGTTGGCGGGTGCAGCAATGCTCTCGATATGGCAAACGCCTTCATCAATGGAACTTACAAATTTATTGGCGTTATATTTTTCTGTTTTAAGGAATTTGATACAGCAGGCATTTTGGGGGAAAAAGAAATTTTTTGGTAATAACTGTTCATATGCGCTCCTCATCTTTCAGCATCTCTAATTTTCTAATATATCATATCCGTGTGATTCAAACAAGAATTATCAATTATCCAAAATAACAAAGAGATTATGGTTTTGCTCATTGATGATGCGGGGGGAGAAGTGATTCAATATAAAGATGTAAAAACCGATGTAGCGGCAGCAATAAAGCAGAGGGAAGGCGGGACATGGATATCGGAAATTTATGGTCACTGCAGCTGATGATGTTTATTTTGATGGCAGCTGGTGTAATTCTGGTGAAATCAGGCGCGGTAAAACCGGAAAACCGGGAGATGCTGACAGATCTTATGTTGTATCTGTTTCTGCCCTGCAATATCATCAATTCCTTCAGGATGCAGTTTGCTATTGATATTTTAGAAAAATGCGCGCTGGTATTGATAGTTTCGGTACTGTTTCAGGTGGTCTGCTATCTATGCAGCAGATGTCTGTATAAACAAAAAGCACAGGAGATCAGACGTGTGCTGCAGTACGGCATTATTGTATCCAATGCCGGTTTTTTGGGACTGCCCGTCGCAGGCGGCCTGTACGGAACGGAAGGTATGATGTATGCATCTATCTTTATCATACCGCAACGGGTTTTGATGTGGTCTGCGGGTATTGCCTGTTTTACTGAGAGTCCGGATAGAAAGACTGTTCTGAAAAAGGTGATAAAACATCCGTGTATCGTTGCGGTATATATCGGCCTGATCCTTCTGTTTTTTGAAGGGACGGCAGTATCTGTATTAGAGAGCAGCATTTATGCGGTTCCCGTTGCCGGAGCAGCGCTGCGGATAGCGTTCACAGCACTGGATAAGGCAGTCAGTGCGGCTGGCGCCTGTACGAATCCGGCTGCTATGCTGCTGGTTGGCATGATACTTTCGGAGATCCGCTTCGGGGATATTTTTAATGACAAAAATACACTGACGTTTTCCGGTCTGCGGTTGATGATCTTTCCCGGCATTGTGCTGGCAGGCTGCCGGGCGGCAGGGCTCGATCCGTTCCTTACCGGAGTATGTGTACTTATGAGCGGTATGCCGGCGGGAGCAACGGCACCGGTCCTCGCATCGAAGTATGGATGTGACAGTTCTTTTGCTTCAAAATGTGTTGTGGCTTCCACATTGTTGTCCATGTTCAGCATACCTCTGTGGGGGATGCTGATGGGCGGATGAGGAAGCAGTATTTAAAGGAGGTGCCCGGATGCCTTATGTTAAGACGAATGACGGAGTGTCGCTGTATTATGAGATAAGAGGGGAAGGAAAACCTTTGCTGATGGTGCAGGGATGGACCTTTACAGCTAAACTCTGGGAGAAAAATGCGAAGGAGATCGCAAAACACTGCAGGGTGGTCTGCATGGACAACAGAGGACATGGGAAGTCCGAGAAGATCATGTATTCCCACACCATTGCCAGATATGCTATGGACGTAAAAAATCTTCTTGACGAACTGGATCTGCAGGAGGTGACTGTGCTGGGGAGTTCCATGGGAGCTTCAATCCTCTGGAGTTATCTGCAGTTATTTGGAAATTATCGGGTGGCAAAGCTGATCTGTGTGGACCAGTCGCCCTGTCAGTATAATGATGCGGATTGGAAATGGGGACAGAATAGCTGCTACGATGTGGAGAGTTTTATAAGAATCTGTGACAGGATCATCTATGATCCAAGAGGCGCGGCGGAAGATATGGCGCGGGGGGTGCTGTATCAGGAGGCATCGCTCGGGCAAATAAAGATGATCGCCGATGAAATCTGTAAATGTCCGGACGAGGTACGTATTAAGATCATGCGGGATCACACAAATCTGGACTGGAGAGATTTTATTCCCCATATTACACTGCCGACACTGGTCATGGTAGCAAGAAAAGGTACCGTATTCCCCTGGCAGGGATGTGCCTGGGCGGGAGATCATATCCCGGGAGCCAAAATGCTGTTTTTCGAGAACTCCGGCCATATGATCTACTGGGACGAGCCGGAAAAGTTTAATGCTGCGGTGGCAGAGTTCGTGTGCAGTGAGATAAACAGATAAGAAACAACAGGAAAAAGGAGGAAAAAACTGCTGTGAGGTATGTAGAGGTTGATGAGGCAAGACCGCTGGACATTGTGATGATGGGGAGAATAACCATTGATTTTAATCCGGCTTACAGTGAGCAGGTAAAAGAGGAGTTCAAACCCTTGAAGGATGTTCGCTATTTTGAAAAGTATGTCGGAGGCTCTCCGGCAAACATTGCGGTCGGAACGGTAAAACACGGTTTGAAAGCCGGTTTTATCGGCAAGATATCAGATGATCAGTTCGGTGATTTTGTGATGGAATATTTCCGGAAAAAGGGCATTGATACAGCCTGCATTACCAGATGCACAGGCGGAGAAAAACTGGGGCTTACCTTTACGGAAATGCTTTCTTCCAGTAAAAGTCGTATTTTGATGTACAGAAATTGTATAGCGGATCTTCAGCTCTCTGTGGATGATATTTATGAGGAGTATATCAGATCAGCCAAAATGCTTTTGGTATCCGGTACAGCGTTAGCGGAAAGTCCTTCCAGAGAAGCCGTGTTAAAAGCAGTGATGCTGGCAAAGAAAAATAACACAAGAATTCTTTTTGATATCGATTATCGGGAATACAACTGGAAGAACAGCGATGAGATATCCATATACTATTCGGCGGTTGCCAGAGAGTCGGATATCATCATGGGCTCGAGAGAAGAGTTTGATCTGACGGAAAAGCTGGTACAGCCCGGTATGACAGATAAGGAGAGTGCGGCTTACTGGCAGGGATGCAATGCCAAGATCGTTGTGATTAAACATGGCATGGAGGGCTCTACAGCCTATACATGTGACGGTCAGAGCTTTTCGGTCAGGCCTTTTCCTGTCACTGCGAGAAAAGGCTTCGGGGGCGGCGACGGATACGGCTCCGGATTTCTGTACGGCCTCTATAGCGGCTGGGAGATCATTGACTGTCTGGAATTCGGCTCCGCGGAGGCATCCATGATGGTACGGGCAAACAACTGTACGGATGCCCTGCCGACAACGGAAGAGGTAAAAGCTTTTATAAGAGAGGAAAAGGAGCGGTACGGAGAGATGATTGCCCGTGCATAAAAACAGAGAGGAGACAAAATGGCAAGAGAATTTATAATGCCCGGCCGTATTATTTCGGGAGCCGGGGCGTTGGAGCTGGCAAAGGATTCGATCATCGCAATGGGCAGGAGGGCGATGATCGTGACGGATCAGGTGATGATCGATCTGGGAAACTGCGGGAAACTGGAAAAACTGCTGAGTTCAAGCGGCGTGCCTTATGTGGTCTTTGCGGAGATTACGGGGGAGCCCACGGATATTATGATAGAAAAGGGGCTGGAACTTTACAAAAGGGAGAATTGTGACTTTTTGATTGCACTGGGTGGCGGCAGTCCCATAGACTCGATGAAGGCTGTAGGTTCTCTGGTGAAAAGAGGCGGAAATATTTCTGATTTTATGGGAAAAGAGATCGATACACAGATGCCGCCGATGGCTGCGATTCCCACCACGTCGGGCACCGGTTCGGAAGCGACACAGTTTACGATCATTACCGACACAAAAAAGGACATAAAGATGCTGCTCAAAGGAAAGTGCCTGATGCCGGATATCGCGGTGATCGATCCGTGCTTTACGATGACGGCGCCACCGAAGATCACAGCGGCAACCGGGCTGGATGCGCTGTGTCATGCAGTGGAGGCCTATACCTCGAGAAAGGCGCAGGCGATGTCCGATACTTTTGCGGTATCTGCCGTAAAGAGAATTTTCTCTTATCTGCCAAAGGCGTTTCATAGCGGGAAGGATGAGGAAGCCAGAATTCAGATGTCGGTGGCAGCGCTGGAAGCCGGCATTGCTTTTAATAATTCGTCCGTCACATTGATCCACGGTATGAGCAGGCCGATAGGCGCCCTGTTTCATATTCCCCACGGCATTTCCAACGCCATGCTGATGAAGGAATGCCTGAGTTTTGCGCTGTGCGGTACATACAGCCGCTTTGCGGATCTCGGAAGGGCGGTGAATGCCGCATCGGAACAGGATTCTGACAGAGAAGCATCGGAAAAGTTCCTGAAAAAACTGGACGAACTTGTGGTGGAACTGGAAATTCCTACTCTCGAACAGTATGGTGTAGACAGAGAGGAATTCATGGGCGTTATCAAAAAGATGGCGTGCGATGCCATGGACAGTAAGAGCCCTCAGAATACAATGCGTGAGATCACGCAGGAGCAGGTAGAAAAAATATACCGGAATCTTTGGATGTGATCCGGCAGCGCCTATTCCTTCTTTTTGAGATGAAAATATTGCAGACAGATCAGGATGGTCAGAAGATCATCCTGATTTGTGATTTCAAGGCCGGTGAGATCGGAAAACTGTTCCAGCCGGTAGCGTATTGTATTGTGATGCACATTTAAAGTTCTGGAGGCCTCCCGATAGTTAAAACCGCATTCGATATAAGTGTTCAGTGTTTCCAGAATATTTTCCTGTACGGATGGATCCACCTGGGAGAGCGGAGAGAAATATTCTCTGTAAAAGTCAGGAAGCCTGTCGTAAATACCGGGCTGCAACAGCAGAAAAGAGGGACCAATGTCGTGTATGTGCAGCAATGCGGGGGGGTACAGGGCAGTCTTATCTTTCAGGGTTTCCATTAGAGCAAGGATATCCTGATACTTTGACGGGATATCTTCCCAGTCCTGTGCGGGATGTCCGATCAGGATATGGATGATCTGATCCGGAAAAGCGGTCTGCAGGACAGCCTGAATGCGTTTTCCATACTGTTTGCTGTATATCAGAACATCATGATAGGTATTCCAGAGCGCATTGACGGGAGCCAGAAAGCGGAAAATGCCGTCAGAGCCGATACAGGAATGTATATTATACTTTTGAAACAGTTGTTCAAAGCAATTGTGCACTCTGGCATTGTAGATAGAGATATCCGGATAATCCGGACTGGCGGAGGAAGCAAAGCGTGCCAGAATGGGGGTATATCTTTGCCACGGATCGATCTGCAGGGAGACGGCTTCTTCTTTTGCCGCATGGGTGTCTTTTGCAAAAAGATTTTCCAGCAGGAAATTCTTTTTATGGATCAGATCTTTTTGCTTCTTCCGCATATCCTGAATAGATTCGCGGATCAGAAGGGCGGCATAGATCAGCATATTCAGTTTACCGTTATTTTCGATACCGGGAGCGTTCCATACGATCATCATCTGGTAATCTTCGAGATGCAGAGTGGATATCAAGAGGTTTATCTTGGCGTCATTTCTTCCGGAATAGAAAAGAGCTGTCTCATCTCCGAGATAATGTTCCGAGCTGACTGCTTCCCGGAAAAAGACATCATCTAAAACAAGCGGACACTGAAACCCTGCCGGATAACTGAGAAAGGACTTTGTCTCGGTGTTTGCAAGTGTGATCGGATAGTTCAGAATGGTGCTGGCGCTGTTGAGCAGGGCAGTGACAGACTGGGATTTCTGAGTAGTCCGCAGAAGCTGACTGTATATGTTGATAAAGGAAGTAGTGTCATCGGAAGACATGGAGATATTCAGGATCAGGGGATTTAAAATATCATTCCATGAAAACCTGCTGGGCACAAAGATCAGCGGCAGGCCGTATTTATTGGCAAGCTCCTTACATTCCTCCGGAATATCCTGAATATAACGGAACATTTTAATAGCCAGAGTTGCAGCATGTCTGTTGTGCAGTTCCTGTATGATCTCCATAAGAATATCCTTATTATTCATAAAAATATAACCGGTTGTCATGACAAACTCCCCGGCGCGTACATATTTGGTGGAATCCGGGGCATCTAAGACGCCGCCGCACAGGATGGGGGCGGAGAGGCCGTCATGTCCCGCCAAAACCTCCATATCGGAAAAGGGATACATATGCTGAATGTCAAGAAAAGTACTGTAACTCATACGGATAATCAATAGCGGCAAAAGCCGAACCTCCTGAAGATTCTGAACATGTTTGGAATTATAATACAGCAGAATTGTATGATTGGTCAATGATTTTTGAGGGCTGTTGAGATAGAATACACTAAAATTCGACATGAAGATAAGGTTCTGAGAGGTAGAGTGAAGATGAGAGCATTGAGGAAAATAAACCGGTGGCAGGACAGCGGAAATATACAGCTTTGCAGTGTTGAACGTCCGACTCCCGGTGCGGATGAAGTGCTGATCAGAGTGGAGGCGGCCGGTATCTGCGGAACGGATATTAAGATATGGCACGGCAGTACATGGAGTAACCCGCCGGTGATTTTGGGACATGAATATTCCGGAGTGATCGTGGAAACAGGAAGAGATGTGAAAAACCTTAAGCCGGGCGAGCGTGTGGTGAGCGAGACAGGACAGGTTGTCTGCGGTGTCTGCGAGTATTGTAAGACAGGGCGGGAGTTGATGTGTGATAAGAGACTGTCCATCGGATACGGTGTGGACGGCGCCATGGCGGAGTATATCAAGGTACGGCAGGGAATCGTACATAAGATTCCGGATACATTGAGTTTTGACAGAGCAGCCCTGTGCGAACCTTTTGCGGTAGCCCTGCATGCACTGATGGATCACACCAGACTGACGGCGACAGATAAGGTGCTGATCATGGGACCGGGCGCCATAGGCCAGCTGGCGGCACAGGCGGCAAAATCCGTGGGAGCGCTGGCAGTTCTTGCGGGACTGCCAAAAGATCAGGAAAGGCTTGATGCGGCAAGATCCGCAGGTGTAGATGTAACATTGACAGATCTGTCGGAAGAGGCGGTAAAAGAGATTGCCGGTGAAAAGGGATTTGATGTGGTGTTGGACTGCAGCGGTGCAGAACGTGCCATACGTCAGGCTATGAGAAGCGTAAAAAAGACAGGGACTTTTATTCAGGTGGGTCTGACGAAACCGGAACTGACAATAGATTATTCTCTGCTGACCGGAAAAGAGATACAGATCATCGGTACTTTCGGTCACAGATGGCATAACTGGGAGACGGCGATCGAACTGATGAGTACAGGAAAGGTCAGGGTGGATCATCTGATCACCGGCAGATACGGGTTAGAAGACTGGGAACAGGGCTTTACGGATATGCAGGAAGGCAGAGGAATCAAAATTCTGATATATCCGAACAAAAGGGAGGAGGCTGCAAAAATTGAAGGCGATAGTAAATTATGAAAACGGGCCTGAAAAAGTAAAGTGTATGGATGTTGAGATGCCCGTACCATCTGCGGGACAGGTGAGGATAAAGGTGTCATACTGCGGCATCTGCGGAACAGACCTTCATATTTTTGAGGGAGACGGAGGCTATCCGACCAATCCGCCTGTTATATTGGGGCATGAACTGTCGGGAGTCGTGGAATCGGCAGGAGAGGGAACAGACCCGTTCTGGATCGGCAAAAGGGTTGTCAGCGAAACATATTATCATACCTGCGGACATTGTATGTACTGCAAGACGGGAAAAGGAAACCTGTGTCCTGAGAAAAGATCCATCGGCAGCGCGGTGAATGGTGCCATGGCGGAATATGTTGTAGTGCCGGAAAAGAATCTGCATTTGATCCCGGAGGGCATAAGCCTGAGGGAAGCTGCCATGACGGAACCTCTGGCGTGTTGTGTGCAGGGTGTTCTGGAATTCGGGGATATCGTACCCGGCGACAGGGTGCTGATCACCGGTCCGGGAGCTATCGGGCTGATGTGCCTGCAGGTTGCGGTGAGTGCAGGAGCAGTGGTGGTCATGGCGGGGACAGCGGTGGATCAGGAGCGGTTGGAACTGGCAAAGACGTTGGGGGCCTCGGAAGTGATCTATTCTGATAAACCGGATGGGGAAGAAAAAATCGCGGCACTCTGTGCTCCCTTTGGACCGGATGTGGTGTTCGACTGTTCCGGAGCAGGGGCGGCAATCCGTATGGGGCTGCGGGCGGTTCGGAAAGGCGGGCGTTATGTACAGGTGGGACTGACCGGCAGGTCTGTAGAGCTGGATATGAATTTGATTACGTTAAAGGAACTTTCTGTCAGAGGAACCTATGCGCAGAAACCGCAGTGGTGGGTAAAGGCACTGGATCTTGTGCGGAGAGGAGAAGTGAAGCTGGAGCCGTTGATCAGCAATGTCTGCCTGCTGGAAGACTGGGAAAAGGCATTTGACGGATATCAGCGGAAAATCGGTTTTAAATATTTGCTGGAGGCCGCCGGAGAAAATAAGTAAGGGTATTTGGCGGGGGATGGAAATGTTTTCGGACTGGCATAACGCAACAGATTTTGGGCGCACTTTTATAAGCCCGCAAAAGAAATATGACAATGGAATACTTTTTCAGGCAATAAAAGGTTTCAGGCTCCGGATATACTGCGGACAGTTCATGCGGTGAGCAACAAATGACAGTCAGCCGGCTGGCAATTCCGGCGAGAGAAACCTCCGCATTCGTAGTGATATGGTTCCGGATTTTCCTACCGGCGGTGAATCTGGAAGAAAGAAGGAGTATCGTCAAAAAAGATATCCTGACAATCTGAGAAAGTTTCTTTTAAAGAGATCTGGTGATATTTGACAGACATAAATTTTCTCCTCCGTGAGTTGTATGGTGGCTGTGGGTACTTCTATTATACCATTTGCGGAGAGAAAATTTATATAGAAACAATGAGAAAACCCAGTAAAATCAATGGGTTTGGCAATTTAACAACTGCCCAACAAATTTATTTCAAAGGAGGAAAAAGAAAAATGAGTAAGGGAAAAGTTAAACGCTTGTTAAGTCTCGGTCTTGCTGTGATTATGACGGCAAGTATGATAGCGGGCTGCGGGAACAGCGGGACTGCGGAAGCACCGGCATCCAGCGCGGAGGGAACGGAAGTAGAGACAGAGGCAGGGACAGAGGCACCCGCCGCCGCATCGGGCGATGTAGTAAAGATCGGCAGTCTATGGCCGCTTACCGGCGGGTCGGCAACGATCGGACAGCAGCATGCAGATGGTGCGGAGGCAGCGATTAAGGAGATCAATGCAAACGGCGGTATCAAGTCCATGGGCGGCGCCCAGATACAGCTTGTCGTGGCAGATACAGAGACAGCGGCTGACAAAGCATCAGTAGCTTGTGAACGTCTGATCACAGATGACGGAGTGAGCATGATCATCGGCGCCTATAACAGTACCTGTTGTATTTCTTCCTCTGAGGTTGCACAGAAATACTCTATTCCCTATATCTCTCAAGGCGGCGTTGCGACGGCAGTGACGGATCGCGGATATGATTATGTGTACCGCATCAATAATACCGCAACATATGACGTTCTTGAGATGATCACTGCCCTTGATACGATCTGCGAAGAAAATAATCTGGATACACTGACCTATGCTCTTGTATATGAAAATTCAGACTGGGGCGCAGACAATGCTCGTATCTGGAAGGAAGCAGCAGATGAAAGAGGCTGGACCTGTGTACTTGATGAGCCTGTTACAAATGGTCAGGCGGATATGACATCCCAGGTGCTGAAGGTAAAAGACTCCGGCGCGGATGTTCTGAACGTTTCATTCTATACAGATGACTCTATCGTATTTTCAAATGCTCTGTATGCGAACCAGGTAGACCTTCCCTGGGGTGTGTGGTCTGTAGGCGGCGGCTGGCAGGATGCGGCATTCTTCGAAGCACTTGACCAGGAGGTTTACAACTATCATTTTGTACAGGAAGACTGGGACATGTGCGGTGTGCAGAATCATGAATGGATTCAGGAAGTAGCAACACAATGCAAAGAAACTTATGGTTATGAAATGACATCTTTCTTCGCTCAGGGTTGGACCGTTGCCTATATAGCATACTATGCCTTAGAAGCGGCAGGTACTACAGATGCGGAAACGCTTCGTGATGCCATCAAAGGTATCGAGTTACATAATGATGGTACAGACCGTGCGCTGTTAAGTGGATATTCTGCAATCGCATTTGATGAAAAGAATCAGAATACATTTGATGGCGGCGCTACCGGCGGTACGATCGTACAGTATCAGGATGGCGTTGCAGTTCCACTGTATCCGGCAGAGCACAGTGTGGAAGGGAATGTTCCTATTCTGCCAATCCCTTCTTTCAGCGAGAGATAACAAGTAGAGTGTAATAAAAAGCAGTAGATAAGGGGGAAAGTACTCCTTTCTCCCTTCTATCTGGGCTGCTGTGAAAGGAAATGAGCATGAATAATATATTTATAGCGATTTTACATGGATTGATCCTCGGCGGAGCATACAGTCTGATCGCTGTCGGTCTGAGTGTTATATTCGGCGTTGTGCGTATTATCAATTTTTCTCATGGCGCCATGCTGATGGCTTCCGCTTTTGCGTACTATGAATTGTTTACGCGTTTTAACGTAGATCCGTTCTTTGCGATGTTTTTTATTGCACCGGCATTTTTTATAATTGGATTTTTACTGCAGAAGGTGATCATCCGGCCGCTGCTGATCCGTGAGAGCGCCAGCGTATTAGAGCCTACCAGTGTAATGCTTTTTACAATAGGACTGGACTATGCGATCTGCAACCTTTACCTGATGATCTACACATCAAGATATAAAACTTTGAATACATGGTCCTATAAAAATTATTTCAGGGCTTTTGATAACAGTTTCGTAACACAATATTCAAGGATCATTGCATTTATTTTGTGTTTTGTCGTGGCTTTCGGGCTCTGGTTTATCATCAATAAAACCGAACTGGGAAAGAGGATACGTGCGGTTTCCCAGAATCGTGATGCGGCAGCACTCTGCGGTGTGGATGTACATACAACCTACGGCATTGCTTTCGGACTTGGAACAGCGGCTCTGGCAATCGCAGGTGCGGCAATGTCCTCTTTTTATCTGGTGTCGCCTTCCGTGGGAAATGTTTTCGGTACAAAATCCTTTATGATCGTTGTACTGGGGGGACTGGGAAGCATACCAGGCGCTATTGTCGGAGGCATGATCTTCGGTTTGATCGAACAGGTAATTGCACAGTTTATTCCTTCAACAATGGCGTCTATGCTGTCATTTGCGGTATTTTTAATAGTTCTGGTATTAATGCCGGATGGTTTGCTGGGCAGCAGGAAAAGAAAGTGAGGGTTATAAAGAATGACTTATAAAGGAAATTCAATTTTTAAAGGAAAATTTTTCGTGTGGCTTACATTGGTCATACTTGCGGTCATACCACTTTTTTCAGGACTCTACTGGCAGGGCATTCTGGTACTGGTATGCTACTATGCGTATGCAGCTACTGCGTGGAATTTTATATGCGGTTACGCGGGAACCATGTCCCTTGGCCATTCGGTATATATGGGCATTGGGGGATATATTTCTACGATCATACTGGAGACGAAAGGTATCTCTCCCTGGATCGGCATGTTCATAGGCGCAGCCGTTGCGATGCTTTTGGGAGTGATCATCAGTTATCCTACTTTCAGGCTGAAGGGGCCTTATTTTACCCTTTCTTCGATTGCCATCGTTGAACTTCTGGGAACTTTTATTTCCAATACGGAAAGCCTCGGCCCCATTCCCATCAAGGGCGGTTCCGGCTGGTCTTTGACCCAGACGGGCAATCAGGCATCTATGTTTGAGTTTTCCAGTAAGCTGTCATACTTTTATATCGCTTTTGCACTGATGCTGATCGGGCTTTTTGTAACCTATAAGATGTCCGAAAGCAAACTTGGATATTATCTGGTAGCGATCAGAAGTGATGATGACGCGGCGAGAAGCCTCGGGATCAATGTGACAAAGTATAAACTGATCGCTATGGCGATCAGCTGCTTTATGATCTCCATCGCAGGTACTTTTTATGCGCAGTATTTCCGCTATATCGGACCGGATCGTATTTTCAGTTATGACCTTTCTGTTCAGGTGGCACTGATCGCGCTGATCGGAGGACAGGGAACCGTTATGGGACCTATTATCGGAGCCATCGTACTGATACCCTTGTCGGAGATACTTTCTTCCAAGTTTGCAGGACAGATGTCCGGTCTGAATTTGTTCCTTTACGGTGTAGTCATGATGCTGGTGGTATATTTCATGCCCCATGGTTTCTGTGAGCATGTTGTATCTATACTGCAGAAAGTGGAAGAGAAGATATTTGGAAAAAAGAAGGTGAAAGAATAACAGAGAAAGGAGATACAGGGAGTGGCAGCTATTGTAAAAATCGAGCATGTTACAAAACAGTTTGGCGGTCTGACGGCGGTAAATGATTTTTGCGGTGAGATCGAAGAAGGGTCTATCGTCGGCCTGATCGGCCCAAACGGGGCAGGTAAGACGACACTGTTTAATATGATAGCAAATTATTATCATCCGACAAACGGCAGGATTTATTTTAAAGATAAGGATATCAGTGCTGCAAAAACGGAAGATATGGCAAAAATGGGTCTGGCAAGAACATTTCAGGTGACTAAACCCTTTGGTGATATGTCTGTTCTGCAAAATATCATGGTTGGTGGGTTTCTTCATAATAATAAAACAAAATCCGTTGAGGAAAAAGCGAGGCAGACGGCGGAACTTGTCGGAATGACCTGTGATCTGGACATGAAGGCGGCAAGCACGACAACGGTTGATAAAAAGAAACTGGAGATTGCCCGTGCGCTCGCGGTGGAACCGGAACTGATCTTATTGGATGAGGTGATGGCGGGCTGCAACCCACAGGAGAAACTGGAATTGGTGGATACCTGCCGCAAGGTCCGTGATTCTGGCGTGACGATCATTATCATTGAGCATGATATCAAGACGATCATGTCGCTGTGCAACAAGATATATATTCTTCACCGTGGGGAAAAGCTGGTAGAGGGGTCACCGGAAGAGGTAGCTAATGACAAACGCGCAATCAGCGCATATCTTGGGGAGGATTTTGATAATGCTGAAAATTAATGAATTACGAACCGGATATAACGGCGGAGAGATTGTCCACGGGATTTCACTGGAAGTACCGGATGAAAAGATCGTAGCGATCGTGGGAGGAAACGGTGCCGGAAAAAGTACCCTGATCAAAGCAATTACCGGATTGATTCCGACAACGAGCGGTACGGTTGAATTTGACGGCGAGAAACTGACAGGCCTTGCGCCGGATAAGATTATGCAGAAGGGTGTCTGTCTGGTACCGGAAGGACGACAGCTGTTTCCGAATATGACGGTGGAGGAAAATCTGGATATCGGTTCCTGCACAAAAGAGGCAAAGAAACACAGGAAGGAAAATCTGGAGGAGATGTTTGAGATATTCCCCCGCCTTCTTGAGAGAAGAAAGCAGCTCACCGGTACGCTTTCCGGAGGGGAACAGCAGATGGTGGCGACAGCCAGAGCGCTGATGGGCAGGCCGAAACTGCTTATCATGGACGAGCCTTCCTGGGGGCTTGCGCCTATTCTGGTCAACGAGATGTTCCAGACCATTAAGATGGTGCGGGATCGGGGAACGGCGGTACTGATTGTAGAACAGAACGTAGGGCATACGCTCGCCATGTCTGACTGGGGATATGTTATAGAAAACGGCGTTGTCGTTATGCAGGATGATGGAAACAGGCTTTTGCAGGACGAGGGACTGAAGAAGGCATATCTGGGTATATAAAAAGGGCATGAAAGATTTTGGGCTGAAAACATATGCGGAAGGAAGGGGGTTGTCATGTATAAATTTTCAGTTGACAGCGTAAAGGGAAAAGTGATCAATGAGGGGACTGTCAATGAACGCCGTATCAAACTTTTTGCCTCTCCGAATTCTAAGGCTAAAAGGGATGCCTATGGCTGTGGTATGGCGTTGATCGATCCGGGACAGATACATGAAGAGCATGTACATCCGGACAGTGAGGAACTGATCTTTGTGGTACAGGGTACCGGTTTTGGAAAAGTGGGCGGTGCGGAACTGACCATTAAGCCGGGGGATCTGATCGCGATAGAGAAAGGGGAACCTCACACCTTTACCAATAACGGGACGGAACAGCTCAGGCTGTATTGGGTATATTCACCACCGGGACCGGAGAAAAAATTTTTGGATGAAGAAGAGCAGTAATAATTTTTATTAAATATAGCAGCAGAGCAGGAGGAATGGGAAATGCTAAATGTTGAAAAGATTAAGGAGATGAAGATCTTTTCCAAGCAGGTACAGATGGAAGTAGTGAAAATGATTGCCGGTCTGGGAATCGGGCATCTGGGGGGCTCGTTATCTATTACGGACCTTCTGGCGGTGCTTTACTGTGATCAGATGAAATATGATCCGAAAAATCCTCAGTGGGAAGGCAGGGACTGGTTTATCCTTTCGAAAGGGCATGCGGGTCCGGCGTTATATTCAACGCTTGCCCTGAAAGGCTTTATGCCGGTGGAAGAACTGGCAACTTTGAACAGACCGCATACAAAACTGCCCAGCCATGTGGACAGGACAAAAACACCCGGAGTGGATATGACATGCGGTTCTCTCGGACAGGGAGCATCTGCCGCAGCCGGTATTGCACTGGGAATGAAGATGAAAGGCAAGGATAATTATGTATATGTGGCTTTCGGAGACGGGGAGATCAATGAAGGCCAGGTATGGGAGATGGCTCTTTTTGCGGGACACAGAAAACTTTCCAATCTGATCGGTTTCGTGGATTATAATAAGCTGCAGCTGGACGGCCCGACGGATGAAATCTGTAAGCTGGGGAATGTGGCAAAGAAATTTGAAGAGTTTGGCTGGTATGCCCAGGATATCGACGGACATGATGTGGCAGCCATCGATGAAGCGATCAATCGTGCCAAAGCACAGAGTGAAAAGCCGTCGATGATCGTATTGAATACGGTGAAGGGCAACGGTTGGAGTAAATCGGCGAATCAGGTAGGCAGCCACAGCAGAGGGCTGAATGATGAGGAACTGGCAGAAGCCCTTGCGGAGATGCAGGCAGCAATAGATTCATATTAAAGTGCGGGAGGAATTTGAAATGTATAGATTAGTAGAAAAGCCCTATGATGACCCCATAGAGATGCGTAAGGTATTCTGCGATACCTTGATGGAAGTGGCGGAAGATAATAAGGATATCATTGTTCTGGATGCAGATTTAATGGGAGCTATGGGGACAAAACCTTTTGGCAAAAAATTTCCGGAGCAGACTGTTGACTGCGGCATCCAGGAAGCTAACATGGTAGGTGTTGCCGCAGGCCTTTCCGCAGTCGGAAAGATTCCGTTTGTGCATACGTTTGCTCCTTTTATCACTCGCCGTGCCTGTGATCAGGTTTTTGTGTCCGGCGCATATGCAAAATTAAATGTAAAGCTTGTCGGTTCTGATCCCGGTATTACAGCTTCCTTAAACGGCGGTACACATATGCCTTTTGAAGACATGGGCATTATGAGGGGGATTCCTGAGATGACTGTCCTCGAACCGGTGGATACGGTAATGCTGGCAGATATTATCCGTCAGATTTCCGGCGTTTACGGCATGCATTATATGCGTCTGGTGCGTAAACAGTCTGTAAGAATTTATGAAGAAGGTTCCAGGTTTGAAATAGGTAAAGCGGTAAATCTCCGGGAAGGCAGGGATGTCACGATCATTGCTTCCGGATACTGTGTGGCAGAGGCGCTGAAAGCAGCAAAAGAACTGAGTGTAAAGGGCATCAGCGCAAGAGTACTGAATATATTCACCTGGAAGCCTGTTGACGCGGAAGCGATCGTAAAAGCGGCAAAAGAGACCGGCGCTGTTGTGACTGCGGAAAACCATAATGTGATAAACGGACTCGGTTCTGCCGTTGCGGAAGTTCTTGTGAAGAACAGCCCGGTACCTGTGGAGATGATCGGTGTACAGGATCAGTTCGGTGAAGTGGGGCCGGTCGATTATCTTGCAGAGCGGTTTGAACTGAAAGCGGAAAATATCGCTGCCACTGTAGAAAAAGTACTTGTTCGCAAATAAAGGAGAAAAAAATGAAAGCATTGGTGATTGAGCGTCCTGAAGAGATGCATATTGTTGAGAGGATCAGGCCGGAGATCAAAGAAGGCGAGGCGCTGATCAGGGTACAGTATATCGGTATATGCGGAACAGATGTACATGTTCTGCACGGACATCATCCTACGGCAACTTTTCCGAGGATTCCCGGACATGAATTTGTCGGTGAACTGGTGGAGATAAAAGGAGAAGGCAGTGAGTTGTTTCAGATCGGAGACATTGTAACCGCGCAGGAACTTTTGACCTGCGGCGTCTGTGATTCCTGCGCTAAGGGTGAAGATAATGCATGTATCCATCTGCAGATCATCGGTGTTCACGCAGACGGGGGATTTGCGGAGTATGTGAAGGTTAAGACAAAAAAACTGTTTAAGATACCGAAACATATCGATATAAAACGCGCGGCGCTGATCGAGCCACTTGCGGTAGCGGTGCATGATGTACGCATGAGCGGCATGCAGGTCGGTGAGAATGTGCTTGTTATAGGCGGCGGTCCTATCGGGCTTTTGATCGGTCTTGTGGCACAGAGAGGCGGAGCCGGTAAAGTAGTTATTTCCGAAGTGGTGGAGAGCCGCAGAAAGCTGGCGGAGGGTTTCGGGTTTATCGCCCTGAATCCGCTGGAAGAGGATTTTGAAAAGAAACTTCTTGCCGTAAACGAAGGAAAAGGCTATGATGTCGGATTTGAGGCGGCAGGCGTGCCCAGTGCGATCACAACACTTGTAGATCATGTGAAAAATACGGGAACGATCGTTCAGATCGCGATGACAAAGGGGCCTTATCCTGTAGATACCGGAAAAGTATTCGCCAAAGAACTGCGGATCCAGGGGGTACGTATACATAACCAGTATAACTTCGGCGGCGCGGTCAATATGGTAGTGGATGGCGCGTTGGATGAAAAGCTGGATAAGCTGATCAGCAAGGTGTTTGAATTTAATAAAGTTACAGAAGCATTTGAGTATGCTGAAAAATGTAAAGAGGCATTTAAAGTACTTGTAAAAGTCGGGCAATGATGCGTTTGCCTCGGAACGGAGGGAAAGATGAATTTATTGGCACATGAGGACAGTATGTTTAAAAAGCAGATGCCCGGCAGAACGGTGACCTGGGTGCAGACTCCGGAAACAACAGGCGGGCAGTACAGTTCTATCTGTATCACAGTATACGAGCCGGGTGCAAGGGCGAAACCGGCCCATGCCCATGATAACGGTGAGGAGACGATTTATGTGGTTTCAGGCTCAGGAAGGGCAAAAGTTGGAGAGAAGATCTTTAATCTGAAGCCGGGGGCCGTGCTGCTGTTTCCACAGGGTGTTCCGCATATGGTCTGGAATACGGGGAGCGAACCGCTGAAACTGGCATGTTTCTATGCACCGCAGTTATCTGCTATCGAATATACATTCTATGAAAATTTTGATTTTGACGAATTTAAAAAGCAGGAGGAAGAGCAGTAATGAAGCAGATTTTGATCAAACCTGAGATACAGTCCTATGATACGTTTAAAGCATTTGCAGCGGAATATGAGCTGGGTGAGGGAGATGTGATCCTGACAAATGAGTATATCTACAGTCCCATTATGGCAGCCGAAAATTTAAAATGCGGCGTGATTTATCAGGAAAAATATGGAATGGGAGAACCCACGGATGTTATGACCGAGGCAATTCTGGAAGAAATGAAAAAATATAATGCAAAAAGAATCATCGCAGTAGGCGGAGGTACGATTATTGATATTGCCAAGGTTCTCGTTCTGGAAGGCGGAGACGGTATCGATGACATGTACGATAAGATGGCCTCCCTGAAAAAGGGGAAAGAGCTTATCATCATACCGACTACCTGCGGTACCGGCAGCGAAGTGACAAATATTGCGGTTTTAAACAGGACAAAGCTTGGAACAAAACAGGGGATGGTTTCGACAGCGATGTTTGCGGATAAGGCTGTGCTGATTTCCGAGTTTCTCGGCAGCCTCCCCTATAAAGTATTTGCAACAAGTTCCATTGATGCGCTGGTTCATGCAGTTGAATCCTATCTGAATCCTGACGCGACAGTTTTTTCCGGGATGTATTCGGTAAAGGCGATCGAAATGATCCTGAAAGGTTACTGCAGAATCGCTGCTGACAGCCCAGAGGTATGGAAAGAGGATGCGAAGGATTATCTGATCGCAAGCTGTATGGCAGGTATCGCATTTTCCAATAACGGCTGCGGTGCCGTTCATGCAATGGCTTATGCCATCGGCGGAAAGTACCATGTTCCTCACGGTGAGAGCAATTATCAGTATTTTGTGCCGGTTCTGAAAGTATATGAAGAAAAAGAGTCCGGCGGCAGGCTGGAAGAGCTGAAGGACATTTTGAAAAAATGTATGGCATCCGGAGGCTTTTGCGGTGCGGAGGATGATAAGAGTGCCATTGTATTGCTGGGAGAACTGCTTGACAAGGTGCTTCCCGCGAAGAAGATGCGCGAATACGGCGTAGTGCAGGAGGATATCGAACCTTTTGCACAGAGCACGGTTGACAATCAGCAGAGACTTTTGAAGAACAGCTATGTTCCTCTGAGCCAGGAGGAGATAAAGGCTATTTACCAGAGCTGCCTGTAAAAGAGGCAATAAATATAAAAGAGACTAAAAAACAGAAGGAGATTAAAATTATGGCAATGATGACCGGTGAGCAGTATGTTGAAAGCATGCGCGCTATGAATTTGAAGGTATATATGTTTGGCAAAAAAATACAGAATCCTGTGGATGATCCCATTCTTCGTCCTTCCCTGAATTCCGTAAAGGCTACCTATGATCTGGCGCAGAATCCTGAATATGAAGATCTGATGACGGCAACATCTATCTTTACAGGAGAGAAGATCAACCGTTTCTTACATATTCATCAGAGCACGGAAGATCTGATGAACAAGGTGAAAATGCAGCGTTTATGCGGCCAGCAGACAGCGGCATGTTTCCAGAGATGTGTCGGTATGGACGCGTTTAATGCTGTCTACAGCACAACTTATGAGATCGATCAAAAATACGGTACATCTTATTTTGAGAATTTTAAAAAGTTTGCAATGTATTGTCAGGAAAAGGACTTCACTGTTGACGGCGCAATGACAGATCCAAAGGGTGACAGAGGTCTTGCGCCTCATGCGCAGGCAGACCCCGATATGTACCTTCATGTGGTGGAGAGAAGAGAGGATGGTATCGTTGTCAGAGGGGCAAAGGCGCATCAGACAGGTATTATCAATTCACAGGAAGTTCTTGTTATGCCGACCATTTCCATGGGACCTGACGATAAAGACTATGCGGTTGCATTTGCCGTTCCGACCGATGCGGAAGGTATTTCCATGATCATCGGCAGACAGTCCTGTGATACAAGGAAACTGGAGGGGTCTGAACTTGATGTCGGCAACAGCGAATTCGGCGGTGTAGAAGCACTTGTGATCTTTGATGATGTATTTGTTCCAAATGACAGGATCTTCTTGAACGGAGAAAATGAATTTGCGGGAATGCTGGTTGAGCGGTTTGCAGGTTATCACAGGCAGAGCTATGGCGGCTGTAAAGTAGGCGTGGGCGATGTCCTGATCGGGGCTTCTGCATTGGCGGCAGAGTATAATGGTGCGGCAAAAGCTTCCCATATTAAAGATAAGCTGATCGAGATGATGCACTTAAACGAGACCTTATATTGTTGCGGTATCGCCTGCTCTGCAGAAGGCAGCAAGACACAGTCCGGCAATTATATTATAGATCTGCTTCTTGCGAATGTATGTAAGCAGAATGTTACAAGATTTCCCTATGAAATCGCACGGCTCGCGGAGGATATCGCAGGCGGCATTATGGTAACAGCTCCTTCCGAAGCAGATCTGAGAGGAGAAGAGACCGGTAAGTGGGTACAGAAATACCTTGTCGGTGCCGCAGATGTTCCTGTAGAGAACAGGATCCGTATTCTTCGTTTGATCGAAAATCTGTGTCTTGGAACAGCAGCCGTGGGTTATCGTACGGAATCTATGCACGGTGCGGGAAGCCCTCAGGCGCAGAGGATCATGATTTCCCGCCAGGGCAATCTGCCGATGAAAAAGGAACTGGCGAAGAAGATTGCCAAGATAAAAGAATGACAGTGGATTGATTTGGAGGTCATGAAATATGGAATGGAAGAAAATTTATGACGAACGAAGAATGAGTGCGGAAGAGGCGGTTAAGCTGGTCCATGACGGAGACAGAGTTGTCATCGGACATGCGGTCGGTGTTCCGATCGCGATCACGGATGTGATGGTGGATCACAAAGAGAATTACAGGGATGTTGAGATCATGCAGATGGTTTCCATGGGCAATGCCAGATTTGCGGAGCCGGGAACAGAAGGGCATTTTCATTTAAATTCCATGTTTCTGGGCGTGCAGTCGCGGCCGGTAGTAAAGGAGGGGCGGGGTGATTTTACACCCTGCTGCTTTTCCGAGATCCCGGGACTGTTCCGGAACTATCTTCCGGTGGATGTCGCGATCATTATCGTGACACCGCCTGATAAGGACGGATATTGCAGCTGCGGTATTTCCGTAGACTATACATTGCCGGCGGCGAGGTGTGCGAAGAGAGTGATTGCACAGGTAAATCCGCAGATGCCGAGAACCCACGGCGATACTTTTCTTCATGTTTCTGAGATCGATGCGTTTGTGGAGATCGATGAACCTGTTTTAGAGCTTGGGCTTCCAAAGATCGGTGAAGTGGAAAAAGCGATCGGCGAAAATTGTGCGAAGCTGATCCATGACGGTGATACGCTTCAGCTTGGTATCGGTGCTATTCCTGACGCGGTGCTTCTTTTTCTGAAAGAGAAAAAGGATCTTGGCATCCATTCGGAGATGATTTCGGACGGAGTTGTCGAATTGATCGCGGCGGGCGTTATTACAAACAAAAGGAAGACTCTGCATCCGGGCAAGACGGTTGTTACGTTCCTGATGGGTACAAAGAGGTTGTATGACTATGCGGATGATAATCCGTCCATATATATGTGTCCTGTTGACTATGTGAATGATCCGTTCATTATTGCTCGAAATGATAACCTGATTTCCATCAATTCCTGTATTCAGGTGGATCTGCAGGGGCAGGTTGCGGCGGAGAGCGCAGGCTTATCCCAGATTTCCGGTATCGGCGGACAGACCGATTTTGTCCGGGGGGCAAGGCGGAGCAAAGGCGGAAAATCCATTATGGCTATCGGCTCTACGGCGAAGAGGGGAACCGTTTCCAAGATCGTTCCTTTTCTCGACGAGGGCGCGGCGGTGACGACATCCAGGACGGATGTTGACTATATCGTGACAGAGTATGGGATCGCGGCACTGCGGGGGAAATCCTTAAGACAGCGTGCATCTGCGCTGATCAAGGTTGCACATCCTGATTTCCGAGCGGGGCTGGCAGAGGAATATGAAAGAAGATTTCATTGTAAATATGAAGATTGAAGATTGCTGCATGCCGAAAAAGGCACAGCGATACAGATCAGGATAAATTAGTTAATTTCCGGGCGGTACCCTTTTCTTTATTGCTTTTTTAATTTCATGTACCGTCCGGATTTTTAAAAAGAGAGTATTATATTATGGAAGAGAAAAAACAGATCATAGAAGCGGTTCTGGCGGAATATGTGGAGCCTGAACTGGCAAAGCACGGCGGGAGCCTTTATCTGGCAGAGATCAGGAACAATATTGCGTATGTAAAATTTACCGGCCATTGCAGTGGCTGTCCTTCTGCAAAGTATACGATGGAAACGATTGTAAAGGAGGAAGTCCTGAAGCATACGGATGCGGTGGAAGATGTGAGGCTGATAGAGGAAGTCAGTGACGAGCTGTATGAGTTTGCAAAAGCTTTGTTGCAGCATAAGATAGAGATATGATATATTCACTTCCGGGAAAGGGCGGAAGGAAACATATTAAAATATAAGGAAGAGTATATGAGGATCGGCTTGAAATTCTGCGGCGGATGTAATCCCTATTATGAGAGGGGCGCAGAGGTGCAAAAACTGAAAGAGAGTTATCCGCGGTTTCTGTTTGAGACTGTCCGTAAAGAGGAATATTATGACATAATATTACTGGTCTGCGGCTGTACAAGGAGTTGTGTGCAATATTATCGGGAAGCACAGGCTGACAGATATGTTGTTTTGAGGAATAAGAAGGAGTTTGAGGCATTTTCTTCAGAAATCATGAAATACAACGGAAGCAACTAAAGTGAAATCTGTTGAGCTCCCCTCTGATACAATGGTGTCAGAAGAGGGCTTATCTTTTGTTACCACTTGAAAAATAGAGGGAAATGGCTTATTATTAGGGTGTTACGGAAAAAGCTGGCTGCCGGGAGAGGCAGTCTGGGACGGGAGGATGGCTCGTATGTCAAAAGAGATCAAAACGATAGGTGTGCTGACAAGCGGCGGGGATGCGCCGGGGATGAATGCCGCGATCCGCGCGGTGGTGAGAAAAGCACTCAGTAACGGTGTGAAGGTAAAGGGGATCAAAAAGGGGTATCAGGGCCTTTTGAATGAAGAAATCGTGGATCTGGAGAGAACCAGCGTATCCGATACGATCCAGAGAGGCGGTACGATTCTGGGGACGGCGCGCTGTTCGGAGTTTAAGTATGAAGAGGGACAGGCAAAGGGAGCGGAGATTTGCAGGAAGCATGGTATTGACGGTATCGTGGTGATCGGCGGGGATGGTTCCTACCGGGGAGCCCAGGCACTGGCGAGGCAGGGAATCAACACCATCGGTATACCGGGAACCATCGATCTGGATATTGCCTGTACGGAATATACGATCGGTTTTGACACGGCGATTAATACGGCGATGCAGGCGATTGATAAGGTGAGAGATACTTCCTCTTCCCATGAGCGCTGCAGCATTATCGAAGTAATGGGCAGAAACGCCGGTTATATCGCGCTCTGGTGCGGCATAGCCAACGGTGCCGAGGATATACTGATACCGGAAAAATACGATTACAACGAACAGCGTATTATCAACAATATCATCAATAACAGAAAACACGGCAAGCGGCATCATATTATCATCAATGCGGAGGGAATCGGTCATTCCACTTCCATGGCAAGGCGTATCGAGGCTGCCACAGGTATGGAGACAAGGGCAACGATTCTGGGCTACATGCAAAGAGGCGGCTCCCCGACCTGTAAGGACAGGGTGTACGCTTCGGTTATGGGAGCATATGCGGCGGATATTCTCTGCAGCGGAAAGTCCAACAGAGTCGTGGCTTACCGGAACGGGGAATATGTGGATTTCGATATCGAAGAAGCACTGCAGATGCAGAAGGAAATACCTCAGTATATTTACGACGTGAGCAGTAAGCTGTAGTGGCGCCGAAGGATAAGAAGACGGATTTGCGGCATGCCTGCGGATGAGCGCTGCGGTATAATAAGGTCTTGGATAGGTTCTGTGGCATGCGTAAAGTCCCGAATGAGTTCTGCCATATACAATGGAGACAATGAATGATCACAAGCACAGCAAATGAAAAAATAAAACATGCAGCAGCCCTGCAGCAGAAAGCAAGGCTGCGCAGGGAAGAGAGTCTGTTCGTCATAGAAGGCGGCAGGCTCTTTTGGGAAGCACCCGCATCTCTGATACAGGAAGTGTATGTATCGGAACGTTTTCTGGAAAATGCGGATGGAAAGATGAAAGAGAGGCTTGCGGAGACAGGGTATGAGACCGTGTCAGAGCAGGTTTTCGCAAAGATGTCCGATACAAAAGCCCCGCAGGGGATTCTGGCGGTTCTCGCGCAGCAAAAGTGTGAGAAGGAGGCGCTTCTTGGGAAATCTCCGCTGCTGCTTTTGCTGGAAAACATTCAGGACCCCGGTAATCTCGGAACCATACTGCGAACGGCGGAAGGCGCGGGCGTTACCGGTGTGATCATGAGCTGCGGCTGTGCGGATGTCTATCAGCCCAAAGCAGTGCGTTCCACGATGGGAAGCCTTTTCCGTGTGCCTTTTTATCAGGCGGAAGATTTCTGCCGGGAAATAAAATTCCTGCAGGAAAAGAATGTAAAAGTGTATGCCGCATATCTGGATGGCTCGGAAGTTTATGATGAGATGGATTATCGGGGCGGCAGCGCATTTGTGATCGGAAATGAAGGGAACGGGCTGACAAGGGAAACCGCCCTTGCCGCAGATGCCCGTGTACGCATTCCGATGGCGGGAAGACTGGAAAGCCTGAATGCGGGGATATCGGCAGCGCTGCTTGTCTATGAAGCCGCAAGGCAGAGAAGAGTTCTCTGAAATGATGTTGGAAAAAGTCTGTATCTGATAAATGAACGGGCTCTACATTTTTTCTTTCGTTTGTTATATGTTGCGTATGGAAACGATTAATGCGATTATGGAGAAAGCAGGTGACTGTATGCCGGGCAAAGCAGTTGTGAATCTTATTCGTAAACTCAAAGAAAAGGGTATGGGCAGCGATGAAATACTTGCGATAAGTGTGCTGTGTCTGAAAGAGGCAGTATTATTAGGAACAGATCCGCATGGGAGAAGGAAAAGACGCGGATTCGTATGAGGAGGGCAGATGCGCAGATCCGGGCAAAAAAGCGTGATCAGAGATCTGAGCAGCAGTATACGTATACGGGCCTGCAGTAAGAAAGGAAGCACAAAATGAAACTTGGATTTATCGGACTTGGCAATATGGCATCCGCCATGATCGGCGGTATTTTAAAAGAAGGGATAGTTGCGCCGCAGGATATCACAGGCTCCGCAAAAACGGAAAAGACGGCGGAAAAAAAGGCGGCGGAATTCGGTATGGAAACCTGCACGGATAACAGGAGAGTGGCGGAGCAGGCAGATGTTCTGGTGCTGGCGGTAAAACCCCAGTTTTTTCCGGAAGTGATCGCGGAGATACGGGATGTGCTGCGGGAAGGAACGCTGGTGGTCAGCGTGGCGGCGGGAAAGAGTATAAAATATATAGAGGAACAGTTTGGGGTTTATGAAAGCGAAAGGCGTATAAAACTGGTGCGTTGTATGCCCAATACGCCTGCATTGGTGCTGGCGGGATGCACCGGATTCTGCATCAATGATCAGGTGAATAAAGAGGAGAAGGATCTGGCAGAGAAGCTTTTTTCCAGTTTCGGAAAAGCGATCGAAGTACCCGAGCGGCTGATGGATACGGTGGGCAGTGTCAGCGGTTCCTCTCCCGCCTTTGTGTTTATGTTTATCGAGGCGCTGGCGGACGGTGCGGTGGCGGAAGGCATGCCGAGAGGGCAGGCGCTGGAGTTTGCGGCGCAGGCGGTCTACGGCAGCGCGAAACTGGTGCTGGAGAGCGGACTGCATCCGGAAGAGCTGAAGGATATGGTATGCTCTCCGGGCGGTACGACAATACAGGGGGTAAGAACACTGGAGAAGGGCGGTATGCGGGGGAACGTGATGGACGCCGTGATCGCCTGCGTGGAGAAAACCAGAAAATTATAGACGGAAAAAGAAAGGATTTTCGGTGATAAAGAGGACCGGGAAGGCGTAAAAATGCGCTTTTCCGGTTTTTTCTTAATGAAATCTTAAAAAAATCGTCTAAAAGTTTGACAATCTGTTTATAATTTGTTAATATAAGGCTGTAACAAATGTAACATATTTGTAACAAGTTAATGAAAAAAGATTAAAATCTAAAGGAAGGTTATCGAGATGTGTAACAGGAAGAAATGGCTGACAGGCCTTCTGGGCGCGGTAATGTGTCTGGCACTGGCGGCTGTAAACAAGCAGGATGTAGAAGCCGGACAGCAGAATTATGTGATCGGAAGCTACATCGTTTGCACAGAAGATACGGACCTCTTTGTACTGCCCGACTGCAACGAGGGAAAGGTTGCTCCGATTCCGAAAAATGCCGTGGCAGTGATCGTGGAAAATGAAGAGATATATACGAAGGTAAATTACAACGGGGCAGAGGGGTATCTGTATCAGGAATTTATCGGTTATGACGAGGAGCTGATTGCGGCATATGAAGCGGAACTTCTGGCAAGGAGCGAGGAAGTTCGGATGATGGCGGCGATGATTCAGTGCGAGTCAGGTAATCAGGAGTTTGAAGGCCAGCTGGCAGTCGGTGCGGTCATCATGAACCGTGTGAAAGCGCCGAATTACCCGAATACGATACAGGAAGTGATCATGCAGCCGAACCAGTTCGGACCCTCGGACAGCCAGCTGTTTGCGGATCTTCTGGCAAATGACACAATCAAGGATACCTGCAGGGAAGCGGCGAAACAGGCTTTCTCAGGTGTTGACAATGTGGGCGGCGCACTGCACTTTAAGAGAGCAGGCAGCAGAGAAGGGCTTGTGATCGGCGGCCATGTATTTTATTAAAACTGAATAATGAGAGCATAGGAGATATCCCGGAAAGAAAATTTTCAGGGATATCTTTTTTGGTTGTATATTTAACGGAAAAGGTGTAGAATAACAGTTGTATGGATGCCAATGAATTCTGCTTGTATAGCTGCTTTGGCGGAAAGGAGAAATGAAAATGGAGTGGATTACAAATCCTGTTGTCATATGGCTTATCATTTTAGTCGTTCTGGTCGTGATCGAGATATTCACGCTGGGGCTGACGACGATCTGGTTCGCGGGCGGTGCGCTTGTGGCGATTGCTGTGGCAGCTCTGGGCGGTCCGGTCTGGCTGCAGGTTTTAACGGCTGTTATCGTTTCGGCAGTCTTGTTATTCTTTACAAGGCCGGTGGCAGTGAAATATTTTAACAGAGACAGAGAAAGAACCAATGCGGAATCTTTGGTGGGGAGACAGGCCATTGTGACCGGCGAGATCAATAATCTGCAGGGTATCGGACAGGTGGCGGTAAACGGTATGGAGTGGACGGCGAGGACGATCACGGACGGACAGGTGATTAAGACCGGAGAAGTAGTGGCGATCAGAGGGATCAACGGTGTAAAACTTCTGGTGGAACGCGAAGAAAATCTTTAGAAACCGGAGAGCGTAAAAACCGCGTTCTTCGTAAATAATATTAAGAAAAAGGAGAAAGAAAATGGGTGGCTTTTTTGTAGTAGTGTTTTTGATTCTTTTGATCTTAGTGGTGCTTCTGCTTGCATCCTGCATCAAGATCGTGCCTCAGGCGCATGCTTATGTGGTGGAGAGGCTCGGCGCTTATCAGGGGACCTGGTCTGTGGGTATCCATTTCAAGATGCCGATCTTTGACAGAGTCGCAAGGCGTGTTATTTTAAAGGAACAGGTTGTGGACTTCGCGCCCCAGCCGGTTATCACAAAGGATAATGTAACGATGCGGATCGATACGGTAGTATTTTTCCAGATCACAGATCCGAAGCTGTTCACTTACGGTGTGGAAAATCCGATTATGGCTATCGAAAACCTGACGGCGACCACACTGCGTAATATTATCGGTGAACTGGAACTCGACCAGACGCTGACTTCCAGAGAGACCATCAACACAAAGATGCGGGCATCCCTGGATGAAGCGACAGATCCCTGGGGCATCAAGGTAAACCGTGTGGAACTGAAGAATATCATTCCGCCTGCGGAGATCCAGAATTCCATGGAGCGCCAGATGAAGGCGGAGCGTGAACGCCGTGAAGCCGTAACAAGGGCAGAGGGTGAGAAGAAAGCGAGCGTAACCGTGGCGGAAGGTAAGAAGGCTGCGGCAATTCTGGAGGCGGAGGCTGAGAAGCAGTCTGCGATCCTGCGTGCGGAGGCGCAGAAAGAGAAGATGATCCGTGAGGCGGAAGGTCAGGCGGAAGCTATCATGAAGGTGCAGCAGGCGACGGCAGACGGTATCCGGATGCTCAGAGAAGCGGGAGCGGACGAAGCGGTGCTGAAGTTAAAGAGCCTGGAAGCGTTTGCGAAAGCAGCGGACGGACACGCGACAAAGATCATCATTCCGTCCGAAATTCAGGGGATCGCGGGGCTGGCAGGTTCCGTGAAGGAGATCATGACAAAATAGACAAGAGAAAATGATTGCCCCCGCAGGATAAAATGATTACCCTGCGGGGGAATTTGCGTGGAGAAGGTTTCAGGGCTGCGCTGGCGGCGGATGGGAGAAAGACGGCCGGGAGAGCAGACCGGGACGCAGGGAAAAACGGCGGAAGGAAGGGAAAAGGATTGAATTTAAAAGGAAGACATTTTTTAAAATTGCTGGATTACACGCCGGAGGAGATTACATATCTGCTGGATCTGGCGGCATCATTTAAGGAGAAGAAGAAAAGAGGGGAACTGACGGAGTATTTCCGCGGCAGGAATGTCGCCCTGATCTTTGAGAAAACGTCCACAAGGACAAGGTGTTCCTTTGAGGTGGCGGCGCATGATCTGGGCATGGGGACAACCTATCTTGATCCGGCGGGTTCCCAGATCGGGAAAAAAGAGAGCATTGCGGACACGGCGCGGGTACTCGGGCGGATGTATGACGGGATCGAGTACAGGGGCTACGGGCAGGAGATTGTGGAGGAACTGGCAAAATATGCTGGCGTACCGGTATGGAACGGACTGACCAATGAATTCCACCCGACCCAGATGCTGGCGGATCTTCTGACGATAAGGGAGCATTTCGGGCATCTGAAAGGGATAAAACTGACTTATATGGGGGACGCCCGGTATAATATGGGAAATTCCCTGATGGTTGCCTGCGCGAAGATGGGCATGCATTTTACCGCCTGTACCACAGAGGAGTTTTTTCCGGCGGCGGGACTGGTGGAGGAGTGCAGGAAGCTTGCGGAAGAGGGCGGCGGCAGCGTGACGCTGGAAGAGGATGCAATGAAGGGAACGAAAGACGTGGATGTTGTCTGTACCGATGTATGGGTTTCCATGGGGGAACCGGACGAGGTATGGGGGTCACGGATCAAAGCCCTTTCGTCCTATCAGGTCAACCGCGAAATTATGGAGAATGCGGGGGAAAAAGCTGTATTTATGCACTGTCTGCCGGCTTTTCATGATCTGAATACAAAGATCGGAAAGGAAAAGGGAGAGAAATTCGGCTTTACGGAACTGGAAGTGACCGGTGAGGTATTTGAGTCGCCGGCGTCCATCGTATTTGATGAGGCTGAAAACAGAATGCACACGATCAAGGCGGTTATGGCGGCAACGCTGGGAATGGAAGGCTGAACCGGAGGAGGCGGACTGTCCGGGCAGGATGAAGGCTGTTATATGCCGGAATATGAAGATAAGGGGTGGATCGGATGAAGGCAGAGATGATAAGGCTTTTGCGGGAAAGTAAAGATTATATATCGGGGCAGGAGTTATGCGACCGCTTTCAGGTTTCCCGCACAGCCATTTGGAAGATCATAAACCAGTTGAAGGAAGAGGGCTATGTGATAGAGGCAAAGCAGAATAAAGGCTACCGCCTTATGGAAAGCCCGGACAGCATGGAGGCTTATGAGCTGGAGAGCCGGATCTGTACAAAATGGGCGGGCAGGAAAGTTTCTTATAAAAGGGAGACAGGCTCTACGAACATAGACTGCAAACAGCTCGCCGGACAGGGGGCGCCCCACGGGACGCTGGCGGTGGCGGAAATGCAGGTGAGCGGCAGAGGCAGGCGGGGCAGAAACTGGCAGTCTCCGGCAGGTACTTCCATCTATATGTCCCTTCTGTGCAGGCCGGATTTCCCGCCGGAGAAGGCGCCGATGCTGACGCTTGTGATGGGGCTTTCCGTGGCGCAGGCAGTAGGCGGATACACAGATCTCCCTGCAAAGATCAAATGGCCCAATGACGTGGTGGTGAACGGAAAGAAGATCTGCGGTATACTTACCGAAATGGAGATGGGACTGGAGACAAAGGAGATACAGTATCTGGTGATCGGCGTCGGCATCAATGTCGGGAACAGGGAGTTTCCGGAGCCGCTGCAGGGAATCGCTACCAGTCTTTATCTGGAGTCCGGTGAACAGGATGGGAAGATCCTGCGGGCTGTTCTGGTGCAGCATGTAATGGAAGCTTTTGAAAAAAATTATGAACTGTTTCTGGAGACGCTTGATCTTTCTTTCCTGCAGGAGAGTTATAATGTGCTTCTGGTAAATCAGGATGCCGCGGTAAAGGTGCTGGACCCTAAAGGAGAGTACACGGGTGTGGCAAGGGGGATCGATCAGGACGGCGACCTGCTGGTGGAGACAGAGGATAAAACGGTAAAAAAGGTATATGCCGGGGAGGTTTCGGTGCGGGGGCTGTACGGGTATGCGGAATAGGGAAAGTGAGACGAAGCCGGAGCGGGCGGCGGAGAAACAAGACGGCGGCATCAGGGGATAAAGGATCAGCGGGAAGAGAGGAACGATATGGAAGATCAGAACGGGAGGATCGTGCTCTGCGGCGCCAGCAGCTATGAGCAGAAATTTTATTTTAACAAGATATTTGAGAAGATACCGAAGTCTATTCAGGACGAACTGCATATCATGTGCGTGCTGTTTACGGAAGAGGCAGGCGGTGTGATCACTTTTGTATTTGAGTCGGACGGAAGCCTTTCCATTGAGACGGAAGCGGCGGAGGACGACTATATGTATGATGAGATATCCAGCGGGCTTCTGGTGAGCAAGATCCGCAATACAAGGCAGGAACTTTTGGAGTCGCTGGATCTGTATTACAGGGTGTTTGTAAAGCATGAGGATATTTCGGCGCTGTTATCGGGGGATGATCCCCTGTAAAATAAATAACAGCAGGGCTCCGGTTTCCGGCGGGAGGGCAAAAAGGAATGCGCCGGGATGTATCATTGGTATGATATAATGAGCGTTGGCGGGAAGAATGAGTTTACTCATTCGGCGAGCGGTGAATGGCGATCATGAATCGCAGATTCATGATATAATGAGCGTTGACGGGAGAAATGAGTTTATTTGGCGAGCAGCAAATGGCGATCATGAGCCGCGGATCCATGATATAAGGAAAGGAAGGGAAGGGAAGCTATGATCTTGGTTGTGGATGTAGGGAATACGAATATTACGTTTGGGGTTTATCAGGGAGAGAAGCTTTGTGCGACCTTTCGGATGATGTCCAAAACGCCCCATACTTCGGATGAATACGGCGTGCAGATCGTGGATCTGCTGGAGAGAAATGAGATCGGGCGGGAGCAGCTTACCGGGGCGATCATTGCCAGCGTTGTGCCGAATGTGATGCACGCGCTGGTGGGCGCGGTGGTCAAATATGTAAAGCTGACGCCGCTGATCGTAGGACCGGGAGTAAAGACCGGTATCAGGGTGATAACGGCTAATCCTTATGAAGTGGGAAGCGACAGGATCGTGGATGCGGTGGCGGCCTATGAAAAATACGGCGGGCCGGTGCTGGTACTGGATTTCGGGACTGCGACAACCTACGACTATGTGACGGCGGACGGCTGTTTCGCGGCAGGCATCACGGCGCCGGGGATCCGGACTGCGGCGAGGGCGCTCTGGCAGGAGGCGGCAAAACTGCCGGAGATCGAGATCATCAAACCGAAGACGATTCTGGCACAGGAGACTATCAGCAGCATGCAGGCGGGGCTTGTGTACGGACAGATCGGCCAGACGGAGTATATTATCAGACAGGTGAAGAAGGAAACCGGGCTGAAAGATATGAAGGTGGTCGCGACCGGCGGGCTGGGGCGGATCATATCTGCGGAGACGGACACCATTGATATCTATGACAGTACGCTGACGCTGGACGGGCTGCGCATTATCTATCATAAAAATAAAAAGGGCTGATGCGGCAGGCAGGAGATCGGCAGTGAGGCAGACTGCGGCAGTTGGATAAGCCTGTACGGCAAAGAAGTGTGATCGGGATGAAGACTCTTAAAATAGGAAACGTGACACTGGAAAATAATGTGATTCTGGCGCCCATGGCAGGTGTGACCGATCTGCCTTTTCGTTTGCTGTGCAAAAAACAGGGGGCCGGGATGGTCTGCATGGAGATGGTCAGCGCCAAAGCTATTTTGTATAAAAACAGGAATACGGAGGAACTGATGCAGATCTTGCCGGGCGAGCGGCCGGTGAGCCTGCAGTTGTTCGGTTCGGACCCTGAGATCATGGGGGAGATAGCGGCACAGATTCAGGAGAGGCCCTTTGATGTGCTGGATATCAATATGGGGTGTCCTGTGCCGAAGATCGTTAACAACAAGGAAGGCTCTGCCCTGATGAAAGATCCGAAGCTGGCGGAGGAGATCATCCGCCATGTTGTAGAGGCATCGGGGAAGCCGGTGACGGTGAAGATCCGGAAGGGTTTTGACGAAGAGCATGTAAACGCGGTGGAACTGGCAAAGCGTGCCGAGGAAGCGGGTGCGGCGGCGGTGGCAGTCCATGGCAGGACCAGAGAGCAGTTTTATACGGGGAAGGCGGATTGGGAAATCATTGCGAAAGTAAAGGAAGCGGTGGATATCCCGGTGATTGGAAACGGGGATGCGGATGGACCGGAGAGTGCAGAGAGGATGTTGAGGCAAACAGGATGTGACGGTGTGATGGTGGGCCGGGCGGCGAGAGGAAATCCCTGGATATTCCGGGAGATCACTTCTTATCTGGAGACCGGAAAGATTCCGGAAAAGCCCGGCGCGAAGGAAAAGCGGGAATGTATTCTGGAACACGCGGCGCTGATGCTGGAGTGTAAAGGCGAGTATACGGCAGTCAGGGAGATGCGCAAGCATGTCTCGTGGTATACGGCGGGCTGTCCCCATTCGGCAAAGCTGCGGGGCAGGATCAATACGGTGGAGAGCATGGCGGAACTGGAAGAGTGCGTCCGTGAAATATTTCAGTAAAATTTTCTCCGGGGTCTGCATATATTGTGTTGACAAGCTTATAAACCGGAGAGGCATCTGTGGGATATCGAATACTGTATTTTTATAAAAGGGAGAATACTTTTTACAGGGAGAAAAATGCGGGCAGGATGGCGAGAGGCGGGAGAAATCGTCATGCCGGCAATGTTTTTTTCGGCGAAAAGGAACTGGAGGGATCGGAAGAAGAGGGGGCGGTCAAGGTGTTTTTCTGCGGCCTGCCGGAATATTATGCGAGAGCGGCGGGCTGGGGCAGATGGAAAGGAAGCTTTCCGATTCACTGGAATTTCGGCCAGCTTCTCAGGCTGATGCAGAATTGCTGTGAGTATGTTTCGGCGGATGCCTACTATCTGGAGGAAGGGTTCGAGAAGGAGTTTGCGGAAGGGGATCCGGGATTTACACCGGGCAGACAGCGGATGTGTCCGGAACTGATCCATAGATTTTCCGGACAGTTTCGGGGGATAGACAGCATTTTGTATCTGGCGGAGGAGTTTCAGGATAGGTCCGGGGAGATGCCCCTCAAGGAGGAACTGCTCCGGAAGCTCCATTATTTTTTTTATCTGGGAGAGAAGACGGAGCGATACACCGTTCTGGAGGAGAATCTGTGGAACGAGTACGGTATGCCGCTGATGCCGGTGAAAGAAGCCGGAGAACTTGCAACCTGCCGGGTCAGGAGACTGCTCGTGCTGGATGACAGACAGGAGGGGGAAGCGGACTGGAGAGCACTGCCGAGGGGATGCGTCTATATGGACCTCTGGTCGGATCCCGGGCGGAAAAAGCAGATAGCCGGAAACAGGGTGGATATAAAATATATATCAGAGTACCTGTATCTGGTCCAAAATCTTGACACAACGGGGGAAAATGGGTATAATGTGCGCGAAGGCAATGAGCAGTGCCAACAAAAGTAAATAAGAAGAAGCGTTGTGCTTGCACATAAGCGGCTTCTTATTTACTTTTGTTGATAGGGCGAAGCCCGCGAACCGGGGAATCGCAGATTCACCGGTTCGGCACTGCGGACTGAAGGCAAATCGGACTGTGGTCCGAGAGCGGACAAAACCGCGTCTCAGGAGCGGACAAAACCGCGTGCGGAAAGCAAGCCATATTTTGCCCCGGGAGCAGACCGGACCGCAAACAAAGACCAAACCAGCCATCCGGTCCTATAACAAGCGCACTGCCAATAAAATGAATGAAGAAAGGAAGATGTTGGATAATGGAAGAGAAGAAACACATTCTGACTGCGGAAGGTTTAAAAAGATACGAGGATGAGTTATATTATCTGAAAAATGAGAGATATAAAGAGATCACTCAGGCGATCAAGGAAGCCCGGGCGCAGGGCGATTTATCCGAGAATGCCGAATATAAGGCGGCCAAGGATGCCCAGAGACAGGCTGACGCCCGTATTGAAGAACTGGAGAATATGCTGAGCAATGTGGAAGTTGTGATTGAGAGTGAGGATAGTTCCGTTGTCCGCATCGGCAGCACAGTTCGTATTAAGGATCTGGAACTTGACGAGGAGATGGAGTATCAGATCGTTGGTTCCAGTGAGGCGAATACAGATGAAAATATGATTTCCAACGAGTCCCCGCTGGGTGCGGCGCTGATCGGCACGGCGGAAGGGGAGACTGTCAGCGTACAGGCTCCCGTCGGCGAGATCCGTTATCAGGTTTTGGAGATCGGGAAAAGGGAAGGGAATAAAAGTGACAGAGACACAGAATCAGAATAAAGAGAAACAGCAGGATTTAGGCCAGCTGCTGAAAGTGAGAAGAGAAAAGCTATCCGCGCTGCAGGAAGCGGGGAAAGATCCTTTTTTGATCACAAAATATGATGTGACACATCACAGTGAAGAGATCAAGGCAAAGTTTGATGCGCTGGAAAACGAGAAGGTATCCGTAGCCGGACGTTTGATGAGCAAGCGTGTGATGGGAAAGGCTTCTTTCTGCCATGTGCAGGATTTGGAGGGTACGATACAGTGCTATGTGGCGAGAGACAGTATCGGAGAAGAATCCTATGCTGATTTTAAAAAATATGATATCGGCGATCTGGTCGGCATAGAGGGCTTTGTATTTAAGACAAAGACCGGCGAGACTTCCGTCCACGCGGAAAAAATGACACTTCTGTCAAAATCTTTGCAGATCCTGCCGGAGAAATGGCACGGACTCACCAACACGGATATCAGATATCGTCAGAGATATACGGATCTGATCATGAACGAGGACGTGAGGAAGACCTTTGTGGCACGTTCTAAGATCATCAGTTCTATCCGACGTTATCTGGATGAGAAGGGATTTTTGGAGGTGGAGACGCCGATGCTGGTCAGCAATGCCGGCGGCGCTGCTGCAAGGCCCTTTGAGACCCACTATAATGCGCTGAATGAGGATGTGAAACTGCGTATCTCTCTGGAATTGTATTTGAAGAGGCTGATCGTGGGCGGCATGGAGCGCGTGTACGAGATCGGGCGTGTGTTCCGCAACGAGGGGCTGGATACAAGGCATAATCCGGAGTTCACGCTGATGGAGCTCTATCAGGCGTATACGGATTATAACGGTATGATGGATCTGACGGAGGATATGTTCCGGCATGTGGCGCAGGAGGTCTGCGGGACGACAACGGTTCCTTACGGCGAGGAAACGATCGATCTGGGCAAGCCTTTTGAGCGGATTACGATGGTGGAAGCGGTGAAGAAGTATACCGGTATCGATTTTGATGAAGTGGCGGATACGGAAGCGGCGAAGAAGTTGGCAGATGAGAAGGAAGTACATTATGAGGCGCGGCATACGAAGGGCGATATCCTGAATCTGTTCTTCGAGGAGTTTGTGGAAGAGCATCTGATCCAGCCGACCTTTGTGATGGATCATCCGGTGGAGGTTTCTCCGCTGACCAAGAGAAAACCGGACAAGCCGGATTACGTGGAGCGGTTTGAGCTCTTTATCATGGCGAGAGAAATGTGCAATGCCTATTCCGAACTGAATGATCCGATCGATCAGAGGGAGCGTTTCAAAGCACAGGAAGCTGCTCTGGCGGCAGGCGATGAAGAAGCCAATACAACGGATGAGGATTTCCTGAATGCACTGGAGATCGGTATGCCGCCCACAGGAGGAATCGGATACGGAATCGACAGGCTGGTGATGCTGCTCACAGATCAGCCGGCGATCAGGGATGTTCTGCTGTTCCCGACAATGAAAAGCATCCCTAATAGGGACTAATCCGACAGATAGTCAATGAAATCCGACCTCCAAAGGCATTTTGGCATAGGACACAAACGTGTTACAATCCTGATGCCGAACGTTGGATACCAATGATTTAACATGGAATAATTCGAGAATTGTCAGAGGACAAGGACGGATTATAAAAGCAAAGTGAATAGATATTTCTTGAGGAACAGCCTTGAGAAACGTGCATATAAAGGCACTTCGTTATTGGTAGAAATACCAGTAATGAGGTGCCTTTTTGCGTCCTAGAAAACCTGTGCAAATCTATGAAAATCAAAGGAGACAAAAATGGCAGTAAAGAATGAAGGCCTTCCGGATCTTGAAGGATATCTGGAAGAAAGAGGACGCCACTTAGTGACATACACTGAGGGCGCAAGAATGTACCACATCCCTTATTATTCTTTTGTCCGTCTGGCAAAGGAAGCTAAGGCAAATCTTCCTCTTCGAAGAACCACAGTTATTGATGTTGATATTATCGAGGATTATTTAAAAGAAAATCCAGATGTTGCTGAAAGAGTGAATCTGGTGAGGAGGTAACGATGGCGAAGAAGAGAAAAGAATTATCAGTTGAACAGCTTGAGAATCTTACGAGAGGACATGGCAAGAAGTATGTCAGCTTGGATGAAGGTGCCGCATTGTATTCGATAGGGAAGAATACATTCAGACAGATGGCAAAGGATGCCAAGGCTACATACAAAATCAATCGCAGAGTTCTTGTAAATACAGAAAAGTTTGATGAATTCATGGAAGCTTTTCAGGAAGATTTCGATTAAATGGAGGTACAGACAAAATGGGAAAAGTAATAGCCATTACTAATCAAAAAGGTGGCGTAGGAAAAACAACGGTAGCGGTAAATCTTGGAGTAGGACTTGCCAGAGAAGGTAAAAAGGTTCTTCTCATTGACGCAGATCCGTTATGCCGAATTCGGCATAATTTCTAAGGAAAGAACCGGAGGTGGGTTGAATAAGGGGGCAATCTTTTCTGCCCCCTTATTCAGCACACTTTCGGTTTTTCCGAATTGAACAAAGTCGCGT
>CAJTBO010000033.1 GCA_910573755.1 Lachnospiraceae bacterium | reverse complement strand
GGGCAACTGGTAAAGATGGTATTGCGGAACCCCGCCTTAGGCGGAACCAGTACTATACCCCGGAGGGGTTAAAACTAAACCCCCATTTGAAATGGGGGTTGCTAACTTTGACAGTAAATATAGGATACGCACAGTATTCCCTGCCCTCGCTCACGCATCTGTCCCGATACTCTTCCCACAGCAGTTTCATAGTCACTCCAGTTTTCTTGAGTTCTGAATGTACGTATGCATAATCGACAGGCACATAGTTTGTTGTCCGCTTGAATTTCTTAGGATATAAAATATCGTACAACCCGTCATCTGTCATATCCTGAATGTCATCCCAAGTCATGCCCTGCTGTCTGCAGAGTTCTTTAATTTCAGAGACTGTGTTTCTTGAGCATCCAAGTATTGCCGCCACCTCCTTTTCGCTTAGATTTTTGTTTAGAAGCTCCATTACGCTTCTGGGTTTCGTCTTTTTGTACATAATAAAAGACCTCCTATAGATTTATTAAAAGCACCAGGCTTTCTATCAAAATCTATAGGAAATCCTATATAAAATCAAATATCAAAGACCACTAGATGTTGTGGTGGCTCTCAAGCATTAGAATACCAAAATCAAATGGCTCTCAAGCGATAAAACGGTGGCTCCGAAACGTTAGAATATTCAGTTATTCCAAATTCTCAGAATGTTTTTGTAATTCCGCCATTTTATTGCGAATACGGAACACATATTTCCACTGGAAAGAATTTTTTTGCAAATTATAACTGTGTTATGATCGATGTTGCTGCCATCAGAATCGGTGATAATTGTATGTTTGGGCCGAATGTTTCTCTATACACAGCAGGTCACCCAATCCATCCCTCTACGAGAAATAGCGGTTATGAGTATGGAAAAGGCATTACCATAGGAGATAATGTGTGGATCGGTGGAAGCGTTACTATTTTGCCCGGAGTTCACATAGGCGATAACGTTGTAATCGGAGCAGGAAGTGTTGTTTCCTCTGATATTCCCGATATGGTAGTTGCCGTGGGAAATCCTTGTAAAGTAATTCGCAGTATCACCGACGCAGATTGCCGCTATTATTACAAACGTGAAGAAATAGATGATGAAGCATGGGAAAAAATCACAGATGCAAATGGTGTGGAAATGTTTTGGCAGTAACTTAACAACTTTATGTTTGAATAAAAAAGAAAATTCCGGTGTGTCGAGCCACGCTCCCAACTAAATACTACCAGCACAAAACCGCTGCTATGTGGAGTTTTTTTCTGATTATCTGTGATGTCAATGATGACATAATGGAAAGTGAGAGATGGCATATAGGAATAAAATAAATGTATTGACATAAAATTTATATTTTATTACATTAAAGAAAGGTTGACCGAAAAGAAAAAATAATGCGAAGTGCTTCCATAAGATCAAAGGAGATCAGAAGATGTATCATTTGAGATTAAAAGGCAGTCACTATGAGATGGGTGTAAAACGCGGTAAAATTTTTAACAGGGGCAGGGTATCGTTTCCGCTGCGGCTGGATGCCTTTCAGCTGGAACACGGGAGAAAAAGCGAGAAGATATTGAGAAGTTTTTTCCCGGAAGTCTGTGAAGAGATCAGGGGAGTGAGTGATACGGCGGGAGCCGATTATCTGTATTTTGCATCCTGGATGTTGTGCATGGGATGCTGCATGTATAATCTGGAACAGAATATCCCGGTGGAGATCAGAGGCTGTACCGCTTTTGCCTATGTAAAAGGAGAGAAAGTGATATACGGCAGGAACAACGATCTGCCCCCGTATCTGCGGAAGGGCAGTAAAAGCGAGATTTACGCGCCGGATGGCGGCAGCAGATTTCAAATTACCACCTCATCCTTTATCAATGGAGAGGAAGGGTTAAACGAGCATGGGCTTGCCGTTGCTATGACCTTTGTCATGACGGATACTGAAAAGATCCTGCCGGGATTTAACTCCTGCTTTATCGTGCGGTATCTGCTGGAAAAAGCAGAAGATACCGGGCAGGCGATAGCGCTTCTTAATGAACTGCCCGTTGCCTCTAACTGTAATATCCTGCTGGCGGATAAAAGCGGAAGGCTGGCAGTGGCGGAGTGCACGCCTTTGATGAAAAGGATAAGGGAGCCGGAAAGCTTTGGCAGGGATAAGATCGTATGTACGGTCAACAGTTTTACTTCCGATGAGATGAAGGCTTACGACGATGCCTGCGGAAAAGACTACGATTCCCGCAAACGGTATGAGACGGTGATGAACAGCTTTGAAAAATACATCGATGATGACTGCATAGAAGCGACAAAGCGGCTTCTGAGAGGGGATTACGGGTTTATCTGCCAGTATGACCGGGAACCGGATTTTGAAACTGTCTGGAGTTCCATATTTGACGTGAAGTCCCTGATGGTCTACCGGGCGGAGAAAGACCCGCGGAAGACAAAATTTGTGGAGGATAGGAGGCTGTGTGATATGCTTATGAAATCAGCATTACTTTTCGAGTGACAGGAATGCACATTTACTGCGCGTTCCGAAAGAACATGATTCAAATTCGGGGCGATTTTTGCGTAGCAAAACTTTCGATATCGCCCCGAATCGTTACTATGAGCGGCTCCCAAGCCGTGAATAGTAACAAACCCGCTGACGGAAAGGGCGGAAAATAAAAAATTTACTTAAAATAATCTGCTTTTCGTGATATAGTCTTGAAAAAGCAGATTATTTTAATAAATATAATATATTCTATGTATTTCAAAACGCGGCTTTTGTGATAGATGCAAGGCTGAATCTGTATGAACAGCAGGCGAGTGTCAATCCGAATATGTCACTTAGAGATTTATATTATGTGACGGAGGAATTGAAAAAGATCGCGCCGCCCGGCAGGCTGCATCGGACGACAAAAGTAAAAATTCCGGCACCGAAAATTATAGTTTTTTATAATGGAAAAAGACAACAACCGGAAAGACAGGTATACAGGCTTTTGGATCTCTTTTCAAGGGATGATCAGAATCCTGAACTGGAATTGAAAGTAATGGTGATCAATATTAATCCCGGCTACAACAGGGAATTGCTGGATAAGTGTGAAAGTCTGAGGGGATATATGGCATTTGTGGAGAAGGCACGCAATAAGAAAGCTTCCGGCATAAAGCTGGAGCAGGCGGTCCGTCAGGCTGTAGACGAATGCATTTCAGAAGGCGTTCTTGACGGTTTTTTTAAAAGGCACAGTGAGGAAGTGATAGAAATGGGAATATATGAATTTGATCAGGAACTTCATGATCAGGTGCTTTTAGAAGATGGTGAGGCGATTGGACTCGAAAAGGGAAAGGCGATCGGAAGAGAAGAGGGAGTGGACATAGGAATCCATATTTACAGGGAAATACTTAAGGGCAGACGGACAACGGTATACTTGCGGCGTCCGGTGGCTGCAGCATTGAAATGGTGGAAAAGATCCGAAAACAGTTTGATATTTAGACGAATTCTCCGGCTTATTTCACACGAATCCCTTTCAGGCGAAAGGTGTAGCATCCGTTCAGCCTGTATCTCACTTCATCGCTCACTCTGATATTCAGCCGTCTTTCTGCGTGATCTGTCTTAATGGTAAGCGGACGGGAGATACGTTTTATGGCATGTTTCAATTCTTCAAAATCCTGACGGGATCTTAATTCTTTGGTGGATCTCAAAGCTTCATAATCATCGCCATATTTATATTGGATCATTTTGGGATATTGCAGTTCGGTACCCATATATCCCTCGGGATAAAAAGCGTAGGAGCAGGAAGAGGAGCAGTGAAGCCCGCCGTCTTCGTCAATATTGACAGCCAGCGCCTTTGGGGAGATGCCGGTGACAGGTTCAAAAAAATCAGCCCTTTTGTATTGTTTTTCCATGTAGGTATGAAGATGCCCATATCTGCAGTTTGACAGATCTGACGTAATGCCCCGGTGTAGAAACAGGGAGTGGTTCTGTTCCCAGAGGATCTTTTCCCCGGAAAGCAGCAGTTCATACAGTTTATTGTAAACGGCGATATACTCCTCAAGGGGAGATTCAACATAATCCGCCGGCACATGCGCATTAAAAATAACGAGATGGTATGCAGACAGGATCTGCTTTAATTCATCCGGGGATAAGAAAAACTGAAAAGTATCCCATCTGTGTACTAAATATTCCATTTATGCTCCCTGTTCTGTATTTTATTAAGCTGAAAATAGTGATGACAGCAAAGGTTGCGGAAAATGAATGTTCGTTTTTGCTTTTATTAAAAAACAAGAACAACACCATGATCGGAATAGGCAAGTTCATCATTATCTACAAAGGAGGCTACATCCGTCCAGTTTTCAATATCCGCGATGCCATCGCCTTCGTTCGTGTTTTCTTCCGGCGCATCAAAGCATTCCAGAAAATATTTTGTCACAGTGCTGTTTTGGATCTTTACCATTTCCGCATAAATTATCGCATCATTGTAACCGGCATAGACCAGTTCGTCCTTTGCGGCAAGTTTTTTCCATTCATCCGGTTCCAGAAAAGAGTAGGAACCGGAAAGATCCTCGAATATGGTCCATCCATCCTTTTCATATACATATAAACAGGTGCCCTTCCATGTGCCGTTTTCATTCAAGGAAACGTCCACAGCGTCGGAAAGGCCGGTTTCGATCCATTCTTTGCAGTCCGAACCGTTCCAGATGCATAACCGTTCTACCGCTTCTTTCATATTGACTTTGATCCTGAAATAACTGGGGTTCATTTTATGTTCTCCTGTACCCGTTCATTTTTTCTCTTATGTCGATAAAATCATATTTTACCAACCCTTCGTCAAAAGGGCTGGGGTAGCAAATGCTTATTACGGATAATTGCCCGATAAACTCAAACTGCCGCCGATATTTAAGATGGATAGCCGCATTTGCCTATACACGTCATAGGCAAGTAAAACAAGCTATCAAAATGGTCAATCGCTGTCAAATACGCCCAGAAATCTGAAATAACCGAAAGTTTCGTTCTGTACCTCCCTGACCGCCCCGTCATAGATCACCCTGTCCAGAACGATGATCGCGTTGTAGGGTCTGTCCAATCCGTCAGGATACATTTTTTTCAGTGCGTTAATATCGAATATCTCCGCATCCTTAACAAGTTCATCGATTTGATCAGTCGGTTTTTTCTGTAATACCATGACCGCAAAATCTTCATCATAGGTATTGATGCCAAAATCAACTCCCATTTCAAAACCAATATAATCATCGTTCAGAAGTTCGTAATCTTTTTCCCAATATTGCTCAAACAATTCCCGGGACTGACAGATACCGGCAAAAACGGAGCAGCGTTTTTCCTTATCATTGCTGTAACAAACATCTGATTGTTCCACCATTCTCATATCATATTCTCACATTCTGCTTTTCTTTTTATTTCAAATCCATTCCTGCATTCATTGAAAAGGGGGAACTTTCCTGTCTTGTTGTTGATCCAAAAAGCAGCAGGCATGTCTGTCTTCCTTAAAACCTGCAGGACGAATCTTTGCTGGTGGTTTTATTGTAACACTTTATTCCGAAAAATGAAATAGAGTTCTCTGTATCTGTTAAAGTAAGATTGGACCGACTGTTACTATTCATGGTCCTGAAGCCGCTCGTAGTAATGACCAGCTCACTTAATGGAATGGCAAATGGCGGTCATAAATCGTGGATCAGGGGACAATAATTCCAGAAAATATTGTAATACATCGAAAATGTGATAAAATAAGAAAAGGTATTATTGTATATCGATTCATGTCGTATTTCGTGGGAATACAGGGCGGAATCTATATTGCAGGAAGCCGTTTACGGGAAGAGCCAAATAAAAAGGAAAGAGATTGTTTCCGGGAAGAACTGGATAAAAAGCACAGAAATGATTTCTGAAAAAGCCGGATAAAATAGCCGGAAAGATCTTCCCGGAAAGAACAGGATAAAAATAGTCAGAAACAGTTTCAGAAAAAGGAGAAAAGCAATGAATATGGAATTACTGCAAAATAAGGACGTACTGATAAAGGTTCTATTGTTGCTTGTGCCGACGGTAGCAGCATTTTCGGTATCAGTTGTTTACCTTTTCCGTTCCAAGAAAAACAATGAGCGTGGCGGGGCAGACAGCGGGGAACTTACAGGCGCGGCCATGCTGTTCATACCTGTATGCATGACGAATCTGATGTATTCTGTTATGTCGGTTCTTCTGTTGTTTGTCAACGGAAAGATCACAGTTGACAAAATAACAGGAGTATCGATCGCGTTTTTTCTTATGGTCAGTGTATTAAGTGTGGTGTCCTGTATCATGAAAGGAATCATAGGCGGCTTGAGGCTGTCCGATTGTACGGGGGCGGAAAAACAAAAAGGGATTTCAAAAGCCATGCTGTATATGGCAGCGGCAGAGGTTCCCGGACTGATTGCGTTTGCGCTCTTTATGATAAAATTTATCATGTAAAACGGTGGGAGCGTTCACTGCCACTTCTTCCGGTAATCCCTCGGACTGATGCCTTCCACCTGTTTAAAGATGCGGGAGAAATAGTACAGCGGTGTGATGCCGCAGTTTTCTCCGACTTCTTCGACGGACATTTTGGAAAACCGCAGCAGTTCTTTTGCATGGGAGATCCGAACCTGCAGAAGATAGTCGTTTATCGTTATCCCGTACTCGTTCCGGAAGAGCCGGGTTACATAATATTTGTTGATATAAAATTTTTCTGACAGCATATCCAATGTGATCTTTTCCGACAGATGATCTCTCAGATATTCCCGTATCTCCAGCAGAGACTGCCCTTTGCCGCCGCTCTGTCCGGATTCCGGATGCCAGCTTTCCCCCATAACAAGACAAAGGAGGGAGGAAAGCTGTTCGTTGATCTTCATATCTTTTATATGGTCGTCGGAAGACGCCAGAGTGAATATTTTTTCCCAGCAATCTGTAAAATCTCCGATCTGACGTGGGTAGAAGGTGATCTGGCCGCCCCGTTCCATGTATTTCTGATAAATACCGGAGGCGGTGGGACCGTAAAAGTGGACCCAGCGGATCGTCCAGAGATCGTCGGAACTTTTGTGATAGTATTCATTTTTACAATTCAGCAGGGCACAGCCGCCTTCGGAAAGGGTATACTGCTGTCCCAGATAGGAGAGCGTGCCGCTGCCGGAGAGCACCATGAGAAAAAGGTAGGAGGAAAGATCGGGATGGGAACTGGTGTGGGGCCGTCTGGCGTGAACCTGTCCGATCTCCTGCAGGTAGAGTAGGTTCTCTCTGGCAAATTCCGAAGGGGTATACAGTACGCGGTTGGAACTGACGTATTCGCCGTGGTAGCTGGAATGTTTCATGTCTGTTTTCCTTTTCAAACTGTGTCCGGCTTTATAAACGGTTTCTTTTTTTAATATGTTTTAATATGCCGGATATCCGCAGCGGTTTATTGTGGATTTGGCTGCAGGTTTTGTTTTATAAGGGGCCTTAATTGCGGAATATTATCTGAAGTTCATTATACCCAAAATGTCAATATAATGCAAATTAATGGCAATAATTTCTGTAATAATACGATTCATAAAGCGATATAGTGTTTCAGAAGAAATGCAAAAAAAGAAATACAAAAAGAATCACAAAAAAACAGATTGGAGAGAGAATATGGGAAAAAGAGCTTTGATCACAGGTGTGACAGGACAGGACGGTTCCTATCTTGCGGAATTTTTACTGGAAAAAGGCTATGAGGTATACGGCATGGTGCGGCGCTCTTCCGTGGATTACCGGGAGCGCATCGCGCATCTGGAGGGAGGGAAACATTTTCATCTGCGCTACGGTGATCTGGGAGATTCCATAAGCCTTGTCAGGCTGGTCGGGGAGATCAGGCCGGATGAGATCTATAATCTGGCGGCACAGAGCCATGTACAGGTATCTTTTGATGTACCGGAGTATACGGCGGATGTGGTGGCAGTGGGCGTACTCAGGGTGCTGGAAGCGGTGCGCATCTGCGGACTGGAAAAGACATGCAGGATTTATCAGGCATCCACTTCGGAGCTCTATGGAAAGGTGGAGGAGGCTCCCCAGAGAGAGACTACGCCGTTTCATCCGTACTCGCCCTATGCGGTGGCGAAACAGTACGGTTTCTGGATCGTGAAGGAATACCGGGAAGCTTATCGGATGTTCTGCTGTTCCGGCATTTTATTCAATCATGAATCGGAACGCCGGGGGGAGACTTTTGTCACAAGAAAGATCACTCTTGCGGCTGCCCGCATTGCGCAGGGAAAACAGGAAAAATTGTATCTGGGAAATCTTTCCTCTTTAAGGGACTGGGGATACGCGAAGGATTATGTGGAATGCATGTGGCTGATCCTGCAGCAGGAAAAGCCGGACGATTTTGTGATCGCCACCGGTGTGCAGCATTCGGTCAGGGAGTTTGCCGAACTGGCGTTTCGTTATGCGGGGATAGAACTTTACTGGCAGGGCGAAGGGATAGAGGAAAAAGGCATCGATAAAAAGACGGGGAAGGTGCTGGTGGAAGTTTCACCGGATTTCTACCGGCCTACAGACGTGGTAAATCTCTGGGGAGATCCGGCAAAGGCGCGGAAACAGCTTGGGTGGAATCCTGCCGGAACGGGATTTGAGGAACTGGTTCGGATCATGGTGGAACATGATCTGAAAAAGGCGGCGCTGGAACAACTGTGATGCCAGCAAAACCAGGAATAGTGAAGAATAATTCAAAATTATGCAGTAGTACAAAGAGGGAAGAAAAGAATGGAAAAAGAAGCTAAGATTTATGTGGCGGGGCACAAAGGAATGGTGGGTTCCGCTATTGTCAGGGAACTGCGGAGGCAGGGCTATGACAATATCATCACAAGGACGCATCAGGAACTGGATCTCTGCAGACAGGAGGATGTGGAGCGGTTTTTTGGGCAGGAGAGACCGGAATATGTTTTTCTGGCGGCGGCAAAAGTAGGCGGTATTATGGCAAATCAGGAGGCTCCCGCCGATTTTATGTGGGACAATATCATGCTGGAGATGAATGTGATCCATGCCGCATGGAAAAATGGCTGTAAAAAACTGGAATTTCTGGGCTCTTCCTGTATTTATCCGAGGATGGCGCCCCAGCCCATGAAGGAGAACTGTCTGCTGACTTCGGCGCTGGAGCAGACCAATGAGGCTTATGCGCTGGCGAAGATCTCCGGGCTGAAATATTGTGCTTATTTAAACAGGCAGTATGGAACGGATTATATTTCCGTGATGCCCACAAATCTGTACGGGCCGGGGGACAACTATCATCCCACCCATTCTCATGTACTGCCGGCGCTGATCCGCCGCTTTCATGAGGCGAAAACAAAGGGGGAAAAAACAGTGGTCTGCTGGGGAGACGGCTCTGCGCTGCGGGAGTTTCTTTATGTGGATGATCTGGCTGAGCTGTGCGTTTTTCTGATGAACTGCTACAGCGGCGGGGAGGCGGTGAATGCCGGAACAGGAAAGGAACTGAGTATTAAACAACTGGCGGAGCTTGTGGCGGAGGTGATCGGCTATCAGGGGGAGATTTTGTGGGATACCACAAAGCCAAACGGGACGCCGAGGAAGCTTTTGGATGTTGGCAAAGCGGAAAAACTGGGGTGGCATTACAAAACGGAACTGGAAGAGGGAATCCGGCTCAGTTATGAGGATTTTCTGTGCCATCCGATGCGGGCGGAGAGATAAAGGAAGCGGGATGCGCAAAAGCAGAGCAGAAATAATGTAATTATGAAAGAAAGGATGTCAGCTTGCAGGCGGGTCAAAACGGTCATGAAACCGGCATCCGGTTATATTGCCGGAATTTGGCTTCTATCCGGGCAGGCGGCATGACGGGTGGTTTTGTTTGCATATCATATTATTATCAGGCGGTTCAGGAAAAAGGCTCTGGCCTCTTTCCAATGATATCCGCTCCAAACAGTTTATCAAAATATTCCGGAAGGCGGGGGGCGGTTATGAGTCCATGCTGCAGCGTGTCTACAGGCAGATCAAAGAGGCGGATGCAGAGGCGAAGGTGACGATTGCCACAAGCAAGTCCCAGATATCCGCCATCCATAATCAGTTAGGGGAACAGGCGGCGATATCCGCGGAGCCCTGCAGGCGGGATACGTTTCCCGCGATGGCGCTGGCGGCGGCGCATCTTCAGGATGTGCAGGGGATCAGCCGGGAGGAGAGCATTGTGGTCTGTCCGGTGGATCCCTATGTGGAGGAGGAGTATTTTAAAGCGCTGAAAGAACTGTCGCGGCAGGCAAAGACGGGAGAAGCCGGACTGGTTCTTCTGGGGATCACGCCGACTTATCCGAGCGAGAAATACGGCTATATCATACCGGCGGACAATAAACGGATCACATCTGTAACCACTTTTCGGGAAAAGCCGACAGCAGAGAGGGCGGCGGAGTATATCGGGCAGGGGGCACTCTGGAACGGCGGTGTATTTGCCTGCAGACTGGGATATCTTCTGGATAAGGCACATGAACTGATTGATTTTGCGGATTATCAGGATTTATATGAAAAGTATGACACGCTGACAAAGATATCCTTTGATTATGCGGTGGCGGAGCAGGAATCCAGTATTCAGGTGATGCGGTTTGCAGGGCAGTGGAAGGATCTGGGGACCTGGAATACTTTGACGGAGGCGATGGAGGAGACTGTTGTCGGGCAGGGCGTGATGAACGAAACCTGTGAAAGTGTTCATATCATCAATGAGATGGATGTGCCGATACTTGCCATGGGGCTGAAGGATGTGGTGATATCCGCTTCGCCGGAGGGGATTCTTGTGTCGGACAGGGAACAGAGTTCTTATATGAAACCCTTTGTGGACCGGATGGACAGTCAGGTCATGTTTGCGGAGAAAAGCTGGGGGAGTTACAGGGTGATCGATGTGGAAAAAGGCAGCATGACCATAAAAGTGACGCTGAACGCAGGGCATTCCATGAATTATCATTCCCATAGGCACCGGGACGAAGTCTGGACGGTGGTTTCCGGGTGTGGGAGGACTGTCGTGGACGGCATGGAACAGAAGGTGAAGGCGGGGGATGTGGTCACGATGAGTGCGGGGTGCAGGCATACTGTCATTGCGGAGACGGAATTGAAGCTGATTGAGGTGCAGATCGGAGAGGAGATTTCGGTGGAGGATAAACAGAAGTTTGAATACAATGCCGGATGAGAGGGAGCCCGGCATGCCGTGGCAGTAACCGGATGCCGGAGATGGGATATAGAGTTTGGCATGCATGTTGGACAGAAAAGAGGATTTTGAATGTGAACAGACCGTTTATATGTACACCGGCGGGGAAGGATTATATTTGGGGCGGGAGAAAACTGCAGGAGGACTGGGAGAAAGAGGGCGGTTTTTCCCGCCTGGCGGAGAGCTGGGAGTGCTCTACGCATCCGGACGGGCTTTCCACGGCATCCGGCGGGGCGTTTGCGGGGATGGAGCTGCGGGAGATATTGAAGCTGCATCCGGAATATCTGGGGAGCCATGTGCGGAACGGAAGAACTCCGGAATATGGAAAGGAAGCAGGAGATAAGTACAGTGCAGAGGACGGACAGATTCCCATCCTTGTGAAATTCATCGATGCGAAACAGGATCTGTCGGTGCAGGTCCATCCTACGGATGAGTTCGCCGGAAAATTTGAGAACGGGCAGCAGGGAAAGACGGAACTGTGGTATGTGGTGGAAGCGGCGGAGGGCGCCCATGTTGTCTATGGATTGAAGCGCATGGCGGATAAGGATACATTGAGAAAAGCGGCAGAGAGCGGTACGCTGGAGAAATATCTGCGGAAAATACCGGTGAAGAAGAATCAGGTTTTCTTTGTGGAGGCTGGGACGATCCATGCAGTCGGGGCTGGCTGCCTGATCGCGGAAATACAGGAAAATTCCAATCTGACATACCGGCTGTATGATTATGACAGAACGGATAAAAAAGGGGAAAAAAGACAGCTTCATATAGAAAAGGCGCTGGATGCCGCAAATCTGGCGGTGGAGAAGGAACCGGAACAGCCTATGCGGGTATTGAAATATACGCCGGGCTGTGCCCGGGAACTGCTGGGCAGGTGCCGGTACTTTGAGGTGTACCGGATGCTGGTAAATACGGAGAGAAGACAGATCGTGAAATACAGGGCGGACGGGATGAGTTTTCGGGTACTGCTCTGTATAGACGGATGCGGCATACTGTATTTTGAAGATACGATGCTGGAAATATACAGGGGAGACTGCATTTTTGTCCCGGCGGATTCTGCGGATGTCCGTATACACGGGAAAATGGAATTTCTGGATGTGAGATGCTGAAGATGGATAGCGGCGCTGCCTGCATATGATGCAGGCAGGATGGGCTGGCCGGCCGGGATATGGAAACGGTTCAGTGGGGGGAGAAGCCGTTGCCAAAAAAGATAAACAGCGGAAGCAGCACAGATGTCAGCATATCATAGAAACCGTGTGCTATCATGAGAGGCACGATGCTTTTACGCCTCGATAAAAATAAACAGATGCATAATATCAGTACATTAGTAGCTATATTATAAAATTCGCCGAACACAAACTGCATGGCGGAGAAGTGGGCAGCATAAAAGAGCAGTATGTTGATAAGGACAGACAGCACTTTAGAGCGGCATACGGACAGTGTCCGGTGCAGGATAAAGCCGCGAAAGATAAGTTCTTCCGCAAACCCTGCATATAAAAAGCAGTATAGCGAAGTCCCGATGATATAACCGGGATCAGGCTGCATCGCATAAACCGAATAATCTATTTTCATAAGGAGCAGCGGTATCTGCTGTATCAAAAACATACCAAAGCCCAGCAGAAGGCCTGTCGGGATATCCTGCAGCCGGAATTTTTTCAGCCCTATGGAAGAAAGAGGCGTCTTTTTTATCTTTCCGACATAAAAAATAAGGGCGGCACAGGGGAGCAGATAAACAGGGACTCCCGTCCATCGTCCGTCTATGGGAAGAAATCTCCCGGCTAGATCCAGAATAAAAATAAGAGAAACGAGCAGAAAAAAGCACAGGATGATCTCAAGGATTTCCCGGTTTCTTTCCGGGCTTTTATCTGTGTTTGTCTGTGGTTTTTTGTTGTCAGTAATAATCAGGTGCATTGTTTTTCCTTTCCGCATTATTGTAATGCCATAACTATGATAAGTATCTGGTGATCAGGCTGAGCAAGGCGATAAACAGAGAGCCGCTTAGAGCCGTTGCCATGATAATAGCCATGATACAGAGGGCTTGCCTGATTTCCGGATACATCTGCATTTTATCTGTCTGTTTTGGTTCGGGGGGCTCCGGGACCTCTTCTTTTTCCTGTCCTGACAGGATATAATCCGCGCTGACATTGTAAATTTCTGTCAGTTTGATCAGGTTTTCGATATCGGGATTTCCCTGGGCGGATTCCCATTTGGAAACGGCCTGTCTTGAGATATTCAGCATCTCGGCGAGCTGTTCCTGAGAGTAGCCGGCTTTTTTCCGCAGTTCTTTCAGTCGGTCAGCTATGTTCATGTTTTCACCTCCGTATAGAGAAAATATCATATTTTTCCGGTTGCCTGCCACCAACATTTGTGGAAACGGCGGCAAATTATAGTTGCAGTCCGGAAACTTTAAGTTGCACCTGCGTTATCCGGGCGATAACAGGTAATATTGTAGCACAGAAACAGTAAAAGAAACAGTCTGCACCCGGAAAGGCGTATCCGGCTGCCGGCAAAGGAAATCGCGATCCGGCTTGTATCGGATCAGGCGGCATGTTATAATAATAATCAATAAAAAATAAAATAAATAACAATAAGACAGAGAAAGAAGAAATAAAAGAGATGCATTATAAAGGAAACAGGGACAGGGAAAAATTCTGGGAGACCTTTATCACGCTCAGAGAAAATCCGTCCATTCAGGAATTGAAAAAATATCCCAATCACAAAATATCCAATCTGTTTGACCATAGCTCCAGAGTGGCGCTCTGCGCCTATGATATATCCCGCAGGCTGCATGTGGATATAGACGGTACAAGTCTGGCAAAGGGAGCCATGCTGCATGATTATTATCTGTATAAAGCATGGAGAAACGAAACCATAGGCACAAAAGAGCATTGGTTCGGACATCCCGGCACGGCGCTGAAAAATGCGGAAAAGGAATTCCAGCTTTCGGATCTGGAAAAAAATATCATTATAAGCCATATGTGGCCTCTGAATTTTTTTCATTTTCCGAGATCCAGAGAAGCGGTACTGGTCTGTCTTGCGGATAAGATCTGCGCTTTCGGGGAAGGCGTGCTGAAGAGAAATTATGTGAGGATGCAGAGAAACAGAAAACAGCCCTAAGGCTGATAGAACAGTCTGCCGGAGCCTTTTTTGATCAGTTGGGTGACATGTAAAAAAGGCTCCGGCAGGCTTTTTTTGTCATTATAGGAAAGTCTGCCCTATATGACAAAATCCTCCGGGGGATGCGCAGTGCGCGCATAAGGAAAATGGCTGCTGCCGCACACTTTTTCAATCCGCAAAAAAAATTTGCATAAAATTTGAAAAACTGTAAGATTTTCCGTTTGGGAAACGAAGTATAAGGTGAAAGGGATGAAACAGCAGAACTTTTTATCCCGGACAGGACACCGCGGCCGGGTGTCACGTAAGCTTACGGAGAGAGGAACATGATGAAGGCGAATGAAAATAATTTTGTAGAGCTGATCAAAAAGCGCAGGGAAGAGGGACTCCTGTACGTGATAGATACCTACGGGTCATTGCTTTATTCGATAGTGCGCAGGCGTCTGTTTACGGCGCCGGACCGGGTCGATGAATGCATGAACGATATTTTTCTCGGCATCTGGGAGAATATAAACAGTTTTGATAAGGAAAAAGGCAGCTTTGAAGGCTGGGCGGCAGGCGTGGCGCGCTTAGAGGCGATAGATATGCTCCGCAGGATACAGAGGGAACTCCGCTTTCAGGCGGTTCCATTGGAAGATGTGGAGATCCCGCAGGAGGATGTTTCACTTCTGGAACTGACGGAACTGGAACTTTCCGGAGAGACAAAGAAAATCCTCGAATGCCTGAATCCGAAAGACCGGGAACTTTTTTGCCGGATCTTTATGGGGGAAGAGGAGCCTGAAAAGGCGGGAGCCGCGCTGGGAATCAGCAGAGATAACGTGTATGTACGGATCTTTCGCGGAAAACAGAAGATCCGCAGAAAATTCAAGGAAAGGAAAAGGGCATGAGTATGAACAGGGAAGCTTATGAACTGGCAAACAGAATAAATACGGAGCTTGATGCAGAGCGCAGCTACCTGACAGAAGGCCCCGGTGATATTATGACAAAAAAATATAAAGATACGGTATTACAGGAGATAAAAAAGGAAAAACAGAAGAAAAAGAGTACATTCCGCAAAACTTCCGCTGCGGCCTGCGCGGCGCTGATACTTCTGGCGGGAACAGTTGCTTTCGGTGATGAGGTACATGCGATGATCAGGCAGGTAAGCTGGAGCATCGGCAACGCGCTGGGTATTGCTGCGGATCTGGCGGATTACAGGGAGGTGGTGAATACTTCCGTGGCAGACAGCGGCTATGTTATCACGCTGCAGGAGGCGGTGGTCTCGGAAGAGAAACTGGTGATCAACTATACGCTTCAGCGGGAAGACGGCGAAGCGATGGAGGAGATGCCGATGGCGGACGGCGGCCTGTATATCAACGGAAAAAATGTAACGGACGGAGTAGGCGGGAGCGTGGAGTTTCTGGATGAAGAGCAGACGATCGTGGGCGTTGTGTTAAACTATTATGTGTCAGGGATAGATTTTTCAAAGGAGAATCACTTCAGGCTCGCTTATGACAGGATCGGGATAACGGACAGTGTGACAGGAAAATGGGAATTTGAATTTACAGCGGACGGAACGGATCTGATCGCCGATACAAAGCGCATAAATATCGACAGATCTTTTGAACTGCCGGACGGCGTGACGGTGACTTTGGAGGAGTTTACGACAAACGATCTGGAGCAGAGGATATCCTACAGCTTCTCCGGCACAACAGACTATATTTTTAAGGCGGAAGCGGTAGATTCCACAGGAAAACAGGTGGAGTTCGGCGTGCGGACACAGGATAAGAGATCCGGTTATATGCAGAATGAGGAAATTATCGACGACGGCAGGATTGATGATGGCGCGGAGTCTGTCACCATAACGCTTTATGCGATGGAACTGCCCAAAGAGAGCGGACAGATGAGCCATGACTATATACAGCTCGGGGAGAGCTTTGAACTGCAGCTCAGAACTGCATGATAAACATATAACACTTGATCCATAATTTATTTTTCAGTACAAAAAAGTAAAAATAGCTTACCGGTTTTTGCGGCCGGCAGGCTATTTTTATATTTACATCATGTATCAAAATGCAATCCTTTTTGATATGTATGGGCCTGGGTCTGTGTTATTGTGATCCGGTCCGGGATATGTTATAATTTCAGCGTTATTGAAAGCGGCAGGTTTATTCTTCGGTAAGGGAGAAGAGAAAGACAGAGGGAAGGAAAATGAACTATCAGATCACTTACAGATCGCCGATCGGAAATATGATGATCGTCTGTGATGCGGACCGGAAATATATCACGGGGGTATGGATAGAGGGACAGAAATATTTTCAGAGCACCTTGTCTGAGAGGCCGGCCTGCGGGAAGGGCATCCCGGTGCTGCAGAAAGCAAAGGACTGGCTGGATGCATATTTTGCGGGGAAAAAACCTGTGCCTTCCGTGCTGCCTCTTAAGCCCGCGGGAAGCGCGTTCCGGCAGGATATATGGAAGATACTCTGTGAGATTCCCTATGGAAGCGTGCTGACCTACGGGGAGATCGCGAAGCAAATGGCGCTTAAAATGGGGAGAGAGGCCATGTCGGCGCAGGCGGTGGGAGGCGCGGTGGCGCATAATCCGATTTCCGTGATCATTCCCTGTCACCGGATCGTAGGTACAAACGGGAGCCTGACAGGCTATGCGGGGGGAATCGAGAAGAAAATAAAATTACTGGAACATGAAGGCGTGGATACCGCTGTATTTTCCGTGCCGAAATGACCCGCGGAAGAACACGGGGGGCAAAGCAGGATAGCAGAATGAGATATTATGCACTGAACGATTATTTACAGGATACCTTCGGGGAAAAAGTATATAAAATTGCGTTGAACGGCGGCTTTACCTGTCCGAACAGGGACGGCACGCTGGATACAAGAGGGTGTATCTTTTGTTCCGGCGCCGGTTCCGGAGAGTTTGCCGGGAAGGCGGAGGATTCGATCACCGCTCAGATCGAACAGGGAAAAGAGCGCATAAAGAAAAAAATAAAAAATGGAAAGTACATTGCGTATTTTCAGGCATTTACCAATACCTATGCCCCGGTGCAAAGGCTCAGGGCGCTTTATGAGGAGGCGGTATCCCATCCGGATATTGCAGTCCTGTCTGTTGCCACAAGGCCGGACTGCCTTTCGCAGGAGGTTGTCGCGCTGCTGCAGGAGATGAACCGGAGAAAACCGGTGTGGGTGGAACTGGGGCTGCAGACGATCCATGAAAAAACCGCGGAGTATATCCGGAGAGGATACCCGCTTTCGGTTTATGACGGGGCGGTAAAAGCGTTAAAAGAGATCGGGGTGCAGGTGATCGTCCATGTGATACTGGGGCTTCCCGGTGAAACAGAAGAGGAAATGAAAGAGACCGTATCCTATGTCGGAAAAAGCGGCGCGGACGGGATAAAGCTGCAGCTTTTGCATGTGATGAAGGGAACGGATCTGGAGAGGGCATATCGGGAAGGAAACTGCAGGATGATGGAAGCTGAGGAGTATGTCCGTTTGGTGGCGGACTGTATCGCCCTGCTGCCTGAGCGGATGGTCATACACCGCATGACAGGGGACGGTGATAAAAAAACGCTGATCGCACCGAAATGGAGCATGGATAAAAAGAGGGTATTGAATGCGCTGCAAAAAGCGATCCGGGAAAAGGAGAGAGAATAATGCGGTTTTATCTTGCGCCGATGGAGGAGGTCACAGGGTATGTATACCGGGCGGTATATCATGCACTGTTTGATGATATCGATAAATATGTTACGCCTTTTATCACGCCCGCACAAAAGAGAGTGTTAAAGACGAGGGACCGGAAGGAGATAGAACCGGAACATAATCAGGGGATCCGTGTCGTGCCTCAGATCCTGACCAATGATGCCGGGCAGTTTACGGATACCTGCGGCCTGCTTCTGGAACTCGGATATCGGGAGGTAAACCTGAATCTGGGCTGTCCTTCCGCTACGGTGGTGAGAAAGGGAAGGGGAAGCGGATTTCTTGCGGACCCGGACAGGCTGGACCGGTTTTTTGAGGAGGTATTTGAGACACTTGGGAAAGACAGGGCTTTGGTGAATATATCCGTCAAAACAAGGATCGGGCTGGAGCTTCCGGAAGAGTTTGAAGATATTTTGAAGATATACAATCGTTATCCGTTCAGCGAGATCATTATCCATCCGAGGCTGCAGAAGGATTATTACAATAACACGCCGGATCTCGATGTGTTTTCCGATGCCCTTAAACAGTGTATCCATCCGGTCTGTTATAACGGGGATATCTTTACGGGGAAGCAGTATGAGGATTTTATAAAAAAGTTTCCGGCAGTGGAAAGGATTATGCTGGGACGGGGTATTGTGGCAAATCCCGGCCTTGTCAGGGAGATCAGGACCGGAGAGCGGATCTCAAAAGAGGCATTGAAGGAATACCATGATGCATTATATGCAGGCTACAGGGAGGCGCTGGGCAGCGAGAAGGATGCGCTTTTTAAAATGAAGGAACTCTGGTCTTATCTGGGAAAAGGATTTCAGGATGCGGAAAAATACTTAAAAAAGATACGGAAGGCGAACAGGCAGGAGGCGTATGTTTCTGCGGTGAATCAGGTATTTGACAACTGCGGATTGGGGCCGGGATAAAAGAGAGGATCGCAACAGGCGGATGAAAGAGGGATCGGAGTAAAATTTCCGGGGGATAACAGAATGAATGTGAACAAAAAATACATGATCGGTGCAGCGATTGCAGTGATACTCATATGTCTCTTTTTTGGCTGGAAAATACCGGTCTTTATCAGGATAGAAACTCTGGATCTGCCGGAGGGCTGTGAGACGGTATATCCGGTGAAGGTACATATCTCGGATGTATACTGGCTGCATGTAAAAGGGGAGAAAGTCATAAAATGCGATCTGGATTACAGGGAAGCAAAGGAATATATCGAAACCCATAACAGCGAAGCCGAATTAAAGTATATTCAGATTTACGAATACGGCGGTATGAGCGATATCGCAATATATGATTCGGAGCTTGATGAGGACTTTTGGAAACAGCCGGATCGGGATCATTATATCACAATAAGCTTTTTCCGGAAGTTATAGGAAAAATATAAAAAACATGGTAAAAGGACGGGGATATTTTGAAAAATGCCGGAATATCCCCGTTTGCAACGGCAAAGTTGACAAAAAGAAACCGCAGATTGGTGGTGGCCGGAGCGGTTTTTTTGTAGGATAATCATCAGAAACGGCAGACCGGTAAGCAGTTTTCATTAAAAACATAACGGATAACGATCAGCCTTTAAGAGGAGCAGATTTTCGGAAGTAAAGGCGGAACCATTATCCGGGAAAAGGAGCAGGATATGACATTGGGACAGAAACTGAAAACCATATTAAAAGAGAAGAATATGACGCAGGAGGAACTGGCGGAGCAGCTCGATGTATCAAGACAGGCAGTGGGAAAGTGGGTCAATGACAAAGGGATTCCGGAGGTAACGAAGCTGATCCAGATCAGCAATATATTCGGCGTATCCCTTGACTATCTGTTAAAGGAGGAGAAGAGCGGTCCGGCTGCGGAAAACGGCTATTATGTCAGCGGGGAGGCGCTGGAGGGATATCTGGCATGGGAGAAGCAGAAGCGAAAAAGGATCATAGGAGGGATCAGTCTGCTGATGCTGGCAAATATCTTTGATGAAATAGGAAGAGGAAGCATCGGCAGCATCATGGAAGGGGTATACTGGGGCGTCACGCTGGCAGGGCTTGCCCTTTTGATCTGGCAGTGTTTTCAGACGAAGAAATACCGGGAGATCAGGAATGAAAGACTGATCTTTGACAACAAAGTATATGAAGCGTTTAAAAGCAGGCGTGAAAGGGAGCGGAAAAAATACGCGTTCATGATGATCGCAGGCGTTGGATTATTGATGTTCAGTTCGGAGATGGCGGGCTTATTGGAAAACGGCATGGGACACCGGTCCTTCGGGGCGGAGTGGATCCTGGATACGGCAGGACTTGCCTTTGTCCTGTGGGCGTTTATGTCCGCCGGAGCGGAGAGCGTGGTCGTGCGGAATACGGAGGATATGCCGAAAAAGGAAAAGGGAAGATTTACATGGGTATACTGGGCAGTCCCGGTGACGGCAATACTGGTTCTGGTGGGGGTGGTCTCCCATGTGTGGAATCCGATGGCGCCTGTTTTTGTTTTGTTCTGCGGGCTGCTTGTGACGATGTGCAGACTGCTTCTGGAGAAGAGGGAGTAGGAGCGAATGGGCAAAGCATGTGAACAGAGGAAAAAGACAGATAAAGTGTGCAGCCGGCGGAAAAGGCAGAAAAAACATAGTATGGCTGAGGAGAGGAAAAAGGAAGGATAACGACATGGAAAAGAAGCGCGGTAAGCAAAAGGATATAGAAAAGAATGAGGAAAGGAAAAACGGCATGGACGGAGGGCGTTATGTACGGGGCGGTAAGTTCGGGATGCTTCCGGCAGGGATAGCGCTGGCGATGTGCACTTTGGCAGGATGCGCCGTATCGGAAGAAAGCGGGTATTTCCGGGAGGGATCATACGATCCGGTGAAGCTGGAGATCTATGAGGCGGAGAGCGGCGAACTGCAAAAGACCGTGGAGGAGGAAGAGATGTTATATCAGTTTAACCAGTTGTTTGAGGTATCCGGAGAGGAGCTGGAAACGGGAACGGAGCATTATGAGGCAGGGAAGGTAAAGGAGGCGGAGGAGACATATCATATTATCGTCTATAAACGTCCCGTGGCGAAATTCGGGGATAAAGAGCCTGTGAAAATATTTACGGTGACATTGTATGAGAATACGGATGTCGCGAAGATGACGGTGGTGGATGAAAGTATTAACGCCTTTCCCATACCGGAGGAATTTCTGACCTTTTATTATGAGATGTCAAAAGAGGAAAGCGATTTTTACGCATCACTCATTGACTGATCAGGATGCGGAAAGGGAAAAACAACGGTATTGTGATCGAACTTTGCGGTATTCCCCTGAAAAAAGAAAGAAAAGCACTAAATATCAAAAATCCGGCGATGGATCAGGCTTGAAGGAAACGAAACAAAGAAATATACTGAATGGTGTGAAAATATTATATAAAAAATTATATAATAGGAAAATCTGATGTAAAAAGGGGAATTTTATATGGAACAGCTTCATGTACCGGTTACGGGAGACTCGGAAAAAATGCATAAGATCATTGATGAACTGATGAAGCAGGATAAAGAATTTCAGATCATGATAACGGTTTCCTCCTCTGAAAAAAACGGCGGAACGGGAGAAAAAGAGGTGGAGGTGAAATGGAGCGGGGAGAGCGCGCTCAAGGCGGCCTCCCTGCCGGCGGGGGCGGCATCGGCTATAGCACAGCCGGAAACGCCGCCTTCCTATGATCTGGAGACGGATGTGACGGATATGATCCATGAGATAGGCGTGCCCGCCCACATCAAGGGATATCAGTATCTGAGGGAGGCAATCATGATGTCGGTGAAGGATATGGAAATGCTGAATTCCATCACAAAACTTCTCTATCCGTCCATCGCGAAAAAATACCAGACAACCCCCAGCAGGGTGGAGAGAGCGATCCGGCACGCCATCGAAGTGGCGTGGAGCAGGGGAAGGATGGAAACGCTGGATGCCCTTTTCGGCTATACGATCAACACCGGCAAGGGTAAGCCGACCAATTCGGAGTTTATTGCGCTGATCACGGATAAACTGAGGCTGAAGTATCGGGAAGCCTGAAAAATGCTATTGGCGCAACTTTTAAAAATAGGTACTTCCTTTAGCCGAAACCTTGATGTATAATACAGTCATAATACAGATTTTACCTGATAATAAGACGGGGAAAGGCAAACGGAGGTTTATCATGAAAAACATTCTTTTTATTGCATCAGAGGGCGTTCCATTTATTAAGACGGGAGGGCTGGCTGATGTAGTAGGTTCTTTGCCGAAATGCATCGACCGGGAGTACTATGATGTGCGGGTTATGATTCCGAAATATTCCTGTATGTCAGATAAGATGAAAGAAAAACTGAGTTACAGGGCGCATTTTTATATGGATTTCCACTGGAAGGATGAGTATGTGGGAATTCTGGAATCCGAAGTAGACGGCGTGAAATATTATTTTATAGATAATGAGGGGTATTTTACAGGTGTAAAACCCTATACGGACAATGCGCTGTTTGAGATTGAGAAATACGCGTATTTCAGTAAGGCATGCCTTTCCGCCCTGCCTGTTCTCGGCTTTCGGCCGGATCTGATCCACTGTCATGACTGGCAGACCGGCCTGGTGCCTGTTTATCTGCATGAGCGTTTTCAGGGAAACGAGTTCTTCAGGGGAATCAAGACCGTTATGACGATCCACAACCTGAAATTCCAGGGAAAGTGGAACGTAAAAGATGTGCAGGACATTACGGGCCTGCCGGATTATTATTTTACGCCGGATAAGCTGGAAGCTTATAAGGACGCGAATCTGTTAAAGGGCGGCCTTGTGTTTGCGGACGCCATCACAACGGTGAGCGATACCTATGCTCAGGAGATCAAGACCGAGTTCTACGGGGAAAATCTGGAGGGGCTGATGTGTGCGCGCAGCGGCGATCTGCGCGGTATCGTGAACGGTATCGACTATGATGACTTTAATCCGGAGACGGATAAATATCTGGAATTTCCGTATAACGCGATGAATTACCGGAAAGAAAAGGTGAAAAATAAACGTGCCCTGCAGAAGGAACTGGGACTCGAAGTCAACGATAAGATCATGATGATCGGTATCGTATCAAGGCTGACGGACCAGAAAGGATTTGATCTGATCGCCCGCGTGATGGATGAACTGTGTCAGGATGCGATCCAGATCGTGGTGCTGGGCACCGGCGAAGAGCGGTATGAGAATATGTTCCGCCATTTTGACTGGAAATACAGTAATAAAGTATCCGCGAACATCTATTATTCCGATGCGCTGTCCCATAAGATCTACGGCGCCTGCGATGCGTTTCTGATGCCGTCCCTGTTTGAGCCCTGCGGGCTTTCCCAGCTGATGAGCCTGCGTTACGGCACGCTGCCGATCGTCAGGGAGACGGGCGGCCTGAAGGATACGGTGGAACCCTATAACGAATACGAGAGCAGGGGAACCGGATTCAGTTTTGTGAATTACAATGCCCATGAGATGATGGCGACGGTACGCTATGCGGAGCGGATCTACTATGATAAGAAGCGGGAGTGGAACAAGATGGTAGACCGGGCGATGGCGGCGGATTTCTCCTGGCAGGTGTCCGCCATGAAATATCAGGAGATGTACGACTGGCTGATAGGGTATTAATGCGATAGAGGCCATACTCTGTCAGAGCGGTGCATTTGAACAGTATAAACTCGATATGTGCAGGGACAGATACATACAGCCTGTACATAAGAGAGGCATGACATGGCAAAAAAGAAAGACAATTTTGTGATGCAGGCGGGGATTCTGGCTGTGGCTGGAATCATCGTCCGCATCATTGGTCTTTTGTATAATACACCGATGGTCGCCATCATCGGAGATGAAGGGTTTGGATATTATGACAGCGCTTATGCGGCTTACAGTATCGTGCTGCTCATATCCTCCTACAGCATCCCGTCGGCGGTATCGAAGGTGATTGCACAAAAGCTGGCGTTAAAAGAATATCGCAATGCGCACAGGATCTTCCGTTGTGCGTTTATTTATGTGCTGGTAGTCGGTGGTATTGCCAGCTTATTTGTGTTTTTCGGCGCAGGGCTTCTGGTGGAGATGGAGAGCGCCATTCTGCCGCTCAAAGTCCTTGCGCCGACTATTTTTCTGAGCGGTATCCTGGGGGTATTCCGGGGATATTTTCAGGCACGCAGGACGATGGCGCAGACTTCCATCTCGCAGATTCTCGAGCAGCTCGCCAACGCCGGTGTCAGTATCGGTATGGCTTATGTGATGGTGCAGGCGGTATCGGACAGGGACATGTCCACAAGGGCATCCTACGGTGCGGCGGGAGGGACGATCGGTACCGGCGCCGGTGTATTGGCCGGCCTGCTGTTTATGCTGTGGATGTACGGGCTGAACCGTAAAATGATCATGAAGCAGGTGGCGCGGGATTATCATCAGGAAGAGGATTCTTACGGGGAGATATTTAGGACGATCCTGCTTGTGGTTACGCCTTTTATTTTGAGCACGGGCATTTATAATGTCAATAATTTTCTGGATAAGACGATCTATCAGAAGCTGATGATGACGGTGATGGATTTAAAGGAGTCCATCGTTGCCACGGATCTGAGCGCCATTGCGAAGGGGACAAAGATCTCCAATATACCGATCGCCCTTGCCTCTGCTATGGCTACGGCGCTGATTCCCGGTATTTCCAGTGATTTTGTAAAAGGAGACAGGAAGGGCGTCCGGAAAAAGGTGGCGAAGTCCGTGAAGGTGACGATGCTGGTCTCGATTCCGGCGGCGGTGGGGATCGGCGTGCTGGCAAGGCCCATTATGCAGGTGATCTTCAATCAGCCGGAATCTCTTGAGATTTCTTCGTCACTGCTCACGGTAACCTCCGTCAGCATTATCTTTTACGGCTTGTCCACGCTGACGCAGGCGGTGCTGCAGTCCATCGGAAAGATGATCACGCCCATCGTCCATGCGGCAGTGGCGCTGGCGATCCATGCGGCGCTGATGGCTGCGATGCTGCTGTATCTGGATAAGGAATACCGGATGTATTATTATGTGATAGCGACCGTGCTGTATTCGGTGATTGTCAGCATTTTGAACGGACACTCTCTGAGGAAATATCTGAAATATAAACAGGAAAAAGACAAGACTTTCCTGCGGCCGGTCTTTGCCTCCGCGATCATGGGAGCGGCGGCTTACGGGGTATACCACGGGATTTATTATTTAGTGCCGGTAAATCTGGTGGCGCTGGCGGTCGCGGTCATCGTCGCGGTGCTGGTCTATTTTGTGCTGATCATCATGCTCCGGGCGGTGACGCAGGAGGAGTTAAAGAGCATGCCGAAGGGACATCTGCTGATCAAGATGGGGCGGAAGATGAGGCTGCTGAGATAGTATACAGGGGATTGCCGCAGCATGCTGGTATCTGCGGCGATCCCCTGTTTTGCGGAGGGAGATATTTTTGTTTCAGACAATCTGCTTTATCCCGGAAATATCGGAATCGATCACAAGGGAATAGTTGGTATAGTATACCACAAAGCCGGGTTTGGCGCCGTTTGGCTTTTTGACATGTTTTTTTTCTGCATAGTCGATCTCCACCTTAGCCTGTCCCCGCCCTTTGGAGTAGTAGGCGGCGAGCCTTGCGGCTTCCTCGAAAGTGGCGTCGGGAAGCTTTGCGCCCTCCGTGCGGACGATCACATGGGAGCCGGGCTGTCCTTTGGCGTGAAACCACCAGTCGTTTCCGACGGCAAATTTAAAGGTCAGTTCGTCGTTCTGGAAGTTGTTTTTCCCCACATACATATGGAATCCGTCGCTGCTGATATAGTGGAAGGGCCTGCTTGTCACCTTTTCCTTTTTTGTCCCGCCTTTTCTGCGGACATAGCCTGCCGCGATCAGCTCCTCCTTGATCTGTACAAGATCCGATTCCTGCTCCGCGATGTCCAGAGAGGTTGAAATGGATTCCAAATGGCTGATCTCTTCCTTCACTTCCACGATCAGTTCGGAGAGGGTTTCGCAGGTACGTTTCAGTTTTCCGTATCTGTCAAAATATTTTTTCGCGTTTTCCGAAGCGGTGAGGGTAGGATCTAACGGGATCCTGACGGTTTCTCCGGTATAATAATTTTCCGCTTCCAGAAATTTGGCGCCGGGCTCGGCATTGTAGCCGTAGGTATGCAGAAGTTCCCCGTAAAGTTTATATTTTTCCCGTTTTTCCGTATCTTTGATCTGCTGGCACTGGAGATCATATTTTTTTACGGTGCGCTCCAGTACAGTCTGCACGATCTTCCGCAGATCCGCCGATCTCTGGCGGATGCGGGTCAGCGCGTTTTTCTCCGCGTAATAGGTTTCCAGAAGCGCCGAAACGGAGGAAAAGGCCCTGGTGGAGGAAGCGCCGTATATATTCAGCAAAACAGCGGCAAATTCTACAGGGGCTTTCCCGTCATAGACGATCACAGGCGAAAAGTCTCCTGCAAGGATCTGTTTCATCAGCAATACAAACTGCTCATAAAGCTGCTGGACGGCAGGATTTTGGGTGTTCACGGCAGCATCTGACGAAACCGGAAGTTCCTCCTGCAGATAACTGAGGGCGGAGCGGTCAGAATCCAGAGCGCTTCTGAAACAAAGTTCCTGCGCCAGAATCGGGGAAAAGCCGGTAAAAGAGGTATAGAGAGCCTTATACAGCGGCATGGGCTTTTGGAATACAAGCGCACGGAATTCCTTTTTCCGATCTTCGTCAGAGAGGGCTTTCTCCATAAATGCGGCAGGATCTGCCTTGTTCTCCGTTTTCGGGATAAAATAGGGCTTTCCGGGCAGAACTTCCCTGACGGAACTGACCATGCCGGAAATATGTTTGATGCTGTCTATGATATGATCGTTTTCATCACAGAAAATGATATTGCTGTGTTTTCCCATCACCTCAATGATCAGTTTTTTCCGGCAGAGATCCCCCAGTTCGTTCAAGTGCTCGATATGAATATGCATGACCCGCTCAAGCCCGGGCTGGGTGATATCCACGATCCGCCCGTTCTGGATATGCTTCCGGAGCAGCATACAGAAATTGGGCGCCGTCAGGGGGCTTTGCTTGGTCGTACCGGTCAGGTAGATCAGCGGAAGGGACGCGCTGGCGGAAAGCAGCAGATAATACTGCCCTGTTTTTGTCCTTAAAGTGAGCTGCAGCTCATCCGCCTCGGGCTGCGCAATCTTATAAATACGGCTGCCTGTCAAAAGTTCCCTGCACTCCTTTACAACAGCCGCAACTGTAATACCGTCAAAAGCCATGATCTCTCTCCAATATCTCAAAAATATAATCTTTACATAGAGTAACATCTCCGCTCACAAATTTCAAACTGTTTATGGAAATTAAGTATTTTACTTTTCCTCTGTTATGTGCTACAATGCAGAGGAATAAAACCTTTTGAATATCAGGCATGTATGATCGGGAGTCGGGTATGAATATCGGAAATGTGCAAAATCCATATGAAGCCGCGTGGCAGAAGTTTTGGGGGCGTCCCGGAGAAGAGGCGGTCCTTGTTATTGCGCCGTGGACAGAGGATTCCGGGGGAAAAGATACGCAGGGCGTATCGGGAACAGAAAAAACAAAGGAAATTCAGGGGGATTCGGATTCCCGGAGAAAAGTGGGGAGAAAGTCTTCACCGGAGGAATGCCAGACCTGTAAGGAGCGGAAGTATCAGGACGGTTCCGATGAAAATGTCTCCTTTAAGTCGGCGCAGCATATTTCGCCGGGCAGCGCCGGGGCAAGGGTGCGCGCCCATGAAGGCGAACATGTGTCAAACGCCTATAATAAGGCGCAGGAAGACGGCGGCAAGGTGCTTCAGGCTTCTGTCAGCATAAAAACCGCGATCTGCCCGGAGTGCGGCAGGACCTATGTGTCCGGCGGTACGACCCACACAAAGATCAGTTATCCGAATGAAGATAATCCCTATCAGAAAGAGAGAAAGTTTCAGCAGGGTATGGGGCTCAGGGGGGAAAATGTAGATATGGCGGTTTAAGGGTACGGCGATATGCAAAGTGGTGCAGGCGGCCTGTGCCGTATACCGGGATAGGAATCCTGAGCCGATAAAATACGAAGAAGGATAAAAATCATGATCAAGAGCATGACGGGGTTTGGCAGATGTGAAACAGCGGGGAAGGACAGAAAGATAACGGTGGAGATGAAGTCTGTCAACCACAGGTATCTGGATGTGAACATCAAGATGCCGAAGAAACTGAATTTTTTTGAAAGTGCCATCAGGACAGAGTTAAAAAACTATATCGCCAGAGGAAAAGTGGATGTTTTTATCACTTATGAGGATTACAGCGAGGAGAGCGGTTCTTTAAAATACAACAGGGCGCTGGCGAAGGAGTACCTGACGTATCTGCGGCAGATGGCGGAGGAGTTCGGGCTGGACGATGATGTCAGGGTATCCACGCTTTCGAGATATCCGGATGTGTTCGTGATGGAAGAGCAGAATATCGACGAGGAGGAACTCTGGAAAGACCTGCAGGGCGCTTTGCGGGGCGCTGCGGAAAACTTTGTAAAGACACGGGTCACGGAGGGGGAGAACCTGTCAAGGGATCTGATAACAAAGCTGGATACGATGCTGGAACATGTGGCGTTTATCACGGAACGTTCTCCGAAACTGATTCAGGAATACAAGGAGAAATTGAGAGAAAAGGTCTGCGAACTGCTGGATGACGTTCAGATCGATGAAAACCGCCTTTATATGGAAGTGACGATTTTCGCCGATAAAGTCTGTGTGGACGAGGAACTGGTACGCCTGAAAAGCCATGTGGAAAGCACAAAGCAGGCACTTTTATCCGGCGGCAGTATCGGCAGGAAGCTGGATTTTATTGCGCAGGAGATGAACCGGGAGGCGAATACGATCCTCTCTAAGGCAAATGACCTTGAGATTTCGGCGCGGGCGATCGAACTGAAAAACGAGATTGAAAAAGTGAGGGAACAGATTCAGAACATTGAGTAAATTGATTCATATCGGATTCGGCAATATGATAAACGCGGAAAAGATCATTGCCATTGTAGGCCCTGATTCCGCACCGATCAAGCGGATGGTGCAGGGAGCGAAAGAAGGAGGGACAGCCATCGACGCGACCCAGGGGCGAAAGACAAAGGCGGTGCTTGTCATGGAGAACGGCAGTGTGGTATTATCGGCATTGACGCCGGAAACGCTGTCGGGGAGAGCAGGCGTTTTGCCGGAGACGGCGGAAGATAGATAACAGAAGTGTGAAGAAGTATGATAGATAACGGCTTTTGAAGAACACAGGAGATTTGGCGGCATATTGGAGGGGACATGGAGAGAAAGGGACTTCTGATTGTGGTTTCCGGTTTTGCGGGTTCAGGAAAAGGGACATTGATGAAACGGCTGGTGGAGGATTATGAGGGATATGCCCTGTCCGTTTCCATGACAACAAGAGATCCCAGGCCCGGTGAAGTATACGGCAGAGAATATTTTTTTGTATCAAAAGAGGAATTTGAGCGGAAAATAGAAACAGGCGGGCTGATTGAGTATGCCTCCTATGTGGAAAACTATTACGGAACACCGAGGGATTATGTGGAAGAGCAGATGGCGGCGGGGAAAGATGTGGTGCTGGAGATAGAGATCCAGGGCGCGTTAAAGGTAAAGAAACGTTTCCCGGACGCGGTCTTGATCTTCGTACTGCCGCCCGGCGTGGAGGAATTGTACAGAAGGCTTAAAAACCGCGGAACAGAGACAGAAGATGTGATCAGAAAACGAATGAGCCGGGCCAGGGAAGAAGCCGGCGCGATCGGGGAATATGATTACATTGTGATAAATGATGAGATAGATAAGAGCGTCAGGACGCTTCATGGCCTGATCGAAGCTGCCCATCAGACAACGGGCAGAAATGAGGAGTTTATCCGGGGCATCCGGAATGACCTGGAGCAGTTATGGAAAGGAGAAAAGTAAATGTTACATCCGTCTTATGCAGATTTGATGAAAGTGGTAAACAGTGAGGTAGAGCCGGGGGAGGCGCCTGTTGTCAACAGCAGGTATTCCATCGTGATGGCGACGGCAAAGAGGGCGAGACAGATCATCGCGGGGGATGATCCCATGGTGGATGATATATCTGACGGAAAGCCTCTCTCCATCGCGGTCAGCGAACTGGAACAGGGGAAGATCCATATTTTAAGTGACGAGGAAGAGTAAGGATTTGACAAACGCGGAAAAACACAGTTTTTCCGCAACTTTTTTGAACCGAATTCACGGTGCGCAGGAGAGATGCGCAGAAAAGAGAAGATTCTATGAAGATATTATTTACATCCCTCGGCTGTGACAAGAATCTGGTGGATACGGAAGTGATGCTGGGAGAACTTGCAGAAGAGGGATACCTGTTTACGGACGAAGAGGCGGAGGCGGATATTGTGATCATCAATACCTGCTGCTTTATCAGGGATGCCAAAGAGGAAAGTATCGAAACGATACTGAGTATGGCGGAACTGAAAAAAACGGGACAGATCCGGGCTCTTTTGGTGACAGGCTGTCTTGCCCAGCGGTACCGGGAGGAAATTCAAAAGGAAATACCGGAAGTGGATGCCGTTTTAGGGATCACGGATATTCACAGTATCGTGCGGGCAGTGAGGGAAACACTGGCGGGAGGAGCCAAAAACCATATCGGCGAAAGCGCGCCCGCGCCTGTCTCCGGCACAAGGCGGATCGTCACGACGGGCGGCCATTATGCCTATCTGAAAATAGCGGAGGGCTGCGATAAACACTGTACCTACTGTATCATACCGAAGATCAGGGGGAACTACCGCAGCGTGCCGATGGAAGATCTGCTGGAGGAAGCGGCTTATCTGGCATCGCAGGGGGTGCGGGAACTGATTCTGGTGGCGCAGGAGACGACGGTTTACGGCGTAGATCTGTACGGAGAGAAAAGGCTGCCGGAACTTTTGAGGGAGCTTTGCCGGATAGAGGGGCTGCGCTGGATACGGCTTCTATACTGTTATCCGGAGGAGATCACAAAGGAACTGGTGGAAGTGATGCGGCAGGAGCGGAAGGTCTGCCACTATCTGGATATTCCGATCCAGCATGCCTCCGATGCGGTACTGAAACGTATGGGGCGGCGTACTTCGGAGGCGGATTTAAGGAAGGTTATCGCGATGCTGCGGGCCGAAATACCGGATATCTGTCTGCGGACAACGCTGATCTCCGGATTTCCGGGGGAAACCGAAGAGGATTTTATCAGACTGCATCAGTTTGTGAACGAGATGGAATTTGACAGGTTGGGCGTTTTTGCCTACTCTTTGGAGGAGGATACGCCCGCGGCGCTGATGCCGGACCAGATCGGGGAAGAGGTCAGGGAAGGACGACGGAATGAACTGATGGAGCTGCAGCAGGAGATCGCTTTTGAGAAGGCGGCGGAGAAAAAAGGACAGGTACTGGAAGCGGTGGTGGAAGGATATCTGCCGGAGGAGCGTATCTATGTGGCGAGAACTTATATGGATGCGCCGAATGTGGACGGTTATCTGTTTTTTGAAGCGGAGAGAGAGATCGAATCCGGCAGTTTTGTAGAGGTGGAAGTGACGGACAGCAGTGATTATGATCTGGTCGGCGTGGAAGTTTTAACGGGGGAAAGAGGTATATGAATTTACCAAATAAACTGACTGTATTTCGTGTGGTACTGATCATTCCCTTTGTGGCATTTCTTTTGGGGGGCTATGAGGGATGGAGCTGGTTTACGATGCTATTCGGAGGCATTCTTGCCTATACGGATTATATTGCGCTGGCAATATTTGTGATTGCCTCGCTGACGGATCTGCTGGATGGAAAGATCGCGAGAAAATACAATCTGATCACAAATTTCGGAAAGTTTATGGATCCGCTGGCGGATAAGCTTCTGGTATGTTCCGCCATGATCTGCCTGACGGCTATGGACAGGATTCCGGCATGGGTCGTGATCATCATTATCAGCAGGGAGTTTGTGATCAGCGGTTTCAGGCTGATCGCTTCGGACAACGGAAAAGTGATCGCGGCAAGCTACTGGGGAAAGTTTAAGACAACGTTCCAGATGGTCATGGTTATTTTGATGATTGCCGATATTGCGGCGCTTGGACTGGTGACAGATATTGTGATGTGGATATCGGTGCTTTTGACGGTGGTCTCTCTGGCGGACTATCTGATAAAAAACAAAGAGGTTATGCAGGGGACAAAATAGGATCCGCATATGCGGAACTGGAAAACAGCATAAGCCCGGACAGTGCAGTGTCAGGGCATATGCGGAACTGGAATAGGAGAACAAGATGGTTGTAGAACTGATCAGCGTAGGAACGGAGATCTTACTGGGAAATATTGTAAATACAAACGCGGCTTATCTGGCGGAGCAATGCGCGGGGCTCGGGCTTTCCTGTTACTATCAGACGGTGGTGGGGGACAATGTGGACAGGCTGACGCAGACTCTGCAGACGGCTCTTGAGCGGTCGGACATTGTTATATTGGGGGGAGGCCTCGGGCCTACACAGGATGATCTGACAAAGGAAGTGGCGGCGAGGGTGCTGGGGCTTTCTCTGGTAAAAGATCCCCATACCGAGGAGCGGATCCGGGAATATCTGGAGGCAAGAGGCTTCAGCGTGACGGAAAATAACTGGAAGCAGGCGCTTGCACCGGAGGGAGCCGTTATCATCGATAATGAGAACGGCACCGCGCCGGGACTGATCATTGAAAAAGGCGATAAGAGGGTGATCCTGCTGCCGGGACCGCCGAATGAAATGCGTCCCATGTTTGAAAAGGATATTTATCCTTATCTGAATAAACTGCAGCCCGGTGTGATCTATTCAAAGACCGTGAAGGTGTGCGGTGTGGGCGAGAGTATTGCGGAAACCATGATACAGGATCTGATCAGTGCACAGAGCAATCCCACGATCGCGACTTATGCCAAGACCGGGGAAGTGCATCTCCGGGTGACTGCGAAAGCGGAGGATGAAAAAGAAGCCCGGAAACTTGTAAAACCTGTGGTGAAGGAGTTAAAGGGCAGGTTCGGCAACAGTATCTATACGACGGATACGGAAGTGACGCTGGAAAAGTCCGTGGTCGATCTGCTTGAGGCCAACCATCTGACCGTTGCTACGGCGGAGTCCTGCACAGGCGGACTGCTTTCCGCAAGGCTGATCAACGTACCGGGAGCTTCCGAGGTATTTAAGGCGGGTTATGTCAGCTATTCCAATAAAACAAAGCGGAAACTGTTCGGGGTGAAGAGAAGTTCTCTGGAAAAACACGGTGCGGTCAGCAGCGTAGTGGCGAAAGAGATGGCAAAGGGCGCTTCTGTGCTCAGCAAGGCGAATGTGACGGTTTCCGTAACAGGAATCGCCGGACCGGACGGAGGCAGTGAGGAAAAGCCGGTGGGGCTTGTCTATATCGGCTGCAGGGTCTGCGGCGAGACCACGATAAAGGAATATCATTTCAAGGGAAACAGAAATAAGATCAGGGAAGCGTCGGTTTCGGCGGCGCTTTCCCTGATGCGGGAGTGTATACTGCAGTATTGCAGCAATGTGATGTTTTCTAATTAAGACAGGAGGGAATCTGGTATGTATCCTGAAAATAATCATTCCGGGAAAGGGAAACATATTGCGATCGGTGTTATTGTTACACTGGTTTTTATCGGGCTTTTTGCGGGCTGTATCGCAGTTGTGATGCAGTTTGTGGAACTGTCGAGAAACGGCAAGCTGGATCGGTGGACGGAGGCTCATGCAGAAGAGGATTATGACGGGACTTCCGAGTATGGCTACTATGACGAAGACGGCTATTTTCATTATTACGGCGAAACTGAAGATGATGATAACAGGTTCGGCTACTATGACGAGGACGGTAACTTTCATTATTTTGACGAGGATGAGGACTATGATCCGAAGGAGCGGTTCGACCGTCCCACCCATGATGAGGACATTGAGGGGTACGGGACAGGAGAGTATTTTTCCTTTCCGGCAGATAACAGGGTGGAAGGGCTTGCTTATTCTGTGGAGATAAAGGAAGACGAATACCATGACGGGACTGCCACCGATATTTATTTTTCTTATCCGGTTGTGGAAGGCGATGTGCCGAATGTGGATTATATCAATGACACGATCTGTGCCGAGTGGGAAAGCCTTTTAGATTACTATGAGGAAGATTACAGGGACTACATGTACAGCGGGGACGGTATTTTAGCTCAGCTGGACGGCTGTGTTACATATATGTCGGAGGATATTTTGAGCGTTGTCTACCGGGAGACTGTCTATTACGGGGAGTATCTGGATTACCAGTCGGATTTTTACCTGTACTGCCTGAATTTTGATATGAAAAACGGGCAGCTTCTGGAAAATACCGGGATGCTCGATATTGACGAGGAGTTTGTGGAGGATTTCCGGGAGAGAAGCAGGAAACAGAATGCGGACAGCGTGCTCGATTACTATGATGATGAGGATCTGATGTATTTTCTGGAGGATTCTTATTATCTGATCCTGTTTTATTGTCCTCAGGGGATGGAGATCGGGATGAATGTGGATGAGGGATGGGTGACGGTGACCTATCCGGATTATGAAGAATATCTGAAGAATATCTGAAGAAGATGCAGGGTTATTGTGCGGATCCGTTCGGAGAGAGGGCGGATCCTTTGCCGTCCTGTTCCGGGCGGCTGCGGTTTTCGGGAACCTGTGAAATATGCCAAAGTATCAGGCGCATGAGGGTTCCCGGCGTGAGGCTGATCCGAAATCAGTGAAAATCATAGTTGACTGAAAAGAGTGTGTATGGTAGAGTAATTTTATTAGATAAGTCAGTTGTCTGCTTTGCATATCCGGCATGTCGCCATTTATTTCAAAGCAAATCAAAATAAAAATAAGGGAGGGATGCCGTTGAGGGTCATTTATGGGACACTTATTGTGTTATGGTAGGGAAAGATAAAATAAATCTTGACAGAAAAGAACGTTTGTTCTAATATAAGGGAAGATGACGAACGGATGTTCTGCAATGTCGGTGTAGAAGAAAGGATATAAAAAATGGATAATAGTGAAAAACTGAAGGCATTGGATGCGGCGATCGCCCAGATTGAAAAGCAGTACGGAAAAGGAACCGTAATGAAGCTCGGTGACCCGTCGGCGCAGATGAATATAGAGACGATACCCACCGGTTCTTTAAGCCTTGATCTGGCATTGGGACTTGGCGGTATCCCGAAAGGAAGGATCGTGGAGATCTACGGACCGGAGTCCAGCGGTAAGACCACGGTAACGCTGCATATGATCGCAGAGGTGCAGAGGCGCGGCGGCATCGCGGGTTTTATCGATGCGGAGCATGCGCTGGATCCGGTGTATGCGAAGAATATCGGGGTGGATGTGGATAATTTATATATTTCCCAGCCGGACTGCGGAGAGCAGGCGCTTGAGATCACGGAGACTATGGTGCGTTCCGGGGCCGTGGATATCATTGTGGTGGACTCTGTGGCGGCGCTGGTGCCGAAGGCGGAGATCGACGGAGAGATGGGGGATTCCCATGTGGGCCTGCAGGCAAGGCTGATGTCTCAGGCGCTCAGAAAGCTGACCGCGGTGATCAGCAAATCCAACTGTACCGTAATATTTATCAACCAGCTCCGTGAAAAAGTCGGTGTTATGTTCGGCAATCCGGAGACGACAACGGGCGGCCGCGCTCTGAAATTCTATTCCTCTGTCCGTCTGGATGTAAGAAGGATAGAGTCCCTGAAGCAGGCAGGGGAAGTGATCGGCAACAGGACCAGGGTAAAGGTCGTAAAAAATAAGATCGCGCCTCCATTTAAAGAGGCGGAGTTTGATATCATGTTTGGCGAAGGGATTTCCCGTGTGGGTGATATCCTGGATATAGCGGCGGGTATCGATGTGGTTAATAAGAGCGGCGCCTGGTATGCTTATGAGGGGAATAAGATCGGACAGGGAAGAGAAAACGCAAAACAGTATCTGAAGGATAATCCGGCAGTCTGCGAAGAGATCGAACAGAAAGTAAGAAAGCATTTTTCCATGGGAGAGGAAGAGACGGCGGCAGAGACGAAAACGGAAGAAAAAGCCGCGGAGAAAGAGAAATCTTCCAGAAAAAAAGTGACGGAGTAAGATGCAGCAGGAAAATATAGTAACAGGTATTACGGCGTTTTCCAAAGGGCGCTGTAAAATAGAGATCGACGGCAGGTTCAGATTTGTATTGTATAAAGGCGAACTGCGGACTTATCATATAAAAGAGGGGGAGAGGCTGTCCGATGATTTCCTGAAGGAAATATTATCGGAGGTTCTCCCGAAACGGGCAAAACTGCGGAGCATGAATCTTTTAAAGGGCCGGGAGTATACAGAGTACCAGATCAGGGAAAAGCTGAAGCAGGGGCTCTATCCGGAGGAGGCGATCGACGAGGCGGTAGAGTACGTAAAATCCTACCGCTATATTGATGACAGACGTTATACAAAGGATTATATCGTCTATTACAGTGAGAGCCGCAGCCGCGGCAGGATAGAGCAGGATCTGCTGCGCAGGGGAATCGGCAAGGAACTGATCCGTGCGGTTTATGAGGAGGATCTGGGCGGGGAGAAACTTCCGGATGAAATGCCTTTAATAGAGAAATGGCTGGAGAAAAAAAATTATGACAGGGAGAGTGCTGATTATCGGGAAAGGCAAAAAATGGGCGCTTTTTTGTATAGAAAAGGTTTTTCTCTGGATAATATAGAGAAGATTCTTTAAACTTATCAGTTGATCTGCGATATTTATGCGATATTTATGACAGTGCAGTATTTGAAAATACTTGACATAATATCTTTTTTTGTTTAGAATTGAAGTGTTGTAAATATGCTAATTAGAATATCTGTGTCTGTAACAGAAATTCTATGATAGATTTGTACAATGAAAACTGAATAAGGAGGTGCTCCTGTACATGCTTGAGGTCATAATAGCGGTATTGGTTACTCTTGTGATCGCGATCCCTGTATCTGCTTATTTTGCGATCAACTATCGAAAAAAGGTAGTGGAATCCAAGATAGGAAGTGCGGAGGAGAAGGCGAGAGAGATCATTGATGAAGCTCTTAAGACTGCGGAGACGAAAAAACGTGAAGCACAGCTCGAGACGAAGGAAGAGTCCATTCGTGTAAAGAATGAACTGGACAAGGAGATCAAAGAGCGCAGGGCGGAAGCGCAGCGTTACGAACGCCGGGTACAGCAGAAAGAAGAGAACATCGAAAAGAAGTCCGATGCCATTGAGAAGAAGGAAGCGAGCCTCGCTGCAAGAGAAGATCGTTTGAATAAGCAGCGGGAAGAAGTTTCAAAACTGAACGAGCAAAGATTACAGGAACTGGAAAGAATCTCAGGATTAACCTCTGAACAGGCAAAAGAATATTTACTGAAAATTGTTGAAGATGAAGTGAAACACGAGTCCGCGGTCATGATCAAGGAAATGGAGACGCGGGCGAAGGAAGAAGCAGACAAAAAGGCGAAGGAATATGTTGTCACAGCCATCCAGAAATGTGCGGCTGACCATGTTTCAGAAACTACAATATCTGTTGTGCAGCTTCCGAATGACGAAATGAAGGGAAGGATCATCGGCAGGGAGGGACGGAATATCAGAACCCTTGAGACGATGACAGGTGTGGATTTGATCATTGATGATACACCGGAGGCAGTTATCCTTTCCGCTTTCGATCCGATCAGAAGGGAAGTGGCACGTATCGCGCTTGAAAAGCTGATCGTCGATGGCCGTATCCATCCGGCAAGAATCGAAGAAATGGTTGAAAAGGCGCAAAAAGAAGTCGAAGTAATGATCAAAGAGGAAGGTGAGGCGGCAACTCTCGAAGTTGGTGTACATGGTATTCACCCTGAACTTATCAGATTACTTGGTAAGATGAAGTTCAGAACAAGTTATGGGCAAAATGCATTAAAGCATTCCATTGAGGTATCACAGCTTTCCGGGCTGCTTGCAGCCGAGATGGGGCTGGATGTCAGAATGGCAAAAAGAGCCGGACTGCTTCATGATATCGGCAAAGCCGTCGATCATGAAATGGAAGGTTCCCATATACAGCTTGGTTCCGAACTTTGCAGAAAATACAAGGAATCTGCTACTGTCATTAACGCGGTGGAATCCCATCATGGAGATGTGGAGGCGCAGTCTCTCATCGCATGTATCGTACAGGCGGCTGATACTATTTCTGCGGCAAGGCCGGGGGCAAGAAGGGAAACTCTTGAGACTTACACAAGCAGACTGAGACAATTAGAAGAAATCACAAACAATTTCAAAGGCGTAGATAAATCTTTTGCTATTCAAGCGGGCAGAGAGATTCGGGTAATGGTAGTTCCGGAGCAGATATCTGATTCCGATATGGTTCTGCTGGCAAGGGATGTTTCCAAGAAGATAGAAGCTGAATTGGAATACCCCGGGCAGATCAAGGTCAATGTGATCAGAGAAAGCCGTGTAGTTGATTATGCAAAATAAGTACATGGAAATAAGCCCTGCAGTGTGATGCTGCAGGGCTTTTTTGTGCTATTTACCTTAAAAACGATATATTTTGCGGAGTAATTTTTATGGTTTTTCTATTGCCCTGTTTTGTTTGATTGTAGTAAAATGTCAGAGGTGGATAATTGTATACAATGATACGTTGTATAAAAAATGTGCTGAAAACCCAATATGATAAAAAGAATTGTGGAATGATCAGGAGGAGTCAACATGAAAACATTTCAGGAAATGAGCAGACAGGAACTGGAAGAGATGCATAGTAAACTGACCGTTCAGTTTGAGGAGATCAAGGCTGAAGGGTTAAAGCTGGATATGTCCAGAGGAAAACCGGCGCCGGAGCAGCTTGACACGGCAATGCCGATGCTGGACATTTTAAACGCAGGGTCTGATATGCAGACGGAAAACGGAACAGACTGCAGGAACTATGGTATTATGGACGGCATTCCGGAAGCAAAAAGACTGATAGCGCAGATGCTTGAGACAAAACCTGAAAATGTGATCGTTGACGGAAACGCCAGCCTGTCGCTGATGTTTGATACGGTATCGCATTCTATGACACATGGCGTGTGCGGCAGTACTCCGTGGTGCAAGCTGGATAAGGTGAAATTTTTATGTCCGGCTCCCGGTTATGACAGACATTTTAAGGTGACAGAGTATTTCGGCATTGAGATGATCACGATTCCTATGACTGAAAACGGCCCGGATATGGATCTGGTGGAGAAATATGTACAGGAAGATGCCTCTGTGAAGGGAATCTGGTGCGTGCCGAAGTATTCCAATCCGCAGGGATATACTTACTCGGATGAGACGGTAAAACGTTTTGCGGCTTTAGAGCCTGCGGCGGAGGATTTCAGGATTTACTGGGATAATGCTTATTGTATTCATGATCTGTATGAGGATAAGAGCGATAAGCTTCTGGAAATTCTGGAAGAGTGCGAGAAGGCTGGTCATCCTGATCTGGTATTTGAGTTTGCTTCCACTTCCAAGATCAGTTTTGCGGGCGCCGGTGTTTCGGCAGTGGCAAGTTCGGCGAAGAACAGAGAGTGGTTTAAGCAGTCCATGACCGTACAGACGATCGGTCCCGATAAGATCAATCAGCTCCGCCATGTCAGATATTATAAGGATCTGGCAGGACTGAGGGCTCAGATGAGTAAGAATTCCGCACTGATCCGCCCGAAGTTTGAACTGGTGATCGATATGCTGGAAAAAGAGCTGAGCGGTCTTGGTATCGGCAAGTGGACCAATCCGCTGGGCGGTTATTTTATCTCCTTCGACGCATTGGAAGGCTGTGCAAAGGCTATCGTGGCAAAATGCAAAGAGGGCGGCATGGTGCTGACAGGCGCGGGCGCAACATATCCATACGGCGTGGACCCGAAAGACAGCAATATCAGGATTGCGCCTTCCTATCCTTCCCTGACGGAGATGAAGGAAGCGACAAAGCTGTTTGTGCTGTGTGTGAAGCTTATCAGTATTGAAAAACTGCTGGAGAAATAAACAGAAAAAGTTTTAAGGGAAGAATGCATATAACAGTATAGTTTATATATTATAGAAAGCGAGGCGGCAGTATGGCGGAAGATTTTAAGCGCCTTGAAAGGACGCTGGTCCGGAAGGGCAAGATCATAGATTATTATCAGGACACGGTACAGGTTCCCAATGGAAATGTGGTAAAGTGGGACTTTATCGGCCATAAAGGGGCTGCGGCGATGCTGGCGGTCAGAGAGGACGGCAAGCTTTTGATGGTGCGCCAGTGGAGAAACGCGCTGGACCGGTATACTCTGGAGATCCCTGCGGGCGGTAAGAACAGTATAGACGAGCCGACAGAAACAGCGGCGGTCCGGGAGCTGGAAGAGGAGACAGGTTATATTGCGGGAAAAGTACAGTTCCTTCTGAGTATCTATACCACGGTGGCTTTCTGTAATGAAAAGATCGATATCTATCTGGCAAGAGATTTAAAACGGCAGGAAGGCCAGCATCTGGACGAAGATGAGTTTATCGATGTGGAAGCCTGTGAGCTGGAGGAACTTGTACAGATGATCTACGACGGGAAAATCGAGGACTCAAAAACGGTCGGTGCGGTTATGACATATAAAAGCCTGCTGATGGACAAAAAACTGTAAAGAGGCGGCGGTCTGTCTAAGGACATGTCATATCGAAAAGGATTTTTTCATATATTTAATGGAATATAGAGGAAGTCCTTTTTATGAATGTGAACTGGTTAAGACAGAAAAGAATGGAGACAGAGGAAGCGCAGCAGATGGCAAAACTGCTCTATACATTGCTGTTCGGCTTTTTTGCGGGAGCTTTGGGTATGATCCTGAAACAGGAGAATCTGCTTTACAATACAGGGTTTCTGGACGGCTATACACTGGGGCCGATCAAATATCTGGAGCCGGATACCGGGAAGCTTTTAGTCACTGTCGTGATGCAGAGGATCGGTGTGGCTGTTTTACTTGTTATTTTATCGACGACCTATCTGGGCAGTGTGGCGGCGTATCTCTATCAGCTCTGGAGCGGGCTCGCGGCGGGCGTTTTGGCGGCCGGCAGCGTAATACGCTATGGTATAAAAGGTATACTGTTGGTCGCGGGAAGCCTTCTGCCGCAGCAGCTTATTTTGATACCCGCTTTTTTGCTGCTGTCTATGAAATGCTGTGAACTGTGCAGGATCATGTATTTCCGGGGCATTTCCGGAGGCTTTTCGGGAAGGGACAGAGGAAGGGTTCTTGTAAAAGAAGGAACGTATATGGCGGGCTGCATCATACTGATAACGGCGGGCTGCTTTGTGGAGGCGTATATTAATCCCGGAATATTGAAATTTATTTTACGGCTTTTCTGATATTTCGTTGCTTTTCCTTCAAAAATATACTATGATGAGAATTAATTGCGGAATCTGCCCGAAGGAAAGGTACTGAATGTATGGAACGGGAAATCGAAGCTTTTATTTTATATTTGCATAATGTAAAAAAAACGTCCCTTAATACCGAGATGTCCTACAGACGCGATCTGACAAAGATGCGTATCTATCTGGAAATAACAGCCGCCTCCCCCGCGGTTCATGAAATAACGGAGGAAAATCTGAAAAAATATATGGCATATATGGAGCGCAAAAAGTTCAAGGCGTCCACCATATCCAGAAATGTTGCCGCTATAAAAGCTTTTTTCCACTATCTGCTGAAATCAGGTATGATACAGAAGGATATTTCCGGTTGTCTGAGGGCGCCTAAAGTGGAGCGGAAAGTGCCGGAGGTTCTGACATCGGAGGAGATAGAGAGGCTGTTAGAGGGCGCGGCGGGAGATTCGGAAAAGGAGATCAGGGACAGCGCCATGCTCGAACTTCTGTATGCCACAGGGATACGGGTGTCGGAACTGATCGGCCTGAAGTTATCGGACGTCAATATGCAGATGGGATTTTTGATCTGCAGGGAGGACGGCAGGGAAAGGATGATACCTTTCGACAGCCGGACGCGGAGGGCACTGCATCGGTATTTAAACAGGGCAAGAGAGCGAATGGTGACAAATGAGGCCAGGGATGTCCTGTTTGTAAATTGTCAGGGAGCGCCGATGAGCCGGCAGGGGTTCTGGAAGATCGTAAAGTATTATGCGAAAAAAGCGGGGATAACAAAGGATATCACGCCCCATACACTGCGTCATACTTTTGCCGCGCATCTGGTGGAAAACGGCGCGGATCTAAAGAGCGTGCAGGAGATGCTGGGGCATTCGGATATCTCCACGACGCATATGTATGCGGGTATGGACAGGAAGCGGGAGAAAGATGCCTGAATTTTGTTGTGAAAAGAAAGATAACAGACAATGGACGGTGCGCCTGATACGTTTTGCGGACTGTTCTTATATGCAGTAAAGATACAAAATGAAATAAAGAACCGGAAGGGACAGAAGAATGCGGAAATTACCATTTATAACAAAAATACAGGCTGAGGAGATCGCGAGGGAATATCCGACGCCGTTCCATATTTATGATGAAAAGGGAATCCGGGAAAACGCAGAGGCTGTGAAAGAGGCTTTTTCGTGGAATGCGGGATTTCGGGAGTACTTTGCGGTGAAGGCGACGCCGAATCCCTATCTGATGAAGATTCTGGCGGAGTATGGCTGCGGAAGCGACTGTTCTTCTGTGACGGAACTGATGCTCAGCAAAGCGATCGGCTTATCGGGAGAGCAGGTAATGTTTTCCTCCAATGATACGCCGGCGGAGGAATATGCGTATGCCAATGAAATGGGGGCGATCATCAATCTGGACGATATCACCCATATTGAGTTCTGTGAGGAGGCCTGCGGAGGAAAGCTGCCCGAGACTATGAGCTGCCGGTTCAATCCGGGCGGCGTATTCCGGATGAGCAACGGCATCATGGATAATCCCGGGGATTCCAAATACGGTATGACGCCGGCGCAGATGGCGGAGGCTTATAAGATCCTGATGAAAAAGGGTGTGAAGCATTTCGGCATCCACGCTTTTCTGGCGAGCAATACCGTGACAAATGAATATTATCCGGTACTGGCGGAGCAGCTTTTTGAACTGGCGGTAAAACTGAAGGAGGAGACAGGCGTGCATATCGCGTTTATCAATCTTTCGGGCGGTGTGGGGATTCCCTATACGCCGGATCAGGAGCCGAATGATATTTATAAGATCGGGGAAGGCGTGAGAAGGGCTTATGAAAAGGTGCTGGTTCCCGCCGGGATGGGGGATGCGGCCATTTATACGGAGATGGGACGCTTTATGATGGGGCCTTACGGCGCCCTTGTGACAAAGGCGATCCATGAGAAGCATATCTATAAGGAATATATCGGCGTGGATGCCTGCGCGGTGAATCTGATGCGTCCCGCCATGTACGGGGCATATCACCATATCACGGTGCTGGGGAAGGAAGATGCGCCCTGTGATCATCAGTATGATGTGACGGGCTCCCTCTGTGAGAACAATGACAAGTTTGCCATAGACAGGATGCTGCCGGAGATAGAAATGGGGGATTATCTTTTTATTCATGATACCGGCGCGCACGGTTTCTCCATGGGATATAACTATAACGGCAAGCTGCGGTCCGCGGAACTTCTGTTACAGGAAGACGGCAGTGTGAAGCTGATCCGCAGGGCGGAGACACCGAAGGATTATTTTGCAACCTTTGACGGGCTGGATGTCTATAAAGAACTGGATATTTAATCCGTATTTTCTGTATCGGGGCTTTCAGGGCCGCTGTCTGTATCCGTCTCATCAGCAAAGAGCAGACCGTCGGATGAATAATGATTGCGGGAATTCCAGAGAATCCACTCTTCATATCCCGCGTCATAGACCGCCTGAATCTGCTGTCTGATCTGTTCTCCGCCGTAGGAGATATGTCCGTCCACCCAGGTTGCGGTGAAAGCCTGCAGCCAGGGGCGTACAATGGCCCTGTCCGCCTCCTCCAGCGCCAGCAATTCCTCGGCGGAATCGTTGAGCGCCGCGAGAACGGTTCCGTAGGGCTCCGCATCGGGCACGCGGTAACCGTACACGCCGGTGCCGTAATGCGAGGGATATATCATAGGGGACAGGACATCGACCGTGCCGGCCAGAGCCGTATAATCCTGCCCCACGCGTTCGATATCTACATCATTTCCGATAATGGTTCCAAATACGTCCGCTGTGACGACGATTCCTTTTTCATGCAGTTCTTCTGACGCATAGGTCAGGAAATCCGTGATCATCTGTTCTTTGGTACCGCTTTCCATGGCTATGCCGTAGTCAGCCGCATCCGCATCACTGCCGATGGGAAAACGCATATAGTCATACTGGATCTCGTCAAAGCCGGCATCTGCAGCCGCTGCGGCAACTTCGGTCAGGTATTCCCACACTTCCTCCTTGCAGGGATTGACCCATGCCAGCCCGTAGGCATCCGTCAACGGTGTGCCGTCGGCTTTTTTCAGCGCGAGGTCCGGGTAGTTTTGTGCCAGATAAGGGTCCTTGAAACAGACGATTCTGGCTATCGTGTAAATACCATGTTCCTTTAACGTTGCCATCAGAGATTCCATATCGCCGATATAACTGACACAGGCGTCCATATCCTGTGCTGTTTCCAGATCCATCTGGTATGTGATCTGACCCTCATCGTTTTTCACATCGATGACCATGGTGTTTAGTTCGGTCTCGTCGATCAGCCTGATCAGATCATTCACAGAAGCGCTTCCGGCAGTGGGGCCGGTGACGTAGATTCCCTTGACTTTAATTCGTTCGGGCAGGATAATATTATCTGTATCTGTATCTGTATCTGTATCTGTATCTGTATCTGTATCTGTATCTGTATCTGTATCTGTATCTGTATCTGTATCTGTATCTGTATCTGACGCTGTTTCTGTCGCTTCACCGTCTTCTGATCCGGTATTTGCTGTCTGCAGGTCATTGTCATTATGGGTATCTGCGGAAGCAATGACAGGCATTGCTGTACTGCTTATGTCCATATGGCGGTATATCAGCAGGGCGATGGCCCCTGCCCCGCACAATAGCAGCAGAATACTTATAGTAATGATGATCTTCTTTTTGTTTTTTCCCCTGTGCATAATAGAACCTCATTTTCTGCCGGGCATTTTTCCGGTCAGGATCAATTTTTCTTCCGGGCACTTTTATGCCTGTGATTATACCAGAAAAGAGCCCCTATATCAACGTTTCTGCCGACATAAGGGCTGCAGATAGTAACAAGTTTGTTGCTTTTTGCGGATCAGGAATGGCATTTCCTGTGCGTTCCGTGAGAACATGATTTAACAGATCAACTCAGGATTTTGCATTTCCTGCGCGTTCTGTAAGGATATGCAGATCAGTCCGGTATATTACTGTCATAACAGTTCATCTGCCAGTTTATCCAGCTCCGCCTTATTTTCTTCCGTCAGTGCGGATTTGATCGTCACGGCAGTTTCCGTATAGGTGATATTCTGACTGTTTTCCAGCATTTTCTTTATGGTGCGGGCTGCGGCAGGCGCCCAGGAGCCGTTTTCGATGACAGCGATCGTGCGGTTCTGGAAATTGCGCTCTGTCAGATGTTCAATAAACTGTTTCATAAAAGGGAAGATGTCCATATTATAAGTAGTGGTGGCGAGCACCAGTTTTCCGTAGCGGAAGGCGTCTTCCACGGCTTCCGCCATGTCTTCCCTTGCCAGATCGGTAAGGACAACTTTCGGGCATCCCTTCTTTTCCAGTAATTCTGCCAGCAGCTTGGCGGCGGCTTTTGTGTGGCCGTAGACGGAGGTATAGGCGATCATAACGCCTTCCGATTCCACGCCGTAGGAAGACCAGATATTGTAGAGGTTCAGATAATAGCCGAGATCTTCGGTGAGTACGGGACCGTGGAGCGGGCAGATCTTCTGAATATCCAGTTCAGCAGCCTTTTTCAGAAGGGCCTGTACCTGCATGCCGTATTTTCCCACAATGCCGATATAATAGCGGCGGGCCTCACATGCCCAGTCTTCCTCCACATCCAGCGCGCCGAACTTACCGAAGGCGTCGGCGGAAAACAGTACCTTGTCCGCATCATCGTAAGTGACCATAACCTCCGGCCAGTGTACCATCGGAGCGGTGACAAAGGTGAGGGTATGTCTGCCGAGAGACAGTGTGCTTTTTTCTGCGGCAACGATACGACGGCCTTCGTATTCTTCTCCGAAAAACTGTTTCATCATGCGGAATGCCTGGGCAGTCGCAACGATGGTGGCTGCAGGGTATTTCTCCATCAATACGCGGATGCCGGCGGAATGATCGGGTTCCATATGCTGAACGATCAGATAATCAGGCGCCTTTTGAGAGAGCGCTTCCTCCAGATTTTTCAGCCAGGTATCCGTAAAGCTGGCGTCTACCGTATCCAATACGGCGGTCTTTTCGTCACAGATCACATAAGAGTTGTATGCCATGCCGTTCGGTACGTCATACTGGCCCTCAAATAAGTCGATATCATGGTCATTCACGCCAAGATATTTGATGTCATTTGTGATAAACATAATAAAAGTTCCCCTTTCTTTTCCGGTTGATATATTCATTTTCATTCTAGCACAGGAAGAGTGAATTGGCTATCTTAAAATCTGACACTTTTAACTAAAAATCCTCGGTTTCGTGAAATGGACATATTCACTAGAATAAATACAGTAATATTTAATTTTATTAAGAAACAGGAGGGACGTATGAAAGTAAAAGATTCTTATCAGATTTCGACACAGCCCGTAAGGACGGAACGTATTGACAGATTATATCAATATATCACTTCTTCTACATATGGTATCTGTGTTGAAAGAGCTAGGCTGCTCACAGAATATTACAGAGAACATCCAGATCAGGCGCCGATCGTCAGGAGGGCAAATGCGATCGACCATGTACTGCAGAATATGAGTATATATATTATGCCAGGAAGCCTGTTTGCAGGAAATCATGCCTCTCATCCGCGGTGGGCGCCGTTATTTCCAGAGTTTGACGCACAGTGGATGGAAGATGAGATGATAAAAGGTGATCCGTATTTTCCGGATAAACGTCCGGAGGATCGCTATATCTTTCCGGAGGAGGATAAAACCGTTGTTCAGGAAATTTGTGACTGGTGGAAGGGAAAAACGGTTACAGATATACTCTGCACCAGACTACCGAAGGAAGCTGTCGATACACATTTCCACATCAAAGCGGCTGATATTGGAGCATATTTTCAGGGTGGTGACGGACATTTTGCACCTGATCATCCGTGGCTGATTCAACATGGTGTGAAGGAGATCATCAGGGGATGTGAGGAAGGGCTAAGGAAGATTGATTATAAGAATGATCCTGAATGCATTAAGAAAAGAGATTTTTATGAGGCGGCAAAGATCAGTGCGAAGGCAGTCATCAAATTTGCTGCGAGGTATGCAGATCTTGCAGAGAAGTCGGCAGCGAAGGAAAGCGATCCTGTGAGAAAGACAGAACTTCTGGAGATGGCAGATATCTGCCGTCATGTACCTGAAAATCCTGCACGCAATTTCAGGGAGGCATTGCAGTTCATCATCCTGACACATATCTGTATCCAGATCGAAGACAATGGAGCGGGTATTTCCTTTGGGCGTTTTGATCAGTTTATGCAGCCATACTATGAGGCAGGCATTATGGATGGTACCCTGACAAAAGAACTGGCGACGGAACTGACAGAGAATTTCTTCCTCCAGATATATACCTGTAATAAGGTGCGGAGTTGGGGAGATACGGATTTCTTTCGCGGCGTGCCGATGTTCCAGAACCTTACAATCGGCGGTGTGGATCCGGAGACTATGGATGACGCTACAAACGATATGAGTTATATCGCGCTGGATGCGACCTACAATACAAGAATACCACAGCCTTCTTTGACAGTTCGTTTTCATAAAAAGACACCTATGGAATTTAAAATGCGTGTAGCGGAAGTGGTGAGGCTTGGAACTGGTCTGCCTTCCATCTTTAATGACGAGACCTACACTAGGGCGATGATGAACCGTGGATATGAAATGAAAGACGCATACAATTATTGTATCATTGGCTGTATTGAACCAGGGGCACCCGGATTATTGGGTGGACGTACCGGGGGAGCCTGGCTGAATTGCACAAAAGCATTGGAAATGTCTCTTTATAATGGGAAAGACCCGAGGACAGGGATTTGCCTGCATAAGAATAAGAGTGGAAAGACTCTGGCAACATTTGAAACTTATCAGGAGGCAGAAGACGCTTTTGTGGATCAGATGAAATACTATATTAAGATGGAAGCGATACTGGAAAATACGATAGACCAGGTCTGGGAGGAGATGCTGGAGGAGCCGATGGCAGCGATCTTTGCCTGCCCCACCACGACGATTCCTCGCGGAAAGCCTATTAAGCAGGGTGGGGCGAAGTATGACCTGACAGGACAGCAGACAATCGGAACAGCGAATATCGCTAACAGCTTGTATGTGATCAAGAAGCTGGTTTTCGAAGATAAAGCGGTCACAGGGGCGCAGTTGCAACATGCGCTGGAGACCAACTGGCAGGATGAGGAGACAAATCCCACAGGACCGCAGATTAAAGCAATGTGCCTGGCTGTGCCCAAGTATGGCAATGATGTTGATGAGGTGGATTTTATCGCGAGAGATATGTTGGGGATGATCGCGACAGAGCTTTCCTCTTACAAAAACACCAGGTATGGAAGAGGACCAATTGGCGGAACGCTACACTGTTCCACGAGTACGGTCTCCAGTAATACACCTTTCGGCCATGTATGCGGGGCGACACCGGACGGACGTGATGCCTATATGTCAGTGGCGGACGGCCAGTCTCCGATGAGGGGCACGGACGTTAACGGTCCGACGGCGGCAATCGCTTCGGTGGCGAAATTGCATAATGAGTTATTCTCCTGCGGCTCTCTTTATAACATGAAATTCAGTCCGGAGGAATTGTCATAGATGAAGGTTCCGGTGTCATCATGGAGAAGGAAAGAGTTACTCTGTGATGACATGGAAACCGGGAAAAGAAATAGTAACAATAAAAAAAGAAAGGATGGAATAAAAGATGGAAAATACAGTACAGATTAACAGAAATGATGGTTTAAAAAGATTTGTAAGCATTATTGACCAGTATTTTGCTATGGGTGGCAATCAGATACAGTTTAATGTAGTGAGCAAAAAAACATTGTTAGAGGCACAAAAGGAACCAGACAAATATGCCAATCTTCTGGTTCGTGTGGCTGGCTACAGCGCTTATTTTACACAGCTCTCGAAAGATGTACAGGAAGACATCATTGCAAGAACTGAGGAGAAATTATAATACAATCATCACAATATGATAACAAGGAGGAAAGAGATGAAAAAGAATTTCAAAAAAGTCAACAGTCTAGTACTTGTTGCGGTAATGGCAGTTTCCGTACTTGCCGGCTGCGGTAGCGGAGCACCGGTGACAGAAACGGGGGAATTGGTAACGCCCGCAGAAGAATCCGGAGAAGAAACGACAGGAGCAGGAGAAACAGTAGCAGAGGCAATAGAAGCAGAGGGTGCTTTTGAAGGAACGGCAAAATTAACCATTGACTATTCGCAGGCAATAGATCCTGAAGGGGCTGATATCGTCGATGGATCTTTCCAGGCGACTCCTGAAGAGAAGGGATCTTTGGCTACACAGATGATAGGGACAGAGAAGCAGTTTGAAGGTATGAATATCGGCTTTTCACAGCATAGGATCGCAGGGTCTGAGTGGTATGAACAGCTTGTGGACTTTGCAAAGGCGGAGGCTGATTATCTGGGGGTTAATCTGACGATCTATGACGCGAATGATGATATGAATCAACAGATATCTGATGTGGAGACGCTGATCAATCTGGGGATGGATTCCATTATCGTGAATCCTTATAATTCTGCAAATGTGGGTTTAGATGCGATCGTAGCGGCTGATATTCCATTGACGGTGGTGAATCAGGCAGTTGAATTCAGTGGGCCGTATACATTTGTATCTGCAGATGTAGAAAATTCCGGCTATAAGTCAGGGTTCGAACTGGCACGCTACTATGATGAGAAATACGGCTGGAAGGACGAAGTAAAAGCATTGGTTCTTTCCTCTGCTCCCCAGGAGGCTGAATCCGATTACCGCAGATGGGGACAAGTGATGGGATGGACAGACTACATGCTGGATAAGTATGGCAAAAACAATCTGGATATCGTAGCATACCAGTATTATCAATGGCTGCCTGAACCGGCAATGAATGCGACACTTGATGTGATGCAGGCGAATCCGGAACTGGATATCATATTTGCCGCATGTGATGGTGGCGCGCAGGGTGCTGTAGCTGCGCTCGAACAGATAGACAAGCTTGGTGATGTATTGATCTGTACGATTGACGGAAGAAAATCCGTACTGGAGTGGATCAAGGACGGAGACAAAGGTGTAGTGGCGGATGCTTTTAATGATCCGAGGCAGATGGGGAAATGGGCTGTATATATGGCAGCATTACAGGCAGACGGTGTATCGACGCCTTCCACTTATTATGTGATGAATGACCTTGTCACGACAGAGAATGTTGATGAGTATTATGATTCGACGTCAACATACTGAACTCTCTATATGAATAAAGGTACTTTGATGAATGCCGGAATATTCCGGCATTTGTCATAAAAACTGAAATAGGAGGTTGAAAATGAGTAATGAGTATGTGGTAGAGATGAAGGATATTACCAAAAAATTTGGCGGGTTGACAGCTGTGGATCATGTAAATTTTAAAGTAAGATCGGGAGAAATCCATGCTTTGTGCGGAGAGAACGGAGCCGGGAAAAGTACTCTGATGAACGTACTTACGGGGAAGTTCCCGACAAATTCCTATAAGGGGGAAATTTTTTTGGAGGGTAACAAGGTAAAAATAGGTTCCCCCAAAGATGCTAGAAAAGAGAAGATCACAATAGTGCATCAAGAATTGGAATTGATTCCGGAGTTGAGTATTGCGGAAAATATTTTTCTGGGAAACCAGCCCACCTCAGCCTTCGGGATGGATTGGAAGAGGATGTATGTGGAGGCAAAAGATATTTTAAGCAAGTTTTCACTGGATATGAATGTGAAGACAAAAATTAAATTTTTAAGCGTTGGTCAGCAGCAGCTTGTGGAAATCGCAAAGGCGGTATATCTGGGTGGCAATGTTCTGATTCTGGACGAGCCGACGGCACCTCTGACAGGGAGAGAGATAAATTTTCTGATGGATATGTTGGAGAATCTTAAGAAAACAGGTATTTCAATTATTTATATTACTCACCGTCTGGATGAAGTATTCAAACTTGCTGACAGAGTGTCCGTCATGCGTGACGGTAGGATGATAAATACTTTCGACCTAAGGGATATTACAGTGGACGAATTGGTAGCCGCGATGGTGGGCAGGAAAATGGAGAATATGTATCCGCAGATGGAAACAAGGGTTGGGGACATTACACTGGAAATTTCTGATTATTCGGTACTCCATCCTCTATACGATACCAATATTGTGGATGGTGTTTCCATGAAATTTAGATCCGGGGAGATCGTTGGGATATCGGGACTGCTGGGAGCCGGGCGGACTGAACTGATGCAGGCTGTCATAGGAGCTTATCAGATGAAGGGAAAAGGCATAATCAGATTGAACGGAAAAACGGTGAGGTTTGATTCACCGGCTGTTGCAATCAGAGCGGGAATAGGTTATGTGACAGAAGATAGAAAGACAACAGGATTAATTTTAAAGCAGTCGATTCGCTTTAACATATCGATGGCATCTCTGTCTAGGATCATAAAAAAAGGTGTACTTTATCCAAGAAAAGAAAAAGCTATTGTGAACGGATTGAAGGAGGATTTGCAAATCAAAACAGACAATATCGAGAATGCTGTGAGCAGTTTAAGCGGCGGCAACCAACAGAAGGTTGTATTGGCAAAATGGCTTGCCATAAATCCAAGTATTCTGATTCTGGATGAACCTACCAGAGGCGTTGACGTAGGGGCAAGGTATGAGATATATACTATTATAAAAGAAATGGCAGCAAAGGGAAATACAGTAATCATGATTTCTTCTGATTTGCCGGAAGTGATCGGGATGAGCGATAGAGTGTATGTAATGTATGAAGGAAAAGTACGCGGAGAACTGTTAAAGGAAGAATTAAGTGAAGACTCAATCATGCGCTATGCGACAGGAATTGCTTAGGAGGAGATTTACATGGAAAAAGTCAAACTAGAGAAAGACGGAATTAAAAAAATTATTGATTTTGCATTATCTAATTTTGTTATTATTGCTTTTATTATATTGTTTGTAGCAAGTTGTTTTTTGTCACCGGCGTTTTTGACAAAAAATAACCTGTTGTCTGTGCTGATTCAGAACTCCATATACGCGATCTGTGCGATTGGAATGTTAGTTATCATTATAACTGGGGGCATTGACCTTTCGACAGGTGCTTACGTGTGTATTGTGGTTTGTCTGACGGCAGGATTGATTCAGGGCGGACACGGAATATCTTCTGTTTTTATTGTATTGCTGTTAGCATTTGCTATCGGAGCTGTTTCAGGATCTATGGTCGCGTTTTTAAATATAGCACCATTTATAGCAACGCTTGCAATGACTACGATCTTAAAAGGCGCGGCATACATGTATCAGACAGGGCAGAACAGAAGAATAGACGGAACATTTTTGCCAAAATGGGTGAAGGATTCCACATTTGGGATTCCCAATCCGGTACTTGTTATGATAGTGGTGTTTCTGGTATTTCTGTTTGTGTTGAACCGTACCAGATTCGGGCGTGGTATTTATGCTATCGGAGGCAATAAAGAGACTGCGTATCTGGCAGGCATTAGGGTAAGAAGTTACCTAGTACTCAGTTATGCGCTCGGAGGACTATGTTTTGCAATCGGTGGTATTCTTCTCTGTGGGCGCCTAGGTATGGGAACAGCCACGGTAGGAGATGGATATGAGATGGATGCTATTGCATCGGTTGTGATCGGGGGAGCATCCATGAATGGTGGCTCGGGAAGTGTCTCAAAGACGATTGTGGGAGCAATGCTAATGGGGGTACTTTATAATATTATGAACCTGATGGGAATTGCCTCTTATCCGCAGATGATTGTAAAAGGAGTTGTCATCGTTTTGGCGGTATTACTTTATAAGAAAAAATAATAAAGAATTGAGGTCGGAAGATATGATTCGTGCTGAGATAGTAAAGAGAAATGCTGACGAATTGATGGAAATTTGTGGAATGACAGCTAATATTGAGCGGTATGCGATAAATGACGGAAATGGTGTAAGAACAACTGTTTTTACAAAAGGCTGTTATTTAAGATGTAAGTGGTGCAGTAATCCAGAAACGCAGTCCTTCTTGCCGGAAATGAGTTTTTTCCCTGATAAGTGTATAGCGTGTATGAACTGTGCAAGATTCTGCCCATACGGAGCAATCGGAGAAGATTTGAAAGCTGATCGGAAGATATGCGGCGAATGCAGCCTGATAGAAAAGTCGTTTCCCTGCACAGAAAAATGTTATGTGAAATGCATAAAGGTTACTGGAGAAAAAATGTCAGTTCGGGAAATATATGAAGTGGTGAAACGTGATGTACCATTTTATGAGAGATCTGATGGTGGGGTGACGATATCAGGAGGAGAACCAATGGCGCAGCCGGAATTTATCTATGCTCTAGTAAGAGTTTTGACGGAACGCTGGATTGATACGGCAATTGAGACATGCGGATATGCAGAGAAAGAGGATTATGAAAAGATCGTTCCCTATCTGAATACGGTGTTTATGGATATCAAACATATGAACTCTGAAAAACATCAGGTATGGACAGGAATGGAAAATGTAAAAATACTGAATAATATAAAATATGTGGATGAATTGGTGGGGACATATGGAAATAAACTTTTTATCAGGGTTCCGGTCATTCCGGGATTTAATGATCAGCTCAAGGAAATAGAAGAAATCGCTCATTTTGTTGCGGGGTGCAGAAATATAAAAGGAATGGAACTGCTTCCGTATCATAAACTGGGCAGGGGAAAGTATTACAGTTTGGGCAGAGCATATCTGTTGGAGGATATCGTTGCTCCATCAGCGGAGCATATGGCTAAACTACATGGGGTTTTGGCGGAGTATGATATTCCTGTTTATAAATTCTGAAAAAAGATCTGGAAGATGCTCATTGCCGGGATGTATATCTCAGCAAAGGGCATTCTTTCGCTATGATAAAAAAGCTTGTCCGTTTGAGTCACGGTACAGGTCATGCACGGATGAACAGGTGTTTAGAGTGATAAAAGGGAAGGATGGAATCTTATGAAAAAGGATGGAAAGGAAAGGCGACGAAAGATTATCATAGCAGATGATGAACACCATATCTGTAAGTTGATCAAAGCGTTGATTGACTGGGAGGAATACGGGCTAGAGGTGATTGGATTTGCGAATGACGGGAACAGAGCATTTGCGATGTGTGAAGAATTGTCCCCTGATCTCCTGATTACCGATATTAGAATGCCGGGACTCAGCGGAATAGAACTAATCAGAAGATTATATGAGGCATTTCCCGATATAAAAGTGATTATAATTACAGGCTACAGCCAGTTTTTGTATGCACATCAGGCATTGAAATACAGAGTGGTAGATTATTTGTTAAAGCCTATACAGAAAGAGGAACTGGAGAGTGCCCTGCTAAAAGGGCTTAATCTGATTGATAAAGAAGCTGTCAGAACGATGGAAAGCAAAGATCTGGCATTACGATCCATGCAAGAAATCAAAGATAATCTGTTGACGCTCATACTGGATGGGGGCGGTCAGTCAGCGAAGGTTTTCAGTAGAGAAAGGTTTCTGGAAGAATATCATTTGAAATTTCATGGAAATGCATGGCAGTTACTACAGATCGAATGCATTTTAAGTAGTGAAGAAAATACGTTATCTCTACAGGAGTTTTTGGGACAGAAAATAAAAGACATCGTACTGGAGGAGATGAAAAATGACAGGACAGAGATGCTGACTACACTTATGGAGAATAGCTTTTACTGTTTGTTTAACAGTGACAGAGGCACGTTGGAACAGGGAAAAAACATATTGAGCCAAGTGAGAAACAAACTGCTTGTTGTAAATGATATTCTGCAAAAGATCAATTTTACGATCGGTATTAGTAACATATATGAAGATTTTGGTGATATTCATATCTGTGTCAGAGAGTGCGCTGCTTGTATAGATCATAAGGTTATTAAGGGAAAAAATAAAATAATTAAATATGAAGATATCCCCAAAGAAGAGTTAGAAGCAGCCTGTTTTGTAGATGATGCATTTAGAAAACGGTTTCTAAAAATAATTGCGGATGCAGATAAAGAGAAATTGGTTGTTGAGATCAATGAGCTGGTTACGCTTCTGTATCGCTATTCGGGCAGGATAAGCGGTACAATGGTTTTGGAAATATTTCAAATGCTGATTAAATTATTTTATGATGTTGGGGTCAAAAGAGTTTTTAGAAACTCTCTGACTTCCTATATAGTACCTTGAAAATTTTACACAATCCTTATGAGGATAAGATTTTGCATATTTATCT
>CAJTBO010000032.1 GCA_910573755.1 Lachnospiraceae bacterium | reverse complement strand
CCGTTTTCCTTTCCTGTACAGGTCACATAAGCCATGACTTCGCGTGCCCCGAAAATATTTGTCAGCACACGGCGGCATCCTGTATAGTAATCACCCGCTTTCTCGCCGGAAAGGGTAAAGTCACTGTCTATCGACAGACGGCGGCCATGCTTTGCAGGCCTGCCTTTTTTCCCGGTCGGGGCTGGCGGCAGATCATATAGGACAGAATCCACCCTTGCATTGCCGATCAGGTCAAGGTTTTCATATTCATCCACGATTGACACAAGGTTCTGTTTTACATACCAGCTGTCACACAGAATGATGACATTTTTCTGTGCATGGAACTCTGGCATCACCTGGCGTACCATGGCTGAAGCAAGTTCCAGTTTCGATTCTTTCTTCTGCCACATACGGTATCCAAGAGGGACTGCAAGGTAAGAGATCCTGTTTCGGTTCCACACCGGCACACAAAGCATAAGGCTGACAAAACAGTGCCCGTTGAGGTAATTAGAGCCATTATGCGCCGCATGGTCGAACAGCTTCGACACATCCTCAAATTTCTTTCCGGATTTTGAGACCATGGTGTCATCAATGCAAAGGAAGAGAGGCTGTGATTTCAGGTCTGCCTGAGCCAGTTTAAGGGACAGCCTTGCAGTCACATTCATAAACGCGGAGTAATCCACCTTGGCATAGGAGCAGGCATAATAAAAAGCATTCAGGGATTTTGTGGTTATGCCTGACAAAAAGTGTCTGTACAGGGAACGGATGGAATCTGCGGACTCCATTGCCAGTATGGCCAATACCAGCAAAAACAGGCTTTCAGCAGTAGGTAATGCAAAAGTAACAAAATAAGCAGAAAAATATCGAAAAAGCCTGCCAATTATGTGTTTGTCATTGTATAATAAGGTTGTCGTATGAGATCACTTCTTTCGTGTATTTTGGTGTGCAAACTTATTATACACTTAAAGTGTCTCATGCGGCATTTCTTTTAAAAAGTTGTAAAGTGGTGTTCATTTATTATTTGAGTGGGAATATCTTTATCCATTTTCATCAACCTGCTGTACATTCGTACTCCTTGATATGCAAATATAATTACATTGAAAATTGATTCCGGGTTCACGGAATTAAATTCTTTCGTACCTATTCCATAGTTAATAAGCTCTATCCATGTTGATTTTGAAATTTCGTACTGTTTTTTTACAGAATTATTTTCTTTGGAAACCGCTGGATTACTATAAAATTCATAAACAGCAAGGCTGATGGAATTTTGATAATTAATCATTTCACATGCATATTTTGAAAGAAGTTCCTCTAATATTGCGGTAGCTGGAATATGCTGCTCAATTTTAGAAAATACTTCACTTTTTTGTTTATTGGAAAAAGCATTAACTATCTCCAAAAATATCTGCTCGGTACTTTCGTAATGGCGGTACAGTCCTCCACGACTAAGTCCCGTCAACTCGCAAATATCTTTCATAGTTACATCTTTAAATCCCTTTTCCGCAAACAGTTGATATGCCTTTTCCCGAATGTCCTGTTTTGTCTTATCTCCTTTGAAGCTCACATTCTCACCTCTTTTCGTTTGCAACACTCGTGTCGCTTTTTGTTATGCGTCATTCGTGTCGCTTTGTCAAGAATAAGTATAGAACAAAAGCTTTTTTCCATCCGATGATGATGATTATACGCTTGATTATAGCAGATATAAATTTCCCTTAACTAATATTTATGCTTTTGAAAGATTGATTGAAATACAGGTGGGAAATGCAGATTTGGCGGAAGTGTTTTCTTATACCGGGCAAATACCCGAAAATCCTGATATTATAATATGGTCGGAGAGAATGTCTGCACCTGAACATATAGGGCATCCATTTTCTGAAAATGGGCGTTGGCGGACTATACTCAGCAATCCATATTATAATATGCAGAGAGATTCAGATATAAAAATATTTTGTTTCTGTCTTCTGCAGGACATGATGAAGGTTGAAAAACTGGTGCAAATGGCCTGAAGCAGGAATGTCATTCATTATCGTGCGCCTTGTAACATCCAATTCCCATGCGGGCTCCCTCATTGCCGCATCTCTCCTCATTTTTTGTAAAAGCTTTCCAGATATTCCACCCTCGCGTTCATATTAAGCATCATAAGATCCAGAACGGTAAGAGCAGCCATGGACTGCACGACAACAACGGCTCTCGGCACGATCACCGGATCATGTCTGCCCTGGATCTTGATCGTCACATTTTCCCCGTCCCGGTTCACCGTTTCCTGCGGCTGGAAAATGGAGGGGGTGGGCTTGATATAGGTTTTAAAGAACAGATCGCTTCCATCGGACATGCCGCCCAAGGTGCCGCCGCTGTGGTTTGTTTTTTTATGGACAGCGCCGTCTTTCATAACGAAAGCGTCGTTATTCCCGCTGCCTTTGCTTTTGGCTGCAAGAACGCCGTCCCCCATCTCAAAGGCTTTTACGGCGCCTATGGAAAGCATGGCTTTTGCGAGGGATGCGTCCAGTTTTTCAAATACAGGTTCCCCGATGCCGGCGGGGAGCCCTGTGATGCGGCAGGCGATCACGCCGCCGGAGGAGTCCTTTGCCATCTGGCATTCCTTCAGATAGCTTTCCGCCCGGGCGGAAGCTTCCGTATCCGGCATGCAGGTAGGCGTGGTGAGGATAGCCGCTTCATCAAATCTGTCATAATCGATGGAGACGGGGCCGATGGCTTCCGTGTAGGCGCAGATAGAGATGCCGAGCCGGGATAAAAGTTTCAGCGCAACGGCGCCTGCCGCCACACGCCCCGCGGTTTCCCTGCCGGAAGAGCGTCCGCCGCCCCGGTAGTCCCGGAAGCCGTATTTGGCGTCAAAGGGATAGTCCGCATGTCCTGGCCTGTAACAGGAGGCGATCTGAGAATAGTCCGAAGATTTCTGGGAAGTATTGCGGATCATCAAGGAAATGGGAGTGCCGGTGGTCTTTCCTTCAAAGACGCCGCTTAAGATCTCCACCTGATCGCTTTCCTTCCGCGGGGTGGAGATGGAGGTCTGTCCGGGTTTTCTCCGGTCAAGGTAGATCTGAATGTCTTCTTCCGAGAGGGGAAGCCCTGCAGGACAGCCGTCGATCACAACGCCTAAGGCTTTGCCGTGGGATTCGCCCCAGGTGCTTATTTTGAAAATGGTGCCGTATGTTGAACCTGCCATAATGATATCTCCTTTGCCTGATTTTCATCCGGGGGATGAACAGTTAATACAGTAATAATTTTTACAATAAACAATTATAGTGAGTATAAGTGTCAGTGAAGCCAAAGACTGAACTGTTACAAGTATAATAAAATATGGGAAAAAAAACAATGCAATGTCAAAAAATATATGATATACTTGGAACAGTCCGGTCAGGGACTTTGTACTGTTGAGAGAATATATATCGGGAAGATCATGATGAACGGATTCAGAAAAGAAAAAAGGAACGTTAAAGCGAAACAGGAGATGCAGAAATATCCCCGTTTCAGGGAAATCCTTATATTGTGTTTTTCTGTTTTGCTTTTCGGATTTTATATCGGCACCGCGTATGCATCCGAAAAAGAGGGGGCAGCCGCGCCAAAAGAGGAGACGGCTGCGTCAACAGAGGAGAGAACAACGGATATACCGGTACCGGAAGAAGCGGAAACGGAGGATACCTTGGAGGCTGAGGGGGAATGGGAAGGCATTACCAACCCGGAAGCGGAAGATGATATTGATAATTATTCGGCGGATGAGATTCTGGCGGATTATGACCCGGAATCGTTGGAACTGCCGTCGGGAGCGAGTGTGGAGGTTTCCGCGGATGACTGGAACCTGCTGCTTGTCAATAACAGGCATCCGATTCCGGAAGATTATGAGTTTACGCTGGGAACGATCCGGGGGAGCCTGCAGTGTGACGAGCGGATCATACCGGAGTTTTTGAGTATGCTGCAGGAGGCAAAGAAAGACGGGATCACCCTGGAGGTATGTTCCCCTTATCGGACTTTAGAGCGGCAGGAATATCTGTTTGACAGGAAGATCAGGCGTTATATGAATCAGGGGATGTCCTATATGGATGCTTACAAGCTGTCCGCCCGGGTGGTAAATGTGCCGGGGACCAGCGAGCACCAGATCGGACTGGCTCTGGATATTTATACAAATTCTTATAAGACGCTGGACGAAGGGTTCGGGGAGACACCGGCAGGGATCTGGCTGCGGGATAACTGCGCGGAATACGGATTTATCCTGCGTTATCCGAAAGGAAAGGAATACATAACGGGTATCGAGTACGAGCCCTGGCATTTCCGGTATGTGGGCAGGACCGCTGCGAAGGAGATCATGGAACAGGGACTGACGCTGGAAGAGTATGTGGAGAACCTGTAGCGCGGAAGAAGCAGGGGAATATTACAAAGGTACAGTGATATAAAGAGGCAGTATTTTCAGACGGAGGATTTATGTATAGGATTTTAAAAAAAGAAGGCAGGGCAAAGCGCGCGGAAATGACAACGGTGCACGGCGTGGTGCAGACCCCTGTCTTTATGAATGTAGGTACTGTGGCGGCGATCAAAGGAGCTGTTGCCACATCCGATCTGGAAGAGATCGGGACACAGGTGGAACTTTCCAATACTTACCATCTGCATGTGAGGCCGGGAGATGAGTTGATAAAATCGGTGGGCGGCCTGCATAAGTTTATGTCCTGGGAGAAGCCGATTCTGACGGATTCCGGAGGATTTCAGGTCTTTTCACTGGCAAAGCTCAGAAAGATCACGGAGGAGGGCGTGGCGTTCCATTCCCATATAGACGGCAGAAAGATCTTTATGGGGCCGGAGGAGAGCATGCAGATCCAGTCCAATCTGGGTTCCACTATAGCGATGGCTTTCGACGAGTGTCCCTCCAGCAAGGCGGACAGGCCCTATGTGCAGAATTCCGTGGACCGGACCACAAGATGGCTTGTGCGCTGTCAGAAAAAGATGCGGGAGTTAAACGGGTTAGAGGGGACGATCAATCCGTCCCAGCTTCTGTTCGGCATCAATCAGGGCGCTATTTTCGATGATATCCGGATCGAACATGCGAAACGGATAGCGGAACTTGATCTGGACGGCTATGCGGTGGGCGGCCTTGCGGTGGGGGAAACCCATGAGGAGATGTATCACATTCTGGAGGAGACGGTGCCCTATCTGCCGGAGAACAAGCCTGTTTATCTGATGGGCGTGGGGACGCCTGCCAATATTTTAGAAGCGGTGGAGCGGGGCGTGGACTTTTTTGACTGTGTCTATCCGTCCAGGAACGGCAGGCACGGGCATCTGTATACGAATTTCGGGAAGATCAACCTGTTTAACCAGAAGTATGAGAAGGATATGCGCCCTATCGAGGAAGGCTGCGGCTGTCCCGCCTGCAGGCGCTATTCGAGAGCCTATATCCGGCATCTGCTGAAGGCGAAGGAAATGCTCGGCATGCGGCTTTGCGTGCTGCACAACCTGTATTTCTACAATACCATGATGACTGAGATCAGGGATGCGCTGGATGAGGGGAGGTTTGCTGCCTATAAGAAGGAAAAGCTGGAGAGGATGAAGCAGGGGCAGATGGAAAACAGGTAGAAAAAGGCAGGAGCGGGGAGCCGGTGGAACCGGATGGAGTGTTGTGAAATTTTGTTATTTTTCATGGGGCAGGAAGGCGCATTTACTGCGCGTTCTGTGAAAGTATGATTCAATGAAGTTTTGGAAAAAGATCCGGGGACTGTAAAAATAGGACTTGTTTTAAAGTTAAAACTTGTGTATGATAGTTAAACAGGCTTTGTTCCTGTGGTAACAGGCTGCGGGGTGAGCCGCAGCGTGGAAAGAACAGATAAGCGCAGGGGTATGCGCGGAAATGAGGATGAAAGAATGTTAAGTTTATTGACGGCTGATGCTGCTGCGCAGGGCGGCGGTATGATCATGATTGTTTATCTGGTGCTCATTGTAGGTTTTTTCTATTTCTTCCTGATGAGGCCTCAGAAGAAGGAGCAGAAAAGAGTGGCAGGCATGCTGGCATCTCTGGAGATCGGCGATGTGGTATGCACAACAAGCGGCTTTTACGGAGTAGTGATCGATATCACGGACGATACGGTGATCGTAGAGTTCGGTAACAATAAAAACTGCCGTATTCCGATGAAAAAAGAAGCGATTGCGGACGTGGAAAAAGCAGAAAGTTAAGAAAACGGGAATAAGGCGCTGCGGCGTCTTATTTTTTTAGCATATGGTCGTATATGACCGTTGGTTAGCATAAGGGCGTTTATGGAGCATACGACCATTGGTTTGTGTTGCACGGATTTTCCGCTTCTGCTAAAATAGGGAGAAGGAGAGGGGAAGATAGAGTACCGTAAAGTGGAAATATAGAAAGCATGAGTAACAGTTCGGTTGAAGATTGGACTGATCGTTACGATTATAAAAATAAAACAGATGGAGGAAAAAATTATGGACTGTAAGATTACCTGTATCCCCGGCGACGGGATCGGACCGGAAATTGTGGCGGAGGCAAAAAAAGTTCTGCAGAAAACGGCGGAAAAATACGGACATGCGATGGCGTTTGAGGATGTACTGATGGGCGGGGCATCCATTGATGTGCACGGGATTCCGCTGACGGATGAGACGATAGAGAAGTGTAAGGCGGCGGATGCGGTGCTGATGGGCTCTATCGGCGGCAATACATCAACATCCCCCTGGTATCAGCTTCCGCCTGAAAAGCGGCCGGAGGCGGGGCTTTTAAAGCTGCGGAAGTCTCTGAATCTATTTGCGAATCTGCGTCCCGCTTATCTGTATGAGGAACTGGCGGGGGCATGTCCGCTGAAAGAGGAGATCAGCGCGGCGGGTTTTGATATGATGATCATGCGGGAGCTGACCGGCGGGCTTTATTTTGGCGAGAGAAAGACCGTGGAGGAAAACGGGATCAGGAAAGCCATCGATACGCTGACCTATGATGAGACGGAGATCAGGAGGATTGCCGTAAAGGGGTTTGATATTGCAAGAAAGAGAAGGAAAAAAGTGACTTCCGTGGATAAGGCGAACGTGCTGGATTCTTCCAGACTGTGGAGAGCCGTTGTGAACGAGGTGGCGAAGGATTATCCGGATGTGGAACTGGAGCATATGCTGGTGGACAACTGTGCAATGCAGCTTGTGAAAGATCCGGCGCAGTTTGATGTGATCCTGACAGAGAATATGTTCGGGGATATCTTATCGGATGAGGCAAGCATGGTGACGGGTTCCATCGGCATGCTCTCTTCCGCCAGCTTAAATGACAGTAAGTTCGGGTTGTATGAGCCGAGTCACGGTTCCGCGCCGGATATCGCCGGAACAGGAAAGGCAAATCCCATCGCCACGATCCTGTCTGCGTCCATGATGCTGCGGTACAGTTTTGATCTGGACAGGGAGGCGGATGCTATCGATGAGGCAGTGCGGCAGGTGCTGAAGGACGGTTTCAGGACCGTGGATATCATGTCGGAAGGATGCACACTGGTAAACTGCGCGGAGATGGGAGATAAGATCGCGGAGAGGATACGGTAAGATCCGGTGAGGCAGAGTATTTTGCAGATACGGAGTGAGAAGGAATGCAGTATAGAGATATGGAATATATCGAAGAGACGGAAGAAGGACAAAATTTCATCAGATTGGTAAAGCCGGAAGATGCGGGGAGGCTTGTTGAGATATATGCGCCTTATGTGAAACAGACGGCTGTGACCTTTGAGTATGAGGTTCCTTCTGTGGCGGAGTTCCGGAAAAGAATAGAATCTATACTGAAAAAGTATCCCTATCTGGTGGCGGAGCAGGACGGAGAAATTACAGGTTATGCCTATGCGGGTGTTTTTATTGAAAGGCCTGCCGCGGACTGGGCGGCGGAGGCTGCCATCTATGTGGATAGGGGCAGGCGCAGGTCGGGTGTCGGCAGAGCATTATATGAAGCGCTGGAAAAGGCTCTGATCAGGCAGAATATTCTCAATATAAATGCCTGTATCGCCTGCCCTGAGGCGGAGGATGAATATCTGACTTATGACAGTATCCGGTTTCATGAGCGTATGGGTTATCGGATGGCGGGGAGATTTCATCAGTGCGGCTATAAGTTCGGACACTGGTACGATCTTGTCTGGATGGAGAAGCATCTGGGGGAACATCCTGCAAAGCCGGAGGCGGTAAAATGGTTTGCGCATTGATATGGGATGCGTTATATGTTATATCAGGTTATTTTCGGGTTGTGAAAAATGAAGCGGGTTTCATTTCGTTTTTCCAGCCCTTTTTGTTGGTATAGGGGATTACTGAGGCGTGCGGCTGTTGGTTGGTATAGGGCTGCTGTAAAGTGCGGGGCTGTTGACCGGCATAGGATTGCTGGCTTTTGGTATAATATACGAGGCGGAAGATATGTGTATAATGCACAAAAAACATAATATAAAATAGTGGAAATGCGACAAAATAAAATCGGATCATGAAAAAAAGGACTACAGTCCTTTTTTGTATTTGGGACATGTGTCATAATTCGGATATGAGTATGATATGTAGCGGAAAAAGGGCGGGTACCACAGTCTGCATTATAGAGAAAACACAGGATAACATAAAAGAAAATGGGGGATAGATCCGATGAAGAAAGAAAAAGTAAAAAAATTGCTGTTGGCAATAGTGGGAATATTGCTGGTGGGGACAGGGATCGCCTTCAATGCGGCGGCGTCTCTGGGAAATGACCCGATCGGCATTGTATATGACGGGCTCAGAAATGTGCTGGGGCTTTCGGCACAGCAGCTTGGGATGGCATCCAATTTTGTGAATTTTGCGCTGACTGCGCTTGTGTTCTGTCTGGGAAGGCGTTATGTGAATGTCGGGACGTTTATCTATATCCTTCCCTATGGGACGATCGTTGATCTGGGCGGCAGGCTGTACCATGTCCTGTTTCCGGTTCAGACGCTGCCGGTGCAGATCCTGGGGGCATTTATCGGCTGTATCTTATTGTATTTCGGGGTGGCGATGTTTATCGTGGCGGATATCGGGCTGGACCCTTTTACCGGAACCGTGATGCTGATCAGGGACAAAGTAAAAAAAGAATATCGGACGGTAAAGATATGCTTTGACGCGGGCTGTGTCCTGCTGGGCGTTTTATCAGGCGGCAGGCTCGGTGTTATCACAGTGGCTACGGCGCTTGCGGCGGGACCGGTGATCCAGTTCTTTTCGGAACGGATATCAAAGTGCATGGAGCGGGGCGCCGCCCATAAAACGGAAAGTGAGGTTTCCGCATGAGACAGGAAGTCAGATGTGAATTGATGCCGTTTCTGAAGGAAGCGGATGAGAAAAAGCGGGAACAGTTTGCGGAATATTTTAAGGACGCGCCGCAGTGGCTGTTGGAGGAATTCAGGATAGAGAAGATAAAAAAAGATATGCTTCTCGTAAAGGAGGGGGAGCCTGCCGACACGGTGTATTATGTGATAAAGGGCGTAGTGGAGGCGGCGGACTACCGGGTATACGGGGTGCCCTTTAATTATATGAAATTTGATAAACTGTACGCATTCGGCGGGATGGAATTTATGACGGATGAGGATGTGTACAGGACAAATCTCTGGGCAGCGACGGATTGTGTGGTGATAAAACTTCCCAGAACCGTATTTAAAAAGTGGATGTACACCGATATTCATGCGATGAAGTATGAAGCGAAGCAGATCTGTGAATATCTTCTGGCGGAGGGAAGGAACAGCAGGCTGTTTTTGTTTATGCAGGGGGCGGACAGACTGGCGTTATTTTTGGTGGATCACTATAAAAAGTATCATAAGGACGGATGTCTGGAAATTTCCGCAGGCAGGCAGAGTCTGGCGGATGAGACGGGGCTGTGTTTGAGAAGCGTTAACAGGAGCATTAAAAAGTTTTATGAGGAGGGGCTGATTACGAAAAAAGGACAGAAAATTCTGATCAGTAAAGAACAATATTCGGAACTTAGAAAAATTGTAGAAAAAAAGATAGACCTGTCATAAATTTATTGCAAAAAGACAGGGAGAATACTAAAATATAATCATATAGAAAGGCAGGATGGGCATATGAAGAATTATTCAGAGGATGCAAGCAGACAATACCACATTCAGGTGGCAAAAGGAGAAGTGGGCAGGTATGTCATTATGCCGGGGGACCCGAAGCGCTGCGCGAAGATAGCGCAGTATTTTGACGATCCGGTTTTGGTGGCGGACAACAGGGAGTATGTGACCTATACCGGGACGCTGGACGGTGTGAAGGTCAGCGTGACGTCCACCGGGATCGGCGGGCCTTCTGCTTCCATTGCGATGGAGGAGCTTTATCGCTGCGGCGCGGATACTTTTATCCGGATCGGCACCTGCGGCGGGATGCAGACTGAGGTAAAAAGCGGTGACGTGGTGGTTGCCACAGGGGCTGTCCGCATGGAGGGAACCACAAAAGAGTACGCGCCCGTTGAATTCCCGGCAGTGCCGGATCTCACCGTGACCAATGCGCTGGTGGAGGCGGCGAAACAGAAAGGCTATCCCTTCCATACAGGGGTGGTACAGTGCAAGGACGCGTTCTACGGGCAGCATGAGCCGGAGACAAAGCCGGTCAGCTATGAGTTGATGAACAAGTGGGAAGCGTGGAAGCGGCTTGGGTGTCTCGCGTCTGAGATGGAATCGGCGGCGCTGTTTATCGTGGCAAGTTATCTGCGTGTCAGGACGGGTTCCTGCTTCCTTGTGGTGGCAAACCAGGAACGGGAGAAATTAGGGCTTGAAAATCCTGTGGTGCATGATACGGATATGGCGATTCAGGTGGCTGTGGAAGCGATCCGGGAGCTGATAAAGCGTGATAAAAACTGATATAAATATGATTTTTTCCATATGAGAATGAGCGGAGTATGGACGATCTGATAATGACGCCTGTGTCAGAACGGCGAAGCCGTATTATCAGGATATTATCGAGATCATCATGAGAAGTGAATTATGGGAAGTGATCGATTTTTAATTTTTATATGATGAAGTACGAAAATCAAAAATCATGGAAATATTATGCTTATGAAATGAGTTTTCTGGATACTTTAAGAAACAGGATAGAAAGAATCAGTTCAGACTGACGCAGAGAATAAACATAAAGGAGAATGATTATGGATGTTAAGGAAATGGTAAAACATGTTGACCACACGTTGCTTCTGCAGCCTTCCACATGGGAGGAGATGAAGCAGATCTGTGATGACGCGGTGACGTATGGAACCGCTTCCGTATGTATCCCGCCTTCCTATGTAAAACAGGCGGCGGACTACCTGCAGGGGAAGGTGCCTGTCTGCACCGTGATCGGATTTCCGAACGGCTATATGACAACAGCCGTGAAGGAATTTGAGACAAAGGATGCGATCGCCAACGGTGCGGCGGAGATTGACATGGTGATCAATATCGGCTGGCTGAAGGATAAAAAGTATGATCTGCTGAAGGAGGAGATCCGGACGTTAAAGGCGGCGTGCGGCGATAAGATTCTGAAAGTGATCATTGAGACCTGTCTGCTGACGGATGAAGAAAAGATAAAGATGTGCGAGATCGTGACAAAGGCAGGGGCGGATTATATTAAAACCTCCACCGGTTTCTCAACGGCAGGTGCAACCTTTGAGGATGTAAAACTTTTTGCGGAGCATGTGGGACCGAATGTGAAGATCAAAGCGGCAGGCGGTATCTCTTCTCTGGAGGATGCGGAAAAGTTCCTTGCGCTCGGAGCAGACCGCCTCGGCACAAGCCGTATTATCAAACTGTTAAAGAAAGAAGAGGCAACCGGCTATTAAACAAGCCGGGCTTTGCGGAACTGGAAAACAGCAAAGCCCCAGACAGTGCCCAGAGAATTCAGGGACAGGAACTGGCCATAAATTCTCTGCTGTTGATGGTACTGGAGGGGGCTTTGCGGAACTGGAAAACAGCAAAGCCCCAGACAGTGCCCAGAGAATTCAGGGACAGGAACTGGCCATAAATTCTCTGCTGTTGATGGTACTGGAGGGGGCTTTGCGGTACTGGAATAGAGGTCAGAAGATGGATATAAGAAGGATAGAGGAAATGATCGATCAGGCAATCCGGCAGATGGACTTTTCGTATGTGCCATATTCCCGTTTCAGGGTCGGCGCGGCACTCCTTGCGAAAAACGGAAAGCTCTATACGGGCTGCAATATTGAAAATGCCGCCTATACGCCGACAAACTGTGCGGAACGGACAGCTTTTTTTAAAGCCGTGAGCGAAGGAGTAACGGAATTTGACGGAATTTGTGTCGTAGGCGGAAAGGATGGAGTTCTGACAGACTATGCATCCCCCTGCGGGGTATGCAGGCAGGTGATGATGGAATTCTGCGATCCGGATGAGTTTCAGATCATTCTGGCGAAAAGCCGGCAGGAGTATAAAATTTATACGTTAAGAGAACTGCTTCCGCAGGGATTCGGGCCGGCAGATCTTGCATGATCGATTGCCGGCTTATGTGATACATTACCGCCGTACATATCTGCAGGGTGCAGGAGGAAAATATGGATAGAAAAGCAATGGCGAAGGAAACACTAAAAATTTTGGACCAGGGATTTTATGAGCCGGATGTCCGAAATAAAGCCGGACAAAATGCAGAGAAGCGGCAGATCGTCATAAAAGATGCCCTGGAGCAGTCCGTCAGGCGCAGTGTACTGATTTCTCCCGAAGAGGGAGAGAAAATTCTAGAAAAATATGAGGAATGCCAAAACTGCAGGAAACCGGAGACAAAAGTTGAAAATATTTCTACGGTAGAAGCTGTCCGTAAACTGGCGGAGGGAGGAAAAACAGATATCGGCGTATTGAACTTTGCGAGCGCAAAGAACCCGGGAGGCGGTTTTTTAAACGGAGCCAAAGCGCAGGAGGAGAGCCTGACGGTATCCGGCACCCTCTATCCTGCACTGACAGCGCATGAAGAATATTATAGAGAAAACCGGGAGCACAGATCGATGATGTATCTGGATTATGCGATTTATGCACCGGAAGTCGTATTTTTCCGTGATGAGGGATTCCGGTTAACGGATACGCCCGTAAAAGCATCCGTGCTGACCCTGCCGGCGGTCAATATGGGACAGGTGCTTTTGAAGGGGGAAAATGTGCAGGAAGCCAAAAGGGTTATGCGCCGGAGAATGAAGCTGGCACTTGGGATCTTTGCAGAACAGAAAGCGAAGCATCTGGTGCTTGGAGCCTACGGATGCGGCGTATTCCGGAATGATCCCGCGGAAGTGGCAAGCTGGTGGAGAGAACTTCTGGAAGAAGGAATGGGGCGGTATTTTGATTCGGTGTTTCATGCTGTGTTAGACCGTTCCAGAGAGCAATACTGTATAAAGGCGTTTCAGGAGCAATTCAGATAGCCCTCAGTAGGCAGGCGGGAACATTTTCCGAATAAAGAGAATATTTTCAGAAAAGAGAACACTTTCAGAAAAGAAAATATTTTCGGGAAAAAGAACACAGGATAAAGGGGATAATTCAGGCGATCATGACAACCAAAGAATTTAAAAAACTGCCTAAAATAGAATTGCACTGCCATCTGGACGGTTCCCTGAGCCGTGAATTTATCGAAGAGCGGCTGGGAAGAAGTGTGGAGGAAACAGAAATCAGGGTGTCGAAGGACTGCCGGAATCTGGAGGAATATCTCGGAAAATTTGTGCTGCCTATAGCCTGTCTGCAGGATCAGGCGGGACTGACGGGGGCAGGGTATGATGTGCTGAGGACGATGGGCGGTGAGAATGTCTGTTATGCGGAGGTGCGCTTTGACCCTGTTGCCTGCGGTTCAAAAGGCATGAGTACGGAGCAGGCGATTGAAGCGCTGCTGAAAGGACTGGAAAAGGGAAAACAGGATTTCGGCGTGGAATATCATGTGATCGTCTGTGCCATGCGCCATTACAGCGAAGAGCAGAATTTTGAGATGATCAGGACGGCAAGGCAGTTTTTAGGAGCAGGAGTCTGCGCTGCGGATCTGGCAGGAGCGGAAGCGCAGTATCCGATGTCCGCCTTCAGAGAACTGTTTCGGAAGGTGCGGAAACTCGGCATGCCCTTTACGATACACGCCGGGGAATGCGGCAATGCAGACAATATCGCAGAGGCGATAAAGGCGGGAGCAAAGCGTATCGGACATGGTATCGCTATGGGCGGAAAGAGCGGTATTCAGGAACTTGTGAAAAAGGCCGGCGCGGGGATTGAGATGTGTCCTATCAGTAATCTGCAGACAAAAGCGGTAAGCTGCCCGGAGGAATATCCTTTGCGGGAATTTCTGGATAAAGGGCTGTTTGTTACGATCAATACGGACAATCGTGCCGTGAGCGGGACTTCCCTGACAAAAGAACTGGAATTTATCGCAGAGACCTATGGGATAGGGGATGAGGAGATCCTGCTGTGTATGAGAAATGCGGCGGAGGTATCCTTTGCGGACGAGCACGGGAAGGAAAGAATATTGAAAACTATAAGAAATATATGATTTATACGATACAGGAAATGCATACAATATAGAAACATAAGATTTTTATTACTGTTTGTGTCTGTATAAGTAAGAAAGGAATGAGTGATTAAAATGAATGCATATAAAAGAATCTTTGTGATTGTTCTGGATTCTCTCGGTATCGGCGAACTGCCGGACGCCGGAGATTTCGGGGACGTGGGAACAGATACCTTCGGACATATTCTGGACCGGATGGGCAGTATCGAGATACCGAACCTTCAGAAGCTGGGGATGCTGAATCTTCATGCAGGCGGAGAGATGAAGGGGGTGGAGAAGCCACTGGGACGGTATATGAGCCTCGGTGAGATGAGCCGGGGAAAGGATACCATGACAGGGCACTGGGAGATCATGGGCATTAAGACGGAAAAGCCGTTTCAGACCTTTACCGAGACCGGTTTCCCGCCGGAACTGATCGCGGAACTGGAGAAGCGCTGTGGAAAGAGAGTGATCGGCAATAAGAGTTACAGCGGGACAAAGATCATTGAGGAACTGGGAGAGGAAGAGATCGAGACAGGAGCGATGATTGTCTATACATCGGCGGACTCCGTGCTGCAGATCTGCGGCAACGAGGAGACCTTTGACCTTCAGAATCTGTACCGCTGCTGCGAGATCGCAAGGGAGTTGACACTGCGGGATGAGTGGAGAGTCGGACGCGTGATCGCAAGGCCTTATGTGGGGAAGAAGAAAGGGGAGTTTAAGCGCACCAGCAACCGTCATGACTATGCGCTGAAACCCTCAGGCCCGACAGCATTAAATGCCTTGCAGGATGCCGGACTGGATGTGATCGGCGTTGGAAAGATCCATGATATTTTCTGCGGGGAGGGCATCACCGAAACGCATCATTCCGACAGTTCCGTGCATGGAATGGAGCAGACTATAGAAATCGCGGACCGGGATTTCCGCGGGCTTTGTTTTGTGAATCTGGTTGATTTTGACGCGCTGTGGGGGCACCGCAGGGATGTGAGAGGCTATGCGGAGGAAATTGAAAAATTCGATAAAAATCTGGGTGTTCTGTTAGAGAAATTAAGCGAGGACGATCTGGTGATCCTGACAGCCGACCACGGCAATGATCCGACCTATACAGGAACGGATCATACCAGGGAATATGTGCCTTTTGTCGCTTACTCAAAAAAAATGGAGCATGGCGGCGCACTGGAAAATGAAGATACCTTTGCGGTGATCGGGGCTACGGTCGCGGATAATTTCGGCGTGAAGATGCCGGAGGGAACTATCGGCAGATCCGTAATGGAGAAATTGTTGTAAGGTTGGCATCCCAAAATCAAAAGTACGGCGGTTTCTCTGCCGGTTCCGGAAGAAAGTCATGCTTTTCGCGGCTTGCCGTAATAAAGGACGGCGAGTGCGCCGGGCCCGGCGTGGACGCCTATGCTGGGGCTGATATCATTGATGATGATATTGGTGAATCCGGTCTGCTCTTTTACCAGTTCTGCAAGCATCCGCGCATCGTCGGGGCAGTTTCCGTGTACGATGCCGACAGGCAGGGAATAGTCGGTCTGTTCCTCCAAAGTCGCTTTCATCCGTTCGATCAGAGTGTGGATGGATTTCTTTCTGCCCCGCACGGTGCCTGCGGAAACCAGAGTGCCGGTATCGCTGACATAGAGAAAAGGTTTCAGGTTTAAGGCGCTGCCGATCAGGGCGGTGGTTTTGCTTACTCTGCCGCCTCTTTGCAGGTGGAACAGATCGTCTACTGTAAATTGTACGTTGATGTGGGCTTTAAAGGCTTCGATGGCATCAACCGTCTCCCCGTAGGAAGCGCCTTTATCTTTCAGAGCATTGGCATGCAGCACCATGATCGATTCGCCGAGTGAAACGTTCAGAGAATCGATCACGGTGATTCTGGCATCGGTGTATTGTTCGAGAAGTTCCCTTGCCACCATACACACATTGTTATAGCTTCCGCTTAAGGCGGAGGAGAAGGCGATGTGAATGATATCAAGTCCTTTTTCCAGAAGAGCCCGGAATTTTTCTTCGATCACGGCAGGATTGTTTGCCTGGGAGCCGGGCAGTTCCCCTTTTTTCATGCGCTCATAGAATTCTGCGGGCGGCATATTGAGTTCGTCGCCGTAAACGGTATCTCCAAAGGAATAATACTGGGGGATGATAGTTGTATTTAATCTGTCAATATATTCCCGGGGAAGGTCTGAATTAGAATCAGTAGTAATGCAATAATCTCTCATAATAATCTCCGTTCTGTAAAAATAGTAATCTATGATTTTCTAAAAAATATCTGTCGAATATGATACCACAGATCAGGTGTTTTTGTCACGCGTTTCATGGTAATGTTATAAATCCGCACCCTGCTATGGACTTTGCGGCGGGCGAAAGGCTGCGGGCTGAATGATTATACAAATTTATGCAACATTGCCGGTGTATCTTGTAAAAAGGTGAAATAGTGTGCTAAAATAGAAAAACAGGTCAGAAGACCGGAAAAAATGAGATGAACAGAAATGGATAGATAAGAAAAGGAAGGATAAGGACATGAGGAGTGACAATGTAAAAGTCGGGATGCAGCAGGCGCCCCATAGAAGTTTGTTTAACGCGCTGGGTTTTACGGAGGAGGAGATGAGAAAGCCGATGGTCGGTATCGTCAGCTCTTACAATGAGATTGTTCCCGGGCATATGAATCTGGATAAAATTGTAAACGCGGTAAAACTGGGCGTGGCGGAAGCGGGCGGCGTGCCGGTGGTGTTTCCTGCGATCGCGGTCTGCGACGGGATCGCCATGGGACATGTGGGAATGAAATACTCTCTTGTGACAAGGGATCTGATCGCGGATTCCACGGAATGTATGGCGCTGGCGCATCAGTTTGACGCGCTGGTGATGGTGCCCAACTGTGACAAGAACGTGCCGGGACTTTTGATGGCGGCGGCGAGGATCAACGTGCCGACAGTCTTTGTATCCGGCGGTCCCATGCTGGCGGGGCATGTAAAAGGAAAGAAGACAAGTCTCTCTTCCATGTTTGAAGCAGTAGGGGCTCATGCGGCGGGAAATATGAGTGAAGAGGATGTGAGGGAGTTTGAGGCAAAGGCGTGTCCGACCTGCGGTTCCTGTTCCGGTATGTATACGGCAAACTCCATGAACTGTCTGACAGAGGCGCTCGGCATGGGGCTTGGAGGAAACGGTACGATTCCGGCGGTATATTCCGACAGGATCAAACTGGCAAAGCATGCCGGTATGGCGGTAATGGAAATGCTGAGACTGAATATCCGTCCCAGAGATATCATGACAAAGGAAGCCGTTTTAAATGCGCTGACCGTGGATATGGCGCTTGGCTGTTCCACCAATTCCATGCTGCATTTGCCGGCGATTGCCCATGAGATCGGTTTTGATTTCGATATCGCCATGGCGAATGAGATCAGCGAGAAGACGCCGAATCTCTGCCATCTGGCGCCGGCGGGCCCTACCTATATGGAAGATTTAAATGAGGCGGGCGGTGTTTACGCAGTGATGAACGAGCTGTCCGAGCTGGGGCTTTTAAATGAAGACTGCATGACTGTCACCGGAAAGCCCATCGGTGAGAATATCAAAGGTGCGGTGAATAAGAACCCGGAAGTAATCAGGCCTCTTGATGATCCGTACAGTAAAACGGGCGGCCTGGCGGTGCTGAAGGGAAATCTGGCGCCGGACGGCTCCGTGGTGAAGCGCTCTGCGGTGGTGCCGGAGATGATGGTGCATGAAGGCCCGGCGAGGGTGTTCGAGTGCGAAGAGGATGCCATCGAAGCAATCAAATCCGGTAAGATCGTGGCAGGGGATGTGGTGGTAATCCGTTACGAGGGTCCCAAAGGCGGTCCCGGTATGCGGGAGATGCTGAATCCGACTTCCGCCATAGCAGGCATGGGGCTCGGCTCCAGCGTGGCGCTGATCACGGACGGACGTTTCTCCGGTGCCAGCAGAGGCGCATCCATCGGGCATGTATCCCCGGAGGCGGCAGTGGGCGGTCCCATAGCGCTGGTGGAAGAGGGAGATATCATCAGTATCGATATTCCGCATTACAGCCTGAATGTGAAGGTTTCCGAGGAAGTGCTGGCAGAGCGGAAAGCAAAATGGCAGCCGAAAGAGCCCGCGGTGAATACCGGGTATCTGGCGAGATACCGCGAGATGGTGACCAGCGGCAACAGAGGAGCCATTCTGGAAAAGGTGAAGAAGTAAGGCGTTTGGGCGTTCCGGTTGTGCATGCGAAAGGGAAGAGTATAAAACAGCCGGGATATAAATATAAAAAATATATTTTGTATAGCAGGAGGAATTTACATGCAGCTGACAGGTTCAGAGATTGTAATAGAATGTTTAAAGGAACAGGGCGTGGATACCGTTTTCGGCTATCCGGGCGGTACGATCTTAAATGTATATGACGCGTTATATAAACACAGCGATGAGATCCATCATATCCTGACAAGCCATGAGCAGGGCGCGGCACATGCGGCGGACGGCTATGCCAGGGCGACCGGAAAAGTGGGCGTCTGCATGGCGACCAGCGGCCCCGGCGCGACCAATCTTGTGACGGGGATCGCCACGGCTTATATGGATTCCATTCCGGTGGTGGCGATCACGGCGAACGTGAACCTTCCCGCCCTCGGCAAGGATTCCTTTCAGGAGGTGGATATCGCCGGCGTGGTAATGCCGATCACAAAGCACAGCTATATCGTAAAGGATGTGACAAAGCTGGCGGAGACGCTCAGAAAAGCGTTCCATATCGCGCAGTCCGGCAGACCGGGCCCTGTGCTGGTGGATATCACCAAAGATGTGACGGCGAATACCTGTGAATTTACGCCGAAGGCGCCGGAACCGGTTGAGAAAAAGGTGAAATATTCGGAAGCGGACATCGAGGCGGCGATCGATCTGATCGAGAAAGCCGAGAAGCCTTTCCTTTATGTGGGAGGCGGCATCATCTTATCAGGGGCTTCGGAGGAACTGGCAGCGTTTGCAAAAAAGGTGGACGCGCCGGTCTGTGACACTCTGCTTGGCAAGGGCGCCTTTAACGGAAGAGATGCGGCGTATACGGGCATGATCGGCATGCACGGCACGAAGGCGTCCAATCTGGGCGTCAGCGAGTGCGACCTGCTTATCGCGCTCGGGGCGAGATTTTCCGACCGTGTGGTGGGAAATCCGCAGAAGTTTGCGGAAAAGGCGAAAGTGCTGCATATTGATATCGATGCGGCGGAGATCAACAAAAATATCAGAACAGACGTGTCCGTGGTCGGAGATCTGAAGGAAGTCCTGCAGATCCTGAACCGGAGGCTGACCGGGAAAAAGCACCCGGAATGGCTTGCGAGGATTGCGGAACTGAAAGAGAAATATCCTCTTACATATGATAAAAGCACGCTGACCTGTCCCTATATCATTGAAGAGATCGACCGGGTGACAGAAGGAAAAGCTATCATCACGACAGATGTAGGGCAGCACCAGATGTGGGCGGCGCAGTATTATAAGTATACGGAGCCGAGAACCTTTCTTTCTTCCGGCGGCCTCGGTACAATGGGCTATGGTCTGGGCGCCTGCATCGGTGCGAAATCGGGAAGGCCGGATAAGATCTGCATCAATATCGCAGGGGACGGGTGTTTCCGCATGAACCTGAACGAACTGGCGACAGCCAGCAGGTACAATATCCCGATCATTCAGGTGGTGATCAACAACCATGTGCTGGGTATGGTGCGGCAGTGGCAGACTCTGTTCTACGGACAGCGTTATTCCCAGACCATTCTGCAGGATAAGGTGGATTTCTGCAAGGTGGCGGAAGGGCTTGGCTGCGAGGCGATCCTTGTGACAAAGAAAGAGGAAGTGGCGCCGGCGATCGAGAAGGCTCTTACGCTCGGAAAGCCGGTGGTGCTGAACTGCATCATCGATGAGGACGATAAGGTATTCCCGATGGTATCGCCGGGCGGTCCGATCAGTGAGGCGTTTGATGCGGAGGATCTGGCGAAAAAAGAATAAAGAGAATTGAGAAGAATAAGAAAAAGGCTGCTGTGTTACTTAGCATGGCAGCCTTTTTATGTGCATGGATGCGGAGGGGAAGGATGCGGCATAAGCTGCCCGCACCCGGCGCGGCGGGTAGGGTAAGATGGATCTTCCCTGTTCGATGGAAGTATCTTTTAGTCTTTTGCAGGGGGATACTCTGTGCAGAGCAGTCTGTACGGAGCCTCGTCCTCCTCAATGGAAGGGAAACGTCCCTGCGCTTCCGGAAAGTAATTATCGGTATTATCATCATTGCATTTGGAAACTTCGCCGATCAGTGTTTTTCCGCTTCCCGGCTGTACAATAAATTCATGATAATAATAAGGATAGAGGGTAAGGGACTCGCCGGGAGTAAGGAGGATTTCCTCACCGGCCTGCACATAATAATTACGTCCGTCTTTGCTGATCAGAACGTCCGTGTCCGCAGGTTCACCATTTTCGGTGGCGTTCCAGAGCCGGAATATCAGATTTCCTCCGCCTCTGTTAATAATATCTTCCATTTTGTTCCGATGGAAGTGGTTGGGCGAGAGCTGCCCCTCCTTTAACATAATGATCTTTTCGGCATAACATTTTGAATAGTTATCGTTATGGACATTTCCGTTCCTCAAAGTGATCAGGGAAAGTCCTTTTTTCTCAAAATGTCCTTCGCCATAATCCGTAATATCCCAGCCTAAAGCGTTATTTCTTATTTCATCGTATTCATGTCCCTTTTCGGCCCATTCCGCAGGGGTAAAATAAAGAAACGGGGGAAGGGCGAATCTGTATTCCCGGAGCATCTCTTCAAATTCTCTGATACAGGAATTGATCATGGATCTTTTCATTTGCGTTTTCCTCTTTTTTTCATACTGTATTAGCGGTATTCTGCCAATTCTTCTATCATGGCATCAATTGCTTTTTCCTGTTCTTTGGTAATAGGAGTGAAGTTTCCGGCAACGGTATACTGGCAGAGTCCGAAACGGTGAGCGATATATTTTATGCCCCATAACCAGCCGTTACCTGTTCTTGTGGCGACATCATTGAGACGGGCTATTTTATAGTTCAGATCCAGTGTAAGCGGAATATCCTGTGCCTTTGCCGCATGATACAACGCGACAAAAAGTTTGGGAAATACGTTGCTGGCTGCGGCAATATTACCCTGGCTGCCCATCAGAATACTGGGACCAAGTATGTATTCGCCGCCAGAAATCAGGCTGATATCTTTATCCCTTAAAAAAGCAAGCGCTTTTAAATGATTTTCCCAGTCGGGACGTGTATCTTTATAAGCGATCACATTATTGATTTCTGCGATTTTGTAAAATGTTTCTGCTTTGATTGTCTGTCCGACGGTGGCATCATTGTTGTAGACCATGATCTTGACACCTGTCCTGTCTGATACTTTTTCAAAATGATGTATGATATCCTCCTGCCTTTCGTTGAGCATATAGAAATTTGGAGTACTGCAGATAAAGTTGCAGCCCATATTCTGAACTTCTTTGACCAGTTCTATTGTCTGCTCAGTTCCGGGGGAAATGGTTCCGACACAGACAGGAAGCCTGCCGTTTACAATACGGATTGCCTGAGAGATGACTTCGCGTCTGGTTTTGGAACTTAAATTAGTGGGTTCACCGGAAGAGCCGGTAACGAAAAGGCCGTGGCAGCCGGAAGAGATGATGTTTTCGATGATCTTTTCCAGACTCTCCAGATCTAATGAGCCGTCTTTGTTTACTGGGGTGATCAGGGCGGGAATGATACCTTTCCAATATTCCTTATTTGTCATTGTAGAAAAACCTCCTTTGCTTTTACTGTTTTATTTTCAGGTTGGATTTATTATAGAAAGAGGCATGATTTCTGTCAAAGGGGGTGAAAATAAAATGATACCATATAAAATATAATAAGGAATTTTAAAGAAAATTGGTTTGTTATGATACCTTTTACAAATATGAGCACCTTTCGGCGTTGTTGATAATTAATATAAAATAAAATTGTAACAATAGAAAAATATACAATATGATCAAAGAAGGAGAGAAAGGTATGAGTAAGAAAAAATGGATGGCTTTGCTGCTTGCCGGGGTAGTATCAGCAAGTGCATTGGCAGGGTGCGGGAACCAACAGACAAAGACACCCGAAGCGGCAGGAGAGACGCAGGAACAGGATTCGGCAGAGGGAAGCGGGAGGAATGTCAATCTGAGATTCTGTTGGTGGGGATCGGATACACGTCATGAAAAAACGCTGGAAGCGTTGGCAAAATATGAAGAACTGACAGGTGTGCATATCGAAGGGGAGTACTCTACGATTTCCAGTTATTATGAAAAACTGGTGACACAGCTGGCAGGGGGAACAGCACCGGATATTGTTCAGCTGGACTATCCCTGGATCACAGAACTGGCGGCACAGGGTGATTTCTTCATAAATATGGAAGATTACGATATTATTGATTTTAGTAAATTTGATATGGATTATACGAAAGGCTGGTGTTCTGAAGGGAATAAGCTGGCGGCATTGCCCATGGCACAGAATGGCTTTACTCTTTTCTACAACCGCGATGTTGTAAAGGAAACCGGATTAGCCGTTGATGAGAGTACGGAGTGGACATGGGATGATATGATCGCAGAAGGCGAGAAATTCAAAGCGGCAAATCCTGATAAGGTGTTTTTGCACAGTGACCTGCATACACTTGAGAAAAATGTGTTTAAGCCCTATGTTCTGCAGCAGTGCGGCGGACAGTGGATTAATGATGATTTTACTGTAAACTTTACGGAAGAACAGCTGGCAAAAGCATACTCCTATCTGCTTGAACTGGAGGAAAAAGGGCTGATACAGCCTTTGGAAGAAACCATGGCTTACAATGGAAATATCGATCAGAATCCGGTCTGGGCAAACGGTGAGGCGGCACTTCTTATTAGGTGGGCGTCTGACTATCCGTCCCTGATCAATGACAATGTACAGGATATAGGCTGCTGCAGACTTCCTGTTCTGGAAGACGCTGGGGATACGGGTATTAACTGCAAGCCGTCCATGGTATTGGCTATCAATAAGGATTCCGTGAGCGTGGAAGAATGTCTGAAATTTGCAAACTGGATGATGACCGATGAGGAAGCAATCAAGATTTTGGGCGACTGCCGTGGTGTGCCGGCAACTGCTGAAGCAAGAACAATACTGGAAGAAAATGATCTGTTGAATCCGGATTTGAAGACCGGCATTGAGATTGCCTCTGCGAATGCGGGAACAGCTCAGAACGGTTACCATGATAATTCCGAGATCACATCTATCAGCACGGAAATTTTATCAAGAGTGCTCTACAGGGATTTAACACCGGAGGAAGCCGCGCAGGAACTTATGAATACGATCGAGGAACCGCTTGCGGCACTGGCAGGCAATTAAACTGCGGAGTCGTTTGGAGGGAAAATAGTGCAAAACAATAACTGGAAAAAATGGAAAAGAAAATATACCGGCATGTTTTATCTGACACCATGGATCATAGGATTTTTAGCTTTTCAGCTTTATCCGCTGGTAATGTCTTTCCTGTATTCTTTTACGGATTTTACCATGTTGAATGATTATAAATTTGTGGGGCTTCAGAACTATATAAAAATATTTACAAATGACCGGCTGTTTCTGAAATCTATGAAAGCCACTTTTATGTATGTGGCAATAGCGCTGCCGCTGAAAATGATCATTTCCCTATTTATTGCGGGACTGTTGAACCAGAAGCTAAAAGGTATCAGTATATTTAAGGTTGTGTATTATCTTCCCTCCATTTTTGGAGGAAGTGTGGCGATCACGATTTTATGGCGCTTTATATTTATGAAAACAGGCTTGCTCAATACACTGATCGGAGCGTTATTTTCCGGATATAAAGCCTTTGACTGGATAGGGAGTCCAAAAACCTCCCTTCCGGTTATCAGCCTGCTTCAGGTATGGCAGTTCGGTTCGTCCATGGTACTTTTCCTTGCAGGATTGAAACAGGTGCCGGATAGTTTATATGAGGCGGCAGATATTGACGGGGCAAACGCTGTACAGAAATATTTCCGTATTACGCTGCCGATGCTTTCACCAATCATACTCTTTAATCTGGTGATGCAGATGATTCAGCTTTTTCAGGACTTTACGGCGGCCTTTGTCATTACCGGCGGCGGCGCGTTGAAAGAAACCTACCTCTACGGCCTGATGCTTTATGAAAACGGATTCAGGTACTTTAAAATGGGATATGCCAGTGCGCAGTCCTGGGTATTGTTTGTCATTATCATCCTGTTTACGTTTGCGATCTTCAGGCTTTCGGACGGGCTGGTTCACTACGAAGATTAAAGGAGGGGCATATGAAAAAATTTTTATCCTATGCTTTTTTATGTCTGGTAGCGCTGATCATGATTTATCCGCTGATCTGGCTGGTGTTTTCATCTTTTAAGCCGAACAGTGAGATATTCGGTTCGATCAGGCTGCTGCCGCAAAAATGGCAGACGGACTCCTATACGCTGGGCTGGCGCGGAACCGGACAGAACAGTTTCGGCAGATTTTTGTTAAATACGCTGGAGCTGGTAGTTCCGACAGCGGCATTTACGACGATATCAAGCTGTTTGGTAGGATATGGATTTGCACGGTTTACATTTCCGCTGAAAAAGCTTCTTATGATATTGATGATATCTACGCTGATGTTGCCGAATACCGTACTGGTCATTCCGCGGTTTATTCTGTTTAACCGTCTGGGATGGAATGACACTTACTATCCTTTTATTATTCCGGCAATGTTTGCCTGTACGCCCTTTTTTATTTACATGATGATACAGTTTTTCCGCGGAATTCCCAGAGATCTGGATGATGCGGCAAAGATAGACGGCTGTAATTCCTTTAAGACATTGATATATGTGCTTCTGCCGATACTGAAACCGGCGATGTTTTCAGCTTTTCTGTTTCAGTTTATCTGGACATGGAATGATTTTTTCAATGTGCTGATCTATATCAGTTCCGTGAGTAAGTATCCGGTATCGCTGGCGCTCAGGATGAGTCTGGATTCCGCATCTGCCGTTAACTGGAGTACGGTATTGGCGATGTCGCTGGTGTCCATGATTCCCTGTATTTTGGTTTATATGCTGGGACAAAAGTATCTGATTGACGGAATGGCGACACAGGGAATAAAAGGATAAAGGACAAAAGATGCTTGGTTGTGGGAATGGCGGTTCCATGCTAAAATGAAATGGAAATTTCAAGAGCGGGAGGTATAAAATGTATCGTTTACTGATTGTAGATGACGAAGTGGGTATACGAAACGGACTTGCTAATTTTTTCCCGTGGGCGGAACTGGGTTTTCGGGTGGCCGGGCAGGCCAGAAACGGCGAACAGGCGCTGAAAATGATCAGAGAGGATAAAGAACCGGTAGATGTACTGATGACAGACATCAAAATGCCTGTCATGGACGGACTGAAATTGATCGAACAGTTAAAAAAATATGGTTTTTCCGGAAAGATCATCCTTCTGAGCGCGTATAACGAGTTTGAGTACGCGAGAAGGGGACTGCAGCTGGGTGTCTATGATTATATTTTGAAGCCAACGGATTACAGGAAAATTGCAGAGTTGTTTGAGAGATTGAAAAAAGAACTGGACGGGGCAGGGGAAAACGAACAGTGCGGAACCGGGGGAATATACGATCAGGACGGCTATGATTATAAGGGGAAGATCGTCAAAGAAGTAAAAGAGTATGTAGAGAAAAACTATGCTGAAATAAAGCTTGCGGATGCGGCAGCCCATGTGAATCTAAGTTCTTCCTATCTCAGCGTGCTGTTCAGTGCTGAGGCGGGCATGAGTTTTTCAAAATATGTGCAGAAAGTGAGATTACAGGAAGCGGCCAGGCTGCTGGCGGAGACTTACAGCAAGGTGTATGAGATCAGTGAACGGGTCGGGTATAATAATTCAAAAAATTTTACAAGGGCTTTCAGTGAATTTTACGGAATGAGTCCGAGAGATTACAGAAACAAGGGACAAAACAGGAATGAAAAAGAATGAGTGGATCAGATATTATATGAATATGGTTTTTCCTGTTATTGTTGTAACCGGACTTCTGGGAATTTTGATGACGGTTTTTTTGCTGGGAAATGCGCGTCAGAGCAGCAGAGACGAGTATACACACGCGCTGCAGCTGGCGGATGATAACATAAGTGAGATAGCCGGTGACATGGACTATTATGTGTATTCTCTATGGCCCAATACACAGATTATGATTACTTTAAAAAGGCTTTTATCTACAGATACTTTTACCTATACGGAAAACAGGGATCAGGAGCTGATCAGAACATTTGTCAGCACCCCCGTTTACACTAAATTTTATCTGCATTCGGCGTATATTTATTATAAGAATTATGACAAAGTCATTTTGTCGGAGCAGGGGCTTGTTACGGTCTCTGATTTCTTTGACAAAGAGTGGCTGGAGATGATCAACAAAGAGGAGGATGAAATTCCGGATGTAATGAGGCGTTCATTGAAGCAGTACGCTTTTGAGAAAAAAGAGACAGAAGTCGTATCTATAACAAGGAAATATTATGCTTCGCAGAAACACGCGAATTATGGTGTTGTTACGTTAAATTTTCTGGTAGATAAGGTAAATGAAAGATTAAAGCGGTTTGTAAACGGAGATGAACAAAGCATTTATGTCGCATACAGGACAGGAGAAATATTGTTTGAGGCACAAAAACTTCCGGGAGTAGATGACAGCCTGCTGCAGGAGATACTGGTTTCCGGGAAATCGGAGACAGTTATTCGGACGGGGAAACATTGGTATATCGTATACAGAATGGAGAATGAGCATCTTGGTTTTACCTATCTGTTTATGGCGCCCCTTCTCGAAGAGATGAAAGTGGCGGCACCGCTTTTGGGGATGGTTTTCTGTGTAATGGTCTTTACGGCGGTATTCGGGATTATACTGTCCTGGATCATGACGAGGAGAAGATATACGCTTCTGAATCAGGTGGCATCCATTATAGATTACTATGAGGAGAGCGGGGAATATCCGGAGAGGCTGCACGCGATAGGGGAAGAATATGATTATTTTTTTCAGAGTGTTCTGAAAATATTTGAGGAACACAGAGAGGCGATCGTTCAGGGCTATGAAAGAAAGATCCAGCTGGAGCGGGCTGAAATAAGAGCGCTCCAGATGCAGATAAATCCGCATTTTCTGTATAATACGATGGAAACGATCTATTGGAAAGTGATGGAAGCGGCGGAGGGATACTGCCCGGCGAATCAGATGATCGAGAATCTGAGCGATATTCTGCATTACAGTCTTTCGGAGGGCGGTGATCTGGTGAAACTGCAGAGTGAACTCCAGATTGCGGAAAAATACGTTCAGATCCAAAAAATGCGGTTTGGAGATTTTTTTGAAGTGGTATGCGAAAAAGACGAGAACTGCATGGAGGCGGAGGTGCCGAAACTGTTTTTGCAGCCGTTGATAGAAAATGCTATTCAGCATGGACTGCTTTCGGGATGCGAGGCAGATGAGACAGGAAAAATAAAAATCAGAGTGCGGGATCTTCATGAAGATATTGTGATAAGTGTGATTGATAATGGGGAGGGGATCTCCGAGAGACGTTTGAGAGAACTGCGGAATCTTTTGGAAGAGGGGAAGACCGGAGAAGGCCATATCGGCCTGTTTAACACAAACCTGAGGATGCGCCTTCACTTTGGAGAGCAGTACAGGATAAAACTGTACAGTAAAAAAAATCGAGGAACAGTGATTAAAATCAGAGTGCCAAAAGGCATTACATGATTTTTATAGAAAGGAGAAAATGATGTATCAGGCAGACAATACGAGATATGAAAGGATGAAGTACAGACGATGCGGCAGGAGCGGGCTGCTGTTTCCGGTGATCTCTCTGGGATTCTGGCAGAATTTCGGCGGTATCAATGAATTTGAGACCTGCAGGGAGACGGTGACGAAGGCTTTTGACAACGGAATCACACACTTTGATCTGGCAAACAATTATGGTCCTCCATATGGAAGCGGGGAGGAGACCTTTGGCCGGATTATGGAAAAGGATCTTCGTCCGTATCGTGACGAAATGCTGATCAGTTCCAAAGCCGGATATGATATGTGGCCTGGTCCTTACGGTAACTGGGGCTCCAAGAAATATCTTACGGCAAGTCTGGATCAGAGTCTGAAAAGAATGAAATTGGACTATGTGGATATTTTTTATCACCACAGGCCTGATCCGGAGACGCCCCTGGAGGAGACGATGGATGCGCTGGCGCAGATCGTTCGTCAGGGGAAAGCGTTGTATGTGGGTGTCAGTAACTATTCTGCGGAGGAGACAAAAAAGGCAAGCGCCATATTAAAAGGAATGGGAATACATCTTCTGGTACATCAGCCGTCTTATTCCATGTTTGATCGCTGGGTGGAGGACGGATTATATGATGTGCTGAAAGAAGAGGGAATGGGAGCAGTATGTTTTTCACCGTTAGCGCAGGGACTTCTCACAAAGAAATATTTTAATGGCATTACAGCGGGTAGCAGGGCTGCCAGAGGAACGTTCCACCGGCAGAATACGCTGATCACGGAAGAAAATATCGGGAAAGCAAAAAAGCTTAATGAATTGGCAGAAGAAAGGGGACAGGCCCTGTCACAGATGGCGCTAGCATGGATTTTGTCCAGAGATGAAAGCGTTTCCGTTATCTCCGGCGCAAGAAACTGGGAACAGTTGAAGGAGAACATTGGTTTTATCGAAAAGATGGAATTTACCGGGGATGAACTGGAGCGCATTGATGAGATCTTAAAGTGATATAAGACAGAAAAAAAATAAAAAGTCCGCCGGATCATCTGTTAAGAGATCCGGCGGGCTAATATTTCTATCAGAAAGATGACAGGCACCTGAGTAGTAAGATTACAGTAGGGGTCTGTTTTTTTCTCTGTCAGATGATAGGAGATATTCATATCTGCCATTTTGGCTATGGTTGAGGCTGAGTGGTTTGTGATACTGAGAATTTTGCAGTTATGGTTCTGAAAGTTTTGCAGCAGATGAATGACCGGTGCGGATTCGCCGGAAACAGACAGCGCTATGACAAGTACGCTGCCCTGCATGTCCTGAAGCAAAGGATAATAGGGATCTTCGATGCTGGAAGAGAATTTCCCGAGATTGGAAAAATAGCGTGCACCATAAGCACCCAGTGTTCCGGATGCTCCCATTCCAACAAAATAAACCCTTTCAGCACCGCGGATCATGTTGGCAGCTTTTTCAATCATTTCTTCAAAGGCGCCGGTACATGTCCGTTTGAAGTACTGCAGAATTTCTTCGATATCACTGCCGGGGGGAGTAAATATTTTCTCCCCCAGCATTTTGCGGATCTTTTCTTTAAATTCAGAGTATCCGCTGCATCCTGTTTTTTCGCAGAATCGCAGAATGGAAGCGGTGGAAACATGGTTTTCTTTGGCAAGCTCCCGGATCGTCAGGTAAGCCGCCTTTTCTTTGTTTGCAATAATATATTTGTAAATGGCAAGTTCTGTTTCGCTGAAACTCTGAATATGTTCATAAGAAAATAAATCAATCATTGGTATTCCTCAATTAAGGGCGGCTATTCCAGATTTGCGTGCAGTTTCATAAGCTTTTCGTTGTTTGCGTCCATAGTCTTTCCGCTCATCATTCTGATGATGACGGCGTCACCCAGAAGCAGAACGGATTGTTCAAAGGTGTTGGCACCGGGTTGAATGGAACGTTTGGTATTGGCATTATTTTTGGTAGTAGCTGCGGGAATATGAATAATGCAGTCTGCTTTCCTGCCGATATTAGAATCCGGCATGGTGGTGATAAGTGCAAGATTTCCGCCGAGCCGCTTGCATTTGTCGGCGATCACGGTTAAGGTTTCTGTATTGCCGCTTCCAGAAGCAATAATGAGCAGATCGCCTTTCTCCAAAGCAGGAGTGGTAGTTTCTCCGACTACAAAAGCTTTATAACCCATATGCATAAGCCTCATGGCAAATCCGCGGATCATCATCAGAGAGCGACCGGCGCCGGCTACATAGATTTTATTTGCTTTTTGGATATAGGAATCGAGTTCTGTCAGCTGTTCTTCCTTTAAATCGGCAAAGCAGTCAGTCAGTTCGTCTGTTATGGTCAGTAAAATTTCTTTTGTGGTCATGAGTTTAATACCTCCTTCATTTGAAGTACGGCAGCTCTTACATCGTTCGCTTTGTACAGCGCGCTGCCGGCAATGATGATTTCCGGATTTTCTGCTGTATAGTCAGGAAGAGTCTGAAGAGTAACGCCGCCGGCTACGGCTGCGCGCTCTGGTCCCACAGCTCTGACCAGTTCCCGCAGATCCTCAAGGGGAGTGTGACCCTGTTTCTGCATGTCAACACCTGTGTGGACGCCGATATAATCGACATCCATATCGATCAGTTCCACGGAGCGTTTTGGTATATCTGTTACACACAGCAGATCGGCCAGCACTTTCCTGCCATACTGATGTGCTGTTTTTACAACTTCCTTTACGGTGGCGTTGTCCGAGAGCGCAAGGACGGTTACGATATCGGCACCGCATTCACAAATATCCCTGCATTCGATGGCACCGCCGTCTACGATCTTGCTGTCCGCCAGAACCGTCATATCGGGGTAGGCTTCCTTCAACATCTTTACCGGGAGCATACCCTCTTTCATAATAGCGGGTGTCCCAACCTCGAAAATATCGATGATATCTGATATTTGTCCGGCAATTTCCATGATTTTTTTATTGTCAGCGATATCGACTGCGATCTGTAATTTCATCAGTGCACCTCCTGAGTCATATGTTCTATGGTATCCAGATAAGAGTCCGGATGCAAAAGAAAATCGTATTGTTCCGGACGGGTTATAAAGTTATTGTAACAGGGAGAATGGAATGTAATGCCGAGAGCAGGATTTTCCACAGGTCTGCATAGTTTAACCGATGGAAGATGCTTATAATTTTCATTCGGCACTAATTGAAAGCTGTCTTTGTCTTTTAATGCGTAAACGGCAAGCCCCTTCCTTTTCCGAATCGGTTCATAGTGCAGAGGGCAGGAAATGACGGCAAGGTTGCTGAACATGGAAACGCCGTTGGACGGATTGATGGAGCCGTGGCCGTAATAGGGCGGTATGATGACAGCTTCTCCCTCTTTCACATGAACCGCTTTTAAATCATCGATGACGGGTTCTTCATCCCTGTCGAAATTGTGTGATTTCTGCAGGATGAATATGATCTCACCCTTGATCACTTCATAAACTTCCGGGTAAGGATGTGATCCATCTGCGATATAGCCATGATAGTGTCCGGAAGTTTTTTTGAATTCACCGTTTATGGTGCCCGGTGAAATCGCGGTAATATCATAACGGATATCATAGCGCTTCAGTAGATCTTCATGTTCCGGAAAACGAATATTGCGGTAGGCTTCGTACATTCGTTCCTCCATGTTGACATGTTCGGGATTTCTGATGAGTCCTTCCATTTGCCCGACAGTTTTGGATGAAGAACCATCACAGATAAGTCCTTGTTCAAAAGATAATGTACTATCGGTATCCCGCATGAAAATGGGAAGGCCTGAGTGTAATATTTTCATTAAATGTTCCCTCCTTTAACAGCATTGTATTTTTCCGGCTGTTACAGTACAAGAAACAAATGTTACTTTTGAGGGATTCTGAATTTAGTATACTATAATATGAGGAAAATAACAGCAGAAAGAATAAAATTGTTACTGACCGGCCATCGATGTGTTAAGTTGGGGGGAGTATGGCAGCAGATGCTGCAGAGGATAGAAAATAGACATACGAAATAATTGCCGGAAGATTTTAAAATAAACATCCGGTGAACTTAGAGAATGACTCGTGCAGATGGATATGAGAGATATTGCGGAATATTCAGGAAGAATAAAGGGCGGCAAGTTATTCTCGTAGTTCGGCGATTTCAGCATCTTTTTCCGTCAGAGTGTTTTTTGCCAGACAAGCATATTTAAAAAATATAATGTAAAAACCGGAATATCTGGTATAATATTTTACAGATATTATAGCGGCGTGAATGAGGCCGGTATGATAAGGTGTAATAATGATCATTTGCAGTGATGTTGTAAGCTGTATAATAGAAAAGATATTGACGGAGACAAAAGAGGATTTTATGAAAACAGGAAAAAAGATGCGCCGTGCCGTTATCTTACTGATATTATTGTGTGCGGGCGCCTATCTGGGGATCGCTTTTTATTATATGGATGGTTTTTCTTTCGGCACATGGATCAACGGTGTGTACTGCACCGGGAAGAGTGTGGAGGAAGTCAATGAGGAACTTATCTCCCGGCTGCCGGAGATGGAGCTTGAAGTGGTGTATCCGGTCTGTAACGGGGAAGAGGTGTTGGAGCAGGAGAGGAAAAGCAGTCATTTTGTGCTGGACGGGCAGATGGCGAGGCAGGATTATACAAGGGCTTTAGGGCAGCTTTTGCAGAGGCAGAGGCCTCTTATGTGGGCGCGGAATCTGTTTTTGCAAAAAGGCGGCTATGAACTGGAACCAGCCGTTGTTCTGACAGAAGAGGGAAAAGAACAGTTAGGAAAGCAGTTTTTAGCAGACGAAACAGTACGGGCGGAACTGGACAGGGAGGCATGCATCCGGCTGGAGAAAGACGAAGAGGAAGGGATCCGGCTGTATGACGGAAAAAAGAGAAGGCTGGATGCGGAAAAGGCGCTGGCTGAATGCCTGAAGGCTGTGGAAGAGGGAGAAGGGAGCATTGTTCTTTCCGATGCCTGCTATTATGATGAAAAGAGCAGTGCCGAAGAAAAAGAGCAACAGGCACTTTATCAGGAACTGCTGGAATTTCTGGATTTTGAGATTATCTATGATATGGGAGCAGAGCAGGTAAGGTTTGATCGGAAAGCGTTGGTGGATCTGTTGGCAGTGGAGGGGCAGGATTCTGTTGCTGACGGGGAAGAAGAAAGCCGGAAATCCGCATCTGACGGGGAAGAAGAAAGCCGGAAATCCGCATCTGACAGGGAGGAAGCCGGAGAACCTGCACTTGTTCAGACAAGAGAAAAAGAAGAGCTTATGTTTGCCAAAGATGAGGACGGGGCGTTTTGCTGGGAGCAGGAAAAGATAAAAGAGGCGATAGATAAGCTGGCGGATACCTATGATACTTACGGAAAGCCCAGGGAGTTTGCAATGACCGGCGGCGGGACGGTGACGCTGGAGAAGGGGAATTACGGGACACAACTGGATCGGAAGACGGAAACAAAGTGGCTCACAGAGGCGCTGGCAGAGCGGAAAAATGAAACGCATACGCCGTCTTATTTGAGAGAAGCCTATGCCAGAGGAGAAAATGATATAGGGGATACCTATGTGGAGATTAACATGACAAAGCAAAAACTCTGGTTTTACACGGAAGGAGAAGTGGAGATAGAAACCCCGATCGTCACCGGAAATATGATGCGCCGCAGGGCAACGCCGGAGGGAGTATATTTTGTATACGGGAAGCAGAAAAACCGGATACTCAGAGGGCCGGGGTATGCCTCCCATGTCAACTACTGGATGCCGGTGAAGGGCGGCGTGGGGATGCATGATGCGCTCTGGCGGGATGAATTCGGCGGGGAGATCTATAAAAAGGAAGGTTCCCACGGATGCATCAACCTGCCGCTGGAGGCGGCGGAAAGCCTTTATGATATGATTGAGATCGGTGTGCCGGTTGTGATGTATTATGAGGAAGAGGAGGAGGCCGGAAACTCATAAAAATATGAACAGACCGGACGAAAGTGCAGTGTTTGCGGATTTATACTGCTTCCGCCGGCCGGCGGAGGTGAAATTGTATGCAAAAGACGGTATGCTTATGCACAATTTTGTATTTTATTCAAGTTGACTTCTCCGTTGCGAAACGGTAGAATAAATACTTGGCAGGGAAATATACAACATGAATTTTGTATACAGGCTGCCGGACTGATCGGACAGGGATTATTGAGTTTTCAGTTCATTATTTAGTATCGGAAAGATATGGTGCAAGGAGGAAGAATTATGGCAAGAGTATATAATTTTTCAGCCGGTCCTGCAGTGCTTCCGGAGGAAGTGCTGAAAGAAGCGGCGGCTGAAATGCTGGATTACGAAGGATGCGGTATGTCCGTGATGGAGATGAGCCACCGCTCCAAAGTATTTGATAAGATCATAAAGGATGCGGAAGCGGATCTGCGTGAGCTGATGGGTATTCCTGACAATTATAAGGTACTGTTTCTGCAGGGCGGCGCAAGCCTTATTTTTGCGTCCGTGCCGATGAACCTGATGAAAAACAAAAGGGCGGGCTATATCATCACGGGACAGTGGGCCAAGAAGGCGTATCAGGAGGCGAAGATCTACGGCGAAGCGATAGAACTGGCTTCCTCGGCGGATAAGACCTTCTCCTACATACCGGACTGTTCCGATCTGGATATCCCCGATGATCTGGACTATGTCTATATTTGTGAAAACAATACGATCTACGGTACCAAGTATCATACTCTGCCGGATACAAAGGGAAAGATCCTTGTGGCGGACGTTTCCTCCTGTTTTCTTTCCGAACCTGTGGATGTGACAAAGTACGGTGTGATCTACGCGGGCGTACAGAAGAACGTGGGCCCCGCGGGCGTGCAGATCGTGATCATCCGGGAAGACCTGATTTCCGATGATGTCCTGCCGTGCACACCGACTATGATGAAGTTTAAGACACATGCGGACAATGATTCTCTCTACAATACACCTCCCTGTTACGGGATTTATATCTGCGGTAAAGTATTTAAATGGCTGAAGGCAATGGGCGGCTTATCTGAGATGAAACGCCGCAACGAGGAAAAGGCAAAGGTGCTTTATGATTTCCTTGACAGCAGTGCTTTGTTTAAGGGAACCGTCAGGAAGGAGGACCGTTCTTTAATGAACGTGCCTTTTGTGACAGGAGATGCGGAACTGGACGCGTTATTTGTGGCGGAAGCAAAGAAGGCAGGGTTTGAAAACCTGAAAGGACACAGAACCGTGGGCGGTATGCGTGCTTCTATCTATAACGCGATGCCCAAAGAGGGAGTGGAAGCGTTGACAGCGTTTATGCGGAAGTTTGAGGAAGAACATAAATAAAACAGCAGACGCGGAACTGGAATAAGAGAGGAGCATAAAGCATGTATAAATATCATTGTTTAAATCCTATTGCAAGGGTGGGGCTTGACCGGTTTACGCCGGACTATACAAAGACGAACGAGGTCGCAGAAGCGGACGGTATTTTAGTCAGGAGCGCTTCCATGCATGAGATGGAACTGCCGGATAATCTTCTGGCGGTTGCGAGGGCAGGCGCGGGTGTCAATAATATCCCGCTGGAGAAATGCGCGGAAAAGGGCATCGTAGTGTTCAATACGCCGGGTGCAAACGCCAACGGCGTAAAGGAACTGGTGATCGCCGGAATGCTGTTGGCTTCCCGCGATGTGGTAGGCGGTATCGAATGGGTAAAATCCGAGAAGGATAATGCGGATATTGCCAAAGCCGCCGAAAAAGAGAAAAAGAAATTTGCCGGAACCGAACTGGAAGGAAAGAAACTGGGGATCATCGGTCTGGGTGCCATCGGTGTGCGGGTGGCAAACGCGGCAAAGCATATGGGCATGGAAGTTTACGGATATGATCCTTATGTTTCGGTGGATGCGGCGTGGAATTTAAGCCGGGATGTGCATCATGTGCTGAATGTGGACGATATTTATGAATATTGTGATATTATTACGATCCATGTACCGCTGATGGATGCGACAAGAGGCATGGTAAATGAGGAAGCGGTGGCAAAGATGAAACGGGGCGTGATCCTTTTAAACTTTGCGCGGGATGTGCTGATGGATGAGCAGGCGGTGCTTCAGGGTATCCGTTCCGGCAGGATCAGAAAATACGTGACGGATTTCCCGAATACGATCACGGCGGGACAGGAAGGCTGTATCGTGATCCCGCATCTCGGGGCTTCCACGGAGGAATCGGAGGATAACTGTGCCAAAATGGCTGTAAAGCAGTTGAGAAATTATCTGGAAAACGGTAATATCATCAATTCCGTCAATTATCCGAACTGCGATATGGGCATCTGCACCAAAGAGGGACGTATTGCGCTGTTCCATAAAAATATTGCCAATATGATCACGAAGTTTACATCCATTCTGGGTGATGCAGGCATCAATATCTCCGATATGACAAATAAGTCCCGCGGCGAGGTGGCTTATACGATGCTGGATGTGGAGACGAAACCGGATGATGATATCGTGGAGAAACTCCGCGCAGTAAAGGGCGTATTCCGCGTGAGAGTTGTGAAGTAAATTGTGATAAAAAGAGAGAAAGCACCGGTAGAGCAGTCGGTGCTTTTTCCGGTTAATATAAATATACATATGCAGCGTGCGGCTTTAAGCTGACATAAGATCACAGTGTAGTTGTGGCTGCAGGCAGAGACAAGGTTGCTTTGCGGTATCTGTTTGCAGGTCGAGACAAGGTTGCTTTGCAGTATCTGTTTGCAGGCAGAGACAAGGTTGCTTTGCAGTATCTGTTTACAGGCTGAGATAAGACTGCCATGCGGCATATGATGACCGGTTTACGTAAAGTCACAGCAAGGCAATGCAATGATTCTCGGTTGACATAAGACTACTGACAGAGTATGTGATCATTTGCGGATAAAACAAAAGAGAGGAGAGCAGGAGAATGGAGGAAGGGGACAGAAAAGGGGCTGTCATTGAGTTTGAAGATTTTTCATTTCAGTATTTCAGTCAGGCGGAGCCCACGCTGCACGGCATCAACCTGAAGATCTATGCGGGGGAAAAGGTACTGGTGGTGGGGCCCAGCGGCAGCGGGAAAAGTACGATCGGACACTGCTTAAACGGGCTGATTCCTTTTTCTTATCATGGAAAAACGGGGGGATCTTTAAAGATCTGCGGAAAAGAAACAAAGGACATGAATATCTTTGAACTTTCCAAGCGGGTAGGCACCGTGCTGCAGGATGCGGACGGGCAGTTTATCGGGCTGACCGTGGGAGAGGATATTGCTTTTGCGCTGGAAAATGACCGGACCGGGCAGGAGGAGATGAAAGAGACCGTTCAACGGGTGGCGGATATGGTGGATATGGGGCAGCTGCTGAAATCTTCGCCTTTTGAGCTTTCCGGCGGACAGAAACAGCGTGTCGCTTTCGCCGGGGTTTTAGTGGATGATGTGGATATCCTGCTCTTTGACGAACCTCTTGCCAATCTGGACCCGGCTACCGGAAAGACCGCCATCGACCTGATCGATAAGGTATGGCGGGAGTATCATAAAACTGTTGTGATTATCGAGCATCGTCTGGAGGATGTGCTGTATCGGGATGTGGACAGGATCATTCTTGTAAATGACGGGCGTATCGTGGCGGATATGACGCCGGATGAGATGATGGCGGCGGATATTCTGGGGAAATACGGTATCCGGGAGCCGTTGTACGTGACGGCGCTGAAATATGCCGGTGTAAAAGTGGAAGCTGCCCATCGTGCGGGAAGGCTGATCACACTGGATATTCCTGCGGTGCAGGATGCCGTGCTGAAGTGGCACAGGGAGAGAGAGGAAAAAGAAGCACAGCAGGAGAGGCCGGTCATTCTGGCGGCGGAACATCTGAATTTCCGGTATACAAAGAAACGGAAGATTCTGCAGGATATCAGCTTTGAGATCCGGGAAGGGGAAATGGTCAGCATTGTAGGTACCAACGGTGCAGGTAAGAGCACGCTGGCAAAGGTGATCTGCGGCTTTGTAAATGAGGATGGCGGAAAACTTCTTCTTGGCGGGGAGGATATGAAGGGACGGACCATCAAGGAGCGCTCCAAAACGATCAGTTATGTGATGCAGAATCCGAACCAGATGATCTGTAAGCCGATGATCTTTGATGAGGTGGCGCTGGGGCTTCGGTTAAACGGCGCGGCGGAAGAGGAGATTACGGAGCGGGTGGAACATGCGCTGAAGATCTGCGGACTGTCGCCCTTTAAAAAGTGGCCCATATCCGCTCTCAGCTACGGGCAGAAAAAACGGGTGACGATCGCGTCCATGCTGGCTATGAATCCGAAGATATTGATTCTGGACGAGCCCACGGCGGGGCAGGATTATCATCATTATACGGAGATCATGGAATTTTTGAAAAGCCTGAACGAGGCGGGCGTGACGATCCTGATGATCACCCATGATATGCATCTGATGCTGGAATATACGTCCCATGCGATCGTTATCTCGGGCGGGAAAAAGATCGGAGATGCCAGTGCGGTGGAAATTCTGACAAACGAGGAAATTGCGGAGCAGGCGAATCTGAAAGTTACGTCCCTCTATGAGCTGGCGAAGCTGACGGGGATAGAGGATGCGCAGGGATTTGTACAGAAGTTTATCGATTACGAGAGGAGGAATATGCGGGCATGAAGGCAAAACTGTTTGACTATATAGACAGGGATAATTTTATCTTTAACCTGTCAGGGCTGACAAAACTGCTTTGTTTTATTTTCATGACGTTTGCGGTGATGTTCTCCTACGATATACGATATATACTTTTTGTGATGGCATTGTCGGCGGTGATCTTTAAGGCTTCCGGTCTGGGATTTAAGCAGGTTAAGATCATGGCGGTCTATGTTGTGATTTTTCTGCTGCTGAATTTTATCCTGACCTTTTTATTTGCGCCGGTTTACGGCACGGAAATCTACGGGACAAGGCATGAGATTTTCCGGTTCACGGATTTTTATGTGATCACTCAGGAACAGCTTTTGTATCAGGTGACAAAGTCCATTAAATACGCTTCGGTTGTGCCGCTGGGAATGATCTTCCTTCTGACTACCAATCCCAGCGAGTTCGCGGCTTCCTTGAACCGGGTGGGGATCAGCTACAAAGCGGCTTACGCGCTTTCCCTGACACTCCGGTATTTTCCGGATATGATCCGTAATTATCAGGATATCGCAGTGGCGCAGCAGAGCAGGGGGCTGGATCTGTCCAAGAAGGAAAAACTGGGAATCCGGGTGAAAAATACAATGAATATCTGTATTCCGCTGATTTTTTCCACACTGGACCGGATCGAACTGATCAGCAATGCAATGGATCTGCGTGGATTCGGAAAGCATAAAAAACGGACGTGGTACGTGGCAAGGCCGCTGCGGAAGGGGGACTGGGGCGCTCTCTGTTTTGGAGCGCTGATTCTGGCGGGATCGCTCTGTTTATCGTTTTTTGTGAATGGATCGCGGTTCTGGAATCCGTTTGTGTGATTTACCGGTTCAGTACCCGAAATGCGCATGGAGGGTGTGAAGATATGGAAGCAGGACAGATAATTCCTTACCGGCTGTAAGGGTATTGACCATAAATGCATTACGGCAGGTATGATCTTGTCATCTTATAGGAAGGCTGGCAGTAATATGAAATCCACTGCCGGCATGGAGTTATGATAGATGGGCATAGTATTAATAAAAAAAAGGAGGAAAAGATGAAACCTATTTTAGTATTTCAGACAGATTTTACTTATAAGGAGGGCGCGGTGAGCTCCATGTACGGGGTTGTGAAGACCGTGGACAGGGAACTGGAGATCATGGACGGAACCCATGAACTTCCGCAGTATGATACATGGAGCGCAAGTTACAGGTTATACCAGAGCCTGCAGTTCTGGCCGGAGGGAACGATCTATGTTTCGGTGGTGGACCCGGGAGTGGGCACAAAGCGCCGCGCCTGTGTGGCGAAGACGGTGGACGGATATTATATCGTGACGCCGGATAACGGTTCCCTGACGCATGTAAAGCGTTTTATCGGGATCGAAGCGGTGCGGGAGATCGATGAAAGCGTGAACCGTCTGAGGGGAAAAGGCACGGAAGGCGTCGCTATTTTCCACGGAAGGGATCTGTTTGGCTATACGGCGGCAAGACTTGCCAGCGGCATCATTGACTTTGAGGGAGTGGGACCCGAGTATCCGGTGGAGGAGATCGTGGAGCATGAGATCTTAGAGCCTGTTATCGGGACAGGAAAGGTGCAGGGGATCTTTGAGATCAATGATCCGAATTTCGGCAACCTCTGGACCAATATTCCGCTCGGATCATTTGAGGAAGCAGGATTCTCCTACGGGCAGGATGTACAGGTGACAGTCCGCCATGACGGTGAGATCGTTTTCGATCAGAAGGTATTGTTCCACAAGAGTTTCGGTTATGCCGAGAAGGGCGCGCCGATGGTTTATAATAACGAACTGATGAAAGTTGCGCTGGCGGTGAGTCAGGGGAGTTTCTGCGAGCAGTACGGGCTGAGTTACGGGCCGGAGTGGACGGTGGAGTTCAGACATTAAAAGTTTGTGGCTTTATGCATTTTCGATCACATCTTTGATCTCCTGCATCTGTGTATCCAGAAGATTGCTCAGTTTTGCGCATTCGCCAAGCCTTTTTTCCGTTTTCTCAATGATATCGGGAGAAAGGCTTTTTTTATAGCGGAGCTGGTGCTCCAGATTTGCCCAGGATTCCATGACGATCGTGCGGAACTGGACTTCCACCTTCATGAGTTTTTTCTGATCCTGCAGGAAAATAGGCACTTCCACAATCAGATGGAGGCTGCGGTAGCCGTTTGCTTTCGGCTGTTTTATATAATCCTTTTGCTGGATCAGCGTGATATCGTCCTGCTGCATAAGGCAGTCGGCAAGCATATAGATATCATCTATAAAAGAGCAGACAATGCGCACGCCGGCGACATCAAAAAGATTTTGTTCGATCGCCTCAAGGGTGAAAGGCAGATTTTTGCGCAGCAGCTTGTCCCGGATGCTTTCCGGTGATTTCAGGCGGCTTTGAATGTCGTCGATGGGATTACGGTCATGGGCGAGAGAAAAACGTTCATCCAGAACACGGAATTTGGTTTCTATTTCCATGATGGCACAGCGGTAACAGGACATGAGATCTCTGGAAGATGCCATAAACTGCTGAAAACTGTGCAGGGAGTCATCATCAAAGATATCGATCAGTTTATTGCGGAGTGTATTAGAAGATTCTGTTTGGGACATGTCAGATGGTTCCTTTCGTTTGGTGTTCTTTTTCAGTATAGCACAATTCACATTTACGGCAAACGGAAATTGTGATAAAAGCGGATCGGATAAAAAGCCTGAAAAAACAGATTGAGAAACAAAAGAAGAAAGAGTATAATGGTATTATAAATCGAATCGTCAGAAAGGAGGACGGAAAATGTATAATATCATAACAATTGAACGAAAATATGCAAGCGGGGGAAACGAGATCGGAAAACGGCTGGCGGAAGCGCTGGGATATAAGCTGTATGACAGAAATATTCTTTTGCAGGCTGCCAGAAATCTTGAGATACCGCCGTATCAGATTGAGGGGCTGGATGAGTGCAGTCCGGGCGGTCTGCTGTTTAATCTCTCTAAAACTTCTCTGGGCGGGAACTCCGATAATAAAAATCTTTCCATGGCAGATAAACTGTTTCTGGAGGAGGAGAGGATCATAGAAGAGGCGGCGGAGGAAGGCAACTGTGTTATCGTCGGACGGGCGGCGGCTTATATCCTGCGGGAAAAGAAAAACCATCTGGGGGTATTTATCCATGCCACTGATGATAAGAGGCTGAAAAGAGCCATGGAAAAGGAAGGATTTAACGAGACGGAGGCGAGAAACGCCCTGAAGAAAAACGATAAGAGAAGGAGCGGTTTTTATCGTTCCGTGACGGACTGGGAGTGGGGTAATCCGAAATACTATGAATTGTACATGAACAGCGGAGAACTGGGGATGGATCTTTGTATCAGACTGCTGGCGGAGACGGTGAAAGACTGATCCGTGTATCAGGCTGCCTGTTTTTGATGATTTTTTAGCAGTTTATAAGTGCAGGAGATAAAGTACATGATTTATACTTTATCTCCTCTGCGCTTATTTTTTTATGCGGTAATTTCCGGAATGTGACAAGTTTCCTGCCGGATAAATTTCTGCTTGCCTTTTTTTTCATGATGTGCTACTATCTAAGCGGACGGTATCCAGAGGAACTGTACCAGAGCATACAAAAATTTCAATATGGAAATCAGGGTTCTTACAGTGGATGAGCGCACCTATCAGGGCGGTACATAAGAGATAAGAATTTTTTTGTTGTGTGTCTGGACAGTCGGAGGTCCAGACTTTTTTATTTCACGGGAAGTTACGTTCTGTGAAAGAAGAAACTCCGCAAGAACGCGCATCCTGTGCATAAAAGAAATGGCTTTTGATGCGGCTGCGCGGCTGTGCTCCGGTGCGGGAGTCCGGTGGACCGGATTCTTTGTTCCGCGGCAAAAAGGAGACGGGCCGTCCGGGCAATGAGGAACAGAAAAAGGCAGCGCAGAAAATCTGCGCGGAAATGAGGCGTTTTATGGAAATAACAGGATCGATCAAGGAAGTCAGAAGACAGGTGAAGGAATGGAAGAAGCAGGGGCTCAGCGTGGGTCTGGTGCCGACTATGGGATATCTTCATGAGGGGCATAAAAGCCTGATCGACAGGGCGGTAAAAGAAAATGACAGGGTGGTGGTCAGTGACTTTGTCAATCCGATCCAGTTCGGGGTAAATGAGGATCTCTCTACTTATCCGAGGGATATCGAAGCGGATAAAAAACTCTGTGAAGCGGCAGGGGCGGATCTGATTTTTCATCCGACGCCGGAAGAGATGTATGCGGCGGACTTTTCCACTTATGTGGAGATGCAGAAGGTCAGCGAAGGGCTGTGCGGCAAGAGCCGTCCCACACATTTCAGGGGTGTCTGTACGGTGGTAAATAAATTATTTAATATCGTTATGCCGGACAGGGCTTATTTCGGGGAAAAGGATGCCCAGCAGCTGGCGGTGATACGCCGGATGGTGCGGGATCTGAATATCGATATCGATATCGTCGGCTGTCCGATCGTCAGGGAGAGCGACGGGCTGGCGAAGAGTTCCAGAAATACCTATTTAAATGAAGCGGAACGGAAAGCGGCTCTGGTGCTTTCCAAAGCGGTTTTTGCCGGAAAAAAGATGATGGAAGAGGGCGAGCGGGACGCAGAGAAGATCCTCTCTGCGATGCGAGGGATTATAGAGGCGGAGCCCCTGGCAAGGATCGATTATGTGGAGATGGTGGATGCTGACAGCATAGCGCCCTTAGAGAGAGCAGAGGGAAGAGTGCTGACGGCGATGGCGGTCTACATCGGAAAGACCAGACTGATCGATAATTTTATCATGGAAATATAAGATGTTCCGGCGGCAGGGGAAAGGGATTAATTTGTCCGAGAAACACTGCTTCCGGGGAAGAAGATCGATTTGTCCGGAAAGCACTGCCGCGGGGGAGAAATGAAAATATAAATCTAATATATAGATATAGATGCACAATGAAAATATGATAGAGCAGAAAGTATAAAAGGATGACAAAAATGACACTGGAAATGTTAAAGAGCAAGATTCACCGGGCAACGGTGACACAGGCGGAATTAAACTATGTGGGAAGTATTACTATTGATGAAACCTTGATGGAAGCGGCAGGAATCTTTGAGTATGAGAAGGTGCAGATTGCGGATGTGGACAATGGCTCCAGATTTGAGACCTATGTGATCGCGGGAGAAAAGGGAAGCGGGATCATCTGTTTAAACGGCGCGGCGGCAAGAATGGTTTCCACCGGAGATAAGGTGATCATTATGTGTTATGCGCAGATGACGCCGCAGGAGGCAAAGGAAAACCCGCCGAAGGTGGTGTTTGTGGATGAGAAAAACGGGATTACTTCCGTTTCGCGCTATGAAAAGCACGGGGCGCTGACTGATATCACGGGAGGAGAATGATGCTGAGCGGAAAAAAAGTAGTGCTGGGAGTGACCGGCAGCATTGCCGCATATAAGATGGCAAATGTGGCGAGCATGCTGGTAAAACAGCATTGTGACGTGCATGTGGTCCTGACAAGAAACGGGGCGGAGTTTATTACGCCGGTGACCTTTGAGACGCTGACGAAAAACCCCTGTCTGACAGATACGTTTGACAGACATGATCCTTCCGAGATCCATCATCTTACATTGGGGCAGACGGCGGATCTGATGCTGGTGGCGCCGGCTTCGGCGGATATTCTGGGAAAGGCCGCCGGCGGTATTGCGGATGACCTTCTGACCTCAGCCATTGTGGCGGCGACCTGCCCGGTCCTGTTTGCGCCGGCTATGAATACCCATATGTATTTAAATCCGATCGTACAGGATAACATCCGGCGGCTGAAGGCGTTCGGCTATGCATTTATCGAACCGGCGACGGGCCATCTGGCATGTAATGCGGAGGGCGTCGGCAAACTGCCCGGTGAAGCGGTTTTAGTGGAAACGATCATAAATATGCTGCGGGGAGAAGGGAAAAAAGACCTTCTGGGCAGGCGGATTCTGGTTACGGCAGGCCCCACCAGAGAGAGCATGGACCCGGTCCGTTTTATTACGAACCATTCCACCGGCAGGATGGGCTATGCCATCGCGGCGCAGGCGAAAAAGCGGGGTGCGGAGGTCATCCTTGTGACGGGACCGGTGAATCTTGAGATTCCGGCGGGAGTAGAGGGCGTTCCTGTGACGACCGCGGAGGAGATGTATCAGGCGGTGATGGACAGGGCGGCTGATCAGGATATGATTATCAAGGCGGCGGCAGTGGCGGATTACCGGCCAAAGCAGGTCAATGCGCAGAAGACCAAGAAGCAGGAAGGCTCTCTTGTGATCGAATTTGAGCGCACAAGGGATATTCTGGCGGAGCTTGGAAAAGCAAAAAGGGAGGATCAGTGCATCTGCGGATTTTCCATGGAAACCGAGCAGGTGCTGGAAAATTCCCAAAAGAAACTGGAAAAGAAAAACGCGGATATGATCGCGGCAAACAGTCTGCGGGAGAGCGGGGCAGGATTTGGCACGGCGACGAACCATCTGGTACTGATTACCCGTGACAGAAAAGAGGATCTCGGCATGCGGACAAAAGAGGAATGTGCCGATGTGCTGCTGGACCGGTTACATGAACTCTGGCAGAAAAAACAAAAATAAGGGGGAACAGCCATGAGCAGAGTTAGAAAGATATGTGATTTTTTATCATCCAATATTGCAATACTGATCATTATTTTTTCTGTGATCGCCTTCTTTTATCCAAAGGGATTTTCATGGGCGACCAACTATACCACCATGTTTCTCGGCGCCGCCATGTTCGGGATGGGGCTGACTATCAAGGCGGAGGATTTCCGGATCGTCTTTACCAGACCGAAGGATCTGTGTATCGGCTTCATCCTGCAGTATACGGTGATGCCTCTGGCGGCGTTTGCGCTGGCGAAGGCTTTCGGCCTTTCGGCGGATCTGGCGCTGGGTGTGATCCTGGTAGGGTGCTGTCCGGGCGGAACGGCAAGTAATGTGATCACTTATGTGGCAAAGGGGGATGTGCCTCTGTCGGTGGGAATGACGATCGTATCTACCCTGCTGGCGCCCCTGTGCACGCCGGTTCTTGTGTATTTTCTGGCAGGCTCCTGGGTGGAAGTGTCTTTAGTCACGATGATGATATCAGTGGTCAAGGTGGTGCTGATTCCTGTGCTGGCGGGCATTTTGATCTATCGGATCTTTCCGAAACAGGTGGATGCGGTCAGAGAAATGCTGCCCCTTGTATCTGTGATCGCGATCGTGATGATCATTTCGGGCATCGTCGGCAGCAATGCGGAGAAGATCATGACCTGCGGCCTGCTGGTGATGGTCGTGGTGGCGATTCACAATACCATCGGACTGGCGCTCGGGACGGTGGCGGCGAAGCTGATGAAGCTGGAAGAGAAAAAGGTGACGGCTATCGGTATCGAGGTGGGGATGCAGAACAGCGGGCTTGCCATTTCCCTTGCAACGGCGAATTTCGCGGCAAACCCGCTTGCCACACTGCCGGGGGCGATCTTCTCGGTGTGGCATAATATATCAGGAACGATATATGCGGGGATCAGGAACCGCAGAGTAGATGAGGAACAGAAGAAGACAAAGATCCGTGCGGCGGTGGAGAACAGCTAGGGCGAGAGGCTGATCTGTTTTTGCAGCCGGTCTTTCAGAAGGCTTAAAAACCTGTCATTTCCGGTCACGGTGAGCATGGGGCCGAAGGACATGACTTCGATCAGGAGTTCTGTCTCCATATTGCTGTTATAATAGATGAGGCATTCATAGGTGTCCTCATCTATTTTTGTTGTATTTTTTTCATAGTTTGCAAAGTGCAGCATTGCCCGCTCGAGGGCGTTGCGCTTGTTGACGATACGGAGCCGCAGAGGTTCCCTGTAGTATGAATGCCGGATCATTGCGTTCAGGTCCACAGGGGAAGAGAGCGTTTTTTCCAGCGGACGGACACTCTGTATCCGGGAAAGATTGAGGATCTCCAGTCTGAATTTTGCGGGATATCGTTCCTGTTGCCGTGTATTTGGGCAGACGGTTTCGCAGGTTCTTCTATCCGGTTCCGCTTCCGCCTGTATCCGGCGGTGTGAACGGGCCTGCCGGACTTTGGAGGGATGCTCGGGCTTCAGCGCGAGAAGCCGGAATTTGTCATTTTTTATCGAGTATTCCAGACGGGCGGGGATATAATGATGGTGCAGGCGCCTGCCGGCGGGGGAAGTATAATCAATGTCCACATAACGGTTCTGTTTCTGCGCCTTTAACAGTGTGCGGAAGCGGTTGCGGTACGTTTCGTCTTCGTAGGGGTCGCCGTCCGGAAACCGGTCAAAATAGCGGAACTGTCCGGGGCTCCAGAGCGGGGATACCGCAGAGAGCATGCTCTGCAGCGCTTTGGTCTGTTCCCGATCCAGAAACAGGTTGATACGGGGATCGGACAGCAGCGCTTTGAGATAAGATTTTTCGAGATCCGAAACGGGAGTGAGAAAAGAGGACGAGATTTTAGAACAAAAGAGGTTTCCGTCCTTTTCCAATAAGTTCCAGGTGCCGTCTTCCAGCTTCGGTATGATGGAGAGCAGGCTTTCCTCAAAGCCTTCGCCGCAGATCCGGCTGCGGATATCCTGCTGTGTGAGGGCATTTTGGCTGCACAGCAGATGACGCAGTACCTGATAGTAACAACTGTATATTTCTGAAAATAATTCCATGCGTTTTACTCCGTTCGTATAGACTCAGAAGCAGGCGTTTTTTCGATCTGATACATCCGGTACATCGCCTGCAGATCCCGGTAAAAACGATGCTCCACAAATTGATCGGTGCATGTCAGGGACAAGATCCTGCCGGTGAAGGTGCGCAGCCAGGGCAGCATCTCATTGCAGTCGAATACTTCGATCTCATATTGATAGATCCCCGGTTCGATTTTTGTGACTGTGCCGCCCCTGCCTTCCCGCTTCAGGCGGTCGATGATATATTGTTCGGCGGGCTCGCGGATCTGAATTTTCATTGTCAGTTTTTCCGGATGCCTGCTGCCGTTTCCCTGAAAGGATACGCCCCAGAGCCATTTCTGGTTGCGGCATAGCGTGGAAAACAGGGCGTCATATTCCGCCGAGGGCTGTAAGGGCCTGACGGTTTTGACGGTATCCAGCCGGTAACAGGTAAAACGTCTGCTTTTGATCACATAGCCGCACAGAAAACGCCTGCCGCTTCTGGTACTGGTGAAAATCTGCAAAGGGGTACATTCTGAGAAGTTCATCACCCCGTTTTTGGAACTTTTTATTTCCAGATGCACATTGCATTTTTCGTTCATAGCCTGTAAAAGCGCCAGAAGGATCTCATCCTCAAGCGTATGTACCCAAAAGCCGTGTTTGACGCGAAAACTCTGGTTCTGATGGTCAAACTGCTGTATCAGGTGATTTCCCACGATGCCGAAGCAGGCTGCCATCTGGTAAAATGCCAGTGCGTCCAGCATATTATCGTTGGACCTGATCCAGTCCGCGAGGGAATTATCGAGGGAAAAGACGACGGTTTTTCCGGCTTTCTTTTTCTGCAGCAGCCCTTCTTTTTCATAGGCGTTGCATTTCCGGCGGACGATCTGGGTATCAAAAAATGCTTCATACTTTGTGAGCAGATGTTCCGTGATCTCTTCGGCGGTAAGCGTATCGCCGTCCCGGAGCAGATCCAGTATCAGGAAATGCAGCACGATATCGTTGTCGGTAAAGCTTTTTGTTTTCCACACCCGGAACAGCGGGTTTGTGTCAAGGAGATTACTGTCTATGGCGAGGGAAATATTGGCGCCTCTGGATACATGGTCCTTCCGCACATATTCTCCCAGCCAGCTCTCTAACCGCCGCCTCTCGTTATCGTAGGTCCGGGGGCTTTTCTCTGAAAATTCCTCTCTGGTCTTAAAACCATAGACAAAAAAGTCCCGCACATATTCCCTTGTTTTTGGAAAACTTTTGATCAGTTCCTGAAAGTCAGACATTTCTGGTCTCCATGCCGCATCCGGCGCCGATATAATATGACCGACATAATATTTCTAATATTATAGCATACCTCGCAACTTTTTTGAAATGATTCCCTGGAAAATATTTCTTATAATGCAATATATCAGAAAGAAGTACGGGATATACCGTAATAACAGTTCAGTTCACGATTTTACATTTACTGCAAAGTCCGTGGTAATCAGTAAATTGAGCCGGAAGGGAAACTGCCTATCGCCGAAGGCAATCCGGAATAGGCGGATTCCGTAACAGTGAAGCCGAAGGCTGAACTGTTATATACCGTAAGCCCGATAACAGGAAGGATGTTTTTGGGATTTCGGGTACGGCAGGAGAGGAAAGGATGGGGTGAATATGTTTGTCATATGTAATGAAAAAACAAAAGTTCCGATCAAAATATGGCTGGAGGATGAGGGCTGTCTGGAAGAAAGCTGTCTGGAGCAGGCGTATCATCTGTCGCAGCTTCCCTTTTTACATAAATGGGTGTGCCTGATGCCGGACACACATACGGGGAAGGGGATGCCCATCGGCGGGGTGATCGCCGCGAAGGACGTGATCATTCCCAATGCGGTAGGAGTCGATATCGGCTGCGGCATGGATTTTGTTTCAACCAATATCCGGGTGGAGGACATCCGGAAAATCCAGACCGGGAACGGTTCTCTGGTGCAGGCGATGATCGGGGGCATTATGAGGGGCATCCCGTTAAATACGGAGCGCTACAGGGTTCCCCAGGAGTCAAAGGTGCTTGACTTAGCAAAGAGGGAGATGGAAAAGTATGCGGAGAATGCGGAACTAACAGAACTGATCGACGACGGATATTTTCAGGTGGGAAGTCTGGGAGGCGGCAATCATTTTATTGAGCTGCAGGAGGATCAGCAGGGGTTTCTCTGCATTATGATCCATTCCGGCAGCCGTCATCTCGGGAAAGCGATCTGCGACCACTTCCATCAGAAAGCAAGGGAACTGAACAGGAGATGGTACAGCGAGGTAAAAGAGGAATATCATCTGGCGTTTCTGCCTGTCTCTTCCAGAGAGGGGCAGCAGTATATCAACTGGATGAACCTTGCTCTGGATTATGCTTTTGAAAATCGTGCCCGTATGCTGGATAAAACCTGCGGGGTGGTGAAGGAGCTGATCGGGAAGCATACGGGGCTCAGTGTGGAATTCGGCACGGAGATCAACTGTCACCACAATTATGCGGCGCTGGAAAACCATTATGACGCCAATGTGTGGGTACACAGAAAAGGAGCCACCAGAGTGAGAGAGGGCGAGATGGCTGTGATACCGGGCGCTATGGGATCTTACAGCTATGTGGTGGAAGGCAGGGGGAATAGAGAATCCTTCTGCACCTCTTCCCACGGCGCAGGCAGGCGTTATTCCAGATCAGGCGCCATGAAGGCGTTCAGCACGGAACAGGTCATGGTGGATTTAAAGGAGCAGGATGTTGTGCTGGGAAAGCGGAAGAAAAACGATGTGGCGGAGGAATGCCGGTTTGCCTATAAGGATATCGATCTGGTCATGGCACAGCAGCAGGATATGGTCACGCCCGTAAGGAAACTGAGGACGGTGGGCGTCGTGAAGGGATGAAAAACAGCCTGTCCGGGACTTTGCGGTGTGAAGCGAAGCCTGGAAGGCACTGTAACTTAAATGAGGAAATAATTTATAGAGCGCGGGCATCGGAAGATACTTCCTGCCCGGCGGTGCCGGCAGCGTACTGTCCGGTATACCATAAATATTTCATAGAGCTTAACGTGGTGTTAAGAAAGGATTGTGTTGTCGGGAGGTTCAAATCCCCCTCGTGTAAACGGTAGCTCAGTTGGTAGAGCGCACAACAAATGGAAAGACCTGTCAAGTCTGCGGTTCGAATCCGCAAAACCTATGTTGTTATCCTGATTTCAGGCGTAAGCGCAGCTTGTGCCGGTCCGTCTTTTGCCTGAAGATCCGGGATACCGCAGGATGGACGGCGAAACAGCAGTCTGCAGAGGATATTTTTTCAGGAACAAAGATCCGCGGCATCAGGCGCGCGGCAGAGCGGTCCCGTTTATCCGGTGATACAGAACCGGTAACGGTGATCGGGTAAAGCCGGGCAACAGGTGCAGCCGGACGCATTTTGTCCCAAAGCTCCTGTCTGAGAGAGCGCGGATCTGCGGGATAAGAAAAAGTATCGGAGGCAGCCTGTCCTTTCCCTGAAAGTCCTGCTGAACGGATCTTCCGCATCAGGCGGATGAATGAGGGATACAATATTATTCAGATCTTGCAGGAACCATACGGACACGGTTTAAGCGGCAGGACGGACAATTTCCCACCGGTTCAGGGAGGATTTGCCGGCTTATGGAAAACAGGATAAAAATCATACAGGGAGGTATTGTTATGAAATATATTATCAAAGATAATCAGGCAGGATTTGTATTAAAGAACGGCGTGTTTCAGAAAATGATCAGATCGGGAGTCTATCATTTTTCCAATATGGCAGGTTATACGGTGGCAGTAAAGGAGATGTCGGGAGAGATGAATTATACGGAGATTCCCTATCAGGTACTTTCAAAGGACCCGGCGTTTCTGGAGGCTTCCGTACATATGGAGATACCGGACGGCTCGGTGGGATTTCTGTACAAAAACGGAAAGCTGGCTTCCTTTGCAAGCCGGAAAGAATATATTTTCTGGAATGTATTCGACCGGTTTGAATTAAAAGTATTTTCGATGGAAAAGACCGTGATGGGTGCGGAGATCACAAGACAGATGCTTGCGATACTCCCGAAGCAGTTCTACACGGAAGTGCGGGTAGGAGAGGGTGAAACGGGCCTGATCTATTATGACAATGTGCTGCAAAAACCGCTTGACAGAGGCGTGTACCGCTTCTGGAATTACAACCACGCGGTGACATCTCTGGTCATCGATATGAAACAGAAGGAACTGGATATCGTGGGTCAGGAGATTCTGACAAAGGATAAGATCGGTATCCGGATGAACGTGGCGTGTATGTATAAAGTGCGGGATGCGGTGGAGTTTGTCTCGAGGATCTCCGATCTGAAGGGGCAGCTTTATCCCGCGGTACAGCTTGCCATCCGGGAAGTTGTGGGAAATTACAAACTGGATGAGATACTGGAGGCGAAAGAACAGATCTCAAAGGAGATTTTCGGCGCGCTGAAGGAGTGGGAGGAGATGTTCTGCGTCAATTTCCTGACAGCGGGAATCAAGGATATCATTCTGCCCGGGGAGATCCGGGAGATCATGAACTGCGTCCTTGTGGCGGAGAAAACGGCACAGGCAAATGTGATCTCGAGAAGAGAGGAGGTGGCGTCCACCAGATCCCTTCTCAACACGGCGAAGCTGATGGAGGAGAACGCGACCCTCTATAAATTGAAGGAACTGGAGTATCTGGAGAAGATCTGCGAAAAGGTGGGCGAGATCTCCGTAAACGGCAGCGCCGGGATCGTGGAGCAGCTCGGGAAGATGATGGGCGCGGGAAGGCAGCTGATATAGAGCCCGTTTTGTAAGTCGTTCAGCAGGACGCAGGGAGTATTCCCACAAGGTCATAGGATGTGTCAATCTGCTGTTTCCTGTGTCCGTTTGAAGTGTTCGGCATATGGACGTAAACTGCTTTCGCCATGTCATTCAGTACGGCAGTGTCAGTTCGGAAAAAACAGCCTTGAAGAATTATGTATTGCCGACGCCGATGCAATCTCACACTTTGACAGTGTGCCGGGTCTTTTATATTTAGCATACGTTCAAAAAGGTATGGAAGTTTTAGGTTGACAGTTTCCGGTTTACCGGTAAGGATGACGCCGGGCGTGAAAAGGGGGCGGCACTGTGAAAAGTACCGCCCGGCTTTGGGACATTTTCTCCCAAAGAGGCATTGTATTTCAAAATATTGTGTTGATGGCCACTCTGCTATTCAACTACTATTTCACCTTGTTGGTCGGCGGCCTTTCTGCTAAAATGATTTCAGAACTTTTCAATTATCGGGAGTGTCATAATATGGAATTTGAAGTATTACCAACTGAACAGGCAGTTGCTTTGCGTAAAGCCTTTATCCGGAAATTCGTTGACACAACAAGTGAACATTATCAAAAGCATATTGCAACTTTAATCCAAGATATAGACAGTTTCTATTACGATGGGTATTTATGGGACTGTTTACAAGATAATAAAAAGTGGAAAAAAGAATGTCGTATGGAAGATGCCGCGGCATTTTTGAGAGAGAACAAAAACGTATTTTTTATGTGGGACTTATTTTCTAAACCTCCATGCCCGCACACTTGGCACCACCATAAATGAAACTGTGCAGAAGATAGGTTCTTGATTTTGGGTTTTGGCTTCTTGGTCTGCTTCAATTCGATTTTGTAATTGACATACTTTTCTCCCGTGTCTGCAAGCAGAACGTCAGCGTCATAGGTCTTGCCCGTTTTCTCGGAATACAAGCCTTTCATGGCTGTCCTGCCTTTGCTAAGTAAAGCGGCGGCAATGGAAGCGGTCAGCTCCTTTTGCAATCTCCGTCAGAGCGTTTTCCCATTCAGCGGTCAGCTTCGGGCTTGTGAGGGTGTCGGGCAGGACGGCGACAAGGTTCTTGTAGTGCATGGACTTTTTGAAATTGATAGTGTTCAGCACTTTTATCTTATAGCCGCCCTTGTGTAGCAGCTTCCCGCACTCTATGAGGATTGTGCCTTTTGGTGATGTCAAGTAGGGAACAAGAAAAAGTGTATCTTCTTATCAATCGGTTACCGCATATCGTAATGGGGTATTGTTCGTAGGGTGATTTGAGAAATTCGTCTGATGTGCTTAGAGGGTAGAATTTTTCTTCTGTGAGGTATTCATAGGATATTTCTCTTTGCCGCCGCCTGTTCCTGTCGCACCATGCGTTGATAGCGGCATAGCGTATGACGACTTTGCAGAAACCGTTGAAAGAATACATGATGTGTTCCTTGTATGCTTCTGTGCAATCCATAGAAATTTCCCCCTTTCTCCCACATGGGGCTGTGCTTGGTTTACGGTTGCGTTTATAATCTAAAGGGGCTGCAGCGCAAGCTGTTGCCCTTGATTATCCGCCAGTAAAACTGAATGAAGCCGTCAACGGTAACACGATATTAAAGATTATTGATTTTATCTTTTATTTTTCGTTTTATCTTAAACGATAAGCAAGAAGAATATTGCTCATTTTTAATCAGCAATTCGTAAGCCCCCATAACTCCAATAAAATAGCAAAATCCAAAAAGTCCTATTGCCAGTCCCAAAAACACAAACGAATGGTACTCTGACCAACCAAACTTGCCGCTCATAGTTAAAGATATTGCCAGAATACCAACTATAAATAAAATAATACTCGGAATGGACATAGCAACATAAATTCTCTTTTTTGCTTGATACGCATTAGATAATTCTTGCAAATACGCATAATCAAGTATCAGAGGTTCTTCTCTCAAGACTTTATATTGTTCTTGTTCCGAAAATGAGCCTAAAACAAAAGAACTAATGCCTATGATAATAAAAATTGCCACTCCCAAAAAACGCCATGTCAAATTAGATGTAAACATGACATAGGGAATTCCCGCCAATGCCCACGACATAAATCCTATACCAACATATCTACATATTTTTTTCTGGTTTGCGATAAATCCTGTTGCCATTTCCTTGCTTACATAATATCCTCTCTCGTTTACAGTGTTAGAGGATTTCTCGTCTTTCAACAGAAAGTCTATAGATGTTTCAAAAATATTGGATAATTGTAACAACTTTTCTGTTTCCGGAAATCCTTGATTATTTTCCCACTTGCTAATCGCCTGTCTGGTTGTTCCAATTTGTTCAGCAAGTGCTTCCTGTGAAAGCCCTTTTTCTTTTCTTAACTTAAACAATTTTTCTCCGAATGTCATATGTGTCCTCCTTGGTTTGTTTTGATAGGTCAATCTTATCGGATTAGATTGTAACTTTCTATCTTTTCTGAATGGAACATTGTCAACGTTGGGTTGCGGATATGTTATATTCAGCAAAATAACGGTTTTTCTGCCGTATTTCGACACTCTGCTCCATACACATTATATCATTCAAGATTTCTCTTTTCTATCGCTCTTACAAGAAAGTATTTTTGAAAAATAGGAATGAGTTGGATTCAGTAGTTCTCGCATACGGTTTTCCCCAGTACTTTGCGCCCCATATATTCCGGGCGTTTCAGTATGTAGCCGATAGTGGTCGCTGACCATGCGTAGTGGTCGGTATATTTTGCCGCCCGGACTGGCTCTTTCCTGCTCCCTGCATGATTTCACGACAAAGGGCGTTAGCACTGGTTTTAACCTGTTCCCGTTTTTACCATGTGCAATTTTGATTTTTGTATTGGTACTTATAATGGCAGTAATACATTTTGGAAAAAAAGAAATGAGGTAAGTTATGGAAAATAAAAGATTGCAAAAATTAAGTGCGGCAGTATTGATTGTCAGCATTTTGCCTTTGGCAACATTTGTTCCCGCATTATTTAATATGGTGCCGACTAACAATATACGTTCCATTTGGGCGGTGGTAAATATCTTCTTTGCTTTTTTGGGGCTGGTACTTTCTATCATATGCGTTAAAAGCCGCGATAGCCGAAGCATGATAAATATTGTGTCAACTGTTATCAGCAACTTTTGGATAGTGCTTATGTGTGGTATTGTTATCCTTTCTCTATTCATTAACTGAACGTCCATTAAGCCCCCAGCAGAGCTGGGGAGAATAGAGTGAGCAGTAGCGATCCCTAAAGTACCAAAAATAAAACCTCCATGTTATCATAGATTTGGGTCTA
>CAJTBO010000031.1 GCA_910573755.1 Lachnospiraceae bacterium | reverse complement strand
AAAATATTTGACAAAATGGGCAGAACAAGTTATAAAAATGAATTAGACAAAGAACAATGCGAAGGTCTTTATGCAGGCTGGAAAGATGCGGTCCGGATGGTGATGACAAGATCAGATACCCCGTAGTATCCGGCTTTTGCGGCATTTACCGGATTTTCGCGCAGGCGCAGTGCCTGGCTTATTGCTCACAAAAATAAAAGGCAGAAGGTAAGAACGGATATGAAAGTGAACATGAAGCAGATCAGTGAAATAACGGGGGTATCCACCGCTACAGTATCCAATGCGCTGAACAATAAAAAGGGAGTGAACGCGAATACGGCGGCAAGAGTACTGAAAGTAGCATACGAACTGGGGTATTTCGAAGAAAGCCGTATTACAAAGGTAAAGTTTGTGACCTTTAAAAGAGATGGCAGCGTAGTGGAGGATACGCCGTTTTTTCCGTTGATGCTGACTGGAATAGAACAGGAATGCCGGGACAGCGGAATGGATATGATCATGTGCACACTGGATATGCGGGACGAAAGCTGCAGGGAACAGGCGAAGGCGCTGCTGAATGACAAATCCTCTGCCGTCATTATGCTGGGGACGGAAATGGTTGACGGCGATATACAGCTTCTGCGGGAGATCACCACACCTTTTATTGTGATCGATTACTGGAACGGAGATATGTCGTTTAACGCGATAAAGGCGAATAATGAGGATTCCGTGAGATACGCTATAGATTATCTGATCAGGAAAGGGCATAAACAGATCGGATATTTAAAGGGGCGGTTCAGAATCGTTCCCTTTAAGGACAGGGAAACAGGCTACAGGACGGGTATGCTGAAGGCAGGCCTGCCCGTGGAGGAGAAATACACGCTTGAAGTGGGAACGACAATGGATGCGGCTTATGCGGATATGAAAAGATATCTGGAAGAAAAGATAAAGCTGCCCACGGCGTTTATGGCTGATAATGATATGATAGCGCTGGGAGCGATGAAGGCAATGGCAGAGTACGGCGTCAGGATACCGGAGGAGGTTTCGGTGATCGGTTTTGACGATCTGCCTTTTTCGGCAATTTCCTCCCCGCCGCTGACTACGCTCCGTGTGCCGAAACAGGAGATAGGCCGTATTGCGACAAGGCGGCTGATTCAGATGATCAAAGAGAGGCAGGAAGCCGGAGTAAAAATAGAGGTTTCCACACAGTTTGTGGAGAGAGGAAGCGTTAAAACAATAAAATAGCGGAAGTGGGACAGGAGGAAATCATGAAGGTATTAAATTTCGGATCATTAAACTACGACTACGTTTATAAGGTAGACCATGTGATCACGCCGGGGGAAACGATGGATTCTTACAGCATGGAGACGCATTTCGGCGGCAAGGGGCTGAACCAGTCCATAGCGCTGTCCAGAGCAGGCGTGCCGGTGCGGCATGCGGGTATGGTGGGAGAAGACGGACAGGGCTTTCTGGATCTGTGTGCAAAGAGCGGTGTGGATACCTCTCTGGTCAGGATGGTATCCGGCAAATCAGGACATACGATCATTCAGCTTGATAAGAACGCTCAGAACTGTATTCTTTTGTACGGCGGCAGCAACCGTATGATCACAAGGGAATATGTGGATGAGGTATTCTCCGGTTTTGGAGAAGGTGATATCGTGCTTTTGCAGAATGAAGTGAACGAAATGCCCTATATTATTGATACTGCCTATGCAAAGGGAATGCGGATCGTGCTGAATCCGTCGCCCTTTAACGAGGCGCTGCTCGCCTGCGATATGAACAAGATATCCGTTTTTCTGTTAAACGAGATAGAGGGCGGACAGATTTCAGGGGAGACGGAACCTGAAAAGATCCTGGACAGGATGATGGAAAAGTTCCCGGAGGCGCAGGTGGTGCTGACGCTGGGATCGGACGGCGTTGTCTATCGGGATAAAAACGAAACCTGCAGGCAGGGGATCTTTCGTGTGAAGCCGGTGGATACCACGGCGGCGGGAGATACTTTTACCGGATATTTTATCGCGTCAATGATGGAGAACCTGCCGATACAAAAGACGCTGAAAAGATGCGCAAAGGCGTCAGCCATAGCGGTATCCAGAATGGGAGCGGCAGATTCCATTCCGACGGCGCAGGAGGTGGAAGCTTCGGAACTGACAGAGACGGTATAAAAGTTATAAAAGAAGAGGTTGATACAGGGGCTGGATCGGCTGCAGAGCAATGTTTCCGACAGCCCCTTCATTTTGTCCTTTTCGGAAACGGAAATACCTGTTCATTCCACTTGACATCTTCAGAAAAAATCAGCAAAATAGAAGCATAAAAGAGAAAAGGCATGCACAGGAAGCGGAGACGGAAATATCAAAATAAATCATGCCGGCTGGAGAAAAAGTGTGAACACAGAAATTTTTAAAATAACCGATCAAAACAGGAAAACGGCGGAGGCTCAAAAAGCCATAGAAAAAGCCGGAAAGATCCTGCAAAACGGCGGCCTTGCGGCATTCCCGACGGAAACGGTCTACGGCCTCGGCGGAGACGCCCTGAACCCGGAGTCCTCCCGAAAAATATACGCCGCAAAAGGACGCCCCTCTGACAATCCTCTGATCGTACATATCTGCAGATGGGAGGATCTATCCCCGATCGTGAAAAAAATACCGGAGACGGCTAAACGTCTGGCAGAAGTATTCTGGCCGGGGCCTTTGACGATGATACTGGAAAAATCCGATAAAGTGCCGAAGGAAACCACAGGCGGGCTTTCCACTGTGGCGGTGCGGATGCCGGATGATGAAACGGCGCTCTCCCTGATCCGGGCGGCGGGCGGTTACGTGGCGGCGCCAAGCGCCAATCTTTCCGGGCGGCCAAGCCCTACGCTGGCGAAGTATGTGCAGGAGGATCTGGGCGGCAGGATCGAAATGATCTTAGACGGCGGTCAGGCATGTATCGGTCTGGAATCTACGATCGTGGATCTGACGGAGGAAGTGCCGGTGATCCTTCGCCCGGGCTATATCACCAGAGAGATGCTCTCTAAGGTACTGGGGGAAGTGGAAGTTGACAGGGCGATCCTGCCGGAGGGAAGCGATGCGGCGCCGAAGGCGCCGGGAATGAAGTACAGACACTATGCGCCGAAGGCGGAACTGACGATCATCGCGGGAGAAGAAGAAGCCGTGGTAAACAGGATCAACGAACTGGTGCGGGAGGCGGAGAAGAGAGGGCTTCGCAGCGGCGTCATCGCTACGGAAAGGACGGCTGCGCGCTACAGCGCCGATTCGGTAAAGAATGCCGGAAACAGGGATAAAGAGGAGACAGCGGCGAAGGAATTGTACCGCATTCTGCGGGAATTTGACGGGGAAGAGGTGGATCTGATCTATTCCGAGGCGTTTACGGAAAACGGGATCGGGCAGGCGGTGATGAACAGGCTGCTGAAAGCGGCAGGACACCGCATGGAAGAAGTTTCTTCGGACGGAGAATGAAAGTAAGCTGCTTTTCACGGATCGGGAATTCGCATTTACTGCGTGTTCCGTAAGAACATGATTCAAAATAAGCGGGAAAAGGGGAGAGTTTGAACATTTCGCTTTTAAAACGGTGTATTTTCAGGTATACTGGAAGTATAAAAGCGCATAAATACGCAAACAGAAAGTGCAGATGACAGCACGGAAAGGGGAAAAAATGATAGCATTGGCATCCGATCATGGCGGATATGATCTGAAGGAGAGCGTAAAAAAATATTTGGAGGAGAACGGGCTGGAATATAAGGACTTTGGCTGTTACGATAAAGAATCCTGTGATTATCCGGATTTTGTCAGACCGGCAGCAAAAGCGGTGGCGGAAGGAACCTGTGAGAAAGGGATCGTTATCTGCACGACGGGCATCGGCGTATCGATCTGCGCCAATAAGTTGCCCGGTATCCGGTGTGCCCTCTGCGGAGATCCGGTATCGGCTAAACTGACAAGGCTTCATAATGACGCCAATATGTTATCTATCGGAGCGGGTATAACAGGGGAGTTTGTGGCGCTGGATATCATAGATAAATTCCTGAATACACCGTTTTCGGAAGATGAGAGGCATAAAAGAAGGATCCATAAGATTGAGAACGGCGAAGCGGCGGATCAATAAAAAGGAGAACAAAGGATAAATGACCGGCAGCACTAAAACAGGAGGTAAGAAATGGCAAAAGTAACGGTAATGGATCACCCTCTGATCCGGCATAAGATCGGATGGATCCGCAGAACAGAAACAGGAACCAGAGATTTCAGGGAAACGATCAGCGAGATAGCGATGCTGATGACCTATGAAGCGACCAGAAATCTGCAGCTTACCGATGTGGAGATCGAGACGCCGATCTGCAAGGCTACGGTAAAGGAAATGAAAGGGAAGAAGATGGCGATCGTGCCGATCCTCAGAGCGGGGCTTGGCATGGTGGACGGTGTGCTGACTATGATCCCTGTGGCAAAGGTAGGGCATATCGGCCTGTACAGAGACCCAAAGACCCATGAACCGGTGGAGTATTACTGCAAACTCCCGGCGGACTGCGGGGAGAGAGAAGTCTTCGTGGTGGATCCCATGCTGGCAACCGGGGGCTCCGCAACTGCGGCGATCAGGATGCTGAAAGAAAAAGGATGTAAAAAAATACATTTTATGTGTATCATAGCGGCGCCGGAAGGTGTGGAAAGGATGCAGAAGGAACATCCGGATGTGGATATTTATATCGGGGCGCTGGATGAGAGGCTGAATGAAAACGCCTATATCGTACCGGGACTCGGGGATGCGGGAGACAGGATATTCGGAACAAAATAGGATCGTTTGAATATGTTTTGTATGGGGGTACAAATGAAACGGACAGATTATATCAGCTGGGATGAGTACTTTATGGGGATATCCAGACTGGCGGGCATGCGCTCCAAAGACCCGGGAACACAGGTGGGGTGCTGTATTGTCAGCAGCGACCATAAAATTCTTTCGATGGGATATAACGGGCTGCCCATGGGCTGCTCGGATGACGATTTCCCGTGGGAGAGGGAAGGGGACATGCTCTCTACGAAATATGCCTATGTAACACACAGCGAACTGAATGCCATTTTGAATTTCAGAGGCGGATCTCTGGAGGGGACGACAATCTATGTATCGCTGTTTCCCTGCAATGAATGTGCAAAAGCGATCATTCAGGCAGGGATCAGAACGGTGATCTACGGAAGCGATAAGTATGAGGGAACGCCGGGAAATATCGCATCGAAAAAACTGTTTGATGCGGCGGGGGTGTCATACAGGCAGTATAAGGCTACTGGCAGGAAGGTGGAACTGGAATTGTAGCTTCCAAAAAGGTTCGGGTAACGGGAATGCACAAACCGGACCGCTGAAAGTACAGGAGGGGAGGTGAAGACATATCAGAAAGATAAGAGAGATAGGAAAACGTCTTATGGCAGGTTTTCTGGCGGTATCCATGACGCTCGGGCTGTCTCTTACTTCGTATGCCCTCACCACCAAGGAAAAGCTGGAGCAGGCGCAGAAGGAGAGGGAGGAGACGCAGGGACAGCTGTCCCAGACACAGGAGAATATATCGGGCCTGCAAAGCGAATTAAATACCCTGCAGGGTGTGCTGAATAACCTGAATGACCAGCTTACCGATGTCAGCGACAGGCTGACAGAGCTGGAACAGCAGATCTCGGATAAAGAACAGGAGATCGCGGAGACGCAGGCGGCGCTGGAAGAAGCCCAGGCGGATGCGGATAACCAGTATGAAGCGATGAAAAGCCGTATCCAGTATATGTACGAGCGGAACGATTATGCACTGTTAGAAGGGATGCTCGGGGCGGATACTATTTCGGATATGCTGAATTACTATGATTATGTGGACGCGATCTCCGAGTATGACCAGCAGAAACTGGAGGATTTCCGCGATATCAGGGATGAAATAGACAAAAAGGAACAGCAGCTTCAGCAGGAACAGGAAGAACTTGCGGAGTATAAAGTGCAGGTGGAAGCGGAACAGGCAAAGGTCAGCGGATATATCAGTTCCACTTCCGGCGATATTGCCCAGAATGCGGGGGAACTTTCCAATGCACAGGCGGAGGCGGAAGCTTACGAGGCAAAGATCAAGGAGCAGGATGCGGATATCGCGGCGCTGAAGAAAAAGCTGGCGGAGGAGATCGCCATGTCCAAACTGGCTTCGCAGTCGGCAAAGAGGGACATTTCCCAGGTAACCTTTGCGGAAAGTGACAGGTATCTTCTTGCAAACCTGATCTACTGTGAGGCGGGGGGAGAGCCCTATGCGGGACAGCTTGCGGTAGGCGCGGTGGTGATAAACCGGCTGCTCAGTTCTGTATATCCGGATACAATAACGGGTGTAATTTATCAAAAATCACAGTTTTCCCCGGTGGGAAGCGGACGTTATGCGGTTGCCCTCAGCAATGACCTCGCCACGCCATCCTGCTATCAGGCGGCGGATGAAGCGATGGCGGGAGTGTCCAATGTGGGAGACTGCGTATATTTCCGGACACCCATCGAAGGGCTTACGGGCATTTCCATTGGCGGGCATATATTTTATTGAATCAGTTGTTATTGTAATAATCGGAAAATGCGGACGGAAGAAAATATATATTTTGTTTATGAGATGCCGGAAGAAGGCATAGATCCTGCTTTATAAGATGTGAAGGCAGTTTTCGGGCGGTAAGCCGGAGAACTGCCTTCGTTCTGTATATATCATGCCGTACAGGTCAGTACAAGATAGATCGCATAAACCGCAAGAAGTGCGAAGCCCTGCCAGCGTTTAAACTTAGAAGAGATTATCATCGGAAAGATAGCGATGCTGCCGACTAAAAGGCAGGCGGGGAAATCCAGAAGCGCCGAAGAAGCTGCTATGGGAAGCGGCTTTTGGGCACAGATCATGCTGACGGGTAAGATCAGCGTGAGATCGATGATGTTGGCACCCAGAATATTACCGATGGATAAAGAGGATTGTTTTTTGACGATAGCGGTTATCGTAGTCACAAGTTCCGGCAGAGAAGTACCGACAGCTACCAGCGTAACGCCGATGATTCTTTCGGAGATGCCGATGTATCTTGCCAGTTCACTGCCGTTGTTGACAAGCAGGTTGGCGCCGGCTACAATGCCGGCAGCACCGGCGATAAATTTTATGATATTGATCACGACGACGGATCTTTCGGTGTCTGAGGATGCGCTGTTAAGAGGGATGGCAGCGGTATTTTCCGCGGCATGGAATGCGGCAGGCGTTTTCCTGTTCATGGAATTCTGTGTCGAACGGATATTTTCACCCAGAAAGAGAATGAAGAGTATCAGCAAAACGACAGAAAGAAACAGATCAATATTGCCGATTCTGCCGGAGGCTACGATCACCAGCGAGGAGCAGAACATTAAAATGGATTTGGGAACATAGTCTTTCCGCTTGATGGCGCCGGGCATAAAGATCAGAGAGATTGCCATGATCAGACCGATGTTTGCGGTGACGCTGCCGACAGCGTTGCCGACGGCCATATCCACCTTACCGTCCATAGCGGCAATGACCGATACGAGCATTTCGGGCAGAGTTGTGGCGAGGCTGACGATAGTGGCACCGATGATGACCTGGGGGATACCGCTGACTCTGGCGATCCAGGTGGCTGCATCCACAAAGAAGTCCCCGCCTTTCACAATAAGTACAATACCGGTGAGAAACAGTAGAATCGTTAGTGTAAGTTCCATATTGACTATCCTTTCTGTTATGAGAAAATTTTGGAAATAAGAAAAACCCAGGTGCAATAATATCCGCATCACAAAATTTTATGAAGCATTATCATCGCACATGAGTCTCGTTATTTAAGTCAAGCCAGACCATATGTGAAAGGCCGCGTATGTTGGCAGGACACGCAGTTCGCGCTACTACTCCCTCATTTGGGTATCTTCAGTTGTATTTTCATAATTTTATATCACATCTGTTTTCTGCTGTCAACCCGGAAACAGGAAATTTTTGTATTTTTCCAGAGAGAAGAGCAGTATCAGGCCCAATATGCCGCAGGAGATCACCTCCCCGATCCCGACAGTCAGCATAAAATAGGGAATAGAGCCCTCAAACTGATATACATAGGCAAGAACATAGGGAACGATCAGTGTATTCGTGATGATAGGCGGCAGGGGGGAGAGCATCTTGTCGAGCGTAAATTTCTGCCCGGGCTCCAAAGCCTTTTTGGTATTTCTGGCAGCAGTGCGCCCCATTCTGCCGATCATATATGTACCCAGCGCCCCGAGCAGTGTTGCAAGGGAGCCGAAAACGACATCCAGCGGCAGGCACCCGGTCAGAATATTGCTGAGGATGCAGCCCACAAAAAGACCGGGCACGGCAGCCGGCGTAAAAAACGGTAAAATGGTGAGTGCTTCGGAAAAACGAATCTGAATGGCGTAGTTAGCCAGCCCGAAGGCGTTAGCGAGTAACGTGAGTACAACATAGACGGCTGCGATCATGGCAGCCTGAACAAGCGCCCGTACAGAGAACAGGCGGTTTTCCGGGGTAACCGGAATTGAGTTTTGTGTAGTTTTCATAGTACATTCTCCTTTAGTTTTGTTTTTTGTCAGGAAGGTCTCGAACTGACATTATATATTTGGGAAAAACCTGATCTTACAAGCTTTTCCGAAAACCTATTATACAGCGATTATTAGAAAAGTCAAGCCTATGTTTTGATTACCTTTTTGATTACCTTAGCCTTTTTGGAAATTAAAAAAGCCCTGAAAACCGCGTATTTACGGGAAATTTTCAGGACTTTAAAAGCAGGCGAGGGGAATCGAACCCCCCTCCCAAGCTTGGGAAGCTTGTATTCTACCGATGAACTACGCCTGCAAGCAGGGTGCTTTGCTACACACCCTATTCTATCATACCTGTGGAATTTTGCAAGTACCAAAATGGTTTCATTTTATATTTTTATCATTTTTATAATTTTCCCTCTTTATACTTTGCGACGACATTCTGGATCTTTTCGTTGGGATTGAGCAGATCGCTGATGGAAGAGTCGTGATTCAGAGTATCGATCAAATAAGCGATGTATTTGCTCATATCACAGTTGATATACCATTCTCTGGAAAGAAGTTCCGGCGTCTGGTAGATCAGGTTAGTGGTCAGCACCTTGCTGATAATGCCTTCTTTATATGCCTCGTCGAAACGCTCGAGTCCGCCGGTGAAAAGGCCGAAGGTAGCGCAGATAAAAATGCGGTTTGCTTTTCTGGCTTTCAGCGCTCTTGCAACTTCAATGGCGGATTCGCCGGAAGAGATCATATCGTCAATAATGATCATATCCTTTCCCTCCACACTTGAGCCTAAAAACTCATGGGCGACAATGGGATTTCTGCCGTTGACAACGCGGGTGTAATCCCGGCGTTTGTAAAACATACCGATGTCGAGCCCGAGTACGTTGGCGATATAAATGGCTCTGGACATGCCGCCCTCGTCGGGGCTGATGATCATCATGTGATCCGTATCGGGGATCAGTCCTTTTACATTGCGCAGAAGTCCCTTGATAAACTGATAGGCGGGCTGTACTGTCTCAAAGCCGTGCAGCGGGATGGCATTTTGTACTCTGGCATCATGGGCGTCAAAGGTGATGATGTTGTCAACGCCCATGCTGACAAGTTCCTGCAGGGCGATGGCGCAGTCCAAGGATTCCCGTGAGGTACGCTTGTGCTGTCTGCTTTCATATAAGAAAGGCATGATCACGGTGATTCGTCTGGCTTTACCGCCTACCGCCGAGATGATCCGCTTCAGGTTCTGATAGTGGTCATCCGGGGACATATGGTTTTCATGGCCGCAGAGAGAATAGGTCATGCTGTAATTGCAGACATCCACCATGATATAGAGGTCGTCCCCGCGCACAGACTCCTGAATGATACCCTTTGCCTCGCCGGAACCAAAACGGGGAAGGTTGACATTCAGCAGATATGTTTCGCGTTGATAACCGGCAAAAGCGAGAGAGTCCTTGTGCTCGCTTTCTCTCTCTGCACGCCATTTTACAAGGTAGTAGTCTACCTTTTCCCCCAGTGTTTTACAGCCTTTCAGGGCAATGACGCCGAGGGAGCCGACGGGAATGGTTTCCAGATTGCGTTTTTCTTCTTTTTTTGTCATAAGAAGTCCTTTCTTTTGGGAAAATAAAGTATCGGTTGCTCATGTTTTTTTGAGGATTCTGATATCGGGACCGGTCAGCACGCAGATCTCAAAGTTGCCGATGATTCTGGAACAGATCCTGTCGCTGTATTTATCCTGTAATCCTTTCAGGTCCAGATTGGTGGTGATCAGTGTGGATTTTTTCATTAGCTGCCGTTCGTTCAGGAAAGAGAAGAAGCTGGAAGTGACAAAAGAACTTCCAAGTTCGGTGCCCAGATCGTCCACAATCACCAGATCACAATGATACAGGTCTTTATAAAAATGGTCAAGGGCATCTTTATCTTTGCCGAAAACGTATTTCGCAAAGGTATCGAACAGCTCAGCCGCGCTGAAATAGATGACAGAATGGGAGGTATCGATCAGGGCTTTGGCGATACAGTTGGAGAGAAAAGTCTTTCCTGTGCCGACGGTGCCCATAAATAGAAGATTGCGATAATTTTCATCGAAGGAAGAAACAAAGCCTTTGCTGATATCCACAGCTTTTTTGTAGTCCTGAAGCGCCGGACCTGAAAAATATTCATAGGACAGCGTATGAAAGTTCTCCTGCTCAAGGCTGCCGGAGAGATTACTCTGGTGATAGAGCAGCTGTGTGATCCTGTTTTCAAAGCAATGGCATTTTCTCTGGTCGATATAACCGGTATCTTTGCAGTCGCTGCATTCGTAAACCGGTTCCAGATAATGGGGGGGAAAGCCCTTTTCCGAGAGAAACTCCTCCTTTTTCCGGCTCAGAGACTGCAGGGAAGCGGATAGTTCCGCCCTTGCGCCTTCCTCCCCGTCGATCAGGCGTTTTGTAAAAGAGGAAGCCAAAGAGGCGGAAAGATCTTCCAGAGCGGCATATTCAGGGTATGTGTTCCGGATATGGGCAAGGCGCTTCTCCAGAAGATGGCGGCTCCTCAACTGTTTTTCCTCATATTCACGGATGATGGATTCATATTGCGTGTTTGTTAAAGCCAAATTCTTTCTCCTGTCAGTTGATCTTTACTTTTTGCAGCAGTTCGTCATAGTCGTACTGGTTCTGTCTGAACTGGTGGAACGGGTTTGAGGAAGAGGCGCTGCGGACGCCGCGGGAGGTTTTCTTTTTCTGGAAAGCCGCATCCGCGTCCTGGATATCCTGTATGGTATGTACGCCGTTTTCCTTCCAGCTTTGCAGGATGCCGTCGGTGTACTCAAAGCGGTGCTTGTCCGTGGCAAGGGCGCAGCGCTCACAGGCTTCTAAGACCATGTCCGGCGTAAAGCCGTATTCCCGGAACCATTTCTGGATATAGGAAGCTTCCTTCTGGGTGGGAGCGTTTGTCCTGCCCAGCGCGTTCATAACAGTATAGATATTTTTATCATATTTTATAGCATAGGCGGCAGCTTCTTTCGGTGTGGAAACACCCGCCTGCGCCCAGTTGATGGCAACCTTTTCGATATAACGGAAATCCTTTTTACCGCGGTCAACGCAGTATTGCACAAGATAATCGATCAGATCGGTGCTGAACTGCAGGATATCCGTCATAAAGATAATGGAACGGATGTTTTCGGAACTGAGGGGTTTGCCCAGATACTGCTCGGTAATGAAAACAAGCTCGGAGGTTTCCGCCTGCTGTTTGAAGGCCTTTATCTGATCCAAAGTAATGACACTCTTGTCATATACAGGTTCTTCCGCAGCGGAAGAAGCGGCCGCCGTAACGGGGGCTGCGGGTATCGGAGCGGGAGAAGGCTGCGCAGTTTCCGGCATGGAAATAATATCGGCGGCTCTGGCGTCAAGGTTTTCGAGCCGGATGCCGACCAGTTTTCCGGTATCATCATACAGCATGGAGATAACGTGTTTTTTATCCCAGTACTGCAGCGCGCGGAGAATATCCTTCTCAGTATAATTAAAACGGTCCGCGATTGCCGAAATGCCGCTGGGCAGGCCTGTGCCCGCACATCTGAGCAGATAAAGGTAAACCTTGATCTGCGCGTCGTTGGCATCTGTCATATATTCATCGATAAAACGATTTGAGAGCATGGTCATGCCTGCATGAGAGTCCTGTGAAACTGACAAGCTGTTCATTTATATATCATCCCCTGATTTCCTGTTTTCAAAACTGACACGATTATAGCATAGAGGATTTACAAAAGATATAGACAAAATGGCGAAAACAGGACGGAATGAAAAATTTAGGCAAAATGTGGATAATGTGGAAAATGTGGATAAGTCAAATGCTGACATTTTGCCAAAAGAAAAAGTATCGGCAGATACAGGAGGAAAACTGCCTGAAACCGTGAAAACCGGATTATAAAAAAATCCACAAATTTTTTGCGCCCGTGCAGAGGCAAAAAAATGTGGATATGTGGAAAAATTAAATTCCGAGAAGGTTTTCCCCGATTTTATGGACATCCCCGGCCCCCATAGTTATCAACAAATCTCCGGCTGTGCAATTTTCCAACAGGAAATTTTCGATTTCATCAAAGGAGGGAAAATAATGGCAGTCTCCCCCTGAGGCAAGAATCTCCCTCTGCAGATCCCGGGAAGAGATACCGAGGGTATCGGTTTCCCGGGCGGCATAAATATCCGCAAGCACAACATGCTCCGCGGTGGAGAGAACCTGCGCAAAATCTTTCAGGAAGGCCTTTGTCCGGCTGTAGGTATGGGGCTGGAATACGCACCAGAGCCCTTTGTGGGGATAGTGGGCGGCGGCGGATAAAGTCGCCCTGATCTCCGCGGGGTGGTGGGCGTAATCGTCAATGACGGTAACGCCGCCGATCTCGCCTTTATGGTCAAAGCGCCTGTCGGTACCCTCAAAGCGGGAGAGCGCCTGACAGATCGTGTCGTTTTTTAATCCCAGTGTGCGGGCAAGGGCGATAACAGGCAGCGCGTTTGCGATGTTATGGCTGCCGGGCATGCCGAGCGTAACAGGCAGTGAAAATCCGTCAGGGCCGTGGCAGATAAAGGAGGATTTTCCCGTATCAAGATAGGAAATGCCGGAGGGATAGTAGTCAAATCCTTCTCCCATACCGAATGTGATGACAGGACAGGAAAGCCCTTCCGTCAGTTCCTGATAGTTATCGATCTCGCCGTTGATGATCAAAAGGCCGTCTGCGGGCAGAAGTTTCGCGAAGGAATGAAAGGAATTGCGAATATCCGCCAGATCCTTAAAGAAATCCAGATGATCTTCCTGTATATTTAGGATAATGCCGATTTTCGGGAAAAAGCTCAAAAAGCTGTTGGTATATTCGCATGCCTCCGTGACAAAGTAGTCCGTACCGCCCACCCGGTAATTTCCGCCGATGGACTTTAAGATACCGCCGATGGAAAGCGTAGGGTCTTTGTCTTCCTGCAGCAGGATATCGGAGATCATGGCGGTGGTGGTCGTCTTGCCGTGGGTTCCGCTGACGGCGATGGAGGTTTTATACTGGCGCATCATCTGCCCGAGGAGCTGTGCCCTTGTGAGGGAGGCGATCCCCTTTTCCTGCATGGTAAGGAATTCAGGGTTATCGGGATGGATGGCGCTGGTGTAGACGACCAGATCGATATCGTCCGTTATATTTTCCCTCCTTTGGCCGTATCTGATCAGAGCGCCCTTTTCCGTGAGCATTTCCGTCAGGGGGGAACGCTGGTTATCGGAACCGGATACAGTGAAGCCCTCGGAAAGCAGAATTTCCGCCAGTCCGCTCATACTGATGCCGCCGATGCCGATAAAGTGAATATGTATTGGTCTGTCAAAATGAATCTGATACATAGGAATACTCCTTTTTTATGAATGCCTGCTATATTATATGTATATCTTACCCTTGAAAGCGTACACTATCAAGGCGAAAAAGAAAAGAAAAAAGGAGAAAATTTTGTTGGATATGTAAATAAATATAAAAAAGGATTTGGAATTTGACAAAACAATGAATAAAAGTTACAAAAAAAGGCAGTAATTTTTTTATTTATTATTCACTTTTGAATAAGCTTGTGCTATACTGGGAGAAAGAAATTCAACATTCTGTGAAAATATTGAGGTGATGCTATGATTAAAAAAGAAATGATTGCCATGCTCTTGGCAGGTGGTCAGGGAAGCCGGCTCGGTATTCTGACCTCGAAAGTTGCAAAACCGGCGGTTGCGTTCGGCGGAAAGTACAGGATTATCGATTTCCCGCTGAGTAACTGCATCAATTCCGGTGTGGATACAGTGGGCGTACTGACGCAGTATCAGCCGCTTCGGCTGAACACACATATCGGAATCGGTATTCCCTGGGATCTGGACAGAAATATCGGCGGTGTGACTGTGCTTCCTCCTTATGAGAAGATTGAGAGTACGGAGTGGTATACAGGTACCGCAAATGCCATTCTTCAGAATATTGAGTATATGGATACTTATAATCCGGAATATGTGCTGATCCTTTCCGGTGACCATATTTATAAGATGGACTACGAAGCGATGCTGGATTTCCACAAGGCTAACGGCGCAGAGGTGACGATCGCGGTTATGCCGGTGCCCTGGGAAGAGGCAAGCCGTTTCGGCATTATGATCACGGATGAAGATAAGAAGATAGTGGACTTTGAGGAAAAACCTGCAAAGCCCCGAAGCAATCTTGCATCTATGGGGATTTATATCTTTAATTGGAAGACGCTTCGGGAAGCGCTGCTGGAAAATGCGGATCAGCCTCATCTTGATTTCGGCAAGCATGTGATCCCTTACTGTAAGGCGGAAGATAATCCGTTGTATGCATATGAGTTTAACGGCTACTGGAAAGACGTGGGAACGCTGAATTCCTACTGGGAAGCGAATATGGAACTGATCGATATCGTGCCGGAATTTAATCTCTATGAAGAATACTGGAAGATTTATACCAAATCCGACGCTCTGCCGCCTCAGTATTTCTCTGAGGACAGTGAAGTGGAGAGGAGTATCATCGGTGAGGGAACGGAGATCTACGGCAAGGTTTACAATTCGGTGATCGGCTGTAACGTAATGATCGGGGCAGGAACGGTTGTGCGTGACTCCATCATCATGAACGATACAAAGATCGGCAGCGGCGGAGAATTAAATAAAGTGATCATCGCGGAAAATGTGCAGATAGGCGATCGTGTGAAGATGGGCTTCGGCGAGGAGAAGGATAATGAAACCGACCCGCATATCTATAATCATGGACTGTGTACGATCGGGGAAAAGAGCGTGATTCCAAACGACGTAACGGTCGGAAAGAACGTTTGTATCGGCGGCGTGACAACACAGGAAGATTATCCTGATTTATACCTTCCGAGCGGAAGGACGATGATCAAGGCGGGCGAATGATGCCGGAAAGGAGCATATTTTATATATGAGAGCAATAGGGATTATTTTGGCGGGCGGTAGTAATCACAGGCTCGGCGCATTGTCAGAAAAGAGGGCAGTGGGAGCCATGCCGGTGGCTGGCAGCTACAGGGCGATCGATTTCGCGCTGAGCAGCATGGCAAATTCCCGTATCCAGAAGGTCGGGGTGTTTACACAGTATAATGCAGGAAGCCTGAACGAACATTTAAGTTCCTCCAAATGGTGGGATTTCGGCAGAAAACAGGGCGGATTGTATGTATTTACGCCTACGATCACAGCAGATAACGGGTTCTGGTACAGAGGAACGGCGGATGCCATCAATCAGAATATCAGCTTTTTAAAGAACAGTCATGAACCTTATGTAATTATTGCTTCAGCAGATTGCGTTTATAAGATTGACTTTAACAAACTTTTAGAATATCATATAAACAAGAAGTCAGATATTACGGTAGTATGTAAAGATATGCCGGAAGGCACGAATCTGGAACGCTACGGTACTGTAAAGATGAATGAGGAAAGCCGGATAGAGGATTTTGAGGAAAAACCGCTGCTGGCAAAATCCAATACGATTTCCTGCGGCATCTATGTGATCAGAAGACGCCAGCTCATCGATATGGTTGAGAGATGCGTTGAAGAAGAGCGTTATGACTTCGTAAGAGATATTCTGGTACGCTATAAAGGCATGAAACATATTTACGGTTACAAGATCAAAGACTACTGGCGGAATATTGCGAGTGTTGAAGATTATTTTGATACGAATATGGACTTTTTAAAGCCGGATATCAGAAGATATTTCTTCAGGGAATACCCTGATATCTACTCTAAGGTAGATGACCAGCCGCCCGCAAAATATAACGTAGGGGCTAGAATCAAAAACAGCTTGATCGCAAGCGGCTGTATTGTCAATGGAACGGTGGAAAATTCCATTGTATTTAAAGAAGCATACATTGGCAATAACTGTTGTATCAAAAATTCCATTATTCTCAATGATGTATATATCGGAGATAATACTTATATTGAGAACTGCATCGTGGAGAGCAGAGGCACGATGAAAGCAAATTCATACTACAAAGGAGAAGACGGAATAAAAATAGTGGTGGAAAGAAACGACAGATATGTCATGTAGGCAAGGTCCTGTGACGTAACCAAAAGCCCTTGGTGAATGTCACAAATAAAAAAAAGGGGTCGAGGCTATGCAGATAACAGATGTAAGAGTACGAAAAATCACAAAAGAGGGAAGGATGAAGGCGATTGTTTCTATCACCCTGGACAACGAATTTGCGATTCACGACATCAAGATTATCGAGGGCGAAAAGGGACTGTTCATCGCTATGCCAAGCAAAAAATCGACAGATGGCGAATATAGAGATATCGCACATCCCATCAACTCGGAAACAAGAGAGAAGATCCAATCCATTATTTTAGACGGATACGAGAAAGCGCTGCTGGAGCCGGACTTTGAAGAGATGACAGAATAATCCAAGAGGTAATGACATAAGAGAAATCCACGACGAATGAATTGGAAAAAGAAGCCGCATCTTTGTGGCTTCTTTTGTATGCCCAAACGTTTTGGTTTGGGCTTTTGTATTGTGGCGATGGTCGAGCCGCGTTCTTTCTGCAAGGCTTGGCTGTGGAAGAATTTACTTGTGGAATGGGGGATGGTTTGGTAGAATAGTGGGGACTTTGAAAAACAGGTAAATGTGGGTAGTGCTTGAGATGGAGGGTGAGGGAAGAGGAGATGGAATCTTACTATCTATCTAAACATCCGATTAAGGTATGTAGGGACTATATGAGGCATTCCAATATATATGATCTGTATATATACACATGGGAGGAGAAAGAAAATTATTTTCTTATCACATTTGAAGGAGATAGTTATGGTATGTATTGGGCAGGGGAAAGGTATCGCAGCGGTAGTCCCTGGGTGGGGAAGATGATGCCCAGACAGATCTTTAGAGTGGAATTTGAGGATTTGGGTGGTCAGACGGGGATAAGGGTGCAGTTTATAAACCCTACTCTATTCCAGAAAAGTTCATTGATAGAAATTGACGGATTCTGGGAGAGAAAACTGGATGCAAAAAAGATAAAACTGAGATAGGGAAAGCGGAAATGTTTGGATTTTGGTGGAATAGTAAAAGAAGGGAAAGGGAAGAGGGGAAAATGTTTTGCATTGTGGGATTGGGAAATCCGGAGAAAAAGTATGAAAATACCAGACATAATATCGGGTTTGATGTGATAGATGCGGTTGCGGATAAATATAGTATAGCAGTGAGGGAGAAAGGGTTTAAGGCACTCTTCGGGAAAGGGATGATCGAGGGACAGAGGGTGATCCTTGTAAAGCCGCAGACTTATATGAATTTAAGCGGGGAGAGCGTGCGGGAGATCACCGATTATTTTAAGATAGACCCGGAGGAGGAACTGATCGTTATTTCGGATGATATTTCTCTGGGAGTCGGCGGGATCAGGATACGGAAGAAGGGAAGCGCCGGGGGACATAACGGACTGAAAAATATTATCCTGCATCTGGGGACGGAGAATTTTCAGCGGATCAGGATGGGTGTGGGGGAAAAGCCGAAAGAATGGGATCTGGCGGATTATGTGCTGGGGCATTTTTCGGGTGAAGAGCGGAAAGTAATGGACCGGGGGATAGAAGACGCGGTAAAGGCGATGGAGATCATGGTGACGGAGGGGCCGGATAAAGCCATGAACCTGTTTAACAAAAAACAGCCGGGCGGAAAGGCGAAGCTGCCTGATGCGGCGGAATCAGCGAAGCAGACTGAGGCGGTTTCGGGCGGAAAGAACGGGAAACAGGAAAAAGCGGGAGCCCTGGCAGAAATAGAAGGAACAGGTAAAATATAAGAAAGCGACGGGAATAGGCATGGAAGCACTGAGGGCGCCCCTGCGGGAACTGGGGGAGTTTGAAGAGATACAGGGAAAATTGAAAAAAAGAGAGCCTCTTTGTCTGGGGCTTTCGGGGTGTGTGGATTCTCAGAAGCTGCATATGATATACGGGCTGGGAGAGGGCTTCCGATACAGGCTGATCATCACTTACAGCGACCAGCGGATGCGGGAGATCTATGAGGACTATAAATTTTATGACCGCAATGTCTGTATGTATCCGGCGAAAGATCTGATCTTTTTTCAGGCGGATATCCACGGAAACCAGCTTGTGACGGAGAGATGGAAGGTGCTGCGGCGGATGCTGGAGGGGGTGCCGATGACTATCGTGACTACACTGGACGCCCTGATGGAGCCGCAGATCCCGCTGGAGAAAGTGAAACGGGATATTCTGCATATCAGCACTTCGGGACAGGCGGTGGAAAAGGAACTTGCGGAAAAACTGGTGACGCTGGGGTATGAGAAGACTTATCAGGTGGAGGTGCCGGGGCAGTTTTCGATCCGCGGCGGTATAGTGGATATTTTTGATCTGACCGAAGAAAATCCGTACAGAATTGAACTCTGGGGGGAGGATGTGGATTCCATCCGCAGTTTTGATGTGCTCAGCCAGCGGTCGATCGAAAATCTCAGTTCGGTTGACATTTATCCGGCGACAGAGATGATCCTGACAAAGGATCAGCGTGCAAGAGGAATGCATCTGATAGAACTGGAGGCGAAGAAACAGGAGAAAGCTCTGCAGGCACAGGGAAAAACGGAGGAAGCCGCACGGCTGCGCCGGCAGACCGGGGAGCTGCGGGAAGAAGTGCTGGAACTGGAGGCGAAGGTCAATCTGGAGTCCTATGTCCGCTATTTCTATCAGGAACTGGGGTCCTTTTTGGGCAGCTTTGATAAAAAAGAAAGCTGTATTTTTCTGGATGAGCCTGTGAGGATCGGCGAACATGCGGAGGCGGTGGAACTGGAATTCAGGGAGAGTATGTCCCACAGGTTGGAGAAGGGCTATATACTGCCGGGGCAGATGACGCTTTTGTACGGCAAGGGGGAAACGGCTGCAAGGATGTCGGACTATCCGGTGGTGACCATAGCGGCGCTGGATATGAAAAATCCGATCGTGAAGCCGGATAAGAAATATGATTTTTCGGCAAAGAGCGTATCTCCTTATAATAACAGTTTTGAGACACTGGTGAAGGATCTGCGGCGGTATAAGAAAAACGGCTATCGCGTGCTGCTGCTCTCGGGTTCCCGCACCCGGGCAAAGCGCCTTTCGGATGATCTGAATGTATACGGGCTGACGGCTTTTTATACGGAAAATCCGGAGCAAAAGATACAGCCCGGTGAGATCATGGCTTATTACGGGCGGGTGCTGAAAGGATTTGAATATCCGTTTTTGAAATTTGTTGTGATCTCGGAAAGCGATATTTTCGGGGCGGAGAAAAAGAAGAAAAAGCGGACAAAGAAATATGAAGGGCAGAAGATACAGGATTTTGCCGATCTGAAGGTGGGCGATTTTGTGGTGCATGAAAACCATGGCATGGGCATCTACAGGGGCATCGAAAAGGTGGAGATGGACCATGTGATAAAGGATTACATGAAGATCGAATATGCCGGCGGCGGAAATCTGTATGTGCTCGCCACCAATCTCGGCGTGATCCAGAAGTATGCATCCGCCGATGCGAAAAAACCGAAACTGAATAAGCTGGGGACTCAGGAGTGGAATAAGACCCGGACAAAGACTAAAATGGCGGTGGAGGAAGTGGCGCAGGATCTGGTGGAACTCTATGCGGCAAGGCAGAATCAGAACGGGTATCAGTTCGGGCCGGATACGACCTGGCAGCAGGAGTTTGAGGAACTGTTTCCTTTTGAGGAGACGGAAGACCAGTTGGCAGCGATCGCGGCAGCCAAGACGGATATGGAAAGCAGAAAGATCATGGACCGGCTGATCTGCGGGGACGTGGGCTACGGCAAGACGGAGATCGCTATCCGGGCGGCTTTTAAGGCGGTGCAGGAAAACAAGCAGGTGGCATTTTTGGTGCCGACTACGATCCTTGCGCAGCAGCATTATAATACGTTTATCCAGCGCATGAAGGATTACCCGGTGCAGATAGCGCTTTTATCCCGGTTCCGGAGCGCGGCGGAGCAGAAAAAGACGATTCAGGATCTGAGGAAGGGGATGGTGGATATCGTGATCGGCACGCACCGGATGCTTTCCGCCGATGTGGGATTTCACGATCTGGGGCTTTTGATCATCGATGAGGAACAGCGTTTTGGCGTAACCCATAAGGAGAAGATCAAAAAACTGAGGGCTTCCGTGGATGTGCTGACGCTGACGGCAACGCCGATCCCGAGGACGCTCCATATGAGCCTGATCGGCATCCGGGATATGAGCGTGCTGGAGGAGGCGCCCGGGGACAGGATGCCGGTGCAGACCTTTGTGTGTGAATATAATGAAGAAATGGTGCGGGAGGCTGTTGTAAGGGAGATATCCCGCGGGGGACAGGTATATTATTTATATAACAGAGTGAATAATATCGCGGATGTGGCGGCAGTGGTGCAGGCGCTTGTGCCGGAGGCGGAGGTGGCGTTTGCCCATGGGCAGATGAAGGAGAGCGAACTTGAACGCATTATGTTCGATTTCATTAACGGGGAGATCGATGTGCTGATCTCCACCACGATTATCGAGACCGGGCTGGATATTCCGAACGCCAATACGATCATTATCCATGATTCAGATAATATGGGGCTGTCCCAGCTCTATCAGCTGCGCGGCAGGGTAGGGAGGAGCAACCGAAACGCCTACGCTTTTCTGATGTACAGGAGAGATAAAATACTGAAGGAGGTGGCGGAAAAGCGGCTCACGGCGATCCGCGAATTTACGGATTTAGGGAGCGGTTTCAAGATCGCCATGCGGGATCTGGAGATCCGCGGCGCGGGCAACCTTCTCGGAAAACAGCAGCACGGGCATATGGCGGCGGTAGGATATGACCTTTACTGTAAGATGCTCAACGAGGCGGTGCGCAGGCTGAAGGGAGAAGATATGGAAGAGGCTTTTAATACGTCCGTAGAGCTGGATGTGGATGCCTATATTCCGCCTTCTTATATTATGAATGAATACCAGAAGCTGGATATTTATAAACGGGTGGCAGGCATTGAAACCCAGGCGGAATGTGAAGATATGAAGGAGGAACTGCTTGACAGGTTCGGGGAGATTCCCAAGTCCGTGGACAATCTGCTCAGGGTGGCGCTGATCAGGATGCAGGCGCACCGGCTGTATATTACCGAGGTGAAAGGCAAAAATGAGGTGCTGAAACTGACCATGAAACAGGATGCGAAAATCAAAGTGGAAGGAATCGGCGAACTGGTTGAAAACAGCGTAACAGGGCTGTGTTTTAATGCCAAAGGGACGCCCTGTTTCGAGACCCGCTATAAAAAAGGCGGGATGGTGGAGCGGGATGAGGAGAATCTGCTGCTGCTGACGGAAAATGTACTGGAGGAGATGGAGAGATATCTGCTGTAGAGAGGGAAGGACAGCATGGAATCTTGCCGCGGGTGGAATTGTATACCAAAAAATATATGAGAAGAAAAGGTGTACCGGTTATGGGACACCTTTTTTGTTATGCTCTTTTTATCAGATGGCGGCTGCGGGATAATGTCCGCGGGGCCGGGACAGGAGGTAAAAAAGCATGAAAGGATACACAACATCAGCAGGCTATATGGGATGGGTCGGGGACAGATATATTTTATTTGCATCGGAGTATGATTACAGGGAGTATATGGAAGACTAAAGTATTAAAAAAATATAAAATCTTATAAATGTTTATATTTGTGAAGCCAAAATTCAACACTTTTAAGAATTTGACGATTGACAAGCGGGCTCGGGGAATAATACAATAAGTAACGTGTATCATTTATGGTTAAAAAAGAAAGAGGAGAGGCTTTGGAAAAGAAAACATATCGTCATGAGTTTAAATATATCTGCTCCGAAGCACAGCTGGCGTGTCTGAAGGGGAGGCTGTCCGGCATTATGCGGTTTGATCCTCATGCAGACGGAAACGGAAAATACCGGATCCGCAGCGTATACTTTGACGATTATCTGGATACGGGATTTTATGAAAACGAAAACGGGACCGATCCGAGGGAGAAGTTCCGTATACGTATTTACAACCATAGCGCGGACCGGATCGAACTGGAAAACAAGAAGAAGATATGCGGGATGACCAGTAAGGATGCCTGCGAGATAGAAAGGGATCTGTGCGAATCGCTGCTTGCGGGAAAACCGGAGACGCTGGAAGCCTGCGATATCCCGGTCTGGAATAAATTCGTGATAGGATGGAATACGAGGCAGTTCCGCGCCAAAGTGATCGTGGATTATGAAAGGACGGTTTTTGTGTGTCCGCTGGGAAATGTCCGGGTGACTTTTGACAGGAATATCTCATCTTCCGGGGATTATGGGCATTTCTTTGATGCGGGGATGAAGAAACGTCCGGTCATGCCGACCGGGGCGCATGTGCTGGAAGTAAAGTATGATGAGTATCTTCCTGATTATATTTATAAAGCCATTGAGCTGGAAAATCTGCAGAGGACCGCTTTCTCCAAGTATTATCTGTGCAGGAAATATCACCTGTAGACGGCATCGGTGCCGGATGCGGGAGAGCATTTTTGAAACGATAAATATATAATGAAGAAAAGGAGTATGTATTTTGAGCACAAAGGACATTTTAAAAAATTCATTTTTGGAATCTATTGCCGCCGCTGATGTCACGCCGCAGGAGATTTTTCTGGTAATGTTTATCACAACGGTACTGGCACTGTATATCTTCTGTATTTACAGAGTGCTTACCAGAAAAACCTTTTACAACAAGTCATTTAATATTACGCTGGCTGCGCTTGCGCTGATCACGGCGGGCGTTATTCTGACGATCCAGTCCAGCATTGTTGTATCGCTGGGTATGGTCGGTGCGCTCTCCATCGTACGTTTCCGTACAGCGGTCAAAGATCCGATGGATCTGGCGTTTTTATTCTGGGCTATCAGTATCGGCATTATATGCGGGGCAAGGCTTTATGTGATAGCGGTCATCGTGAGTATTTTTTTGACGATACTGTTTTTTGTGCTGGATAAACTGCCGGTGGCAAAGGCGCCGAAGATCCTTGTGGTGAACGCGGACGGGATGGACGCGGAGGATAAAATACTGGAAGTGGTGGAGCGCCTTGCGGGATATTACAGGGTAAAATCCAGAAGCCTTTCCGCGGAGCAGCTGGATATGGTGGTGGAACTCAGGGTGAAAGAGGAGAAGGAACTAGTCAAGGGGATCAACGGACTCGAAGGAGTGCACGCGGTATCCCTGCTGGCACATGACGGCGAAGTGACGTTCTAGCAGCAATCGGCAGAACAGGGAAAAGTTTCCGGGAAATTACAGATATTTTGTCAAAAGTTCATATAATATGTATCTCGATTTCTCTGTAAACGTAAATTTACACGAAAATAAAAGAATTTCTTGAAAAAGGGAAAAGAATCACTTATACTGGTTAAATAGCAGTAAATATCCTGTCTGCAACGGACAGGGACAAGCAAATTACAGGAGGAAAATAATTTATGAAGAAGAAATTGATTTCAGTTCTTCTTGCATGCACAATGGCATTTGCCATGGTGGCATGTGGAAGCAGTGCAGATGAACCTGCAGCGCCGGCCGAGACAGAGGCAGAGGCACCCGCAGAGGAAGCGGAAGCACCTGCAGAGGAGGCAGAGGCACCCGCAGAAGAGGCAGAGGCTCCTTCCGCAGATTATTCCGAGATCAAAGTTGGTATGGTGACAGATGTAGGCGGTGTAAATGACGGTTCCTTTAACCAGTCTTCCTGGGAAGGGCTGCAGAGAGCGGCAGACGAGCTGGGGATTCAGGTTCAGTATCTGGAGTCCAAAACAGACGCTGACTATAAGGCGAATCTTGAGACTTTCATTGATGAAGAATATGATCTGATCATCAGCGTTGGCTTCCAGCTTGCAGACGCTACAAAAGCGGCGGCAGAAGCAAATCCGGATCAGAAATTTGCTATCATTGATGATTCCAGTATTGAACTGCCCAATGTTACATGCTTAATGTTCAAACAGGCTCAGGCTTCTTATCTGGTAGGTTATGTGGCAGGCCTTACAACAGAAAGCAATAAGGTAGGATTCGTGCTCGGCATGGGTACACCGGTTATGCATGAGTTCGGTTACGGTTACTGTGCAGGCGTTCTGGATGCGAATCCGGATGCAACGGTTCTGCAGCAGAATGCAAACTCGTTTGCTGATACAGCAGGCGGTAAATCTGCGGCAACTACTATGATCACAGACGGTGCGGACGTAATCTTCCACGCAGCAGGCGGAACAGGCCTTGGCGTGATCGAGGGTTGTAAAGAAAAGGGTAAATGGGCGATCGGTGTTGACTCTGACCAGAGTTCTCTGGCTCCCGAAAATATTCTGACATCCGCTATGAAGCGAGTGGACAATGCCAGCTTTGAGGCGGCAAAGGCTGTATGCGAAGGTACACTGCAGAGCGGTATTATCACATATGATCTGGCTGCAGGCGGTGTGGATATCGCGCCTACAACAACCAATCTGTCTGATGATGTGATAAAGGCAGTGGAGGAAGTAAAGGCAAAGATCATTTCCGGCGAAATAGTTGTTCCTGAGACTCAGGCGGATTTTGAGGCAGCCCATGGCGATGCTTACGAATTAGACTGATCTGCGGAAAAGGTCGATTAAAATAAAAAATTATGGAAAAGGTGTAGAAAAAGATTTTCTACACCTTTTTCTTATGTTATGATATTAAGTAGGAAAACCGATGCGGAATATAATGCACAAAAGTACTGGAATAAGGAGGAAAATTTCATGGGGAGAGAAAGTCATGTTGACCTTTCAAAGACAGTCATAGCCATGCATGATATCGTTAAAAAGTTTGGCGATTTTGTTGCCAACGACGGTATTAATCTGACTGTCCACAAAGGGGAAGTACATGCGATCCTGGGGGAGAACGGCGCCGGAAAATCTACTTTGATGAATGTTTTATACGGGTTGTATCACCCGACGTCAGGTTATATTGAGGTAAACGGGAACAAAGCGGCCATTGATTCGCCGGAAAAGGCGATAGAACTGGGGATTGGTATGGTACATCAGCATTTTATGCTGGTACAGCCGTTTTCGGTAACGGAAAATATTATTCTGGGCATGGAGCCGGTAAAGGGGTTGACGGTGGATCTGAAATCGGCGCGGGAACAGGTGATAGAATTATCACAGCGTTACGGGCTTCAGGTAGACCCGGATGCCAAGATAGAAGATATTTCCGTGGGCATGCAGCAGAGAGTGGAGATTTTGAAGGTATTGTACAGAGGTGCGGATATTCTGATACTGGACGAGCCCACAGCGTCCCTTACACCGCAGGAGATCGGAGAACTGATCGAGATCATCGGGCACCTGACAAAGGACGGAAAATCCATTATTCTGATAACTCATAAGCTGAAAGAGATCAAGGCATCTGCGGATTATTGTACGATCATACGGCAGGGGAAATATATTCAGACCGTGAATGTGGCTGAGGTGAACGAGGATCAGCTTGCTGCAATGATGGTGGGGCGTGATGTTACTTTCAAGGTAGATAAAAAGGAGCAGAAACCGGGAGAGGACGCACTTGTTGTGAAGAATCTGCATGGGAAGGATTACAGAAATGTGGAGATTCTGAAAGGACTTGACATTACCGTCAGAAAGGGAGAGATCGTAGGACTTGCGGGAGTGGACGGCAACGGCCAGACCGAACTGGTGGAGATCATCACAGGGCTTCGAAAGGGAACGGAAGGGTCTGTTATGATACACGGAAAAGAGGTGTTTGGAAAGACGCCGAGAGAGATATTTGAAGCAGGGATCACCAGTATTCCGGCGGACCGGCAAAAACACGGGCTGGTATTGCAATTTTCCGTAGCGGACAATCTGATCCTGCAGAATTTTGGAGAAGAAGAGTTTTCCAGCCATGGTATTCTGAAGCGGGACGCAATTCAGAAAAAGGCAACGGAATTGATCGAGAAATTCGATGTCCGCCCGAGGGGGAGTGAAGGAAAGCCGGCAGGACAGCTTTCAGGCGGTAATCAGCAGAAAGTGATCATTGCCAGAGAGATCACCAACGATTCGGAACTGCTGATCGCGGTGAATCCTACCAGAGGACTGGATGTGGGGGCTATCGAATATGTACATAAATATCTGGTGGAACAGAGGAATAAAGGAAAGGCGGTACTTTTGGTATCCTTTGAACTGGATGAGATCATGAGCCTTTCCGATGAGATCAAAGTTATTTTTGACGGGAAGATCGTAGGAAGCGTGCCTGGCAGGGATGCAAATGAAAATGAACTGGGTCTGATGATGGCAGGAGGTGGAGCGCATGAGTAATACAAAAGAAAAAACAAAAAATTCCTTTGGTACAAAAATCCTCCATGGTAATCTGCTGTATACGCTGATCTCTATTCTGGTAGGCTTTGTGGTGGGAGCGATCCTGCTGCAGGCAGCGGGTATCAGTGCGGGGGAGGCATACGGAAAGCTGGTTACGGGAGTTTTTGGGAAGCCGAAATTTATTGTGTGGGCGATTGTGTATGCATCTCCTATTATTCTGACCGGGTTGAGTGTGGCGTTCTCTTTTCAGACCGGTGTGTTTAATATCGGAGCGGAAGGACAGTATGTGGTAGGAACGCTGGCGGCATGTATTGTGGGAGTGTTTGTCAAAGTGCCGGCGGTCATTCATGTACCGTTATGCCTGATCGCGGCGGCATTGGCAGGTGGCCTGTGGTCTATGATCGTAGCTGTATTGAAAGTAAAAAGAGGCATCAACGAAGTGCTCTCCTTTATTATGTTTAACTGGATCGCTTATTATCTCTCCAATTATGTCGTGAATATTCCGGCAGTTCATAAAGAAGGAGGCGGTGAGGCGACGAAAGATATTCTGGAGTCGGCAACAATGCTCATCAGGAGTGAATCTCTTCAGGAAGTGCTGGGGGCAGGTGCAAGCTATAATATTTTTGTTGCGGTGATTGCAGCGGTTGTGATTGCTTTTATCCTGAACAGGACAACATTGGGATATAAGTTAAAGGCGGTGGGATTTAACAGGCATGCGGCGGAGTACGGCGGTATTAACTCCAACAGGGAAATTATGACGGCAATGTCAATTTCCGGTGCCCTCGCGGGCATGGGAGGCGCCTGCCAGCTGATGGGAATGGGAATGCGTATCAGTCAGTTTTCTTCACAGGAGAGTTTCGGGTTTCAGGGGATCACGGTGGCGTTGATCGGTTCTACAAACCCCATAGGCTGTATTTTTGCCGGATTGTTTTACGGGGCGATGAAGTATGGCGGCACGAAACTATCGCTTGTCAATGCGCCTTCGGAAATTGTGGATATCATTATGGGTACGATCATTTTCTTCATTGCGATCGCCCATGTGTTTAAGAGGCTCCTGCTGAGTTATGCAGGGAATAAAAAGGCAAAAGGCGAAGGAGGTGCAAAGTAATGTTTTTGAGAAATCTTGGTTTGCTTATTAATGCGACAATGACATATACACCGCCTCTTCTGCTGGCGGCGCTGGGTTCCTGTTTTTCCGAGCGGAGCGGTGTGGTAAATATCGGTATCGAGGGTATGATGACGATCGGGGCGTTTGTCGGGGCGGCTATGGCGCTGACCTGTGGAAATCCCTGGATTGCATTTCTGGTAGGCGGTCTTGCGGGAGCGTTGTTCGGGTTGCTGCATGCGATGGCATGTGTATCGTTTCAGGCGGATCAGACCATTTCCGGTACGGCGATCAACTTTTTGGCACCGGGGCTGGCGGTGTTCCTTTGCAAAGCAATCTATGACGGTTCTTCCGATACGCCGGCGGTGGATATCAGTGCGAAACTGCCCAAAGTATTTGACGGGATTTTTCCGGTAGGTTCCTTCTGGGACAATGTTCTGAGCAATTATTCTGTTGCCTACCTGTCTCTTGTTTTGGTTGCGGTGATCTGGTTTGTTTTTTATAAGACAAGATTCGGGATGCGGCTGCGTGCGGTCGGTGAATCTCCGGAGGCATGTGATACGCTGGGCATCAACGTTTACCGGCTCAGATATATCTGTGTTATTTTATCAGGGTTTTTGGCAGGGCTGGGCGGTGCCTATATCACGCTGGCAACAGTAAGTCAGTTCAGACCTATCGTTATCGTGGGTCAGGGCTTTATGGCGATCTCTGCGGTTATATTCGGGAAATTTAAACCGCAGGGAGCGTTGCTTGCCTGCCTGCTGTTCGGATTCTGTAATGGTGTGAAGGTGCTGGCCACCTCCAGTAATGTGGTATCGCCAAACCTGATCTCCATGATTCCGTATATCGTGACGATCCTGGCGCTGGTGCTGTTTGTGGGTACGGCGAGAGTGCCGGCAGCGAACGGAAAACCGTTCCAGAAGGCGAAATAAAGCGGGACGGATGACGGAAAGCGGCGGTTGTCCGCTGCGGCACAGTTAAATAGTTTACAGGAACCGATGCAATGAAAAATATAAGTTGCATCGGTTCTTAATGTATAAAAAACAGATAAAACGCAAAGGAAATAATATGGCTAAGTTATATTTCAGGCATGGCGCGATGGGCAGTTCCAAGACCGCAAATGCCTTAATGGTGGAATACAATTATTATGAAAGAGGAAAAAAGGCGCTTTTATTAAAGCCCCGACTGGATAACAGGGACGGGGAGAAGGTGATCAAAAGCCGCATGGGGCTTTCGGGCAAATGCCGTTTTGTAGAAGAGTTCGTAGAGATGAGCGATGAGGAGATAAAAGAGTATGACTGTGTGATCGTGGATGAGGCACAGTTTTGTAAAAAGTCGGATATCGAACTTTTTGTGCATGTGGTGGATGATCTTGATATACCGGTCATCTGCTACGGCCTGCGGACGGATTTCAGGCGGGAGCCTTTTGAGGGCTCTGTATGGCTTCTCGCCTGGGCGGATGTGATCGAGGAGCTGAAGACGGTCTGCTGGTGCGGGCAGGGGGCATCCTGCAACACAAGACTAAATGAAAAGGGAGAGATCATCCGGGACGGCGAGCAGATCTGTCTGGGTGCCAATGATAAATATGTGGCGCTTTGCAGAAGGCACTATAAGGAGGGGAAGCTGAAACCGGATGAGGAGAATGCCGGGAGGTAAAATTGTGTGGAATCAAAAAACAGGAATAATTCCTGTTTTTGTATTGACGTTTTCACATCAGTACTATATATTGAATAAAGAGACAAGTTTCGGAAAAGATAAATAAAAACGGAGGGTATTTTTATGGATCAAAGAGCAATGTTTAAACTCAGTTACGGGTTGTTTGTTTTAACGGCGCAGGAGAACGGGTTTGATAACGGGTGCATTATCAATACGGTGATGCAGGTGACAAGCACGCCGAACCGGATATCCATTACGGTAAATAAGCAGAACAAAACACATGATATGATAAAGGCGACAGGACTGTTCAACGTATCTGTGCTGGCGGAGGATGCATCATTTGACACGTTTAAGCATTTTGGATTCCAGAGCGGAAGAAATGCAGACAAGTTTGAGGATTACGGGCCGAAGGAGCGCAGTGAAAACGGGCTGTACTATGTAAAGGCGGGAACAAATTCCTATCTTTCCGGAAAGGTGGTTCAGGAGATCGATTTAGGCACACACACCCAGTTTATCGCGGATGTGACGGCGGCGGAACTGCTTTCGGAAAGACCTTCGGTTACCTATACCTATTATCAGGATCATATCAAACCGAAACCGGAAGCGCCGAAGGAGAAAAGCGGCAAGACCGTCTGGGTATGCAAGATATGCGGCTATGTATATGAAGGGGAGGAGCTGCCCGCGGATTATATCTGCCCGCTCTGCAAGCACGGGGCTTCGGATTTTGAAAAAGAAGTAAGATAAAAACAACAGATCATATCGTTTTAACGGTGCCGGGATTTTTCATTTGAATTAGTCGATGAGGGATGCCCGGCAGGTTCTTTTTAAATTTTAATTTTCTGTTACACTTTCGTGATTTCCCAAGATAAAAATACAGAAGTTATTTCGCGGCGCTGAAAATGCTGCCCGAGAAAAAATGATAAAGAAAGGATTGGTGGAAGAAACAAGGTATAGAATTTCTTTGTTTGCAGATACTATTTCCAGAAATGGTGAGTACAGTAAATGGAGGAAATTTTATATGAAAGCAACTGGAATTGTACGTAGAATAGATGATCTTGGCAGGGTGGTGATCCCGAAGGAGATAAGGCGGACGCTGCGGATCAGGGAATCGGACCCGCTGGAGATTTTTACTGACAGGGAAGGGGAGATCATTTTAAAAAAATATTCGCCGATAGGGGAAATGTCTACATTTGCGAAACAGTATGCGGAAAGCCTTGCGCAGGTCTCAGGGCATGTGGCAATGATCGCGGACAGGGACCAGATCATCGCGGCAGCAGGAGGTATGAAAAATTCCGTCGGAAAATATGTCAGCAGGGAACTTGAAAGCAAGGTAAATAACCGGGAAAGTGTAGTCAGTATCAAGGGAGAGCGCGACTTTATCCCTGTGACACAGGATAACGCCGAAGAATTCCGTCAGGAGGCTATCAGCCCCATTATCAGTGAAGGGGATGTCATAGGCGCCGTTATTTTATTGAATAATGCCGAAAAAGGAAAGATGGGAGAGGTGGAGCAGAAGCTGATCCTGTCGGCGGCAGGTTTTCTCGGACGGCAGATGGAACAGTAGAGGCGTATGCAGAAACCCGGGACAGGGGGCTTTTGGGCCCCCGTTAATACAAAAGAGAATCAGAGGTAAGAAGATGGAAGAGAAGAAAAAATCAAAAGTATCATTGCAGACGGTGGTGATCGCTGTGCTTTCGGTTGTTATCATCGCGGGCGCCATTGTCATAGTTTACATATTAAATCACAGAGAAGAAGAGACTGCGGCGATGCAGAGGATAGGGATGGAGGCAGGCGTTGTTACGAATGAGGAGGATGCGGACGGGATAGAACTGAATGAACCGTTTTCTTTTACGACGCTGTATGACAGGGATATCCGTATTACGGGCGGGAAAAATGCCACATGCTACATAGGGAACAGCGCTTCCAATTATTATGAAGATATGTATATTCAGATTTATCTGAATGACGAGAATGATCAGATGGCAGAAGAACTATATGTATCTCAGATCATTCCCCGCGGAAGCCATATTGAATCTTTTACAGCCGGGCGGAAATTAGAGCCGGGAACCTATCGGGGAACCCTGATCCATTCCTGTGTGGATGAGGAAGGCGCTCTGGTGGGCGATAATGCGGTTATTGTGGATATTTACGTGGCGGATTAAAGGCGGCAACATATATCTTCTACCATACAAAAAGATAAAAGTAAGGAGGAACTTCAATGAAGAAAAAACTGATTGGTTTAGTGTTTGCGTCAGCTATGCTGGTTGGTGCGTCTATGGCAGCAGGGGCAGCGCCGGCGGTGAGCGGAAATGACGTAAGCGGGAATGATGTCAGCGGAAATAATATAACCACAACGATCAGCGGCAATGATGAAGTACTGCGCCCTTCCGATGGAAGTAATCAGATCGTTTTCAAGGGAGAGGTGGAGACTGTTCATCTTACGGTTACGATCACACAATCCGGCAGGATCATCGCGAATCCGTATGGCCTTACAAACAGTACTCTGGGGCTTAATCCGAATACGACGCTGACGCCGGCAAAGATCAAGTTCGAGAACAAGAGTGACGCCGCTTTGTCGGTGGGCCTTACGGGGGCGATCAAATTATATTATGACGGTGTAGAGTCAACGGAAGACCAGATCAAGATCGCGACGGAGAACGTGTCGGGACCCGCAGGGAAGCAGCTGTATGTGCAGGGAAAAATAAGTGACGGAAATCGTAAATACCTTGCCGGGGCACAGGGCGGCATAGAAAGCCCCATTATCTATTCCGAACAGGGAACGGCAGCCGAAAGTGCTCCCGTGTTAGCGGCGGAAGGCACAGGCGGAAAGACCCCGGCGAGCGGTCAGGGTACAACGAGTGACACGATTGTTCTGGAATTGAGCGGTTCTACCAGTTACTCCAAGATATCGGAGTGGAAAAAAGAGAATAAGTTTGATGTGATAACTATATATGATATCAAGCTTTCGGAGGCAGACAAAGCATCCGGGTTTATAGCGGAATAGTTTTAGAAGAGAAACAGAAGATATATGGAAAGGTGTGCTTCCTTTTGTGCAAAAAGAAGAGGGTGTGAAAGGCCTCTTAACCCGAAAGAGCGCTTTCAGAAATAAAATCTGGAAGCGTTCTTTTCTTTCGGCAAAAAACGACTCGCGAGGGGACTGCCGGCTTGGGAGAATTTTAAGAAAAAAGCAAAAGGTGTTTTTTCCCGCATTCATAAAGGTGTTTATCATATTGAAAACCGGGCAGTTTTATGTGTAAAGAAGGATAAGCGTCCCCGCTTATCCTTCTTTACTCATCTTATCCAGCAATTCGATTTTAATGTCATAAAGTTTACTGGAAAGATCCACATAAACCTTCTGGGGATTGATCAGTCGTCTTGTCTCATCCCAGAGTGTGGAGAGTTCTTTCTGGCAGTATTCCCGGATATCCATCACTTTGGGAGATTCATAAACACATTCACCGTCAACAAAAATGGGTTTTAACAGTTCCCTCATGGTATAAGTGCCGGGTTTCAATTTTGTCTTTTTCCATGGCTCCAGAGGATCAAAGAGCAGAAGCGGTTCGTTCTCGGAGAATTCTTCATCCACAAGGCAGATCAGATCGGCTTTGATCTTGCCGGTATCTTTTTCATAAATACGGTAGATGGTCTTGTTGCCCGGGTTCGTCACTTTTTCGGAGTTTTCGGATAACTTGATTTTGGGAATGAATTTTCCGTCTTCGCCCATGATCGCTGCCAGTTTGTAAACGCCACCGAAAGCGGGCCAGTCCTTGCTGGTGATCAGGTTTGTACCGACGCCCCAGGAGGTGATGGCTGCGCCCTGTACTTTCAGGGAATCGATCAGGTACTCGTCCAGATCGTTGGAGGCGGAGATCACCGCATCGTGGAAGTCGGCATCATCCAGCATTTTCCGTGCTTTTTTGGAAAGATAGGCAAGGTCGCCGCTGTCTAAACGGATGCCGTAGTAACTTAAATTTACGCCGGCGTCTTTCATCTCCTGAAATACACGGATCGCATTGGGAACGCCGGATTTCAGCGTATCATAGGTATCTACCAGAAGGATGCAGGCGGTAGGATACATTTCCGCATAGGTCTTAAAGGCAGTATATTCATCAGGAAAACTCATGATCCAGCTATGGGCATGGGTGCCTTTTACGGGGACGTCAAAAAGCTGTCCGCAAAGGACATTGGAAGTGCCGGTGCAGCCGCCGATCACAGCAGCCCTTGCGCCGTAGGTGCCGGCATCCGGTCCCTGTGCCCGGCGTAGTCCGAATTCCATAATGCCGTCCCCCCTTGCTGCCCAGCATACCCGGGAGGCTTTTGTGGCGATCAGGGACTGATGATTGATAATATTCAAAATGGCAGTTTCCACAAGCTGAGCTTCCATGATCGGCGCGATCACTTTTACAAGAGGCTCTCGCGGGAAAATAACTGTGCCCTCCGGAATCGCATAAATACTGCCGGAAAAACGGAAGTTCGCAAGATAATCCAGAAAATCCTTATCAAAGATATGAAGGCTTGCCAGATATTTGATATCCTGCGGCGCAAAATGAAGTTCCTTAATATAACTGATCAACTGCTCAAGCCCCGCAGAGATCGCATAGCCGCCGCCGTTCGGATTACTGCGGTAAAACGCATCGAAGATAACGGTCTCATTCCTGTCAATATTGCGGAAATACCCCTGCATCATGGTGAGTTCATATAAATCCGTTAACAATGTTAAGTTTTGCCTGTCCATACATATACCCTCCTTATGGGTGAAATAAGAACTGAAAATCCCCAAATCGTCCTCATTTTACACCCATGCCTGGAAAAAGGCAAGGTAAACATGATGAATCTTATCATAGAAAAGTAAATAAAAATATGATAAGATATTGTAAATTGTTTTGTAAGAGTTTAAAAGAAAAAGTACTTGAAAAAGCAGAACATATGTTCTACAATATGGTCAATACAGGAATTTATGCAGAAAGGAGAAGCCGGCATGCCCAGAAAGGATAAAACGGATAGTGCCGTTTTCAGGCATTTAAATAATCTGGAGTATTCTTATGAATGGGATACATACTGTGATATACAGGAAATAAACGAAGTATTAGCGCATTCGTCAAAAAGCAAAAGCGGAAATACTGGCTATCCTGATGCAATTTATGTTAATAAGGATAAAAAATTATTAATCTTAGTTGAGATAAAACCATTATTATCCCAGCATACTTCGGAAAATGGAAAGGAGAATCCGAAGAAATATGCTGTAGACGGCGTATTACATTATATGTCTTATTTTCTGAAAGCTAATATTGATAAGCAGAGTACTGCCGGCTTTTTTTCGGATTGGAAGATTATTGGAGCAGCAGTTTCCGGAGATATTTATGATGAATATAACCATAGGATCAGCAATTTTATTATATCAGGGGATGTGATTGCGGAACAAAAAGGTATAAATGAGTTGTTGAATGAGACTGATTATCTGATGCTGTTTGATAATATCGATGAGGAACAGATCGTTAGTAATATATCTGTTTCGTCAAAAAAGATAAACAAATGGCTCAGGTCGGTAGACTCACAGAAACGGCCGGTGCTGTTATCGGCGTTGATGATTTGTTTATTTGAAGTAAAAGGAGCGCGGAATGATTTTAAAAATGGGTATAATTCATGGGCATCGGAAACAATTGTTAATAATATACCTAAAACGGTAAAAAAAGTGCTGTCAGGTGAAAAACTGCCGGAAGAAAAAATCAATGTTTTGCTGGCGGAGCTGGCTTTTATGGAGCATGATCAGGACTTAAACAGTCAAAGCATTTTGAAAGATATTTTAAATGAACTTTCAGATGTAGTGATTCCTTTGTTTGACAGAAAAAGTAATTATGATATTATTGGAAAGTTTTATGAAGAATTCCTGAAATATGCAGGAGTAGCTAATGTAAAAAAAGGAATTGTACTGACGCCAAGACATATCGGTGCACTTTTTACGGAATTGATTGATATTAAGATCAATGATGTATTTTTAGATCCGGCATGCGGAACCGGCTCATTCCTTATTGCAGCAATGAATAAATTGATAAAAGTGATAGAGGAATCTGACGTTCCGAATAAAGAAGAAAAAATAAGAAGTATAAAGACAAAACATCTAGTCGGATTTGAAAAGAATCAGACAATGTACTCTTTGGCAATTTCCAATATGTTGTTTAGGGGGGATGGGAAATCACAAATATATAAAGAGGATTTCTTCTCGCAAGGTGCGGAAGAGGCGCTAAAGGAGTTGGAGGAAAAAGGCATTTGTCCCACTATAGGTTTTATCAATCCTCCTTATGGCGGAAAAGACAGTGCAGATAACCCGACGAAAAAGGAAATACAGTTTTTGACGAGGATGTTGGATAAAGTAAGCCGGTATGGTTTGATGATAGCGCCGCTTTCTACATATTTTAAAGAAGATTCGGTAAGAAGCAATATATTAAGGAAGCATACACTTAAATACGTTATTAATATGCCGAAAGATTTATTTATGCCCAATGCGGCGACAAACACTGCTATTGCAGTGTTTGAAACAAATAAACCGCATGGAGATCAGGAAGTGGTCTTTTATGATCTGAAGGACGATGGATTTATATTATCGAAAGCAAAGGGGAGAACAGATGTGTACGGTAAATGGCCGAAGATAAAGAATGAGCTGTTAAACAAATTGCAAAATTCGGAGAAATTTGCAGATGGTATCAATCTGGTCAGAACAAGGCTGAGGGATGGAGATGAATGGCTGATTCAGGCACATGCAGCGACGGATTACAGCAGTCTTTCAGAGAATTCTTTTTTGAAATCAGTAAAAGAGTATATGATTTTCAAAGCGAAACAAGAGTTAGATCTGTTGGAGAAAGATCTGGATGAAGTGACACTGTTGGAAGTGATCTCTAATTATTATGGTGGTGGTGCGGGTGAGTAAAAAAAGCAAATGGTTTTGTTTTTCAGATGTTTTCGAGTATTGCAGAGGGACACGTTTGATTGAAGAAAAACAAATACCTGGTGAAATTGCGTATATTTCATCAACGAAAAGGAATAACGGAATAAATAATTATATTTCGCCGCCGGATAATATGGTGTTGTATGAGAATAAAATGACATTATCTAACAGCGGCAGCGTTGGATATTTATTTTTTCATGAATATCCGTTTGTTGCTTCGGATCATGTAACTGTTATTGGAATAAAAGATAAGAATACCGAATTAAATGAAGAAATTGCGCTGTACTTAAAACCGCTGTTGGAAGCAATGAAATATAAGTATAATTTTGGCAGGGAAATAAGTGACTCAAGATTAAGCAGAGAAAGAGTATTATTACCGATAAAGGAAGATGAAACGCCGGATTGGAATTATATGCAGGAATTTATCAGGCGTATAAGAAAAACTGTGATGTGGAATAAAATTAAGGCTCAAAACGCCGGGATGTCGTTGGGGGATGTCTCATGGAAAGAAGTCTCCATGGATAGCGTATTTACCATCAAGAAGGGTAAGCGTTTGACGAAGGCTGATATCATTGCGGGAACAACCAATTTTATTGGGGCTATTTCCGGCAATAATGGAATAAGAGAACGGATTTCCGAGGAACCGCTATATGAAGGAAATTGTATTACGGTGAATTATAATGGAAGTGTTGGAGAGGCGTATTATCAGGAAACCCCGTTTTGGGCGTCAGATGATGTAAATGTTTTATTTTTAAAAGGGCATCTTTTGAATAAATATATTGCCTTGTTTTTGATCACGATTATCCGGCAGAACAAGTCTCATTTTGACTTTGGAAGAAAGTGGAATCTGGATAAGATGAAAAAGACATTTATCAGACTGCCGATAGACGAAAGTGATAATATTTATTGGAAGTATATGGAAGATTATATAAAGCAGCTGCCGTTGGGCAAATATTTGAATTAGATATTTTGAGATGTATGTATAGCGCCTGATATGAAAAATCCTTTGTTTTCAGGGATTTCTTTGTGCTCCAAACACAATAAATTCTTGACAATTTTCCCCCATCCCCTTAAACTGAAAATGTTAAACAATTATACAGTAATAAGAAGTGATATTATAAAAAATCCTGTCAAATCAATGGGCAGGATTCTTTTACCGATAAGCTGATCGGTGATTGGTTAGATAAGCCGGCAGGCGTTCGGTTCAATAAACCGGCCCGCATTTAACTGCGGTGTTTGGTATGACAGGGAAAGGAAGAAGCCATGTACCAGAAAGTAGATACAAACCTGAATTTTGTAGACAGAGAAAAAGAAGTCTGTCAGTTCTGGAAAGATAATGATATCTTCCGGAAATCAATGGAAAACAGAAAAGACGGCCCGACCTATACATTTTATGACGGCCCGCCGACTGCAAACGGCAAGCCCCATATCGGTCATGTACTGACCCGCGTGATCAAAGATATGATCCCGAGATACCGGACCATGAAGGGGTATATGGTGCCGAGAAAGGCAGGATGGGATACCCATGGCCTTCCGGTGGAACTGGAAGTGGAAAAGGAACTGGGGCTGGACGGAAAAGAGCAGATCGAACAGTACGGTCTTGCGCCTTTTATCGAAAAGTGTAAGGAGTCTGTCTGGCAGTATAAGGGCATGTGGGAGGATTTCTCCGGCACGGTCGGTTTCTGGGCTGATATGGACGACCCTTATGTAACTTATCATGATGATTTTATTGAGTCCGAGTGGTGGGCGCTAAAGCAGATCTGGGATAAGAAACTCCTTTATAAAGGATTTAAGATCGTACCTTACTGTCCCAGATGTGGGACACCCCTCTCTTCCCATGAGGTGGCGCAGGGCTATAAAGCGGTAAAAGAGCGTTCCGCAGTGGTGCGCTTTAAAACGGTGGGAGAGGAAAATACCTATTTTCTGGCATGGACGACCACTCCCTGGACACTGCCCTCTAACGTAGCGCTCTGTGTGAATCCGGAAGATACGTACTGCAGGGTGAAGGCGGCTGACGGCTGCATTTACTATATGGCGCAGGAACTGTTGGACAATGTGTTGGGTTCTCTTGCGGAAGAAGGAAAACCTGCTTATGAAGTGCTGGAGACATATACCGGAAAAGATCTGGAATACAAGGAGTATGAACCGCTCTTTGCCTGTGCCGGGGAAGCGGCGCAGAAACAGCATAAAAAAGGTCATTTTGTAACATGTGACAGCTATGTCACAATGTCCGACGGTACCGGTATCGTGCACATCGCACCGGCTTTTGGTGAGGATGACGCGAATGTGGGGCGCAAGTACGACCTGCCTTTTGTACAGTTTGTGGACGGACAGGGAAATATGACCGGTGAAACACCCTATGCCGGCAAGTTTGTTAAAGACGCGGATAAGGATATTCTGGTGGATCTCGATAAAGAGGGAAAGCTTTTTTCCGCACCGAAATTTGAGCATGACTATCCGTTCTGCTGGCGATGCGATACGCCGCTGATCTATTATGCGAGAGAATCCTGGTTTATCCGGATGACCGCTGTGCGGGACGATCTTGTGAGAAACAATAAAACTGTAAACTGGATTCCGGAATCCATCGGTGAAGGGAGATTCGGAAACTGGCTGGAGAATATTCAGGATTGGGGCGTTTCCAGAAACCGTTACTGGGGTACGCCGTTAAATATCTGGGAGTGTGAGGGCTGCGGACATCAGGAGGCTGTGGGTTCGAGAGAAGAGCTGGAGAAGCTTTCCGGCGATCCGAAAGCAAAGGATGTGGAACTGCACAGGCCGTATATCGATGAGATCACCTGTAAGTGCCCTGACTGCGGCGGCACAATGAAGCGCGTGCCGGAAGTGATCGACTGCTGGTTTGACTCCGGTGCGATGCCTTTTGCGCAGCATCATTATCCGTTCGAGAATAAGGATCTGTTTGAGAAGCAGTTCCCGGCGCAGTTTATCTCCGAAGCGGTGGATCAGACAAGAGGGTGGTTCTATTCCCTGATGGCGGAGTCCACGCTGCTGTTTAACAAGTCGCCCTTTGAGAATGTCATCGTGCTGGGCCATGTGCAGGATGAGAACGGGCAGAAGATGAGTAAATCCAAAGGAAATGCGATCGATCCCTTTGAGGCGCTGGAAACCTACGGCGCAGATGCAATCCGCTGGTATTTCTACATCAATTCCGCCCCCTGGCTGCCCAACCGGTTCCACGGAAGGGCGGTGCAGGAAGGACAGAGAAAGTTCCTCGGGACACTCTGGAATACCTATGCGTTCTTTGTACTGTATGCCAATATTGACGGATTTGACGCAACAAAATATACGCTGGACTATGAAAAACTGCCGGTAATGGATAAGTGGCTGCTGTCTAAATTAAATACAGCTATCGGGCAGGTGGATAAGCACCTTGAACATTACAGGATTCCGGAAGCGGCGCGGGTACTGGATAACTTTGTGGATGAGATGAGCAACTGGTATGTGCGCAGGAGCAGAGAACGTTTCTGGGCCAAGGGTATGGAGCAGGATAAGATCAACGCATATATGACACTCTATACGGCGCTGGTGGATATCTGTAAATGTGCCGCGCCCATGGTGCCGTTTATGGCGGAGGAGATTTACCGCAATCTGGTATGCAGCATCGACAAAAACGCGCCGGAGAGTATCCACCTTTGTGACTTCCCGACAGTGAACGAGGCGTTTATTGATAAAGAACTGGAAGATTATATGGAAGAGGTACTGCGCATCGTGGTGCTGGGCAGAGCGGCGAGGAATGAGGCAAATATCAAGAACCGTCAGCCTATCGGCGAGATGATCGTGAAAGCAGAGAGAGAACTGCCTGCTTTCTATCGTGATATTGTGCGGGACGAACTGAATGTGAAAGAGGTTACTTTTACGGACGATGTTTCCTCCTATACAAGCTACAGCTTCAAACCGCAGCTTCGTACTCTCGGACCGAAGTACGGCAGGCAGCTTGGCGGTATCAGGACTTATCTTGCCAATGTGGACGGACTTTCCGCGATGGCGGCGGTTACTTCCTTTAAGGAGGGCGGTACGCTGGACTTTGAGGTGGACGGCGTAAAGATTTCTCTGGCGGAGGAAGACCTGCTGATTGAAATGTCCCGGAAGGAAGGCTTCGTAGCGCAGGCGGACAAAGACGTAACGGTAGTGCTCGATACAAACCTGACAACGGAACTGCTGGAAGAAGGCTTTTCCGCGGAGGTGATCAGCAAGATCCAGACCATGAGAAAAGATGCCGGTTTTGAGGTGATGGACCATATCAGCGTTTCCGTGACAGGAAATAACAAGATCGCGGATATCGTAAGGAAAAATGCTTCCGCGATCTCTGAGAAAGTGCTGGCTGATGAGATCCTTTACGCGGAGGCTCTCGCCGGGGCGAAGGCATGGAAAGTCAACGGCGAAGAAGTGGAGATCGGCGTTCAGAAACGATAAAAGAAAACCGCTTTTATACGGGAAATTGTGTGTTTTGTCTATTTTCTTTTTACGATAAAGCGACTATACTAAAATAGATGGAAAGAATAAAAAGAAGCATTGAGGAAGGGAGAGTGTCATGGTACTCAAATCACAGCAGAAAAAATTAAGCTTTGATAAAGAACTTTTTAAAAGAAGCGTTCTGTATAATGTAAAAACCTTATACAGAAAAACACTGGAGGAAGCAACACCCCAGCAGATCTTTCAGGCGGTGTCCTATGCGATCAAGGACGCGGTAGTGGATCATTGGATGGAGACCCAGAAACAGTATGAAAAACAGGATCCCAAAATGGTATACTATATGTCCATGGAGTTTCTGATGGGCCGTGCGCTGGGCAATAATATCATCAATCTGCAGGCGTATTATACGGTTGAGGAAGCGCTGAATGAACTGGGTGTGGATTTGAATGTCATAGAGGATCAGGAACCGGATGCGGCGCTCGGCAACGGCGGACTTGGACGTCTGGCGGCATGTTTCCTGGATTCCCTCTCTACACTGGGCTATGCGGCTTACGGCTGTGGTATTCGGTACCATTACGGCATGTTTAAACAGCAGATCAGGGACGGCTTCCAGATCGAAGTACCCGATAACTGGCTGGAATACGGAAATCCGTTTGAATTGAGAAGGCCGGAATATGCGAAGGAAGTAAAGTTCGGCGGCTATGTCAATGTATATGTGGATGAAAACGGCAGAAGCAACTTCCGTCAGGAAGGCTATCAGTCCGTGAAAGCGATCCCCTATGATATGCCGATCGTAGGTTATGGCAACGGCATCGTTAATACGCTGCGTATCTGGGATGCGGAGCCTGTTGAGTGTTTCCAGCTGGATTCCTTTGATAAGGGCGACTACCAGAAGGCTGTGGAACAGCAGAACCTTGCGCGCAATATCGTGGAAGTGCTCTATCCGAACGACAACCATTATGCCGGAAAAGAGCTTCGTTTGAAACAGCAGTATTTCTTTATCTCCGCGTCTGTACAGGAAGCGGTGGCAAAGTATATGAGGAAGCATGACGATATCAGGAAGTTCCATGAAAAAGCAACCTTCCAGCTCAATGATACCCATCCGACGGTGGCGGTGGCGGAACTGATGCGCGTGCTGATGGATGAGCATTTCCTGACATGGGATGAAGCATGGGAAGTGACCACAAAGACCTGTGCCTACACAAACCATACGATCATGTCGGAAGCCCTTGAAAAATGGCCGATCGAACTGTTCTCAAGACTTCTGCCCCGTATCTACCAGATCATCGAGGAGATCAACAGAAGATTTGTGATGCGGATTGAGCAGTTGTATCCGGGCAATCACGAGAAGGTGCGCAAGATGGCGATCCTCTATGACGGACAGGTCAAGATGGCGCATCTGGCGATCGCGGCAGGCTATTCCGTAAACGGTGTGGCAAGGCTGCATACGGAGATCCTGAAAAATCAGGAACTGAAAGACTTCTATGAGATGATGCCAGAGAAGTTCAACAACAAGACGAACGGCATCACGCAGAGAAGATTCCTGCTGCACGGCAATCCGCTTCTTGCAAAGTGGGTGACAAACCATGTGGGGGCAGACTGGATCACGAATCTGCCGAAGATTGCGGGACTGAAGGTATATGCGGATGACAAGAGATCCCAGCAGGAGTTTATGAACATCAAGTACCAGAATAAAGTGCGTCTTGCGAACTATATTCTGGAGCATAACGGTGTTGAAGTAGATCCGCGTTCGATCTTTGACGTACAGGTAAAGAGACTGCATGAATACAAGAGACAGCTTCTGAATATTCTGCATGTGATGTATTTATATAATGAATTGAAGGATCATCCTGATATGGAGTTTTATCCGAGAACCTTCATCTTCGGCGCGAAGGCTGCGGCAGGCTATAAGAATGCAAAGCTGACGATCAAGCTGATCAATGCGGTAGGGGATGTGGTTAACAACGATCCTTCCATCAAAGGTAAGATCAAAGTGGTATTTATCGAGGATTACAGAGTTTCCAATGCGGAGATGATCTTTGCGGCGGCGGATGTTTCCGAGCAGATTTCCACGGCAAGTAAAGAGGCTTCCGGTACGGGTAACATGAAGTTCATGTTAAACGGCGCGCTGACGATCGGTACGATGGACGGCGCCAATGTGGAGATCGTGGAGGAAGTGGGCGAGGAGAATGCGTTTATCTTCGGACTCAGTTCGGAGGAAGTGATCCGGTTTGAAAATTACGGCGGTTATGATCCGATGGAGATCTTCAATAATGACCAGGATGTCAGAAGAGTGCTGATGCAGCTGATCAACGGAACATATTCTCCCGGAGATACGGAACTGTTCCGCTCCCTGTATAATTCACTGCTGAATACGCAGTCTACCAACAGGGCGGATACTTACTTTATCCTGAAGGATTTCAAGTCCTATGCGGAAGCGCAGAAGAAAGTGGAGGCTGCTTATCGGGATGAACAGGGCTGGGCGAAGAAGGCTATCATGAATGTGGCATGTTCCGGCAAGTTTACGTCTGATAGGACGATCCAGCAGTATGTGGATGAGATATGGCATCTTGATAAAGTGGTTTTGCCTGTTAAAAAGTAAGGTGTGACAAAGGAGTACGCCCGGATATTTTATATCCGGGCGGCGTTGTTACAGAGAACTTATTTTTGTAGGCGGAGGGATTATTGTTTACAGGAGGAATGTGATATGTACAGGCTTATAGAAGTTATAGCAGTGGGTTTATGTTTGTGCGGTCTTTTGTATTTCAGTAAAATGAGGAAATCGTATGGTACTTCTTCTTCCAGAGAAGAGATTATTAACTATTTTAAAGAACAGAAAGCTTTTTCTGTAGAGACAGGCATTAAAATTAAGGATTTGCCGGAACATATTGCGAAAGATGAAAACCTTATAATGATGGCAGGCGATAGGACATTGAAATTTAAAAAGGGAAAATATTATTTGAATGCTGATCGTTAAAAGTACATTTGCGGGATAAAGCAGAGAATGGTTTTATGTTGGAAAATTTTGTAGAAAGGGAGTAAATATGGTTGAATTGTATAGCGGCGGTGCATGGCTGGTGAATGGGAAGGAATTGATCCCGGACGGGCCTGGGGCGTGTGTGGAAGTAAAACAGAAGACGGGACTGGAAACAAAGAAAGAGGAAGCGGCAAAGGAGACGATGGCTTACGGAATCTTAAAGGCGCATAATACGTCGGATTCCATGGACAAGCTGAAAATCAGGTTTGACAAGCTGACGAGCCACGATATTACGTTTGTGGGTATTATCCAGACAGCGCGGGCTTCGGGACTTGAGAGGTTTCCGATGCCTTATGTATTGACGAACTGTCATAATTCGCTCTGCGCGGTGGGTGGTACGATCAATGAGGATGACCACATGTTCGGGCTGACCTGTGCGAAAAGGTACGGCGGCGTTTATGTGCCCCCGCATCAGGCGGTGATCCATCAGTACGCAAGGGAGATGCTTGCCGGAGTCGGAAAGATGATTCTGGGTTCGGATTCCCATACCCGTTACGGAGCGCTGGGCACGATGGCGATGGGAGAGGGCGGCCCGGAGCTTGTAAAGCAGCTTTTGAACCAGACTTATGATATCAACAGGCCGGAAGTGGTGGCAGTGTATCTGACGGGCGCGCCGGTAAAGGGCGTGGGACCGCAGGATGTGGCGCTGGCTGTTATCGGGACGGTGTTTAAAAACGGCTATGTAAAAAATAAAGTAATGGAATTTGTGGGGCCCGGCGTGGCTTCTCTGAGTGCGGATTTCAGGATCGGCATCGATGTGATGACGACAGAGACAACCTGTTTATCTTCGATCTGGGAGACCGATGAGCAGGTTCGGGAATGGTATGACATTCATGGCAGAAGTGAGGAATACGCGGAGTTAAAGCCGGGGAAGGCTGCCTACTATGACGGGGCGATCGCCGTGGATCTGAGCAGTATCAGACCGATGATCGCAATGCCTTTCCATCCAAGCAATACGTATACGATAGAAGAACTGAACGCCAATCTGGCGGATATCCTGGCGGATGTGGAGAAAAATGCGGCGGTGAGCCTGGATGGAGCCGTTGAGTTTACCTTAAAGAATAAGGTGAAAGACGGTAAGCTGATGGTGGATCAGGGTATTATCGCAGGCTGTGCGGGCGGCGGTTTTGAGAATATCTGTGCGGCGGCTGATATCTTAAAGGGTAGCTATATCGGAGCGGAGGGCTTTACGCTCAGCGTATATCCGGCATCCATGCCCGTTTATATGGAACTGATCAGAAACGGGAAGGCAGCGGATATTTTGGAGACCGGCGCTGTGATGAAAACGGCATTCTGCGGTCCCTGCTTCGGCGCGGGCGATACGCCGGCAAACAATGCATTCAGTATCCGTCACTCCACGAGAAACTTCCCGAACAGGGAGGGCTCCAAGCTGCAGAGCGGCCAGATCGCGTCGGTGGCGCTGATGGATGCCCGTTCTATCGCGGCTACGGCGGCGAATAAAGGCGTTCTGACGGCGGCGACGGACTTTGACGGAGAGATCGGAAAATATAAATATCATTTTGACAGCAATATTTATGCCAACAGAGTATTTGATTCCAAAGGCGTGGCGGACGAATCCGTGGAGATCCAGTTCGGACCGAATATCAAGGACTGGCCGAAGATGGGCGCGCTGCCGGAGAATCTGGTGCTGCGTGTGGTGGCGGAGATTCATGATCCGGTGACGACGACGGACGAGCTGATCCCTTCCGGGGAGACTTCTTCCTACCGTTCTAATCCGCTGGGACTTGCAGAGTTTACATTGTCCAGAAAAGATCCGGAATATGTGGGACGGGCAAAGGATATTCAGAAGGCGGAAACCGCAAGAATGGCGGGGGAACATCCCTGTCAGGCACATCCGGATGTGAAGCCGGTAATGAATGTGGTGAAAGGGACGTTTGCGGATGCAAGCCATGAAAATACAGGCTTTGGCTCCACGATCTTTGCCGTAAAGCCGGGAGACGGTTCCGCCCGCGAACAGGCGGCTTCCTGTCAGAAGGTATTGGGCGGATGGGCAAATATCGCCAATGAATACGCCACAAAGAGATACCGCTCCAATCTGATCAACTGGGGCATGCTGCCGTTTTTGATCGGGGAGGGAGAACTTCCGTTTAAAAATCTGGATTATCTCTTTGTACCGGGTATCAGAAAAGCGGTGGAAGAGAAGGCGGACGTTATAAAAGCCTATAAGGTGGATACGGAGGCAGGAAACCTGCGGGAATTTGAACTGACGTTGGGTGAACTGACAGATGAGGAGCGCCGGATTATCTTAAGGGGATGCCTGATCAATTACAACAGGGTTTGATCCGATAATAAGACAGGTATTTCATGATATCTGTGAAACAGTTTAAACAGTGGAGGGCAGGTATGGACGGAATGAAACCTTTTACGATCATGATGAAAGACAGGGAAGTGATGAAGGTGGATTTTGACGCGCTGCAGTATGAAGTACTGCAGGAGAAATACCTGCCCTATCCCATGCGCGGGCGGCTGCAGGAAATCCCGGATGCCGGCAGTATAAAAACATCCTATGATATGACAAGATTCGTAGTGGCGGCAAGGAAAAACGAGGAGACTGTCGTAAGCTGGCTGGCTAACCGGGTGCTGCTTTTAAGCAGGGCAAACGCGAAGTGGATCTACAATCTGTTTCGCTTTGAGCAGGCGGGGACGGATGAACAGAAGGTTAAGATCGCTATGACCTGTCGGGCAGCGTCTGTGGAGGACCCTTATTGGCTGAAGTTTGAAGGGGATGAAGATATCACCTGGGATCAGGTCGATGTCAGGCAGAATCCGCTGAATGAGATCGTGGCGCAGGTGGCGCTGCACGGGAAATCCCTGACGCTGCAGGGATCTATGATCACGCCGGAACTTACGACAAACGGCGCCTATGCCAAAGCCTGGAGGCGGCATGCGGATCAGCTTTTATGGCTCTATAAACTGGGAGCGGACGGCAATACGGAATCCAGAATAGAGGTGATGTGCTCCGATCTGTTAGATAAGATGAATGTGGAGCATGTCCACTATGAAGCCGGAGAGGATGAGGGGAAATATGTCTGTATGTGTCCCTGTATGACGACAGAGTCAAAGGCGATCCTGACCGGTATGGAATTTATCTCCTACTGTAATGTAAACGGGCTGAGCCCGGAGGAAGAGATATTCCGCATTGATTCGGAGAGCATTTATAAGATGTGGATCGTAGATTTTCTGATCAGTAACCGTGACAGACACGGGCAGAACTGGGGATTTTTCTATGATACGGAGAGTATGGATATTCTGGGATGCCATCCGCTGTTTGATCATAATAATGCGTTCGATGTTGATTTTATGAAAGATATGGATGCACCGTATCAGTTCGGGGAGATGACGATCCGTCAGGCGGCACTTAAGGCGATGGGGAAAGTTGATTTCCATTTTACAGCCCCGATTACGCGGGAGGACTTTATCACGGAGCGGCAGTATGCGAGTTTTAAAAAGAGGGCGGGGTGTCTTGGGCTGAAGGTTGAATAGCAGGATGCCGGCTGGAAGGATCATGGAGTTTGATTGCGGATATTTCCCGAAAAGTTGAGCGGAACAGAATTTTCTCAAATGCTGATCATAAATATTTCCCCAAAAACTTCCGATATATTTATTACAGGATGAGTAAAAGGCCACGGAAGGTACACAACACATAATGTGCACCTTTTGTGGTCTTTTTTGGGCCCGAATCCTATAGAGGAACTTGCATGGTATTTATGAAGGAAGGGGATGGAGTATCGGATGAAGATTGAGAACAGCAGTTATTTTATGGCATCGCAGGTAAAAAAGAAGGAAACGGTTAAGATCAAACAGAGTATGACGCGTACTACAGGCAATTTCCGTGCCTTGACATTGAGAGGCAAGAGTGCAGGGCAGGAAGAGGATGTTTCAGGCAAGATGCGGCAGAGAAGCGTATTATTTCTGCTGGATATGCTTTTCGGGGAGCACGCGAGAAGGCTGCCGTCCTTTGGGGAGAGCGGCTTGTCTTCCTCATGGGGATTTGAAAATCTGCACTATGAAACGGAAACTTATTATATGCAGGAGCAGAGTGCCTCTTTCCAGACGCAGGGACAGGTGGTGACGGCGGATGGCAGAACTATTGACTTTAATCTGAATGTACATATGAGCAGCCGGTTCGAGGCATATTATAAAGAAAGCTTTGATATACAGAAAGCCGTAAACCTGTGTGATCCGCTTGTGATTAATCTGGATTCTTCACCGGCAACTGTCTCGGATCAGACGTTTTATTTTGATTTAGATGGCGACGGCGTGGAGGAGGATATCCACAAACTGAACAGCGGCAGCGGCTATCTGGCTCTTGATAAAAATAACGACGGCAAGATAAATGACGGAAACGAGTTATTCGGGACAGCTTCCGGCGACGGTTTTGCGGATCTTGCGAAGTACGACGAAGACGGCAACGGTTGGATCGATGAAAACGACGCGATCTGGAATCACTTAAAAATATGGGTGCAGACGGAACAGGGGCCGCAGCTTTACAGCCTTGCGGATAAAGGCGTGGGTGCGATCTGCCTGAACAGGATGCCGACCTATTATACACAATACGATAAAGACGGTGAGGTAAGCGCCGTTGTCCGGAGTACAGGAATGTTTCTCTATGAAAACGGCGCAGCGGGCAGTATGCAGCATCTTGATCTGGCAACCTGACATGCAGATCATATAGATTGATTAAAGAAGCAAAATAATTTTTCCTCCAAAACTGCATAAAACAGGCAGCTATGGAAAAACTAAGGGCATAGTATCAAATTTAGTATATATGTGGTTTGGAGGAAAATAGAATGAAGAAGCGTAGCGGTAAAAGCGGGCAGAGAAAAGAAAGAGCAATCATGATTGCCTCCTCGGTGCTGGTACTGTCAGCCCTGACGGTGACCGGGGTTTATGTACGGAACGGAAAAGAGAAGGAGGAGGACGGAGGCTATACGATCGACTTCAGTTCTCTGGAAGACGGAAAATCGTCAGGGATCGTCGCGGAAGATATTCCGGTAACGGACAGCGATCTGGATTATGATCCGGCATCTACAGAGGTGGATTCCTCTACGGTGAAAAATAATTACGGAAAATCAACAGAAAGTTCCCGGAGTGCAGATCCCTTTGATGAAAAAGCGGAAGCGATCCGTCTGAAGGAGGCATCTTCCGACCTGATCATCGGAGAGGGAGAGACAAAGGACGGTATGGCAGAGGATGAGGTGACAGAGGCAATGGTGGAACTTCCGGCGGAGGATGAAATTCTGGAGGCGGATTCCGAGGCAGTGGCGGCACAGATACAGCCGGAACTTACCTTCAGTGAGGCGGATTCTCTGGTCATGCCTTTTGCCGGAAATATTCTGATCAACTATAGTGCGGATAAATCAGTATATTTTCCCACGCTGCAGCAGTATAAATGCAATCCGGCCCTTGTGCTTGCGGCAACCTCAGGAGAATCCGTGAAGGCGGCGGCAGCCGGTATGGTGAGCAGGATCTATAACGATCCGATGACAGGACAGACGGTCGTGATGAATCTGGGCAATGGATATGAACTGACTTACGGCCAACTGCAGGAGGTGACGGTTTCGGAGGGGACTTATGTGGCAGAGGGGGAGATATTTGCCAAGATAGCGGAACCCACACGGTATTATGCGGTGGAGGGAAGCAACCTGTATCTGAAGCTGACAAAGGACGGAGTGCCGGTTAATCCGGTGTCATAGAAATAGAAAGAACAAAATAGAACCTGTTGACATGCAGGGCTTAAAGGAAGAGGTTGCTTGGGCAGCCTCTTTGCTGTTGTGAAAAATATACAAAAATACGAAGATGAGTTAGTGGAAAAGTACATATTGTGTTTTGAGAAAAAAAGAGTATAATTAAAATATAAAATCGGTTTTATAAAATGTCAGGAAGTAAATGGAGAGAATATGGCAGGACGAGAGAAAAAGAAATCTGCTGTTGTATCGATATACGATGTTGCAAAATTGGCGGGTGTTGCTCCCGGAACTGCCTCCCACGCACTTAACTGTGTCGGTTATGTAAAAGAAGAGACAAGGGAAAAGGTGTTACGGGCGGCAAAAGAACTGAACTATGTGCCGAACAGAGCCGGGCGTATCCTGAAGACAACAAAGACCGGACTGATCATGTTGGCAATTCCGGATACTTCAAATGAAATATACTTTGATATGATAAAAATGGTTTTGCGGACAGTGAAGAAGAAGGATTATTCCATGCTTCTTTATTATACGGGGGGTGAATATAACGAGGAGATGAAGGCGCTGCGCATGCTCCGGGAAAAGGTGGTAGATGGTCTGTTTCTTATTAATTTTTCCTATGAGCAGGCTTTGCTCGAAGAAATTCAAAGAGCACCAGGGCCGGTAGTTCTGTGTGGAATGTGTAATCATTTGTGGGCAAATAAAGGATTGCATTTTGATACGATCTCTATTGATGTGTATAAGGGAATATATACAGCAGTGAAACATTTGGTTCAAATGGGACATAGAAAGATCGGGTATTTGGCAGGACGGCAGGGAGTAGAAGTCTATCGTCAGAGGTTTGAAGCTTATAAGGTGGCTCTGAAAGACAGCAATATTGATTTTCGCGAAGAATATGTCATGTGGAACGATTATTCTGAGGAGGGCGGTTATAATTCGGGAAGAAGTCTGTATCAGTTGAACGATCGTCCGACTGCAATATGTGCTTCCAATGATCAGCAGGCGATTGGATGTTGGAAAGCTGTCCGGGATTTAAATGGCGAAATCGCGCTGACGGGTTTGGATAATTTGAATATTTCAAAGATTATCGGGATTACATCATTTGATATGAAGGAAGGGAAGATCGGGGAAGCAGCGGCAGAAATATTGCTGGAACGGCTTCACAATGAAAATATTCCGTATAAGGATATGTGTTTTATGCCGGAAATTATCATACGGGACAGCAGTATTGGAAAAATGAGGGATACATAATCCCTCTATTTATAAGATATTTATAAAACCGATTTTATAAAATGAATATTGTAAATAAAAATAATGATAATAAAATAGCATTATTTTTTAAAAATTTAATATAAAACCGATTTTATATAAGGAGGAAAAGATGCAGAAAAAAATCAGGGAAACATTTAAGAAGGGGGGAGGTATTTTTCGGATGGTTCCGAATTTTGTTCCGGTAAAATTCGGCGCGCCGGGGCGTCGGCTGAAAATTCATCCGGATGATTATTTCGCGTACGGGGCAGACGCAGGTACAGTCATGGAACGGTGGTTTTGTACTGTCAGCGGGACAAGAGTAAAAAATCTGAATCGTCCTGATCAGGGACTGAGTTATGTACTTGGCGCGGATGGAGGGAAATTTCTGTTCAAAGATGCGGTAGCAGAATTGAAGGGAGAGTTGATCGGAAAGGAGCTACAGGAAAAGTACGGAACGTTTCCGGTATTTGCCAAATTTTTTGACTATGAAACACCCTTATATTTCCATTTCCATCCAGCAACAGAGGTGGCAAAAAACGTGGGATGTGAAGCAAAACCCGAATGCTATTATTTTCCGCCTCAGCTGAACAATTATGCTGGCAGGCGTCCTTCGACTTATATCGGATTTAATCCGGAGGTTACCAAAGAGGATGTGAGAGAGTGTATAGAACATTTCGAAGACTATGATACCCATATAACAAGGCTTTCCAAGGCTTATGATCTGGAAATTGGTACAGGATGGTATATTCCGGCAGGTGTTGTGCATGCACCGGGTTCTCTTCTGACATATGAGCCACAATGGGGAACGGATCTGAACTGTGTTCTGGAAAATGTGGTATGTGGAGAAGTGTTTGATGAGCATTATATGACAGATATCTGTCCGAAAGATGTGGAGAACAAGACGGATTATATAATGGACGCCATTGATTGGGAAACAAACTTTGATCTTGAGTTTAAAAAGCATTATTTCAGGTTGCCTGTAGAACTTCCCAAAGTGCAGAAAGGGATGACGGAGAAATGGGTATGCTATGGTAATGATTATATTACGTCAAAAGAGGTTACGATCAGACCGGGAACAGAGGTAGTGCTGAAAGATAAAGCGGCATATGGGTGTGTGATTGTGCAAGGATTTGGAAAATTCGGCGTATATGATGCGGAAGCTGTAAACCTGATGCGTGTAGGAGATCAGACGGCAGATGAATATTTTGTCAGTAAAGAACGGGCGGCGGAAGGGGTAAAGATCATAAATAGCAGCACTACGGAACCTATGGTGATTCTACAGCATTTTGGACCGGATAATGCGGTGTATGTAGATTGACGGGAAAATCAGGAGAAAAGGAATAAACAATAAAACAGATTGTTTTGAGATGCTTTTTCGTTCCTTCAATCCCAGATATTCTAAAATTCCACGTTTCAGCACTATTTGTGTTCATATTCCAAACCGGTTTCGCAATTACCTATTGATTTTTAATATACAGGGAGGTGATAGATTAAAAAACAGAAAAGAACGTTAAAACAGGAAAGAAGCAACGAAAAATGAAAAAACAAACACCAAAACGATAGGAGGAAAAAATGAAAAAGAAAATTTTAGCAGTAGTTATGAGTTTGACACTGGTTATGGGTATAACCGCATGTGGAAGTACCAATCAGGAAGCGGCAAATGAGCCAACTCCGACAGAAGAAGCGGCCGACGGAGAAGCACCGCAGGAGGAGACGGTAGAGGAACAGGAGCCTGCAGCAGAAGTGGAAGAGGCAGAAGTGGAAGAATTTAATCCTGATACAGAGACAGATACGATCACATATGCGGAACTGGAAGAGAAATTCGGACCGGTGCCGGAAGTAACAGGTGAAGTTACGATTGGCGGTATCTTGAAAAATAATGCAAATGAAGCGTGGCTGACAATGGCAGACGGTATGGAAAAAGCGGCAGAAGATTTTGGTATCTCCGTTGATATCCAGGCAACACGTACAGAGACTGATACAGCAGGGCAGCTCTCTATAGCAGAAACAATGCTTGCCAATGAGTATGACAGCCTTGTGTTATCTCCCCTTACAAATGACAATCTGAATGGTGCAGTACAGACGGCTGTCGGAAACGGGACACCAGTTGTAAATATGAACTGTGAATATATTGCACAGTGCAATACATTTGTAGGTGGCATCCAGATTGAAATCGGCAGAAAATCGGCAGATTATATAGCTGAAAAGATTGGTGGAAAAGGCAAAGTCGCCATTTTGGAAGGTGTATCCGGAACATTTACATCTATCCAGCGTGTAAATGGATTCCTGGAAGGTATGGAAAAATATCCTGATATTGAGATCGTTGCAAGTCAGACGGCGGATTATGAAGTGGAAAAAGGTATGGATGTTGCATCCAATATCCTGACACAGACACCGGATCTTGATGCGTTTTACTGTTGTAATGACAACATGGCTCTTGGAGCAGTGGAAGCACTCAGAGGTGTAAATAGAGTAGGTGAAGTGGTAGTAGTTGGTGTGGATGGAACAGGCGATGCTTACGCATCCATTAAAAAGGGTGAGATGACGGCGACTGTAGATCAGTTCTTGTTTGATAACGGCTATGCGGCAGTGGAGGTTGCGCTTCGTATTATGGGCGGACAGGAACTTCCGAAAGTAGTAAGCACACCGATTGAAGTACTGGATGCAGATAATATGGCCGAATATGGTAAATAAAAAAGTTTGCTGCAAAAAGTAGACAGGGTAAATTAATGACAGAGACAGGGCTGACGTATTGCTGATCATTTTGTTTGACGTCAGTCCTGTTTTTAAAAAAACAGATAGGATGCGAATTTGAGGTGATAAGCGGGTATGGAAAAGGAAACAGTTCTCCGGATGAAAGGAATCTCAAAGTCTTTTGGAACGAATAAGGTGCTCAATGATGTACAGTTTGAACTGAGAAAAGGTGAGATACATGCGCTTTTGGGAGAGAATGGGGCTGGCAAATCCACACTTTTAAATATAATAACAGGTACTTTCAGAGCAGATAGCGGTGAGATCATAATTGAGGGCAGGCCGACAGAAATTAAAAATTTGACAATGGCAAGAGATATGGGGATTGTCAGGGTGCATCAGGAACTGCAGCTTGTTCAGGGGATGACGGTAGGACAGAATATTTTTCTGGGAAGAGAGCCAAGAACGGGAACCGGCCTGATAAATTATGAGGAGATATTTAAAAGAGCGGATGAAATATTAAGGAAGCTGGATGCAGATTTTTCGAGCAAAGACATTGTATCTGACTTAAGCATTGCGCAACAGCAGATGATAGAAATATCCAAAGCGTTGCTTCAAGATTTTATTGTGCTGGCATTGGATGAACCTACGTCCAGTCTGACAAATAATGAGATTGAAAAACTGATGCAGACAATGGACAACTTACGAAAAGAAGGTAAGTCCATTATCTATATTTCTCATCGTATGGAAGAAATCTTCCGCATTACGGACAGGGCGACGATCTTCAGGGATGGCCGGTATATAGGAACAGTAGAGACGGCAAAAACGGATAAAGCAGAGCTGATTAAAATGATGGTTGGGAGAAACATTGCGGATCAGAGGTTTAATGAGGTATGCAATGTGCGGGAGAAAGTGGCACTGGAGGTGAAAAATCTGTCCGGAAAGGGATTTCAGGATATATCGTTCCAGCTTCACAAGGGCGAAGTGCTTGGATTTGCCGGTCTTGTGGGAGCAGGAAGAACGGAAGTCATGCGGGCTGTTTTCGGAATTGACAGACATTCATATGGACAGATTTTTGTAAATGGGCATGAAGTATCTGTCAAAAAGCCTTTGGATGCTCAGAGAGAAGGTATTATGCTCATACCTGAGGATAGAAAATATCAGGGTATGGTAGGCATACTTTCCAACAGAGCCAATATTGTACTGTCAAATCTGAAAAAATATGTAAAATATGGCATATTGGATCATGCATATATCAAAAAAGACGCAAGAGAATATATGGACCGTCTCCAGGTATCTCCAAGGGATGATGAGTATGAAACAGGACGTCTTTCCGGAGGAAATCAGCAAAAAGTTGTCATTGCCCGAACGATGAATGCCAATCCGGATATCCTGATATTGGATGAACCGACAAGGGGCATTGATATCAATGTGAAATTTGAAATATATAAACTGATCAGACAATTTGCGGATGAAGGAAGAGCAGTCATCATGATATCATCGGAACTTCCGGAAGTTATCTCCCTGAGCGACAGAGTTATTGTCATGTATGAGGGCAGGATCACAGGGGAATTAAACAGCAGTGAATTGACGGAAGAGAGAATTATGATGTATGCCATGGGAGGTGAAAACAATGAAAAAAATGAACACAATATTTAAAGGGGCTTCCTGGAAGAGGAAAGCCGGAATCATTGCAAGCCTGGTGCTGCTTTGCCTGTTTTTTACGGTTATGTCCGATAAGTTTCTGACGAGAGGCAATATAACCAATATTTTATTGCAATCCTGTATTAACGGAACGATTGCTATCGGGATGACGTTAGTCATTATAACTGGCGGGATTCAGCTTTCAGTGGGATCGATCGTGGCGCTTTCCAGTATGGTGGCGGCAAAAATGATGGCAGCAGGCGTTACTTTTTATGCAGCTATTTTTGTAGCGGTGTTAATCGGGCTCATCTGTGGGGCGATGGACGGACTTCTAATATCCATATTGAAGCTTCAGCCTTTTCTTGTAACGATGGGAACAATGAGTGTATACAGGGGAATCACATTGATCATATCTGACGGTTTGCCCGTAAGAGGGTTGGATTCTGCTTTTCTGAACGGAATGAATGCGTTAAACGGCAGTGTTCCGGTACCGGTCATTATGCTTGTCGTGTTGCTCGTCATTTTTATGTTTGTCTTAAAATATACAAGATATGGACAATATTTGTTTGCGGTAGGGGGAAATGAGGAAGCGGCAAGATTTTCCTGCGTTAATACAATATCTGTAAAAACAAGAACCTATGCCATATCAGGATTTTGTTGTGCTATGGCTGCGATTATTTATATGGGACGTCTGGCGGCGGCGGATCCACAGGCGGGCGATGGCTATGAAATGAATGCTATTGCGGCTGCTGCAATAGGAGGAGCAAGCCTTGCAGGTGGAAAAGGAAGCTTGCTCGGAACAATGATCGGTGCATGCATTCTTGGAACATTATCTAATGGCCTGACGCTTTTGAACGTGCCGTCTTTCTACCAGACATTGTTTGTGGGGCTGATCATACTGGTGGCAACGGTAATCGACAGATTTGCGAACAGATCATAAATTGGGCGGACTGGTCCGAGACGCGGAAGTGATAGAGAGAAAAGCAGAAAATATTGAATAAAGTGAAGAAAGCTGAATGGATATTGTGGAAAAGCAGGAAGAAATACTGTACTTTGAAATATTTTTCAGATAGGACGCTATGCAGCGGAACTTTTCCATTATGGAAAAAAGAAGGTGAAATGTTTGATTGTGTTCTTGTATCAGGTCTTACACATGAAAAGGATCCATAAAAGGCGATTAATATATGAGAGGAAAAGAGATGGAAAATTTAAAAGCATTATCCTATGACCTGCGGAAAAATGTGGTGGATATGATCATGGAGGGTAAAGGCGGGCATATCGGAGGGGACATGAGTGTCATAGACATTCTGGTCACCCTGTATTTTAAAGTGATGAATATCAGTCCTGAAAACCAGGATGATCCCGGCAGGGACCTGTTTGTGATGAGCAAGGGGCACTGCGTGGAAGCGCTTTATGCGGTGCTGGCGGCAAAGGGTTTTTTCCCGATCGGGGAAGTGATCGAAAAGTTCAGCAGGTTCGGTTCCCGGTATATCGGCCATCCGAATAACAAGCTGCCGGGCATCGAGATGAATTCCGGCTCCCTGGGGCACGGGCTCCCGGTGAGCGTCGGGATGGCGCTGGCCGGAAAGATGGATAAGAGGGACTACCGTGTCTATACGGTGATGGGCGACGGGGAACTGGCGGAGGGTTCCGTGTGGGAAGGCGCCATGGCGGCAGCCCACTATAAACTGGATAACCTCTGCGCCACCGTGGACAGGAACCGGCTGCAGATCTCCGGCAATACCGAGGACGTGATGGCGCACGGCGACCTGCACGAAAAGTTCCGGAGTTTTGGCTGGCATGTGATAGATGTAAAGGACGGCAATGATATCTGCCAGCTCACGGCGGCTTATGAAGAGGCAAAGGCGGTGAAGGGGAAGCCCGCCGTGGTGATTGCCAATACCGTAAAGGGCTGCGGTTCCGCCGTGATGGAAGACAAGGCGGCATGGCACCATAAAGTGCCCACGGCGGAAGAGTATG
>CAJTBO010000030.1 GCA_910573755.1 Lachnospiraceae bacterium | reverse complement strand
CCTGTTAATATTCTTTGAAAAACCTGCCTGACGGACAGGTAGAATACTTGTGCTTTCATACAGGTATTACTGTTTTATTTTTATGTTTTTCTAAATCAATAGCATACTCAAGATGACCGCTGCCCAGCTTCAAAAATTTAGATTTTACGAGTTCATACGGATAATCCTCCCCATTCACTTTCACAGATTTGCGCCTGACACATACTACATCACAGATTACTCCAAACAGTTCCTCAAACAAGTCCCTGTCTTGAAAGCTATCGTACTTCATGTGGTACTCGTATTCAATATTTTCTTTGATAATCTCCATATAGGCATTAGCCTCATCCATCACATCCATCATATCATTATCCCGTTTCTCCCTGTTATCTTCGCTGTCAGACTGATGGATAAGGTTGATTGATTCTATGTCTGTATTCTCTGTTGTAATATATGTATTTGTCCTACAGTTTTCTGTATGAGGTGGTACATTTTTTTGCACCGGGGCATTACATTTTTTCGTATCGTCCCCCGCATATTTTTGTAATACCTCCTGCGTTTTTTCACAGGGCGGGAATGCGCATTTACTGCGCGTTCCCTGAGAACATGATTCCAATCCGGGGCGATTCCCCTGCGGCAAAACTTTCGATATCGCCCTGAACCGTTACTATAAACAGCTCCCGGGCCGTGAACAGCAGCCGTCTCCCCCGCCCGGATCGATTCCGGGAAAAAGGTCTGCAAATATAATAACCGGGACGGTGTATCTGCACCGTCCCGGCCATTTTAGTACGATCATTCACAAACGCCTTCCCCTGATCTGGTATAGAAGGTCAAAAGATATAATCCGCATAAACCTACCGCTCCGTAGATGATCCGTGCGATCCAGCCGGCCCCGAAGATAAACTCGACCAGATTAAAATTGAAAAAGCCGATAAGCCCCCAGTTCACGGCGCCGATTATACCGATTGTCAGAGCAATTATATTTAATGTTTTCATATAAAAATACCCCCCTTGTTTTCCGATTGCAAACAGTCTGAAAAATAGCTTACAGACCATATATAATCTGCCCCGAATCATAAAAAAATATGCTTCTTTTTTAAATAATTTTATCCTTGCCGCCTTCATCTGCGTTGTATGACCGGCTTTGCAGATCATTCCGGAAATAAATTTTTATAAATCCTCTTGACATATATCTCTTCTCGATATATATTGTAGATAATCGATATATCGAAAATCTATCTATTCATTTGAGCTGCATGGATTATTTCCTATTTGTATGCATCATCAGATTTGTATGCATCATCAGATTTATATACATCATCAGACAGAAATAATTCCGCCAAAAAAGCAGCCCTTTTAATTCCCAGGTATGCGTCAGCATGGCATCCGCAGACCTGATACACCCAGAGCCATGCAGAAATGAGGAAAAATATGGCAGTTGACAAAAGCCTTGTTTCCGGCAGTACCACGATGCTGCTGCTGAAACTTCTATCCGAAAAGGATATGTACGGTTACGAAATGATCGAAGAGCTGAAAAAACGTTCGGAAAACGTCTTCGCTTTAAAGGCGGGCACTCTGTATCCCCTGCTCCACGGCATGGAGGATAAGGGACTTTTAACCTGTTATGAACAGGAATTTCAAGGTAAGGTACGGAAATATTATTCCATCACCGGAAAAGGCAGAAAAGAACTGCAGGAGCGGAAAAATTCATGGCAGGAATACTCCCATGCAGTGGCAAGTGTTCTCTGCTGCGGAGTATAAACGCGTAACTTCTGTGATCTGTGTCCGTGCGCACCTGCACAGATCCGGCATATAAATCCTGTCAAAGAAACCTTTGTGCGCAGAAATGAGGAATATAATGAACAGAACGGAATATTTAAAAAGCCTGACCGAACAGATCCGTAATAAAAACGCAAAAACGCTGGTACTCGAGGAGATCACCGCCCACATCGAGGATCAGAAGCAGGCCTATCTTCTTGATGGAATGGGGGAAGACGAGGCGGAAGAGATGGCGGTAAAGGAAATGGGAAATCCGGTGGATACAGGCGTGCAGCTTGATAAGATACACAGGCCGAAAACAGATGTGTGGATGCTCGCGGCAATGCTCGTCCTTACCCTGATCGGGATCGTCATGCAATCCATTATCTGCCTGCAATACAATGATCTCTCCGTTATCCAGAATACATATCATACGCGGACCATCTATTACAATCTGATCGGACTTCTGGTCATGGCGATCGTCTATTTTGCAGATTACCGCCTCCTGAACAGATTTATATGGCCGATCTACGGCGTATACCTTGCAGGCAGCGTATTCTTTTTGCACACTCCCGCCTTCGGCGAGTATTATCAGCATTTACGCTTCGGGCAGGCAATCCACATACTGTTTGTCCCCCTGTTTGCCGTATTCTGCTACCGATTCAGGGAACAGAAGGGAAAAGGCATCTTAAAGGCGTTTGGATTGCTTCTATTTAATATACTGTTTCTTTTATTTTCAGGCGCCTTTACTTCGGCAACCATGCTCCTTTCTTTTATGACCTGCCTGATCACCCTGTGCGCCGCCGCTTACAGAGGCGTCTTCGGCGGGCGCAAAAATCTTCAGGGGAGCATACTTACCGCCTCTATTATCGGAATCCCCCTGCTGTTTTTCGGGGATGTCCTGCTGTTTGACGGCCGTTTCCTGTTTCTGGCGGAATACCAGATCCAGCGCATCCGGGTGATGCTCAATCCTGCCGCCTATGCGGCTCAGGCGGGTTACCAGACCATGTTGGTGCGGGACCAGCTCTCCAGCGCTTCTCTTCTCGGCGGCGGAACCGTGGGGAAGGTCGGCGAACTCAGCGGCGCCTGGTGCGACTATGTGCTGATCTGTCTAACCGCCTACTTCGGCCTGATCGTCGCTTTTCTTGTCATCGGGATCATCGCCGCCTATTTCCTGCGGGCGCTGCATATCTCCCTGATGCAGAGCAACCGTCTGGGCTTTTTGCTGGGCGTCTCCTGCAGCAGCATCCTGATCCTGAAAACCGTTGTCTATGTGGCGATGAACTTCGGTATCGGCCTCACGGTAAGCATCGATATGCCGTTCTTGACTTACGGCCTGTACTGCAGCGTTGTCAATTTCCTGTTTATGGGCATCATCCTTTCCGTGTACCGCAACACAAACCTGCTGCCGGAACCGAAGAAGACACCCCCGCAGCACTCCCTGCGGATCGAACGGGCAACAGGGAAATAAAAAAGAAATCCATAAATTTCTTCGGAACAGCTATCGTTTCAGTCCGATTTATTTTTATGTTTTTCCAATAAAAAAGTATTTTATCTGCTTTACATTCATAATCTTTCATGATATACTAAGCGTGTTGCTGAATTTATTTAAACAATATATTCCGCACAACACATTTTTAATTTTATATTATTTTTTGGAGGTATCATCATGAACAAAGGTACAGTAAAATGGTTTAACAACCAGAAAGGTTACGGCTTCATTTCTGACGAGAACGGCAATGATGTATTCGTACATTATTCCGGACTGAACATGGAAGGCTTTAAATCTCTTGAGGAAGGCGCTGCTGTTGAATATGAAGTAGTTGACGGTGCTAAAGGTCCTCAGGCTGTAAACGTAACCAAGTTATAATTCAGAACACTGATCGTTTTCGGAATTATATGCAGCTATTAATCAGTATTACAATTTGTGCCCGTTCTTAAATATAATATAAATTAAGAAGTTCTAAAAAAACAGAAATATCTTTATTTGCATTTTATTTGGAATTTGCAATATTGTCATAAGGATTAAAAAGAAACAGCTCCTCGTCAGGGGGCTGTTTTTTCTATATTCTTCTCATCAGGCAGTTCACTGTCCGGAAGCATATCCGCTTTTCCCTCCCAGCAGTATCCGGCTGCTTCCCATCCGGCAATCCGCCGTCCGGAAGCATATCCGCTTTTCCCTCCCAGCAGTATCCGGCTGCTTCCCATCCGGCAATCCGCCGTCCGGAAGCATATCCGTTTATCTCTCCCCGCAGTATCTGACTACCTCCTCAAAATCCAGATCCCCCCCGAAAACAGAAAGCGCCGAACCGATCGTCACATCGATCTTCCCCCCTCCTGCCTCCTTCAGCTTTTTCAAATCCTTAAGATTCCGGATGCCGCCCGCATAAGTGACCGGAATTCCCTGCCATCCGGCAAGTTCGCTCAGCAGCCTCTCCTCAATGCCGTTCTTTTTCCCTTCCACATCCACCGCATGGATCAGAAATTCATCGCAAAAAGCGGAAAGCCTCTCCAGAAGATGCGGCGTTATCTTAATATCCGTCTCCTTCTGCCATCTGTCCGTCACGATACAGTATCCGTCCTGTTTTCTCCTGCAGCTCACATCCAGCACCAGATGTTCCTTCCCCACCGCCTTTACCAGCTTTTTCAGGTTTTCTTCCAGAATCTCCCCGCCCTGAAACACATAGGATGTGACGATCACATGGGATGCCCCTGCCCCGATGAATTCCGCCGCGTTTTCCGCCGTGATCCCGCCGCCCGCCTGCAGGCCTCCCGGATATGCCGAGAGCGCAAGATAAGCCTGTCTTTTTGTGGCTTCATAAAAACTGCTGTCCCTCCCGTTCAGCAGAATAACATGGCCGCCTTTCAGACCGCATTTCCGATATAATTTCGCATAGTATGCGGCGTCCTGATCCGAGACAAAATTCTCCGCCGCCCGATCCCCCGCGTCCTTTAAGCTTGCCCCCACGATCTGTTTTACCTTCCCGTTATGGATATCTATACAAGGCCTGAATTTCATACCGACTCCTCTCCTTCCGCAGCCGCAAAGCGACATATTTGTTTCTGTTCACAGTTTACATTTTCCATAATAACACATGTTCCCCCGGGATGCCTGTGCGTATCCGCTGTACTCACGGTGTACTTATCTGCCGCTCCGCATCTATTTTATCCGGCGGCTGATACGCCGGGATCTCCCCAAAACCATATCCCCGGCACCAGTTCGCAGCTGCCCCGGGCCTTTCTTCCTCCCCGCCTGCGTATTCCAGCGCTATCTCTTCCTGAATCACACGCAGTTTTCCGCCGGCTCTTTTGCCTGTCAAAATTTTTTAAATTTTTTCTTTCATAGTACATAGAATTCTCTTCTTTGTCCATACTAACCTTGACGAATGGAATTTTCCCTTGAAATTTTCGTGGAAAGATCCATAGAAATACACGTCGATTCATTTATGGAAAGGAGCATTCATATTATGAAAAAGTTCAGAACCGCTCTGGCTGTTTCCATGCTTATTCTGATGTCCGCCTTCGCCCTCTACGGCTGCGGCACAGACAGAAATGAAGGAGACATGGCTGATAATCAGACAGAGAACGATAACGCTGCGGCAGATAACGACAACACGGATAACAACAATGCTGCAGACAACGAGAACGACGGCACCGCTGCGGATGACAACAACACCACCGGTAACGGAACCGCAAACGGTACTGCAGACAATGCCTCCACAGGCAACGGTACCACAAACGGCACTACAGGCAATACTACCACAGGCAACGGTACCGCAAACGGCAGCAATACCAATAACACTGCCGGCAACGGAACAACAAATAACGGCACAACGAACGGCAGCAACGCAGGCTCTGCTAACGGAAATTCAACAGGCAGCAACATAGGCAACGCAGTCGGCGATGTAGCTGACGGCGCGGCAGGCGCTGTGGAAGATGTTGTGGACGGCGCCGCAAACGCTGTAGATGATATGGCAAACGGTGTGGCAAACGGCGTAAACAGTGCGGCAGGTACTGCAAACTAATATCTTCTCAAAAAACCTCAGCCCGAAAAGCTGAGGTTTTACATATGATCCGTATCCGCTATATATTTTTCTCAACCAGACTGCCGTCCCGGTACGCCTGCAGGAGATTCTCCAGCGAATGGATCCGCTCCCGGATCTCCATGCCGATATCCGTATCCGCCACCCGCAGACGCCGTTTCATCGTCTCCACGATCACGCTGTCCGAAAAAATATCGGATTCGTTTTTGATCGCGGCATCCGCCGATTCAAAGGGCTCATGGGCGACAAGCCGCATCCCGTAGGAATTGCAGACCAGCGTATAGCCCGCAATACCGGTCTTGCCCTGATAGGCTTTTGAAAAACCCCCGTCAATGATAAACAGTTTTCCGCCGCATTTGATGGGCGATTCCCCTTTCTTTGCCTCCACCGGCACATGCCCGTTAACAATATGGGATTCATTGGTATCCAGTCCGAATTCTTCCAGTATTTTATTGATGATCTCTTCGTTATCCAGCAGTCTGTAGTAGGCGTTTTTCTGTTCTTTATGGGTTTCCTTGTCTGCCACAAAGTACCGCTCAAAGGTAGCCATCTTATCTTTACCGAACACGGGAGACTTCGGTCCCGCCCAGATATACCACATGATATCCTGCCCCTTCATCTTCTCCTCCGGATGGTGCTTTGAGTAATATCCCCTTCTGGCATAGTGCTCCAGCACGTCATACAGTTCCCTGCCGCTGTAGGTCTTTCCGAATAAATTGACTCTCAGGAAATTCCCCTCTTCATCCATCGGCACACAGCCGTGGTAGAGAAGGTTGGAGTTATAGGCTTTGTAAAGCCCGCCCTTTGCAAATAAAAACCGCACATGCTTCTGCAGTTTCTCGCAGTTCATAAAGGCTTTGATCAGCCGCTTCATCACTTCCAGTTCTTCTCTCGAAAGCGCATAGGGGTCTTCCGGATTTACTGTCGGGAAATCCACATCTTTCATCGCATACTCTTTCCCGTCGATCAGAACCGTCTTTTTCTCATAGTCGATCTTATCCAGTAAAAGCCTGTCCTCCATCTCAAAGCAGGGATTCCTGCGGATCACCTGCCCCTCCAGCTTAAACTGCATAATCGTAACCGCTTTGTGCATCCGGGTATCCAGCGCAAGATCCTTCGTATTGTAATCGTTATCATAGTGCACCCTGAACGCGTCACAATCCGCATCCGCGTAAGTTGTCAGCGCAAACGTCGCAAGGGGGATCAGATTGATGCCGTACCCCTCCTCCAGCGTGGCGAGGTTGCCGTATCTCGCCGCCATCCGGATCACGTTGCAGATACAGGCGCCCTGTCCGCTTGCCGCACCCATCCATACCACATCATGGTTTCCCCACTGCACGTCCACGGAATGATATCCGCTGAGGGTATCCAGGATCACATGGGGGCCGGGACCTCTGTCATAGATATCCCCGACAATATGAAGATGGTCGATAACAAGCCGCTGGATCAGATAGCTTAAGGCTATAATAAACTCCTGCGCCCGGTCCAGACGGATGATCGTATGGATGATCTCGTTATAATAAGCCTCTTTATCCGACAGTTCCGCCTTCTCCGTGATCAGTTCTTCAATGATATAGGCAAAATCCGGCGGCAGCGCTTTCCGCACTTTAGAGCGGGTATACTTTGACGCCACCCGCTTTGTGATCTGTACCAGCCGGTGCAGCGTGATCTTATACCAGTCTTCTATATTATCCTCACTCTGCAGGACAATATCCAGTTTCTCCTTCGGGTAATAGATCAGTGTCGCCAACGCCTTTTTGTCCCGCTCGCTCATGGTATTGCCGAACTCTTCATTGATCTTGCGGCGCACCGAACCGGAGCCGTTTTTTAAAATATGGTTAAACTGCTCCGATTCCCCGTGAATATCCGTCATGAAATGCTCCGTCCCCTTCGGGAGATTCAAAATGGACTGCAGATTGATGATCTCCGTGGACGCGGAAGCGATCGTGGGATATTGGTTGGACAGGCTCCTCAAAAAATTTAATTCCAGTTCATTCATGGTTGTTATTCCTCTGCCGGCTCATCCTCACGGGACCCGCTGCTATCTGCTTTGCAGATCGCACCGTATCGAATAGATTCGCCTTCCGGCTCATCTATTCTCTATTTTCGATGACGTCGGACATGGTGTAGAGGCCGGCGGGTTTTCCGGCTATATACTTTGCCGCCTGAATCGCGCCTTTGGCAAATACGCCTTTGGAATAGGCACGGTGGGAAAAAGTAATGACTTCATCCATCCCGGCAAAGATCACATCATGGTCGCCTACAATGGTACCGCCGCGGACCGCGGAGATACCCAGCTCCTTCTTATCTCTTTTCTGGCGCACCCAGCTTCTGTCATAGACATACTCGTAAGCGCCGTCCATCTCCTCGTTCATCGCGTCTGCCAATGCGATCGCCGTGCCGCTGGGCGCGTCCACCTTCTGGTTATGATGTTTTTCCAAGATCTCCACATCAAACCCCGCCGGCGCCAGAGTCGCCACGGCCTCTTTCAGCAGTTTCATCAGCAGATTGACTCCAAGAGTCATATTAGCGGAACGCAGTATTGCCGTCTTCTCCGATGCCTCTTTTACTTTTTCCAACTGCTCCGGTGATAATCCGGTGGTACACAATACACAGGGAAGCTTTCTCTCCGCACAATAATTCAGCAGCCCCTCAACCGCGGGAGCCATGGAAAAATCGATCACTACATCCGCCGTTATATTGCATTGATAAATATCACGGTAAACCTGATATTCTCCTGTTCCATGCTGAAATGCGTCAACGCCTGCCACAATCCTGATCTCTTCCTCCTGACTGCATAACTCCGTGACGATCTGTCCCATCTTTCCGTTACAGCCATGCAAAATCACTCTGATCATAAAAACACCTCCCTCTCTGCGCCTGCGCCAAAGGGCGCAGGCAGACTTCATTTATCTGTTGTAAGCTTACGCTTTTATCTCGCATCCGAACTCTGTCATTGCCTTTCTGAGCACCTCTTCATGTGCCGGCTCGATCTCCGAAAGAGGCATCCGAAGCGGGCCTGCCGCGATGCCCATCAGGGCTACGCCCTTCTTCACCGGAATCGGGTTCACCTCACAAAAGAGCGCATCCACAAGGGGAATGGCTTTTAACTGCAGTGCCGCGCTCTCTTTCGTTTTTCCGTCAAAATAAAGCTGGCAGATATCGTGTGTCTGCTGCGGCGCCACATTGGAAAGTACGGAGATCACACCCTTGCCGCCAAGCGCCAGGATCGGCACGATCTGGTCGTCATTGCCGGAATAGACATCCACCGCCCCGTCCGCTAAAGCAAACAGTTTCGCGATCTGGGAGATACTACCGCTGGCTTCCTTCACTCCCACGATATTTTCCACATCCCTGCAAAGCCTCACCACCGTCTCCGGCAGGATATTGCAGCCGGTCCTGCCGGGTACGTTATACAGGATGATCGGAAGCTTTACAGAATCCGCGATCGCCTTAAAATGTTTGTATAAACCGTTCTGTGTCGCCTTGTTGTAATAAGGGGACACGGTAAGCAGGCCGTCCGCGCCACATCTTTCCGCTTCCTTTGATAAATGGATCGCCGTATCCGTCGCGTTGGAGCCGGTTCCCGCCACAACGGGCACCCTTCCGTTTACGGTCTTTACACAAAACCGGATCGCCTCTATATGTTCTTCAATGCTTGTAGTAGCGGATTCTCCCGTAGTACCCATTACGATAATGGCGTCCGTGGAATTTGCGATCTGATATTCGATCAGTTCCGCAAATGCTTCGTAGTTAATACTGTAATCCTCGTGAAATGGTGTGACGATCGCCACGCCTGCTCCTGTAAATACTGACATATTCTTCCTCCATTTTTGTGAATGATATAAATAGTATAGTGACGGGTCCTTTCCTTATTCTGCCTGTTATGTAATACGTACTAGAAAACGGCCCATGCAACATGAGCCGCCAAATAGACTTTGTTACGATAGCGCCCCATCTGCCCGATGACAGTCATATACTTATTCAGCATATGCCCAGGAAACGATCCGCAGCAGATCACTTCCTTCGGCGCCGGCTCCTTTTATCCGCCCTCCTCTGTGACTGCCACATCAGACAGATGACTGATAGCAGGCGCAACCTCTATCTAAAGTCCAATATATCATTTTCTAATGTCAGTGTCAATGTACCTGTACCGAACAATTTTTAAAATTTTAAAATTACGGTCTATTCCCCTGTCTCCAGCTTGCTGACGGATACCTCATAGGCGATCCGCTTTTCCAGTTCCTCCTCCGTAATCTTCTTCATATATTCACGGCTCTGGATACGCCCCCAGATCATACAGCGGTCCCCCACCTGAAAGGTGCTGGCAAACCGGGCGTTTCTTCCCCAGCAGATGCAGGGGATGTAATCCGACTTTCCATAGGGCCTGTTCACTGCCAGCAGCAGATCCGCGATCTCCCTGCCCAAAGGCGTTTTTCTGTAGATCGGCTCTTTGCAGATAAAACCGTCCAGAAAGATCTGGTTTGTCTTGGCGTTCTCTTCCATTTCTTCAATAAAATCGATTTCTCTCGCAAAAACGGAGAGCACCAGTTTGTTTTTCTTTTCCTCGTGTCTGTTGTAGGATCTGAACTGTCCTCCTATACTGACGTTCACGCCTGTATAATCCTGTGTCACATCGATCAGGCGGTCAGACACCATCACCGGAATGATATCCGTGGAATCAGAGAGCCTCTCCACCTCCACATCCATCATGTAAAATCCTTCCCCGTAAATCTCATGACTGTAGAAAAATCCGCTTACGATCTTTCCCATCACTGTTACCTGATTGTTTTCAATTACTTTATCCATCATGCTTTCCTCCTTTGGGCGGTATGCTTTTCATACGGCGCCGCTTACCTTTCTCCGAAAATGTAGTTTCCGGTCTTTTTTCCTGCCGGGAGTGAGTACCTTGCACCATCTGCGCCGGTGTTTTTATCCGCCTGGCAGAATTTGTCTCTGTGTATTATAAATATATGCGGGAAAACCAGATGGTAGACTTGTAAGGCATCGCACGGAGCGTTCTGCGATTACGAAAAGATGAAACAGAAAAAGCGGATTTTTTTATGAACAAACAGTATTGCGGTCAATGCGGAAACCGGTGTCCCGCAGATGCCCTGCGCTGCAGCAGAAGCAGGGCACGCTTTGAAATGGACCAGGAGGAACCCGAAACGCCCGCCGGCCTCATCGGCCTGCTGCAGCCTTTATTTCAATATGCTGTATACACATTCCAATAAAGTAACGGCAAGAATGATGTTGATCAGACGGTAATGCCGCAGGTAAACCTTCTGGATCGCCATCCCTGCACCGATCCACGCAGAAGTAGCGGCTGTTCCGATCGTTGCTATCACAAATTCAAAGAAAACCAATACCGGCAGAGCCGTACTGTAGTTTGTCACATATCCGGTCAATGCCGTGATTCCAAAAAGATAGATCTTCACATTCACAAACTGCAGCATGAATCCTTTTAAAAAAGAGGCCGACCTCTCTTTGCCATCTCTATCCGGACGGCTGACAGCGATATGGGCTGCCAGCCAGAGGATATAAGCGGCTCCCACATACTTCATTCCCCCCGGCATACCCGGCAGCAGCGCACTCACCCCATAGACAAATACCGCACAGATCATCTGCACCACATAATACCCGGAGAATATACCGAAAAAGAGGGGCGCCCCCTTCTTCCAGCCATAATTCGTCACGGTATTTAAAGCCAGGATATTACCCGGCCCCGGCGTGAACGCATTGATCACAGAATAAATAAAAAAATTACCTATCACATAGCCCGGCATAATAACGCCTCCTTTCACTTACGATTGTACAGCAAAAGACCATATGATAGGTAATACCGATTCCTTATGTCAAAACATAGGCTGCGCCTATATTTCAATCTTTTTGATACTGTTTCAGTGCTTCTACATAAATTTCACCCAGCCGGGATAATTCCCTGTCTTTATTCAGGATATATCCGATCCGCATGGTTTCGTCCTCTTCCAAAGGAATGGAAATGATGGAATCCCCATGGAGATATCTGGGGAAGATACCGCTTGAAATGGTATAGCCATCCAGCCCGATCATAAAATTCACGATAGCGGCACGATCACTGATCTTAATGTTCTTTTCCGTAGTCTCATTACCGAATAATTCCTCCGCAAAATTAGAAGATTCATAAGCCCCCTGCACAAAGTTCAGCCTTGGATATGGTTTCAGATCTTCCAGGCCGATCTTCCCCCGATCCGCCAGCGGATGGCCTTTCCGCAGAAACACATGCGGAGCCGCCGTAAACAGTTCATGAAAATTCAGATCGTACTCTTCAAAAGCTTTCGTCAATATATGTTCATTTGCCTTGCTGAGATAAAGCACCCCAAGGTCACTGAAACGATTTCTGACATCCATAATAATCTGATAGGTCTGTGTCTCATTCAAAATAAACTCATATCTTTCCTGACCGAACCGCTGCACCAGTTCCACAAAAGCATTGGCAGCAAATGTATAATGCTGCGTGGAGATACAAAACCTCTGCTTTTCCGGCTGATTATCTATGTACCGGGATTCCAGAAGTCCCATCTGCTGTACCACCTGACGTGCATATCCCAAAAACTCCATACCTTCCGCAGTCAATGCAATGCCCGCCCGGCAGCGGTTAAAAATAGTGATCCCGGCTTCATTTTCCACATCTTTGACCGCCCCGGAAAGACTTGGCTGTGAAATGAACAATTCTTTTGCCGCCTCTGTGATAGAACCTTTTTCCGCTGCTGTTATCACATATTTTAATTGCTGTAATGTCATATCCATTCCTCCGGCTATGCCCCGTTATATGCCCCCTGATCAGGAACCAAACGGATCTTTCCGCTGAAACAGCTTCGCCGGCCGATGCCCCGCCCCGGTTATCATCCGGTCGGTCTCCTCCACATAGACTGCCATTTTCCTGCGGAAATTGGCGGTTAAAAGCGCCTTGTCCAGAATGATCTCCACCACCTTCTGCAACTCCGTCAGCGTAAAATATTCCGGCATCAGGTCAAACACGATCCTTCCGTCCGACTCCACTTCCTGCCTCAAAGATAACAGGGCATAGCAGATCAGCTTTGCATGGTCAAATGCAAGGCCCTCCTCTTCCTCCACAAAATACTCTGTCTCCGTGTGAAAATGCCGTATCACATCCTCTTTCCGGATCAGAGCCTGCAGTACAACGGGCTCTTCCTTCTCTTCGCATACCAGCCTCAGCCTGTAAAGCGTACTTCTTCCGGGACGGTCCTTCTCCCGCTTTTCCGATACCTTTTCCTGCGTAAACTCCACCTCAAACCATGCCGCGTCCCGGGCATCGCTCCCGCCTCTGACCTGATACTTCTCCCCGTCGATCAGCGCGAGAAAGGTATGGGAGATGATCCAGCCTCTCGGATCTCTCCCCTCCCTGCCGAAGACGCCGATCAGCTTCAGGTATGCCTCCGAGATCTGCGTTTCCTCAAACAGCTCCCGCTTCGCCGTCTCATAAATCTCCTCGCTTCTCCTGCCAAATCCCCCGGGCAGCGCCCAATCCCCCCTGTAGGGGTGGTCTCCCCGCCTGATCAGCAGTATCTTCAGCCTCCTTTTCGGAAGCTTCCGATAGTTTTCCTTATCCCTTGCCTGCTTTTCTCCCTGCTCCCCCATCACCGAAAAAACAGCCATATCCGCGGCAACGGATGGACGGTCGTATTTCGTGAGATCGTATTGCTTCAAAAATTCTTCTTCTTCCTGACTGATCCGATTCATATGCTTCACTCTCCTGTCACAACTTATTATACAACAAGTACGCCTTTTTGAGGAGCAATTTTTATCGTGACCTCCGTGCCGGAATTAAATTCGATCGCATCGCTCTCAATGCCGTCCGAAAAAATAACGCCGTTTCCCGGCATCTGCGACAATACCCTGAAATGATCCGTCTCACCTATTTTTCCGAAAACAATATCCGTCTGTGTGGAACGGCTCGGAAAAGGCTCCCTCACCACAAAAAACAGCTTATTCTCATCCCATCCGTGTCTGTCAGCCTTAAAGCCCCGCCCCGCAAACTCCCGGGAAATTCCTGCCGCCTGTGTGATCACGGATCTATACCAGCCGGTGGAGCCAAGCCCTGTTGAAATAATAATACCGCTGGAAGAGTGATGCTCCGTTCTGCAATTCCACGTAATATCATATCTTGCAGATACATGCGTTTTCCGGCCTATAAACAGATCATTGACGGCAAGCAGGATCTGCCCGTCCCGTGTTCCCGCCTGCGCCATTGTAACCTCTCTTGCCGCATAATTTCCGGCGATCGTTTTGAGCAAAACCGCCTCTAATTGTCCCGCTTCAAAAGGCAGCAGGATGCCATCCCATCTGGCAGGGTCCGGATTTATACCGATCAGAGGCTGTCTGTTCAGATATTTTACAGTATTCGCAACCAGTCCGTCCTGCCCGATGACAATGACGATATCCTTCTCTCCAAAAATCATATGCGGCAAAAATTCACGGTCGATCTGCTGCACTCTGGCATATTTTTCCGCCACGCCTGCCGCCTTCGCCACTGCCTCCTGATAGTTTTGGTCTTCCCTGAGATAATCCGAAAAATCCGCCCCCATATGTTCCATATAAAACTGCGCCTGCTCCACCATATTATATTTATAGATCAGTTCTTTCAGCCTTGTCTTTCTTGTGACAAGAACAACTTTGTTCATGCCTCTCTCCATATCTGTCATACTCCCTCTCACACCGCATCGATTTCTATCAGAAAGCCGCCGCCCTCTTATAAAAACTTATTTCCTTTTCGTCACGCATTCGATAATGTTTCAAGCAGATCCGGCGATACATTCAGCACACCGATCTTATCCGCCTTATTTCCTATCTCCACAAACGCTTTGGCGATCAGCGCCCTGCTGTCCATTCCGCTTGTCACAAGCGCTTTGATCACATCCTTATCCACCCCCGCAAAGGTCTTTAAAATGACTTCCGAATCATATGCTTTCGCATCGGATTTCTTCCTCTCGTTTTCCGTCTGCAGATCCACAAACCTGCAGTTTTCTTCTTCCAGACGGATATTATCAGCCAGTTTCCGCGCATCCAGTTCAGCCTGTTTTTCCTGCACAAGACGTTTCATCTCCATCTCCTTTTCCCTCTTCTCTTTCTGCTTTTCCGCAACCTTTATCTCCGTATTCAGTTCATTCTCTCTGACAATACGTTCCTGTTCGATGGCGGAATTTCTGCGTTTATAGATCGCATCGTCCTGCTGTTTCAATATTTCTTCCCTTGCGGCGGCCTCCAGCGCTTTCCTTGTATCGATCTGGGCAAGAATACCAAGAATGGAGACAGAGATCAGTTCCATGCCGAATTTCCGGATCGTCTCATCATTTTTCATGTCCGCCTTCAGCGTTTTTGCCAGTTCATCGGCGGATATGATCGCTTCCCGCACGCTTTTGCCGCTGATAAATTTAGCCACATAGATTTTTGCAATATTCATGATACGCTTTGACATCTTCTGTCTGGCTTCCGAGAGAACCGATTTATAGTCCTTTTTATCCTTATAGGAAAAATCGACCATCTTGGACGCCATTTCATAATCCGTAATAACATAGGAAATATCTCCCTGTACATTAACGCACTGAAAATCCAAGGTCATGATATCGTTAAACGCAAAACCTGCATCAAAAGCTGTGGTCGGAATCACCATCATGCTTTCTGTCATCGTATTGCTGAAAAAGGACAATCCCAGCCCCTCCCTGACAACTTTTCCCTTCTTTACCCTGATTACATATTCTGTCGGATCAAATTTTCTGTATGCTATTCCCATACTATTTCCTCCTTCCTTATCATATATGATTGCCCGTTTTTATTATTAATATGATAATATCATAATGATAATATGTCAAGTTGAAATTTATATAAAAAGCATCTTTTTTCGGAATCAAAGTCATAAGACCAAGACTCCAAAAAAAGATGCTTTCCTCTTTGCTTTCCTGTTCATGAAAAGATTGATTTAACTATTCTGTTCCTTATCCCTTCTTCATCGCCGCCCGCTTACGCATCGTGGTATCCAGTATCTTTTTCCTGATCCGCAGCGTCTTCGGCGTCACCTCCAGCAGTTCGTCCGTGTCGATGAAATCCAGCGCCTGCTCCAGGCTCATGATCTTCTTCGGCACAAGGCGCAGCGCCTCGTCCGCGCTGGAGGAACGGGTGTTGGTCAGGTGCTTTGTCTTGCAGACATTGACCTCGATATCCTCCGCCTTGCCGGTCTGCCCGACCACCATGCCGGCATAAACCTTTTCACCGGGCCCGATAAACAGGGCTCCTCTCTCCTGTGCATTAAACAGCCCGTAGGTAATGGCCTCCCCTGCTTCGAAGGCGATCAGGGAACCCTGTTTACGATACTGGATATCCCCTTTATAAGGGCCATAGCCGTCAAACTGGGTATTCATAATGCCGTTTCCCTTTGTATCCGTCAAAAAGTCGCCGCGGTAGCCGATCAGCCCTCTGGAAGGAATGGAGAATTCCAGTCTTGTATAGCCGCCGGAAGCCCTGCCCATATTCTGCAGTTCGCCTTTCCGAAGGCTCAGCTTTTCTATGACAACGCCGGAAAACTCCTCCGGTACATCCACATAAACCGTTTCCATAGGCTCTAACAATTTGCCGCTTTCGTCCTTTTTATAGATCACTTCCGCCTTGCTGACCGCAAACTCATATCCCTCACGGCGCATATTTTCAACCAGTACGGACAAATGCAGCTCCCCCCTGCCGGAAACCCTGAAGGAATCCGTGTTTTCCGTCTCCTCCACCCTGAGGGAAACGTCGGTATTCAACTCTTTGAACAGCCTTTCCCTGATATGGCGGCTCGTCACATACTTCCCTTCCTGCCCCGCCAGAGGGGAATCATTGACGATAAAGTCCATGGCGATGGTGGGCTCGGAGATCTTCTGGAACGGGATCGGCTCCGGATGTTCCGGGGAGCAGAGCGTATCGCCTATATGGATATCCGCGATACCGGAGATCGCCACAATGGAGCCTATGCCGGCTTCCCTTACCTCCGCCTTATTTAACCCGTCAAACTCATAGAGCTTGCTGACCTTTACTTTTTTCTGCTTCTCCGGCTCATGGTGGTTCACGATCACAACTTCCTGATTGACCTTCACAATACCGTTATCCACCTTGCCGACGCCGATCCTCCCCACATACTCATTATAATCGATGGTACTGATCAGTACCTGGGTTCCCGCCTCGGGATCGCCCTCGGGGGCAGGAATATACTCCAGGATCGTATCGAACAGGGGCGTCATATCCTTATTCTTTACGGTAAGCCTTCTTGTAGCGCTGCCGTTCTTCGCAGAAGCGTATACAAAAGGACAATCCAGCTGTTCATCGCTCGCCTCCAGTTCCAGAAGCAGCTCCAGCACCTCCTCTTCCACTTCCTCCGGCCTTGCCTCGGGCCTGTCGATCTTGTTGATGCAGACGATCACCGCCAGATCCAGCTCCAGCGCCTTTTTCAGCACAAACTTCGTCTGGGGCATGGGGCCCTCAAAAGCATCCACCACAAGCACCACGCCGTTTACCATCTTCAGCACACGCTCCACCTCGCCGCCGAAATCCGCATGGCCCGGCGTGTCAATGATATTGATCTTTGTGTCCTTGTAGGTGATCGCGGTATTTTTGGACAGGATCGTGATCCCTCTCTCCCGCTCGATATCGCCGGAGTCCATGACACGCTCCGCCACCGCCTGGTTTTCCCGGAAAGTACCGCTTTGCTTCAGCAGTTCATCCACCAGTGTCGTCTTGCCATGGTCTACATGGGCAATGATCGCTATGTTTCTTACGTCTTCTCTTTTCTGATTCATAATATTAAACTCCTCTATTCCAGTTCCGCATACATCCTCCCAGTGCACCTAAGTGGAAGACAATATTCAGACGCTTTCGCGTCTGCATATCGTCTTGTGCACTCTCCGGATGTATGCTGTTTTTATCCAGTTCCGCATACATCCTCCCAGTGCACCTAAGTGGAAGACAATATTCAGGCGCTTTCGCGTCTGCATATCGTCTTGTGCACTCTCCGGATGTATGCTGTTTTTATCCAGTTCCGCATACCGGCAACCAGCCGGGAGGAAAATCAAATCCTCAAGGAGCCCCTTAAAAAGCGCCGGCACTTAGCGAGGTCCCTCACGAGCTTAGTGTCCGCTGCGCTGTTTCACAAGCTCTTGAAAAACAGAGCCCACGAGAGCGCGGCGACGGAGGATTTGATTTTCCTCCCGGCGTCCGCCGGTCACAGCCCCAGCAGCACCGTCGCGATCTGGAAATAGGTGATCAGCGACACCGCATCCACGATCGTTGTGATAAACGGGCTCGCCATCACCGCAGGGTCAAAGCCGATCTTTTTCGCCAGCATCGGCAGTACGCAGCCGATAAACTTCGCGGCAATCAACGTCACCAGCAATGTCAGGCAGACCACCGCCGCCACCATCACCGAAACCCTATCCAGCAAAAGCAGCTTGCAGAAATTCGCCGCCGCCAGCGTAATACCGCAGATGATCCCCACCCGGAACTCTTTCCAGATGACTTTGGGCAGATCCCCAAATTCAACATCATTTAACGAAATGCTTCGGATGATCGTCACACTCGCCTGTCCGCCAGCGTTGCCGCCCGTGTCCATCAGCATCGGAATATAGGCGGTCAGCACCACATAGGCACTCAGCGCCCCCTCAAAAGAGGTGATGATCCTGCCGGTAAAGGTGGCGGATATCATCAGAAGAAGCAGCCAGGGCATTCTTTTTTTCCATGTTTCAATAACACTTGTTTTCATATATGGCTTGTCCGAAGGAACGATAGCCGCCATCTTTTCGATATCCTCTGTGGTCTCCTCCTCCACGATATCCATGATATCATCGACGGTGATAATGCCCACCAGCCGGTTTTCATTGTCCACCACAGGCATGGATGTAAAATCGTATTTCTTAAACTGTCTCGCCACTTCCTCCTGATCCATCAGGGTATGCAGGGAAATCACATTTTCATGCATCATCTCCCCGATGATCGCGTCCGATTCACTCAGAAGCAGATAGCGCAGCGCCACCGTTCCCACGAGCGTCCGCTTTTTATCCAGCACATAACAGATATTGATGGTTTCGGAATCCATACCGGTTTTCCGGATCTTGGCAATGGCGTCCGCCACGGTGTAGTCTTCCTTGAAGTCCATAAACTCCACGGTCATAATGCTGCCCGCGGAATCCTCCGGATAACGAAGCAGGTGGTTGATATCCCTTCTCGTATCGGGACTTGCCCCGGCAAGCAGTTTTTTCACCACATTCGCCGGCATCTCCTCCAGCAGATCCGCCGCGTCATCCGACATCAGATTGTCGATGATGTCTGCCGCGTCCCGCTCGGACAAAGAAGTAATAATAAACTGCTGACTTTCCACCTCGAGATAGGAAAATACATCAGCAGCCATGCTTTTGGGCAGTATACGGAACATCTTTAACAGATCTTTCTCTTCCATCTCCTCCATCGCCGCCGCGATATCCGCGTCATTTAACTCGGCTGCCCTCTGGCGGAGTCTGGTATACTGCTTCCCGTCCAGCAGTTCCTTAATTTCCTGCTGGGTTCTTTCTTCCTGTATCATTTCCATAGCAGCTCTCCTTTTCAGTTGTGATCTTTATGCACCTACTTCGAGGGAGAGGGTTATCGCTGCTGCATTTCGCCGTACTCTTTTTCATAAAAACCACCACCTTTCCGAACTGCCTTTTTTCTTTTATTATAGAAGGAATCCGTTACAAATTCCCGATAACTTCTCTTATTATAGTGATCGCTTTATTCCTTGTCAACGAAATAAATTTTTTCCTGCTCTGTCAGCACCGCTTTTCCGTTTGTCGCCTCTGTGATCTCTTTCCGCAAAGCCTCCGCCTCCCCTGCCGGAACCGTTACCAAAAAGCTGACAGCCTCCCCGTATTCCGCCTCCGGCAAAATGCCTCTTTTTCCGAGCAGATGCTGGATCCTTCCCACGCTGTTATAATCCGTCCCGATCTTCAGTCTGACCCCGTAGCGCATCATCCCTGTCTCCGCATGGGCGAGGGCCTCCTTCACGGCTCCGCTGTAGGCGCGTACCAGTCCCCCCGTTCCAAGCAGCGTTCCGCCGAAATACCTGGTTACCACCGCCGCCACATCGCAGAGTCCTTCCCCCGACAATACCTCCAGCATGGGGCGCCCCGCCGTCCCGCCGGGCTCCCCGTCGTCGCTGCACCTCGTCAGCTCCTGCCTGCTTCCGATCACAAAAGCAGAGCAGTTATGCCGCGCGTCCCAGTATTTTTTCTTCATTTCCTCTATAAACGCTGACGCCTCCTGCTCCGAATGCACCGGCCTTATCACACAGATAAACCGGGACTTCTTCTCCTCGATCTCCCCTGTGCACTCTTTTAACAACACGCGATATTCCATCGTTTTTTCTGATCTTCCCTCTTTTTCCATACAGCCCTTCCTTTTCCGCCGGCTTTGACAACATTTTCTCTTCCCTAAATAAAATACCTGAATTTTTCCAACTATGCAAGCCCGCAAAACCCGACATTTTGTACTCGGTACATGCAGGCAAAGGATCACAGAGTTTTCCCCTTCTTCTTCATTCCTTCACATATCCGGCATAAAATTTAAAATCTTGTACATATTTGTAATAAAACCTTAATTTGCCATTTTTGCCGGATTATATTATAATAAAGGATAATTGAGCGTAGCGAAGCTGTTCGCAGCGAAACTATCCGCTTCTTCCTGATCTGCATGGCAGATTGAGAAGTTTCCCGTATTTTTATATCATCTGATTTATAAAAACACATTTAGAAAGGCACAGGTTATTTATCATATGAACTACGGAAAAAAAGGTGTCCGCAGGCGGCAGAAAGAACTGAACGCGCATCATGGCCGCTGGGGCAAAAAAATCATACTTTTTGCATTGGAACTTTTTCTGGCTGCTTTTATTTCAGCCGGTATCATCGGGGCCGCAGCAGGTTTCGGCGCCTTCAAAGGCATCCTTGCCTCAGCGCCGAGCATGGAGAACATCGATGTCTCTCCCTCCGGCTTTTCTACCTTTGTCTATGATATCGACGGCCGCCAGATCGGCAAACTGGTATCCTCTGATTCCAACAGGGAACCGGTGCCCATGTCCCAGATTCCCGAAAACATGGCGCATGCCTTTGTCGCTATCGAGGACGAACGTTTTTACCAGCATAACGGCATCGACATTCAGGGTATCTTCCGTGCCGCATGGATCGGCATTAAAAACCGGCACTTTTCCCAGGGCGCCAGCACCATCACCCAGCAGCTGATTAAAAACAACGTGCTGACAAGCTGGACCAGCGAGGAGCATTTCTCCGAAAAGGTAAGACGTAAGGTACAGGAACAGTATCTCGCTCTGGAAGTGGAAAAAACCATGGACAAGGACCGGATACTGGAAAACTATATGAATACGATCAACCTCGGTCAGAATACTTTAGGTGTGCAGGCGGCGTCCAAACGTTATTTTAATAAGGATGTGAGCCAGCTCAACCTTTCGGAATGCGCCGTGATCGCCGGCATTACCCAGAATCCTTCCAAATTCAATCCGATCACCCATCCCGATTATAATAAGGAACGGCGGGACGACGTGCTCGACCATATGCTCGAACAGGGTTATATCAATCAGGCGGAATACGATGAAGCGATGGCGGACGATCCCTATTCCCGTATCCAGAGCGTCAATCTCGAGGTGGAGGACGATACCGTCAACTCCTTCTTTGTGGATGCCCTTGTAGATGACGTACTGGAAGATCTGATCAATGCAGGCTATACCGAAAATCAGGCATTTTACCTGCTCTACAGCGGCGGTTTAAAGATCTATTCCACGCAGGATCCCGCGATACAGAAGATCTGTGACGATGCCTTTACCAACGAGGAAAACTTCCCTGCCAACACAAAATGGGAGCTTGCCTACGAACTGACGATCCAGCACCCCAACGGCGATCTGGAAAACTTCAATGCGCAGAAAATGCTCAAATGGTATAAAGAGACCGTAAAGAGCAATTACACACTGCTCTACCCCTCCATGGAAGCGGCACAGACAGACATTGATTTTTACAAAGACGCGATCATGCAGGAGGGCGATGAGGTATACGGCGAAAACATCACTCTGACACCCCAGCCGCAGGTTTCTATCGTGATCGAAGACCAGAGTACGGGGCATGTGGTGGCGATGGTCGGCGGCAGAGGACAGAAAACCGCCAGCAGGACACTGAACCGCGCCACCGATGCCGCAAGGCAGCCCGGCTCCACCTTTAAGATCGTTTCCACCTACCTCCCCGCTTTGGACAGCGCGGGACTGACTCTGGCGGACGTACACATGGATGAGCCTTACTCTTACGAGGGCGGCAGGCCTGTCAGCAACTGGTACAGCGGCTACCGCGGGATCTGTTCCCTCCGGGACGGTATCCGGGACTCCCTGAACATTATCGCCGTGAAAACACTGACGCAGATCACGCCTCAGCTCGGCTTCGATTATCTGCAGAGCCTCGGCTTTACCACCCTTGTTACAGACAAGGTCGTCGGGGATGAGGTTTATTCCGATATCCAGCAGTCACTGGCTCTCGGCGGTGTTACAGTGGGTGTGTACAATCAGGAACTTACCGGCGCCTATGCCGCCATTGCAAACGGCGGTGTGTATAACGAGCCGATCCTGTACACAAAGATCACAGACCATGACGGCAATATCATCATTGATAAAACAGCGACCCAGCAGACCAGACGGGTTATGAAGGAAAGCACTTCTTTCCTTCTGACAAATGCCATGCAGGACGTTGTGACAAGCGGTACCGGCGGTTCCGTCAATTTCGGAAATATGTCCATTGCCGGAAAAACGGGTACGACTTCCGACTATGTAGACGTATGGTTTACCGGATATACCCCCTACTATACCGCTTCGGTCTGGGCAGGTTATGACAATACGTTATCTTCCACAAAGCTCTCCGGTTCCGACGAGAAGAATCTGGCGAAAAAGCTCTGGCGTGTCGTTATGTCCGAGATCCATGCGGAACTGCCGAACGAGTCCTTCCCGACTCCGTCCGGCATCGTCACCGCCGTAGTCTGTTCCCAATCCGGCAAACTGCCGGTACCGGGACTTTGCGACGGTTCAACGAGAACCGAGTATTTTGCGGAAGGCACCGTGCCCGCCACATCCTGCAATGTCCATTATGCAGGAGCGATCTGCGCATACAGCTATCTGACCAGCCCTACGCCTGCCAGTCCGGAATGTCCGTTTAAGATACCAGGCGTACTGACCTTAAATCCCGATACGCTGGCGCCTCCCACCGAGGATGGCACGGAAGACGGTGCAACGCAGCCGCAGGATACGCTGGAGGATCCGGCAGCCCTTGCCGCAGCGCAGACACCCACTGTTACCTGCCAGCACAATGCCATGTTCTTTGCAACGCCGGGCTATGAAGGCCTGCTGCAATTACAACAGCTGGAAATGGCAGCCGCAGGCATCGGTTACGGTATGCCGGAAGAGCAGCCGCCCGCGGAGGATACAGTTACTCCCCCGCCTCAGGAGTGATCCTGCTCCGGCGGCATCCGGATAAACAGAGCAGGCTTAAATACTGATAATAAAAAGGAGACCGGTTATTTTAGCCGGTCTCTTTCCTTCTCCTTATCTCTGCGGATTTTTATATAATTCCACTATTTCAAAAATCCGTTTACGATCTGCTCTTCCGCTTCTTTTTCCGTCAGTCCCAGAGTCATCAGCTTTATAAGCTGCTCCCCTGCGATCTTGCCGATCGCCGCCTCATGGATCAGATTCGCGTCCACATGGTTTGCGGTCAGTTCCGGAAGTGCAGTCACACTGGCGTTGTCCATTATGATCGCGTCACATTCCGTGTGTCCTGCGCAGCGGTTGTTGCCGTTGATCGCGGAAACAAACTTCTGATGGGATTTTTCCTTTGCCACGGAGCGGCTCATCACATTGGCTCTGCTGCCCGCCCCGTCCATATCCACCGTAAAATCCGTGACCGCAGACTGCGTTCCGTGAGTCATGATCTTTTCCCTGATCACAAGATTGGAGTCTTCCCGAAGCCTCGCCCTGGTCACTCTGGTGGTGGAATCGATGCCCTTGATCTGCACTGTCTCCATCTCCATGCTGGCGCCTTCCGCCAGTTCGATGATGGTGGTGGGATTCATCATATTATGGCCGTTTCCGTCCCCGGAACCGTAATGCTTTTCCACATACCGCACCTTCGCGTTTTTTCCGAGATAAAAACTGTGGATGCCGTCATGGGCGGAATCCTGATCTCCGCCGTTGTGGATGCCGCAGCCCGCTATGATCGTTACATCCGCGTCCTCCCCCACGATAAAATCATTATAGACCAGATCCTTTAATCCGGTCTGGGAGATGATAACGGGGATATGCACACTCTCATGCTTTGTACCCGGCGCAATGATAATGTCAATGCCGGGTTTGTCCTCTTTTGTTACAATATTGATATTGGCGGTTGTCTGCCTGCTGTCCAGTTCACCGTTGGCTCTGATATTATAAGCGCCCTCCGGCACCTCATGCAGCCCCGCTACTTCCTCCAGTAATGTTTTTTGTATGATATCCATATTGATTGCTCCTATTTTTTCCTGTTTTCTTCCACCCTCGAAAGCAGCACGTCACAGGCGCCGCCTCCGGTCGTTGCCAGAAGTTCCGGCAGAACCTCTTCCTTTGTACCGCTCTTCTGCACCCTGCCGTCCGCGATCAGGATGATCCGGTCCGCTATATTCAAGATCCGTTCCTGATGGGAAATGATCAGGATGGAACCACCCATCTCCCGGTACATTTTCTCAAACACATTGATCAGACTGTTAAAACTCCAAAGATCGATTCCCGCCTCCGGCTCATCGAAAATGGAAAACCGGGTTCCTCTTGCTATGATCATGGCGATCTCGATCCTCTTTAACTCTCCTCCCGATAAGGAAGCGTTCACTTCACGGTTGATATAATCCCTTGCGCAGAGCCCCACTTCCGATAATATACTGCAGGCCTCCTGCACACTGGTATTTTTTCCGGCCGCCAGAGTGAGCAGATCCTTTACGGTAAGCCCCTTAAAGCGGACAGGCTGCTGGAAGGCATAGCTGATGCCCCTGTTGGCACGCTCCGTGATGGATGCCTCCGTAATGTCCTCCCCGTCCAACAGTATCCGCCCGGCAGTGGGTTTTACGATACCGGCTATGATCTTTGCCAGCGTGGATTTCCCGCCTCCGTTCGGTCCTGTCACCGCCACAAACCGCTCCTCTATCTTCAGATTGACGTCTTTCAGGATCTCTTTATTTTCCTCTACATCATATTGTATATTCTGTAATTCTAACATGCTGACTCCTTTTCTATAATGACGGTATACTTCTATGAAAAACTGTCTGATATGCTCTCCCATCCCGGAGATCTGCGGACAGCTTTATCCACCCGGAGCGTTCTCAGTTAAAACTCTCCAGCCGCGCCAAAGCTTCTTCCTTTGTCCGAAACGCCGTCCAGCCAAAAAGTGCGTCTGTACCGTTCTCCTGCCCGTGAATATAGAACAGATCATCCCCGCTGCTGCGCCGCACTTCTACAGTTTTTACAGTCATCGGCTCCACATATTTCCGGTAATGCTTACAGGTGCGCTGCTGACAGACCTCTGTCTCGAACTTACAACCGCCGCAGTTATCCATGATCCTGTATAATATGTCCCCTGCCGCACAGGGATATTCCCGTTTTTCCATACTTCTGCCTCTTACTGCCTGTCTGAACGCTTATTGACTGAGCGCCTGCACAGCCCCCCGCTGCCCTCCACATCTGAATACTTACTCGTTAATGAGATAAAAACAAATATTTCCCGCGGAGAAGCCTGTTTTTTCTCTGCAACAATCATATCACAATTTGTTATTTATGCCAAATTATTATTTTTGCTAAACTATTATTTATTCCAAACTATTATTTGAACCGAATGAAATACTCACTCCTCCCGGAATTTTTGATACATCTCATTCAGCCACGCTATCGCCTCCGCTATTCCAGACGCATCCAGAGAAAACCGCTTTCTTGTCTTCTGCTCCTCAGGTGTTTTGGCATAACCCAGAGGCTCCGGCCAGACGATACCTTCCATATAAGTTTCCTCACCCTCTGTCTTTTTCATCAGCATATAACGCATCCCGTCCATGCTGCCGCTCAGAGGTTCCTTCTTTATATAATTCAGATGCTTAAAATGTTCCGCTTCGATCATCCATTCCTCCTTAAATAACATCTTGATAACATTTGATACGATAACATCCGTTATTTTTCCGTCCCGCCTTCCTGCCGCTGATCAAAATCTCTTTCCTTTTCAACAGTCCTCAGACCTGTTTTGTTTTCATCCAGACTGCAGCCCCTGACTGTTGCCCTAAAACCTGTACCCCGAAACTGTTACCGCAAATTTTCTACAATCTTCTCCTTGCATTCTTTCCGCAAATGGACTATAATGATTATGTCACGGGGATATAGCTCAGTTGGGAGAGCGATACGTTCGCAACGTATAGGTCAGGGGTTCGAGTCCCCCTATCTCCATTTTTTTATGTCCTGAAAACGGCGTAAATACGCGGTTTTCAGGACTTTTACTTTTATATGTATCTTTACAGATATATTTTTACAAGCCGTACTTATATTATCCGGCTTGTAAGAAAGCTGTTATACCCATAATTTTCTTCTCTCAAAACACTCCCCTCTGCCTTTTCATTTATTATATTTAAAAATTATTAAAATATCAACATTGGAAATGTCAGTGATAAAGTTTCTTTTTCAAATAACACGACGGTACCTCCTGATACCGCCGCATTATCAGTCATGGTTTCTGAAAGTCCCCCGCTGTTCGTTTTGAAGAAACAGCGGCTTATAAGTGTTACCAAAAAGAAAGAGCCGATAACCGCTTTTTTAATCTGCGTGTTATCGGCTCTGCGTCTGTGCGTCCGGCTCTTTGATAACCGATATATTCATTTGTTGTACATTTATAAGGGTTTCCTGTCTGCATTTCGGACAGTACAGGGGAAAGTTTTTCAGTTCGGTATCGCTCCGTATCTTTAACCTCGTTTTGCTTTGACATACGGGGCATATGACCCATTCGGTATTCATGTTAAATCCCCCAATCCCTGCTGATCATCTGCAGCCTGACCATATGCGGGTAAATCCTGCCTGTGTTCATCAGCTCTTCAGGCGTTCCCTGTTCGGCAACAGAACCGTCTGAAAGCACGACCACTTTATCCGCACCGCTTACAGTTCGCATACGATGGGCAATAACAAGTACGGTTTTATCCTTTATCAGCCTTGATAAAGCAGCCTGTATCAATGTTTCATTTTCCACATCAAGGCTTGCCGTTGCTTCATCAAGTAAAATGACAGGAGCATTTTTGAGGAAAGCACGGGCGATTGAAATTCTCTGCCTTTCCCCGCCGGACAGCTCACAGCCGTTTTCACCAATCATACTGTGATACCCGTCCGGGAGCTTTGCCGCAAATTCTTCACAATTTGCCAGTCTTGCCGCTGCAATTACTTCCTCGTCGGCTGCGTCCTTTCTGCCTATTCTGATATTCTCCATGATCGTATTGTTAAACAGCGTCACATCTTGAAATACAATAGAATACAGCGACAACAAAGTTTCCGGCTCTATTTTCGATATATCCATACCGCCGACAGTGATCTTTCCTTTGTTTATATCCCAAAACCGCGCGGCAAGACGTGATACCGTAGTTTTGCCGCCGCCGGACGGTCCGACCAGAGCGGTAACTTCTCCCTGTTTAGCCGTAAAAGACACGTCTTTCAACACCGTTTCCCCGGTATTATAAGCAAATCCTACATGGTCGAATACAATGTCATAGCCTTTATTTGTTACCCTGTCCGTTCCTGTCTGGATAGGCTGGTCAAGGATTTCATTCATACGGTTTATGTTCGTTTTGGTAGAGATTACCGCGGCAAGGTTCTGCAATGCACCCTCAAGCGGGGCATACAGCCTTGAAGCTACAAGCAGAAACATAAAGAACAGCGGAATATCAATCTCCCCGCGAATGAGCAGCGCAGAACCTGCAAGAGCAACCGTAGCAATCCCAAACTTTAGTATCAGCGTAGAGGAAACAACAAAAAGTGCCGTTCCAAGCTCTGTTATAATGTGACGTTTTTCCACATAATCAATTTTTTTGCCAAGCCCTTTCAGATAGCTTTCTTCTGCATTGTTCGCCTTTAAGTCCTGCAAACTTTCAATACACTCCTGTACGCCGCTTTCAAGCGCGACATTTGCCGCTACTGATTTACGGTTGAAGTATTCCTGTATACGGGCTGAAAAAAATGTGATTATAAATGCAATCGGCAAAACCCAGACAGCCGCAAGAGCCATACGCCAGTCATAGGCAAAAAGGCAGACCGCAATCAGTGTTGTGGAAATAAGGGAACCCGCCAAAGCGGGTACATAATGAGAAAATGCCGTTTCCAGTGTAGCACAATCGCCCATAATCGAATTCGTCAAATCGGCAAGGTCTTTTTTACCGAAAAAGGACAACGGGATTTTGCGTAACTGCTCGGCTAAGGAAATACGCCTTACTCCGCTTTCTGCATAAGTAGCTAAATAAGTAGCATTATACTGAAACCAGGTCACAATAAATATAAGCGCAAGGCAAGCCAAAGCACCAACCGCATAAAAGAGGGCGCGGCCTCCATTCACGCTCCCGTTCATGGTGTCAATGACAAAGTAATAGAGCAGCCCGACAGGGAGCATAAAGGATATATCCTGTGCAACACAGGCAACACAGCCTTTTATCAAATCGACAGCCCCCTGTCTTGATAACGCAAAACGTCTTTGCAATGTCTTAATCATGCCTTTACCTCCAATCCTTTACTTTCATTCAAGATTTTCCATTCTGCCGCTTTGGAATAATTTTTCCACATTCGCGTAAATATACCATTTCTCTCTATCAGTTCGCTGTGTGTGCCGCTTTCGACAATCTCACCGTCCTGCAGCACATAAATACAATCCGCGTCTGTGATTGATGACAGCCTGTGTGCAATCATAATGACGGTCTTTCCTGGAGAATCCTCTGATTCTCCTTTTGAAAGTGCAGATAAAGCCTGTTGAACGCGTACCTCATTATCGGGGTCGGCAAACGCGGTCGCTTCATCAAGAATCAGGATGGGCGCATTTTTCAAAATCGCGCGGGCAATCGCTACTCTTTGCTGTTCACCGCCGGACAGGTACACGCCTCCCCCGCCGACAACCGTATCGATGCCATTCGGTAATTTTTCGATAATATCCTGGCACTGTGCAGCTTCCAGCGCACGGGTGATTTCTTCACGTGCAGCATCAGGCTTTGCCATACGCACATTTTCCAATATGGACGCTTTGATGAGACGGCTGTTCTGAAATACAAAAGACACCTTATTCATCAATGTTTCTTTCGGAATGTCGCGTATGTCGATATTCCCTATCAGTATGCGCCCCTCCCCCGGGTCAAAAAATCTTGTAATGATATTAGCAAGTGTTGTCTTGCCGCCGCCGGACGCTCCTACCAATGCGATTGTCTGCCCCGGCTTTACCCTCAGTGATACATCATTGAGCGCGTTTTTTTCAGGAACCTGTTCCTGTAGAATCGCCCGCGATTCCCTGTCATAAGCGTAACTGACGTGTTCCAATGTAATCCCGTTATCTTCAGGGATATTATTCACTTTACTTTCAGACAATGGCTTTTCGTTCAATACTTCATCAATCCTGCCAATTGCGTCGCCTACGATCATTGAGTCCTCGCTCATAAACATAATTTTTGTAAGTGTTGTACCAATAACAGGCGTAATCACAATATAGAAGATAAGGTTCAGCAGCAGTTCATTTGATACGCCGCCCCTTGTAAAGAGAATACCACCTGCAATCAGAAACGCGAATACGCCGTTGATTGCCGTTGTATAGAACATCATAGGCAGACGCAGCCCCTTTGTATATGCGATTACCCATGTCTCGTAATTGTCTATCGCGTCTTTGAAGCGTTTGAAAGAAAAGATTGTCTGTCCGAAAGTCTTTACTACGGGTACGCCCCGTACATATTCGACGGCTTCATTCGACATATCGGCAAGCGCATTTTGATACTGCTCCATTCGCTTTTCCATGTCTTTTCCTGTCATTTTCATCATGATCAGAAAACCAAGCACAACGGGAACAAGACTTAAAAGCCCTAACCGCCAGTCAAAGGCAAGCAGCAGGAAAAGCAGCCCTATAGGGGTGGCAATTGCACCTGCTTTGTCGGGGAGCCTGTGTGCAAGATATGTTTCCGTAGCGGCACTGGAACTATTTACTATTCTCCGCAGCTTTCCGCTCCCGTATTTTTCCGTCACTCCAAGCGGCAACGCTGTAATATGGCGCATAAGCTCTTTTCTGATATTTGCGGCAACCCGGAACGCGCTCATGTGCGAACACATCAAAGCGGCTATATAGACAACAACAGAGATAACCGCAAACAGCACCGCAGACCAACCGCAGCTTATGACATCCCCCGCTTTTGAGAAGTCCGGGGAAACTTCCAGTATGTCGTGAATGATACGCCATATATACCAAAAAGGTACAAGAGAAAGCAGCGCACTCATTACAGACAGTACCCAGGAAAGATAGGTCAATATTCTGTGCCCTCCGGCATAGCCCATCAATCTTGATAGATTAGACTGTTTTTTCATTGAAAAAAACCTCCTGCTTAAAAATTTTTCAGCTTATTGAGTCTGCCCAATAAGGTTATGATAATGAGGACTAAATAACCGCCCCCGAATATCCTCATTTAATTAGTTGAGCCTTTTCCCAGTTAGTAGCAACTAACCTTTGTGCCGAATATAATGGAAAGTTTACACTTTCCATTATCAAATCTTATTGGATATTAGTAGTCTAATAAGTATGAATTACAGGGCAGATCGCCTGACGAATTTATTTGTGATCAAGCTTGCCCGCTTTTTACTGTCCCATAATTTTCATCCACCCGGCGGTATAAAAAGCCCTCATTTCCTTCAGATAATGCTTCGCTTCTTCAAGCGGCATTTCATGTATAATCAATTCAAAAAATGTATTGAACATTCCTGTAATCAAGATATGCTCCAACCGTTCATCAATGGGCGGCGCAGGTCTGCCTAACTTTTCAAGAACCGCCAAATAATCATGTGTGCCCTTTGTTTCTATTTCCACCATTTCATCAATCAGTTTTGAAAAACGAGTTCCCTCTGAACAGCAAAGTATGAGTTTAAATTCGTTCAAGTGTTCATAGGCGTACAGGAGCATTTCATACATATACACGCCGGAAGTAGAAGTAAGATTGTCTGGCTGTTCCTCCGGCGGTATTTCTGCAAATTCTCTTTGCGCCCTGCAAAAAAGGTTCAATAAAAAGTTGTAGTGTTCGCTTACCAGTGCTTCAAATAAATCTTCCTTGCTGTTATAGTAGCCATAAAATGCGCCCGTTGTCACACCCGCGGTTTTGACAATGTTCCGCAGGGAAGCAGACTTATAACCTTTTTCAAGAAATTCCTGCATAGCGGCTGAAAGAATTAAGTGTAGTGTTGTCTGTTCTGCTCCGCTCATTTTTTCACCCCCGCTCATAACAGCGTTATATATCACTGTTATATAATACCGCAAATCAGAAAATTTGTCAATGGATCAAAAAAAATTTTGCTGATCTATTCTATGGCGCCGGCATTTTTTTAACTTCCCCGTATTAAAAAACAAGGAATCCCCATGCCTGCTCCGAATCTTATCACTTCAGCAAATACGGAAAGGAAGGGAAAAGAATGGATCGGAAAACGGAAATCAAGGACAGCGGCTTTCTGTTGTAAAAGGGGAAACACCGCGGTCTTCAACCGTTGTCAGCTTCGGATCTTATGCGGAAAATCCCATGGAAAGATATTGATCCGGAGTTGCCCTGTCCCCCGTAAAACAGTGTACTGCCGATCTTGCACAGACTTCCTTATTTATTCCCCTGTCACCTGAATCTGGCACATCTTCATCGTTTCTAACGCCGCTTTATGAGTCCCCGGTGTCACACCCGCACAGCATGACGCATCAACCGTAACCTCCGCCTCCGGAAACATGGCTTTTAAGATCAGTGCATTGGAAACCACACAGATATCCGTACATAATCCGACCAGTTCGATTTCATCAAACTCCCTCTCATTCCAATGTACCCAGCCGAATGTAGGTTTATCAATATAAATACCGTCCGGCACTTCCAGCCCCTCTGCGATCTCCCAGCCTTTTGTACCATAAATACAATGCTTCACAGGCAGCTTTTTCCCTTCCGGCGTCTCAAGATAATCCTCCTGATGAGTATCCCTTGTAAAAATGATCTCGTCCCCGCGGGCGTGATATTCTTCAATCTTTTTCTTTACGTTGCCAACGATCGCCTGCGCCTCCTTTGTTCCGAGGGCGCCGTCAATAAAATCATTCTGCATATCTACTACGATCAATGTTTTTTTCATGTCCATCACTCATTCCTTTCGTTCTACCCAGCCACAAACAGCAATGAAAATCTTATTTTCCACACTGTTTTCTCCTGATTCATAATATAATTATCATAGCAAATTAGTAAAAACATGTAAACTCTGTTCCGCTTTCAGGTTGTATAAATTTTTCAGGATGTAAAAACCTTCCATGAAATGACTAATAATATCTGATCAATAATATCTTAAAAATTCATTGACAGACCGCATTCGATTTGATACAATAATTTTCGGCAGTCATGAAAGATTGTCTGCAAGCTGATGTAGCACAGTCGGTAGTGCGTCGCATTGGTAGTGCGGAGGTCACGGGTTCGATTCCCGTCATCAGCTCTCTCAAAGCCTTGGTTTTACATAATTTTTTGCATAGCTAATCAGTTCATTCCCATTTTCTTTATTTTCTGCATGGGATATATCAAGAATTTTTCCATGTATAGGGGTAATACCTTTTCCAGATAATTCAAATATTCTTGTACGGAAAATAACAATAACCCTTTCCCTATTGTGAAAAGTAATTACATTAAAACAACTTATCATTTTGCAAAATAATATAAGTTCCAATCTGGTCATTATATCTTGAATAATCTAAATTCATCATGTTATATAAATATTGCTTTACTTCATCGGTAGAAGAAAATTTTGCTGCCGCATAAGGAGATTCCGGATTGGTTTTTTCAAACAGCAAATATCCATTATCTATTTCTATCAAAGCAGCAGCATGTGAAGCACATATTCTGTCACCACTTTGCGTCCAAAAAGTAATTAAAGAAAATGCATTTTCTTTGAATGAAATTTCCTGCTCATTCCATTTTTCTTGAATGGCTTGAAACATTTCCTGTTCACTGCATTGCTCTGTAATGTGAACCGGATTAAACAGGGTAAAATATTCTGCCTGCATATCTTTACTCCACTCAATCAGCGGAAAAGGAACATACGCTTTATGTTCGCCCTCTACGGCTTCCCGTCCGAAAAGAATATCGCCGTCTGTATAAAGCCATGCTGTATTCTCGTCCCAACAATCAAAATTTTCCTCTTTAATTACATTCCCTACTGAAATATTGTCATGATTCAGCTCATAAGCTACAATCCTGCAAAGAACATCATGGTAATTCCGGTTATTATGCTTGTACCACTGTACAGACATGGGCGGATATTCTCCATAATCTACTGTCATTCCGTCTACTGTAACAAAATCCCCAATTAAAGAAAAAGACGGACATTCCCTCATACTGTCATTATAATCTGTTACCCAGCTCAATACAGTATCAACATGATTTGTCTGAATACCAGCTTTGGTCAAAATATCCCTTACTTCACCCATAGATGATTCACTGTCTAAATTTGAATATGTTAATTTATCTTGAAAAACAACATCTATATTCTGATTACCCGGAACTTCATCACTCGTCTGGCTACTTTCCTGATTATCTTCTGTTGTAAATGGTATTTCTGTATTTCCGCAAGCAGAACAAAGCAACAAAATCAAAAATATACATAAACAGGAAATTTTTTTCATACTTTACATAACCTCCGTTTCATTTTTCGATTTATTCATTCTATCACAAGCCCTTTTATAATTCCATTAAATAACGCTTAAGATATCTTCCTTTCGTTTTTCTCAATCATCATCTGCCTTGCCCGTTCCCTCTGCCCGGTGCTGACTGTCCCCGGCTTGCGGCGGCTGACGTGTGATTTCGGAAAAGAACAGGTCTTAGATACTTCGTCCTGCCCTGAATTGTACCAAACCGTGGATTTCTCCACGCCGGATTATATAAAAAGCAATCACAACAGTTTCCTCCTGTGGCATCAGCAATGAAACATACTGTTTAATAGATTGAATGGGCATATTTGCCATACGCATACACTGTATCATTTTTATCCGCTCAATATCCTCATCAGTATATTGTCTATATTTTGAACTGCTTCCGGCTATCTGCGGCAATAATCATTCTCTCTCGTAGTATCTTATAGTTGCCGCGGAAAGCCCTGTTATTTCTGCGGCTTCTTCAGCTGAATACATTTCACCCGCCCCGTTTCATTTAGAATAAACTATGAAGTGCACTTCATGTCAATATAAAAATTATATCATACTTTAAAAAAGCAAAATATAAGATTGCGGAAAACAAAATAGATTACCGGAGCTCCTGATTTGTGATGATTGACAGCCCGATGTATTTTAAATTGGCAAATTGGCTGAAAACCATAATGTATCACAAGAATTCTTCCAAAAATGTCGTAACTTTTTTAATCCGAATATTCAGCCATTAAAAAACTCTATTATCACTCCGCTCCCGGCGAATGATAATAGAGTTACTATAGGTATTTATGTGTCAAAACGCAATGACCACACGTCAAACAGATGTATCTAACGCCTGCCCCTCCATCGCTGCCGGTGCACTTCCTCCTGCCGCCGGCGAAACACCGGCAGGCGCACTCACCATCGCACCGCTGAGTTCTAATGTGGCAGCGCTTGCTATCTCCTGCTGCTCCTGCATCATACGCTGAAACATAGCTTTCAGGTATTTCATATCCGCTTCCACGATCTGACGCATTTCATCACAGCGGTGTTTCTTTTTCATCAGCTTCAGCTCTTCTTCATTCATCCTGCCACCGCCGCCGTAACACTCCTGCGTCAGTTCATCCATACTATTTTCCGCCGCCAGTTCCTGCAGTTCCTGTTGCAGCCGGCGTATCATTTTACGCAGTTCTTCTTCGCTCATCTCACCGCTCTCAGGCTGCGTCTCCTTCGTTTCGGATGCATTTTCTTCCTCCCGCTCCTCTGTTATTTTTTCCGCCTCAGAGGTACGCTGTGCAAGCTCTTCCGCCTTTATATTTTTCAGTTTCTTTTTGGCGATCCTCACCATTTTTTCCGCATGGATAATAGCGATCTCCAGATCCCTGTCATTGTACTCCCCGCACCCGTATCTCCTGCGGAGCATCGCCACCACTGTCCGCGCATGCGTCACTACCTGTCTTGTGCTGACAGAAGTTTTTGCGCGGAGGATCCTTCCGGAAACCTCCCTGTAATTATAATTTAACTTCTTATATTTCTTCTTTTTATTTGTTGTTGTCTTTATGTTGCGCGTGTTGCTGCTATTACTTCCATACGGATTCGCTGTCCGTATCACAACACCATCCGCTCCTATCATCATGCCCATATTTTGATCTATCCTCCGTGATCTTTTTACTGAAATCCGTTTCAGTGAGTATTTGACACCATTCTCTAATAAAATCATACTCAATTTTTATATCGGTCAAAACAACAGGATAGTTAACAGATGTTATCCTTTTTTTACTATTTTATGCAGACATCATACCATCTTCATCCTATACTGATGTTTAGCCTCCAGTTTTTCTTTTACTTCGGTCAGATCAAACTTGTATCCGCATCCGTAATCTTCTGATAACTGTTCTGCAAAATCTTCTTTAATATCTTCGGCTATCGCTGCATCTGTATAAGTAACAGCTCCGTCATACTTAAAGGTATAAAGCCTGCTGCCGCCAAAGGCAGGAATATATCCCTTAAATATCAAAGTATATGGATGATCTTCCTCTATATCAACTTCCTCCAGATTTATAACGTAATAATTAGTGTCTGCTGAACAAGATGTTTTAGCTTGCTTCAGGCAACACATACTATAAATTTATAGTGTATACTAAAAATGACTGCAAATATTCGCCTCTGAATCCTGAAAAGATTCGACACGAATACAGATAACGCAACCGACGTAAGCTGTGTTGTTTCAAGCTTTGTGACAATAAGTCCCATGCCAAAGCAGCGTTTGCTCCGACTGATGAACCGTTCCACTTCTATCCGGTCTGTGTTATCCTGATATTCCTGTTTTTTGTCAGCCCTGTTATCCTTGGATGGCCTGCCGAGTCTTGGGCCGGAAAGCCTTATGCCGTTTTTGCGGCAGTAAGCACGGTTTTCTTTTGTCCGGTATATTTTGTCTGCCAGTACGCGTTCGGGGTACCGTCCTGTCCGTTCCCGATACCGCTCTAGCGCCGCAGCCAGACTGCCGCTTTCGTTATAAGCGTCAAAAGAGACTTTTTCGATCCGCCCATAGCCCCCGCTGTCGATGCTGACATCCAGCTTCGGCCCGAATTCCACCGGTGCGCTGGCTTTCCCCCTGACAATGGGGCGGATCCATGGCTGGCGTATGCTGACGACACGGTCCGTCACCGAATGGACATGGTTTTTATACATGTACTCCTGCTGTTGGCACAGGCGGAAGATCGTCACCAGCAATGGGATGTCTTTCTTATCCGGGGCATACCCTTGGCTGAAGAAGCCCTCCAGGTACCTGATGTCCCTGCGCGCGTAGGAAAGCTGTTTTTTTACCGCTTCACGGACTTTCTCCTCTGTGTGCTTCCTGCTCTTTACGAATGCCAGGTAGTCTTTCCTTGCGTTCCGGCGGTAACGGCGCGGCAGGGTGAGCCCATAGGACTTGCACATCCGGTAAATGATATATTCCAGCTTTTCCCTTGCCTCGTTCAGGAGGGAAATATCCTGTGGGTACCGGATGTTCACAGGGGCACAGGTGGCGTCTATGATGAGTGTCCCGCTGTTTGCGGCTTCTTCCCCCTGCGGGGCATCCCCGCTGGGGCCGCCGGATGCCGGCGGCGCCGGGCCGTCATCGTCCTTGTGTTCGAGCATATATTCATTAGCCTCATTCAGGATATCCATGGTGATCCTCTTACGGAACCATACAAGCGTGCTGGCGTCAAACGGTGCCTGGGGCTGGTATCCCGGAAGGCCGATAAAATACTGCAAGTAGGGGTTTTCTGAAAGCTGTTCCACAAGCTCCCGGTCCGAATACTGGAACCTGTTCTGGATGATCAGGGAGCCGAGTGCAAGGCGCAGCGGCTTTGCCACGTTCCCTGTTCCGCTGGGGAAGAGGGCGGCATATTTTTCTTCAAATATGCCCCACGGAGCCCTGTCCGCAAGCTGCACCCAGCGGTTATCTGGGTTCATCCGGAGTCCGAGGGGCTGGTCAAAATCAAGTAGTGAGGGCTGGCTTTTATCTGGTGTCTTATACATGGCATCTCCTGACTTTTATAAAAATTCTGCAAGAAAATAAAGCGATTATATCTTTGTTCCATGCAATTATTATAACAAAAAATGCTGGAAAATTCAGTATTTATCAATATTTTAAGTTGTTCAGCAGACACTAATTATTCACTCAAACTTCGCACTTGAATAAGTGCCTATGCACCTTGAAAATTCAATCATAACTGGCAATAAAATAGCATGAAACACTCTGGTTTTGGTATAATTGAGTTGTCCAAAAACAAAATACCACCGGAGGCTCATGCTATGAATAACAGTATAACACAAGACAACCAGAATGATAACCAGATCTCTAAAACTATCAAAAGATTTTTTTCCAGATTCCATGTGACGTCTGCTTTAAAGGCATCCGGCGCTTACCATAAGAAAGGCACGCCTGTGACACAGATTTTCCAGTACCTGTTTCTCCTGATCTTTTCAAACAGAAGCATGTACATGCATCTTCTGTCCGGAAGAAATACGCCTTCTTTCGCAAAAGACACTGTATACCGTTTTATGAAATCTACACAGATCAACTGGATCAGGTTCACAACGGTACTTGCATCAAGGATCATCCGGGACGCCGTTGTGCCGCTGAATGATGCGTGCAGGACAAATGTACTCTGTATTGATGATTCCATGTTTGAAAGGAACCGTTCCAAAAAGGTGGAACTCCTTGCAAAAACTTACGACCATGCAAAACATGCCTATCAATTTGGATTCCGTATGCTGACCCTTGGATGGACAGACGGCACTACATTCCTTCCCATAAACAGCATCCTTTTATCCACGGACAATAAGAAAAACCGTGTGAATGAAGCCGTCAGCCTTGATAAGAGAACCGTTGGTTATAAGCGCCGCAAACTTTCTATGACAAAAGGGACGCAGGCTATGTTAGAACTTCTCAAAGCCGCTAAAAATGCTGACATTCCTGCAAAATATGTTCTCTTTGACAGCTGGTTTTCTTCTCCAAAATCGCTTCATGCTGTAAAAAATCTTGGTTATGAAGTAATCGGAATGATCAAGAAGACACCAAAGATGTTCTTCCGGTACAATGGAGAAGCCCTTTCACTTATCCATATCTACAAGAAGAACAAGAAACGCAGGGGTCGTTCCAGATATCTCTTATCAGTAGAAGTGGAAGTGATCAGGGGAGAAAAATCCATCCCCGCCAGAGTCGTATATGTCCGCAACCGGAATAAGCGGAAAGAGTACCTGTGCCTTATCTCAACGGATATGTCTTTAAGTGAAGAAGAAATCATCCGCCTTTATGGGAAACGCTGGGATATCGAAGTATTCTTCAAAGTCTGCAAGAGTTATCTCAGGCTCAGCAAAGAATGCCATTCCCTTTCTTTTGATGCAATGAGCGCCCACACAGCGGTTGTCTTTACCAGATATATGATGCTGTCCATCGAAAACAGGGAATCAAAGGACAACCGGTCTCTTGGGGAATTATTTCTATACTTTACTGACGAAATGTCTGACATTACATGGATACAGGCATTTCAGATGCTGCTCCAAATGTTCCGGAAACTTTTAGAGGAACACTGCGATCTCGTTGATGAAAAGATAGATGAACTGGTTGAAGCATTCATCAGCACGTTGCCATCTCTGCTACAATCGCAATTAGTTGCAGCATAGCGGCATAAAAGACTGTTCTTTGATAATTGAATCACTGCCAGATATTGAATTTTCAAGGTGCATAGCTAAAATCTATGTGCGAAGTTTGAGTTATTCATTCTCTCCCTCTTTCCGCTCCGTCTCAAACGGATAAACCGCCGCCGGCTTTTTTTCCCCTTTCACCGGAATTTCCCCGGCAAGCCTCTCCTTAAGCATCGTATTTCTCCTTGTCACAGTCAGATTCCGCACCGCATAGGCGAGCGCCTTTTTTGTTCCCACCATGACCAGTATCTTTTTCGCCCGGGTGATCCCGGTATAGATCAGGTTTCTCTGCAGCATCACAAAATGTGTCATCAGGACCGGCATCACCACGATCGGATACTCGCTCCCCTGCGCCTTATGGATCGTGGTCGCATAGGCGAGCACCAGTTCATCCAGTTCCGTCACATCGTAAGCAACCTGCCTCTCATCAAACCGGACGGTAAGTTCCCGCTCCTCCATATCCACTTCTTCCACGATCCCGATATCCCCGTTAAAAACTTCCTTATCATAATTATTTTTGATCTGCATCACCTTGTCATGCAGCCGGAAGACCACACCGCTCCTGCGCAGTCCATCCCCTCCCGGATTCAGCGCTTCCTGCAGGGCGATATTCAGGTTTGCCGCCCCCACCACGCCTCTCTGCATCGGTGTCAGCACCTGAATCTGCGTGGGGCTCATCCGGTAATATCCGGAAAGCCTGCGTTTTACCAGATCAACGATCTCCGGCAGCACCGCCTCCGGCTCTTCCCGCTCCAGAAAGAAAAAATCCGTCTCTTTTCCGTTAGAAATATCCGGCATTTTCCCGCCGTTGATCCGATGGGCATTCATAACGATCCTGCTGGTCTGTGCCTGCCGGAATATCCTCGTCAGCCGTATCACCGGAAAACATCCTGAATCAATGATATCCCGCAGAACATTTCCCGCCCCCACCGAAGGGAGCTGATCGATATCTCCCACCAGGATCAGCCGCATCCCCTGCGGGATTGCCTTGAGCAGTGAATTCATCAATATAATGTCGATCATGGAACACTCATCCACGATCAGCACATCGCCCTCTAACGGATTCTCTTCATTTTTCTGATATCCTTCCGGCGGTTTGCACTCCAGCAGCCTGTGGATCGTCTTCGCCACAAGGCCTGTCGCCTCACTCATCCGCTGTGCTGCCCGTCCTGTCGGCGCCGCCAGAAGAATCTTTAAGCCGTAGGCGCGAAAAGCCGCAATGATCCCCTGCGTCGTCGTGGTCTTTCCGGTTCCCGGCCCTCCGGTCAGGACCATCACTTTAGATACCGCCGCCCTGCGGATCGCGTCCTTTTGCACCTCATCATACTCCATATGAACAAACTGTTCTATATAAGACACATCCACCGACAGATGATCATTCCCGTTTTTTTCCCTCGCCTCCATCAGCCTGCTCCAGAGCCTGTCCCCCGCCGGCGCCGCCTGCAGTTTCTTCAGTTTACCGGCTGTTCCCCTTTCCGCAAAGAAAAAAGGCGGCAGATAAACGGCATCCAGCCTGACATCATCTCCCACTTCCTCCTGAAAGCTGATCTTCGTCTCCTGTATCAGATCCCTGTCCTTCAGCATCTGATCCATCGTCATGATCACGGAAGACTCCTCCGCCTCCAGAAGTTCTGCCGCATGGCGCGCCAGCTGATATTTCTCTCCGTAAACATGTCCCTGCTCCGCAAGATCGCTGAGCGCATACATGATGCCGCTCCGAAGGCGCATATAGGCTTCCTTTTGAACGCCCAGCTTCTGCGCGATCTGGTCTGCGGTGCGAAAACCGATCCCCCAGATATCATCCGCCAGACGAAACGGATTTTCCCTGACAACTGCTATACTCTCATTGCCATACTGTTTGTATATCCTCGCCGCGTAGGAAGTGTTCACGCCGTGATCCTGCAGAAACAGCATCACATTCTTGATCTCCTTCTGCCGCTCCCAGCTCTCGGCAATCTGATCCACCCGCTTTTTGCCGATGCCCTCCACTTCCAGAAGCTTTTTGATATCTGTTTCAATGATCTCCAGCGTGTCCGTGCCGAACTTCTGCACGATCCGCTTTGCGAATTTCGGCCCGACCCCCTTGATCAGCCCGGAACCCAGATATTTTTCAATGCCGTAAATCGTGGCAGGCATGGTCTCTTCCCAGCTCTCCGCCACAAACTGCCTGCCGTACTTCGCGTCCACCTTCCAGTTTCCCTCCGCCAGAAGCACAGATCCCACATTGGCATCAAAAAGATTCCCGACCAGCGGCACCAGATCATCATAACCTTTGATGCGCACTTTCAGCACGGTATATCCGTTATCCGGATTCTGATATGTAATTCTCTCGACTACACAGCGTACTTTCACAATATCCCCCGAACTTCGATTTTATAAAATCATTCTACTACATGTCACTGCGATACTCAAGGCGGTTTATTACACCTGTTATGAAAAAACTTTCCGAAAAATCCCCTGCTGAAAAACCATCTCTTCTTTCTTGCCTTACAGATTAGCCGACAGACGCAAAAGAGAAAAACCGCATCCAAATCCGGCTTCTCTCTTTTTACTTCTCTCTTTTTACTCCCCTCTTTTAATTTCTCTTTGATTATTTCTTTCCCGCTATTTCCGTCCTTTTTCAAAACTTCCCATCACATTCACATCGATCTCCGATGCATCCATAAGATCAGAATCATCCGCCATCTGCCCCTCATCCGTAGACGGGATCACGCCATCTATCTGTCCCTGAATGCTTTCCGCTCTCAGCATAACGGTCTGATAAAGCATAGCCGCACCCGCCTCGTATTGCTCACAGGAATAAAATGCTGTGGGATCATTCTGAACCAGTACATCGATCCGGCTTCTGATGCGGAGATAGGTTTCCTCAAATTTTCCTCCAAAAACATACTCTTCTGTAAGCTGTCTGAGGTACTCATGGTATCGGGAAAGATATTCCTCATTTTCCAGCAGGGCATCGAAAAATTCCGTCCCCTGAAAAGGCGTGTCAACGGCATCATTGATCACAGCCGAAGCGCCTGTATCCTGCCCCTGCTGTCCTCTGCCCGCTCCTCCCATTCCTGCGCCCATTCCGCCGAAAGCCAGATTATAATCCCAGGGAAGGATATTCAACTGTCCGTTATGCTCATACAGATAATAATTGTGCGTCATATTTCCGGAAAGACTGTCCATATTCACGGAAAATGTGTGCACTGCCATATATTTCAGCACATTGTCCACATCCAGATAGTTCTCTAAATCTGTTCCTTCACTTATATTTTTCAGGGCTGTGACAACCCTGCGGTGATCCTGATCAGTGGCATCTGTCACTTCTCCGTCCCATATCACGGAATAGCTTTCCATCGCGTCATCCGTATAATTCAGGTCCGCGCCTCCATTGTCCTTAGAAAAACCTCCGAACGGCGCCTCTTCTTCCGGGGGCTCCGGCATCCCGCCTCCGAACGGCGCTTCTCCTTCCGGCCTCTCCTGCCCGTTTCGCTCTCCGTCCATATTTTCCGGCTTATAGAGTTCTCCGTCCTCCGTACCATAATTTCGCAGCAAAAAACTTTCCTCTACAGCCTCAAGCGCCAGATATACTCCCCAATATACTCCGTTCACCGATATCTCCGCATAATTGTACAGCGACGCGTCCGCTCCCAGATACTGATACATATCGTATACGATTGCCTCCTTCATATTGGTCGCATCCGCATAATTATTATTCAGGATCAGTTTATCAAGCCCGAAACAGGTCTGACCCTTCGTATAATGGTCAAATTCCAGTTTCAGCGAAAATCTGTCTGTATCAGGGTCTGAGGCAATAGATGACAGACTGGTATTCCCCTTCGGCCGTATTCCCACATTACAGATCTTCCAACCGTTTATCACAACATCGCAGGCATAATACTCCTCTGCCATCGCCTCAGCCAGCATCTCCTCCCAGTCCGCCTCTTCCATCTGAATATCGATCTGAATGATTTGATCCGTGTCAAATAGCTCCGATTCATACTCCATGGCTATCGCATTTCCGCCCAGTGTTTCTACCGCCTTCTGCGGAAATGCCATCACAACAAAGCAGGCCAGAACCGCTGCCGCCATCAGGCTGCCGACAACTCCTGTTATATTTCTATGGGTAATCATATATACCTCCTTCCTCAGGACATATACTCCCCGTTGTAGCTTACCAGCGTCACATCACTCACTCCGTCGATATCTCCCAGCCTGTTGACAAAGGAAGTTTCCGCATCCTTCATCCGGATCTCCGCAGTCAGCTCGATCCCTCCCGCATTTACCGTCTTGGATTTCACCACAAACCGTTCCACCGCCTTTTCCGTCAGATTCAACGCCGTTTCTTCCGCCCCTTCATCCGTGCAGTTCATGATCAGGATATAAGGATTTTCATGCACCTTACGATTCGCAAAAAGGATCAGTACCACCCCTATGATCGCAGAACCGATCACGGCAAGCGGAATCATCCCGGCCCCTATCACAATCCCTGCCGCGATCGCCCAGAACAGATACACGATCTCCATCGGTTCCTTGATTGCCGCCCGAAACCGGACAATCGAAAGCGCGCCGACCATTCCGAGGGAAAGCACCACATTGGATGTCACCGCCATGATGATCAGTGTTGTCACAAGGGCAAGCCCGACAAGCGTCAGCGAAAATCCGCTGGAATACATCACGCCATTGAATGTCTTTTTGTACACCATAAACACAAACAGCCCGATCACAAGCGCAAACAACATCCCGATCAGCGTATCCACCGCTGAAAACTCCGTAATATTCTCCAGAAAGCCGGATTTAAAAATGTCATTAAATGTCATGAATTATGTCCTCCTATTCCAGTTCCGCAGATACCCTTCCAGTACATCTGCCGTTTTCCAGTTCCGCAGACGCCCTTCCACTGCATCCGCCCTCCTGATTCCTACCCAAATCTTCTGCATGCCGCATATTTGGAAAACGCCTCCTGCCGCATCACACCGGTCTGAAGCATTCCCCGTACCACCTCCGGCAAAAAAGCATCATACTTGACTTCCAGTATCATATCCCGCGATTCATCAAAAGCACTGATATCAATCACCTTCTCCTCCAGAAACCTTCTGTGATACAGTGTTGTCCTGACCTGAGAATCGAATGTCACCCTGACATTCCCTGCCCTGTAAATATAAGGCTCTCGTACATAGGATACCAGCACCCTCGGCCGCAGCATCTGCGTATGCATCTTTACATACAGTTCCCGCACCAGCTCTGACGGATGTCCTCTCATCCAGTTCAGACTGCCCTCCAGCAACTGCCGGCACTCCTCCTCGGTGATCTCTGCATCAAACTTTAAGCAAAGATTATTATCCTTCCTTTTCTTTTCCAGTACGATAAATGAAAAATCGTCATTATAATATCTGATCCTGAATTTTTCCCGTCTGGCGACGCCCTCCGTTTTCTCCTGCAGGGCTTTATCTTTGTAATTGTCAAAATAAATACTCCGGATCAGATACCTGCCGTCAGCTCCTGTATGCAGGTCCGGCCGCATGACTGTCCTCAGGCGGCTCCGCAGTTCCTGATACTGCGGATATGCAATCCGATATTTCAGTTCATGACGGAAATGCTCTTTCTGTTCCATTTGATGCCCCTTTAATAATCCCTTCCTGTCACATTCGACTTTTTGTTACTCCCGGTACATAGAAAACCTTCTTATACCTTTTCCCTTACTTCCGGCACAAAAAAGCTTTCTTATCCTTTTCCGTTACTTCCGGTGCACGGAAAAAGTATAAGAAAGCCACCTGAAATGTACTTAAAATAGTCTGTGTATTTTTCGTGAAAAAAGCACCGGATACCCCGATGCCTCTTTACAAAACAGCCCTGAACCGGATCGTCTTCCCGCTCTGACTTTTTACCTCGATCCTGCCGCCGTGATTTTCCGCGATAGCCTGCGCCATGGACAGCCCGATCCCCGTTCCGCCACCGGCCGCCGATCTGGATTCATCCAGACGGTAAAACCGGTCAAACACCCTCTCCAACTCGGAAACATCCGGCAGATCACAGGTATTAAATACTTCTATATAAATTTTTTTCTTCCTGCGGTAAATATCCAATCGGATCTCCCCGCCTCTGTCAGAATACTTCACCGCATTATCCAGCAGAATGGACAGCATCTGCTGCACGGCATTCCGCTCCCCGTACAATGCCAGATTTTCCTCTATATTCTGCCTGTATTTCTTTCCTTCCGCCTTTGCGATGACCGCAAAGGGCTCCGCGCTCTCCCACGCCGCATCGCTCAGGGAAAACGTATCCTTTTCCGGAAAAGGCATCTCCTCATCCAGCCTTGACAGCGCCACAAGATTCCCCACCAGCTTCGACAGCCGTGCGCTCTGCTTCTGAATATTGGCGATCCATTCATCGCCCTCATGCTCCATCGCCGCGATATCCGCACTGGTCACAATGGAAGTGATCGGCGTCTTCAGTTCATGCCCCGCATCCGTAATAAACCTCTTCTGCCGCTCTATATTTTTGATATAGGGCCGCACCGCATATCCGGAAAAAACGAAGATCAGGACAAAAACAACCAGAAAACTGCAGACCCCTATGACCAAAGACACCAATAGCAGCGTCCTCATAAACTGCATATCTTTCGCAACGTTTAAAAACAAAACCGTGATCCCGGACGCATCCGTCTTTACCTGATAACGATATTCTCCGTAGTATCCTTTTTCCTTCCCTTTCAGAAGTATCTTTTCCGTATAGGCTTTCGCCGTTTCTTCATCCACCGAAGAAATATGGTCTCTGGAAATCCCCTTAACTTCCCCGGACAGATCGCAGTGTACCGTAAAAAACCGGGTCGTAAACTCATCCTCCGGTCCCCGTCCCGGCATCTCCCCGATAGGCGGCCGCGGTTTTTTCGGCTCCGTCAGGGCCCTTTGCTCATACTCCAACAGATTCCGGATCAAATCATCCTGCACGGATCTGGTCTGCGCATAATTCACCGCATTGATCCCGATGACGATTACCAGCATCACCGCTCCGAAAGCCGCCATTGCGGATAACATGAACCGCCTCCGCATCTTCTTCAGCATGCCTCCTCCTCCAGTGAATATCCCGCGCCGCGGACAGTCCTGATCTCAATGCCGCCATTAACCTGTTTCAGCCTCTTCCGGATAAACCCGATATAAGTCCAGACCACGCTGATATCCGATTCGGAATCCTGCCCCCAGATTCTGTCCATCAGATGATTTGCTGAAAATACAAAATGCGGATGCCGCATGAACAGTTCCATCAGCTGGAACTCCTTATTGTTCAGTCGTATCTTTTCTTTCCCGCAGATAAGTTCATACCGGTTACAGTCCAGCTTTACATCCCCGAAGGATAAAAGCTGCTCCGCGTATCCCGTATTCCTGCGCGAAAGCGCCTTTACCCTGGCAATAAACTCCCGGCTCGCAAACGGCTTCGGCAGATAATCATCCGCTCCAGCCTCCAGCCCTGCCACCCGGTCCTCGATCTCCGCTTTAGCCGTCAGCATCAGGATCGGCACATTTGCCCCCGTCCTTCTGATGCTCCTTAAAACCTCCAGCCCGTTCATCTTCGGCATCATAATATCCAGTATAATAACGTCGTAATTCCCGCCGCAAAAATAATCCAGCGCCTCCGCCCCGTCAGCGGCTATGTCCACAGAGAATTTATTCTTTTCCAGCAAAAACTTTAACCCCTTTGCAAGTTCTGATTCATCCTCAGCGATCAGAATGCGCATTCCGGTATCCTCCCTGCATATTTTTATTCAACATGTACTGCCTCTTTTCCTTCTAATACTTTTAAAAACAGATTTCTGACCGCATCCTTCGGATAACGCCCCAGCGCTCCCACATTCTCCTTTTTGATCAGCCCTCCCGCCATAGAGGCATGTCCGCCGCCGTTTCCTATACCCAGAAGAGCATCATGGATCATATCTCCCGCATGAATCTTCGGATCTTCAGAGCGCACGGAAAGCTTTATCCCGTCCTCTCTGTAAGAAAATACAACCGCAACCTCCACCTCAATCAACGCAAGGATAAAATCCGAAAGTATCGCGATCAACGCATCAGGACAGGAAAACGGAATACAGGAAAATCCTGTTTTATCATAGAGTTCTATGCTCTCGATCGCCGCGCCGTATGCCTTCAGATCGTCAAACTCCATATTATTTCTCTCTAAATCTGCCAGTTTTTCCTGATCACAGTATTGAAACAGAAATTCAAACATCTTAATGTCAGCCCCTGTCACCCCTCTCGTGAACTGCAGTGTATCCATCTTTAATCCGTAAAGAAGCGCTGTCGCCGTATCGCGGTCCGGCTCCTTTCCCGCTTTCTTATAATACTCAGCAATCAAAGTAGCACACGCTCCCGTAATGCGGATATCCTGATATCGATAATCCATCTGTACAAAGGTAGGGTGATGGTCGATACATGCCACCTCATCCCCCACAAAATCAGTAACATTACCGCTGTGCTTCTGGGAATCCACACATATGATATAATCGTCCTTTTGCATATCCGGCAGCAGGCTTTCATAAGACAGCATCTGTATCTGAAATACCTCCAGCATCTTCGACGCGCTTAGTTTATCGATTCTGCCGTCATAACAGAGCGTTGAAGGTATCTCATAAAAAAGCAGCAGTTTCTGAAGCCCGTAAGCAGAAGCGATCGCGTCCGGGTCCGGAAAATTGTGTGTCTGGATGTAAATATTGTGTCCTTTGCATAATTCCACTAAATCAGGAAAATCACTCATCGTAATCCTTCTCCTTTGTATAATACATATAAAATATACAACATTTTAACATTTTTTACAGCCGGTATCAATCAATCCGCCTGCAACTTTATCCGCTTTTTGTATCAGTCCATTCTTCGGCTTCTTCCTCATAATAGTCCGACACGATTTGAAGCGCGATCTCCTTTGCCCCCGCGCTGGATACATTCATGCCGTCTGTTCTTCCAAGATGCACACAAAAGTATATCTTCCCCTCCGTGCTTTCCGCGAATCCGGTAAACCATGCGTCGACGACAACGCCCCCGGCTTTTCCCATTCCTGTCTTCCCGTATATGGAAATATCTTCCCGCTCCTGTTCCGATACCAGCATGACCCGCTTCAACTCATCCAGCGTTTTTTCTGAATAATCCGAATCCTCGCCAAAGATATGTTCCATTACCTCCGTCTGTTCCTTAGGGGATATCCCTAAAGACGATTCGAGCCAAAAACCGGTTAAAGCCCGGTTATTATTGTTTGTGTTCAGCCTCCCCTCCCAGTCGGAAATATCACTGTTGCCGTACTGCAGTTTATCCAGTTCTTTCTGCATCATATCCTCTCCGATATCATCTATGACCTGTCTGTAATACCATACGCAGGAAGTGCGGAATGCTTCCCCGAAATCAATATCTTTATTCCAGTCTTCATTCCAGAATATCTCACCGCTCCACACCCGGGTGGAATCCTCCGGTATGATAATGCCGTTTTCCAGTGCGATCAGGGAGGAAACGATCTTAAACGTGGAGCATGGAGACCTTCTCTCCAACGCAGGACCATCATTATATATTGCATATTTTCCGTGGGCAGCGTCATATATAACTGCCGTCCCGTTCAGCCCGTTGAAATATTCCGACCAGTCTGTGCTGATGACCTCCGGAGTGATCATTCCCTGTTCCATCACAATATCCTTCTTGGAAGCCTCTCTGTCTGCCTCTATAGAAGCGCTCTTCGGCTCTGCCTCCCGATTCCCCGTTTCTGTTTCTTCCGTTTTTCCTGTATCCGTTTTTCCCGCATCCGCTATTCCTTCCTTCGGCTCTTCTCTCCCGTCTTCTACGGAAATTTCTTCTGCCGCCTGATGGCCGCCGGAACAGCCTGTTAGAATAACTGCACATAAAAAGAACCCGCATATCACTTTAAAATGATTGCCCTTTCTTTTCATCATTACCTCCTGTTTTCTTCTGACAGCTTTCTTTTTTTCTGCCTGTTATCTTCCAATAGCCCTCTTTTTCCTGCCTGTTATCTTCCAATAGCTCTCTTTCTTCCCTGCCTGTTATCTTCCAATAGCTCTCTTTCTTCCCTGCCTGTTATCTTCCAATAGCTCCCTTTTTCCTGTCTGTTTTCCTGATCATCATATAATATTTTAATATTTTTAAAATCTCTGTCAGGAATGCAATGTATAAAATAATATTACATTTGTAGGATTTATGTGTCAAGCTATTTTCTATCCGGCAGGTTTTTGACCGTTCTCAAATCGCCGTCCTTGATAGTCCTGCCCAAAATAGTCATCAGCTTGTCATGGTTTACAGTATCAAAGAACTTTGCAGGGTCAACGTCTATAATCCGGCTGTGTCCATCATTCATCATCTCTAATGCCTTAGTGACTGCCTGCTGTGCACATCTGGCCGGACGGAAGCCATCTACTCTGCTTTTACATTTCCCACTCCCCGGGCATGTTCGGAACTTACACCCGTTAGAGCCGCCCATGGCGCACAAACCCCAAAAAACGCTGGAACCATGTGTGTTTCCAGCGTTTTGCTTTTTTATGAGATTGGAATTACATGCCCGTCTATTTTGCGACCTTCGGGATGGAACGACGGGTTTATGCGAGGATGAGGGATATTTTGAATTGGTAAAATACGCACTGACTTAAAACATCCTTTCATCAAAACTTTCTCTTCAACATCCCGATATATTTAACTTTCTCTGCTTTTGGTACTTGAATACTCCGATACCGCAGAATTCTCTTGCTTTATTCCATTTCCACATCTACTCTTGTTTCCGATATTTTCTCTTCCAGCGAATCTATTTGGCCCTCTGACTGATATGCCCCCGTTGATAGTATTTCATTACGCCGGCCATTGAACCAAATAATCGATGTAAAAACCAACATTCCAATAATGGCTAGTGCCCAAACACCACTGATCAAAAAACGAACTTTCTTATACTCTTTCTCTGTATTCTTAAATGCGGCATCATTTTTTACCGCAGTTTCAATATCCCGTCTGTCAAGCACTCCGCTATAATTCTCTTTTAAATCACAATATGATTTCTCAATCCATCGCCACTTCGTATTCCCTGTTATAATGGTAACTATCATGTACAATATCGAAGTAAATGTGAAAATGCCGCATACTGCAACAATATTTGCTGAAACTTTAGTCTGTGTAAAATTACTAAAATCAATCGAATCCGTGAGTAATACAGTCATTAAAAATACGATTACAGCAACAAAATTATTTCTAAAACCCTCCACCAGATCATGTGCAAGTTCCTGAAGCTGTCCAGCCGATTCTACAATAAATCCAGACAGTTTATTCTTCAGTTCGATATATTGTTCTGTATGCTTTTTCTGATATATCGTATAATTTGCAATAGACGAATTGTAAACGTTCTCACCAATATTTAAAATATCCTCTTTCGTTCTACAATATACATTAATAATATTTCTGGCAATACTGGCACGATTTATACAGCCTTCCTCCTTATATATCCAATCATATAATTTACACACATATAAATTTCCGCTTAATTGGTCTAATTCATATTTATTTCCGTTCATATCTAAACCAAATTGTAGAATAGCCTGATTTCCAACAATATTAGAAGTATTTGCAATATACATATACGACAAAACACTCCTCAGCTTATCAAACAATCCTTTTATTCTATCTAGACGGCTGTCATACATTTGTTCAATAACCGTAAAATCCTGTGGAACTACCGGATACTGCTCTCTTCCAAAGAACACACTGGAGTAATTACAGTTTCTAATATAGTTATCACGATCCGTTGTTCCATCCCAATTCCAAGCTTCTCCCCCAAAGGCTATAGAGTTTGTATGAATGCAGCTATCACAGTTCAAAATCCGGAAATAAATATGCTGTTTTTCCTTCTCAAATAAATCAGCAAATAAATGAAGGCTCTCTTCTATTTTCAGTCCACATAAAAATTCTGTAAATTTTTCAATGCTATAAACACTGATAGCGTTATCTTTAAATTTCTTTTTAATATCAATAACCGCTTCAACCGTATCGTCCGGCTCCAACGAGCATCTATATCTATCATATGCACTCTGTATTGAACTATCCTTATTCGAAAAGCTGAATTTCTCAACGCTATCAAATCGAATCTCAATATCATCATATCTAAAGCATCTATCACATAACTCAGCTAATTTTTCAGCAGCAGGCAAAACCAAGGCGGTTATCTTGTACTTAATCTGGAAACTGTATAAAACTTCTTTACACGTGATAAGGCATGATTCTCCAAATATTTCATTTGAAATCTGCATCATATCTGTCATGTCCCTACCTCTTTCTGTTTTCTGCTATTATTCTTCTTTGTAGAATGCTTCAAATGTGTCCTCATCATCACATGCAACTATAAGTACCTGTTCACCTGACAGCCATCGCTCTGCCTTAATCAAAGCTTCTCTGTCAGGTTGTAGTTCCTCCACAATCAGATTAACATATGCGTTGACACGATATTTTGTCTTGCTATTCTTTTTAACCACACTCGGATCTGCATGAAATTGAGTGTCGAATTTCCCGCCGTCAGCATGACTAAGCAATTTTCTCCTAACAGCTTCCTTATTAATAGATGGATCCGATGGCTGATATGTATCAAACAAGTCCCCTATCAAATCAGGATAGTTGATCATTTTGTCTGACTGTAAGGCATGATTCAGAGAATTTTTCAGATTGTAATAATCATAAAGTGATTTTTTCTTCACTGACCGTTTCAGTTCACGCACCACTATACTTAAAACATTCTCTGTATTTACCTTATCGGAATTCGCTTCTTTAACCTCGAGAAAATCCCTCGTCCAATACTGAGCTCCTGTATTACAAAATACTTTTATATTTCCATGTATTACATTTCCATCCTCAATCGATAAATCTACAACTGCTGATTTCCACACACGTTTATTTTCACCGGGAAAACCAAAGTTTTTAGCTAAAGTCTCTCCATCATACCATTCGGAATGTTCAACTTTCGCAATAATAAATCGATACTCTCCATCTTCCAGAATGAGTGCCTGTACAATGCTGCCTCGCTGCACATTCGTAATATGCGCCATTCTCGTTTGGACAATCCGCTCAATAGCAAGAAGCTTCCGTGCTATACTATCTGATAATTCCATGGGAACTGTTTCATCTGTCACTGCATTTCCCTGTCGAACAACATTCGCAGACAAATCAGCAATACAATGCATAACTGTAGTATTATGATCCGGAACAAAATATACTTTGGATATCTTGTTTTCGGTAGTTGCAAACTTAATGTACTCCACAATATAAGAATTAAAGTCTGAGGGAACCTCCTTCCGAACTGGATTTTCTTTACTCAAATCCAAGTTATGTAAAGAACGATACAGGATTTCCATCATTTCAGCTTCTCCTTTGTGTTTTCTTTTCTCACCTTGGTGTAATTACAAAACTCGGATTCCATTTTCGAATCGTATCTATCAATTTTTTCATTTGCTTTTGCCCGCTCTATTGCAATATATGGAATATGATTTTTGATTTCCTTTCCTTGGGTAATCCAGCAAAAAATTTGATACTTTTCAAGCTCTGCTTTAACTCTCTTTTTTATCATTAATGCGTGAATGTTTACTGCGTTTATCGCTATCAATAATTATTGCAGCATTACGATCTGTGACCAATACATTTAATAATTCCTATGTCTGTCATCTGCAGAATAACGTGCCGGCAAACGTCCTCCCGTTTTCCCTCTTACAAAAAAATTTCCCACAGCAAATTGTTCTCATATGCGGTCTTTTCCCCAGCCGCTGTAATATTTTTTGCCAGTGTATTCCCAATTTCCATAAAAAAGGCTCTTTTCTCCTCTGATCCCTATTCTAACATATCTGCCTCCGATAAGCTATATTTTCGATAAAACAGATTGAAACAGGTTCAAAGAGAGCGACTGCCTTCTTTCGTAATTCTTCATTCTCCCGCTTTAGCCGAAGGTCCTCCTTCATAGAGCCATAATCTTCTTAGGCTTGAGGATTTGTCTGGCATTCTTTGCCGCATTCGCTGCACCGCTTGGAGATGCCGGCCCTGAATACACCATATTCAGCGGTGATGCTTTTGTAGGTTCGTCCTTCTTCTTCATGAAGACGAACAATTTTCTTTATATATTCGGGGGTGTAATTTTGCGACATAATGAGTACCTCTTTCCTCGTGATTTTGATTATATCTCATCAGCCGCTCCCGTTACAACTTTATTATAGCACGACACCCATCCCTCTACAGGCGTCTTCGATCAGGGAGACACATTTCCCAATACCGAATATGCCGCTGTCCAGACATAAATGGTAGTTTAAGGAATCCCCCCATTTCCGGTCTGTGTAGTACCGGTAATGGTCTGCCCGCAGTTTATCCCTCCTGCGGATCATGTCATCCGCGTTTTCGCCCGAAAACTGCCCCCTCTCCGTACAGCGCTTCTTTTTGAACGCCATATCCGCATGGATGAAGACGTTCAGCACATCCTTCCTGTCCCGCAGGATATAATCCGCGCACCTGCCCACTATGACACAGGGGCCTTTCCCCGCAAGCTCCTTAATGACCTTTACCTGCGCAAAGTAAAGCTGATCCTGCAGCGGCTGATACTCCTCATACCGCCCTCTTCCCCCATATGATGCGTAACGGGCGATATTATAAAGCAGGCTGCTGTTCATATGCTCCCCTTTTTCCTCAACAAATTCCTTGTGAAACCCGCTTTCCTTTGTCGCCATCTCAATGATCTCCCTGTCATAGAACGGCACATCCAGCCTTTTGGCCAGTTCGCTCCCAATGCTGTGCCCGCCGCTTCCGCACTGCCTGCTTATGGTGATAATTCTTCCTTCCATAGATGCCTCCTTAAATCTTTTTCCAATATAATTTCAACATGATCAAAGTTGTGATAAACGCAAGCGCATCTGCCAGCGGACCTGCCCACAATGCCCCTTCCACCCCTAATACCAGCGGCAACAATAAGGTCGCCGGGAGCAGATAAACGATCTGGCGGGACAGGGACAGTACGGTTGCCTGTGTCGGTTTTCCGATCGCCTGAAAGAAAATGCCTGTTGCCATCTGCAGCCCGTTGATCGGACACGCCAGAAGGAAGATGCGGAAACATTTCACCGCGAACTCATTGTACAGTTCTGATTCCGAACCAAAGAGCCGGACAATGCTCATAGGGGCGAACTGGAACACCAGAAATGCCAGAACCAGCATGATCGTTGACGCAGTAAGTATAATACGGTATGCCTGCTTTACCCTGTCCTTCTGCCCGCTGCCGTAATTGTAGCCCCAGATAGGCTGCGCGCCTGTTGCCAGTCCAAGAAGGACGGCTGAGACGATCTGGTTCACCTTCATGGTAATACCTATAGTCGTCAGGGGGATCTCCGCACCATATTTCGACCGCGCGCCATAAGATACCAGTATGTTATTGGTGACCGCCATGACCAGCACAATGGCAATCTGCGTGATAAAGCTGGATATGCCCAGACTGCTGACTTTCGCCATCACTTTCCCAGAAATGCGGAAGCACTTCTTATCCAGCTTAATGCTCTTGAATTTCCAAATATAGGCAAGATACAGAAAAGCGTTCAGTATCTGCCCTGCGATCGTTGCCCAGGCCGCTCCTTTTACGCCCCAATGGAACACAAAAATGAAGATCGGGTCAAGGATGATATTGGTGATACAGCCCACCAGAAGCCCTGCCATACTGTATTTCGGGCTGCCGTCCGCACGGATCATGCCTGCCATGCCGGAATCAATGGAAGAAAACAGGATCCCATAGGAAATGATCCGTCCATAATCCATCGCGTAAGGCAGGATGTCTTCTGTCGCGCCAAACAGCCTGCATAACGGTTCCAGAAACAGGTTGAACAGCACGCAGAGGACAATGCCCGCCACTGCCATGACCGAAATAGAGCATCCTATGCCCCTGGCCGCTGACTCTTCATCCCCCTCGCCCAGCTTCAGGCTCAGGTAGGCCGCGGCTCCGTCACCGATCAGCAGGCTTAACGCGATCGCGATCACCGTCATGGGCATGACCACATTGGTGGCGCCATTGCCAAGATACCCTACCCCCTGACCGATAAAAATCTGGTCAACAATGTTGTACAAAGCGTTGACCACCATGGAAATGATGCTTGGAACAGCAAACGTAAAGATCAGCTTTCCGATCCGTTCCGTGCCAAGCGGATTTGTTTTTGTTACTGTTGTATCCATCTTCTTACCTGCCTTTCTTACTGTTGTTAGCACTCTCTTTTTTTGAGTGCTAACCTTTGCAATACCTATTTAACCACATTTACACTTGATTGTGAATTGAAAATATGGTATTATCAATGACAAAAATGCAATAATCGAGGTAAACCATGAATACAGACCAGTTAAAGAGCTTTATCCAGGTTGCCGAAAACCTGAACTTTGCGAGAGCTGCTGAAATTTTAAAGATTACCCAGTCGGCCGTTTCCCGGCAGATCCACTCATTGGAAGATGAACTGGGGACAAAGCTTCTGCACCGCACTACCAGGACCGTTACCCTTACCCCCGCCGGGATCAGCTTTCTGGAAGACGCGAAACATGTTATGGGAAGACTGAAAATTGCCGGGCAGAAACTGCAGCGCCACCAAAGCACAAACATGCAGATCCTAACCATCGGATGCCAGAACGAGGCCAATCTGGACCTGCTCTGCAGGATACTGAAATCCTGCGGAGAGCAAATGCCGGAGCTTTATCCATTCCTGAAAGTAATCCCTCACAGATCCATCCTGAATCTTTTCTACCAGGATGAGTTGGATCTGCTGTTTGGTTTCCAGAATGATATTCCCATAAAGAACGATACAGTCTATAAAGAGTTATTCAGGATACCCCTGTGCTGTATCGTTCCCGATACACATCCCTATAGGGCCAGATCCGAACTGTCAAAAGAGGAACTTTACCTGGAGAATATCGTTGTCTGTAATTCCTACGCAATCCCTTCCAGTGTTGCGGAAATGCAGAATCAGATCTCACAGCACATTTTACCCGAATCCACTTATGTGTGTGAAAACCTGCAGGTGGTACTATGTCAAGAAAAAGTACAAGTTAAACGTGGACTTTTTCGCCGAATCAACGGAATCCGATTCCGCTGTTTTCCGCAATCATGTCTTCCAGATCATCCAATCCGGTTAACACTTCCTCACGAAACTCCTGAATCCGTTCCATGATGTCTTCCAGCAGATCGCGCAGATTTTCCCTCTCCTGGATTAATGTTTCCACGTTTTTTGACTTCATCCGGCAGTACCTCCTTCCTTTTTATCTATCCCACCCCTTGGCTCCGCTCCTCATGACAACGCTTAACCTGTTTCCTTCATTTTCGCTTCCATCCTGGCCAGATATTGTTTTTCATATTCGCCGGGGGAGCGGTATCCACAATGGCTGTGGATCCTCACTGTATTGTAGAACGCTTCTATATATTCAAACACGAGCCTGTATGCATGGCTGTAATCTATGATATGGAACCGGCTGGTCCATTCTCTCTTGATCAGGGAATGGAAGCTTTCTATGCAGGCGTTGTCCCATGGACAGGCTTTCGACGAATAACTGCGTTCCATCCCTTCCGTCGCTTCCTCATAATCCCCGCAGGTATACTGCACTCCCCGGTCGCTGTGTATCACCAGCGGCTGGCTTACGCGCCGTTCCTTTTTCGCTTTTTCCACGGCCTCCAATACCCACTTTGCCTCCAGCGTTTCCCCCAGTGTCCAGGAAATGATCTTCCTCGAATACAGGTCCATGATGCTGGCCAGGTATACAAAGCCCCCGTCGGTCCATAGATAGGTGATATCCGTGCACCATGACGCATCCGGCCTTTGGGGCTGGAAATCCCGGTTCAGTATGTTTTTTAATTCGCTGCTGAAATCACATTCCCTGGTCGTGCGGGTCCGGTGTTTCCTGTAACATGCCCGGATTCCCATCTCCTTCATGTACTTCCCCACAGTCCTCCCGCTTACCCTGTCGCCTTTCTGCCGCATCTTTGCAGCTATCTTGGGAGCCCCATAAATTTCGTGCGATTCCTCATATATTGTTTTGATTTCTGCCATCCGCCGCTCCTTTTTTTCCTGGCCGGCAGAGGGCATATGTTTTCTGAAAGTGTTATAGCCATTCCTTGAAACGCCTAAAATCCTTAGCACCCCGCTGACATTCAGACGGCGTTTCCCCTCTTCCTTTAACCGTTCTTCTTCCCTCTCGGTTGCCTGGAAGATGGCCTGTGTCAGTTTCCCAGAATGCCGATGGCTTTTTTTAGTATTTCAAGCGCATCTTTCGTGTCCCTGAGTTCTTTTCTCAGCCGGGCATTTTCCTTCTCTTCATCACTTGCATAGTTCCCGGATCCCCGTACGGGTACTTCCCCGGCGTTCTCAGATGCCGCCTTTACCCAGTTCCGAATGGCATTCCGACTTATCCCAAGGTTCTCTGCACATTTATTCCATCCAAGTTCCCTATGTTCAAGGTAATACTGTACTGCATTTTCTTTAAACTGCTTATCAAACTGTTTACTCATGGAAAATCTCCTCCTGTATCCGTTTCTATTATACGGATATTTCTGAAACTTGCCATGTTTAACTTGTACTATTTATATTCTAACACCAA
>CAJTBO010000029.1 GCA_910573755.1 Lachnospiraceae bacterium | reverse complement strand
TTTACCACCTTCACTTGATAGATACAGTATATCACAGCGGGAGGAAAATAGTGTGTTTGTGTAAAATTTTCAAGGTACTATAGGGACTTTTGACCCCAACATCATTTTATAAGGGGATACAGGTATTTAATATCACGGATTTCAGGGAATTTTCTCAGGAGAATCTGATTCCTCAAAAACAGTTTTTTTACAGTATTTCCGGAGCGTTTACCTATCTTGGCGATATTTTCCAGTTGCTTTTAAAAAGGTGTATGGAGGAGAAAGAGGATCAAAGTACCCGTCCGGTAAGAAATGCTCAGGCCTATGTCGAAGAGCATTATATGGAGCCCGTAACTTTGGAGGAGATAGCAAGGCATGTGGGGTTAAATGAGACCTATTTATCCAGTGTCTTTAAAAAGCAGACCGGAAAATCTCTAATAGATTTTCTGACTCATGTCAGGGTACAGCATGCAAAGGAATTGTTAATAAACCATCATAAGAGTGTTAATGAAATAGCCGAGGAAGTCGGATTTAACGATGCAAAATATTTCACAAAAAGATTTAAAAAATATACTGGGCTATCACCAAATGAATACAGGAAGCTGTTTGCCTGAGGGAGAGAAGAAAAGTGAGACGTTATACGATTGCGGAATTTATAAAAGGAATTATTGTATTATTATCAGTCTTTGTTGCTATGGAAATACTGGAGGTGGTCTATATACTGATTTGCGGTGGAGAAAAAATACATGTGGTGCTAGAAAGTATTTTGAGTATTGCAGGTACAGGCATCATAGTGGAATACCTGTTCAGGATCAAGCCCTCCGTGAACAGTCTGAAAAAAACATATAATGAATTTGCAAGCGGAAAAACAATAACACTGCAGATAGAGCCATCTACATATATGTTTCTCGCCGAGGAGGAAGAATTGTTAAACAGACTGAATGAACTGATTGATTGCAGGGAACTGCTAGAGGCATCTAATAAGCAGGCAGAATATCTTGCATTGCAGAATCAGATCCATCCGCATTTTCTTTATAACACGCTGGAGGCGATGCGAGGTGATGCGTTGGTCAGTGGAATGGAATCGCTTGCCAATGTGGCGGCGGCATTGTCCGCATTTTTTCGTTATACTATCTCAGACATGAAATTTTTGGTCACAGTGGAGGAGGAACTGGAAAATATCAACAATTATTTTCTGGTGCAAAAGTACCGTTTTGGTGACAGCCTAAAACTGGAAATTCATTTTCTGAATGAAGAAAAACAAATCAGGCAGTTGAAAATCCCAAAGCTGACATTGCAGCCTATAGTTGAAAACAGTGTATTTCACGGACTGGAAACACAGTCGAACAGAGGGGTTATTTCAATCACATTTGATCAAACGGAACATCATCTGTTTATCAGTATCAAAGATTCGGGAAAGGGAATGTCAGAAAAAAAACTGCGGAAGCTGAACGATTCTCTGAATGAGACACCATTTAAATCCATGGAAAAACATTATATGGATAGGCAGGTTAAAAGGAAGACGGGACATACGGGTATTGCATTAAAGAATGTATCACAACGGATTAAATTGCTGTTCGGAGATGAATATGGTATCTATATTTTTAGTACGCCGGGAGTGGGGACAAATGTGAAAATTACGATTCCCAGACAGGAAGCTGCAGAGCCAGAAATATAAGGGGATTTATGAGAAAAGAGTTGTTTCGCATTGAAAATGGTATGATACGGCAGAACAGGATATTACGTGGCCCATTTTTCTTACAGTTTTTCGAGGGGGAGATAAATGGCATTATTACAGATGACTCATTTGAAAAGGAAATATTAGTCAATTTTTTCAGATGCAGAAGTGTCTTGGAAGAGGGGGCTTTTTATGAGTCTGGAAAGCGAATTGTATACAGCCGGCAATATAAAATGATCAGAAAGCTTATTTCGGAAAAAACATCTGTTATTTCGGGAAATTCTCAGCTTTTTGATTCTCTGAATATAGTTGATAATATATTTATTCCGGGAAGCCTTATTAAGAGTAAAAAGCAAAGAAAAATTGCAGCGCAACTGATGGACTTTTTTGATATCCGGATACCCCTTCATATAAAAAGCAGGGAACTAACTCTGCTGCAGAGGCTTCAAATTGAAATATTGCATGCGGTTGCGTTGCGCCATAAGCTGATTATTGTATCAGATATCAACGGAAAGCTTTGTTCGGAGGAGCGTCATAAACTTGGAAAGCTTTATGAACAACTTGCACGGATCGGATATTGTGTCTGCCAGATCGAATCTCTGAATAATATTTTCCTGAATAAGATGGACCAGGTACAGATTATTAATAAAGGAAAAAGTGTGGGATATTTTAGCCGACCAGAGACAGAATATTCAGAGATAGCATGTCTGGTAAACAGTATGGATTACCAAGAAAATTTTACGGAACTTTTGAAGCATAGAAATGAAAAGTTGTTTCATGGACAGGAAGGGGCAGTTTTAGAACTGAAAAACATAAAAAGCAGCCGGATTAATGATTTTTCGTTGAAGTTGTGTCAGAGAGATATTACGGAAATTAACTGTAGAACAGGTGCAGATTATGCGGAAATAAAAAATATACTGACAGGAAAGGCAACCGTTTTTTCCGGACAGGTCGTTTATGGGGGAAAAATGGGAAATATTGATGTATTGAATAGAGCAATAGGAAGATGGGAAATAGGATGTGTTGACTTTGTAAATATTGAAAATCTGCTGTTTGAAAATCTAAGCATTATTGAAAATGTTTGCTATCCTCTTTGTCTGAAAACGCGAAATTTTTATGGACACAGAAAATATATGAAGGCGGCGGAAGATTATATAAAGATGATTATGCCGGAACTGGAACTTGATACGAAGGTGAAAAACCTTACACAGGAACAGGTCATGCGACTTGTTCTGTGTAAGTGGATACTATGTAAGCCAAAGATACTGATACTTTTTATCTCTTCAGCATTCGCAAAAGACGAACCGGATATATTTATGGGCAGAATGATCATAGAATTGAGCAAATATGGGATTCCTGTTCTGATCATTTCGGAGCGCTATAGGTTTGAGTCAGAGATCATAGAGAAAGAGTATATCGTGAATAACGGTACGGTTGTGAAAAAGCAGTGATTGTGGATATATCGCGCTGGTTTTCGGCAAAATGTGTTAAGGAAAATGTAAATATTTTGTGGAGCAAAATAAATATTGTTTGCAGCATATAAATTTTTGTTATGATATGTATATTTTCATGCTTGCCAAGTGTCTGCAAATATGATATGATTATTTTCGTCGCGGGAGGAGAGATTGTTTTTATGGCACCTTCGCGAAATAAGCCGGCGTGTCGGAATGGCAGACGAGGCAGACTCAAAATCTGTTGTGGGCAACCACGTGCGGGTTCAAGTCCCGCTGCCGGCACCAGATAATGATAATCCGAACCCGGTTCCAATCGGGGACGGCTTCGGATTTTTAGTATATCTTTAGTGCTAAAGCAAAAACGGCGGCATCGTGAGTGATATCGCCGTTTTTGTTGTACGCTCCTTTTCTTATCTGCTTCCTTTGCTCTTTGCGCTTCCCATTCTTCAAATTCTTTTATAAGAATTTCCCACGTCTGATAAGCCTGATACAGATTTATTTTCAGGACACAGCGGCAAGGGGCGTTATGGCACGAAACAAGGTAATCGAAATGGCAACATCTTCGCTGTCTGATTTAATGAAAGACCGCCCGGAATACCGGGCGGAAGCAAGACAGGGTATACAGTTTATGAACGCCCAAAAGCTGGGAGAGCATGAAGCGGAGATTGAGAAAATCAAGAATGTATTTATGTCTACCCTGCGGGACATAAAGGGCGATATAGACAGCGGAATGACGCCGGAAAAGACAGCAGAGCGCATGGACGTACCTGTGGAATATGTAAATGAGTGTATGCAGTAGAGAATAGACCGGGGGAGTGTGGAGGTGCTGGCGGATATGAAAAGATATATTGCTTTTTTGCGTGGGGTCAATATAAGCGGCAGAAACAAAGTGACAATGGCTGAACTGAAAAAAAGTATTGAAAGATTAGGGTATGAAGAAGTTAAGACATATCTGAATAGCGGCAATGTGATTTTTTCGAGTGATGAGAATGATATGGGGAGTATCACAAAACAGATTGTAATGATGTTAAAGAGTCAGTTTGATTTAGATATTCCGGTTTTTGTCATTGCGAAAGATGAACTTGAGGACATTTTACAAAATGCTCCCGATTGGTGGGGAACTGACGATAGGGAAATCTATGATAATCTGATTTTTATTATGCCGCCAGTTACATTTGCTGATGTATTCAATGAAATCGGAGAACCGAAAGAAGAACTGGAAAAGATACAAGACTACAAAGAAGTGATATTTTGGTCATTCAGTCGAAAAAATTATCAAAAGACAAACTGGTGGTCAAAAACAGCCAATGCAAGTATCAGCAACAAATTAACAATTAGGACGGCAAATACTATCAGAAAAATAGTTGATTTGAACGGGTACAGGAGCGGCAGGTGAAAAATAAAAAGGCTCCCGCCCGTCACAAAGCAGAGGACGATTATCTGTTGACAACGAAGCTGTATTGCGGGAGGTGCGGCTCTTTCATGGTAGGGGAAAGCGGCACAAGCCATACTATGAAAGTACACCGTCCGCCAAGCAAAGGCTGGACGAGTCGGAGGAATCCAAGAGCCAGTTTGAAATCAGCATTTTAGAGGAAGAAATGCACAAGCCCATGCTTACAAGAGAACAGATAGCGTTTTCATTTACCGTTTCCGAAAATTTGATGTGACAAAACGGGAACAGCGGCAAGGACTGATTGACAGCTTCGTCAATGCGGTGTATCTTTATGAGGACAAGATAATCATTACTTTCAACTATAAGGACGGTTCCAAGACTATCACTCTGGCGGAGGTTGAGGGTTCGGATTTATCCGTACTCGGTGCATTTGACGGCGCGAAGCAGAACCCGGTGGTTCAGGTTTCGCGCTGTTTTGTGCAACAGACAGCGTAAAGCCGGGCATAAAAGCTTCAGGGTTACGCTTTTTTTGTAACAGAAAAAATGTATTTTGTGCGGCGGGAGCACAGGGAAGGAGAAGAAAATGCGGTACAGAACATTGGGAAAAACGGGACTTAAGGTGAGCGAGATCGGTCTGGGGGCAGAGTGGCTGGAGCGGCATAACACGGAAGAGGTAAAAGAGGTGATCGATACCTGTGAAAAAGAAGGGATCAATATTCTGGACTGCTGGATGTCCGAGCCGAATGTCCGCTCCAATATCGGGCTTGCGCTGAAGGGAAGGCGGGAGAAATGGATCATCCAGGGACATATCGGTTCCACCTGGCAGAACGGCCAGTATGTAAAAACAAGAGAGCTGGATCAGGTAAAGCCTGCTTTTGAAGATCTGCTTGCGCGCCTGCAGACGGATCATGTGGATCTGGGGATGATCCATTTTGTGGACGATCCGGAGGAGTTTACAAGGGTGACTGCCGGAGAATATATGGAATATGTGAGGCAGTTAAAGAGCGAGGGAAAGATCCGCCATATCGGTATCAGTTCCCACAATCCGGAGGTGGCAAAGATGGCGGCGCTGCAGGGAGAGATCGAAATGATCTTGTTCAGCATCAATCCGGCTTTTGACATGATGCCGGCAGTGCGGGACATTGATCAGTATTTTGCGGAAACCTACGATGAAGAGCTGGGCGGCATCGCGCCGATCAGGGAAGAGCTGTATCGGATCTGCGAACGGCAGAATGTGGGGATCACGGTTATGAAGGGTTATGCGGGCGGCCGACTGTTCAATGCGCAGACATCCCCCTTCGGCGTGGCGCTGACGCCGGTGCAGTGTCTGCACTATGCGCTGACAAGGCCGGCGGTGGCAAGTGTGCTGGCGGGATACGATACACCGGAGCATGTCTATGCGGCAACGGCTTACGAGACGGCGTCTGACGAAGAAAAGGATTATGCGAGCGTACTGGCTTCGGCGCCGCAGCATGCCTTTTCCACGGGGCAGTGTACTTACTGCGGCCACTGTGCACCCTGCCCGAAGAAGATCGATATTGCGATGGTGAACAAGTTCTATGATCTGGCAGTCATGCAGGATGAGGTGCCGGGAACAGTGCGGGCGCACTATAAAGAACTGACGGTAAATGCATCCGACTGTATCGGCTGTAAGAGCTGTGAGAGCCGGTGTCCGTTCCATGTGCCGGTGGCGGAGAGGATGGAAAAAGCCAGAGAGATCTTTAAATGAAAATAAAAGTAATATGCTGACGATTTTTAACATCCGGAGCCTGCTGCTGGAAAAGCCGTTCCTGTATCTTTTGGGCGGGGCAGAAGCGGAAGGACAGAACGGGAAAATGTAATTGCGGTAAGTGATAGTAATATAGAAACGGATCTGGCAGGTGCCCGCTGATACGGTGGGCGCCTGTTTTTTCTCATACAGGAAAGTTCGTTTTATATGACAAACCCTTCAGGGGATGCACACTGCTCGCATAAGGAAAATGGCTGCTGTCGCAGCCGCGCTTTGGCACGGGTGTGCGCCTTGACGCAGACGTTTTCATTGACAGAACTGTCTAAAAATGTTAGACTAAAAGAGTCTAATAGTATTAGACAAAAAGAACGATAAAAACATAAAGTACAGTGTACAAAACCAAGGGGGGAGAAGGCGATGCATCCATATAAGCTGGGGGAGATGGAGCAGAGGTTTGCGGATCTGATCTGGGAAAACGCGCCTGTTGCGAGCGGGGAACTGGTGAAGCTGTGCGGGAGCGCCTTTGACTGGAAAAGGACGACGACCTATACGATGCTGAAACGGCTTTGTGAGAGAAATATCTTCGTCAATGAAAACGGCACCGTAAAGGTGTGCATGACGAAGGAAGAGTTTCAGGCGGCGCAGGGAGATCTGTTTTTGCAGGAAAACTTCGAGGGTTCCCTGCCGATTTTTCTGGCGGCCTTTTCCCGCAGGAGAAAGTTAAGCGGCAAAGAGGTGGCGGAGCTGAAAAAAATGATCGAAGAGTATGAGGAGGACGGGGATGATGATGCAGATATTTGAAGAAGGCCTGGTGAAATTGTTTATCCTTGTGCTGAATATGACGCTTACAGGATCTGTGGTCATACTGGCGGTGCTTCTCGCAAGACTTTTGTTAAAGAGGGCGTCCGGTATATTTTCCTATGCGCTCTGGGCGGTAGTGCTGTTCCGGCTGCTTTGTCCGGTATCCTTTTCCCTGCCGGTGTCTCTTCTCGGGGCACTGCAGAATGAACCGGCGAAGGAAGGGCGGATGGAATATATCACGGAGGATATCGGCTATATGGAAAAACCGGAAGTCCGGCTTCCGGCGCCGGGGATCAGCGGGGTTATCAATCAGGCGCTGCCCCTCGGAAACCGGGAGGCGTCCGTTAATCCGATGCAGATCTATCTTATCATCGGCGCTTATATCTGGCTTCTCGGCGTTATGAGTATGGCTGTATACAGCGTGATCTCTCTGTGGAGGCTTCAAAAAAGGCTGAAGGAGGCGGTTTTGGAGAAGGGGAATATCTACCGGATCAGAGGAAAGGGCGCTCCCTTTGTGTATGGGCTGTTTTGTCCCCGGATCTATCTGCCGGAAAAGATAGCGCCGGAGGAGGAACAGTATATCCTGCTCCATGAACAGATCCATATCAAAAGAGGGGATGCGGTTTTCCGCCTGCTCGCCTATCTGGCGCTGTGGATGCACTGGTTTAATCCTTTTGTCTGGGCGGCCTTTGCCTTCAGCGGGCGGGATATGGAGATGTCCTGTGACGAGGCGGTGATCCGCAGGTTGGGAAGTAAGGTAAAAAAGGAATATGCCGCCTCTTTGCTGAACGCGGCTTCAGGGGAATGGATCGTAAAAGGGATTCCCCTTGCTTTCGGGGAGAGCGATACGGGAAGCCGGATCAAAAATGTACTGCGCTTTCGGAAACCGGCGGTGCTGCTTGCAGGCAGCGCGGCGTTTGTCAGCGTGATCCTGGCGCTGGTCCTTCTCGCCAATCCGGCGAAGGCAAAGGAAAACGTGAATATCTATTACGGTGTGGTGACGACGGTGATGGGGGAAAACGGCGCTCCCGAAACGGTGGTGAGGATTCCGCGGTACGGCGATGTGGTGCTGCCGGATGCGAAGGATGTCTCCCTCTATCTGGAGCGGGACGCGGAGAGGATCATCATGCCCGGGGATCTGCTGCGGATCACGTTTTCGACGGATAAAAATATGCAGATGACAACTACGGACCGGTACGGAAAAACGCTGTATCGATTTGCGCCGGTACCTTCGGGCGTGGCGGAAAGCATTCAGGTAATGGGAGAAGGGTTTTCTCTGGAGAGACAGGAGGAAGACAGATATCTTTTTACGGTGCCCCTCGGTATGGCGATGGACGCCGAGGCGGGAGATATACTGGAAATCTATCACTATCCGAAAGCCGATACGACAGAGGAGATTTATCTGTCCATGCAGGATACGGAGCCGGGGCAGGAATTGCTTGTTTCTACGGAAGTTCTGTCTGTGGAGGAAGAGAAATATGATATCTGGGTGGAACTGAGCGCGGAAGATGCGGAAGTTTTTTTGTCGGAGTTTGGTTTCGGCATCACAGCCAAGCTGACAAAGACAGCGGTACAGCCGGAGGCGGATACGCTGCAGCCGGAAGCGTAATCTTGCAGAGCGGAGCCGCCCGGATTCCTTCTCAAACGCTGCCATTCCTTCTTCAATGTTATAATTCCTTTTCAAACGCCTCATAAGGAATCGTGATCAGAAAGGAACCGGAAGCATAGCAGCCGATATCATAGGGGGCAAAATACAGCGTATAGCCGTCCTCGGAAAGGGAAAATCTGGAAGGTTACAGCAGCATTTCGTCATCAAAATCCCACTCCGCCATTTTTTCCACGTATGGTCTGGAGACGGTGAGAAAAGAAGCGGAATTTTTTACAAAATCTTCACAGGTGAGCCGGCTGCCTGTCTTTCTGTCAAAAACATAGTAGTCAGACCAGTAATAGCCGTGTGCCGCATAGGCAAAATACTGATAATAGGAACAACAGAAGGAGATGGCATCGTCATCCATGTAGTCCAGAGAAACGGAAAGAGAAAAATCATAGCCGGAAGTATAATCGAGACCATCATACCATTCCGGGTTTTCTTCCAAAGCTTCCTGTTCTTCCTGAATGATACCGGCCACATAGGTTTCGAAATCGGTATAGATTTCGGCAAGCGTCTGGTTGATGGAGGCATCGGCCGCATTCTGCTCTTTCAGAAACAGTTTTTCCGTGGCACAGTAGACTGTGGAGGCGGAATTTCCGATCGGGGTTTCCTGATACTGGCTTTCTGCGGTGATGACAGCGGGGGAGAGGGCAGGATAGGACGGCCATGTCCCCAGTATGCGGGAACCGGCAGATTCTCCGAGCGAAAGTTCCGTCAGGGAATACATCGTTTCTTCCTCCTCAAAAAAGTAGAAATGATCCCTGAAAAAGCAGCTGCTGTATACAGGGTCATTCCCGGAATAGCTTTCTTCCAGAAGGGGAAGCCCGGAATCGGAGAGCAGAGCGGATACCGTGCCGTCCGGCAGAATATGAAGGACAACATATTGTCTGGTGTCTTCGCGGGATACGGGATATTCCTCAAACTGCCAGCCGAAGAAAAAGAATCCCTGCTCAGCCGGGACAACGGCGCGGCAGTGGGTTTCTTTCAAAGGAAAATCCTTTAGCGGAATGAGCGCCATATCGGAGAGGGAAAAAAGAGCGGGCGCCTGACCGGAATAGAAGGAATCCAGATAAATAAGTCCGTCGGAGACAGCCATATAATAGGAATCCAGACTGATACCAAGGCTTTCGCGTGATCCGCTCACGGGGTCAATACGGCAGAGCATGTCCCGGGAATCTTCCGCAAAGACATAACCGTAATTGCGCATGGCATAGGGGAAGGAGGGAAAACGGACATCGCAGACCGGGGAGAGGTGCCGCGGCAGTGCGCCGTACAGTGTATCCTTTTCTTCCGCTTCACTGACAGAACCGTCACTTTCAAGACGAAAATACAGGTTGGCGGTTTTGGCGGCATATTCGCCGTTTTCAAATCCGTAAGAATAGTTTATCAGGTAGATAATGCCGTCATAAATATCAATGCAGTAATGAGTACGGTCTCTGAGCATGCCTGCGTTTGGAATATCATCCTGCAGGAGCGTGAGGTTTTTGCCGTCCTTGTCCACCCGCCAGAGAGAGGTGTCTTTGTCATCCGGAGAGTCACAGCCCGCCCGTTCCACAAAATAGACCGAATTACCGAAGAGGCAGAAACTGAGTTGGCGGGTGGATGCCGTCTGATAGATCAAAGTGATCTCTTCCGTCTCCAGGTGCATGCGGATCAGCCTGCCGTTATAATAGCTGTAGAGATAACCGCCGTCGCGCTGCATGGCGTTCCCGGTATCGTCCGTGTAGGAAACGGGATCGGGAAAAACGTAGTCCGTATCTGCGGGTGCCTGCGGCTTTGCATGGGAAAAAGGAGTCTGCCGGGGATCGGAAGCCTCTGCATTGTCCGCGCCGGACTCGTCTGTATCAGATATTTCTGTATCGGGCTCTTCCGCGCCGGGAGGCGCCGGTGAACCCGGTGTCCTGCCGCCGCAGCCGGCAAGCAGAAAAACAGTCAGTATTAAAGAAAAAATATGAAAATATCTTCGGGGAATATGTCTTTTTATCATAAAGTTTGTCTTTCTTGTTAAATTGCATAAAAGTTTACATAATTTATTTGATAATATTTCACAAAAACTATATTTTTTGAAATATTAGCTTACAAAACGGCAAAATATCTGTTAAAATAAATATATCAAAAGTGGCAGGAGGTGGCAATCAGATTCGTTCAATTTTTGAAAAATGAATGGATTTTTTGTCTTTTTTTCGAGGGAAAGGCGAAAGAATGTTTAAAGTGGGTGATTATGTAGTGTATGGGAACAGCGGGGTCTGCCGGGTGGAGGATATCGGCCCGATATCGATCGGCAGCAAGGATAAGGACTATTATACGCTGGTTCCGGTATACGGGAGAAACAGCAGGCTTTATACGGTGGTGAACAGCGATAAGGTCGTGATCCGGCCGATCATGACAAAGCAGGAGAGCGATGCGCTGATCGATGAGATGGAAAATATCGATACGCTCTGGATCGGCGATGAGAAGAAGCGGGAAGAGATATATAAAGAGACCATGAGAACCTGCGACTGCAAGGCGTGGGTGCAGATTATTAAAACGCTCTATCTGCGGAAGATGGACCGGCTGGCAAGGGGAAAGAAAGTGACCAGCAGCGACGAGCGGTATCTGCATATGGCGGAGGATAATCTGTTCGGGGAACTGGCTTTTTCCCTGAAGATGCCCAAAGAGAAGGTGGGTGAGTTCATCTCGGAGAAGATCATGGCAAAAAAGGCGGCACTGGGCGTTTAACACATAAAAAGACAGGCAGACGCATAGACTGGTAAAAACGTTAGGGTAACGGGAATGGATTATTTTGACTGGTATGCGGCATATCTGCACAGAGCCTGTCCGGTGGTGGATGCCCATCTGGATCTTGTGACAGAGGTTTACAGACGGCGGCTTGCGGGCGAAAAAGGTATTTTAAAGAAATATTATAAGGATGAGTTTCAAAAAAGCGGTGTGAATCTGGTGCTTGCATCGCTTTTTTTGGGTGAGGACGAGCTGAGGGACAGCAGGGAAGGCTGCGCATTCCCGAAGGGGGCGGTCTTAAAAAAGTCTATGGAAATGCTGGCTGCTTTTTACGAGGATATGGAGGAGGCAAAGGGACGGATACAACTGGTGACAGGCAGGGAATCTCTGCGTCGGATCACGGCAAAAAGGAGTCTGTCACGGCACCATAAAGTCGGGGTACTGCTTTATCTGGAAGGGTTGGATATGCTGGAGGGGGAGCCCGGGCTGCTGCGCTGTTTTTATGCTATGGGGGTGCGGGGAGCGGCGCTTACCTGGAACCGGCGGGAACCTGTAAACGTATTTGCCCAGGGGTGTTTTGTCGGCGGAGAGTTATCCGCGGAATGCGGTTCTGCCTGCCGGAAATTTTCGACCGAAGAAAGTAAGGGCGGGAAAAAGAAAGAAGCCGCGGATGTGATCTGCCATGCAGAGGCGGCGGGGATGCAGGCTCTCACGGATAAAGGCGTGCAGGCATTATATTTGATGGAAAAACTGGGGATTTTTATAGATAGCAGCCATTTGAGCAGGCAGGCGGCATGGCTCTTGCCGTCTTTTACGAAAAAACCATATGCAGCCACCCATTCCAATGCGGCGGCGCTTTGTGATCATCCGAGAAATCTGACGGACGGGGAGATAGGGGAGATAGCAAAAAGGGGAGGCGTGATCGGCGTTAACGCCTGCCAGGACTTTGTCGGCAGACAGGAGGGCTGCGGGGTGGATGCTCTGTGCGGTCAGATCATTTATCTGATGAAAACGGCAGGGGAAGATAAGGTGGGACTGGGACTGGATTTGGGGGAGGAAAGCATTCTTGCCGGTTACGGAGAACTGCAGAAGGTGACAGCGGATCTGCTGCGGCGGGGGTGTCCCGCAGATTCGGTGAAAAAGGTGCTGGGAGGAAACTGGATACGCTTTTTAACGGAAATATTGAAATGATAAAAATCTCTGCCCGATATGCCGATCATAAAAAAGTTAAAAAAATTTAAACGGGATGCGATAAAACGGTCGGCTTTTGCATTAACTTTATGAAGGGAGCAAGACTGTAACATGTTTAGCCTGACATCGATGGAAAAAATAAAAGCGGACTGCAATCCGGAGGCAATGGAACAGTGTCTTTTGGGGATCGGGGAACAGGATCTGAAGGCGCTGGAGGAATTTTATTACAGGACAAGTACGTCTGTATATGGTTTTGCCCTGTCTGTTTTGAAGAACACACAGGATGCGGAGGATGTGATGCATGATCTGTATATACTGGTCTGGTCGGCAGCCGGAAAGTATCATGCGGACGGGAAGCCGATGGCATGGGTCCTGACGATTACAAGGAATCTTTGTCTGCAGAAACTGCGGGAATACCGGAAACAGTCGGATATTCCCCGGGAAGACTGGGAGGTTTATATCAGCAACAACGGACAGATGTCCGCGGAGGATAAGCTGGTCCTGACAGAGTGTTTAAAAAATTTATCGGATGAAGAGAGGCAGATCGTCATGCTTCATGCCGTATCGGGATTTAAGCACAGGGAGATCGCAAGGCTTCTGGAGATGCCCCTTTCGACGGTTCTTTCAAAGTATAACAGAGCGATGAAAAAACTGCGGAAAATTTATGGAGGAGAACAATGAGGAATAAGGAGACGAGTGAAAATGCGAAGATAAAACAGGCCTATGTGAACGCTGTTCCGGATATCTGCGATGTGATCCTCTCTGACTGTGAAAAAGGGAAAGGAACGGTGGTCATGATGGCGGAAACAAAGAAAAAGAAGAGTATTGTGAAATATATGATGGCGGCTGCAGGTATGCTGGTCGTGCTGGGGGCGGGAACTTTGCTGCTCAACAGTTATCAGGTCAATTATAAGGTGGCATCCACCATATCGCTGGAGGTGAATCCGAGCATTCAGATCATGGTGAATGAAAAGGAGAGAGTGCTGGAGGTCAAAGCGCTGAATAAAGACGGAGCGATCGTGGTGGGGGACATGGATTTTTCGGGGAGCGATATCGATGTGACGGTCAACGCCCTGATCGGCTCCATGCTGCGGAACGGTTATCTGAATGAACTGGCAAATTCGATCCTGATCAGTGTCGACAACGACGATCCGGTCAAGGGAAGCCGGCTGCAGGAAAAGCTGACGGAGGAAGTAAACCAGCTGCTGGAGGCGGACGGCTTTTTCGGAGCAGTGCTGGGGCAGACCCTTATGAATGACAATACCTTGCAGCAGCAGGCAGACAGGTATGGAATCACGACCGGGAAAGCACAGCTGATCCAGCAGATACTGGACAGTACGACCGGGCATACTTTCGAGGAGCTGGCGCCTCTATCCATCAATGAACTGAATCTGATCATTGCGTCGGGCGCAGCGGAAATGGAAAAGGTTTCGACTCTGGGCAACGCCAGCGATAAGGCGTATATCGGGGAAGAGAAGGCGAAGGAGGCGGCTTTTGCGCATGCAGGCGTCGCTGCCGGGGACGTTATCTATTATGAGATGGATATGGATGTGGAAAAGGGCGTTATGGTCTATGAGATCGATTTTAAATGCGGCGGTTATGAGTACGAGTATGATGTCAACGCCCGGACCGGGGATATTGTGAAAAATAAGAAAGAGATAGATGACGATATGCCGCGGGGGACGCAGTCACCTTCAGGCGGAACAGGAACGTCAGGCGGAACGGCGCAGGCAGGAGAAGGAGCGGCTGGCGGAACAGCTCAGACCGGAGCGGGGGCATCGGACGGAACGGCGCAGACCGGGACGGGAACGGCAGACGGGACAACGCAGACCCAGACAGGAACGACGATGCCGTCTGACGGTACACAGACGCCTGCACCGCCGGCGGGCAGTTCAGGAACATATTATCATCCGGAGCAGCACCACGAGGATTACCATCACGGTTCGTATGCGCCCACGCAGGGCGGCGGCGGAAGTACCGGGACGGCTTCCGGAACCATTACTTTGGAGCAGGCGAAGGAGATTGCTTTAAATCATGCAGGCCTGACGGCTGATGCCGTATATTTTGAAAAGGCGAAGCTGGATTACGACGACGGCATGCAGATTTACGAAGTGGAATTCATCAGCGGGAATGTGGATTATGAATATGAGATTGATGCACTGACCGGCGCTGTATGGGATTATGAGTGGGATTATGATTAAATTGGGATGATCGGAACAGGATGCCGCTATCAATAAAAAAGACGCGGAGATAGAGGAATTAAAACGTCGGTTGAAACAGCGGTCCAAAGAAAGCGGCATATAAATTATATAGCGGGCACATCGGAAAATAATATCCGGTATGCCCGCTGCTTTACTTTGATGAACACTTTACGAGCCGAAATTTTCATGATAAAATAATGACCAAACGGTAATAAGTACCAGAAGGAGGTAAAAACGGGGATGGCTTATATTGACAGTATAAAGGAAAAGGCGAGAAAAGACAAAAAAACGATCGTCCTGCCGGAATCAAATGACAAGAGAACCTTGATTGCGGCATCCCACATTATCGAAGAGGGAATTGCGGACATCATTATGGTTGGTGACGAAGAAAAGATCATGGACGGTGCCGGCTGGCTGGAGATCGAACTGGACGGCGTTACAGTGGTAAATCCCGAAAAGTGCGGGAAATTTGACGAGTATGCGAATCTGCTGTATGAAACCAGAAAATCAAAGGGAATGACGCTGGAGAAGGCAACGGAGATCCTGAAAAAAGATTATCTGACATTCGGCGTGATCATGGTAAAGGCAAATGATGCGGACGGTATGGTGGCGGGAGCCTGTCATGCGACGGCGGACACCCTGCGTCCTTCCCTGCAGATATTAAAAACAGCGCCCGGTGTAAAACTGGTATCCGGCTTTTTCATTATGGATGTGCCGAACAGTACTTACGGAGACGGCGGAACGTTCCTGTTTGCGGACTGCGGCTTAAATCAGGACCCGACGGCAGAGGAACTGGCGGCGATCGCGGATTCCTCCGCAAGAAGCTTTCAGAATCTGGTAGGCAGCAAGCCGATCATTGCCATGCTGTCCCACTCCACGAAGGGCAGCGCAAAGCATCCGCTGGTAGACAAGGTTGTGGAAGCTACCCGGATCGCCCACGAACAGTATCCGAACCTGATGCTGGACGGCGAACTGCAGCTGGATGCGGCGCTGGATGCAAAGGTGGCAAAGACGAAGGGGGCTCTCAGCGATGTGACGGGCAGGGCGAATGTCCTGATCTTCCCAAATCTGGACTGCGGCAATATCGGCTACAAGCTGGTGCAGAGGCTGGCGAAGGCGGAAGCTTACGGCCCCATGCTGCAGGGGATCGCGAAACCGGTAAATGACCTTTCAAGAGGTTGTTCCTGGGAAGATATCGTAGGTGTTGTGGCGCTGACGGCGGTGCAGGCACAGATCATGTAGCAGGCGCAAAGAAAAAACAAGCGGCTGCGAAGCAGACATTTGTTGTTATAAATATAAAACAGGAATCGAGGTAAAAGGACATGAAAATATTAGTTATCAACTGCGGCAGCTCTTCACTGAAATTTCAGCTGATCGATTCGGAGACGGAGGCTGTGATCGCAAAGGGATTGTGCGAGAGGATCGGCATGGATGGAAGCCAGCTTATTTATACACCGGCAGGCGGTGAAAAACAGGTGACGGTCTCCCCGATGGAGGATCATAAAAAGGCTGTCAGCCTTGTGATCGGGGCGCTGACAGATGAAAAGACAGGAGTGCTCTCTTCCCTTTCCGAAATCGATGCGGTGGGGCACAGGCTGGTGCACGGCGGAGAGAAGTTTGCTTCTTCCACGCTGATCAGCGAGGAAGTGATCGCGGCGATCACGGAATGCAACGATCTGGCGCCTTTGCATAATCCGGCGAATCTGATCGGTATCCGCGCCTGTCAGGAGTTGATGCCGGGCGTGCCGCAGGCGGGCGTGTTTGATACGGCGTTCCACCAGACCATGCCGGAGGAGGCTTATCTGTACGGCATTCCTTACGAATATTATGAGAAGTACAGGATCAGAAGATACGGTTTCCACGGGACAAGCCATTCTTTCGTATCGAAAAGAGCGGCCCGGATGCTGGGAAAGGCTTATGAGGATGCGAAGATCATTGTCTGTCATTTGGGCAACGGTGCTTCGGTGTCTGCTGTGAAGAACGGGAAATGCGTGGATACATCCATGGGGCTTACACCGCTGGAGGGGCTGATGATGGGGACAAGATCCGGAGATATCGATCCCGCTATCATAGAGTTTCTTGCCCATAAAGAGGGGATGGGCATTGATGATATTATGTCGATCTTAAATAAGAAGTCCGGTATGTACGGCCTTTCCGGTTATCTTTCCTCTGATTCGAGAGATCTGCATGCAGCCTGTGAGGAAGGAAAGCCTGAAGGCATCAGGACGGTGAAAACCTACTGCTACAGGGTGGCAAAATATATCGGCGCTTATACGGCGGCTATGAACGGTGTGGACGCGATCTGCTTTACCGCAGGCATCGGTGAAAATTCCCCTGAGACGAGGGAGGCTGTCTGTGAATATCTGGGGTATCTGGGTATCGCGATAGATGCCGATCAGAATAAAAAACGCGGCGAGGATGTTGTGATCTCCACGGCGGACAGTAAAGTGAAAGTTATGGTGATACCGACCAATGAAGAGCTGGCGATCGCAAGGGAGACGGCGGCGCTGGTATAAAGAGTATGATTTGAGTTTATTGCAGCAGTTCAGCTTTTGGCTTCACTGTTACGGTTTATTACATTATTTGTCAAAAAGCAGTTGACAAACCTTGATACAACAGGTATAATAGTCGAGTGTGTGAATAGGAGTTTTCTATGTTGGTGAATTTAACGGAACTGTTTGCTTCGGAGGCGGGACGAAAGGAAAAACGGGAAATTTCGTCGGAACTGGAAGTATTCAGCAACGGTGCGGAAACTTATCAGATACTGCGGAAAACGCCGGTAACCTTTTTGTTTACAAACCTTGCGGCCGGTAAGGTGCGTGTGGAAGGGGAGGCGGAGGTTGTACTGGAGATGCAGTGCAGCAGGTGCCTGAAGGATGTGGAGCAGGAGATCAGGATTTCCTTTATGCTTGATGTAGTATCACCGGAAATACCGCTTGAAGAAGCAGATGACCAGACCTTTATGGAAGGGTACAGTCTGAACGTGGAAAGCCTGCTAAACAACGAAATATTAATGAGCCTGCCGACTAAGGTTTTATGCAGACCGGACTGCAAAGGAATTTGCAGGGTATGCGGAAAGGATCTGAACTTGGGAGAGTGTGGATGCGATACCTTCGTTCCGGACCCCAGGATGGCGGCGATAAAGGATATCTTTAACGCGAATAAGGAGGTGTAACGTATGTCTATTTGTCCCAAGAATAAATCTTCCCGTTCGAGAAGAGACAAGAGAAGAGCAAACTGGAAAATGTCTGCTCCGACTCTGGTAAAATGCAGCAAATGCGGCGCGCTGATGGTGCCCCACAGAGTATGTAAAAGCTGCGGTTCCTACAATAAGCGGGAAATCGTAAACGTTGAAGCGTAAGATGATGTAAAGTAAAGGAAGAGCTTTCCGGTGAACGGGAGGCTCTTTTTTATTTCATGGAAATTGCGCTCTGAGAAAAAAAGCATCTTTTTGGGGCATATTCTGCGTTCGGGGAAGACTGTTTGCGCCAGACGATGGAGAGTTTAAAGGTACGGAAGGTATTATCTTAATATTTCATGAAGAAGTGTTTAAGATATATTGTGCTTGATTGAAATCGCTCGGGAGTGCATTATAATATTATAGAGGATAGGATGTCCTGCAGAAGAACCTTATAATATAGAGGATAAGATATCTCACTGACAGGGCGGTAGGGCATAAAGGAGAGGCGGATATGAAAAAAAAGATGAAAAGAATCGGTATTATCATTCTGGTGTTGCTGTTGTTTTGTTCTGTTGCATGTAACATTTATCTGTTCCTGAATATTGGACGGTCCGGTCGAATCTGGAATATTCATTTTCCGGATGCCAATTCCAGAGAAACCTATTATTCCATACATAATATAGAAGAGGCGCACCGGTACAGTACGGGGGCGGGCGTAAAGGTAGGGATCCTGGACTGGGGATTTGCCTTTGAGGATAACGGGGAACTTTATGCGGGTGGAAAGGATTTTACATCTTACAGCTATCATGAAGATAATTTTAAGCATACCAGAGAGCATGGTTTCTGGATGGCGCAGACGTTGAAGGAGATTGCGCCGGATGTGGAGGTTTATGCGTTGGGGACTTATGTGCCGGACAGTGAAGAAGAGTGGGTGGATGCGATGATCGAGGCGGTTCACTGGTCGATGGAAGAGGGCATTGATATACTGACCTTGTCCCATCAGGAAATTTCCGAAGAAAATCGGGAGCGTTTTGATGCGGAGGTGAATAAGGCGGTGGAACAGGGGATCGTGACGACTTTTATCCATTATGACAATCCGAATAATATTCTCCCGTGGGGAATCTGGAACGACGGCGGAGAGGAGTATTATGACAGGGCGGAGGATATCAATATTTTCCAGTATGATTACAATACGCTGTTTCTTGATAACTATAAGGAGGCTTTGGAAGATCCGGGCTTTGAGAAGGGGTACAGAGATCAGCTTTATACATCTGTTTCATCGATGTCAGTTGTGACGGCGGGTTTTGTGGCGATGCTGAAAGAAGTGGATGATACGCTGGCGCCTGCGGAATATAAAGAAATATTGACAGCCACAAGCCATCCTGCGGAATATGCGGGAGAAAAGGCGGAGCATGTGGCGGATATCGGAGCGGCGGTGCGGTATCTGATGGAGACTGTGTAATTATCTGCAAAGGTCGGAAGAAAGAAATAAGACTATTAAGAGTCTTATTTAAGGGGTTATATATGATTTTGAGAGCCTGAGGACAGAAAGAAAAAACTGTAGGAGCAGAGCATTATTTATTTTAGGGAGAATAGATAAATACCGGAATTTCCTGTAGAACTGGGAAGTCCGGTATTTTTATATCAGGGAAACACAGGACAGGAGAAGTTTTGAGGAGTTTTCATGGAATATCAAGGATCTTTCTCCGTATGATACCGGTGTGGGGGCAGAATACGGAGGTATGTTTCTGACATTGTCAACCTGTGCGCATCATGCGGAGGATGGGCGGTTTGTGGTGATTGCCAAAAGAATTTAGTTTCTTGTTGACAGATAGACTACAAAGTGTTATCATAAATCAAGACTACAAAATGTCATCTTAAATAAACAGGAGTAATAAGGGATAGCAGATAAACGATGACAAATAAGTGATAACAGGAGGATAATAACATGATTCAGCAGGTTTCCAATTCCGAACTGGAATTAATGAAGATTGTGTGGGCAAGCGGCGGAACGGCGTTATATGCGCATATTATGGAAGAATTATCAAAAGCCGGTTTTACCTGGCAGAAAAATACGATAATCACGCTGCTGTCAAGGCTGGTGGAGAAGGGGCTTTTGAAAACAAATAAGATCGGCAGGCGCAATGAATATACTGCGGTGGTATCCGAGGAGGATTATCAGGCGGAGCAGACGCAGGTGCTTTTAAACAAACTATATGAAGGAAGTGCGAAAGGACTTGTATCAACACTGATCCAGAGGGAAATGCTCACTGCCGAGGATTATGAGGAATTGAAACAGTTTTGGGAAAGGAAGGGAGAAAGGAAATGAGTGACGTGCTGAGAATTGTTTTTTCATTGTCGTTGTCAGGAACTTTGCTGATCCTTGTTTTATTTCTCTGTAAACCCGTTTACAAAAACAGGATCAGTAAAAGGTGGCAGTATTATATCTGGCTCGTGGTCGTTGCCCGGCTGCTTCTGCCTTTTGCACCCAGAGAGAATCTTATGGAAGCGCTGTTTGACAGGGCAGGGCAGTCGGCAGGAAATACCATAGAGCAACTAAGCCGATCAACAGATCAGGCGGAAGGGGAAAACATTGATGCAAATTCAGGGCAGACTTCGGAGATCGGGATGGCTTCGGAAGGCTCTGAAGCGGCTTTGACAGAGCAGACAGGCCGGTCCGCAGGACAGGGAGAAAAGGAAGACGGCCCTGCAGATTTTTATGCGGCAGGCGGCGATGCAAATGACTTAAATACAGGGCATGCCATATCCGGGACAGATTCAGGAGTAGATTCCGGGGCAGATGGCGCCACATCCGGATTCACTGAAAAAATCCTGCAATATCTCTGGCTTATATGGCTGGGCGGAGCGGCGCTTCTTCTGATCCGGAAGGTGACAATGTATCAGAGTTTCGTGAAATATATCAGAGCCGGCAGGGAAGAGGTTTCCGATATAAAACTTCTGGATCTGCTGGCAGAGACAGAAGGGCAGATGGAGATAAAGCGCCCTCTGGAACTCTATACGAATAAGCTGGTATCTTCTCCGCTGCTGATCGGGCTTTTCCGACCCTGTATTATCCTGCCCGGAACAGATCTGCCCGAAGAGGATCTGCGGTATACGATACGCCATGAACTGATCCACTACAGGCATTTCGATCTGCTGTATAAGTGGCTGGTACAGATCACGGTCTGTCTGCACTGGTTTAATCCGTTTGTGTGGTTGATGGGAAAAGAAACGGGGCGCGCCTGTGAACTTGCCTGTGACGAGACGGTTGCGCAGGAACTGGATGAGGAGGGACGCAGAGCCTATGGAGATACGTTGCTGCGCGCGATCAAAAACGGCGGCATGGATTGTTTCAGAGAACCTGTTGTATCGGTAACGCTCAGTGAGAGCGGAGAACTCCTGAAAGAGAGATTGGGCGCCATTGCGGATTTCAGAAAGGTGTCGAAACCGGTCAGGGCACTGTCCTTTGTGATGGCGGCAGTACTGCTTCTGGGAGGCGTTATGACGGGGGCGGCGGCACCGGTGTCTGAAAATCTGTCGAAAAAAGGCGGCGGAAATGCGATGCCGGAAGGTGTGCCGGGAAAAGATGTCGGAGATGCGATGTCGGGAAAAGACATCATAGAAGACGCCTCTATGGAGACACTGGAGTTAAAAGGCACAACTTATTATCTTGTTTTTAATGAAAGCCAGCTTCGGGCGATCGGTACAGGAAAGTACGGGCTGGATAAAGATTATATGCAGCAGGCGGATATTCAGATGAGCGCAGATGAGTGGGAACCGATAGGAACGATGGAGGAGCCCTTTACAGGCAGTTATAACGGAAACGGGTATGAGATCATCGGACTGACTGATGCGGAACCGGCAGGAATGTTCGGGGCTGCCCGGGATGCACATATTTATAATATTACCCTGCGGGATTATAATATAGAAAGAAACAAAAACAGTGCAGAGCAGCCGGATTTTCCGATCCTTGCCTGTGATCTGGGAGGCAGCCGCGTTTATGACAATACGGTATATCTCCCGGACGAGATCATAACCGGTGTACAGGGTACGGACAGAGCCCGGACGGCAGACGAGATCATAACCGGTGTACAGGGTACGGACAGCACTCAAACGGCAGCGGCGGGACCAGCCGCTCAGGAGATTGCATCACGGGCCGGAGAATACTATGAAAACGGAAACCTTCCAGAGTTCGGAAGAGCCTTTTCCGTACTGGATGAGTCCTCTCAGAAATTCTGGCTTGAGACAATATATGCTGACGAAAAAATTGCGTTTTTCTCGGTTTCCCTGCAGCAGATAGAGACGGGAAGCCCTCTGATCGGCTATTATGCGCAGAAGGCGTATGAGGACGGCAGGATTGCTTTTTTCTCTGTTCTGACAGATTATATGAGCAAAGATATGCTGGAAAGCTGGCAGGATCAGGCGGCTGAGGAAGGGAAATTCAACTTCGAGTCGGTGCTGCTTACCGCACTGGGGCGGGACTGGGAACTGGAAGCGCGGCAGGAGGAAAAGAACAGACAGCGAGAGGAAGAGTACCGGAACGTCGGCATCACAATGAACGGCAAGCTGCGGTATTATCAGGGACAGCTTGTGAACATTTTCCTTGATATGTCGCAGCCGGGTAAATCTTTTTATACATTGGATATGAATCCGGACGGCGTTGTGAACGTGAAGATCATCCGCGATGAAAACGGAAAAATACAGGGAGCGGCGTATATGACGGATGCGGAAGTGAAAGAATTGTTTGGCGATATATAACGGGGATGAAGAAGAGGAGGATGTCACGGTTCCCGTAAATTAAATACTGCAGACGTAGAACCCCCTTTGTTTTCTCATTGTTTTGTGACAGTTCAGCGTTTGGCTGAACTGTTACGTTATTTTTCCGATCAGACAGCTTAGAAAAAACAGGAGGATATCGGTGGCAACGATGGTGGCGCCGGTGGGTGTCGAAAACAGAATGGATAGCAGTATGCCTGTCAGGGCGCCTGCTACGGAAAGGATGGCGGAACAGATCACAACGCCTTTAAAGCTGATCACGACACGCATGGCGGATAAGGCGGGAAAAATGATCAGAGCTGAGATCAGCAGGGAGCCGACCAGATTCATGGAAAGCACAATGATCACCGCTGTGACCACGGCGATCAGCAGATTGTACAGTTCCGCGTTTTTACCGGTTGCCTTTGTAAAATCCTCATCGAAGGTCACAGCAAAGATCCTGTTATAAAACAGGATATAAAACAGGATCACGCAGACCGACATCACAATACAAAGGGCAACTTCATTTTTGGTCAGCGTCAGAATGGAGGTTGAGCCGAACAGGGTGGAGCAGACGTCGCCGGAGATATTCGCCGAGGTGGAAAACAGATGCAGTACAAGGTAACCGACGGCGAGGGCTCCCACGGAAAGCATGGCGATGGCGGCGTCTCCCTTGATCCGGGTATGCTGCCCGGTGCGCAGAAGGAAGATCGCCGCGATTACGGTGACGGGCATAATCAGCAGCGTACTGTTGGCAAGCTTGAATATCGTGGAGATCGCCAGAGCGCCGAAGGCGACATGGGATAGCCCGTCCCCGATGAAAGAAAAGCGTTTCAGCACGAGGGTCACTCCCAGAAGAGAAGAACAGAGGGCTGTTAAAACCCCGACGATCAGCGCATATCTGACAAAGGGATACTGCATATAAAATAAGAATTCATGAAATAATCTATCCATTATGATTCGATACCTCTCTGCATTGTAAAAAGTTTCCGGTAATCACTCTCCAAATACTCTTCCTTTGTGCCGTAAAAACTGTTCTCCTGCTGGATATGCAGGATGTGTGCGGCAAAGTTAACCGCCTGCACATCGTGGGATACCATGATAATAGCAATACCTTCGGTATGCAGCATTTTGGTGATCTGATAAAACTCCGTTGTTACTTTGGGATCAAGTCCGGCTACCGGTTCATCCAAAAGGAGCACCCTGCGGGCGGCGCACAGGGCTCTGGCGAGAAGGGCTCTTTGCTGCTGGCCGCCGGATAAATAGCGGTAACATTTTTTTCGAAGATCCCAAATGCCCAGTTTTTTCATGGTTTCTTCGGCGAGATTTTTTTCTGCCTTGCCGTAAAAAGGCTTTCTGCCGCAGCCGGAGAGGGTGCCGGATAAAACGATTTCCCATACAGTCGCGGGAAAATCCTTCTGGACGGCGGTCTGCTGCGGAAGATAACCGATTTCATAAGGATTTAGCCCGTCCCCCATAAGCATCTCGCCGCTGATCTTTTCCTGCAGGCCGAGGAGGGTTTTGATCAGGGTGCTTTTGCCTGTCCCGTTCTCGCCTACAATGCAGAGATAGTCGCCCTGTTCCACTTTGAAATTCAGATCGGAGGCAACGGTTTTACCGTCGTATCCGAGCGTTAGATGACTGCAGGTTATATAAGCCATGAGTGTGAGATCCAGCCTTTCTGAGTTTTTGTCAGTTCCGTTATTTTTTTGCTTCTGTTTTTGTCCTGTTTTTTGATCGGCGCTCAGTGCGCGGAGGCTTCCTGCTCTTCCTGATCCAGCGCCTGTTTTAATATTTCCAGATTATCCCGCATGGCGCCCAGATAGGTAAAGCCGCTTTCCAGATCTGTTTTTGTTACGGACTGAATGGAATTTAGTTCGAGAATGTTCTGGTTCCGGGAAGCGGTATTTTGCCGGATCGTTTCCGCGATCCGTGTATCGGAATGCTCAATGACCAGAATGGTTTTAAGATGCAGTTCATCCAGTTTCCCGGAAAGGAATGTGACGGTATCAAAACCGGCTTCCGTTTCCGCACTGCATCCCGGAAAGGCGGCATAGTACCGAAGGCCGTAATCCTCTGTCAGATACCGGAACGGAAACCGGTCGCCGAAAAGCAGGATATCGGATTTCGCGGCGGAGACCGCCTGTTCGTACTGCAGATCCAGGTCATTTAAAAGTGCGATATAGTTATTTGCGTTTTCGGTATATAATGCGGCATGCGCCCCATCGAGACCGCTGATGATCCCGGAGAGGAACCGGACATAAAAAGCCGCATTTCTCAGAGAAAGCCAGACGTGTTCGTCATATTCTTCCTCTTCTTCACCGTAATGCCATCTCTCCTGCATGCCCTCGATCATTTCCTCTTCCCTTGCGGCATCGCCCAGTGCCGCAAGCAGGCTGACAGCCTGTATATCCGGATTAAAAGGTTCTTTTAGGATATCTTCCACCCACTGATCGGATTCGCCGCCGGTGTAGATGAAAATATCTGCGGAACTGATCAGGGCGATGTCTCTGGCGGAAGGCTGGTAGCTGTGGGAGTCGACGCCTGTGTCAAGAAGCAGCGTCAGGCGGAAGGCATCGGATTCCCCGCCTAAAATATTGCGTATCCAGTCATACTGCGGAAAAGTCGTGCATACGATGCTGATCCTCTGGTCGGTATCTGAAACTGACGGCATATCGGAAGCCTGTTTGCAGCCGGTTAAAAGGATCAGACAGCATATAAAAGTAATAGTAAACAGTAATATTTTTTTATTTCTCATAGGATATATATTATAAAACATTGCCCCCCGAAAAACAAGCGGGAGTTTTCGGTCTTGACAAAACCGGAGCCATATTGTATGTCTGATTTAGGCCGGCGCCTAATATACACGGCGTGAAAAAGGGGAGGAGCGGGATATGGCAGGGATTCTTACGGAAGATTTGATCTATGAAATATTGTCGGTGGTGGAGGAGATACCGGCGGGCAAGGTTGCATCCTACGGACAGATCGCGAAGCTGATCGGCAGGGAGAAAAACGCAAGGCTTGTGGGAAAGGTGCTCGGTATGGCGGAATATTACGGTGATTATCCCTGCCACCGCGTAGTGGATCACGCGGGACGGCTTGCACCGCATTTTCGGGAACAGAGAGAACTGCTGCTGGAAGAGGAAGTGGAGTTTAAGGACGCTGCCCATGTGGATATGAAAAAATGTCGGTGGGATTGTTGACCGGGGAACCGGGAACGGATATGCTGTAGATAGTGATACGGGGATCAGATGCGGAAAGATGCGGTGCGCATGACAGAGAAGGGAAGGCGGAAAACTGCCGGCAGGGAAAGCGATTATTGCAGATTCCGCAACAGTGAAGCGTAAGGCGGAACTGTTACTGACTGTCCGGAAATATCAGGAAAGCAGTTTACATTGTAGACAGAATGTGTTATGCTGTTTACAATGTAAACTGCTTTTTATTTGAGGAAGTGTTCCGGCTTATTCTTTTTATATTGCGGCAATAAGAGGGGAGAAAAGGCGGTATACAATATATATAGAAGGGAGATCATGACATGAAGCAGATTATTCTAACCCCCACAGAGTGGAATATCATGGAAAGCCTCTGGAAGAAAGCGCCGAAGGCGGGCAGCGAAATCGTGCGGGACGTGAAAGAGATCGCAGGCTACAGCAGGAGCACCACCCTGACGATGCTGACTCGAATGACAAAGAAAGGATATCTGGAATGTGCGGAAGACAAAAAAGGCATAAAAACCTATGTGCCGCTGATCGACAGGCAGGAAGCCATGCTGCAGGAGACGAATCATTTCCTGAACCGGGTATATTGCGGGAGCCTTTCCCTGCTGGTCAGCACATTTACGGAAAGGCAGAAGCTTTCAAAAGAGGAGATCGACAGCCTGTATGAGATATTGAGAAAAGCGGAGGAGGAACATCATGATTAACTGGATACTGACATCTTCGGTATTGATCGTTGTCATATTGCTGATCAGGAAACTGTTAGGAGAAAAACTTTCTCCCGGCGCGCAGTATGTGCTCTGGATTCTTGTGCTTCTGCGGCTTCTGGTGCCTGTAAGTTTTGGCAAAAGCAGTTATTCTCTGGCGGCATTGGCGGATCAGGCGGTGGCGTGGGTGGAAGAACAAACGGCTGATGAGGAAGTGGAATCGTATATCTATGGGGGCGGTATAGTGCCGGAAGAGATAGAGGATATTAAACTTTCACCGCCTGACGCGGCGGAGAAGATAACAGATCATGTCTATGTGCCGTCTGACGGAAAATACAGTGCGGAAAGCGCCTCTTTCGGCAAATTAATGTTTCTCTATCTGGTCTGGTTCACCGGTATGGCAGTGACAGCCGGTATTTTCTTTTTGTCAAATTTAATTTTTCGTGTCCGTATCTACAGCGACAGAAAAGAAATAGAGGAAGAGGAACTGGAAAAAGAGGGACTATCATCGAAGGTTCCGGTCTATGTTTCCCGGTTTGTAACAACGCCCTGTCTGGCGGGACTTAGAATGTCTGCCGTTTATATCCCGCGGCGGATCTGGGAGCAGGCTGCGGAAAACAAAACGGACGGCAGGAGAAAGAACAGGGAACTGGATGCCATGATCTGTCATGAAAATGTGCATTTTGTGCACGGCGATCAGTTCTGGGGATTTTTGCGGCTGCTCTGTCTTATCATACACTGGTATAATCCTTTTGTCTGGATGGCGGCGTTGGCGAGCAGGCAGGATGCGGAGTTATTTTGCGACGCGGGAACTATAAAAAAGCTGGGAGAAGAAAACCGCTACGATTACGGCAGGATACTGCTTGGCATGGTAACACAGGAGGAGGGATCTTTCAGGATGCTGCCGGATTCCCTGCGGCATGCGGGGCTTTGCAATACGGAAATGGCAGATACGAAAAAACATATGGAGCGGCGCATCAGAAAGCTGACGGCGATGCCGAAGAAAAGTACGATCATTGTGACCTTTACTTTGCTCTTGGGACTGATGGCATTTTCTTATGTGTTTATCGGAAAAGAGGAGCAGGACAGCCTTTTTTGGGAGTTATCGTCAAGAAATCATACGGAGCAGGGAGAGGTGATGATCACACAGTCCGATCTGCCGGATGGGAAGGTATCGGATGAAGTCCTTTCTTATGTGGAAAATATGGCAGAAGTTTCTATTCCGAAGGAAGAGGAAGTGGAGGAGGTCAGAAAAAAAGCACTTGCAGGCATGAAGCAGGAAGAGATCGATATGCTCACCGCTTATGTAAAAGATTATCATAACTGGCTGGAATACCGCCTGCTGTATGAGAGGTGGGAAAACAGGCTTTCTGACCGGGATAACGTAGTCTGGAATTTCATAGACCAGACAGGAACGGTACAGGCGGGCTGGTATCTGGAAGATGATCCCGGAGACTACATCGATGCGGGAGAAGAGGAGCGGAAAAAAATACAGGAAAAATACCCGGAGTTCGGCAAAGTGACTTTGGAGGAACTGGAAAGAAAATACGGGGAGCCTTATTATGAGGAAAGCTATTACGGGGCGGAAACCGTGATACAGCGCATGCGGGAGTTGACCGCCCGGGCGGAAAATAAGGCGTTTCAGGCAGATGTGGAGAATCTGTGTAATGCCCTGCAGCAGGCAAAGGATACCCATGAGGCAAATTATGTGATGCAGGCGCATGAGATACTGCATGACATGGAATATTTTCTGCTGCGCTATTCCCCGAAAGATGTGATGCCCTATACGCAGGATAAATCCCTTTCCGGCAGATATTACGATGTGCTGGAAGTGTGGGCAGCCTGGCGGGAGGGCAGGCTTTGAGTTATTGCTCCATTGTTCCCTCCGGTATCCGCTTCTAAATCCCGGCGTCCCGTCATATCCTGTTAAAAAAGGACAAAGGTAACAGGACAGGGAGAAAGATGGCAGGACGGGAAAACGGAATAGAAGATATAGGAGGAAGGAGACAGGGAACAAAGCCGGAGAGGCGGGGGCTCTCGGTGGAGCAGAAACTGGAACTGTCCCATATGCTGCGGCAGGAGCAGGACTACAACAGGATGCAGATGGATCAGCGGGAGATGCTGGTCTACGGTGCAAAGAGCAGAAACAGAAGAGGAAAGAGATATCAGGATACGATACTAAAAAGCGGATACGGCAGAACTTCCATGCTGCAGGCGGCGGAATCGGAGGAGGAGCAGGAGATCGCCTGGCAGAAGATGCAGAAAAGAAACCGGATGTCATTTATGATGCGCGGTTTCTTTTCTGTACTTCTTTTTGTGATCGTGCTGTTGATGCGGTTCTCAGGGCTGAAGATCGGCAGCGTGGATTATCAGAACCTGATCCGTTCTTTGAGCAGCGAAGAGTTTATAAATGGAATTGATTTTGAGGAACTTATCCCGTATACTGATAAGGAACAGAGTTGATGATGTGCCGGATGCCGGAATGGAAATTCTCCGGGGTACCCCGGTCCGGCGGGGCAGGATCATCTGATGAAAATATACGGGCGAGGAGAAAAGATTGAGTGAATTGATGCTTTCAGACGATATTCTGATGCAGGTGGAAAAGCCGGCAAGATATATCGGAAAAGAGATAAACAGCGTGGTGAAGAGGCCGGAGAGTGTGGATATCCGTATGGCGATGTGTTTTCCGGATGTCTATGAGATCGGTATGTCACATCTCGGGCTGCAGATTTTATATGATATGTTTAACGGCTATGAGGATGTCTGGTGCGAGCGGGTGTACTCCCCCTGGCCGGATCTGGACAAGATCATGCGGGAGAGGGAGATCCCTTTGTTCGGGTTAGAAAGCCAGGAGCCGGTGAAGTATCTGGATTTTCTCGGTATCACGCTGCAGTATGAGATGTGTTATACGAATATTCTGCAGGTGCTGGATCTTTCGCAGATTCCGCTTCTGGCAAAGGACAGAACGGAGGACGATCCGATCGTGGTGGGCGGAGGCCCCTGTTCCTATAATCCGGAGCCGATCGCCGACTTTTTTGATTTTTTCTATATCGGAGAGGGTGAGATCCGGTATCGGGAGATCTTTGATATTTATAAGGCGAATAAGGAGGCGGGAGGGAGCCGTGAGGATTTTCTGAGAAAGATATGCTCTTTGCAGGGAATCTATGTGCCCCGGTTTTATGACGTTTCCTATGAGGAGGACGGCAGAATTTCGGCAATGGAGCCGAATATTCCGGAAGCGCCAAAGAAGGTCACGAAAAATATCGTGACGGACTTTGACGGCATTTCCTATCCGCTGAAGCCGGTGGTGCCCTTTATCAAGTGCACTCAGGACCGGGTGGTGCTGGAGATCCAGCGGGGGTGTATCCGGGGCTGCCGGTTTTGTCAGGCGGGACAGCTTTACCGGCCTGTGCGGGAAAAGAATGCGGACAGGCTGAAACAATACGCAGTGGAAATGCTGAAAAATACCGGATATGACGAGATCACGCTGAGTTCCCTAAGTTCCAGTGATTATTCCCGGCTGCAGGAGCTGGTTGATTTTCTGATAGAGGAATGCGGTGAGAAAAAAGTCAATATTTCCCTGCCCAGCCTGCGGATCGATTCCTTTTCACTGGATGTGATGGGCAAGGTGCAGGATGTGAAGAAAAGTTCTCTGACCTTTGCGCCGGAGGCGGGCTCCCAGAGGCTGCGGAACGTGATCAACAAGGGACTTGCCGAGGAGGATATCCTGCATGGGGCGCAGCTTGCTTTCGAGGGCGGGTGGACAAGGGTAAAACTCTATTTTATGCTGGGGCTGCCCACCGAGACATCGGAAGATATACAGGGGATCGGGGATCTTGCCAATAAAGTCGCGGCGGTCTTTTTTGACACGGTGCCGAAGGAGAAGCGGCGGGAGCCGGTACAGATCGTGGCAAGCACATCATTCTTTATCCCGAAACCCTTTACACCGTTCCAGTGGGCTCCCATGTGCAGCGCGGGGGAATTTCTGGATAAAGCTCATGAGACAAAGCAGGGAATCATGTCGCAGCTGAACCAGAAGCGGATCAAGTACAACTGGCATGAGGCGGATGTCAGCGTGATGGAAGGGGTTTTTGCCAGAGGGGACCGCAGGGTCGCGCAGGTTATTTTGAAGGCTTATGAGAAGGGCTGCATGTTTGATGCCTGGAGCGAGTATTACCGGAATGAACTTTGGATGGAAGCCTTTGAGGAGTGCGGGATCTCCATTGATTTTTACAATACGAGGGCGCGCGGGAGGGATGAGGTATTCCCCTGGGATATTCTGGACTGCGGCGTCTCTAAAGAACATTTATGGCGGGAATGGGAGAAGGCGCAGAGCGAAACTGTTTCTCCGAACTGCCGGAAATCGTGCAGCGGCTGCGGCGCGGCAAAATACGGCTGCGGTGTCTGTGTGGAAGAGCGGGGTGGCGAAGATGAGTGAACGGATCAAAGTGCGCGTTAAATTTTCCAAACACGGCGCGTTAAAATTTATCGGGCATCTGGATATCATGCGGTACTTTCAGAAGGCTTTCCGGCGCTCCGGTATTGATATCGCTTATTCGGGGGGATTTTCACCCCACCAGATCATGTCCTTTGCGGCGCCTCTCGGCGTTGGACTGGAGAGCGACGGGGAATATCTGGATGTGGAATTAAATTCCTTGTGCAGTACGGAGGAAATGAAGGAAAAGCTGAATGAGCAGATGGCGGAAGGGATGGAAGTGCTTTCCGTAGTGGTACTGCCGGAAAAATCGGGAAGCGCTATGGCGGCGGTGGCGGCGGCAGGGTATTATGTGGTTTTCCGGAATGCCTTTGAGCCGCCTCAGGGCTGGCAGAGTGCCATAGATCAATTTTTATCAAATGAAAAAATAATAGTGAAAAAGCAGACAAAAAAGAGTATCATGGAGATAGATCTGAAACCCGCCATCTATGATTTCCGTCTTTCTTCCTATCAGGAAAAGGACTGCCTGTATCTGATGGTAAATGCGTCAAGTTCCGGCAATATCAAGCCGGCGATGGTGATAGAGGCGCTCTGCAGCGAACTGGAGCTGCCTTTTGATGCGGGTTGGCTGATGGTCACACGGGAAGATACCTATTTGAATAAAGGGACGGAGAGCGAGCCCGCCTTTGCACCGATGGATGCGGTGCCATAGTGGGATGTATGTGTGCTGGAAGGATAGATGAGGAACTGGAAAACAGCATCAATCCGGACAGTGCACGAAGTGATTTGCGGGCGAGGTAGTATTCGACCGGAAATGACTTCCGGTTAATGTGTGCTGGAAGGATAGATGCGGAACTGGAAAACAGCATCAATCCGGACAGTGCACGAAGTGATTTACGGGCGAGGCACTATTCGACCGGAAATGACTTCCGGTTAATGTGTGCTGGAAGGATAGATGCGGAACTGGAATGGAGAGAAGATTGCGATATGGATAACAATATGAAGATTGTGGAAATGAAATGTCCGGGATGCGGCAGTACTCTGAGAATACCGCCGGACGGTACACGGTTTGTCAGATGTGATTATTGCGGCGGCACCTATGCCGTGAACTGGAATCAGGGGATGCAGAGACCGGCGCCGAACTGGAGGCCGGCGCCGCCCCCGGTACAGCAGAACAACAGCAAAGAGGATGCCCTCGGGCTGAGGATCACGCTGGGTATTTTTGCCGTTATATTTCTTATTGCAGGCGGGATATGGATAAGCGTACACCGAAAGTCGGAGGAAGAAGCAGAACTGGCAGGGAGAGCGGAGTCATTGGATATCGATATAGATGATATCGCCGGAACGGGCGGCAGGGTGGAGGAAGATGCCGAAGCCGGAACGGAATTTACCGGACTGTTGGGCGAGATGATATCGGTTGCGTTCGGAAAAGACGCAGACAGCGTGACGCCGCAGGAACTTTCGCAGATCAAGTGGATCGCTGATAAGAGCGATTTTGATTATATTTATATCGGATACAGCTTTGAAGATCCTCTGGAAAATCCGGATGCGGAAATAGAGTGGCTCGTCTATTCCGACGATATCGATATCCGTTATGAAAACGGCTATGAAGGGCTTTCGGCGTTAAAAGGACTTAAGAAACTGGAGACAAGAAAGTCTCTTGCGGAATGCAATTTAAAAGGGCTGAAGCTGGAAAGCCTCAGCGCGTCCATCTATTCTCTGGAGGATGCGGCGGCGGCGGTGGATGATCCGTCCCTGATCCGCGAACTGGGGATCGACAGCAGCATTGAAAGCATGCAGGGACTGGAACTGTTTCCGAATGTGGAGAAGCTTTCCATTTACGCTTCTTCACTGAGCGATATCAGCGAGGTGACGACAATGCCGAAGCTGAAAAGCCTGACGCTGGAAAACGCGGATCAGTTAAACGACTTTGCCGTATTCGCCTCGATCGAGAATCTGGAGGAACTGATCATTGAGTCGGAGAACATAAAAGCGCTGAATTTTGTGAGCAGGATGCCGAAGCTGAAGAGCCTCGGGATAGCGGACGGGGAACTGCTGGATCTGGACGGTGTGGAGACGCTGGCAGATCTGGAAAAGCTTTCGGTGACAGACTGCGGGGAACTGAAAAATATGAAAGCGGTGGAGGGCCTTACCGGATTAAAGGAACTGACGCTGGAGAAGCCTTACGACTGTGAGGAACCCTCCCTTGGCGCACTGACAGGACTGACGAAACTGACGCTGGAAAGTTTCAGTTCCTGCAGTTTTCTGCAGAATATGACGGAACTGACCACACTGACATTAAACGGTTGTGACCTGCCTGAGAATATTGACCTTTCGGGGCTGACGAAGCTGAAAAGGCTGACCTGTACGACTGCTTATACCGACAGATCGCTTCAGTTTATCGGGGGCATCTCTTCGCTGGAATCCGTAAACCTTCGCGGCATGGTGACTTATGAAGATATTTCAGGGATTTTTGCGCTGCCGGCGGTGAAGGAGATCAATATCAGCGGGATAGAGTGTGAGATTGATTTTGATAAGGTGAGTGAAAATACTTCGCTGGAAACGCTGAAAATGTCAGGCGTAACACTGTATGAGAATGTAAAAGTCTCCGGCGGTGGCGGCATTATATATGTGGACTGGGATGATGTATTTCTGGCGGACCATCTTGACTTTTTCAGATCCTTTCCGAATCTGAAGAGGCTTGATATATCCGAAAATGAGATCAAGGAACTGAGTTTTGCAGAGAGCCTGGGAAAACTGGAGGAGATTGATTTTTCGGAGAATTATGTATCGGAACTGCGGCCTCTGGCGGCGATCCCCTCTCTGAAGCTGGTGAACTGCACCGGAAACCCGATCATGAATTTTCAGGCTCTGGACGATTCGGTTATGATTATCTATAATTAAAAAACAGGGCGAATGAGGAACTGGAATAGGAGGAAAATATGAAAACAGGAATGACAAAGGGATTGCAGAAAAGTGTTAAAAAACATGGCAGTGTGCTGAAGGCATTCAGGTCACAGGGCGGAGGCGGCGCCGGTCTGATGGCGGGCGGCTGGGTACTGCTCATATTTGGCATGATTCTGGGGCTGATCTGCGTGCTGGCACTGGGGGTCCGCGGTCTGCTGGTCGGGGCATTTATGTGGGCGCCGGGGCTTTTGATGGTGTTAGGCGGGCACGGGATGTACAGGAAACGATTAAATAAGTATCTTGATTTTTATCAGAAAGAAACCGGATACAGCATGGAAGAACTGCAGGAGGCGGACCGGGAACTGATGGGGAACGGAGCGGTGGCTATTGTCAGCAAGACCGACAGGGGAAGGGAAGAAGTACTGTTTATGATCACGGATCATTATTTCCTGTCGATCTGGCCTGTTAAGGGGTGTTATCTGTTAAAACTGGATGATATTGTTGCGGCGTTCCATTCCGCCCAGATTCCGGGGATCGGCGGCTATTGCGAGGGTGTTCAGATCATCTCAAGAGAGGATACGAAAAAGCCGGGCCAGAAGAATCCCTTCACCAAAAAAGAATATGAGGGATTTAAAAATTCCCTGATGAGCGAGCAGAGAAACGCACAGGTTACCTGTATGGAAGCGGTGGAAGAGATCGCAAGGAGAGCGCCCCATGTGATTACAAGCCAGAATATCATGGTGGACAATATGCGCTATAACCTGCTCAGTATGGATAACTGGCAGGCAGACTGGGCAAGGATTCTGGGCGAATAAGACAGCCGCGCAGGTATAAAAACGCATCCGGGTGTCCGCCTGCCGTGCGGTATACATATACAAACAGGAGAGGAGTCGGCGTGAGCAGATATATACAGGGAACTTCCCGTCTGGAACAGGAACATGAACTTTATCGGAAGGGTTCCCGTGCCAATAAAATACTGATTCTGAAAAATAAGGGGATTCTCTACAGTTTTTTGCTGCGGGATAACCGGATCTATAAGGTGGCAAGGGAGGAGAAAGAAGAGTTTCCGATCGGAACCGTTTTGCTCGGAAAGGTATCGAATGTGGCAAAGCAGTTTCAGGGCGCTTTCTTCTCTCTGGAACCGGCAAAAGGAAAAAACGGCGGGACGGGTTTTCTGCAGATAAAAGAAAAGGCGGATTACCGGCCGGTAAACCGGGAGGCGGACGGGCGGATTCTCTGCGGTGATGAGATGCCCGTACAGATCATCAAGCAGGCAAAGGGCACTAAACCGCCCCAGCTTACCACGGAGTATTCCCTTGCCGGGCAGTTTGTGGTGATCAGGAGGGGAAGCGGCAGAGTCACTTTCTCGGCAAAGCTGGAGGAAGAGGAGAAACAGAGGATCAAAGCGGAGTTTGAGGAATGGAAAGCGGATCTGACGGCAAAAGAGCCTGAGGGGGCCGGTCTTTTTTGGAAATGGGATATTACATTCCGCACAAACGCGCCTTTTTCAGAACAGGAAGCATGGAAAAGGGAAGTGCTTGACCTGACTGGTCAACTTGAAAATATTGACCGGATGAGTCGAACCAGAACGGTATACAGCAGATTGTATGAGCCGGATGCCTTTTATCTGGATTTTATCAAGGGACAGCCGGTTTCGGATCTGGAGGAGATCGTAACGGATGAAAAGGATGTATTTGAAGCGCTGAAGGGACATCCCTATACGGCTTTGGTCCCGGTGCGTTTCTATGAGGATGACCGGATCTCTCTGCAGAGAGTGTATGCGTTAAATACCCGCCTGCAGGAGCTTCTGGGAAAAAAGGTGTACATGAAGTCCGGTGCCTATCTGATGATAGAGCCGACGGAGGCTCTGGTCGCCATCGACGTGAATACGGGGAAGGCGGAAAAAAAGATGGAACCGGAGGCATTTTATTTTAAGACGAATCTGGAGGCGGTGAAGGAAGTCTGCTATCAGTTGTCTGCACGGAACCTGAGCGGTATGATACTGGTGGATTTCATCAATATGAAAGATAGAGAGCATGAGAAGGAACTGATAGAGGCACTGAAACGGGAGGCGGCGAAGGATTCTGTGACGACCCGTTTTATCGATCTGACACGGCTCGGGCTTGCGGAGATCACGCGGAAAAAGACTTCCCGTGCGCTCTCCTATACGCTGCGGGAGTGGAAAGCGTAAAAAGATTTTCCGGACGGGCAAAGTACACCAGCCAAGAAAATCCGGGTGATGCGCAGAAGAATGCAGAGAGACATTCCCTGCGGGGGTTCAACAGGCAGAAGAGAGGGAAACATGAAATTACAAAAAATCAACAAGGTACGGGAAGGGAAATATTTAAGGAATTATGAGCTGGTCTATGAAAACAGAGCCGGCCATGAAAAAAAATATGAGATTGTAAGCCATCATGAGATCAGGGATATTTCTGAGCTGGGAGGCAAGGTCAGTGGTGTTTCGATTGTGGCGATCCATGAGGGGAAGATGCTTCTTCTGCGGGAGTTTCGGATGGGGGTGGACCGGTTTGTCTTTAATCTCTGCGCCGGGATGAAAGAGGAGGAAGAGACGCTGGAAGAGTGTATCCGCCGGGAACTTTATGAGGAAACGGGACTTTCCCTGAAACGGATCTATAAGATCTTAAATCCCGCTTTCGCGGCGGTTTCGATCTGCGATATTTTAAATCAGATCGCTTTTGTGGAGGCGGAAGGGGAGATCGAAGACTCCCATATGTCGGAAAATGAATGGATTCAGGCTGCCTTTTATACAAAGGAAGAGGTGGCGCGTATATTGGAGACAGAACAGTTCAGCACAAGGGCGCAGATCGCGTCCTGGTTTTTCTCGATCGGGGGGCTGGATAATTTGTAAAACTGTTTATACTTGTCCGATTAAGGGAGAAGGCAGAAGCAGGAAAACGGATGCCGGATGAATAAGTTTTCTTTCCCGCTGTTTGTCGTGTATGGAAAAGTCCATGTTTATGGGCTTTTTTCACTTTTATGGCCTGCTAAAAGTTTAGATGCAAATGGTGGATAGTTTATACCCGGACAATTATAATCTTTACGGACCGGAAGGAGAAGGCATATCAGCAGTATGGTTGTAAGCTTTGGTTTGGAAAATTTATCCTTTTTCACAAATATCCTGTTTTTCCGAAGAAACGGCTGATATAAGATAAAAAGGGGAGGATGTGCGATGAAAAAGATCAGGCAGGGGAAAAAGGGAATAAAAATTCAGTTTGTCATAGCTTTTGTGATCACGGCGGTCATCCCGATCCTTCTTGTAAATATAGTTTATTATTATCATACGTCAAAACTTGTGCAGCAGAATGTGGAGAGCATGACAAGGGCAAATCTGGAACAGGTGAAGGTGAGCCTTGACGTATGGCTGGATTCTTACGAGGACATTTTGTTTCAGGTCTATACGGACGATAATATTGTGGAACTGGTAGATAAGATCAACGCCGGCGAGGATGTGGCGAATAACAGGAAGATGTTACGAAAGACACTGCGGGGACTGTTCTATACGAAGGATTATGTCAAGTCCATTTCCATTATTACCGAGAGCGGGGAACTGGTATTTTATGACCAGCTTACGGCTTCCACAACGCAGACTTCGTGGCTGGACAGTATGGCTTTATCCCAGGAAGAATTGTACGAAGAAATCAGCAGCGATAATAAGACACATCTTTTTTCTACCGGAGAAAAGACGGTTTTTGGCAGTAATTCCTGCTATTTATTTCATATCGGGCACCGCATTATCGATTATCGGAATGTAAAGAAAAAATGCGGGGTGGTGATGGTAAGCATCGATGAGAAACTTCTGGAGGAAGTCTGTTCCGCGCCTGCGGAAAACGGGCTGAACTTTATTGTGGACGGGGAAGGAATACTGGTATCCTGTGCGAATTCGGAGGAAGTCGGAAGCGGGATATTTACAGGGGCTGCAGGGGAGGAAGAAAAGAAGAGTGCCTTCCAGCGGACGGCGGAACGGACGCGGCTTTTGGGAGACGGAGAACTGTCCGTCTATTCGGTATATGATGAAAAGACAGGCTGGGAGATCGTCCGCGCGACAAATCAGAACGAGCTGCTCAGGGAACTTCACAGACAGCAGAAAATACTGGGGCTGATCATGCTGTTATCTTTGCTGGCGGTTCTGCCGATGATGGAGAAATTTAAAAAATCCGTGGAGAAGCAGAAGAACGCGGAGATCGCCGCACTGGAAGCGCAGATCAATCCCCATTTTCTCTATAACACGCTGGATACCATCAGCTGGATGGCGATCGACAGGGACGAGTATGAGATCAGCAACATGATCGCCACGCTTGCCCGGATTCTGCGCTACGGCATTTCGGACAGCAACGGGATCGTAAAGATAAAAGATGAGATAGACTGGCTGAAGCAGTATATTTTTCTGCAGCAGACAAAGCTGAAAAATTCTTTTGAATGTCATATCAATGTGGAGCCGGAACTGATGGAGATACCGATCCATAAACTGCTTCTGCAGCCTTTTATTGAGAATGCGATCCTGCACGGCTTCGAGGGAGTGGACAGGGCGCACCGGCTGCAGATGGATATGAAGCGGGAGGGGGAGTTTATAAAAATAGAGATAGAAGATAACGGCTGCGGTATTTCCGATGAGATCGTGCAGGAGATGAATCAGGGAATCTTCCGAAAGACGGAGGATAAAAATCATATCGGAATGGAAAATGCCATTACAAGATTGTATATGTATTACGGTGAAAAGACAAAAGTAACGATCGGGAGCAGGCCGGGAGAGGGAACGTTGATTCGGATATGGATTCCGGTGAGGGAGGCGGTGAACAGCGATGAAAGTGGTAGTGGTAGAGGATGAGATTCTGATCAGGGAAGGACTCTGCGAACTGATGCGGAAGATGTTTCCGGAGCTTGTGATAGCAGGCGTTGCAGGAAACGGCAGGGAAGGACTTTCCTGTATCGAAAAAGAACAGCCGGATCTGGTCATTACGGATATCAAAATGCCGGTGATGGACGGGCTGGAAATGCTTTCCGGAATGCAGGGAAAGGGATTGTTTCCCAAAGTGATCGTTTTAACGGCGTATTCGGAATTTTCCTATGCGCAGCAGGCGGTGAAACTGGGGGTTTGTGACTATATCATCAAACCGGTGGTAGTGCAGGAGTTTGTACAGACGATCCGGAAAGTACAGAACCTGTATGAGCAGGAGAAAAAGAAGACGCCGGATACGATGGGAAGTCTGGAAAATATTATGTCAAGCATCCTGTACGGCGTATCCGAACTGGATGAAAAGATGGAGACATTTCTGGATAGCAGGTACGGCATAGAAAGAGATACGCCGTTTATCGAACTGCTTGTATATATGGGAGCGGGCTTTGAGAACGGGCGGGAGCGAAAAAGGCGGGAACTGGATCAGGTTCTGAAAGAAAAAAAGATGACTTACTGTATGGTGGATATGGAGTATGACAAGGTGATCCTTGTACTGCTTTACGGTTATCCGTCCAGAACGGAGATAGAGCGCTGGTATCAGAACCGGATCCTGTTTCAGAAAAGAGGAAAACAGGAGCAGGATACCAGCTATGGAATGCTGGAAGCGGCAGGTGTTTCCGGGATCAGGGAAGGATATCAGAAACTGCTGCCCTATATGGACTGGAATATTGTTCTGGGTGATGATGTGCTGATCTCCTATCCGCATATTGCCAACGTGCAGACAGAGATCTGTATCTATCCTGTGGAACTGGAAAATCAGATGAAAATAGCGATCTGTATGGGGGAAAACGGGAAGATACGGGAAATTACGGAACGGTTCCACCGGTATTTTATCGGCGGACAGGTTTTCTCACCGAAAGAAATAAAAGAATCCTATGTGCGCTTTCAATGGGCAGTCTTAAATATCGGAAAGGAAGTCGGCAGCATCGATCATAAGAGGATCGATCAGAGGAAACTGCTGGATTCCGTGATGAACGCAAAAACGGAGAAAGAACTGAAAAAAACCTTTGACGTGCTTTGGGAGTATAGAAATGTTTCTGATAAAGAAGCGGAGAGCATAAGCCTTGCGGTGAAAAAGGCGCAGAGCATGATCCATGAGTTTTACACGGACGGTATTACCTTAAACGAGATCGCGGACAGGCTGAATCTGACACAGGAATATCTGGGGGCGCAGTTCCATAAGGAGATCGGCGAGAATTTCAGCACGTATATCCGCAATTACCGCCTGGCAAAGGCGAAGGAACTGCTGATCGGCACACAGCTGAAACAGTATGAGATCGCGGAAAAGGTGGGTTACACGGACGCAAAGTATTTTGCCAGAGTATTTAAAGAGTGTGTCGGGATGTCGCCTGCGGAATACAGAAAATCCAACAGGTAGAGGATCAGTTTAGATAAGTTATCCTTTTTCATTTTTTTACCGTTTCGGGGAGAGTAAAAGGACGGTATGATAAAACCATCAAAAGAAAACCGGATACTGCCGGTTTAAAGGAGGAAAATGATGAAGAGGAAAAAAGTAACCGCATTATTGGCAGTCATGGCAATGACCGCGACTTTGATTACAGGCTGTGGATCTTCCGCAGACACACAGGATACAGCAGAGACGCCGCAGGCTGCCGAAGAGGCATCCGACAAAGAAAGCACAGAAGCGGCAGAGACGTCCGGCGGGGCGGAGGCTGTTACCATCTGGTATTACTGGGAGACAGAAGGACATCAGGTGGCGTTGGATCAGGTGATTCAGGAGTATAACGCATCACAGGATCAGTACGAAGTTACAGCCAAGTATGTGCCTTTTGCAGATTTTAAGAAGCAATTATCCATCGGCGCGTCCGCGGATGAACTGCCGGATATCGCTATTCTGGATTCACCGGATCACGCATCTTATGTGGAAATGGGTATCTTTGAGGATCTGACCGGGAAGTTTGATGTCAGCAGCTATTATGAAGGAACCGTAAACTCCTGTACGGTGGACGGAAAATTATACGGTGTGCCTTTTGGCGTTAACTGTCTGGCTTTATATTATAATGAAGATATGTTAGAGGCGGCAGGGTGTGAGGTGCCGACTACCTGGGATGAGCTGAAAGAAACGGCAAAGAAGCTGACAGGCGATAATGTAACAGGACTGGCTTTGTGCAGTGTACAGAACGAAGAAGGAACCTTCAACTTTGTTCCCTGGCTATGGTCAACAGGTGCAACATCCTATGATATCGATAATGAGAACGGCATCCGCGCACTGACCTTTATTCAGGGTCTGATAGAGGAAGGCGTTATGAGTAAGGAATGCATCAACTGGACGCAGGGAGATGTGATGAATCAGTTTATTTCAGGCAACGTAGCAATGATGGAGAATGGTCCCTGGCAGATTCCCACCATGCAGGCGGAAGCGCCGGATCTGAACTGGAATGTAACGCTGATTCCGAAGGACGCGGAGTATTCATCCGTGCTCGGCGGTGAGAACTATGCAGTGATCAATGGCAGAAATGTAGAGGGAGCTCTGGATTTCCTTACATATGCCACATCGGAAGAAAAAGTGAAATTTATGATGGATAAGTTCGGCTACATTTCTGCCGATAAAACGATTGCGGAAAATCAGTTTGAGGCGGATTCTCCGTACCAGCCTTTCGTTGAAGAATTGAATTACGCAATGCCCAGAGGTCCTTTAGCAGAGTGGCCAAGTGTCTCTGACGCGATCTCCCTGGCATTTAATCAGGTTATCACAGGAACCGCAACACCGGAAGAGGCGGCAGCGCAGGCGCAGTCAACGATCGACGGCATTGTGAAATAACGGTAAAGTGCAGGTTCAGAATACAGGGAACTTATAAAAAGCCGCTGCATGGAGCGATACAGGGCATGTTCTGTGCAGCGGCTCTTTTTAGCATAATGCCGGCTGTGAAGTATGCGGCCGGCGGTTGGTATAAGGTCGCTCACGGGGCGTGTTATACTCTGAAAGGAGAGGCTTTCATGAAAAAGATCAAAAAAATGTTCCGGTATGAAAACGTGGGAATGCTGTTTGTGCTTCCAGCCTTTGTGTATATGCTGGTTTTTGTGGGGTATCCGATTATACGCAATATCATTCTGAGTTTTCAGGATGTGAATGCGGGAAATCTGGTCAGGGGAACAAAAAATTTTATTCTGTTTGACAACTATCTGGAACTGTTTCAGGACGATGTATTCAGGACATCTCTGTTTAATACGCTGCGTTATACGGTAATGTGTCTGGTCTTCCAGTTTGTGATCGGATTTATACTGGCGCTTTTTTTCAGTAAACGATTTACATTAGCGAAACCGGTGCGGGGGATTCTGCTGGTGCCGTGGATGATACCGGTGACAGTGACTGCGCTGATGTTCAAGCTTTTGTTTGCAACGGATATCGGCGTGATCAATTATATTTTGAGGAGTCTTCATCTGACCGGCAAAAACATTGAATGGCTGACCACACCGGGGACGGCGATGTTTGCGCTGGTCTGCGCCAATATATGGATCGGGATTCCGTTTAATATGATACTGATCTCCACGGGCCTTACGACGATTCCGAAGGAATTGTATGAGAGTGCATCCATTGACGGCGCAAATAGGATACAGACATTTTTCAGCATTACCCTTCCGCTTTTAAAGCCGACCATAGAATCGGTGCTGATACTCGGCTTTATTTATACCTTTAAGGTGTATGATCTGGTTTATGTGATGACAAGCGGCGGACCGGTAAACTCAACGCATATGCTTTCCACATACTCCTATAAACTGTCCTTTGAAATGTTCAAATACAGTAAAGGATCTGCGGTGGCAAATGTGCTGCTTGTGATCCTGATGATCGTAGGGATTTTCTATATTAAGGCGACAACGGCAGGGGAGGAAGAATAATGGATGAAGAAAAAAAATTGAACGGCAGAAAAAATATGGTTTTTAGTATAATTTCTATAGTGATATTGTGCATTCTTCTGTTCCCGCTGTACTGGGCGCTTATCACTTCCCTGAAAACGGAGCAGGAAATATTCCAAAATCCGCCGACGTTCTATCCGCATATTCTGAATCTGAAATCCTATGCGGCGCAGGTGGAGACCGGGGACTTTAATATGTTCCGTTCCTTTGGCAACAGTTTTGTGATTTCCATCGGTGCCACAGTGATAGCGGTCCTGCTGGCAGTACCGGCATCCTATGGGATCGCGAAATACCATTTTAAAGGGAGAAAACTGATGCTGCTTTCTTTTCTGGTGACACAGATGCTCCCGGTATCGGTACTTCTGACGCCGATGTTTATCATGTTCAAAAACATGCATGTATATAACACATGGATCGCGGCGGTGCTGGCTGATGCAACGATCGGCATTCCCTTTTCGGTGCTGATACTGAAAAATTATTTTGCTTCGATACCGAAGGATCTGGAGGAAGCGGCTTATCTGGACGGCTGTAATAAATTTACCGCTTTTCTTAGAATACTGATCCCTATTGCCAAACCGGGCGTTATGGTCTGTGCGATCTTTTCGTTTCTTTATGCCTGGGGAGATCTTGCATACGGGATGACCTTTATTCTGGATCAGGAAAGAAGGCCGATTACGGCAGGCATTTTTAATTTTATGGGACAATATGGTACAAAGTGGAGTTATCTGACCGCTTTTGCGGTGGTGACGATCATACCGGTGGCCCTGATCTTTATTTTTATGCAGAAATATATCGTGAGCGGTATGACGAGCGGAGCTGTGAAGGGATAGGATCAGCGGTAAAGGATTGTTGTACTGGTGAAATAGAGGAGAAAAAATATGTTGGAAGCAAGAGATGGGAAACTGGTGTTTCATTATGACGCGGAGGAAGTCTGGATCGAGGCCTGGGGCGAAAACGGGCTGAGGGTCCGGGCGACAAAGGAGTGCCGGATGCCGGATGAAGACTGGGCATTGTGCAAAGGCAAAACGGCTGAGGGGAAAGCTGTTTTGACAAAAGAGGGCGCGCGGATAGAGAACGGGAAGATTTATGCCGAGATAACGAAGTTTGGGAAGATCATGGTGTACCGCACAGACGGCAGACTGCTTTTGGAAGAGTACTGGCGGAACAGGCGGGATGTGTTGGATAAAAAGTGCAGCGCAATCGAGGTGGAGGCGCGGGAGTTTAAACCGATCACGGGCGGGGATTATCATCTGACCATGCGGTTTGAGTCTGTGGACAAGGATGAGAAAATTTACGGGATGGGGCAGTACCAGCAGCCTTATCTCGATCTGAAAGGTCTGGATCTGGAGCTGGCGCACCGGAATTCTCAGGCGAGCGTGCCTTTTGCCGTATCTTCTCTGGGCTATGGGTTTTTGTGGAATAATCCGGGCGTGGGCAGAGCGGTGCTTGGAAAAAACATCATGAGTTTTGAGGCCTATTCTACGAAAGTTTTGGATTACTGGATCGTGGCGGGGGATACGCCGGCGGAGATTGAGGAGGCTTATGCGAAGGTGACGGGAACGGTGCCGATGATGCCGGAATACGGGCTTGGTTTCTGGCAGTGCAAACTGCGGTATCAGACGCAGGAGGAACTTCTTCAGGTGGCAAGGGAGTATAAGCGCAGGAACCTTCCCATCGATCTGATCGTGATCGATTTTTTTCACTGGCCGAAACAGGGAGAGTGGAAATTTGATCCGGTATACTGGCCGGATCCGGATGCTATGGTAAAAGAATTAAAGGAGATGGGGATCGAACTGATGGTTTCCGTCTGGCCCACTGTAGACAGGACCTGTGAAAATTATGAGGAGATGCTGGAAAAAGGATATCTGATCCGGACAGAGCGCGGATTTCGTGCGGGACTTGATTTTCAGGGGGCGACGATCCACTTTGACGCGACCAATCCCGGTGCGCGGGAATATGTGTGGAACAAGGTAAAACAGAATTATTATGAGAAGGGTATCCGGGTTTTCTGGCTGGATGAGGCGGAGCCGGAGTATACGGCGTATGATTTTGATAATTACCGTTATCATTTGGGAACCGATCTGCAGATAGGGAATCTTTACCCGGCAGAGTATGCCAGAGCCTTTTACGAGGGGATGGAGCGGGAAGGACAGAAAAATATTGTGAATCTTCTCCGCTGTGCCTGGGCGGGGAGCCAGAAATACGGGGCGCTTGTATGGTCCGGGGATATTGCTTCCAGTTTTGAGAGTATGCGAAACCAGCTTGCGGCGGGGCTGAATATGGGGCTTGCGGGAATTCCCTGGTGGACAACGGATATCGGTGGATTTCACGGCGGAAATCCTGATGATCCGGCGTTCCGGGAGCTCTTTGTCAGATGGTTTGAGTGGGGCGCGTTTTGTCCGGTGATGCGGCTTCACGGGGACAGGGAACCGAGACAGCCCCAATACGGAACCACAGGAGGGGCGGCCTGCTGTTCCGGCGCGGCAAACGAGGTATGGAGCTACGGCGAAGAGGTTTATGAAATCTGTAAAAAATATATGGAACTGAGAGAAAAGCTACGTCCCTATACAAGAAAGATCATGGAAGAGGCACATGAGAAGGGAACGCCGGTGATGCGGACACTGTTTTATATGTATCCGGAAGATCCGCTCTGCTGGGAGGCGGAGGATGAATATTTTTACGGTCCCGATATTCTGGCGGCGCCGATCCTATATGCGGGACTAAGGAGCCGCAGCGTATATTTGCCGGGAAAAGAAATCTGGGTGGAACCGGCCAACGGTAAAGAGTACCGGGGCGGACAGAGGATCGAAGCGGAAGCACCGCTTGATAGGATGCCGGTGTTTGTGAGAAAGTCTTCCGAACCGGCTGAGATATTGGCCGGATCACATTTCGTGTGAACGGCAGAAGCACAACTTTGCCGAAAAAATCGACGAATTCACACCTGACTTTTTCGGGAATTATCCGATAAATAATCAAGGCAATTTTATAAAGGGACACTTTAACGACACATGTAATGCCTGGCACGTAAATCTGATTACGGGACATAAGTATTGCATGTGTTTTTTTGGCACGTGTGGTCTTCATGTGCCTTTGGAATTTATTTCAGACATTAACAGGAATTCCCCGGATCGTCTGCATGAACTGTATCTGAGTACGAAGATCGTCCGGCAGGCGATCACGGCACAGGACCAGATCATCAAGAAGAACAGGGTATGAACTGCATACATTATTCAATGGTGTCCAATTCTTTTTGCAACTGTTTCAGAAACATATCAGTGGCTCGTGAAAGAACCTGATACTTTTTCCAGATAATGCACAGCTCCGCTTCCAGAGCAGGAAAAAGCGGCCTGAAGCAGAGGTTGCTGTCACCGGTTGTATTGATGAGCCTGTCCAATGCAATGACATATCCAAAGCCCTTTTTAACAAACTGTGCCGCATTATAGACCAGATCGTAGGTGGCGACAATATTCAGCCTGGAAATATCTGTTTTCAACCAGGAGAACATTTCGCTGTTAATAGAAGTCTGATGGGAAATAATCAGGGGTTTCTCCCATAAGTCCTCTGCGGAAACAGTCTCTTTTGCTGCCAGCGGACTGTCTTTACGCATCAGCACGCCCCAGACATCCTTCATGGGGAGCCGGATATAATCATATTTGCTGATATCCGTCTGCCCTACCAGAAGGCCGAAATCAATCAATCCTTTATCCAGTCTCTCCATCACACACTCTGCATTACCGCTATAAATATGGTAATGAATCAGAGGGTGCTTTTTCTGTAGATTTTGGGCTGCCTGTGCCAGAAGGGAAATGCTTTCTGTTTCGCCGCAGCCGATATAGATTTCCCCATTGATATTTTCACTGGAAGAGGCCAGCTCCGCTTTTGTTTTTTTCATCAGGTCAACCAGTTCTTCTGCGCGCTTGCGCAGGAGCATTCCATCTTCGGTCAATGTGATTCTTTTGCTGCCACGGATAAGCAGCTGCTTTCAGGCTTTCTGTCTGCCCGGCATTCGATTCTTCGGATGCGCAGATGATGTCAAGACACCGGCTCCGCCTCGCCTGCGGCGGTCTTGACATCATCGGCGTCTCATGCTATGGAGTGGTTAAAGGGGAACAAAGTTCCCCTATTGCATTGAAAATGCCAATGGCAGTATTCTGAAAAAATCAAAATTGGGGATTGACAAGAATTAAAAAATAGCTTATTATTGACAATAAGAAATGGGTTTTCACCGTACATCTTGCTACGGCTTGCTCGTTTCTTTTTTTATTGCCAAAATGTCATATAGATATTTCCTGCCATTTTCAGCATGGTTAATCAAAAGACGGGCATGGAAGATATTGTATCTTACAAGCACATTTTCCTCATAGACCGGGAGGGCAAAACGGACATCATACCTGTACCAGCCGTATTTTGCGTTTTTATTGTGTTTTTCCTTGCGGTTTTCTTCAAAAGCCGGGTTAGATGCTATCTGGATCAGCTCCGGTATCGCAGTGGCGGCATTTGCCTTCGCTTTTGCATTTGCTCCCATAAGGCTTTTGCGGCTCTCTGATTCCGTGTATTCTTCCGGCAGTTCACTCCCGATAAAAATATGCTCTGCATTTTCAGCGATTTCGTAATAGTCCCCAACGTATCCTTCGAGATACTGCTTTACATCATTCCAGTCAATCTGACGCTTGCCCTTGAATCGGATATCGTTAATCAAGACCAGCTTTTTACCGTCCGCATCGGTTATGATATTTACATTCCTGTTCTCAATCATCTCTTTTGATCCCTTTCTTCTTTTCCCTTGATTTATAGACATTGAACTGGTTCTTGCACTTTTGGCTGCAAAACTCATTCCCTTTCCGGCTTGCAACAAAGACTTTCTTACAATGTTTGCACATGCGCATATCACTGTCCTTATCTGTGAGCATGAATGAGAAGCACATCTGCACCATGATTAGCAGGGAATGGAAATCCCATACGATGACGGGCGAATCTTTTTCAAGTGCGATCCGGTAAGTCGGGGCTATCCCGCCGAAAGCGGAAATGCCCTGACGGTACAGGCTGCGCGTCTGTTCGTCAATCGCATCATAATCCATATAATAAAGGAAGCTTGTCATAAAAGTAAACGCCCAGTCGGTAAATTCCTTTACAAGCCAGTCGTACCTTTCCGCATATTCCTTCTGCAATCCCATCGCCACAGCCTGTGGCGCATTCCCCATAGCCATCGTGATCGCAATACCCTCACGGTCGGTCACAGACCATCCCGACTCTACGCCGTTCTTTTTGAAATCAGGCTTGTCAAAATGATAAAAATAGGTGAGATACTCCTCTGTAGGGAGGGATTCTTCCTTTATAAAGTGATTTTTGGGAAGATATACCGATTCATAGGTTATGAAATCTGCTGTTGTCGGCAGGGCGGTCATAAAGCCGAGAAAACCATATTTTTGAGATGTGGTTTTAGTTCCTGCAATATCCCCGATAAATCTATATCCGTGACAAGTTCGTGTAGTGTTTCCAGGCTGTCAAATATGAAATCAAGAAAATCGCCCGCAAGAATGAGCCTTCTTAGAATCATATCATAGGAAGGTCTGGTGGAAAGGTACCATTCATCTGCGCCCCATTCCAAAGGAACAGTGGATCGCCCTATTTCATGGTGTCTTTCTTTCCGTACCCTGTTTGCGTCCTGTTTATCCCACCAGTACAGCACATTTTCAAAGTCGGCTTCTGTCCTTGCGCTTTCCTCAATACGCTGGATCGCAAGGGCGCGGGCTTCACGGTGGAGCATATCCCCGTCTGCTTCCGTTATGAAATTCTGCTCCCTGAATGCTGGGATTTCAGCGTATTTTGGCATTTATGGTCAGTCCTTTGCAAAAAAATAAAATTTTGTAGCTGTTTTTTCAAAAACACTTCCGTTTTTATAGCCGTTTTTCTCCTATTAGTGAAAGAGTAATTCTTTTTGACTAGAAATCAGTTACACGAAAGGAGGGGCAGGCTATGAGGTACGGATAAAATGGGAATCCAGTTACTAAGTACGGAAGTCGGAGACTTAACGGTTCCATGAACAATTATAAGGGAAATGCGTATGAAGCGAAAGAAAGGATTGCATAATGGAGGCAGTAAAATTGAATAATGATATGGCAAAAACCAGTCCTTCTGCGGCTGGCTTTTTTTACCGCAGGATAGGCGGGACGCTTTTCAAGGTCAGGGTATATACAGGTTCAGGGTATGCCGACACGCCCGATGAAAAAATATCCCGTTTAATCTGCAACGAAATGATGACAGGAGGCGGAAACTGTGGTATGATGGATTCACCACAGATGAGCCAGCCGGAAAGGAGTTCAACATGAACAACAGGACGGCTGGGGACAACAGAATAACAGCTCTTTATGAGCGACTCTCAAGGGACGATGAGCTTGCGGGAGACAGCAGCAGTATAGCCAACCAAGACGGGATTTGTCAAGGGGGCTTTCACCCAAAAGACGAAAGCTCCCTTCCTGCAAACTGAAAGTTATCTATTCTTCCTCGTCCGGCTTGAATACCTTCAAATAGGCGGGACGGCCCTCCGCCTCCTCGCCATAGACATACAGGGTGTTGGTCTCCGTGTCCAGACAGGTGTGGCAGAAACGCCCGCCGGGGAAAGGATATGCCTCACACAGCCGCTGAAAGTCTACGCTACCCTCGGACAGAACCTTTTGTATTTCGACTGGGTCTTCAAACTCATCCGGGTAGTTCCCTTCCTCCAGATTTTGAAGCATGATGTCCAGGAGGAAGGACTGGACAGAATTAGAAAATGGCGCCCAGCTGTACATATCGTCCTGGTCGTTGTAGTACACTGGCGGGTTGGGCTGGGCCAGATCCTCCGCTTTGATGCCCGCATACCAGCAGCCCTGATTTTCACACCAGAACAGCAGATAGTTGCCGGTCACCTCACCCCACCGCTCCCGGGGCAGGGCGCGTATCTTCGCCAGCTCCTCATAATCCTCTTCCCCCGGTTTGCTGAACGTCTCCAAGTCCTCGTCAATGTGATTGTAGGAGAAGGTCAGGCGCTTCTTAAAGGGTTTGGCCTTTTTGTCCGGGATGAATATCTCATGCAGCGCACAATTTAAGCTGGCCATGCCGCAAGCGAGATAGTATTCCCGCAGGGCAGCGGGAAGGCGTATCCCTGCCGCCGCCTCATAGGAGGTAATGGTCTTCTCGGAAAACCCTGTTGCTTTCCCCACCCCGAAGCCGAACAGCGGTTCGGCCCACTGGACCAGTTCAATGGGGGAAATCTGATAATGCTTTTCGCTCATAGCATTGTCCTCCTGCTTCTTCTGTCGATTTGATTTTCTATGTATTAACTAAAATGTCATTTTGTCGAATTGACCCGCTCAAAGTATAGCACAAAGCCGACCAGCGTTCAATCCCCATTGTAGAGCCTTCACCTAACTTGCAAGCAGTGCATTTGTTCCCACAAATGCTCAAAACAGACTTTCGGCGTCTTCGCTGAAAATCTGTTTTTGCTTGTTGGGACAGCGTCCCAAACCCTTTGAACAGCCCCGTGGCCGGGGCTGGCTGCGCATTCGTTTCACGAACGCTGTATTGCCCGACAAAGTGAAAACGGGCAGGAGCGATGCTCATCAGAACACCGGAAAGTGGCAGCGCCAGACTTGCCTGGCAAAAGAGAATTGGCGTACCAGCAACCAGACCATGAAGCTGGATGCGCATCCGGCGGGCCTCCCTGGTTGGGCGCACGAATGCCACAGGTAATACCGCCGCCCGCTTGCGGGTGGTGAGTAAGTGCGCCTTTGCCGGGGGCCTGTAACAAGAAAGAGGGCATCCAGGTCAACCCCAGACGCCCCCGCATATGCTTCCTCCTGCCGGTCTATCACCGCCCTTCCAGCCTGTGCCATTCGCCACAAATGAGCCGCCAGTCATATGTATTTGGTGGGAGAAACCACCCTTTACATATTAGCTCTCAGAAGAAAATGCTGGAGGACTATGCGAAAAGCAACGGGTACACCAACACGGTGCATTTTACGGATGACGGATTTTCCGGCGGGAATTTTGACCGACCGGGATGGAAGCAGATGTTAAGCCAGATTGAAAACGGCGGCATTGGCACAGTCATAGTAAAGGACATGAATCAGTACATTTTTGGAGAGTTATGATTTTTCTGGAAAGATAATCGTTCCGTTCTGTACTTCTCATAGCAGCGGGATTGGCTCCAGTGCAACCAACCTTCATGAACTCTGTCCTGACACAGTGGAATGGGTAGAGGGCAGGCGGTTTGAAGCAGGAACTTCCAGGGATACCGTGGAGGAATGGCTTGGTAGTATAGGAGGACCGCAGGAAAAATAGTTATGGAAGCTTTCCGGAAAAGTTTCCTGAGAGATGCCGGTATAGAACGGATTTCTCAAAAGAATCTGTCTCCAAAGTCATGCTGAATGCGGGGATACCGATTGCATTTTCCATGGTGCTGCAGGCATGCTGTAATATCGTGGACAGCATGTTCGTGGCAGGATACCGGATACGGAGGGCATCATAAACACGGGGGAGTATGCGGTAAAGGCGTAGACGCCGGCTTTTCCGGTGCAGATGATGATCGTTGCGTTTGGAATCGGTACCGGCGTGGACGTGAACGCCCTGCTTGCAAAAAGCTTCGGACAGCGGTATGAGGAAAATGTTGCCGGGGCGGCAGGAAACAGTATCTCTCTGGCGCTCGTTATCTATGCGGTTAGAGACTCCGGTCGTTTCGCGGCTTCGTTTGTGCATCATTATCCTGCCGGGCCTGCAAAGGAGTAAAATCTGGCTTATCCCGGGATTACGGCTGATTTCAGATAATTTCGGGATGAAATTTCCGAAAATTTTCTTGACAGCCTTTCCTGCGGATGGTATGATATTTGAGTATGCCGCATGGCGAGGTTAGAAGGGATTTTTCCCGAGAAAGATGCATGAGAATGCCGCCGAAGCCAGCGAGTAATGGAATAGGAGGTACGGTATGTACGCAATTATTGCAACAGGTGGAAAGCAGTACAAGGTTTCCGAGGGTGATGTGATCCGCGTGGAAAAACTGAACGTGGAAGAAGGAAACTCTGTAACATTTGACCAGGTAGTGGCAGTGAGCGATAACGGTCTGAAGGTCGGCGCGGATGTAGCAGGCGCAACGGTAACCGGCACTGTTGAAAAACAGGGCAAGGGTAAAAAGATCATCGTTTACAAATATAAAAGAAAATCCGGCTACCACAAGAAAAACGGTCACAGACAAGCATACACACAGGTTAAGATTGATAAGATCAACGGCTAAGTTTTTATGACGAAAGTGATTTTTCGCAAAACCAGTCAGGGAGAATACAGAGAACTTCGATGCAGCGGACATGCAGAATATGCGGAGAAGGGAAAGGATATTGTCTGTGCGGCGGTATCTGTCCTTGTCATCAATACGCTGAATTCGCTCGAAGAGCTCTGCGGGCTGCCGGTCAGACCGGATACGGATGAAGAAAACGGGCTGATCATCTGCAGGTTTCCGGAGAATATGGATGAAAAGGCAGTGGTATTGCTGGATTCCCTGGTACTGGGCTGTGTGACGATTGAAAAGCAGTACGGCAAAAGGTATTGTAAAGTAAAATTTGAGGAGGTGTAAGACCATGATGAAATTGAACCTTCAGTTTTTTGCGCATAAGAAGGGTGTCGGTTCCACAAAGAACGGCAGAGATTCCGAATCCAAGAGACTGGGCGCAAAAAGAGCAGACGGACAGTTTGTAAAAGCTGGCAATATTTTATACAGACAGCGTGGAACGAAGATCCATCCCGGCAACAACGTTGGAATCGGGGGAGATGATACATTATTTGCACTGGTAGACGGCGTTCTGAGATTTGAGAGAAAAGGAAGAGACAGAAAGCAGGCTTCCGTTTATCCGGTAGAGAGAAGCGAGGATTAATGTTCTCGTGATGCAGTACGGCTTGATGGATATTGTGATATTCGCTTGAGCCCTGCAGGCAAATAAGAGGTATTCAGGGCTTCAAACAACGGTTTGGAGCCTTTTTATATACGGGGAAGAGTCCCTTAAAAATATCAGGCAGGGAAATATATGTTTGCAGACAGAGCAAAAATTTTTGTAAAAAGCGGAAAGGGAGGAGACGGACATGTCTCGTTCCGCCGTGAGAAATATGTACCGAACGGCGGTCCGGACGGCGGAGACGGCGGCAATGGCGGCAGCGTGATCTTTACGGTGGATGAAGGTTTGAATACGCTGACGGATTTCAGGCATATCCGGAAATACTGTGCCGAAAACGGGCAGGAGGGCGGCAAGAAAAACTGCCACGGCAAAAACGGAAAGGATATCATTATCAAAGTACCCGCAGGGACGGTCATCAAGGAAGCGGAAAGCGGAAAGGTGATCACCGATATGTCCGGCGGCAATACCCGTTTTGTGCTGCTGACCGGCGGCAGAGGCGGCAACGGAAACCAGCATTACGCAACATCCACGATGCAGGCGCCGAAATACGCCCAGCCGGGACAGCCCGCCCGGGAGTTAGAACTTATACTGGAGTTGAAAGTCATTGCGGACGTAGGGCTTGTGGGCTTTCCGAATGTGGGGAAATCCACGTTTTTATCCAGAGTGACAAACGCGAAACCGAAGATCGCCAACTATCATTTTACCACGCTGAATCCCAATCTGGGCGTTGTGGATCTGGACGGTGATGGTTTTGTGATCGCGGATATCCCGGGGCTGATCGAAGGGGCATCGGAAGGAGTCGGACTCGGCCATGAATTTCTGCGCCATATCGAGCGGACCAAGATGCTGATCCATATCGTGGATGCTGCGTCTACCGAGGGGCGGGACCCGATAGAGGATATCTACGCGATCAATAAGGAACTGGAAAATTACCAGAAGGATATTGCTTTACGCCCTCAGTTTATCGCGGCAAATAAAATCGACTGCATTTTCGGAGAGGATGACCCGGTGGAAAAGATCAGGGCCGAATTCGAGCCGAAGGGAATCCCTGTTTTTGCGATTTCCGCAGTGACCGGAGAGGGGGTAAAGGAACTGCTCTATGCCGTGAAAAACAGGTTATCCGAGATAAAGGAAAATCCTGTTGTTTTTGAGCAGGAATATGATCCGGAGACGGCGCTCTACCAGCAGGAAGGTCCCCATACTGTCAGTTATGACGCCGAAAATGACGAGTATGTCGTGGAAGGACCGAGAATCGAAAAGATGCTTGGTTATACCAATCTGGAATCGGAAAAAGGCTTTGCTTTCTTCCAGCGGTTTTTACGGGAAAACGGCATTCTGGATGAATTGAAGGCATTGGGGATCAAAGAGGGGGATACGGTCAGACTATACGGCCTCTCCTTCGACTACTACGAGGAATAATCGAGTGCGAGGTTATTCGCGGCTTCTCGATGAGCAGAGCGAATTGAGAAGGTACCGGTAATATAAATTTTAAGAAGAGGAAACATTATGACAAGTAAACAAAGAGCCTATTTAAAGGGGCTTGCGATGACGCTGGAGCCGAGTTTTCAGCTTGGAAAGGCATCTCTGACACCTGAGTACACGGAAGCGATTGCGGAGGCTTTTAACAGAAAAGAACTGATCAAGATCAGCGTGCTGAAAAACTGCATGGACGATCCGCGGGAGATCGCGGAAGTTCTGGCGGAGCGAACCCGTTCCCAGGTGGTGCAGGTCATTGGCAAGAAAATTGTATTGTATAAAGAAAACAAGGATCATAAAAAGATCGAATTACCAGAATAAATTATATAATTTATCAAAATAAGGCAGGAAAAGGATTATGAAAAAAGTAGGTATTCTTGGTGGTACGTTTAACCCTGTTCACATGGCGCATCTGATCATTGCGGAAATCGCGAGAGAAGAGGCGGGACTGGATGATATTCTGTTTATTCCGTCGGGATGCTCTTATTTAAAGGACGCTTCCGATATACTTCCGGCAAAAGACAGAATACATATGACCGGACTTGCAATCGAGGACAATTCTCATTTTGCGCTTTCTACTATTGAGATCGACAGAGGGGGGAATTCTTATACCTGCGATACATTGCTGGAACTGAAACACCGTTATCCGGATCAGGAATATTATCTGATCGTGGGGGCGGATAATCTTTTTACAATGGAAGAGTGGAAAGACCCGGAAGTGATCTTCAGGAACGCAAAAATTCTGGCGGCGGTAAGAGGAAGCAAAAAGCGTGCCGATATGGAAGAGAAGATCGCGGAGTTAAAGGAAAAGTATCATGCCGACATCACTTTGCTGCATGTCAGCCATGTGGATATCTCGTCTTCCCTGATCAGGGAAAAGATAGCGCAGGGACTTTCGATCCGCTATATGCTGCCCGAAAAGGTGCGGGAATACATTATCAAAAATCATTTTTATGAAAAAAAGGATGTACAGGAGTAATAGGGCAGTATGGCAAGAGTGGATATTGCAAAATTACGGGCACAGATAAAAAAGGTACAGGATAAAAAGCGCTACGAGCATACGCTGGGCGTCACCTACACGGCGGCGTGTCTTGCCATGTGTTATGATATCGATACGGAGAGGGCGGAGACAGCAGGCCTGCTGCATGACTGCGCAAAATGTCTGAGCAATGATAAGAAGGTCAGCCTCTGTAAAAAGCAGTCCATTGAGATCAATATGACGGAGGCGAAAAATCCGTTTCTGCTCCACGCTAAGGCGGGGGCTTATCTGGCGGAATATAAATACGGCATCCGGGATGAAGATATTTTAAATGCGGTCCGTTATCATACCACCGGCAGACCGGGGATGAGCATGCTGGAGAAGATCGTGTTTATTGCCGACTATATTGAGCCGGGAAGGAATCATTCGGCAAGATTGCCGGAATTGAGAAGGCTGGCATTTCAGGATCTGGACAAAGCGCTTGTGGAAGTTTTGCGTGATACGCTCCGCTATCTGAAGGGAACGGACAATGAGATCGATCCCATGACGCAGAAAACCTATGATCATTATAAAAAGCTTCTGGAGAAGCAGCAGGAAATATGATACGATGAAGTTGATGAAACAAAGAGATCTGCTGTTGAAACAGAAGAGAAGGGAGAAACCTATGGAAGCAAAAGAACTGGCAAAACTGGCAATTCAGGCGCTGGAGGATAAAAAGGCGGAAGACGTAAAGGTGATCGACATCAGCGATGTTTCGACGATCGCGGATTATTTTATCATCGCCAGCGGAAAAAACCGCAGTCAGATACAGGCTATGTGCGATAATGTGGAAGAGACGCTCGGAAGAGCCGGCGCCGCGATGAAACAGACGGAAGGCTATAAAAATGCCAACTGGATCTTAATGGATTACGGCGATATCATCGTCCATATCTTCGACACGGAGAACAGGCTGTTCTATGATCTGGAGAGGATCTGGCGCGACGGTAAGGAGATGGATTTAAGCGAGCTGTAAAAACAGCCCGCTTTTTTGATGCCGGAATTTACAGGCGGCGGGCATATGCCGTTGTCATAAGATGCATGTGAAGTATGTTTTGATCGGCGTTTCAGAGAATTCTGAAGACACCGAACACTTTGCCCAGGATCATGCATTCCGTTACGATAATGGGTTCCATCGAATCATTTTCAGGCTGCAGCCGGATATGATCCTTTTCTTTATAATAAGTCTTAACCGTGGCGGAGTCGTCTACCAGAGCCACTACCATATCGCCGTTTGAGGCGGTATTACAACATTTCACAAAGATCTGGTCGCCGTCAAAAATGCCGGCGTTTATCATGGAATCCCCCTTGACTTTTAAAACAAAGGATTCACCGCCCGGTACAAATTCGGCGGGGATCGGAAAATAGCTGTCGATATTCTGCTGTGCCAGGATCGGCTGGCCGGCAGCCACCGTACCTACGACCGGAAGGCTGACCATTTCTTTTCTTACCATCTGAAAACTGTCGTCACAGATCTCGATAGCGCGGGGCTTGGTCGGATCACGTTCGATATAACCGAGTTTTTCCAGAGATTCCAGATGCGCATGGACGGAAGAGGTGGATTTCAGATTTACCGCCTGACAGATTTCCCGTACAGTGGGAGGATAACCTTTTTTCAGGATCTCTTCCTTCATATATTCCAGAATTTCCTGTTGTTTCGCAGTGATCTTTCCTTTTGCCATATAAATACCTCCAAATCTGAATGTCAGAACCAACTGTTGTCAGTATACCACACTCCAGCCGAAAAAGCAAACATATATTCCGAACAAATGTTTGAGAAAATATTGACAAACATTTGTTCGCATGATACTATAAATTCGTAAACAGAACAAATGTTCAGATTGACTGTACGATTAAATGGACACTTTATATGATATAGTAACCGCAGATTTGATATCAGAGCTGAAAAGAAAAGTACGCTGAAAGATCCTGGCGGTTTTCCGGTGTGAGGTCAGAGAGTTGTGCCGCCGGTTACGGAGTGAACGGTAATGCAGGTATAAGGAGGTTTGGAGGAGGATTATGGGAAGTGCAGCGATCAGAAATGAATACAGTACCTTGCCGGTGAGTAAATGGGACGCAAGAATCCGCAATAATAAAAGGAAAAGAAATGCGGAGATCAGAAAACATATTCTGCTGCTGATCTTTGCGGTGGTTTTTATCTTCGTTGCCATTTTGGGGATAAACAGAATGATCTCTGAAGCGGGGAAAGCGGAAGAGGAGGCGCTCTCTTTTAAATATTATAAAAGTATCCGTATTGAAAGCGGAGATACGCTTACTTCGGTTGCACACACATATGCGGATCAGGTACATTATGAAAATCATCATAAATATATACAGGAGGTTGTATATATGAACCATCTGGAAGACGCAGATGATATCCGTGAAGGAACGTACCTGATCATCCCCTATTATTCCAATGAACTGCTGAAATAGAATATCGGATACGGCTGTTAAATTACATCGTAACAAACTTTCATGATCTCAAATTATATATCAGATCGGAATCATGACACGGTTATGTTTCGTCCTGGTCAGGAAAGAGATCCTGATAAACGGCAAAGCCGTTACGCCCGTTTTCTTTTACATGGTATAAAGCTTTGTCTGCCAGAACATAAAGCCCTTCTGTAAATCCTTTATCGGAGAAGACAGCGCCTATGCTGAGGGTAACTTTGGGCAGGCCATCCCCTTCTTTGGCGAGGAGTTTGTTGATAAGCGCCACTTTCTGATAGAGGACTGCAGACTGATCCGGTGTGATCTGCGTCATAACGGCAGCAAACTCATCCCCGCCGATCCGCATTACAAAGTCCTGAGAACGAAAACATTTCTGTAATGTTTTTGCTACTTTGATAAGAACCTGATCACCGATTTTATGGCCGTAATTATCGTTGACACCTTTGAAATAGTCTACATCGATTAAAAGCAGGACCAAAGAAGTATTAGCGTTTATTATCAGCTTAAGGTTGTCAAAGGTGTTTCGGTTGGCAAGGCCGGTCAGCGGATCGTGTTCCGCTTTTTGGCGCAGCATGGTTTCGTTGACTTTGTTCAGAGTATAGATGTCATTGTAGGTAAGTGCAAGATATTTAAATTCATAGGAACCGAGGATAGAGAGCATTTTTTCTTCTTTAATACTGTTCACATATAATCTCAGCGGTTTTACGATCAGGACAATGATCATAATAAAAGTGATGATATTCAGGAAAAACAGGATACTGATATAAATGCGCTGGCTGAATAGAGACTGCTTCATAGCGGCAATACTGACATCCTGTGCGTTTAAATTGGCGGATGTAACAGAATCCAGACAGGAAGCGGCATGTTCCTCGATTAACTCTTTTGTAGAAAGGTATTCTGAATCAAAGACCAGTCTCTGGGCCTTCTGCAGCTTTGCATCAGCGGTAAGAGCAGCATCTTGTGCAGATAATACAGTGTTTTTTACGGCGTCGGGAAGGGATTCGGTATCATAACCGGCAGCTTCGCTGACAAGACGCATCGCATAAAATTCAGTTTCCGTCAGCGCAGTGGATTCATCCAAAGCCTGCTGCAAGTAGGACAGGGAATCGTCGCTGATATTATAATTCTGAAGCTCCTCCAGTGCATGTTCTCTGTGCATCGCAACAAAAAGTTCATCGATATAGGCATCCATATATTCGGAATCCGTGGTTATGACATAAAGGCGGACCTGTTCCGTGAGATGGTCGGAAGCCTTTTCAAAGGTATTTGCGGCCTGGCTGCAGATCGTGAAGGTATTAATAGTTTCGGTCAAGGTATCGTAGCGGGCGGATACCTGAATGGTAATATATAAAACGAGAATATAAAGAATACAGGATGCTGCTATCATGATATAGTTTACAGTCTGTATCCGGATACCCCTGATATTTTTGGGCGGCTGTTCATTGTTTGTGGTATTCTGATATGTATCCATAAAGACCTCGCATATATCTGAGAAAATAGTAATATCGGATGAATACGGGATGAAATAAGATATCCATTTGATTTTATGATACAAGCGCCAAAAAATTTTGACGCTTTCATCATCGTGTAAATCGTGTATTCCCGTACAATTATAAAATATTATAATAAAATATGCAAGAAAAAAGCAGTTGAAGTCCGGTGTTTTGCAGTCAGGCTCTTTACAAACGGATCAGAAATATTAAAATAGTTTGTGTAGGAAAAAAATACTTTTACTTAGTAAAAAGAACAGGAGAGAACAAATGATATCTTTTGAAAGCGATTATATCGCAGGGACCCATCCACAGATTTTGAAAAGGCTTGCGGAAACAAATATGGAAAGCCACCCGGGTTACGGGGCAGATCCGTATTGTGAAAGCGCAAAGGAAAAAATAAGAGCGGCGTGCGGATGTCCTGATGCGGAGGTGGAATTTCTGGTCGGAGGCACTCAGGCAAATGCCGTCATTATTTCAACTATGCTGCGGGATTATGAAGGGGTTGTTGCGGCAAAAACAGGGCATGTCAGCACCCATGAGGCAGGGGCAATAGAATATACCGGGCATGAGGTACTGGAGGTAGAGCAGACGGACGGAAAGGTAAAACCTGCCGTGCTCAGAAAATATCTGGAAGGCTTTTATGAAGATGCCAAGTTTGAAACTGAGAGGTAGCGGTTAGAGAGAAAGTGAATTGCGCCACAAACAAGCCATCATGTGGTGGCTTCGAAAAAATGAATATAGACACAACACCTAATT
>CAJTBO010000028.1 GCA_910573755.1 Lachnospiraceae bacterium | reverse complement strand
TTGCCTAGACCCAAATCTATGATAACATGGAGGTTTTATTTTTGGTACTTTAGGGATCGCTACTGCTCACTCTATTCTCCCCAGCTCTGCTGGGGGCTTAATGGACGTTCAGTTACTCGTTGTGGTGGTTTTTCCTTACTTTTCATAACCGACTCCGCCTTTCTGGTTTGCTACTGCAATTACTTTACACATGGTCTTTCCCCCGTTTTAGTTCGTCTTCTGTTTAATATTGGTCTTATGCACCTCCGCATAAGCTCGGTAAAATCTCTACGCTCGGTACTCTATCCATATAGAGATTAAATGCAAGCCTGACGATCCTTACACTGCCGCTTGTCTTCCACCCCTGATGCAGACATTCTGTTTTAATGCACCCGGACTTAATATCATAAATTAGGCTAAAATGGTTCCTCGTGTCCTCTGAAATACCGAGAATATAAATCAAAGCCTTATGATAACAGTCCTGATACCTTGCTTGTTCCAGTTTCTCATAATAAAATTTTTCATGTTCGTTGTCTTTAAAAACCATATGTGTGTTGTCGGCGCTCTGCGCCTCTGCTCTTAACGCTGTGTTGTTCATACTCGACCTCCTTTTCATAAATAAATGACTATTACCAAATGTGAATTCTAATTTTAGGACCACTCCTTGGACTTTCCGTAAAGAGATAAATCCCTTGTTTGAAAGGCACAAAAAAGAGCGCTTCGACTATTTCCGAAACGCTCCTTAGGAATCTGTGAATTTACACTGATTTTGTTGGGCTCCGAGATGAAAATTGCATTATGGTGTATTATGATGTACCAACGCAAAAAATTTTGTTGGAATTTTGTTGGACTTCTGGTATTTTTGTTGTACCGAAAATCCGCATCATACTCAACAATTTTAACCCGAATTTTGAATAGTTAATCTTTTAATAACACACGCTTTCTTTCTATCATTTCCCCGATTCTCTCGATATATTGGGAAACATCCTTCACATTCTCGCTTCTCTCGATCCGCCCGTCCGGATATACCCGTTTCGATATCGTCCCTGCCCCGAGCGCCACAATGGTCTGTTTCTCCTCCATGATCAATATATTATATATACCATAACACCCTTCTCTGGCATATCCCACGTTTTCAAAATTGCCCGCCATATTTTTCTGCCTGTAGAGATAATAAGGCTTCATAGAAAGCGCCCTCGCCCCGTCCGCGGCGATCTGCATCGTTTCCTCCGTATTTTCCAGCATGGAAAGACCATGCTCCCCGATCCACGCCCTCAAACGGCTCGCCCGCTTTACCGCAAGAGAATGCACCGTCAAGGAATCCGGCGAAAGTTCTTTCAGCGCTTCTATCGTAGCCGCCACATCTTCCTTCGTCTCCCCCGGCAGTCCCAGGATCATATCCATATTGATATTCCTAAATCCCGCCTGTCTCGCCAGCATAAAAGCCTCCTTCACCTGTGCCACCGTGTGCTGCCTGCCGATCAGCTTCAGCGTTTCATCCTTCATCGTCTGGGGATTAACGGAAATTCTCGTCACGCCGCGGGCCTTTAACACAGCCAGCTTTTCCGCCGTGATACTGTCGGCGCGCCCCGCCTCCACTGTAAACTCCTTTACCTTCTCCAGGTCAAAGGATCTTTCCAGTTTGCCCAAAAGCCGCTCAAGTTCCTCCGGCTCCAGCGTCGTCGGCGTTCCGCCGCCGATATAGATCGTATCGATCTTTTTATCCCGGTAGACATCCGCCGTAAAATCGATTTCCTTCTCCAAAGCCGCCAGATAATCCCCCACCCGTTTCTTCCAGCTTACGATCGGAAACGAAGTAAAGGAACAGTACAGACAGGTTGTGGGACAAAAGGGAATGCCGATATATAAACTATACCCGTTATCATAGTCTATCTGCGAGAGCAGTTCTTTTTCCCTCTCAGCGATATCCAGCCCGAGACGCGCTTTTTCTTCCGACACAAAATGCTTCTCCCGCAAAAAGTTCAGAATTTCCTCCTCCCCTTTTCCCTCCTCCAGCATGGTCATGGCGATCTTTGTCGGCCTGATACCGGTCAGATTTCCCCAGGGGAGTTTTTTTCCTGTCAGTTCCGAGAAATACTGATACAGGGCCGCCCCGAAGGCATCCTTTCTCTCCGACAAGACTTCTCTTTCCCCTGCCTCGCCCCGGATCTTTGCCCTGTCATCTCCAAAGAAGATCTCCAGCCTCGGTGCCATCTCCAGAACCGCCTTATCCTTCACCGCCGATTCCGGGGAAAGCACCCTCACATCCTCTTCCGGGTAAAAAGCCTTTGTGAGAGAATGCATTTCATATTCGTATTTTGCTTTGTTTATCCTGATAATGTACATCCGATTTTCCTCAACCCAAAAGCCGCTTTACAAGAATTCAAAGCAGCCGCTTTCTGTTTTTATCCAACCATCTTTCCAATCGCTTCCTCGACAGCAGCATTCAGACTTTTTCCGTGCTCCATCGCATACAAGGCAATATTTCGATGAAGTTCCGGACTGATCCTGATATTAAAGGTACCCTTATAAGGCTGCTCGGGTTCCACATTCCGTTCTCCGCAGTCTGCCAAATATTCATCAATCACCCTTTGAAAATCCGCTTTTAATTCTTTAATGGACTCCCCTTCATATGACAATAAAGATCTAACCCCTACAACTTTTCCAAAAAGGCAGTCATCCTCTTTTGAATACTCCACTGTCCCGTTGTAATTCTTATAAGATAACCAATTACTCATATCAAACCGTCCTTTCTCAGTTTTTCAATCCCCTGATCCGATACATATCTTTTTAATACTCCATCAGGATGAGGCCTATAAAAGTTTATCACTTCACCGCTTCTATTTTTTGCAAATTTTACCCCCGATCCGGTTTTGTTTCAACCTTATTCAATATATAATAACAAAGACTCCATTTCATTCAAAGTAAAATCCTTTGGTTTTTGCTGCAATCTATTTATTAATCCCTCTTTTTTCCCCATAACCTTTTCCTTTATCATTATACTGCTTTCCTCAAAAAATGCAACTAAAAACAGTTGCTTCTATTTTTTATCAATAACGGTTCGGTCTTCGGTTTCACTGTCACTTTTATCATACCGTTGGAATACTTATCAAACGTTTTGGAATAAATAAGATCTGTCAATATCGATATAGAAACTTGCATCTGAAAAATAGATGTGTCTTAAAAATATTTTACCGAAATCCCCATCTTTTGCAGCAACACACACAAAGCTGTCATTGCCCCGAAACCAGCAAAACCGCCCGGATCCGATTAAAATCCTTCAAATCCAGACGGTTATTCCTATAGTCAAATATACGTGCAAACACATCTATCCGGCTCATTGTTCGCGGAGATCAACATCCTAAACCAGTCAGTTCCCCGACTGATCCTCTACCTTCTACACACAAAACGGATTATGAATCTTCTCATACCCGATGGAAGTCGCCTCCCCGTGTCCCGGATATACCCTCACCTCATCCGGCAGCACAAACAGTTTCTCTTTAATGGAACGGATGATCTCCGAATAGGAACCGGTCGGGAAATCCGTCCTGCCCACGGATTCCTGAAACAGTGTATCCCCGCTGACCAAAATACCGTCCTCCTCAAAATAATAACAGCAGCTTCCCGCCGTATGGCCCGGTGTCAGGATCACACGGAAGGTCATGCCTTCCAGCGTCATCTCCTGCCCGTCCTCTAGAAACTGGTTCGCTTTGATCGTACAGGCCCTTCCCGCCATCTCCGATACATTCATACCGGCATCCGCCAAAAGCGCCTCTTCCTCCTTACAGGCATAAATCTTTGCCCCGGAGAGCGAGCGCAGCTTCTGCGCGCCCCAGATATGGTCAAAATGCCCGTGGGTCAAAAGGATCGCCCCTATCTCAAATCCTTTCTGTGTCAGGGCCTGATACAGATATTCCCCCTGATCCGCCGGGTCAAAAAACAATACCCTGCTTCCTCCCTTCCGATAAACAAAATAACAGTTCGTCGCGCAGGAACCCATTGTAATTTTTCCGATCTTTAAATCCGCCATCAGCCTGTCATCCTTTCTACATCCGGCATACTTCCTGCTATGCCGTCATCTATTACACCGCCAGTGCACCCTTCAGCCTGTCGTCCTTTCCACGTCCGGCATACTTCCTGCTATGCCGTCATCTATTACACCGCCAGTACACCCTTCAGCCTGTCGTCCTTTCCACGTCCAGCACGCTCTCCACCATCCGCAGCTTTTCAATGATACGGTTCAGCTCCTCGCGTCCGGAAATATAGAACGTTGTCACAAGGGTAGCGATCCCCTGCTTGCTCACTCTCGTATTCATAGAACAGATATCGATGCCCTTTTCCGTCAGCGCCCTGGATATATCAGCGAGCAGCCCGCTCCTGTTATTCCCGTAGATCGTGATCTCCGTGAAATATTTCTCAGATCCGGTCTCTTCTCCAGCCGGTATCTGCCATTCCGCTTCGATCAGGCGCTCCCTGTCCACTTCGTCCAGATTGATCACATTCACACAGTCCGTGCGATGAATGGAAATGCCTCTGCCCCTTGTGATAAAGCCTATGATCTCGTCCCCCGGCACCGGAGAACAGCATTTGCTGAAATGCACGGATACATCATGAACTCCCTTCACGACGATTCCGCCCCTGCCGGTCTGCTGGCTTCTGTCTCTGGCATTTTCCTCGATCTCCGAAAGAACCTCCTCATCGGTCATATTCCTTCTGTGATCCCGCTCATAAAACTCCACCATACGGTTGACGATCTGGCCTTCCTTTAAACCGCCGTGTCCCACCGCCGCCAGCACGGAATCCCAGTCCCGGAAGCCGTATTTGCGCATGACCGCATCCATGTATTCCTGAGTCATGATATCGGTCTGGTTGATAGCCTTCGCCTTACAGTAGGACGCTATCATCTCCTTGCCTTTATCTATATTGTCTTCCTTTAATTCGTTTTTAAACCACTGGTTGATCTTATTCCTCGCCTGTGTGCTCTTGACCAGCTTGAGCCAGTCGCGGCTCGGTCCTTTGGAATTCTGGCTTGTCAGTATCTCGATCCGGTCACCGTTTTGTATCTCATATTCGATTGTCACCAGTTTTCCGTTGACCCTGGCGCCGATCATCCGGTTTCCCACCGCACTGTGCACCGCATAGGCAAAATCGATCGGCGTGGAACCCGAGGGCAGGTTTTTCACCTCGCCATTCGGCGTAAAACAATACACCTGATCGGAAAACAGATCCAGATCGTTTTTCACAAGATTCATAAATTCCCTGTTGTTGGAATTATCCTGCTGCCACTCCAGAATCTGGCGCAGCCACGCCATCTTCTCCGCCTCGGACTGATCCTTTCCCGTTTTCCTGCCGTCAGATGCTTCCTTATACTTCCAGTGCGCCGCAATACCGTATTCCGCAGCCTTATGCATCTCCTCCGTCCGGATCTGCACCTCAAAGGGCTTTCCCCCGGTCCCGATCAGCGTGGTGTGCAGGGACTGGTACATATTTGCCTTTGGCATCGCGATATAATCTTTAAACCGCCCCGGGATCGGCGTATACATCTCATGGATCACGCCCAGCACCGCATAGCAGTCCTTGATGGAATCCACGATGATCCTTATGGCAAACAGGTCATAGATCTGGTCCAGCGTCTTATTCTGGTTTACCATCTTCCGGTAAATACTGAAAAAGTGCTTGATCCTGCCGTCCACGGTGGCTTTGATCCTCGCCTCCTCGATATGCGCCTTCACCTCGTCCACAATAGACTGTATATAAGCTTCCCGAACGCTCTTTCTGGTATCGATCTTATCCACCAGATCATAGTAAGCCTCCGGCTCCAGATATTTCAGGGACAGATCATCCAGCTCCACCTTGATCTTACTGATGCCCAGCCTGTCTGCGATGGGGGAATAGATATCCAGCGTCTCTCTTGCGATCCTCTGCTGCTTTTCCGGCGGCATATATTTTAAGGTACGCATATTGTGCAGCCTGTCTGTCAGCTTGATGATGATGACACGGATATCCTTTGCCATGGCAAGGAACATCTTCCGCAGATTTTCCGCCTGAATATCCACCTTGTCCGTGGCTTTTCCCACACTGCCGGTGCCTTCCATACTGAAATGCTGCAGCTTTGTCACACCGTCCACAAGAAGCGTCACATCCGCGCCGAACATTTCCGTCAGTTCGTCTTCCGTGTACAGGGTATCTTCCACCACATCGTGCAGAAGCCCTGCCGCAATGGTCTCCTTATCCATCTCCAGATCCGCCAGTATGATACCGACGCAGAGAGGATGGATAATATAAGGCTCACCGGATTTCCTGACCTGTCCCTCATGCGCATGATAGGCAAGGTTATACGCTTTTTCTATCAGACGGATATCGTCGGAGGGATGGTATTTCCTGACACGGCGGATAAGGTCCTGATACAGATCTTCAGGCCCTTTATAGTCACCCAACGGCTCCATTTTTCCATCTTCAATAACAGTTTTGTTGTTTTCTTCAAGCATATATCATCTCCATCTGCCACTGTATTTCAGAAACAGCCGTCCGTGACCGTTTCCTATTTTCCGGGATATACGATCGCGGAATCCAGTCTGTAGCCTTCGATCTTCTTTCTGCCTTCCAGTCCTGCCAGTTCCATCAATACAACGATGCCGGCCACTTCTCCGCCCAGAGACTCCACGAGATCGACCATCGCCTTTGTGGTGCCGCCGGTGGCGATCAGATCATCCACGATCAGCACCCGCTGTCCCGGTTTGATGGAATCCTTATGCATCTCGATCGTAGCCGTGCCGTACTCCAGCTCGTAGTCGATGGATACCGTCTCACAGGGCAGTTTCCCCTTTTTGCGGATCAGTACAAATGGCTTGTGCATATTATAGGCGATCGGCGTGCCGAAAATAAATCCTCTCGATTCCGGGCCTGCGATCACGTCAACATCCAGATCCTTCACCAGATCCTGCATCGTCTCAATGGCAAGGTGCAGACCGTCCGCATCCTGCAGCACACTGGTCACATCCCTGAAGATAATGCCCTTCTCCGGGAAATCGGGTATGCTTCTTACATATTCTTCCAGTTTTTTCATAGTATATTCAACTCCTTTGTAGGCGTGCATAGTCCTGCACTATGTTTACCATTATATTATTTTTCAGAGAGTTCGTCAAAGAGAATCGAAAATTCTTTTCATCGTAATAACAGTCCGCCGCATGTGTTGCCCTTTGCATACAGAACATAATCGGCTTTTTTCCTCTCTAAAACCTCCGCTGCCGTCTTTCCTCCGTTTTTTCCGGATTTTATTTCGACCGCATACGTTCTTTCCGATGCCGGTTTCTTTACATAAAAATCAATTTCGCCATCACCCGGCGTTGCAAAAGCGGGGAACCAATGCAATTTCACCCGGATTTAAATTCTGTTCTCACGAAACACGCAGTAAATACACATTCCTGATCCGTAAAAAGCAACCAGCTCTTTCATTCTCTTCCAGTCTTTTTTAGAACATCCTTGACAATCTCCCTTTCTCTCTCTATAATATACCCCAGTAGGGTATATTGGTGCCGTCAGATTTACTCCTTTACGGAAAGTTTGTCAAACCAATTGCCAGACGCTTCACAGACAGTCTTACATGTATACTAATACCAACCAAAACAGGAGGACCTACTGATATGGACCATATGAGCCAAAAACAGGACCTGACGGAAAACTGCTGCAGCGGCGACTGCATTTTAAAACATAAACACCGTGAAGACAAGGAATACAAAGACCTGATCCACCGCTTGAACCGTATTGAAGGACAGGTACGGGGAATCCGCTCCATGGTGGAGGAAGAACGCTATTGTGTGGATATCATCACTCAGGTAAGCGCCATCTCTTCCGCTTTAAACGCATTCAACAAAGCGCTGCTCTCACAGCATATTAAAACCTGTGTTGCAGATAATATCCGTAACGGAAATGACGAAGTCGTGGATGAACTCTGCGAAACTTTAAAGAAACTGATGAAATGAGGCTGTCCGCAGGGAATTCTGCGGTACTAAAATCAGCAGAATTCCCGGAAGCGCTCAACTTCGTTTACTGATGCTGCGCAGCAGGAAACGGAGTTACCACATAGAGTGCTGCAGGGAATTCTGCGGTACTAAAATAGGAGGCTTAACAATGATCAACGAAAAATTCGCCGTAACGGGCATGACCTGCTCCGCCTGTTCATCCCGGGTGGAAAAATGCGTTTCCGCCTTAGACGGCATCAACACCTGCGAAGTCAACCTGCTGACCGGCAGTATGCAGACATCCTATGACGAAACAATACTGAGCACGGAAAGCATCATAGCCGCCGTGGAAAAGGCAGGCTACGGCGCTTCCTCCCTCTCGCCCGCGCCGGGCTCATCCGGCGGCAGAGCCGGGGCAGCGTCTGCCGGAAATTCCCTGCAGGAAGCCATGCAGAAAGCGCGGAAGGAAATGAAATCCCGGCTGATCTGCTCCTTCCTGTTCTGGATTCCGCTGATGTATGTGTCCATGTTCCATATGTTTTATGAGTGGTTCGGGCTGCCGGTACCCGATGTTGTCATGCATATTTTCCACGGACCGGAAAATACGGTTACGTTTGCGTTTACCCAGTTTCTGCTGCTTTTGCCGATCCTGTACTGCAACCGCAACTATTTTATCCACGGCTTTCAGAACCTGTTCCGCAGAAGCCCCAACATGGATTCCCTTGTGGCGGTAGGAAGCGCCGCCGCTGTTGTTTACGGCGTGTTTGCCATCTACCGGCTGAGCTGGGGACTCGGTTATCAGGACATGGAACTGGTGGACCGCTACGGTATGGAAATCTACTTTGAATCCGCCGGTACGATCCTGACTCTGATCACCCTCGGAAAATATCTGGAGAGCCGCTCCAAAGCGCAGACCGGCAAAGCCATTGAAAAACTGGTCAATCTGGCTCCCAAAACCGCCCTTTTACTTTCTCCAGACGGCACGGAACAGGAAGTGCCTGCGGATCAGGTCAAGGAGGGAGACATTGTCATCATCAAACCCGGCGCCTATGTACCGGTGGACGGCATTATCACTTCCGGCTCTTCCTCTCTGGATGAATCCGCCATTACCGGCGAGAGTATTCCGGTGGAAAAGACTATCGGCGATACCGTCATTTCCGCTTCCTTAAACAAAAGCGGCTATTTTCAGATGAAAGCCGTAAAAACCGGAGAAAATACAACAATCAACCAGATCATCCGGCTTGTGGAAGAAGCCAGCGCCTCCAAAGCGCCCATCGCGAAACTGGCGGATAAGATCGCGGGGATTTTCGTTCCCACCGTGATGTGCATCGCCCTGATTGCCTTCCTGGTCTGGATGTTCTTGGGCGCAGGCTTTGAGTTTTCCCTGTCCATCGGCATTTCCGTGCTGGTCATCTCCTGCCCCTGCGCGCTGGGGCTTGCCACTCCCGTCGCCATTATGGTGGGAACCGGCAAAGGCGCGGAGAGCGGTATTTTGATCAAATCCGGGGAAGCACTGGAAACCGCCCACTCCATCGATACCGTGGTGCTGGATAAGACCGGTACGATCACCCGGGGAAAGCCGGAAGTCACCGATGTGATCCCTCTCGGGATCCCGGAACAGGAACTGCTGAACGCTGCTCTCATGCTGGAAAAACAGAGCGAACATCCTCTGGCGGAAGCGATCCTGCAATATGCCGAAGCACAGCGCGAAGGCAATATGCAGGATACCGGGGCGCAATCTTCCGCCTCCCTCCATCCCGCCTCCGGCAATAATGACATATCTGTCACAAACAGTGCCGCTGCTTCTCACGGGAACACTCTTTGGCAGGCGGAAAACTTTGAGGCGCTCTTTGGCAGAGGCGTCCGCTGTACTTACCGGGACAGCGTCTACTTTGCAGGCAACCAGAAACTTTTACAGGAAGAAGGATTTGATCTTGCTCCGATCGAAAAAAACTTCACAAGACTCTCGGAGGAGGGCAAGACCGTTCTGCTCTTTGCCAGAAAGAACCGCTCTGCTCACGCGGTTTCAGCAGACGGCGCCAAGGACTCCAACACAGCGCATCAGATCCTCGGTATGATCGCCGTAGCGGACGTGGAGAAACGATCCAGTCTGGAAGCCATCCGGCAGTTTGAAAAGCTGGGCATCGATGTTGTCATGCTCACCGGCGACAACGAAAAAACCGCGGCCGCCATCGGCAGACGGCTCCGCATCAAGCATGTGATCGCCCAGGTACTGCCCCACCAGAAAGAGGAAAAAATACGGGAGCTGATGGAACAGGGGCATAAAGTCGCGATGATCGGGGACGGCATCAACGATGCGCCGGCTCTTGCCAGAGCGGATGTGGGCATCGCCATCGGCGCGGGAACCGACGTTGCCATCGAAAGCGCGGACGCCGTGCTGATCAGGAACGATCTGATGGATGCGGTCAACGCGATCCGGCTCAGCAAATCCGTGATCCGCAATATCCGGGAAAACCTGTTCTGGGCATTCTTTTACAACAGCATCGGGATTCCCCTTGCGGCGGGCCTGCTCTATCCGGCTTTCGGGCTGAAATTAAATCCCATGTTCGGAGCGGCGGCCATGAGCCTCAGCAGTGTCTGCGTTGTCTGCAATGCGCTCAGGCTCCGGTTTTTCAAGCCGCTGCGGGCGGAAAATACACTGCAGAATGCACCCGCAAAAGATTCTCAGGAATATATATTGCAAAATGCGCCTGCAAAAACTATGATAGAAGCAGACGAAAATATCAAACCTCAAAAAATCATAAATGAAAAAGGAGAACCGACTATGAAAGAATTGACTTTAACCATTGAAGGCATGATGTGCGCACACTGCCAGAAACACGCAGCTGACGCGTTAAACGCCCTTGAAGGCGTAACCGCTGAAGTGAATTTAGAGGAAAAGAAGGCCTATGTAAAAGCCGACCGGGAGATCGCTGACGAGGTTTTTAAAAAGGCCATTGCCGATGCGGGATATGAAGTAACGGAAATCGCCCGCGCATGATCCGCATGAAACATACAGCCGCTGTCAAAGATATACGGATACCGTACCGCTTAGGCAGCGGCTGCTGCCTCAAAATATGATCCTCAAACATCCATTCTCCATCAGGCATAACCGTTAAAGATCAGATCTGCATGATCCGCAGCCTTCTCATTATTCTGCATCCAAAAACACATTTCCCTGCACTTTCCCCGCACTTTCTGCATATAATAAAACAAGAAGCCCCCGGAGGACTCCTCATGAAAAAAGTTGCCATCATCGGTTCGCCTTCTCTGCATGTAAATTATCAGTCTGCCCTTAAGAACGTATCCTGTCAGGCCGTTATCTTCCCTGATACTTTCTATATCCAAAAACATCCGAATGCTTTTGACGGCCTGCTTCTTCCCGGCGGCGGCGATGTTTTTTCTTCACTGGAGGATTATACGGCTTTATACAAAGCATCCGCTTATGATATTCCTGACATATATACGAATCCCGTTTATGATACTCCTGACATATATACGAATCCCGCTTATGATACTCCTGGCATATATACAGATCCCGCTTATGATACTCCTGACATATATGCAGATCCCGCTTATGATATTTCTGACATGGATGCAGATCCCGTTTACGATACCCCTGACATGAATACGGATCCTTCCTCCTGCCACCGCCTCGATTTAGAGCAGCTTCTCGCCCTTCATCTGTTTCTGAAACAGCAGAAACCCGTTTTCGGCATCTGCAAGGGCATGCAGCTCATCAACCTCTATTTCCGCGGTACGATCCGTGAAGTATCCAATCAAAACATGCACCGGCATCCGGAAAAGGACACCTTCCATCCTGCCGACAACCTGCCCGGTTCCTTTCTCCATGCCCTCTTTGGCCCTCATATGCTGATCAACAGTTCCCATCATCAAAGTATCGATACTCCCGGCAAAAACCTGCAGATCATCCAGTGTACCCACGACAGAGAAGCCGAAGCCGTCTCCCACCTTTTCCTGCCCGTCATAGGAACACAATGGCACCCCGAAAGGATGCCGAAGCTTCCCCAGCAGGATGCCGCATTATTATTTCGATATTTTGTTTCACTGCTCTAGGGAAAACGGCATGCCCGTTCCCTGAATATACCGTGAAACCGAATTATCTCAATCCATTGTACTGATTGTATACGGTACAGAGCTTATTTGTGTTTTTGATCACAAAATTCAGCGCGATAAAAGGACCGATACAGCAAAGCAGGGAACCGAACAATACCCACATCACATAAGTCGTACCGTTTTCCTGAATCGGCACATTATACCGGGGCCCGTTCGCCTGCAGACGGTTTGCCAGCTTATACCACCAGATGATCCTGTAGATGCCGCAGGTGATAAATCCAAGTAAGATAAAGGCGAGGATGCCGCTTGTGCTCTCTCCGTCCCCCTCACAGATATCATTCACATCCTCTGCCAGTTTATGTATAAAGAAATACGGATAAATACCGCAGGTAACAAGTGAAAGCAGGATATATATCCATATGCTCCGATCCGTTTTCTTTGCCACGGTTCCGCGCGCCGGTCCGGCGGGCATTCCATACCCTGCGCCTCCCATAGGCATCCCATATCCGGGTACTCCGCCTGCGGGCGGTACCTGATAACCTGCTGCCCCTCCCGCCGGCGGCGCCTGATAACCTGCTCCTCCCGCCGGCGGCGCCTGATACGCCGCAGCGCTCTGCTGCCTTGCCGCATTCTTTTCAGCCTGCCGTTTCTGCAGATCCTTTGCGGCACCGGAAAGCTCGGAAAATCCTGCCGAAATATTATTCTGAAGTTCTTCCTTTGTTTCTCCCATAACAGGCGCACAGCCCATTGCGTACATCAGTCCGAAAAGCACCGCCGCCACAAACACATATCCCAGCCAGTAAAAAAAGGTCTTTCCTCCGATAAAACTTCTGTAAGTGACCAGGTTTGCCACAAGCATTATGATCAGAGATAACAACCTGAATAATACACCCAGAACCGCTCCGCCAAAGATCAGATCCTTCAGCCTGCTGTTCCACTTCCACGCGGAAGCCGCCGTAGTCAAGGCCATCACGAGTGCTGCCCCAAAACCAAGAGAGGCAGAAATAAAATATACGATTCTCAGCTGAAAGAGCGTACCTAAAATACCCGGAATCCTTGTCAGGGCTGATATCAAAAAGAACACCGCAAATACGGCGCAGGCACCGCGCATTACCATATCCAGATTGCCGTTTTTTGCTCCGCCGGTATTCCCGGCACTGCTTCCCGCCGAAGCCGCCTGCCGGCCATAAGACGAGCCTGCCGTATTTCCTGTACTTTGTGCGTTCCCCGCACCGGTGTCACCGGTATCGGCTGACTGCCCGGCATACTCCGCACCGCCTCCGGCATTCACTGGCTGTCCGGCACTCTCCGCACCTCCTGCCGCATTCACCGGCTGTCCGGCACTCTCCGCACCGCCTGCCGCATCCGCCGGCTGTTCAACGCCCTCCACGGGCGTACCGCACTTTGGACAAAACCTTTGATCGTCATTCAAAGGATTTCCACATTCAGGACAAAACATATTTTCTCCTCCTTGTAATTCAATCATCTGCATAAAAATGCAAATTTCTGCTTTTCACAAAATCCATTGTAATCCCTCCAAACTGTTTCGTCAAGCGCAGAAGCCATCGCAAGATGCTTTCATGTATCAGTTCGGCCCGGAACTTTGCATTGACTGCAAAGTCCGTGGAAACATGCACATCGGCCCGATAAAAAATCTGTCCTTCGCCGCAGGCAGCTTGAAATAGCAGATTATGTAACAGAGCGGCTTACGTCTGAACTGTTACGCCTTCATTGACAAATGCAGTGTATTTTTGTATGATTATAAGCGGAATTCTACAATAATCGTTTCCTTATTATGTTATTTTTTTATATTTAATATATAAACCGCAACGATTATATTCCGCAAATATACTTTTTAAACAGGAGGAAATATGAATCATGTTGATATGCCCCAAATGCCAAGCGCAATTAGAAGACGGTGCCAGATTCTGTGACACATGCGGTGCCCCGATACCGGCTCCGGCTTCCCCGGCTGCAGACACTGTATACTGTGCGCATTGCGGCCATCAGGTAAGCGCAGAAAATCCGTTCTGCGAAAATTGCGGAAAACCGCTTGAGGAAAAAATGTTCTGTCCAAACTGCGGTACACAGGTAACCACCTCTTCCGCAGTCTGTCCGAATTGTTCATCCGCGATCTACGATGCGCTCTTCTGCCCTCAATGCGGCAGTCCCTCGCATCCCGATGCCGCTTTCTGTAAAAGCTGCGGCTCTTCTCTGATAAACAACACCAAAACCGGGGAGAAAAAGAACGAAAAGAAAAACAATGACGCAGAAAAAACGACCACTGAAAAAAAGCAAAAAGAATACCGGCAGAAAAATCCCAAAAAGGGACTTATACTTGCAGGTACCGGTATCATTATCGCTGCCGCCCTTGTATGCATTTTTATATTTTTGAGAGGAAATACAGGCGGGTCCTCCCGGAATTATGCTATGTATGTCAAGGACAAAGAGCTTTATTATACCGACTTTTCCAATAAAGATCCCTGGCAGATCACGTCCAGGCTTGCCAATGACAGCAGCTTTGATAACTACGATCTTTCTTCCGGCGCATATATTCTCGGCAATGCATGCCGCCTCAGCAAAGACGGTTCCCTGCTGTTCTTCCCTGACAGGATCAACTATTCCGACGACGGTTACTCTCTTTATTACCGCAACGCAAACCGTCCGAAGGAGGAAGCGGTTAAGATCGATTCCGATGTGATCTCTTATTCCGTAAGCGATGACGCTTCTGCCATCACTTACCTGAAAAATGGCACACTCTATCAATACGACAGAAAAAAAGAGGACAAACAAAAGATAGCCAGCGATATACAAAGCTACTATGTATCCGACGACGGAAGAACCATTTTGTATATGAATATGGAAGATATCCTCTACCGTACCGTAAAGGGCGGCGAGCGGGAAAAACTTGACAGCGACCTTTCCCGTCTGAATTATGTTTCCGAAGATCTTTCGACAGTATTCTATATCAAAGAGGATACCCTGTACAAAAAAGAAAACGATGAGGAGAAAGTCAAAATTTCCTCCGATGTGTACGATGTGATAAAAGCTTATGATTCAGGAGAAATCTACTACATAAAATCGGAAACCTCGGAAGTTCCTCTGAGCAGCTATGTATATGACGACAGGAAAGAAGCCGATGCTGCTATGCAGGAACCTGTATCTCCCGGTTGGACCGACCCTGACTATGAAGCAAAATACGAAGCCTACCGGAAAGAATTTGAAGAATTTAATGAAAAACTCAACCGTGACTATGCCCGTGAGTATTTGGCGGAGGAAAAAATAGAGCAGACGACTTACAGTCTTTGCTACTATAACGGGGAAGAAGAATCCATGATCAGTGATACCTTCACCAATTTTTCCTATGTCTGTGCAGCCGATACGCCTGTCATTACATATATGGCGTATGACCGGTCTGAGGATATCACCGTAAAGTTCTCGGAAATGGAAGATATTTATTCCATCAGCGATATGGTTGCGGAAGCCCTTCGCTCCGGGGCCGAAAGGTATGTTGCCGTCGGTTCCGTTTCCGCCGCCCTTGATCAGGATAAAACGGAACATTTCTGTATATCCGCTGACGGCAAAACACTTTATTATCTGGATGAAATACCGGAGGATAAGAATTATGGTGAATTATATCAGGTTTCCATTTCTTCCTCCGGAGAGCTCGGCACACCGGAATTATATGACAGTGATGTCTGCACCGATAACATCTATTTCATCGGTGAGAATAAGCTTTTGTATTTCAAAGACTATAAAAACGATAAGGGCGAGCTGTACATCAATCAGGAGCAGGTAGACTATGACGTAAACGCCTACAGCATCCGTTACAATGAAAATACGGATTCCATCATCTACTTTATTGACTGGAACAGCGAGAAAAATTACGGCACTTTAAAAACCTACACCAAAAAAGATGCCCAAAAAATCGACGACGACGTATATACCTACAATGTGCTTCCAAACGGAAACGTGCTTTATCTCTACGATTACAGTCAGAAATATTATCACGGAGATTTATATCTCTGGAACAAAAAAGATGCAGAAAAGCTTGATGACAGCGTTGTCTGTATCCTTCCTGTTTCCTGATGCAATGCAGCTTAAAACCAAACCATAACAAGAAAAGGGAGTATTAAATCATGAAATGTCCTAATTGTCAATTTGAAAACCGTGACAATGCAAAGTTCTGCAAATCCTGCGGTTATAAACTGGCTTCCGCCACCCCCCAGCCCGCTGCGGCTGCCGGGCCGGCTTCGGCTTCCACTGTCTGTTCTGCCTGCGGCGCCGTTTTAAAGCCGGGCGCTAAATTTTGTACCAAATGCGGCACCGCCGTATCTGTATCGAAACCGGCTCCTATTTCGGAGCCCGCCCACATGGAGCAGTCCGTTTCTGCTCCGGAGCCTGCCCACATGGAGCAGCAGATTCCTGCTCCGGAGCCTGCTTCTATAGCGCAGCCTGTTCCGGAACCTGCTGCGGAAACCGTTCCGGAAGTAAAACCGGAACCTGTACCGGAAGCAGACACAGAATCTGTACTGGAAATGAATCCGGAATCTGTACCGGAGGCAGACACAGAATCTGTACTGGAAATGAATCCGGAATCTGTACCGGAGGCAGACACAGAATCTGTACTGGAAGCGAATCCGGAACCTGCGCAGGAGGCAGACACAGAATCTGTACTGGAAGCGAATCCGGAACCTGCGCAGGAGGCAGACACAGAATCTGTACTGGAAATGAATCCGGAATCTGTACCGGAAGCAGACATAGAATTTGTACTGGAAGCGAAACCGGAACCTGTACCGGAAATGAATCCGGAATCTGTTTCAGTGCCTGAACAGGAAACAACGCCTGATATGCGATCAGATCAAATACCTGAAACCTCATCTGCGCCAGTCTGCTCAAACTGCGGCGCTGCTTTAAAACCGAGGGCTAAATTCTGCTCCAAATGCGGTACTGCCGTACCTGCATCGGAGCCTGTTTCCGTTCCACTGTCAGAGCCAGTTCCCGCACCGGAACCCGCTCCCATGCCGGAGCCCGTTCCTGTTTCGGAACCTGCCCGCACGCCGGAACCCGTTCCTGTTCCGAAGCCTGTTCCCGCACCGAAGCCTGTTCCCGCACCGGAGCCTGTTCCCGCACCGGAACCCGTTCCTGCACCGGAGCCTGTTCCCGCGCCGGAACCCGTTCCTGCACCGGAGCCTGTTCCCGCGCCGGAACCCGTTCCTGTTCCGAAACCTGTTCCCGCACCGGAGCCTGTTCCTGCACCGGAACCCGCTCCGTCGCCGGCATCGTTTTGTAAAAATTGCGGCACACCCCTAAAACCCGGAGCCAAATTCTGCCCCAACTGCGGCACTACCACAGACGGCACACAAAAGCCCCCCGTTTCAGATCCTCCAAAGAAAAAAACTGCCGTAATCATTCTTGTGATTCTTGTGATCCTTCTCCTGCTTGGAGGCGCTCTGTTCGCGCTTATAAAAACAGGGATCATTGCGCCTTCTTCCAACAAGGAAGCCGCTTCCGGTCCTGCAGATGAGAATTCCGAGCAAACCGAAGATCCCGAAACGGAAGAAACAAACGAGGAAGATGATACAGAAGATATATCTGCCGAGCTGGAGGAAAAACTTGCTCCTATCTCCGAACAGGTTGCAGCTGCTGAAGAATTGCAACGCAGCGAAGATCACAACAGCGCCGCTTCCGAACTCTATAACGCTTTAACGTCATATGCCTCCATAGCCTCGGAGTATGATTCCCAGGCAGCTGCGGATATTATCAATCCGCTTGCGGATCATGCCTTTGCCCTTTATTCCGATTCTGTCCTGAAACAGGTAGAAGGCTGGGAAAACCAGTCCGTTACCGCACCTTTGTATCAGCAGATAGACGCAACGCTAAAAGGAGCCGTGGATCTTGCCGCCCAGCTTCGTGAGAGCAATCTTGCCGTTACAAGCGACACGCTGGAGCAAAATTACGCAGATTTCCCTGCTCGTTACAAAGAAAAGTACATTCTGACTTTCAATGACTTAAGAACCGGGGATGAATGGTCCCGTACCACCGCATGGCAGTATATGCAGGACGCCGCTTCTGTCGGGCTTGTAGATCGGGAAAATGTAAACGATCCTCTCACACTGCGCTATGCTTACGCTCTCGCCTGGATCACGCAGAGAGACCTCAGCGAAGGCATGAAAGACGGCAGCGTCACAACAGAATCCGCCGTCTCCTCGATCCTTTCTCTTGCGGAAAGTATCGATTACAATCCCGTTCTTATGAGGGATCTTGCTCTCTATTATGACGCTCTGGGGGATTCTGACCGGTCGAAGACCATGCAGTCAGCCTGCACCGATGTTTACAACTATCTGGCAAATACCGAAAATGTTTATCTTAACGGGGAAGAACTTTTTGTTCCCGGCAGGAACAGTTCCAATGCTTCGAGCACTATCTCACTAAATGACTTCTGGTATTTTAATGATTTTGGTGAGTATGCTCCCTCCGGCAACAACGGCGTCAGCCCCGAGGGACGGGAATATATCCGCAACATCTATAAAGAAGCGATCAATGCATTATGAGAACACACAAAAAATTTTTAAAAAGATTGAAACGCAAAATGAGGCAAAGAAAAAATATTCTTCTGTTCTCCTGTATTACGGCAGCACTTCTCTGTGCGGTATCCGTTATCCTGTTTTTATTTGCTTTCAATCCTGAAGACACAACGAAAAAAACGGAAAGTCCGGAGGCAGAAGAATTTCTGCCTCCAAAAGAAACGGAAATATCCGAAAGCGATATGACGTCCGAAACCGAAGATACGCAGATTATATACCCCGAACCGGAATACAATCTCACTCTGGAAGAAATATATGTTCCTCTGGAAGGCCTCAGTAAGGAATACAAAATCGCCTGGGTCAGTGATCTGCATCTGATCACCGACCATGAACCCGGCGGCGTCTCGGAAGGCTCTATGATTAAAATAGCCGGCCGCTATGAAACTCTTTCCGTTACAGAAGACGGCGTACATGCCGAAGATCTGTGGCCGGACATCGTAAAATGCCTTAATGCCGGCGATTACGATGCGCTTATATTCGGCGGCGACATGATGGACTATTGCAGCATATCCAATATGGAAGTATTTCAGAAAGGATATGACGAACTGCGCTATGATAAAGAACAGATTTTATATATCCGCGCGGACCATGACTACGGTGCATGGTATGTGGGGGATAATTTCACACAGCAGGATATCTATGAACTCCACGAGAGGATCGACGGAGACGACCCTGAGAAAAAATATCTGGATATGGGGGAATTTGTACTGATCGGTATTAATAACTCCACCAAAAATATCACGGATGAAAATTTCTCCATTGTGGAAAAACAATATGAAAATGCCGCAAAGGAAAACAAGCCGGTCATTGCAGTTACCCACGTTCCCTACGGTTCCAATGTGGATGATTCTTTAAAAACGCTATCCATGAAGGTCAGAAACAAGCCTTACTACTGGGTCGGTCCTGATTACCAGCCGAATGATACGATGTGGAGTTACCTCAATCTTATTTTCAGTGAAGATACTCAGGTAAAACAGGTACTTGCAGGACACCTGCATGCTCCCTGGGACGGTATGATCACCGAACAGCTTCGGGAGCATATCTTCTCCCCTGCTTTTAGCGGTACGATCGGCGTGATACATTTTGTGCCGGAGGGTACGGATGTGGATACCTCCACATATATTTCCCGGAAATATTATCCGGAAGAGGAGGAAGCCGAAAAAACGGATTAAACGGAAAATCCTGCCGCAGTATCGAAAAACGAATAGCCGCGTATGCGGCTATTCGCTTTTTATTCTTCTACTTCCTATATAACCCAGCCTCTCTTGATAATTTCCTGTTGTCTGATAAACTGCTCTTCCAGTTCATCCAAAGGCTTCATAGCCAATTTTTCCGCCGTATTTTTGAATCCCGCACGCGCTGTCTTTATATCGCTGTAAAGCTTTGTCATCAAATCCAGCCATTTGTTATGTGCCGCCGTGGCGCGCCTTTTCTCTTCCTCCGAAAAATCCGCCTCCCAGTCCGCCAGCCTCTGCCTTCTTAAATAAGTAACTCCCACATACAAAGTAATATCCAGTGAAAGCCTGCACCACCCTTTCATCAGATTTCCGTAAGTGTTTTGAAGCTTTCTCTTCTCGGTTAACCATTTTTGCATTTCATCTGATGCGGTATATCCTTCTTCCCCTTCATTCTCCATATATACAATGTCTGCATTATCTTTCCACTTTTTTCTGACACACTCTATCCTATCATACAGCTTCCGGTTTTCCGATAAAAGCCTCTCCTGCTTTTCCCTGAATTTTATCTCCATGATCCTGGCGCTCTGCAGCATATTCTCATGGTACAGTTCGCTGCACAGCACACACTTCAGCATATACGCATCGTCCGCGAAACCATCCTCTTTATATCCGGGAATCTGCATCTCAAAAGGCCTTAACAGCCCCTCATAGCTTACCAGGCACTGTCCCTGACTGAACGTTGCCATCTGCTCGGACTGTACTTCGTCCGCAGACATCGCCGCCCCCAGCAGTGCTCTTTCATCCTGTGCCGTCAGCCGCAGGGCAATCTTCAGCGAGGTGTTCTTTACCACCTCCGGAGCCATAGCCGTAGGCAGCTGATCCGCGATCACCATACATTCACCGAGCGCCCTTACCTCCGCGAGCATCTTTGTGATAAATGCAGTCGCCGAAATCTTGGGATCTGTGACGCCCGCCTGCTGTATGCCGGTATTGGCGATCAGATTATGCGCCTCCTCCAGATATATGGCATGTCTCGGACGGCCCCCAAACTTCTCCGCATCATATATCCGTACATCCAGAACCTCCCTGATCAGGGTCATCAACATTAAAGTCATAAAATTGGCCGGCCCGCTCCCCATGGATGCCAATTCTATCACAGCGCTTTTTTCAAGCCACTCCTCCGGCGCAAAGGTGGAGCCCTTCACATCAAAGATATCCCCCATCTCCCGCGCCAGCAGGGAACCGATACGCACCTGCAGAATGGACTGCAGATTACTTCTGACCTCCTCCGCATACTGATATTTATCCAGCAGCGTCTCAATCTCGGTATATAACATTGACATTGTCGGATATTCCAGTTCTCCCCGGTTTACCATCCCCGGAAGCCAGAGCAGTTTTTCGTAGCAATTCTGAATCCCTTCCGTCAGAAGCATCGGCATCGGGGGATCAAGCTGGAATGTTCCGTTAAATACGTCCAGCAGCCGGTTGATATGGTCTGCCAGTTTCATTCCTTTCGGAAACTCAAACGGATTGATATGCAGCGGAAACATACTGTTTGCCCCGGGGGAAAACAGGGATATATCTCTCATGGCAGGATCTGCCGCCAGAACCCTGTATTCCCTTTTTGCCGGTTCCAGCACCAGAACCGGAATCCCCTCCCGGTGCATCTGCGCCATAAAGTACATCATCGTATTGGTCTTACCGCTGCCCGGCATACCGGCAAGAAAAGCGTGCTGCGCCAGCCGGTTCCACGGATAGCATATCTCATGTCTCTGCGTATCATGTCCGATCAGCATACCCTCTTTCTTCGCCGGAACGGTCTCCTTCGGCATCTCAATAAATTCTCCCGGATATAATACCGGCAGCATGACAAACGGCACCGCCTCCTCCAATGTCATCAGATGAGGCAGATACATCAGATGCTCAGGCGCCCCGGGATCGCTCCAGCAGCAAAATCCCGCAGCGGCCGCATCCTCTATCCCCTGTCCGAACCGCTCTCCGTAAAGCGTATGGTTTCCCTCCTGCAATGCTTCACACACCGCCGCATCCAGAATCTGTTTCGCAGTTCCTTCCGTTTCGGCAAGCACCTGCACATTCATAAGAAAATGCGGGGAAACAGTGATACCATACATCAAATCTTCATAGAATTCCAGCGCCTTCTTCGCATCCTCATCCCGCCCGCCGCCGGATATCGCCCCTGGCGCCGTTTTTACCTTGAATGAATTCCGCTCCCTTAAATGGGGCAGAATAAACTTAAGGCTCTCCTCCGCCTTTGCTCCATAATCCACGGGAAAAAGCGCGGCATGATAGACACAGTGCGAGTCCGAAGCCGCCATGATTCTCAGCATGGAATACAGCCTTGCCTCCGGATTCATTTTCCATTTGCTGACTATGTAATATTTTTCCTGCTCATGGGAAGACGATACGACAAACCTCTCCTTCTTCAGCAGATTTACCTGCCATGCATACAGGTGTCCATTCAGGCAGCTTATCTCACTGCAGAGCAGTTCGTCATAGTACGGCGCCAATATGGAGGAAGACATGATCTGCCGTATACTGTTTTTCGCCTCCCTGTCCGGCGCGTCAAACCTGAGAGACAATATCATCCTCTCTCCCGGCTGCCTGCCGGGATCATACTGATAGAAAAAATGGATACTTCCATGGAACAGTACCCCCCATTGATTCAACTGGCGCCAGAATGCCCTGTGCTGCGCGATGACTCCGGAAGGTCCTGTCTCCGACAGGGAGGCATATTTATTCAAAGAAAAATCCGGAACGGATCTTAATGCATAATAACAATATTCCATAGCAGCCATCCTTATCCTATCCCATGATATCTTCCAGCAGATTCCGGTATCTGTCTTCCGTATCTTCCATCTCCTGCTTTGCCTGCTCCGCGTGCCCTTCAAACTGATCCGCAATACTTTCCGCTTTCGCGGCGGAGGATTCCGCCGTGCCGCTGCCGAATTCGGAAACTCCTCTGACAGAAGAAAAATCCGCAGCCGCCCGCCGGCTTCTGCCCGCCTGATCGTTCCCCTCCTGAATGGCATCCTGTGCCACCTGATATCCGCTCTCCAACGTCCTGTGCGTCTCCGTCCTCATATGATCCGCCCCCTCGCTCTTTGCCGCTTCTCTGGTCGCCTCCATCGCCTCCACGATGTCGTCATCCACATCCCTGTCCATCCCTTCAATGATGGACTTTATTTCCCTGACTTCCGATGCATCCCTCTCTCCCTGCTCCACGCCCTTTTGCTCGATCCGGGATGCGTTTTCTACGTTTTGGCGCACTTTTTCCAGTCTTGAACCCATAATTTGTATCCTCCTGATATCATCTCTATATTCATTAATTCAAGTATTTATTTTTCCACTCTCTTTCATACTCGATAATGCTTCCGCTGATATCCGTATAATCAAATTCTGCCTCCATATTTCCGTCAGAATCAATTACCATTGTCATCACAGACCACTTGTTTTTATCGTCTAATGCTCTCCTTTCCGGCGCAAGAATTTTACCTATATCTATAAACAAATTGATTAGCTGTTCTCTGCTGATACCTTTCTGACTGAAACAGTCAATATATTTACCATCTCCATTATCCGTATAAAAATTTATGCCGCTGCTTTCTCCCATATAATCTATATAAACTACCAGCCTTCTCCAGCCATCCGGCAATACTTCCAATATCCTATCAAATATGTCCTGAAAAACTGTATTATTCATGTCTTTTCCTCCTTTTCTTCATTTGAGAATATCCTCTCCCCTCTACATATTCCATCAATAATATCTATTGCAATAAAGGCAACAGGCCTTCTTGAAGCCTTCTCATAAACCGGTACAATTTTGACTCTGACTTCTTTCTCATCTTTAACAAGTTTCGCTAACTCCTTTTCATAATTTCTATAATCAACTCTGTTAACAATTTTATTCTGAACTATCAAGTTACCCATGTCAGAGGAACCATCGAATAGATCCGCAATAAGATGCCCTCTTTCATCATCTTTCTTTTCGTCACCTTTTCCGATAGCATCAATAGAATCATTAATAGAAAGCCTACGATTACGATCTCTCATATGCAGCCTTCCTTTTGCCGAAATAATTCTCCCCTGCTCGTCGGTTCTATATATGTAGCCATTAAGTGTATAATCACTATTCGGCATTAGATCATCTTCAACTCGATACAAAATCCCCTTATCATCATAATAATACTTTTTTCCCTCTAATTTTGCCTTACTTTCTTTCAGTATTTTTTTCTTATTATACTCCTCCGCTATACTCCTCGAAACCAATCTCGCCTCATCTTTATCTTTCACCCACACCAGATTATTTTCGTCTCTGTACTCCCTGATTTCTTCCTGCGGCATCTCCCATTTCCCCGCTAATATCGCATCCGCCTGACTTGCCGTAATATTTCCCTCCACATTATTATCCACCATGTAAACATCCGCATGCGATATCTTCGAAAAATTCACTCCGCTGTTGCTGTCGGAATCCCCCTTCGCCCCAAGTCTGGCAAGCCCCGCATCCGCGGCAATATTCCTGCCGCTTCCTCCTCTTTTCTCCTCCGCTTCTCCTGGATACGCGCTTTCCTTTGACCGGCCGTCTCCGCCGCCGGATATATCCGGTCCCTGCCTTCTGTACTCCCCCCTCTCCCGGACAGCGGAAGATCCCGCACCGGCGAAATATCCCTCCACCGCCTGTTCTGCAGCCGCGGCAAGTTCGTTCAATGCGGCCGCATGGTCCTCATAGTGCGCCGTCCTCTGCCCTGCAAGAGCGGCGCCTGCCCTTGCGGAGGACGCCCCGAACCGGAATCCTTCCAGACTCTGAAACCCGCTCCCGGCGTTTGACGTATGCGCCGCTCTCTGTCCGTATTCTCCCGCCTGCTGCCTGAAGTTTCCCGCCATGCCGTGCGCTTCATCCCTTGCCGACGAGATCAGCCCCTCCGTATAGCTGATCTCCGACTGAATGCCGTACAATCTGTCATAATAGTAAGACCGTGCGCTCTCGTTCCTGTCATTCCCATCATCATCCGGCTCATAGGACAGATCAGTTATCCGCGACTCCAGTTCATATGCCTGTCCCCGCAGCTCCCGCACCCTCTCCTCCCGCTCGGAAATTGACGCCGCTATATGCCTGATCCTCTCCCAGTCCTCCAAGTATGGATTATCCCCTGCCATTTCCCCTTTTCTCCTGTCAACTGATTTCGTAATCGATATACTTCTGATGGCACTCCGCACGCAGTTCCCTCAGAACAACAGTATTGCCCGCCCGTATTTTTCCCCGGGATATCTCCCGGCTCAGCGGCGTAATAAGATTATGCTCCACCACATTTCTGATCCCCCGCCCTCCATACTCGAGATTCTTCAGACAGGCCTCCAGTAAACTTTTGTAAATACCGCTGTCCTCCGGGATAAAAACGGAAACGTGTTTCTGCTCGCGAAGTCCTTCGCCAAGCCGGCTGATCTGCTTATCCAGGATCAGTTTCGCCTGTTCCCTGCGGATAAAATCAAATATAATGATATTTTCACCGATACGATTCAGAAATTCCGGCCGCCAGCTTTTGTGAAGCTCACTGGCTATCGTATGCTCCAGCTCCTCGAGCGTTGCGGACTGATCTGCCAGCATCTCCCTCGTCCCGTCCGGCAGGGTACGCGACAGCCCCAGATTGCTTGTAAAGATAATAATGCACTCGGAAAAATAGACTGTCTCCCCTTTGGAATCCGTCATCCGCCCGTCGTCCAGGATCTGAAGAAATTTGTCCAGAATACCGGTATCCGCCTTTTCTATCTCGTCAAACAGCAGGATGGAGAACGGATGCGCCCTGACCGCATTGGTCAATTCTCCTCCCGCATCGTAGCCTACATATCCGGGAGGTGCCCCCAAAAGCCTTTGATCCGAATGAGGCTGACTGTACTCGCTCATATCAAACCGGATCATCGCGCTTTCCGTCCCGAAAACCTCTCTCGCCAGAGATTTTGCAAGTTCCGTTTTCCCGGTGCCGGTCGGCCCCGCAAAGAGCAGAACCCCTCTGGGCCGGTTCCCGGAAGCATTCTGCAGACCGGCCATACCCGTCGCCGCCCGGATCACAACGTCCGCCGCCGCATCGACGGCTTTGGGCTGTCCTATCACGTCTTTCTTTATGTTTTCCGCCAGATTCATCAGTATATCCGGTCCAAGCCCCTCCCACGGATTTTCTTTTCTCCCGTGGCGGTATGCACATATCTTCTCTTCCGCCTCCCCAAAGGTCTTCCCCTCACACAGTTCCAGGATGGAACATAATTCCATACAGGTGAAACCGTCGGTCTTCCCCACCAGACGGCGTATCGTTTTTTCTTTGACCTCCTCATCCAGCACATTCCAGTCACTGAATCTTTTGTAGGATGAAATGATCTCCCGCCTCATCTTTTCCCGCGGATATTCCACGGTCAGGACTTTGCAGTTCGGCGTATACCTGTAGAACCAGACAGGCAGTTCCTGCACTTTGTTCGTCATTAAAAAAATGACGTTATTTGCCCAGCCCTTTGTGTTATCCGCCCTTCCCGTCGTCGCATCGCCTGCCGCCAGCATCAACGTCGTCAGATATTCCGTCTCCTCCGTATCCGGATGATCCGCATTCCCTATCAGCTGTCCCGCCATCTGAATGACCACCGCCACGGAGTCCCCCTGCACGGACAGCGCCCTGCGGATCGTATTCATCGCCGTCTGTATATCGGGCTTTTTCAAACCGCCTCCCGTCTGTGCCTGCGCATGGAAATCCGCGACCATCTTACCCGATTCGTCATAGTGATTATAGAATCCGTCGATCCTATTGTAAAATACGACAGTATGATACCCCCTGCTTCTCAGATAGATATGCAGATACTCATCCAGCCTCACCAGTTCGCCGCCCTTTGATCCTCCGGACAGCATCTGAAGGTCATTGATATTTCCCTCAAAAATAAGCATCTTCTGAATGGAGCCGTATGTATCCAGTTCTTCTTTCCACTGTGCCGTCTCTGTCATTCCTTATCCTCCCAGACCACCAGAAGCTGGTCCGCCAGCCACAACTTATCCCCGGCTTTCAACTGCGCCGTCTCCCCCGGCAGCAGCCTTCTTCTCCCGCCGCCGTCATCTACAAAAGTTCCGTTTAAAGAATCCTCATCTCTCACATAGACGTTTCCGAACCGTTCCCCGTATATCTGCGCATGCCTCCGGCTTACCAGAAGATTCATCCGAAACATATCCGCGCCGAGCCCGTCTCTTCCCAGATATCCCTTTTCCTCCGGCACCGGGATCTTTTCCCCGCCGGCATACAGCACGATGCCCCGGGGATTTCCCCGCCGGGCCTCCTCAGTCCGCACGGGTACCTCTTCCGTCCCCGCCTCTCCTACAGTTTCTCCTGCGGTTCTCCTTCGTCTTGTACCGGTCATGTGTATCTGCATATCGGGATCTGCCGCCGGCATATTTCTCCTTCCCCTGACCGTCGGTATATCGCCGCCCTCCTCCCCGGCGGCTGCCTGCCGCTCCCTCTGATCCGCCTCCTCTTCGGGCACCGTTCCGTCCCTCAGGCACGGAACCGGTCTGTTGTAGCGCCGGTCATAGGGCTGGCCGCATACCGGGCACTTACCGGGAAGCGGCATATCAAACGGCACCGCCTCGCTGGAGTGCCCCAACGCGCATATAATCTTTTTATAGTTTAATTCCTTCATTTTATCCCATTTCCGCACTGTCCGGCAGATCAACCCTGTCTGTCAGCCAGCCGTTCCTTTCCAGCGCCGTATCCGCCTCTCTGATGACCGGCGGAATGTCTCTTCCTCATCACTATCGTTTCCTCATCAGGCTTTTGCGTCAAAACACGGCTAAATACGATTCCGTGATCCGTTTTCAGTTCCTCCTCTATCTCCGCCAGCAGCACACAAAAACGGCCGGCTGCCAAAACCGCCTTTCTTTTATCATTCCATGCAGGTTTTTCCCCTGCATACTCCCCCGATACTTCCATACTCAGATGGTCGCTTTCCACCCCCGAAATATCGAGCTGCGCATCCTCCATCTCAAAATGCATCCGGCCCCCGTCCCCGGCACTGTCCTGATAAAATATACCGTGTTTTTCCATGACAGAAGCGATAGCCGCCGACACATATTCCCGCCTCTTTTTTTCCTCATACTCTCTGTACAGATCGTGATACCTGCCCGCCAGCGCCCTGTCCGCCTTCCCGTCCGCTATCAGTTCTTCATCCGGCTCTGTCCCCAGCAGCCTGCAGACCGCTCTGTACTGCGCCGCCGTCTCCTTCCTTTTTTCCTGTTCCCTCCGCTCCAGAGCCAAAAGCCCCTCGAGCTGTTCTTCGAGTTTTTCCAGGTGCCTCCTGTTCTTTACGGCGAACGCTGTCTTTGCGTGATCCGGTTCCCTGTCATACTGCTCTTTCAGTGCTGCAAGGGAAGGATATTTTCCCGCAAACGGCGACGTCAGCGCCCTCTGCAGTCTCTCCTCAAATATTTTCACCGGGGAATCCGGCATATGTCCCGCCGCTTTTTCTTCAGGCGCCGTCTGCAGGGAAACGCCTTTTTCCAAAAAGCCGCCCGCTTTCCCCTTTGCATGAAAATGCCGCGATGTCTCTGCCGCCCTTTCAGCGGAGATCCTCTGTATCTCCTTCCTGATCTCTTTTTCCTGTTCCCCGATCCGCCGCTCTATTTCCTCAAAATCACTGACGGTGTTTTCCAACTGCAGCCACAGCCTCTCCTGCCGCAGAAGAGCCCTCTCCATACTTCCGTACCTTTTTTCATAGACCGCCAGTTCCGCATCCGTATTTTCCAGCCGCTTTTTGATCTCTGCTTTTTTCTCTTTATCTCTCTCAAAGGACTGCGCCTGTTCTTTCTCCTGCCAAAGGACCGCCCTTTCTCTCTCCCTCAGATAATTCCTGTCGCTTTCTTCCTGTCTTTCTGCCAGCTCCCTGATCTTTTCCTCCTGTCCTTTCACCTGACCGAGGGCAAGGTAAAAATCCCGGCGGCATTGATCCGCTATCCCCTGAAGCCTTCTCTCCTCCAATACAAAAGGACTGGTTACATAACTGCTCATATCTCACACTTTCTCCTGATCTCTCTGAATATATCGCCCATTCCCTGATACGCCATCCATGCTTCAAACCTTCTGTCACGGAAAAATTTATCTATTTCCTCATCCAGGGCCGGAACCCGTTCCGAAAGCCAGTTTACGACATCACGCAGATCATGCAGCACCTCATTTTCCCACCTTAAGCCGTCATCTCCCCTTAGCGCCTGAAACAACTGGCTGCATGCCTCAAAAGCGTGCACTCTGCTCAGATCCTGAAGCCGTTTTACATACGCAAGCTGCTCCCTTGTGGCTCCCTTCTTTTCAAGATAATATGCCGCAAGGCCGCACTGCAGAAAAGTGACGATATCCTTCTCGCTCAAGCCTCCCTGCCCCCATTTCTCCTCCATCTCCGTCAGATCCCGGTATGCCGTTCCCCTCCATATAAACGACTCACCGCGCGCCACTGCCAGCGTAAGCTGAAAAAGGGCTGCCTCCCCGTTCGGCAGTCTCCTGTAATTTCTGCTCTTCTCCCCCAGTTCCATGTCAAACTGCCGCAAAAAGCGGTCCAGCCTGCCCTGTTGGTGTAAAAATACCGCATAGTCCCAATGTTCTTCGATCCCCTTTAAAAGTCCGCTCAGATCCGCGGCGATCCATGCCGGATTTTCAAAGGCAACGGTAACAGGCTCCCTTTCTGTCCTGCCATGCGAGACGATCCTCTCCTCGCCCCCGAACGCTGCATTCCCGCACCATTTTTTTGCCGCATTCGGACCGAGGCGCCTTTTGGGGTCCGCATGCAGCATTCCGTTGACCAGCTGACGGAACAGTGCGGAACCCCCCGTAAACCTGATTCCCTGCTCCCACTGCATACAGGCCTCCTGCGCACTCTCCGCCTTCACCAGTCCGTCTCCCCCCGACAGCTTTGCCAGTGTGAGCCCCGTCGAAAGCCAGTCCGACGCGCTTTTACACACATCTCCCAGCAGGATCTCCGGCGCCGCATAGGAAAACGTGTATCCTGCCGGCTGCGTCCTTTTGCGGGAGATACAGCTGTAATCCCCGAGCACAACAGACCCGAAGCCGTCGTCCCAGAAAATATTTTCCGGCTTGATATCATTGTGGATGATCCCGCTTCCATGCAGATGTTCCAACGCATTTATAAGGCCCGGAAGCACTTTTTCCCTGATCTGTTCCTCGGACAGCACCCCGCTCAGGCATCCGTTCTTATAATAAGGATAAATTTCGTACCATACGCCTTCTTCCTCGCCGCAATCTATAAGTTCCATCAGGTTTTTACAGTCCAACAGCCGGATCCGCTCCAGAAGTTCCCTGTCCGGATGAAGCCTCGCCGCCTTCGCCGCATACTGCTCCCCGTAGCCGTCCACCGCGAACCACACTTCGGAAACTCCGGTCACGGACATCGGGGATACCAGCCGAAATTCCCCGAGCACCCCGCCTCTATGTAATATCGGAACCTTTCTCTGCGCCGAAATGCCGCAGCAGACGGACGGTATTGTATTTTGTGTACTATCTGCGGCGGCGTGCACCGTTTTTTCCATTTCCCGTATTGCCATTTTCTTTTCCTTACGCCGGCGGAATCCCGATCATCCAAAGCCTGTCGCCTGTCCGGACACACTGCAGCCTTCTTTCCTGTTCCTCCGCATTATCATATCTCTCATGAAATTTGAATACATGGATACGTTGATTATCAGATCCTCTCAGCCCCTTTTGGCTGTTCCTGCCCTCGATATACCGCCCGTCAACCAAAACCGCGGTGCGATCGAGAATCTCCCTGATCCTGCCGGATCTTTTCCGGTGCAGTTCCTCTATCGTATAGCCGGTGAAGATCAGGATATCCTCCGTATACCTGTTTTGAAACAGTTTCACCAGTTCCAGAATCCCCGCCGCCTGTTCAAAGGGCTCCCCGCCGCTTATCGTAAGGCCGTCCGGCTCCGCATCCGGCGGAATCCTCTCCAGTATCTGCTCCGGCGTCAGTATGCTGCCCGCCGAAAAATCCCGCAGTTCAGGGCTGATACAGCCGGCACATTCCCTGCGGCAGCCGGCTGCCCAGACACCCAGACGCCTTCCGTACCCCAGCGTAACCACGGGATACCATAGTCTTCCCACACAAATCCTGCTCATCGTCAACTCCCGCATCTGGGACAGATCCCCTGATACAGGGGCATGCCGCAGTCTATACAGTTGCCTCTTTTCATTCTTGTGTAAAACTCCCCGGCGATCAGAGACATATTGACAAAACGAAAATATTCTTCTGCCGAAACCAGATATTTCCGCTCCCCGGAATATCCCGCCAGAACCTTTTCCGGCTCCTCGTCCTCACTTCTGATCCCGGAAAAATCCTTTATACACGTCATCTGTTTTACCACAGGTTTTTCCGGAACATGGAGCATATCTTCCGGCGTCAGGTTTGTCATATATCCTCTGCCGTGTATCCTCACGTTTCCTTCTTCCCCCGTTTTTATTCCCGCTTTTCCCGGCGGCATCATCAACTCCTCCGCCTTTGGCTTTACGGCAATAAACTGCGTGAAACTTAACCTGCCGCAAAGGGTCACTTTCTTTTTTTCGTACGCCCAGCGCCCGTCCAGTATGGAGAGATCAAGTCGGTCCGTCAGCGGGCGTATGATATCCCTGTAATATCTTACCCAGTCCTCCAAATCATCCGTCAGCGGCACATCCGCCCCTTCATAGTCCTGCCTGCCTGTCAGCACAACCAATCTGTACCGTTCATACATCACCTGTTCCCTGATCTTACGCACTGCCAGCGGAAACAGCTGGCGGACAAGTATATGTATATCCGGCATGAGCGGCCCCGATGCCGCCTGCAGCGTGCGCGCCGTCCGGATCTGCATTGCCTGTATTTCCCCTGTGATCTTCTGATACTCTTCCGATATCTCCAGCAGCTGATACGGCATGTCCGCCTCCTCCAGCTTTGCCCGCACAAAAAACAGCCTCTCTCTCAGCTTCTTTGCCTCATCCGATATCCAGAGGGTTTTCGGATGAAGTGCCCCTCTCAGGTTGCTTTCTATCTCATACGCGGCATTCTCCCTGCCCAGCCTGAGCACTTTTTCTCTTTCTATGTCCGCATCCCACATGGCCTGCAGAAAAAAAACCGACTGTCTGTTCACTTATCTGTTCCTCCCGACTTTCTATGGGCCTCCAGATCCCTCTCCGCTTTTGTTCTGGCCTCGTCTGCCGCTTCGGCACGCCTTTGCAGTTCCCGCAAACGTTTCTGCTCTTCCTGCGCCTTTCTCCTGCGCGCTTCCTCTTCTCTCTCCCATGCCCTCTGCGCTATCCTGGCCGCAGCGGCGCCGATACCCGCAATCCCCGCCCGGTCCGGCACCTCCCTGCACCCTGCCGCCATGCGCAGCAGTTCGGCGGGCGGCGCCTGAAGCGCCAGCGCAAACAAAACCTCCCACCACCTCAGCACTTCCGCCGGCAGCGGACAAGCCATCATCTCACTGTATATCTTTCTGATATCCTCCGTATCTTTTTTCTCTCCGGATAACGCGGCAAGCGCCCGGCTCCAGATGTCCCCGCCGTTAAAATCTTCCGGGCAGGATATCTGCAGATCTGCCATATCCGCCTCTTCCCCGCCGTCTCCCGCATGTAAAAGTATCAGATCAAGTTCTTCCAGCTTTTCCTTTTCCGTCCTCTTCATCTGTTTTCATCCAGTTCTCTCTCTATCATCCCGATCCTTTTTTTCAGCCCGATATTGCTGACAAGCGCGAATGCCTGCAGCAACAGCAGCACGGCTACAGGCAGGAACCTAAACAGCATTTTATCCTCTTCCAAAAACATAAAACAGAATATCCCGGCGGCGATGGTCCCTATATTCAGTATCAGGAAGAAGCTGTATCTCGAGCTGACTTTCCCCCAGAAACGACACACAACCGTCGCAGCCGCAAACACACCTCCGGCTCCCATCACAATCTGATTCATTTTCATCAAAGCACATATCAAAACAAACACCGACGTGAGTATCACCAAAACATTTATCTTGATATTGGTTTTATACATCACCGTTTCCGCATCTATCTTCTCCACTTTCCTTCTGCAGAAATCAATGTCCGAAATATATTCCTGCAGCTTTTCCATCTCTGTTTCAAGATTTAATATATTTTCTTCCATCTTTCCCATCTCCCTGACAGTCTCTACACCTCTTCTTCCGCAAATTCCCCGTAATCATAAAAATCCGTATTTGCCGCCTGCTCCTCCCCTTCCAGTCTCGCAATAAATTTTTCAAACCAGCCTGTCAGGGGCTTACTGTATACCCTGACTTTCTTGTTGTCCTCATCCGGGTTGTAAGAAATGACATTATTGTCATAATTAGTGTTTATACCGGTGCTTTTGATCACCTGTTCATACTCTTCCTCCTTTAAATCGTAGACGAGCCTGTAATCAAACTCCGGAAGCAGATCGCCGTAAAAAGTCAGAAAACTCCCCGGCTCATTTGCCCATACGATAAAATGAAGCCCCGATGCAGGTCCGTTTTTGACCAGATTGCCTAAGATCTGATGCGGCGGTATCTCATAGGCGCTGCCCTGATCCAGCAGTCTTCTGGCACGGTTCAGGCCTGCAAATATCACATAATGCTTTCTTTTTTTGTCCGGTTCCCGATACTCCTCCTGAAGCGCTTCGATCCCATCCATCAGGGACTCCTTCCCGTACACCCTGATCGCGGAAGGAAAATGCGCACTCAGTTCATTCATGATATCAAGATTTTTCTTTGCCGACCGCCCTCTCTGATAGGCCCCTCTTCCCTGTGAGGAGGCAAAATCGAAAAAGGTGATAACCGGCTCTCCCTGCAGGATGCTCTCCGGCGACTGGCAGTAACTGTAAAACAGGATGCTGATGGCTGCAAAGCAGTACAGCAGTTCCGCCCTCTTATGGTCACTCCCCAAAATAAGCATATTCTGGGTGCGTCTGGCAGCCAGCTTTATGGAAAAATCATTTTCCATTGCGATCTCTTCCCCGAGATACAGCGGGCACCCCAACTCCCGTTTCTGCGGTATACTTCCTCTCTCCACAAACAGATTCAGCGGATTCTCATTGTCGTCCTGAATGGTGGACAAAAGAAGCCTCGGCCTTGCGCCCCTCTCCGCACCGAATACCTTATCCTGACGATCCCTGATCCTTGCCAGCAGTTGAGCTTTTTCCTCCGGGGCAATATAAGCGACACGAATGCTGTGATTATAGTCTTTGTTTCCGCCACCGTCATTAAAGATACCCCTGCCGGGATCTACGTTGATCAGCGTGTTCACCGCCGGATTATCCCCGTCCAGAATACACTGCGCGGAATCTCCAGTAGACTGCAGCACGATCCTGTTCATCATCTGTCCGTATATCCTCGTCAGATTTTCGGGCAGTGTCTGCGACGCAAGAACCATATGTATCCCCAGAGCCCTTCCCTGTCTCACAACCTGTTCCAGAAGCATCGCACATTCTTTGGATATCTCCGATTCCGGATCTGCAAACATTTCATGAAATTCATCGATGACGACCACGATCCGCGGCAGCCTGCAGATGTCCCCGTCCGGATCCTTCTCCGCGATCTCATTGTACTTTTCGATATTATCGCAGTTCTTATCATGAAACTCCTGCGCGCGTTCCGCCTGTTCCTGCTCTAAATAGCGCAGCACCGCCAGACCGAATTCCGCCTCCGTATCCAGAGATATCACCCTGAAATTCTGCAGTCTGCTTTCCGCATAGATCTTAAACTCGACGCCCCTCTTGAAATCCAGAAGACAGATCTGAACATCCTCCGGCCCATACCGCAGAAGCATGCTGATAATGATCGTATGGAGCAGAGATGACTTGCCGGAACCTATGATTCCGGATATCAGGGCATGATGTTGTGTCTGCAGTTCCCCTCCCAGATGGATCTGAACCGTTCTCGACGCCCCCTCAAGCCCGACCGGTATATCCAGACCGTTTTCCTCGGAAAAGCAGAACCATTTTTCCGGATGCTCCGTAAGCTCTCCGCTGATCTCATCATAGTCAATGATGATCCTGTCCGATGCCCTGATACCGCTCTTTAATGCTTCGTAGATATTCTCCATCTCCGATTTGGGCGGCATGGCAACGGGCACGACTTTAAGCGGCATTTTATGATATACATAAGAAAGACTGCCGCCCGAAAAATCCATCTGTTCCATCTTCCGGACAATCCCTTCCAGGCTGTCCAGATTATCCTCAATATCCCTCCTGCTTCCTGCGATAAACGTATAGATACCGCAGTCCGGACCGCCGCTTACGATCTTCTCCAGCATCTCCCACGCCTCCTTGTCAAAATGGCGCGGAAAATCCGCCACGAATAACGCCTGCAGGGGCTCCGCATTTTTTCCCACATGCTTATTATATTCCACGATATTTTTATACTCGCCCCTCAGGCAGTCCTGATGAACATGCGCGATCTGCTCGATCAATATCCGCAGCTGCTCTTTGATACGGTCGGGATCGCTCCAGATCCTGGTGGATATGATCCTCTTATCATCATCCCCAAGACAGGAAAACATCGAAAAATTACTTCCCGAATCGACGGGATCGATCATCGTGACATACAATTTCCCGCAGGGGATGCTCATAAACATGCGCATCTCGATCGCCCGCAGATATTCCAGGGCGCTCCCGCGTCCCTTTTCATCATATGTAACAAGCTTATTAAAATTGGAATTTTCAAAAGACCTTCCAAGCGGAATACGAAATACCTTCTTTCTGTTATATGTTGCAAGCGCATAGGAAAAGGTATCCCTGACCAGACGTATCAGCGGCGCCGCATGCGGGAAACGCTCCCACTCATCGGTATCCGCCTCTATATACCCCACTTCAATCGCAGCCGGCATCTCCGGCGCCGCGGTAAAATTCATCTGTGCCGGAATATTCGCCTGCAGCATGGCATACATGCTTTTCAGTTTTTCGGGCTGAAGATCCGCTACCATTTTTTCAGCCTTCTCATATATCTCTTTCTTTGCCTCTTCCGCCCTTTTATTTTCAAGATCCAGCTTTTGACTGTAAGCGGAAGTCTCTTCCGCATACTGCCACTGATAGATCCTTTCCGCCTCGCCGATCTTTTCGCTGCAGATCCGGTTCTCCTGATCCACAAGCTTTCCATAAACCCTCTTAAAATTTTTCAGATCCTCCTGCTCCCTCTCGTTTACTTCCAATAACACCCGTTTGGAAATAACCCCGATAACAGGCTTTTTGGAGGAACCGCTTTTCAATACTCTCTGATAGGCGGACTTATAAGCCTCATCCGAACTTTTTCTCTTATCCTCTATATCTTTCAGCTGGGACAGCACCACTTTTCTGGCATACTCCGCTTCGCCGCAGGCATCTTTCTTTTGCTTTTCCACGGCTTTTTTTCTGCTGTCATAGGCTTCCTGTATCTCCTTCACCGCGGTATTATGCCTCTTTGTCTCCTTTTCCATCAGGCCGCTGTATGCCCCGATGCACTGCAGCAGCTTCTCCGGAAGCGCCTCCATCTTTTTATACGCTCCGGCAATATTTCTTCTTCTGTATTCTTTCGTATTTTTTTCCATTTTCCCCCACCCGTCTGACATAATCCAATGTAGTTTTATTATAGCGGCATTTTTACCCTGTTACAACAAAATTTTCCATATTACACACCATTTTTCACACCAGCCTGTAACTTTAACCGGTATCGTATCAATATAGCTTCTTTACACAAAACAGCATTTATGCTATTCTATACCAAATGAAAAATAAAAAGAAATACTTTGGCAAAGGGAGTACATAAACATGAGATGTCCAAACTGTCGGTCCGATATTCCTGATGACGCAAAATTCTGCACGGCATGCGGGTGGAAACTGACTCCTTCCGTGCCCTCTTCGGGTGCGCAGTTCTGTCAGGCCTGCGGCTCTTCCTTAGAGCCAAATACCAGATTCTGTACCAAATGCGGAACTCCGGTTCCGGGCAGTGCAGATCCATCCCCCGCTCCCCGCCCCCGCAGGCGTCCTCTTTCTTCCGCCGCCAAGTTTTTATGTGCCGCCGTATGCTTTATTCTCTTCGACCTTTTGATCCTTTTTGTGGTCTTAAAGGACGCGGCTGACCTGAAACATGCGGCCGCCGCGGAAATCGATCATGTAAATTCGCAGATATTATCTCTTTCCGAACAGATGAAAGACGCTGAAGACAAGCTGCAAAACAATGACTATACCGCCGCCTCCTTGGAACTGGCGGAAATACTATCCGCATATTCGGACCTTTATGCCGAATATCCGCAGGACATCCTTATTCCTTATGCAGACAACGCATACGGTTCTTACTGTGAATCCGTTCTGAAACAGGCAGCTGACCTTGAGGCCCTGCCCGCTTCTGCCGATACCTACACACAGATCAGCGATCTGCTGACGGATTCTTTATCACTGACTGAAAAGCTGGCACAAAACGGCATCTCTGAGGATGCTTCTGCGCTTCAGGAATATCAGGCGGAGATATCTTCCTCTTACAAGGAAAAATACATCTATCTTTTCAATGACTTGAGATGCAGTGAAAACTGGTCTTATGATACCGCCCGGCAGTACATGCAGGAAGCAGATGCGATCGGCATTATTCCGTCCGGCCAGCCTGATGATCCGCTTACGCTGCGTTACGCTTACAGCTTCGCCGTAGTGACACATCAGGAATTAAAAACACAGCTTCACAATAACAGCCTTTCCTATAACGATGCCGCCTCCCGGATCATCTCCGCTGCAAAAAACGCTGATTACAATCCCATACTGATGGTCGATCTTGCCCGGTATCTGGATGCGGTCTATGATACCAGAAAAGCCGGTCTGATCAAAGACGCGTGCAGGGATGTATATGATTACCTTGCATACAGTGAATATATATACATTAATCCTGCTGATTTTCTCGTCGATGAAAAAAGCGGCAATAATGCTTCCAGTACCATTGCCCTGGAAGATTTCTATTATTTCAATGATTTCGACAACTACTCTGTCTCCAATACAAACGGTATCTCTTCCGAAGGCAGGCAATATATACGGAATACTTTTGAAAATGCAATTAATTCACTTTAAATTATATATGTCTTTTTGACTATCTTTTTATATCTTCTCAAATGTCCGAATAGCCCCATTTTATCAGCTATTCGGGCATTTTGTATTAGTGGTAAACCTCACATATCAAGGTCTAACTTCTTATATTTTTCCTATCAAACGTGGTTAAAATCGTGGTAAATACTTTTATGCGATTAGACGCTGAACCTCTGATTTTGCCGTATCTATGGACGCATGAGCATACCAGTTCATCGTGATACTGATGTTTGAATGCCCCATGATATACTGTAAATCCTTTGGGTTCATATTCTTGCTTGCCAGCCTTGTGCAGAACGTATGGCGTAGCGTATGCGGTGTGATATGTGGCAAGGGCTTGTCCTTGTGGTGCTTGTTATATTTCTTTACCATACGGACAAATAATGTTGTGTAATCAATCGCCACCTTTGGTTTGCCTTTGGAATTGACAAACAAGAAATCCTTATGTCCGTCTATTTCCATTGACCTTATCTTTGGGCGTTTCTTCATCACTCTGTGAAATGCCTGAATGGTTTCCTTGCTCAATGGCACGTTCCTTACTCCGCTTTTGGTCTTAGGCGTTTCAATGTAGTAGCCCTGTTCCTTGCTTTTCAATAGCTGGTGGCTGACTACGACAACCTCATTCTTGAAATCAATGTCTGCCATTGTCAGCCCACATAATTCAGAAATACGAAGTCCCGTTTTCAACAGTATCAGCACTTCATCATAATACTTATGATACACATTGTCTGTCTTGATGAATGACAGTAAGGCTTGTTCTTCTTCCTCTGTCAATGCAACTTTCTCTTTCGTATCATTTTCTATGACTTCACTTAGTTTGAAATCAAAGGGGTTCTTCCTCACATAATCATCTTGTATGGCGATGTAGAATGACGCTTTTAACGAGCGTTTATGGTTGTTGATAGTATTGTAGGAAAAACCTTTCTCTTTCATGCGTAACGCCCATTCCTTAGCGTCAGAGGGCTTAATGGTGTCAATGCTCCTTGCACCTAACTTATCCTCTTTTAATAACCGCATAAGTTGTTCCCTTTGTTTCTGTGTGCTTTTCTTCACATTTGCCCTCTGTGCGTTCTGTTTGGCGTACAGTTGGCAAAGCGTCATTTTCTTCCCCTTGCTGTCAATACCATCTTCCATATCACGTCGTATCTGCTGTTCCATTTCACGAAGTGAGGGCTTTTCCCGTTTTCCCTTTGGTGTCGGGTCTGCTGGTGTCAATCTCCAAGCATACACATATCTTGTGTTTCCAAATGCGTCTACATATTTATATAAGTATTTTCCGTCTGTTCGTTGGCTCTCTCCAGTGTGCAAGATACGTCCTTTGTTATCCCGCCTTTTTTCTTTCATGGTGTCTGCTCCTTTCCTTGTTGGAAAGAGCCTTGATATGACTTGTGTTCATCATAACACATACAAGGCTCATTTGCATTAGATTGCGTCTAATTTGTCAATGACACGTTCAAACTGTCGGCGTTTAATCTGTATGCGGTTGCCATTCATAATGAGCCAGCCAGCGTCCTTATTTTCCTCTGCCAATCTTCTCAGCTTGTTTTCTCCAATACGGAAATATTTTGACGCTTCTTCAACGGTAAGGGTGTATTTCTCCCATACGGGAATATCCTTGTTATTCATCAGATACCCCCTTTCCCGTGTTTCGTGTCAAACTGAATATAGGGGATAAGGTCAGTGCGGTCTATCCTCTGTAAATGGGCGGTCAGTTTGCTGGAAAGAGAATTGCTGTATCTTGCTTTATCCAGCATGGTTTCCACCCGTTCCAATCCGCCTAATGCGTCATGTTCTTCCAAGAAGTAAAAACTTTTCACTGCCGAAATCACGCCACCCTCTGTAAGCCACTGCTGTGTTTCTTCAAGGGAATTATGTGGTTTTGGCATACACAGTTTCAAGACTTCCACAGCCCCTAAAAACCTTTCCCAAAACCGACACGTTTTCCATCTGCTTTTATTGCTTTCATTTTTATTTGGCACAACAAAGCGTAGATTATCCGCCAGCAAACCGAAAGCCAATGCTCCAAGTTCCAGCGGTCTGTCCTTAAATGTCATGGCAAAGGCATGAGCCTTATCATCACGCAGTTGCATTTCTGTGCGTTTCCAACTGCCGACTTCCTCAAGTGTCTTGTTGTATTTTGAACAAACTTCCTTGTCTTTGTCATAAAAACGGTAGGACAATCCCGACTTTCCAGCACCGATATAAACCGTCTTTGCGGTATCAAAATCATCAAACTTGCTTTCATCAAAGTGATAGCCCTCACTGTTTGCGATAAATTCCTCTTTTTCGCATTTCTTCTTTATCTGCTCTACGGTAAAGAATGGTATTTCGTTCTTATCATCTATGGCAACATCAAGCCTTGTGAAATGGAAATTATCCAGCCCGTATCTTAGTTCACAGCGTCGGAGCATATCTCCAAAGGTTGCATTTCTGCTGTCGAGGATTTGAAAAATATCATCACACCCTCTGCCCGTCATCACAAGATAACAGCCAAGTCCTTTCGGGTTGTCCTCTGTCTTTTTTGCGTCGCCCGATACATAAATATCTCCAATCTCCCAACGTGTCTGATAGGTCTTGAATTTTACGGTTGCCGGATAAACATTGAAAATGTAAGGCGGTAAATCTAAAATGTGTGTGATTACATCTTCAGCGGTTGCAGTTTCAAATACAATGCTGATGTAATCAATCTTAACGGATAAATTTTCGTGTGTTGCGATACTGCATTACTCCTTTCGTACTTCCCGATTTTTTGCGGGGTATAAATTGCAAATTTTCCTTTATTTATCACAGTTTCTAGGTACTATGACATGTATACGCAGGGCGGTGTTACATATACGCCCTTGCCCAACGCCTACGGCGTTGCCTTTCCAAAAGGAACTGTCTGTCCGAAACACGTCTGGGGGACGTGCCCCGTCCAGCCAGCCCTTTTTGGAAACCACGATTTTCAGTCTGACAGTCCATGCTCATTCATGCTGTCAAAGTGAAAATATCTTCTTTAAATGCTTACTCAAGCGTGTGATTGACCCTAGTGTGCTTAATCACTCTATCTGCTATGATAATAACGCCAATAGAATTACTTGTCAAGAACTTTTTCTTGACTTTTTCAAAAATAATAAGTATGATAGGCTTATAAAGTGATTGAAAGGAGAAGATATTCCATGAATTATAAGCATTTGGGACAAAATATACAGACGGTCAGAAAACTAAAGGGAATGAAACAGCAAGAACTTGCTGACGCTATCGGTATCAACCTACAAAGCCTTTCCAAGATTGAAAGAGGTGTGAATTATCCTACTTTTGAAACGCTGGAAAAGATAATGGCGGTGTTAGAAGTTGCACCGAATGAAATGCTGTCAGGCACATGGAAATTTGCTTCTCACATAGAGAAAGAAGTCTGTCAGTTTGTCAGAGGGGAAGAACGATTAAACGCTGAATTGAAACACGGTCATTATGATAACTTCTTTGACAGCGAGGAAGAATGGCTGGACTATGAATTAGAGCAGTTACGGGAGTATATCACGGATTACATCAATGGCAAAGACATCACAGCGTCTGACCTTTACCCAATCAAAGAGTTTGTCCAGCATTTGAAATTTCAGAAGATTTTAGACCGCTATGATGAGTTTTACAGCCTTGATATGTTCGGGGAAAGCACTGAGGGACACAAGCACATGAACCCTTATGTTCCATTCGGCAAAGGCAAGGTTATCGTAAATATGAATTTTGATGATGAAGATGAATAGCCTTTATCCTCTCACAGAAGATACAGCAAACAAAAAGTCCGATCAAGAGTGCAAGCACCACCTACGGTGGCAAGGCTCTTGACAGGACTTTTTCTTTACTGTTTTGAGGTAATCAAGAGGAATAAAGAATAAGAATGTTGCATTGAACAAAAAAATATTGACATACGTGCATACTGCATGATAATGTATACGTGTAAAGTGTATGTATGAGGAGGTGCAAGATTGCCACGTAATAAATATCCTGAAGAAACTATTCAAAAAATTTTAGATGCTTCTTTAAAATTGTTTTTAGAAAAAGGTTATGAAGAAACAACAGTATTAGACATTATAGCAGAAATGGGAGGCTTAACAAGAGGTGCTTTTTATCATCACTTTAAGTCCAAAGAGGAAGTATTTGAAGCGTTATGCGAAAAACTTTTTGATGAAATAAATCCTTTTGAAAAGGCAAAACAACATAAAGAGCTAAATGGTTTAGAAAAACTAAAATTTGTTATGAAGACATCTTTTGATGATACAGAACACCATAAATTAAGCATTGCTTCTATGCAGCTTATGGAAAGTCCTGCTTTTTTAAAGAAATTGATAGAAAGTAACAAAGAGCTAGTTCCTATGTATCAAGAACTAATAGAAGAAGGAATAAAAGACGGTTCTATACAAACAAAACATTCAAGACTATTAGCAGAGTTATTTGTCCTTTTAACTAACTTTTGGTCAATACCCACCATATATATGGTGACAGAAGATGAAGCATGGGAAAAATTTTTAATGATTAAAAAAATCATGGATAATTTGGGGCTTCCGATAATTGATGATGAAGTAGTTAGATTATGTAAGGAAAACGCTTAGCAAAAATAAGATTGTCGAAAGGCAATTTTATTTTTAGAATTATACATACATACACCATGTATAATTATGATTAAGGAGGATTTTATGAAAATATACATGAAACAAAACAAGGTATTACTTCTTTTCACTATTTTAACAAGCATAATTGCTTCCCTAGGGTATGTATTTATGGCTGTACTCTTACAGAAATTATTAGACATAGCTGTGGAAAAGAATATGCAACAATTTATTCCAATGGTTTTGTTCTCCATTTTTTATTTTGTTATGCTGGGAATTTTTCTATATCTTCAATCCTTGCTTAGCAAAAGGATTACTTGCAAAATCATTAAGCAAATTCGAACTGATGTATTTAAAGGGATAGTTAGTCAAAGTATGGGAGATTTCGGAAAAAGGAATACTGCCGATTATCTATCCATTATTACAAATGACGTAAAAATGATAGAAGATAACTTTTTACTCCCATTCTTTGAAGTAGTTCAATATACTGTTATTTTTATTTCTTCCTTTGTATTGATGATTTATTTTGATGTTATTGTAACTATCGTTGTATTTGTTGCAATTACTTTGATGTTTCTTGTTCCAAGTCTATTAGGTAAAGAGTTGGAAAAAAGGCAAAATACACTTTCTTCACAATTAGCAGATTTTACAACCAAATTAAAAGATATTTTATCTGGATTTGAAATTATTAAATCTTATTCGATGAAACAATATGTAATACAAAAATTCGATAAAGAAAATAGTGATACAATCCATACTAAATATAGTGTTGACAAATTATTTGCATTGAATGAGGGCTTATCTTCCTTTCTTGCACTCATGGTTCAAATAGTTGTTCTGTTTCTATCTGCCTATTTTATCATTACAGAGCGTATAACTGTGGGAACTCTGTTGGGTATGGTACAAGTAAGCAGTAATCTAGCTAATCCGTTGATTATGATATTTACGAATATACCAAAAATCAAAAGCATACAACCGATTATAGAAAAGCTTACAGTATTATCCAAATATGAATTGAATGAAGTACCAAAAAAGCAGTCAGCTACATTTAACAGCGTTGTTTCCATCAGCAATTTATCTTTTGCTTATGAGAAACAAAACAGAGTTTTAGACAAGATAAATCTTCATATTGAAAAAGGAAAAAAATATGTAATCGTAGGAAAAAGTGGTTGTGGGAAAACAACCTTAGTGAAACTCTTGGCTGGATATTACACCGAATATAGCGGAAAAATCCTTTATGACAATACCGACTTAAATATGATGAATGAAAATGATATTGTTCAACTATCTTCTATCATTCACCAAAATATCTATATGTTTAATGAGAGTGTCTACGATAATATTTGCCTACATGAAGACTATTCCAAAGAGTCCATAGATAAGGCTGTAAAAGCCAGTGGTTTAAATGACGTTATCGAAAAACTTCCAGAGGGGTTACTCTATGAAGCAGGAGAAAACGGCTCTAATCTTTCAGGAGGACAAAAGCAAAGGATTGCAGTAGCACGTGCTTTAATAAGAAACAAACCCATTCTGATATTAGATGAGGGTACTTCTGCTATTGATATGCAGACAGCCTATGACATTGAAAATCATTTGTTAAAGATAGAGGGCTTGACAATCATTACCATTACTCATAATTTGAAAAAAGAACTGTTAGAATTATACGATAATATTATTTATATGGAAAATGGAGAGATTATTGAACGAGGTACTTTTGAAGAACTTACAAGCGTACCGTCACGCTTTTTAAAATACCTTACAATAAAAAAAGAATAATGTAATAATGTGTTGCCCGTACAAACTATATGTTTTGTTCGGGCTTTTTTCATAGCACCACTCTTTTCTATATATCCTCTAAAACGGTATAAACGGTATTTAATATTTTCCGTTTATATATTTAGGCTTTTGCGGAAAGGGGGTGAGATTATGGGAACATCTTCTTTTGAGAAAGCTGTTTGTTTACAGTTTAATGCTTTGATGATGATTTTGATAAAAGGTACATTATCAAGCCACAGAAGACAAATTGCAAGACGTTCTAGGCATGAAATTTTGTTTTGTGAATTGTCTGAAATGAAACGTGTTGAACATGGCATAAACGATGAATATTTTTTTGATTTTACATCATTTCAAGTTTTGAATTTTACAATTCGTGTATCTAATGAAGAGCTGGGTATAGCTTTACAAGAATTGACAGAAAAACAGCGTACTGCTATCTTGTTACATTTCTTTCAAGGCATGAATGACAGAGAAATTTCAGAATTGTATCATGTATCACGTTCTGCTATTAACAGCAGACGGGATAGAAGACTAAAGAAATTACAGAAGTTATTAAACGAAAGGAAATAGAACAAATGAAAAAAAATTATGGTTATCCCTCTTATAACCTCATTTGCAAAGCGACCAGCGGAGATGAAAAGGCAATCAGAGAAATATTAGATTTTTATAACGCTTATATCTCCAAAGTATGCTTACGACCATGCTATCACGCAAATGGTGCTCTACTTATGCAAGTTGATGAAGAATTAAAAGGAGAAATCCATGCGGAAATGATGAAAGCTATCTTGAAGTTTGAAATCAGAGTAAAGTAGTCATTTAGCATGAACAAAGGGAGATACACAGCTTTCATGTGCTATCTCCCTTATCAGTTTTATTGTCATATCAAGGCTCATTCAATCGTGGTAAATTCGTGGTAAAATGAATGTTTTTGCAATTATGAAATTGCTTATAAGTATAGTGTTTATGCGGATAATTCAAAAACTTATATAAAAATTAATATAAAATATCAACCAGCATAATATTCCGTGATCTTATTGTCCCTCCGGATATTTATTGAATATTTATTGAATATTTACCGGACATTTAAAATGATTTTCATGAAAAAAAGATAAGGCATCCTGCAATATTACGCCTTATCTTTTTATATTTTATATCTTTATCTTTTTATATTTTTATCTTTTTATATCTTTATCTTTTTATATCTTTACATTTTTATATCTTTATCTTTTATATTTTTATCTTTTTATATCGTATATTAACGGATCATAAAAGTTATTGCCGCTTGTGATGAAAACGGTCCTGCAGTGCAGACAGATTTCATGGAAGATTTTTTTCATATACTAAAAATATATATCAATACGTCAACTCTTCCCTGTTACAGATCTCATCATTCACCACATCAAATTTATACCCGCAGGCTCTGCCCGCCGTCCGTATCACCACCGTAAAATAGGAACCGTCCGCGGCGGAAATATAGTAAGGAGCCCCGTCACCGCCGAAATATTGGTTCATATTCTCATAATTGCCTGTCCCGAAATCTTCCAGATTTCTTGCCCTGACGATCGTCGCCGCTTTCTGATCAAAATTGATATCAGTGGAAACCGTCAGATAATAATAGTTCTGGATTTTTGTAAGCTGCACCATACCGGCAATATTCGCCGGCACCGGATAAATATTCCGTATCGCAAATGTATTTTTATCCGCCGCCACGATCGAACTGCTGTGCACACAGGGGAAATAGATCTGATCTCCCTCTATCGTAAAGGAGCGCACATATTTCCCGTACAATTCAGGAATCCGCATGACCTTTTCCAGATACACCTCCGTCGTGTCGGCTTTTCTTCTGAACAGATACATCTCACCGGTCATAGAACTCCAGGCATAGAACAGCCCGGTCGGTGCATCATACACAATATAATGCGGCCGCACTCCGATATTGTCAAACACCTGCAGTTCAACAAACCCTTCCGGGTTTTTCAGATAGCTGACTACCCTGTGGTTTTCCGTATCGGTGACCAGATAGACAACACCGTCCCCCGCGATCGAATGAGGCTGCGCCAGATCTTTCGCCATCACCTTCCAGCTGCATGAAAGCACACCGTATGCCGTACTGTAAAGTATCTGGTTATGATAACTGTCCACCAGATAAAATGTATCTCCTATCTTGGTGAGCTGTGTCGGCACCAGCAGCCCGTAGTAGCTGTTGCGCTCTGCGGGGTAAACAGACTCCGCCTTCACCTCAAGCAGACAGGGACTTTGCAACACCACACTGATGCACAGTATCAACGATGCCAGTATTTTTAAGGTTCTCTTCTTCATTTTTCAGATCCTTTCACACTTTACGCTTTAACTAGTCCGGAAACTGTTATCACATCCCCGGACTATCTAACAGTCTAACATACCCCTCACAAAATTTCCATCAGTTTTTTGCTGATTACTTCAAATACAATATGCACATTCCGTCACTCCGAGCAAACCGCCAGCCGCGATGATATATTTGTTTTAAAGTTAAAGTAAGCTGCATTTTCATAACAAGTACGCCCGAATTCCAGAATAGAATAGGATCTCAACGCATTATCATTCCGTTTTTACATTAAATTGTATCCTTTCTTTTTCCGTTTTTAAGTAAAGAACCCTTATCTTATCAGATCCTTCACCACTTCCGAAGCGATCAGAAGCCCGGCGGCAGGCGGCACAAAGGCTGTACTGCCGGGGATGGATCTTCTCCCGGACGGAAGTTCCTTTTCTGTGTTCTCCGGCTGCAGTATTCCCGTTCCACCGCTCTCCGGCTGCAAAATATTCATCCCTTTATACTTTATTCCGAAACATTCCTGACCATGACCGGTTTCTGCCGGCTTGAGCGGCTCTTCTTTGGAATAGACTACTTTCAGTTTTCTGACGCCCCGCTTTTTCAGTTCACGGCGCATCACTCTGGCCAGGGGACAGACCGAAGTCCGGTAGATATCCGTCACTTCCAGCATGGCAGGATTCAATTTATTGCCGGTGCCCATACTGCTGATGATCGGAACGCCTGCCGCCTGGGCGCGCAGGACCAGCTCGATCTTGGCGGTTACGGTGTCTACGGCATCTATGACATAGTCATAGTTTTCAAAACGGAAGGAATCCGCATTTTCCGGCAGGAAAAAACAGGGATGGACAGTGATTTCGGCATCAGGGTTGATGTCCAGCATACGTTCTCTCATCGCTTCGGCTTTATCCCTGCCGATGGTTTTATGGGTGGCGATAATCTGGCGGTTTAAGTTGGTGATATCTATCCTGTCGTGGTCGATCAGGTCGAATTTTCCGATGCCGCTGCGGACTAAAGCTTCGGCGACATAGCCGCCCACGCCGCCGAGCCCAAAGATCGTGACATGTTTGGTGGATAGGGTATTTATGGTGTTTTCGCCGAGGATACGGGCGGTGCGGGAGAATTGCTCTGTCATGTGATCATCCTTTCTGCAACAATGTATTTATAGCTGATATACCTGACAGCCAGTTAGGATACATTTTTGATTTCATATTTTCCCCATTCAGTTTTTCCTATATTTCTTCCTTTGGCCCTAATTGGCAAAAAAGCATCATGTTGACAATAAGGAATAGGATCATCTATGGCTATCCAAATACCACTTTTCAGAATATTCTGATTGCTCTTTTGAATTCGGAAAATAAGAAATATCCGCATACTCCCAAATATTTACAATATCACTTCTTAATGCCTGTTTTCCCATTTCTACAAGATATATTTGGGGACAATATCCCATCATTCCAGACTGAACAGCATTTATTCTTGAACCATTGCATTTCAATCCATATCCCATATCTAAAAGCTTATCTCTAAATAATTGATAAGTCTCAAAATAATATTCTCCCAAAGCTGAAAAAGTAATTCCATCTATTTCAGCACAGATTTCTATACCCTTATCATTTACCCTTACAATGATCTGTTTTGGATTATCATAATATGCCAAATCTACAACGATACATTGGTATTGCTCCATATCATTCACCTTCTACTTCAAATATCATTTTTTTAATTTCAGTTTTTATCTCTATATTTAGTAAACGCCGGGAAAATAAGAATTTACCTTGGCAAATCCTCATTTTCAATGTAATTATAATCTGTTTTTATTAAATACACAATCCTGAACAGTGAAAGTTGATAAAGGCATTGGCTGGTCAACGCCTGCACGCTCCGCGCGCAGGCGTCAGGGGGGCATCGTAAGCCGACGCCATGCTGCATCCGCAGAAAATGCTTCGCATTTCCTGCGGATGAGGGCTGCGCCCTATATTCATAAAAACGAAAAGCCCTTTGCAAGCAAGCTTGCACGGGCCTTTCGCTTTTATGAATGCATGGCTTGGATGATCACATCATCCCGCCCATGCCGCCGCCTGCGGGCATTGCAGGGGTTTCTTCTTTGATATTTGCTACAGCAGCTTCTGTTGTCAGGAAGGTGCTTGCAACGCTGTTTGCGTTCTGCAGAGCGCTTCTTGTCACCTTTGCAGGGTCAAGGATGCCGCCTTCCACCATATCTACATAAGCGTCTTTCAGTACATCATAACCAACGCCTGCTTCCGCTTCGTATACTTTATTGATGATCACGGCGCCTTCCAGGCCTGCGTTTGCCGCGATATGGTACAGAGGTGCCTCGAGAGCCTTCAGTACGATCTGAGCGCCTGTCTTCTCATCTCCTGTCAGTTCTTCTGCCAGTGCCGCAACCTTCTTGGATGCGTGGATATATGCGGAACCGCCGCCTGCGATAACGCCTTCCTCCACTGCTGCCCTTGTTGCGTTCAGAGCATCCTCCATGCGGAGTTTTGCTTCCTTCATCTCTGTCTCTGTGGCAGCACCTACACGGATCACAGCCACACCGCCGGATAACTTCGCAAGTCTCTCCTGCAGTTTTTCCTTATCAAAATCGGAGGTCGTCTCCTCAATCTGGCCTTTGATCTGGTTGATTCTTGCGCTGATGGCATCTTTTTCGCCGCATCCGTCTACGATCACTGTATTTTCTTTCTGTACTTTCACGGATTTTGCACGTCCCAGCATATCCATCGTTGCATCCTTTAATTCAAGGCCCAGCTCGGAACTGATCACCTGGCCGCCTGTCAGGATAGCGATATCTTCCAGCATAGCTTTTCTTCTGTCGCCGTAGCCGGGAGCCTTCACTGCAACTACGTTGAACGTGCCGCGCAGTTTGTTTACGATCAAAGTTGTCAGGGCTTCGCCTTCCACATCTTCCGCGATGATCAGCAGTTTCGCGCCGGACTGTACGATCTGCTCCAAAACGGGCAGGATGTCCTGAATGTTGCTGATCTTCCTATCTGTGATCAGGATATAGGGATCTTCCAGAACAGCTTCCATTTTATCCATATCGGAGCACATATAAGCGGAGATATAACCTCTGTCAAACTGCATACCTTCTACCAGATCCAGCTCGGTCTGCATGGTCTTGGATTCCTCGATCGTGATAACGCCGTCCTGGGAAACCTTTTCCATTGCCTCTGCAACCATCTCTCCTACTTCCTCGTCACTCGCGGAGATAGCCGCTACTTTGGCGATCTGGTCTCTGCCTGTCACCTTTGCACTCATATCCTTGATGGATTCCACGGCGCACTCGGTCGCTTTCTTCATACCTTTTCTAAGGATCATCGGGTTAGCGCCTGCTGCCAGGTTCTTCATCCCCGCATTGATCATAGCCTGCGCCAGAACGGTTGCCGTTGTGGTGCCGTCGCCGGCCACATCGTTTGTCTTTGTTGCCACTTCTTTTACGAGCTGTGCACCCATGTTCTCAAAAGCGTCTTCCAGTTCGATCTCCTTTGCGATGGTTACGCCGTCATTTGTGATGAGCGGAGCGCCGTAAGATTTATCCAGAACGACATTGCGTCCCTTAGGTCCCAATGTCACGCTCACTGTATCCGCCAGTTTATTTACGCCAGCCTCTAAAGACTTTCTTGCCTCTGCTCCGTATTTGATTTCCTTTGCCATAATAAAACGCCTCCTTATTTAATCACTGCCAAAATGTCTTCCTGTTTTACGATGATATATTTCTCTTCTTCCAATTTTACTTCTGTTCCGGAGTATTTGGAGTAGATGATCTGATCACCCACCGCAACTTCCATCTTCACTTCCTCCGTACCGGGACCTACCGCAATAACTTCTGCCTGCTGCGGCTTTTCTTTTTCCTGACCCGGCAGTACGATACCGGATTTGGTGGTCTCCTCTGCTGCTAACTGTTTTAATACAACTCTGTCGCCTAATGGAACTAACTTCATAGTAAAACCTCCTTAAATGTTCCGCTTGTTTCTGCGGTGATGTCTTCTTGTTAGCACTCATTTCAATCGAGTGCTAAGAACTAAAACATATATTAGTTTTATATGTCCCTCTTTGCAAATCTAAATATGTTTGTTTTTCTGTTATTATCTCATTATATCTCTTGTTTTCTTTTATATTCTCTCTTTTTCAAGAAAACTTTGATTTTATAATTATTTTAGAAAAATCTGCCGCATATATTTAACTTAAGTTATCAATCTGTCTGGTCAGGAGAACTTTTCCATGAATATATTCCCTTTTTTATCCCAGTTTCCACGCAGGATCAAAAAAAGCCGCATTCTGAGCGGCGCTCTTTTACTGACTGCCGCGGGCATGGTCAGCCGGATCATCGGCTTTTTCTACCGTATTTTCCTGTCCCGTACTTTCGGTGCGGAAAATATAGGCATCTATCAGTTGATCAGCCCTGTTATGGCGCTTGCCTATTCTCTTTCCGTGGCAGGCTTCCAGACGGCGATCTCCCGTATTACGGCTACTACCTGCGCCGCGGCAGGCTCTGCCGGTTCCTGTGCCGGAAAACAGAAAATACATTCCGCCGCCTCCCCCTGCGCACCGAAACGCAAAACCGCCTCCGCGGAAGAATTCCGCAGTTTTACCGTCCTTGCCGCAGGCATGCTGTTATCCATCTTTTTATCCCTCTGCATCTCCTGCTTCGTCTATTTTTGCAGTGAAGAGATCGCGGCACGCTTTCTGCTGGAAGAGCGGTGCGCGCCGCTCCTTAAAATTCTGGCGCTCTCTTTTCCGGTCTCCAGTATACACAGCTGCGTCAGCGGTTATTTCTACGGCAGGAAATCCGCCGGCTTTCCCGCCTTCAGCCAGCTTTTCGAGCAGATCGTACGCGTTGCCACCGTACTCTTTTTATGCAGCGTCTTTCTGACCGAAAACGCAAATAAAACGCCGGATATTTCTCTCGCCGTCGTCGGTATGGTGGCAGGAGAAGCTTTTTCCGCGCTTTTGTCCCTTCTATATTTATGGCATTGTTTCCGGAAGGAAACCGCTCTGTCCGCCTCCGGGATATTGTCCAAAACCGCTGCAAAGCCTTTTTACGTCACCGCTCTTTTTCCCGAACTGTTTATGATGGCGCTTCCCCTTTCCGCAGGCCGCATCATCCAGAACTTTCTGCAGAGCATAGAAGCCATTGCCATTCCCGAAAGACTTCGCATGTTCGGCCTCAATACCGCCTCCGCCCTCAGCGAATACGGTATCCTGACAGGCATGTCACTTCCTTTCATCCTGTTCCCCACGGCGCTCACCGGCTCCATTGCCGTTATGCTGCTGCCCGCGGTCTCGGAAGCCCAGGCGCTGCATCAGGACCGCACGATCGCAAGAGCCGTCCACCGCTCTGTCCATTACTGCCTGCTCCTCGGCTTCACCTGCCTTCTTCTCTTTTTGTTTTCGGGTCCGGTTCTCGGAAAATTCATCTTCCATCAGGAGCGGGCAGGGAGCTATCTGCAGATTTTAGGCTTTATGTGCCCCTTCCTCTATATGAATTCCACCCTCTCCAGCATCCTGCACGGTCTGGGGAAAACAATGCAGTCTTTCTTCTACGGCGTGGCAAGCCTCCTTATCAGGCTCGCCTTTGTATTTTTCACCATCCCCGTATTCGGCATCAAGGGCTATCTCTGGGCACTGCTGGCGAGCCAGATCCTGCTCTCCCTCCTGCAGCTTATCTCCCTGCGCTGTTATCTGAGGATGTGACCTGCTTCATACCTGCCTTTTTCTTCCGGCTCCCGTGAGCAAGTGCTCTCAGCAGCGCAAAACCGGCGGCTGCGGTACCTGCAAAAAATATCAGCGCCATATGCGCCGTCTGCTCCGCCTCCGCTCCCAGACGGATATAACAGATTGCCAGCAATCCCGCAAATACTCCGGCGCATACCACGCTTACCAGAATATCTCTCAGCAGAATATTCCCGGTTCCCATGGCGCTTTCCCAGACGCCGTTATACACCATGAGCGCGATATAAACGATCCCGCCCGAAAGCAGCGCCACGCTCTCCCCCAGAACAGCCCGCAGGCTCCCCGAAGTGATCAGCTGGATCACGATCGCCGCCGCGCAGATCAGAAACATCAGACTGAAAGCCATACTTCCGGCCTTTGCCGCTTTTTCCTTTTCCATCCTGCTATAATCCGCTACTTTTGACAATGTTTCCTTCATCTCTTTTTCCACAGTTCCTTTTCTCCTTTCACCGTCCAAAATTTCTTTTATTTCCACATCATAGAACTCTGCCAGCAGGATCAGAATACTCAGGTCCGGCATATTCGTTCCGGTTTCCCACCGAGAGACCGTCCTTCCCGACACAAAAAGAATTTCCGCAAGCTGCTCCTGGGTCAGTCCCTTCTCCTTTCGCAGCCTCCTCAAAAATCCTCCGATTTTTTTCATATCCATCACGCTTTCCTCCTTTCTCCTCCAAACTACCACATATACAGCATTAAAAACACGACACAAAACGGGAAATGCCCTGTTTTCTCCTTTTTACAGTATAGATACTGCACTTGCAACCCACAAAATTTTTTTGTATAATATGTAAGGTTTCAGATTACCGGTACAAAGGAGCAATGATATGTCATTTGAATTTATAAAATTATTACCGACCCCCGACGAGATCAGGGAACAGTACCCTCTTCCCGCCAGATTAATAGAATTAAAACGCATCCGGGATTCCGAGATCCGCGCCGTCATCACCGGCGAGAGCAACAAATTTCTGGTCATCATCGGTCCCTGCTCCGCGGATAACGAGGATTCTGTCTGTGAGTACATAGAACGGCTTGCCAGGATCAACGACAAGGTAAAAGATAAACTGATCCTGATCCCCAGGATCTACACCAACAAACCCCGCACCACCGGAGACGGCTATAAAGGCATCATCCACCAGCCTGACCCCAGCAAGCGGGAGGACTTTTTGGCCGGCATCATCGCCATGCGTAAAATGCACATCCGGGCGATCAATGAATCCGGCCTGACCGCCGCAGATGAGATGCTCTATCCCGAAAACTGGGGTTATGTCTCCGATATCCTCTCCTATGTGGCGATCGGCGCCCGTTCCGTGGAAGACCAGCAGCACCGTCTGACCGTCAGCGGTTTCGATGTGCCTGCCGGCATGAAAAACCCCACCAGCGGAGACTTTTCCATTATGCTGAATTCCGTCTATGCGGCACAGCAGCCCCACTCCTTTATCTACAGAGGCTGGGCTGTCAAGACAAACGGCAACGAACTGGCCCATACGGTGCTGAGAGGCTCCGTCAACAAACACGGCCAAAGCCTGCCCAACTACCATTATGAAGACTTAAATACCCTGCTGGAATTATACGGCGAACGTGACCTGATCAATCCCGCCTGCATCATTGACTCCAACCACAATAATTCCAACAAACAGTTTAAACAGCAGATCCGCATCGTCAAGGAAGTGCTCCACAGCAGAAAGTTAAACGCTGATATCCATAAGCTTGTAAAGGGCGTTATGGTGGAAAGCTATCTCGAGGAGGGCTGCCAGAAGATCGGCGGCGGCGTTTACGGGAAATCCATTACGGACCCCTGCCTCGGATGGGAAGACACAGAGCGGCTGATCTGCGATATCGCGGAATACGAATGACCCTTTCTTTTCCTGTTTTCAATATATCTGCATTCCTTTCTGAACTCAACTGATATCGTAACGGTCCGGTTTTTGTCCGAATTGTTGCGATATTTCTTTTTAACCGGAAATAACTCTTGACTCCTGCACTCTAATGCGTTAGACTATCCATATACACTAATGCATTAGAGTACAGTATGAGCCGATGCAGAGCGCAAGACGATTTACTGATACATAAGCAACAGGAAATTGTCTTATGGTATCGTGTACTGTATCGGCGCATACGAAACCGGAATAGCCTGTCTGATAATTCAGTTAGACGGTAAAGTCGCAAAGGCGCACGAGGGAAACTTTTCTGAGTGTCCTTTCGAAGGAAAGTTTCTCTCATAGAGTGTGCGCCGAAGTGACTTTACTCTTTAGTGCTATCGCGCAGCGATTTTAATAGGAGGTTTTCTATGGATACACCGAAAATTTTTGAAAGTGAATATCGTTTCTGTCTGATCCTCTGGGAACACGAACCCATAAAGAGCAAGGATCTTGTCAATCTCTGTAAGGAACAGCTCGGCTGGAAATCCACCACCACTTACACGGTCATAAAACGGCTGTCCGAACGCGGCATCCTCAAAAATGAAAATACCATCGTTTCTTCCCTGATCTCCAAAGATAAGATACAGGAGGCTGAGATGGAGGAACTGATCGAAAAGAAATTTGAAGGTTCCCTTCCCGCTTTTATTGCTGCTTTCGGGCGGCATAAAAGATTATCGGAGGAAAAAATGGATAAACTGAAAAGACTGATCGAGGAGGATATATGACATGATGGCTTCCGTTTTTTTAAAGCTTCTCAATATGAGTATCACCGCCGGCTGGATCGTGCTTGCGGTTATGCTGCTTCGGCTTCTTCTCCGGAAAATGCCGAAACAGTTTACCTGCATGCTCTGGGGGCTGGTCGGCCTGCGCCTGATCCTTCCTTTTTCACCGGAAAGCATTTTCAGCCTGATCCCCAGCAGCGAAACCCTTCCCGAAACCCTGCAGCCGGGAGAATTCCCGGAAATCCGCAGCGGCATCACGGTGGTTGACCGGGTAGTCAACCCTGCGGCAAAGTATTCCTTCTCCCGGCTGCCTGCGAGAACCTCCGGTGCCGAAGTGCTGGAATTTATAATGCACAGCGCCGTCCTGATCTGGCTTGCCGGCATATGCCTGATGCTTTTCTATCTCGCTTTCAGCTATCTGCGGCTGCAAAAGAAAATGCGTACCGCCGTGCTGTTGCGGGACAATATCTGGCAGAGCGACTTTGTGGACTCCCCTTTCATCCTCGGCCTGATAAAGCCCCGGATCTATATCCCCTTCCGGCTGAGTGAAGATGCCCTTACCCATGTGCTTGCCCACGAAAAGGCGCACCTTGCGCGGAAGGATCACCTGATCAAAACGTTTGCCTTCCTGCTCCTTTCCGTCTACTGGTTTCATCCGCTGATCTGGGCGGCTTACCTTCTATTGTGCCGCGATATCGAACTTGCCTGTGATGAGAGAGTGATCCGGAATCTGGGGGAAGAGGAAACGAAAAGTTATCTGTTCTCGCTGATCGGATATGATAAGGAAGAAAACAGCAAAAAAATACCGGCTCTTGCCTGCCCTTTGGCATTCGGAGAAGGGGACTTGAAAGAACGGATACGCCGCGCCAAAACATGGAAAAAGCCCGCTTTTTTCCTGATCCTGCTGACCGCCGCAATATGCGCCATCGCCGCCCTCTGCCTGCTCACTGATCCAAAGGATAAATTTCCTGCCACAGCGGAGCCCTTTGGCCATCCCTATCAGGCGGAAGCGATCGTTTATACAGCCCCGCAATATGATTTTACCTTTACACCGGAAACTGCCCCGGCCTATATTCTGACATCCGGCTATCAGCTGATGGAATCCGCCGATACGCCTCTTTCGGGGGAAAATACAGAAGGGTACTGGATTCCCTGCGGCGACGCGGAAGAGATCAGGCTGACCGGAAAAAATTTTGCCAACGATATGGATATCGACACGGAAAACAGTCAGACCGGGTTTTTACTTGCCACCCTTTTAAAGGAAAACAAAAAAGCATGGATCGTAAACCGTCCGCAGGAGGAACGGCAGATCCTTTACTATATTCTGTTGCAGAAAAACGGAGATGTTTATCTCTGCTATGGATATGATATCGATGAACGCTCCCCTGACGGCACCGAAGAGGCAATATCCGCCGTCCGCTGGATCTTCAAACTGTCTGTCATGGAAGAGGAGGCTCTTTCCGCAAAGACGCTGTTCTCCCACCGGACAAAATATATCGGGGACAACTCCGCCGTGGGAAATATTATCTACAATCTGATATTCCCGCAGGATATGGCATACCGGCAGTTTGCCCTGCAGACGGATGACAGCGAGCCTTACGCAGTGACCATAACCTTTTCCCTCTCTGAAGAAGACAAAGAACAATATGCACTAGATGCTCCGAACCGTCAGAAAGAAACCGCCCTGTTGCAGAAAAACGCCTGTATTATGTTTTCTCTGATCGAAAACGCGGAACTGGTCAACTTTAAACTGACAGATGAAACCGATATGGCAAAGCGGCCTCTGACACTGGTATATACAAGACAATGGGCAGAGTCTGAAACAGGCTGCGACCTTTGGGCAGAAAGCTCCACTCAGGAACAATTCGAAGCATTTTTGATAAAACTGCAGGAACGGTTCCCTGACTCTGTATAATTTATATGCCAAAAGAGTGCCTGATCGGAGATAACCTCCGTGCCGGCACTCTTTTTATTTCCCGTATTTTCTATTTTTCCTGCATTTTCAATTTATTCCTATACATTCTCAATCTGCCAGTCGATCGGCGCAAGGCCGTTTTCCTGCAGATATTCGTTTGTTTTACTGAAAGGCTTGCTGCCAAAGAACCCTCTGTAGGCGGATAAGGGGCTCGGGTGTGGCGCCTCCAGGATCAGGTGTTTCGGATTATGCAGCATGGATTTTTTCGTCTGGGCTGGCTTGCCCCAGAGAATAAACACCATCGGCCGATCCTGCTCACTGCAGATCCGGATGCAGGCATCCGTAAACTCCTCCCAGCCGATCCCCCGATGGGAATTCGCCGCATGCGCGCGCACTGTCAGCACCGTATTGAGCATCAGCACGCCCTGTTTTGCCCATTTCACCAGATAACCGTTATTCGGGATATAGCAGCCCAGATCATCATGCAGTTCCTGATAAATATTTACAAGGGAAGGGGGGATATCCACCTCCGGCTTTACCGAAAAGCAAAGTCCGTGTGCCTGCCCGTCATTGTGATAGGGGTCCTGTCCCAAAATGACTACTTTCACATCCGCCAGCGGTGTCAAGTGAAACGCGGTAAAGATATCCTCGGATGCCGGGAATATCTTTCTGGTATTATACTCCTCGCTGACTTTCTCAAACAACTTCTTGTAATAAGGTTTCTGAAATTCCGGTTTCAGGGGCTCCAGCCAATCATTGTCAATCGCTGCCATCTTCTGTTTCTCCTTTATTTTTTCTTTTGCAAAACTGCTTTTAACGCAGTTCCCTACTCTCCGCCATATCTCCCGACTGTCTCTACAACCGTACCGCAACGCCCTCCGCAGCCAGAAATTCCTTTACCTGGCGGATCTCCAGCTCCTTGTAATGGAACAGGGACGCCGCCAGCGCCGCCTCCGCCTTCCCTTCCGTCAGCGCCTCACGAAAATGCGCCAGCGCACCCGCACCGCCGGAAGCGATCACCGGAACGGATACCGCCTCTGCCACCTGTCTTGTCAGTTCGATATCGTATCCCGCCTTTGTGCCGTCACAATCCATACTGGTCAGCAAAATTTCTCCGGCTCCCAGTTTTTCCGCCTTTGTCACCCAGTCTATCACATCGATGCCCATATCAATGCGGCCGCCGTGCTTATAAATATTGAAACCGCTGCCGTCGGCACGCCTTTTCGCATCCACCGCCAGTACCACACACTGGCTTCCGAATTTATCCGCCGCTTCACTGATCAGCTCAGGCCTGTCTATGGCTGCGGAATTAACGGATATCTTATCCGCCCCTTCCCGAAGCAGCGCCCTGAAATCCTCCACGGTACGGATACCGCCGCCCACGGTAAACGGAATAAACACCCGCTCCGCCACCTTGCGCACCATATCCACCACGGTCCCCCTTGCGTCGGAGGATGCCGTAATATCCAGGAAAACCACCTCATCCGCACCGGCCCTGTCATATGCCGCCGCAATTTCCACCGGATCTCCGGCATCCCGCAGATTTACAAAATTGACACCTTTTACCACCCTGCCCTTATTGACGTCCAGACAGGGGATAATTCTCTTTGTGTGCATATACTCTCACTCTCATCCCGCTTCTCACCATAACAACATAATGAATATATCAATATTCTTTTTATATTGCATAAGGAAACACCTTTTTCTACCTATACCGTCAGGAAATTCTTTAAGATCTGCAGGCCCGCATCCGAACTTTTCTCCGGATGAAACTGACAGGCAAAAATATTTCCCTGCTCCACCGCCGCCTCCACTGTAACACCATACGCAGCAGTTGCCTTCACGATCTCCTTATCCGCAGCCTGCAAATAATAGGAATGCACAAAATAGACATAAGAGCCTTCCGCCACCCCCCGAAAAAGCCTTCCTTCCGAAGGGTACGCCAGCGCATTCCACCCTATCTGCGGCACCTTAAGGCCTTCCGCTTTCGGGATCCGCATGATCCTCCCGGGAAGAAGCCCAAGCCCCTTCACACCGGGACTCTCTTCGCTCTCTTCAAACAAAAGCTGCAGGCCGAGGCAGATTCCCAAAAACGGTGTCCCGCGTTCTGCTGTCTCTTTGATAACCGGAACCAGCCCGAATCCTTCCAGCCTCGCCATCGCGTCTCCAAAGCTTCCCACCCCCGGCAGGATCACTCTTTCGGCTGCTAAAATTTCTTCCGGGTTTCTTGTGACAAGTACTTTTTCTCCCAGAAATTCCAGCGCCTTCTGTACGCTCTTTATGTTTCCCGCATCATAATCAATCACCGATACCATTCAAATATTCCTCTTCCTCCGGCAGTATATCCTCCAGATCAGAATACTTTTCCGCTTCTTCCTCTTCCTGCTGCTCGATTTCCGACTGGCTCTGATAAACCTCTCCGTTTACCAGCGCCTCAAGCTGCAGGCTGTACTCATAATCATCCTTCAGCGCATTGATCTCCAGTGCACCTTCCTCCGACAGATTATAGTTATCCAGCAAAAGCTTCAAAATATTCTGATACTGCTCCGTCAACTCCGGCGTGATCAAATCCTGCTCACCGGCCTGTACTATCTCCTGATACTTCTTCACACCTTTCATCAGATCTTCCAATGCCGTCACCGGTTTTCCCATCTTCAGATGGTTTGCATAAACCTCTTCTGCATGTTTCAGATGCAGTATCGCGGAAGACTGCATAAACAGCAGCTGATCTTCCTCCTCCAGGCTTCTGCCGTTCAACAACTGATAAGCCGTCTCATAATCTTTATCGTAGAACGCATTTCTCGCCTCCGTAAGATGCAGCGTATCCATTCCGACCGTATTCATCAACAAAATGCCTGCCGCGATCGAAGCACAGAATAATACCCAGACAAATACTTTTTTCTTCGGAAGTTTTTTGGCAGCCCTTCTTTCCTTCTCGGCTATCTCCGCTTTTTCTGCTTTTTTTCTGGCCTTTTCCGCATTTTTTTCTTTCTGCTGTTTTTCTTTTGCCGCCTTTTTAGGATCCGGTCCTTCTTTTTTAGGCGGCTTTTTCTTTTTTTCTTTCTTATCCTTCTTCTTTTTCTCTGCCTTTGCGTTTCCTTTTTTGCCCGCATCTTCGGACTGCTCATCTTTCGCTGCCGTCTTTTCTGCATCCTCATCCAGATCATCATCATCCGGTCCAAAGAAAAACATAGCAAGCTTCTTCCCGAATCCCGCCTTTTTTTCCTTCGTTTTATCAGCGGATTTCCCGCCTTTCTTTGCCTTTTTCCCCTTCGCCTTATCCTCTTTCTCGGGTTCCTTTTCAGGTTCCTCCTCAACCCTGGGCACAGAGGGCTTTTTCGTCTCCTCCCCGGTCTCCTCCATAAGATCCGCTTCTATTTCCGGTGTCAGTCCCAACAGATCTTTCACGCTGTCCGAATCCAGATCCACATCCGCACCAAAAGGCATATCCGCAAGCCCTTCATCGACTGTCATTTCAGAGCCGTCCGGCATCGAAAGCATATCCTGAATATCCGCCAATTCATTATTTGAACCTAACAGATCTGAAAGTTCTTTATCTTCCGTTATCTCCGGCGCCGCTTTTCCCGAAACAGCTCCGCCCTCGCCTGACTCCTGTCCCAGAACCTGATCTATCTCATCTTCCGACATGTCGAGCAAAGCCAGCGGATCTACCAGCATCTCCTCTTCATTCATACCCGACGCCGTCTCCAGCACTCCGCCCTCTTCCATATCCATTAACGTTTCCGGCGGCCCGCTCTCTTCAACGGCCGGCAGAGTTTCCATTTTTTCTCCCTGCAGATCATCCGCTGCACCGGATGCAGCCATCTCCGGCATACCGTCTGCCAGCCCGGAATCCGACATCCCCGGCAGATCTCCCGTCAGATCGGCATCCGGCATCCCTGCAAGGTCTCCCATTAAATCCTCATCAGACATCCCCGCCAGATCCCCCATCAGATCCTCATCCGGCATCCCTGCCAGATCTCCCATTAAATCAGCATCCGGCATCTCGGGCAGATCTCCCATCAGATCGGCATCCGGCATCCCTGCCAGATCTCCCATTAAATCAGCATCCGGCATCTCGGGCAGATCTCCCATTACATCTTCATCAGATATCTCATCCAACATACCATCCATGATATCAGAAATAGACATTTCATCATTCGGATCAGGCGGCGCTGCACTATCAGGTTCCATAACAGCCCTTAACATTTCCTCCAAACGTTCTTCATCAGAATTCATTCTTTTCTATGCCTCCAAAATCAACAAGTTATTATAATTCATTTAAAAATGCCACGGGATCTTTTCTGACAGATATTCCCCGCATGCTTATTTCCTCGGATAATTGGTATAAACTGCTATGTACTCTCCAAAATACAGATTTTTGGTTATAAAAACACATTTTCTCAAAAGGCCATCTGATCACGGAAGGAAGTTCCATGCCTGCGCCTAATTCCAAAATACAAAGTTTTCTGTTTACCGTACCCTGCAGCCACTTCGTATACCGCTTCCAGCTCTCCAGATAACCGCCCTCATAATACACAGGTTCCCCGTATTGATTCATAACAAGCGCCGCGCCGCAATCCGGACACTTCGGCTCTTTCAGTTCTTCCAGTGAAATGCTATCCTCTATCCATCCACAGACTTTATTCCATAACTCCTCATCCACCGGGAACAGCTTTTCCCTGCAGTTTTCTGCACACTGCATCATTTCATAACCGCCGCAGGGCAGCGTAATCCTCTCCTGCTGAAATCCTATATTCCGTATCAGATCATCGCTGCTCAAAGAAACAATAAAATAGTTTTTACCTTCCAGTATTTCTTTCAGCTTTTTATACGCTCCGGCAATCTCCGGATGAAACTCCTGCTTCAAATAATATCGGATCAGAAAAGGAATCACCCACTGCCTGCTTTGTTCTTCCTGAAGAACAGAAAATTTCTCACTGAAATTCGGTATATTTTTTAAACTCTGTAGCTTTACCTGCATCTCACCGCCGATACCGACGAGTACAAGTTCCGCTTCCTTTATATCCTGAACCGGCATAATTTTCCTTTCCACACAAATCGGGCAGGGAAGATTCATCTTCCCCTGCTCGCCGCGCCGGGTGCGGGCAGCTTATGCCGCATCCTTCCTCTCCGTACCCGTGCGCATATAAAAGAGTGTACCTGGAATCGGTACACTCTATCTGTCCTTCTATAACATTTATCTGGTCAGTTCATCTATCACTCTTACCAGATTACCGATTTCCGGTTTTGACAACTGCGCATCCGCACCAAGTGCCGCACCTTTTCTTTTCATTTCATCATTTACCAGAGACGAGAAAATAATGATCGGAATATCCGCCGTCTCAGGGTCTTCCTTTACAAGTTTTGTCAGGCGATGTCCATCCATCAACGGCATCTCAATATCCGTAATGATGCATTGCACATGCTCCTTCAAAGTACCGTCCCTCTTACAATCCTGAATGACATCATATGCTTCCTGACCGTTCTTTGTGTGGATCAGATTATGATACCCTGCCTTTTTCAGAGAGTCCACGATCAACTTATTCAGCAATACGGAATCTTCCGCAATCAGAACCGGCACATCACTTCTTTCTCTCTCCCCGAGTTCATCAATGTCCGTAATCTTCAAGCCGGTTTCAGGATTAATATCAGATACGATCTTCTCAAAATCAAGAATGATAATCAATTTATCGTTATATTTTATGATCCCTGTAGAAATCCCCTCTTCCGTTGTGCTCACTGTAGCATCCGGTTTTATGATATCTCTCCAGGATACTCTGTGGATACCCACAACATTATCTACATGGAACGCGATATCCAGTTTATTAAAGTTTGTGATGATAAATAACCCGGAGGCGCTGCATTCTCCTCTCTGAAGGCAATTCTTCAGGTCTATGGCAGTGATCATTGTTTCACGCGGCATAAAAATTCCTTCTATACTCGGATGAGCATTGGGAACCGGCGTCACCGGCTCGTAAGTAATGATCTCTTTTACCTTCGCCACATTGATGCCGTAAGAATTTCCATCCAGAATAAATTCCAACACCTCAAGTTCGTTCGTTCCGTTCTCTAACAAAATCTTTGTATCCATATTCCACCTCACATTAATATCGGTCTATCATGGGATTTACCCGTAAATCTATCATAATTATACCACAGCATTTCCAAATTGCATACCATAAAAGATAAAAAAAAGAAGCAAGCTGCTTCTTTTTTTATCTTTTGTACTTTATTATTTTCACTTATGTAAATATAAACCTGCGGTTTACATACGAGATCCGCTTCGCGAACCCGAAAGTACCGCTGTTTTTTTGAGGGTTCATCCCCTCAAAACCGAACACTGAACTCCTGATCCATCCTCTTCCAAAAACCTCTTTCCTTCTGGTCAAGCTTTCGGCCTATTAGTACGGGTCAGCACAAACATCGCTGCTCTT
>CAJTBO010000027.1 GCA_910573755.1 Lachnospiraceae bacterium | reverse complement strand
GCCGTTGGTTATAGTATAGACAATGGCAAAAACAAATTCAATAACCTATCGCTTGCACAGTTTCATTTATGGTGGTGCCAAATGTGGGGCATGAGGGTTTAGAAAGCATTTCAATCAGTTCTTCCTGCCTAATTTATTCTGTGTTATAATTTGTTACAGGTTTTTCTTTCCCTTATTTTTGCCCTTATGAGGGTTCGTAACATGAGAGAAAAGGATATAACACGAGGGAAAGCCTAAGGGCAAACTCACTTGCTATAAATTTAGCATTTTCAAGGGTTTGCGGACTTTTTGAAGATAAGATATAACAGTTAATAAATGGTATAAAATATGTCTTATCAGAATTCAAATTTATCGGTCTAATAAAACTTCAAAACAGGGCGGCGGGGCAGGTGTTGACTATCCCGCCGCCCTGTCCGTTACCGCTCCATATCCTGCGCCCTGCGGGGTAGAATGGCACTTCGGGTTTCTGGCTTTCCCCTTGTGGTACTCACTGCAATAGGCGATATGCCGCTTGTCGCCGTTCCTGTAATCTATCCGTATGTGCATTTTTGCGCCGCAGTCCTTACAGAAAAGCAAATTTTAATGAAATCAATGGACTGGATTCTGTACAGGTACTGCCCCCCGGAATGATTGACAAACAGCGGTAATTATAGTAATTTTATGGTAAGGAAAACTGGCAGGACAGAGCGGATGGAAGAGATGCTGTCTATATAAGGGCTGCAGGCGCGGCGGATGCCCGGCGGGAATATTTCCTGCCTGGCTGAGAGATGTTTCCGGCTGTATATGCATCTGTGCATCAGAGGATTGAAAAAAATATCAGGGGAGGAAGCAGATGAGTACAAAAACGCAGAAAGCGGAGTACAGAAAGCGGTTTGAGGAGCGGGTCGATGAACTGAAATGGCTGTACTGCGAGATTTATCACAATGATATGCAGGGATTTGAGTGGCTCTGCGATTCCATGTATGAATATTATGAAAAGCGGGATACTAGCCTTAAAAAACTGGACAGGGCAAGGGAAAAAGATCAAAACTGGTATCACAGCAACAAACTGCTTGGCATGATGCTCTACACGGGCGCTTTTGCGAAAACTTTAAAGGGTGTGAAGGAAAAACTGGATTATATCGAGTCCTGCGGCGTGAATTATGTGCATCTGATGCCTCTTTTAGAGAGCCCGAAGGGAAGGGACGACGGGGGCTATGCCGTTGCGGATTTCCGTAGGGTGCAGCCGGAACTCGGAACCATTGAGGATCTGAAGGATCTGACAAAGGAAATGCATGAAAAAGGCATGAGCTGCTGTATGGATTTCGTGATGAACCATACCAGTGAGGACCACGCCTGGGCAAAGGCGGCGCGGGCGGGAGACCCGGAGGCGAGGAAACGTTATTATTTTTATGACAACTGGGATGTTCCCGGACAGTTTGAGAAGACCATGCCGCAGGTATTTCCGACTACGGCGCCGGGGAATTTCACCTGGCTGGAGGACTGCCGCCAGGTAGTCATGACGACCTTTTATCCGTATCAGTGGGATCTGAATTATGAGAATTGTGTGGTCTTTAACGATATGGTGGGCAATATGCTGTTTCTTGCCAACTGCGGGATCGATATTATCCGGCTGGACGCGGTGCCTTATATCTGGAAGACGCTGGGCACGAACTGCAGGAATCTTCCGCAGGTACATACCCTTGTGCGGATGATGCGGCTGATCGGGGAGATCGTCTGTCCGGGTGTTCTGCTTCTCGGGGAAGTGGTGATGGAGCCGGCAAAAGTGGTGCCGTATTTCGGCAGTGTGGAGAAGCCGGAATGCCATATGTTATACAATGTGACGACAATGGCGAGCACCTGGCACACGGTTGCCACAAAGGATATATCCTTGCTGAAGCGGCAGCTTGATCAGGTATTCGCCCTGCCGGGAGAGTATGTATTTTTAAATTATTTAAGATGTCATGACGATATCGGCTGGGGGCTGGACTATGACTGGCTGAAAGCCCATTTCGGAACAGATGAAGTGGCGCATAAAAAATACCTGAATGATTACCTGACCGGGAAATGGGCGGGCAGCGATGCCAGAGGGGAACTCTATAATGACGATCCCAGACTCGGGGATGCAAGACTCTGCGGCACTACGGCTTCCTTAAGCGGACTGGAGGCGGCGCTCTATGAAAAGGATGAGGCAAAGACAGAGAGAGCAATAAAATGTATCCTGATGCTGCATGCCTATCTTCTGTCCCAGAGCGGTATCCCGATGCTCTACAGCGGAGATGAAATCGGACAGTTAAATGATTATACTTATAAGGAAGATCCCGATAAACAGGCGGACAGCCGTTATCTCCACCGCGGCAGTTTCCCCTGGGAGATCCTCAAAGAGAAAGTGCCACAGCGGATCTTTAAAGCGCTCAGAAAGCTGGAGACGATCCGGGCGGAGCACGGGATTTTCAGCATGGAAGCGGAAACCTGTACCTTTGAGACCGGCAGCAGCCATGTGCTCGGCATCTGCAGGGTAATGGGCGGAAAGAAGCTGGCGGCTTACTATAATTTCAGCGATGCGCCGGCGGCGGTGGATGAAAGCATTTTGGGCGGTAAGAAGGGTTTTGTGAATCTGGTTACCGGAAAGAAATACCCGAAAGGGGCAGGAGAAATAGAGGGATACGGTTATTTGTGGCTGTATCAGGATACGGAGGATTGATAAACGGTTATGTTACATAACATCCTGCCGCAAAAAGGGAAAGGATCCGTATGCCGCCCATGCGTAAAGCGTGCAGGGAAGAGAGGCATACGGAACTGCGGGATATGCCTTGTCCTGCTGTTTATCGTTGTACTGCTCCGGGCAGGGAACGTTGCCGCTTTAACGGGTATGGCTGTACTGAAAGCCGGGACTTGGAAGGAAGCGGAGATGGAACCGGCGGGGCCTTACGCGGCGGATGGCCGGCTGGAGATGGTCAGCGAGGGAACCTACAGCTATGATAAGAAGGAAGATCTGGCGGGCGGTTATCTGTATGATCAGTATATGTGGGTCATGGAGCCGTACAGCGAGGAGGAGATGGCAGAGTTTACCCATGCGTCCTTTGATGATAAGAACCGTATCTGCTATATGCTGGGCTATACGCCTGCCATATTGACGGACGCTGGTTATTGTGAGGAGCAGATCTTTGATCGGGATGATCTGGAGCATACCTGCCGGCATATTTATTATAAGGCGAACAGCAGTCTGTATCAGGGAGATTTTTATGTGGCCTACCGGTATCTGTTTGATGTCTGCTATTATCAGTTCACGGAGGACGGCAGACTCTTATCGAGGCTTGACTACAGCCGCGAAGCGGGTTCAGATCTGTTCGGATACAGCGAGGAACTTTTTTACAACCGCGGCTACCGGGCGGAATATGACGGCGAAAGGCTGATGGAGGAGCTGGTCTGTTATAATTTTTGGGGAACAAATGAGGCGGGAAGCTGGGAGCACCGCGCATATCAGTATAATGAGCAGGGGGACTGCATCTTAAAGGTAGTTACGACGGAGGATGAGATACTGGTCCTGAGTTATGAATATGATGAGGCGGATCATCAGGTCAGTGAGTATATATACAGAGTAAAGGAGAACTGGGAGCTTACCTGCGAAGACGGAAGCGTTATGCGTTTTCAGGCGGCCTGGGGCTCACCGGCGGTGGAAAAACGAAAGCCTGACGGAACGGTGGAAAAGGCGTATGTGTATGGCAGAGTCATGGATCTGGGACAGGAGGCGTATCTGATGCCGGAGGATGTGGAGGAGACGGTGGATGACCATACATATGTGGTGAAGCCGGGAGATAATCTATGGAATATTGCCCGCCGGCATTATGGAAATGGCGGCCGGTATGAACTGATATATTATGTAAACAGAGAGCGGATCGGGGCGGACGAAAACCTGATCCTGCCGGGAACCCGGCTGTATGTGCCGGAGACGGGGAATGAACAGGATACATGAGAGAGAAGGTGATGTGACAGCAGTATGATGGGACGATCGGTTTCATTGATGTTTATACCTGAGTAAGTCTGGCTGAGAAAAGCTGTGCAGTGACTTAAAAAAGAAAGGAAGGATTATCATGAAAAAAGTTTTTTTGGGAGTTTTTGCAGCAGTTATTGTGTTATCGGTAAATACAACATCTGTATTTGCGTCGCATCACCGGCATAGTGTGACTGGAAACGGCTGCGGCGGATATTATGTGGATATGAACGGAGACGGGATCTGCGACGGCTGCGGAACATCGCACTGGTACGGAACGGGAGTATATGGCTGCGGCGTGAATTATGCCGATGTGAACGGGGACGGGATCTGCGATAACTGCGGTATATCGCACCAGCACGGAACAGGAATGTACGGCTGCGGCGTGAATTATGCCGATGTGAACGGGGACGGGATCTGCGATAACTGCGGTATATCGCACCGGTACGGAACAGGAATGTACGGCTGCGGCGGAAGCTATGTGGATGTGAACGGGGACGGGATCTGCGATAACTGCGGTATATCGCACCGGCACGGAACGGGAATGTATGGTTGCGGCGTGAATTATGCCGATGTGAACGGAGACGGGATCTGCGATAACTGCGGTATATCGCACCGGTACGGAACAGGAATGTACGGCTGCGGCGTGAATTATGCCGATGTGAACGGAGACGGGATCTGCGATAACTGCGGTATATCGCACCGGTACGGAACAGGAATGTACGGCTGCGGCGGAAGCTATGTGGATGTGAACGGGGACGGGATCTGTGACGGCTGCGGAACATCGCACTGGTACGGAACGGGAGTGTACGGCTGCGGCGGGAACTATGTTGACGTGAACGGAGACGGGATTTGTGATAACTGCGGTATATCACACCGGTACGGCACAGGAGGAAGCGGCACGAATTCTGCCGGCGGGAATGGAGCCGCAGCCTCAAATACCTATACGGGGCATCACGGGGGCGGCAGGCATGGCTGCGGCAGATAATAAAGGAAATTTTAAAGGACAATAGGAGACCGGGGATTTGTTTCGAATGTATTCTTGAAGCAGATCCCCGGTTTTATCCGTTCATAGTTCACACAGTGCGGGATTGATAAAATATTTCATTTCCGTATTCAACAGTGCCGCAGGATAGCGGAAGGCGCTGTTGGAGCAAAGTAGAAAGCGTCCATATACATCATCTCATGCGGATGGGATAATGCAAAATATCTGGCAAAAATATATTGAAAGGTCTGATTTGCGGGGCTGCCGCTGAGAAACTGCACTTTCATAGTTTGCTGTCTTCCTTTCGGGTAAGAATGGGGGATTGCGCTTATACCGTGCTTTAGATCACGCCGGTTTAAGGGAGGCAGAAACAAAGCGGCAGGATAAACATATAAATATTGGCATATCCCCATCCCCATTCAGGTTTTAACAGAAAATGCCCTGTGCAAAGCCGCCCGAAAGAATAGAAAAAACAACTGTTCAACCAGGGGGCGGACCGTTGCCGGAAAAGGGGAAATAGGAAATTTGCATATTGAAAAATAGGGAACGGTCGATTATAATAAATATGTTATGCCCTAAAAAGCGGAAAATGGAGAAAAATTATGGAAAAATGGAAAAAAATATCGCTTCTGGTGCTTCTTGGTTTCATATTAAGCGGCTGTGGTAAGACCACAGTGGAAGTGACCACTATCGCGATACAAAAAGACGGTACGATCGTGCATACGATGGTTGAAAATTTCGGGGAGGAATCGGTGGACACGCTGCAGAGTATGATGCAGGAAAAGGTGGATATATATAATGATGATAATTCCGGCACGGAAGGCAGTATCACGATCAATACCGTGGAAACGGATGAGGGGATGGTAAAGGTTGTTATGACCTATCCGGACGCCGCCTCTTTTGACGGATTTATGAATATGGATGTGGTGGCAGTGGACCCTGCTCTGCGGGCGCCCTTTTTCTACGGAACGGTGGAAGATGCCTATATGCAGGGGTACGATATGGAGATCAGCCTTGAGAGCGCGGAGGAAGGCGATGGCCTGCAGGGGAAAAACGATCTTCTGTCAATGGGGAAAAACAAACTGATCATTTATGACAATGAAATGAACCAGGGAGCCGCGGTGCAGATCAGCACACAGGAGAAGCCGCTGTACATCTCCGATAATGTGACGGTGGCGGGAAAGAATCTGGTGGAAGTTTCGGAAACGGATAAACTGGCATATATATTACTGGAAGGGTAAGTCGAGAAAGAAGAGAGGAGATAGTTATGGAAAAAACAATGGAGAAGATCGTGGCGCTTGCGAAAGCGAGGGGATTTGTATATCCCGGTTCGGAAATCTATGGCGGCCTTGCCAACACATGGGATTACGGCAATCTGGGCGTGGAACTGAAAAATAACGTAAAGAAAGCATGGTGGCAGAAATTTATCACGGAAAACCCGTATAATGTGGGCGTGGACTGCGCGATCCTGATGAACCCCCAGACATGGGTCGCATCCGGACATCTGGGCGGATTTTCCGATCCGCTGATGGACTGTAAGGAATGTAAGGAGCGTTTCCGTGCGGATAAGCTGATCGAGGATTATGCGCAGGAAAACGGTATCGAACTGGAAAAGCCGATCGATGCCTATTCTCAGGAGGAGATGAAGAATTTTGTGGAGGAGCATAATGTGCCCTGTCCTTCCTGCGGTAAGCATAATTTCACGGATATCCGTCAGTTCAACCTGATGTTCAAGACGTTCCAGGGTGTCACGGAGGACGCCAAGAACACGGTTTATTTAAGACCGGAAACAGCACAGGGTATTTTTGTCAATTTTAAAAATGTGCAGAGGACTTCCCGGAAAAAACTGCCCTTCGGTATCGGTCAGATCGGTAAGTCTTTCCGTAACGAGATCACGCCGGGCAACTTTACGTTCCGTACAAGGGAATTTGAGCAGATGGAATTGGAGTTTTTCTGCGAGCCCGGAACGGATATGGAATGGTTTCAGTACTGGAGAGGGTTCTGCCGCGACTGGCTTTTGTCCCTCGGCATGAAGGAAGAGGAGATGAGGCTCAGAGACCATGCGCAGGAAGAGCTCTGCTTCTATTCTAAAGGCACAACGGATATCGAGTTCCTGTTCCCGTTCGGTTGGGGCGAGCTGTGGGGCATCGCGGACAGAACGGACTATGACCTGACAAGGCATCAGGAAGTATCCGGTGAGGATATGAGTTATTTTGACGACAGCAAGGGTGAGAAATATGTGCCCTATGTAATCGAGCCTTCTCTCGGCGCGGACCGTGTGGTGCTGGCGTTCCTCTGCGCTGCTTATGACGAGGAGGAACTGGAGGGCGGCGATATGAGGACCGTTCTGCGTTTCCATCCGGCGCTGGCGCCTGTGAAGATCGGTGTGCTGCCGCTGTCCAAAAAGCTGAACGAGGGCGCGGAGAAGATCTATGCGAACCTGAGCAAGAAATATAATTGTGAGTTTGATGACAGAGGCAATATCGGTAAGAGATACCGCAGACAGGATGAAATCGGCACACCGTTCTGTGTGACCTATGATTTCGATTCCGAGACGGACGGCAAGGTGACAGTGCGTTTCAGGGATTCCATGGAGCAGGAACGTGTTGCCATTGAGGAACTGGATGCATATTTCGCAGATAAATTTACATTTTAAAAATATTCCCTGAGCGGAACTGGAAAAACAGCATACACAGGTACGGTGCACAAGACGATTTGCAGACGTGAAGCGGCTGTGAATCGTCTTCGGATCAGGTGTACCGGTAGTGTGTATGCGGAACTGGAATAGGAGAGAACAATGAAAGCATACGGCGTAAACGAACTGCGTAGAATGTTTCTGGAATTTTTTGAGAGCAAGGAGCACCTGAAGATGAAAAGCTTTTCTCTGGTGCCCCATAACGATAACAGCTTGCTGCTGATTAATTCTGGCATGGCGCCTTTAAAGCCTTACTTTACCGGGCAGGAGATCCCGCCCAGAAGAAGAGTAACGACCTGCCAGAAATGCATCCGGACGGGAGATCTGGAGAATGTGGGAAAGACGGCACGCCACGGCACTTTTTTTGAGATGCTCGGCAATTTTTCTTTCGGCGACTATTTTAAAAAGGAAGCAATTGCATGGAGCTGGGAATTTTTAACCGAAGTGGTGGGACTCCCTGAGGACAGGCTCTATCCGTCTATCTATGAGGAGGATGAGGAGGCGTTTGAGATCTGGAATAAGCAGATCGGCATTGCGCCGGAGCGCATTTTCCGCTTCGGCAAGGCGGACAATTTCTGGGAGCACGGCTCCGGTCCCTGCGGCCCCTGTTCCGAGATCTATTATGACAGAGGTGAAAAGTACGGCTGCGGAAAGCCGGACTGTACGGTGGGCTGTGACTGCGACCGCTATATGGAAGTCTGGAACAACGTGTTTACCCAGTTTGATAATGACGGAAAAGGAAATTATTCCGAACTGGAGCAGAAGAATATCGACACCGGCATGGGACTGGAACGTCTGGCAGTGGTGGTACAGGACGTGGATTCCATTTTTGATGTGGATACCGTGCAGGCGCTGCGCAGCAAGGTCTGTGAGATCGCAGGCGTATCCTACCATGAGGATTATGATACGGATGTTTCCATCCGGATCATCACGGACCATATCCGTTCCGCGACCTTTATGATCTCCGACGGTATCATGCCGTCCAACGAGGGCAGAGGCTATGTGCTTCGCCGGATCATCAGGCGTGCGGCACGCCAGGGCAGAAAGCTTGGTATCCAGGGAACCTTCCTTGCAGGGCTTTCCGAGGCGGTGATCGCGGGTTCCAAAGACGGCTATCCGGAACTGGAAGAGAAGAAGGCGTTTATCCTGAACGTGCTGACACAGGAAGAAAATAAATTCAATAATACCATTGATCAGGGACTCAGCATCTTAAATGAGATGGAGGAAAAGCTGGAGAAGGAAAACAAAAAGCAGCTTGCGGGCGAGGATGCGTTCCGCCTCTATGATACCTTCGGATTTCCACTGGATCTGACAAGGGAGATTCTGGAGGAGAAAGGCTTTACCGTGGAGGAAGAGGGCTTTGAGAGCTGTATGAAGGAGCAGAAAGAGAAAGCCCGGGGAGCCCGCAAGGTGACAAACTATATGGGTGCCGACGCTACGGTCTATGAGTCCATCGATCCTTCCGTCACCACTGAGTTTGTGGGATATGACAGGCTGGTGCATGATTCCGGGATCACGGTGATGACGACGGAAACGGAGGTCGTGGATGCGCTGACAGACGGCGAAGTAGGTACGATCTTTGTAAAGGAAACACCGTTTTATGCTACCATGGGCGGACAGGCGGGGGATCACGGCGTGATCACTACCCCGGAGGGAGAATTTAAAGTAGAAGATACCGTTAAGCTGCTCGGCGGCAAGGTAGGCCATATCGGCAGAGTGACAAAGGGCATGCTGAAAACCGGTGATACGGCGACGCTCCATGTGGACGAGGCGCGCAGGATGAATACCTGTAAGAACCACAGCGCGACCCATCTTCTGCAGAAGGCGCTCAGGGAAGTGCTGGGCGATCATGTGGAACAGGCAGGTTCCTACAATGATCCCGACAGGCTTCGGTTTGACTTCAGCCATTTCTCCGCGATGACAGCGGAGGAGATAGCAAAGGTGGAAGCCCTTGTGAATGCGCAGATCAGTGCCGGCATGCCGGTTGTGACAAAGGTCATGACGGTGGAAGAGGCAAAGAAGACCGGCGCGATGGCGCTGTTTGGAGAAAAGTACGGTGAGACGGTGCGCGTGGTGGAGATGGGAGAGTCCAAGGAATTCTGCGGCGGTACCCATGTGAGGGATACCGGTGTGATTTCTGCCTTTAAAATTGTTTCCGAGAGCGGCGTGGCGGCTGGTGTCCGCAGGATTGAGGCTCTCACCGGCAGCAATGTGCTTGCATATTATGCGGAGATGGAAGAGCGGCTGAACCGGGCGGCGAAGGTGCTTAAGACTACGCCTGCGGATATTGTGGAGAAGTGCCAGCATGTGATGGCGGATATAAAGGCGCTGCACAGCGAGAACGAGTCCTTAAAGAGCAAGGCGGCAAAGGAGGCCCTCGGCGATGTGATGGATAATGTGACAGAGGTAAAGGGCGTAAAACTTCTTGCTGTCTCCGTGGCGGACGTGGATATGAACGGACTGCGCGATCTGGGCGACCAGTTGAAGGAAAAGCTGGGAGAAGGCGTTGTGATGCTGGCTTCCGCAAAGGATGGCAAGGTAAACCTGGTGGCAATGGCAACTGACGGGGCCTTAAAGAAGGGTGCTCATGCAGGAAACCTGATCAAAGGCGTAGCAGGCCTTGTGGGAGGCGGCGGCGGCGGGCGCCCGAATATGGCGCAGGCAGGCGGCAAGAATCCGGACGGCATTCCTGAGGCGATCGCGGAAGCTGCGAAAGTGCTGGAAGGACAGATCAAATAAGACGCTTTGATATAAGGGATAATATAAAGTATGATATAAAGCATGGCTATTCTGAAATAAAAGTTTAGAATAGCCATATTTGATGTGGAACAAAAACAATTAGAATCATTTTTAAGGTTGTCTGTTGCTGCATTTCCTGTTATGATGACAATGCAGTCATTCAGAACTGCAAAATATAAAAAAGACAGGAGTTGAAATTGATGTTGAAGAGTGCAGCCGTGTTCATATAGCGACGGCTATATAATCCGGACAGTATTATAATAGCCGTCGCATTTCCTTAGCATAAGCCGACACGCAGAGCGTGGGGGTGTTTCTGATTATTGTGATAAGGAGGGCGATCATGGGCTATATCAGAGCGGAAGATGTTTTACCATCCGAAGTTCTTACACTGGTTCAGGAGTTTATTGACGGCCAGATGCTCTATGTTCCGAAAAAGGATGCCGGACGAAATACGTGGGGATCAATCAGCGGGACAAAGGAATATCTGGAATATCGAAACACGCAGATCTGTACCGAATACCGTGCAGGCTGCAGCGTTCATCTGCTGGCGGAGAAATACTGCCTTTCCGTAAAAAGCATTCAGCGGATCGTCAGAACTTCCGGACCCTCTTAAGCAGCGAAAAGTAATAAAGGACAGGAGAGGTCGAAATGAACAGGGAGAACAGGAAAAAGACATTTGAAAAGAATTATTATAAAAACCATGCGTGTAAAGAGATTTTTATCTGCAAAGCGTGCGGAAGGGAGGTGATCCCGGCAGGAGCGGGAAGCGATCACAGAAACCACTGCCCCAACTGTCTGATGAGCCTTCATCTGGATAACAGGCCGGGGGACCGGGAGTCGGACTGCGGCGGGTATATGGAGCCGATTGCGGTCTGGGTAAAAAAGAACGGTGAATGGGCGATTCTGCACAGATGCAGACAGTGCGGAAAGATCAGCGCCAACCGGATTGCGGCAGATGATAATCCGATGATGCTGATGTCTATCGCAATGAAACCTCTGGCAAGGCCGCCGTTTCCGATCGAGCGTATCGAAGAGATGACTGCGCTGACCTTCTGAAATTTTAGGGAAATCTGTGGTTTTGCCGGGAAAATATGCTATAATGAGATATCAAAAGAGAAAGAAAGGCAGAAAACGGAATGAATTTTAACTGGATAGATAACCCGATCATGCGGGGGATGGGCAGACTGGCGGATTTTATCATATTGAATTTACTGTGGGTGGTATGTTCCATACCGATCATTACGATCGGCGCATCTACCACGGCGCTCTATACGGTGATGCTGAAGCTGGTGAAAAATGAAGAGGGGTATATTGCCAAAGGATTTTTGAAGGCATTTAAAGAGAACTTTAAGCAGAGCACGATCATGTGGATCATCTTTCTGCTGATCAGCATTGTATTTGTGGTCGATTTTGCATCAATCAAACTGATGTCGGATAAAATAGGAGGCATCCTGCAGATTTTATTCCTGTTTATGGGGGCATTGCTGGCTGCGTGGATGGTGTATGCCTTTGCACTTCAGGCGAGATTTGTAAATACGGTAAAAAATACACTGAAAAATGCCATGATCCTGGTGTTTGCAAAGCTTCCGTTTACGGTTCTGATCGTCCTGCTGACTGTGGGGCCGGTGCTGGTGACCTTCCTGACGGTGCGGACCCTTGTGATCGGTGTCATGGTCTGGTTTTTTGCCGGCGTTTCGCTGGTGGCGTGGCTGAATTCCTATCTTCTGAGGTTTGTGTTTAAGAAACTGGAAGAGGGCGGAGAGCAGGAATCGCAGAAAGAGGAAATATCATAGAAACACAACAGCGCTCCGGCGGTATGTCAGGGGAGCTGTAAGACAGGGAGAGAAAGCAGGGCGGGAGAAGGGGGAACAAAAAACAGAGCGAAACAGGAGGGAAAACAAAAGAGCATAGCAAAAACAGACAAACGAATAAAAAGAGCAGTAAATAGAAACTGCCGCAACATGACGAATCATGCCTGCGGCAGTTTAATGGTTTGATTAATTGTATTTCCGTTTTCTTGCTGCTTCAGATTTTTTCTTACGCCTTACGCTGGGTTTCTCGTAATGCTCTCTTTTACGGATTTCCTGCTGGATACCTGCCTTAGCGCAGCTTCTTTTGAAACGGCGTAATGCACTATCTAAAGATTCATTTTCTTTTACGATAACGTTAGACATTAAATCACCCTGACCTCCCTTCAGTCCCTTCGGCTCTTACGACTGAATGGGTTATTCTTGTGTATATACTGTTGCACAAAGGTTCCCCCGTCGTATACACTTTAAATATTATAGCATAAATTTCCTGTTCGTCAACCGTATTTTGGTATTTTTTTCGTAAGATGGAGCAAAAATCTTGAAAATAAAGTCATTTTTTAAGAGAAGGGACTCTGCGGCGGGCGGAAAACGGTAATATATAGTGACAAAATATGTGTTTTTATGTTAAACTTAGCACATCGAAAACGGGCGGCAGATAAGTGCTGCGGCCGGAAGGCTGTGTAAAGTTAGAAGGGATGGAGCCGGCAGCGGTAATACAGGGAGACAGAGCTGCGGAAAGCCGGCGCGGTGATATAAAGAGGCAGGACCGGCGGAAAGCCGGAAGCGCTAATACAGGGAGATAAAGCTTATGGAATTGCTGAAAGACAGGATACGGAAGGACGGAAAGATCAAAGCGGGAAATATATTGAAGGTGGACAGTTTTTTGAACCATCAGATGGATACGGATTTATTTACGGAGATCGGAAAGGAATTTAAGCGGCGTTTTCAGGATGCGGAGGTGACGAAGATATTAACGATAGAGGCGTCAGGGATCGGCATTGCCTGTATAGCGGCGCAGAGTTTCCGGGTGCCGGTGGTATTTGCGAAAAAGACGCAGACAAAGAATATTGCCGGGGACGTTTACACTACAAAGGTTCAGTCCTATACTCACGGGCGGATCTATGATATTATTGTCGCGAAAGAATTTCTGGGAAAAGGGGATAAGGTGCTGCTGATCGATGATTTTCTTGCCAACGGAAAAGCGCTTGAGGGGCTGATCGATCTGGTGGAGGTATCGGGAGCGGAGCTTGCCGGCGCGGGAATCGTGATAGAGAAGGGGTTTCAGGCGGGCGGCGATGCTCTTCGTAAACGGGGGATCAGGCTGGAATCGCTGGCTATTGTGGAAAGCATGGATGAAAAGACGGGCAGTATCGTATTTCGGGACGAGAAGGCCGGAGTGTAACGGTTCGGAGCGGGACTTTGTATTGACTGCAGGCTGCTTTTCGCGGGGCAGGAATGCGCATTTACTGAGTATTCCGTAAGAACATGATTCAGGTCCGTGAGAACAGGTTTGAAAAATTTTTCTTGCAAAAGGAATGTCTCTGTGGTAAAATATCACCGTTGCGATAAAGAGATGGTCCTCTGTTACAGAAGTATTAAGAACATCCGGTCAAATAAGGAGGCACAGATAAATGAACGAACTGATTAAGGAAATCGAACAGGCCCAGTTAAAAGAAAAAGTGGACGATTTTAACGTAGGAGATACGGTAAAAGTACACGGCAGGATCAAAGAGGGAAACCGCGAAAGAATCCAGATCTTTGAAGGTACCGTGATCAAGAGGCAGAACGGCGGAAACCGTGAAACCTTTACGGTAAGAAAATCTTCCGGTGGTATCGGCGTAGAGAAGACATGGCCGCTTCATTCCCCCAACGTTGAGAAGATCGAAGTGGTGAGAAGAGGTAAAGTAAGAAGAGCGAAACTGTTCTACCTGAGAAAGCTTTCCGGTAAGAAGGCAAAGGTAAAAGAAGTTATCCGGTAATATTTTCAGATTTGAAAAGAAGAAGGGCTGTTACGATTGTAATGGTCCTTTTAATTTGATATAATATAAAAAGTGCGGATTTGCAGATTGATACAGTGAGAGGAAATTATGTCCAAAAGAAATAAGGGACTTCATTTTTATAAAAGACGAAAGACGATCAGCGTAGGACTGCTGAGAGAGATCGGAAGCTGGGTTTTCTTTTTTGTGCTGGCAGTTCTGATCGCTTTTGTGTTTGTTTATTCGGCGGGGCTCAAGACAAGTGTGATCGGCGCCTCTATGGAACCCTGCCTTTATAACGGCCAGAGCGTTCTGATCAATAAGATCAGTTACAGTTTCGGTGAGCCGAAGCGGGGGGATGTCATCGTCTTTCTGCCGAACGGGAATGAAAATACGCATTACTATATCAAGCGGGTGATCGGGCTTCCGGGAGAGACGGTTACAATCAGTGACGGCAGGATATATCTGGACGGCTATTTTTATGAAGAAAGCGACAGCTACGACACGATCGAAGATGGAGGCATTGCGGAAAAAGGCATCAAGTTGGGGGAAGAAGAGTATTTTGTGCTCGGGGATAACCGGAACAACAGCGAGGACAGCCGTTCTGCCAATGTGGGGGCGGTAAAGGAGGATACGATCGCCGGAAAGGCGTGGTTTAAGCTGGGAAACAGTATCGATATGATAGGATTTATCGAGTGACGGCATATTTGCGGGGCATGGTTAAACGGAGATGAAACGGTATGAATTATCAATGGTATCCGGGGCATATGACAAAGGCCAGACGGATGATGGAAGAGAATATAAAACTGATCGATCTGGTGATCGAACTGGTGGATGCGCGGGTTCCGCTGGCAAGCAGAAATCCGGATATTGATGCGCTGGGAAAAAACAAGTCCCGGCTGGTTCTTTTAAATAAGTCGGATCTGGCGGATGAACGTGCCAATAAACTGTGGAAAGAATATTTTAAGGAGCAGGGATTTTTTGTACTGGAAGTGAACTCCCAGAGCGGCAGCGGAATGAAGCAGATACATGCGCTTGTGCAGGAGGCCTGTAAGGAGAAGATTGAACGGGACCGGAAAAGAGGTATCTTAAACAGGCCTGTGCGTGCCATGGTAGTGGGAATCCCGAATGTGGGGAAATCCACCTTTATCAACTCTTTTGCGGGAAAAGCCTGCACAAAGACGGGAAACAAACCGGGTGTCACCAAAGGAAAGCAGTGGATCAGGCTGGACAGATCGCTGGAACTTTTAGATACGCCGGGGATTTTGTGGCCGAAGTTTGAAAATCAGGAAGTGGGATTAAAGCTGGCGCTGATCGGTTCCATGAACGATCATGTTGTTCCTGTGGACGAAATGGCAATGGATCTGATCGTGATGCTGAGGGAGCAGTATGGCGGCGTGCTGGAAAAGCGCTATGAGACAACAGAGGAGCAGGAACCTTTTGAGATATTGAAGAATATTGCAAAAAAGCGGGGCTGTCTTTTGAAGGGGGAAGAGCTGGATACGGAGAAAGCGGCCGCCCTGTTGATGGAAGATTTCAGGAGCGGGAAGCTTGGCAGGATCACTCTGGAAGTGCCGCCGTCAGGGTGAAGGCCTCTGTCTGTGGTACAGGTGTTAAGCTGATGGATAGATATAACGGCATGCAGCGGACTGCATGAAAATGAGGGAATAAGATGAAAAAGAGTGTAATAAAAGAAATATTGAGTACCAGTATTTACCTGTTGTGTGTATTGATAGTGACTTACCTGATCATTCATTACGTGGGACAGAGGACGGAGGTGCAGGGAAGTTCCATGGAGCCGACTTTGCAGAATGCGGATAATCTGATCGTTGATAAGATCTCTTACCGTGTCCGCGAGCCGCAGCGTTTTGATATTATTGTTTTCCCGTTCCAGTTTGAGGAGGATACATATTATATCAAGCGGATCATCGGTATGCCGGGAGAGAAAGTGCGGATCGACTGGGACGGCACTGTTTACATTGACGGCGAGGCGCTGGAAGAGGGCTACGGTCTGGAGGTCATACAGGACCCGGGCAGGGCGGTGGATGAGATAGAACTTGGAGAAGATGAGTATTTCGTACTGGGGGATAACCGGAATAACAGTACCGACAGCCGGGCGGAACTGGTAGGGAATATTCATAAAGACGATATCATCGGCAGGGCATGGGTGAGGATATATCCCTTTGAGAAGTTCGGGAAGCTGAAGCATCAATAGGAAAGTAAAGCCGATAGGTCGGCATATACATAGCATATGGGATAAAATTTCCGAGGAACAGGCCGGATGGAGAAAATAGCGGAGATCAGGGAAAAAATTTCGACAAGTAACATAGCGGAGCTGCCGGGGCTGATCGCCCTGTACGGGGAGGATGAGCGGAGCGGCGTGAAAGCGGCTGTGGCTGCGGCAAAAAAGCGGCTCGGGGCTTATGAGAAGGAGGTTTTGCGCACCGAGGGGATGAAGCGGTATGAGAAGGAATATGGGGAATATTCCTGTATCTGCGGCATCGATGAGGTAGGCAGGGGGCCGCTTGCGGGGCCGGTGGTTGCCGGGGCGGTTATTCTGCCGAAAGATTGCAGCCTTTTATATCTAAATGATTCCAAGAAATTATCCGAAAAAAAGAGAGAAGAGTTATATGCCGGAATTATGGAAGAGGCGGTGGCGGTGGGGATAGGATATAACACGCCGGCGCGGATCGATGAGATCAATATTCTGCAGGCTACCTATGAGGCGATGCGGGAGGCGGTAAGCCGTCTTTCGGTAAAGCCGGACCTGCTGCTCAATGATGCGGTGACGATCCCGAAGATCGATATCAGGCAGGTGCCGATCATCAAGGGGGATGCAAAGAGCATTTCCATCGCTGCTGCCAGTATTGTGGCGAAGGTGACAAGAGACAGACTGATGGTAAAATATGACGGGATCTATCCGGAATACGGTTTTGCCTCCAACAAGGGATACGGTTCTCCGATGCATATAGAGGCGATCAAAAAATACGGGCTAACGCCCATTCACAGGAAGAGTTTCATTAAAAATCTATGAATATCACATTGACGGATGTTTTATCAAAAGTAAATGGGAGCAATCAGTCAGGCGCGGTAAATTCGGCGTCTGCTTCCGCTGTGGCAAAACAGCTTCAGACCAGCGCGGTTCTGAATTCCCTGGTAACAGGGCAGACCATCGGCGGGCAGATCCGCTCCATGGAGGGCAGCCAGATCCTGCTGGACATGGGAAGCGGTGTGGAGATCAATGCCAGACTGGACGGGGATATCAGGGCCTCCATCGGCCAGCATATGCTGTTTGAGGTGAAGGGTAATTCGGATGACAAGCTGATGCTCAGCCCCTTATATACGAATCTTTCGGCGGGAAAGAGCGCCGCTATGGGCGCGCTGAATGCGGCGGGCATGCCGCTTACGGCTGAAAACCTGGCGATGGTGAAGAGTATGATGGAGGAGGGGCTTCCTATTGATAAGAACAGCCTCTGGCAGATGGGGAAGGCTGCGGCGGATTTCCCGCAGGCTGCTGCTGACACGATCGTCAGGCTGACGGCGATGGGCATGGAGATCAACGAGACCAACGTGATGCAGTATGAGGCGACGAAAAACATGCAGCATCAGCTTTTGTACACGATGGAAGACATTACGGAGGGACTGCCGCAGGTGCTTTCTTCTTTCGGAGAAGACGGACGGCAGCTTTCCGGTCTGCAGTTTATGAAAGATATGCTGGAGGTACTGCAGGGAGCGGAAGGAGAGGAAACGCCGGTAAAGGGGCTGCTGCAGGAGATAGACAGTCTGATGAAGGAGATCGCGGAGGGACAGGGCGGAGTATCCGGAAAAGCGGGGATGCCGGAGGAAGCGCTGCGGCAGCTGGCGGATGAGGACGGCACGGTACTGATCAAGGATGGAACCAAGCTGGCGGAGCAGGGGCGGCTCAGACTGCCGGATGCTTTGGAACAGCGCCTTGCGGATCTGCAGAAGGATTTCACGGGGCAGATCAAAAATCTGCTGTCGGAAAAATGGACGATAAAGCCGGAGAGTTTTTCGGACAAGGAAGAGGTAAAGGATTTTTACCAGAAGATAAAGAACCAGACAGGGCAGCTGCAGGAGTTGTTTTCCGCTGCGGGAAAGGCAGATACGCAGTCGGGGCAGGCAGTGCAGCAGATGAACCAGAATCTGGACTTCATGCAGAATCTGAACCAGATGTTCCCGTATCTGCAGATACCTTTGAAGGCTTCCATGGAGAATGCCCACGGAGAGTTGTACGTATATCAGAAAAAGAAGGGAAAAGTTTCCGAGGACGGCTCATCGAGCGCGCTGCTTCATCTGGAGATGGAACATCTGGGCAATATGGATATCTATGTAAAGATGAAGGATCATAATGTTTCCACACAGTTTACGCTGGCAAATGAGGCGGTGCTGGATTTTCTGGGCGATCATATCCATATTCTGAATGAGCGGCTGGAGAAAAAGGGGTACCATATGCAGGCGGAAATGAAATATAAAGAGGAAGAGCAGAACGAAAATGTGATATCCCGTATCCGGGGGATCGAGGAAAACGATACGGTGATTTCCTATACCGCTTTTGATGTGAGGGCATAGAGCATGGCACAGGGAAAAGAAAAGGTAAAAAAGCCGAAGACAGCGGTGGCGCTGGAGTACGATCCGAATGATGAAGCGCCCCGGATCATTGCCACCGGTAAAGGCGCGCTGGCGGAAAAGATCATCGAAAAGGCGCAGGAGGCAAATGTGCCTCTGCATCAGGATAATGAACTGGCGGATACGCTTTCCCGGCTGGATATCGGGGATATGATACCGCCGGAGCTCTATGAGGTGGTGGCGGAGGTGCTGGTCTTTGTGGATGCGATGGATAAGATCAGGGCGAAGATGAAGAAGTGATTTGGCAGATTTAATGTGGTATCGGATTTTATAAAGGTTTTATCTGTAATGAATAAGAGGGAAGTGGGAACTGCTTATGAGAAGAAGGCAGGAGAGTTTCTGGAAAAACAGGGATTGAGAATCCTGTGCTGTAATTTCAGAAACCGGTATGGTGAGATCGATATCGTGGCAAAAGATGGTGAGGTTACAGTTTTTGTGGAAGTAAAGTATCGTAAGGATACAAGTAAGGGAATGCCGGAGGAGGCTGTGGATTTCCGGAAACAGCAGCGGATCTGCAGAGTGGCGGATTATTACAGGATGATGCACCATATGGGAGATTTTTCACCGGTGCGGTTTGATGTGGTGGCAATCTGCGGGAAGGAGATCCGGTGGTTTCGAAATGCGTTTGATTATATCGGGAGGTAGTTTGCGGGTGCGGTTCGGGGATGTTTTTCTTAAAGGCTGTTTATGCTGCTCTCTGAAAGCTGCTGCTGTAATGTCTGCAGTTCCGCTATGCTCATTTTTACACCGTCCCATGTCCGGCGGTAATCCTCCTTGCCGCGCATAAATACAGGATTCTGTCATTTCCATTGAGGGTAAAGAGGGTTTCTCCCGCTTCCTGCATATTTTTATTATCTGCTGAGATCATTTTAAAGTCCTCCCATGTCAATGCGTTAAACAGCCGCGCCCATTTATCGGGCTCATGATCTTTATCTTCTTCGGCTGCTAAGTGTATCTGCGTTAAGCCTGACACATGTATGGTACACTTGTCACTATATTTATGATAGTTTTTTTATATTCATCATTTTATAAGTGGAAAAGAATCGTTGCTCTGCATAACGCTGCGGAACATGTAGTCATGCATAAGGGGGTAGTCGATCGTGCCGGTAAAAGATTTCCATTCCGGCAGGCTGCCGGATTTTTTCAGATTGTTCATAAGATATGCTCCTTTGTGATGTGTCTGAACAAAATCCGCATTTGGAAGAAGAGATATTTTTACATATATATGATGCGGAAACCGTATTGTTCATTTTGTGAAGAAGCTGTATATTCTTAAAAAGTATGTTTTCCGGTTGTTTCCAGTTGTCTGTAATGAATAATTGTTTGTTCAGTCGTTTTGACGATGGAAAAAGTTATAGGTGTTTATCAATAAAGTTTGAATGGAGTAAATGTGAAATGAAAATAAAGAGAAAAGAAGGGCGGGAAGTCTGTAGGGTTCATAAGACGGCGGATGGCGTTACCTATCTTACCTTTCCGGGGCTGGAAAGGACAGGGGCGGTACGTCATCTTTTTTCTACCAGAGAGGGCGGCGTCAGCGGGGGAATTTATGCGTCCATGAATCTCAGTTATACAAGAGGGGATAAAAAGGAGGCGGTGGACGAAAATTACCGCCGGATCGCAGCCTGTCTGGAAAGCAGTGTGGAGGATATGGTCTGCCCGGACCAGACCCATACGGATCATATCCGGCTTGTAACAGCGAAAGACCGGGGAAAAGGTGTGGTAAAGCCGAAGGATTACAGGGATGTGGACGGGCTGATTACACAGGAGAAGGGGATAGTTCTCTGTACCTTTTTTGCGGATTGTGTGCCGCTGTTTTTCGTAGATCCGGTAAGGAAGGCAATTGGTCTATCTCATTCGGGCTGGCGGGGAACCGTGCAGAAGATCGGGAAAAAGACTGTGGAAGAGATGGGCAGGGCTTTCGGCACAAAACCGGAGGATATTTATGCGGCAATAGGGCCTTCGATCTGTCAGGACTGCTATGAGGTGAGTGAGGATGTGATCGAGGAGTTTCGGAAAGCATTTCCGGGGACGAGGGAAAGCGGTGAGATGTCATATCCGCAGAGTGAATCCCCGGATCAGGCCTGTTTGGAAAATGGCAGCGGGATCCCGAAGGGGCACAATGAATTTCGTGAGCCTTCCTGCCGGCTCTGGTATTCGACAAAACCGGGGAAATATCAGCTTGATCTATGGGAAGCGAACCGGCAGATTATGCTGGAGGCCGGTATCCCGGCATCTCAGATCGAGGTGACTGACCTTTGTACCTGCTGTAATCCGGATTTCCTGTTTTCCCATCGTGCGAGCTGCGGGCAGAGGGGAAATCTGGGGGCTTTTATGAAGATCTTGTGAGTTTTCGGCGGCTTCCGTAAAAAATACGGAAGAAAACAGAGCGCACGTATCATGTAGGTACGGGGGCAGCTTCGCGGGCATGAAGCAGATGCGGAGTAAAGCGGAGCCGCCGCCCTGACTTCCGTAAAAAATACGGAAGAAAGCAGAGCGCACGTATCATGTAGGTACGGGGGCAGCTTCGCGGGCATGAAGCAGATGCGGAGTAAAGCGGAGCCGCCGCCCTGACTTCCGTAAAAAATACGGAAGAAAACAGAGCGCACGTATCATGTAAGTACAGGGGGAGCTTTGCGGGCAGGAAGCAGATGCAGAATAAAGCGGAGCCGCCGCCCTGACTTCCGTAAAAAATACGGAAGAAAACGGTACATGCGTATCATGTAGGTATAGAGGCAGCGGAGAAAGGATTGCGGCTGTCTCTTACAGAAAACGAAACACGGCAAAATCACAGGATGAAAAGGAGGAACTGAAATTGAGTATTGACTGGGAAGAACTTCTTGGCGCGGAGGGAGAAGACCTCGACGACGCTTATGATGAGGCGGTGGCAGAAGCAACAAGATGGATGGAGGGGGACGATGACTGAAAGAGCAGCCGGAATTTCAGGCGAAGGCAGTCCGGCTATCCGGGACGGCAGCCTGTAAAAAGAATAAAAAGTGTTTACAACGAAAAGACGCATGGAAAAACGGCAGACAGTCCGTGATGCAGACCATGCGTCTTTTTGATGCACAAAGAAAGGAGAAAAGCAAGATGGGAAGAACAGGCAAAAGAAGCGTTAAAAGAGGAGACGTTTTATTGGCAGACCTCGGCGCACCGGAGTATGGGAGCGAGCAGGCAGGAAAACGTCCGGTAGTTGTTGTGAGCAATGACTGGGTGAACCGTCATAACCATGTATATACGGTAGTGCCGCTGACGACACAGATAAACAGACTTGATCTGCCGACGAACGTCCTCATTCCTGCAAATAGCGAGGAAGGGGTGACACGCGATGCGGTTGCCCTGTGTGCGCAGACGAGGTCGCTTGACGCCGTGAGGATTCTCAGGAAGAAGGGAAGGCTTAACAAGGATACCCTGGAGCGAATCACAAAAGGCGTCCTGGTACAGATAGGCATTGAACCCATGATCCTTTTATCATAGAGAAGGCATAGAGGCAAAGAAAGGAGATTTTATAATGCAGTACGATAACCGGACAGCGGGAGAAAGATTGTGGTATGACGAAAGTTTTTATGATGTTGCCGACTTTGAGGTTGATGAGGAATTTGATGAGGAGGCAGATCTGCTGCGGTGGTTTGACAGGGGAGAGAAACTGTATGATTACCTCGATGGGCGTATCTGGAAGCAGAACGAAGCGAAGAGGGCAGCATCTATCATACTCTTTAACTGTCTGCACCGGGGCAGGCGCTCCAACGCAATGTTCATAGGGCCGAGCGGCAGCGGCAAAACATATATCTGGAGATGCTTACAGGAGCTGTTCCCTGAGAGGATTGAGATCGTCGACGGGAGCAATATCACCCCGGACGGCTGGAGCGGGAAGAAAAAATGGGCGAGCCTGCTGCTTTCTGACAAATTTATGAGAAGCGAACAGACCATTCTTGTCATAGACGAAGCGGATAAGATGTTCATGCCCAAGACGAACTCCCATGGGGAGAACTGGAGCGCGATCATTCAGGGAGAGGTTTTAAAGATGCTGGAGGGAACGCGGGTAGATTTAGGAAGCGGCGTCTGGGTTGATACTTCCAAGATCAGCTTTATATTCTGCGGCGCGTTTTCCGAAAAATCGGAGGAAATTGCGGAGAAAAGGCGGGGCGGCAGTATCGGTTTCGGGAAGAGCAGCAGGGAGGTGAGAGCGTATGATGCGCCGGTCGAGAGGAAGAATCTGCACGATTTTGGGATCATGACGGAAATTTTGGGCAGGATCCGCCGGATCGTCAATTTAAAGCCCATGACGGAGGAGGATTTCTTTCATATGATAGATGCCGCCTGCAGCCCGGTCAGGAAACTGGAGAAGGAGTTTGGCGTCGAGATCAGCCTGATGCCGGAGACCTGTAAAAAGCTGGTCACAGAGGCGGCAAAAGACGGGGAAGGAGTCCGGGGGATGGAGAATAAACTCTGTGTTATGCTGGAGGACGCGTTGTATGAAGAGGAAGACAGGCGGCACTTTGTTCTTTGAGTGCCGTGCGGATATTTGTGGGACCGGGATAAAAGGAGAGGATCTTATGAAAATGAATTACAGTTTTACGAAAGACTTTTGCATGAAGGACGTCACGTTTGAGGGATTGAGCGGACAGGAGTTTGCCGGTTCTCTGAAAGAGGCGTTAGGCATCCTGAAGATTGAAAATCCGGCGGCGGGCTTGCGGGAAGACTTAAAGAAGGGGCGCTATAACGACGAGGAACTGGAGCCGGTGATTGAGGCGGTGAGATTGATCAGTTCAATTTGGCAGGATCCGGAAAGAGGATCTTCGCCGAAGGGGGAGGAGGAAATGAATATCTTAATGCTTCTTGCGGCAGCGTTTGAAATGATCAGCAGGCTGCATGCGGCATTAAAATGTGTAAAGCCAATAACCCCGCCGTAAGCAGCGAAACATGGAATTTGATGTATCCCGGGGAGAGGGGTATCGGCTCTAGCGGCATTCGCCAAATGTCCGCATAGGCGCGGCACTTGGCGAATTGCTCGCGGAAATAAAATAAAAGGAGAAACGCTTATGGGACAGGAAAAAACAGGTAAAGAGATGATAGAAGAGATCCGCAACCGGAGGCTGTATATGAACGCTCTGCTCTGGGCGGTCGCCGATGTGGTAGATGGCTATGATCATAATTATTCACGGTCTTTTGAGTTGGAGCGTGATGACGGGTGGCTGGAAAAACTGATCGCGGAGTTGTTTGCGTCGACGCAGAAGCAGTATGAGCCCGAGAAAAAAGAACTTTATTATAGTTTCCTTTATTGTACGCTGTTAGGAATCGCGTGGGACTGGGATATGTGTCATCTGTCCATGGATTACGGCGAGTACAGGCCGGCGAGGGTATTGGGGGATATGATACGCATGGCGCGCGATACGTGCATATCGACGCCGGGGAGCAAGGAGGATCTGCTCTATATGGAGAGCGTAAACTATACGGATAAAATACGGGGATTTTTCGGATATATGCCGGAAGTGTATTTTCTGCTGCGCGGACAGAAAGTGTATTCTCTGTATACCGAGGAGGAAAAGGCGTTTGTCGGGAAGGACAGGATAACGCTGGAAAAAAGGCGGAAGGAAAAGGCATGTCCGACGATCTGTGAGGAGCCGTATGCAGCGGAGGGGGAGGATGAATCCGACACTCTCTCACGGGCGGAAGCAGGCGGCGCAATAGAACGCGCGAAAAAGCGTATCGTGAGGCGCATCTCCAATCCGGAAAAATATATCCGAAATTATCTGCGTTTTCGGGAACTGTCTTATACAGGTGCTGTAAAAGGGAAGCTTACCTGGGACAGGGATCAATTCATGAGCGAGATAGAAGAGATGGCAGACTGTTATCTTTACAGAAACGGGTATTGTGCCTATTCGCTTGAGGAGCTTTACGGGATGGTAACGAAATGTCTGGGACAGATGGCAAAGGAGATGTGCCAGACGCTGCGAAGAGGAAAGAGGTATAAGTGTTGGCTGGAAACTGGAATACAGTAGGCAGGCATATAATGCACGGCTTCATTTACGGACGCAGTTTTTAGCGGTCGGAAATGTAAGTTCCACCCTTGTGTACTATCTGCCTGCGGAACTAAAATGGAAAGGTGATAAAAATGTACAGGAATATATCAGGCCCCCGCGGACAGCCGGGATGGATAAGTTTTGACGACAGACAGGCTGTATGTTACAATTTAACAATGCACCGCGGACAAAAAAGGAAGTATGTCCGCGACCAGAAAAAAGGAGAAAAATCATGAATCAGAATGAAATCAGAGAGGAAAAAAGAACACTTTATGAGCGCCGGACGCGTATGGAAGATCTGTTGGGACAGGTGGGAGACGTGATAAAAGGATATGATAAAACCTATGAGAATAAAATCATAAATGACGAAGGGGTTGTGGATGATGCGCGCCTTGAGGAGCTGATCACGCAGATCATGTCCGCCGCGCATGAAGATTACAGCCCGGAAAAAGAGGAACTGTACCGAAGTTTTCTCTACTGCACGATACTTGGAATCGCGTGGAAGAATCATATTTCTTCTATGGAAGATTTTGAGAGGGAGCCGTACGAGCCGGCGCAGACCTACGGCGACATCGTTCGCATGGCGCGCGATACAGGGCGTTCGGCATGCAGAAGCAGGGCGGATCTGCTGAAAGCGGAGTGCGGGTATTTCTCACACAGATTCCACGACTTTTTTGCATATGCACAGGAAGTGTTCCTTTTGCTGAACGGAGAAGAGGAGGGTTCTCTTTTTACGGAGGAGGAAGAAGCGTTTCTTGAGCGTGAGATAGAGCTTTTCAATAAAAGAAGTGTCAAAGCGGCAGAAGAATTTTATGCGAAGGAAGAAGAGATGAAAAAAGTCCGGATGGCTGAGGATCCTCTCTATGCGGAAGAAGTCAGGCTGGAAAAAGAACTTTCAGACGCTGCGGATGAGGAGCTGGCCGACAGGCTGGAAAGAGGAGAGGATGTGTATGATATTCTTTACGGCAGCATGGAGGAAGAGGAAGAAGAACCGTGGTGGGAGGAATTAACCAGACAGCTCGAAGCGGGGGAGACGGCAGTCCTGCAACGTATTCCGGATGCCGAAAAGTATAAGAGGTATTATCTGCGCTTCAGGGAAATGTCCTATACGGAGGGCACAGAGGGGAAACTTACCTGGGACGGGGAGGCTTTTGCAGGGGCGATAGCGGAGATGGTCGATCTCTATCTCTATGAGCAGAGGCTGTCCGCCTATTCGCTGGAGGAGACCTATGGGCTTGTGACTGACAGCGTAAAACGGCTGCCCGGTGTTGTAAGGGAGGCGGTGCGGAAAGCAAGGAGGTACGATAAATGATAGAGAGCCGTGAAGAACTGGGCAGGAAACTGGTGGAGGAGTATGAAACACACAAGGCTGACGAGTCTTATAAAGAAAGTCTGCTCTACCGCTATTTCAGGGAGAGGGAAGAGCGCCGCGCGGAAGGAAAACTGCAGTCGGAAAAATCCACGCGGGATTTTCTGGCGGATAGAGAGGAAGAAAAAGAATACTATCTGCGTCTGAGGGTTGCGTATCTGGCTATGGGTGATGAATATCAATATATTACCCGGGACGAGTATCAGGAGGTCAGGGATGCGCTGGTGGATCAGCTGCTCAAGCAGAAAAAGATGTCGGCAAAGACAAAAGCAAGCCTGCCCGGTGCGTCACAGGAGGAGTTGGAGGATCGCCTGCTGAAAAAGCAGGCGGCCGACTTTGCCGGCAATGAAAAAAGGGAACGCAGTTCAAAGAAAGAGAGTGACGATGTTAAACTGTTACGCTTTTTTGAACGAAACAGCGGGCAGGGGGACATACCTGCCCGGGATGCGGACATGCCGGGGGCGCAGGCGGGGAGAGAGTCTGACGAAGCGTTTATAAAGAAGTGCGAAAAGGTATGCCGTCTGCTGCGGGACGATATGCAGAAAAAAGAGCAGACCAGGGTCATTTTACCGCTGTATGTGAACGAAAGCACAGGCGCGGGCATCTATCTTATGGGGCGCGATAATATCCCGGAGACGGAGATCCCGAAGGCCCACAGCAGATTTCCCTGTTATCCCTGTGTCGTCAGCTATGAAGAATGTGCCAGAGAGAGAAAAATCAAATGGGGAAGCGCCAGAATAAAAGGGATTTTGATGGACGATCGCCGGATGGTCTTTTACATGTCGGTGAAAGGGTTTTTCAAGGTGGGAGAGGCTGTAGAGTACTTAAAAAGCCTGAAGGAAAACGGCAGCCTGAAAAACGGTTACCGGATGGATAATGCGGCGATGGAATATGATGTGCCGCCGGGGGAGCTGGATACAGAGTTTTCTTCTTTCTTCTATGCGGAAAAGAGTCCGCGTATTCTGAGCAAAGAAGATTTAGACAAAGAGGAGCGGGAGATCATGGAAAGAGAAGACAGGGAAGAAGAGGATGCAAGGCGCAGAGAAAAAGCGCGGCGGAAAAGATCCGAAGGACAGTATGATCTATAGGAGAGGAGATTGTTTCAGATATGGAACCGGAAGCAAAAAAGGATAAAGCCGTGAGGGCTGATAGAGATGCGCGCAACAGAGAACTCGTCAGGCGGTATCGGGAAGGCGATGGGGATGCCGGGGATCTTCTGCTGAGAGAGAATGACGGGCTGCTGAGGAAGGCTGTCAGCAGTCTGAAAGGGTTCCGGCACATGGAAGAGGATCTTCTGCAGGAAGCCAGACTGAAAATGATCACGGAGATAGCAGAGAAGTTTGATCTGCAGCAGAGTAAAGTCAGATTCAGTACATATGCTTTTCAGTGTCTCTCCCGGATGGTGAGCGATATTGTACGCAAGGAACCGAAAGAAGAAGTGTCGTTAGACAGGCCGGTCGGAGAAGACGGGGAAACACTGCTGGACTTCATACCAATAGACATAAACAGTATACCGGCGGAAAAGGGAGGAAATCCGGAGAATACTGTGCTGCGCAGGGAATATAACGCAGAACTGGAAAAATTTATAGGCAGTGGATTCCTGACGGCAGGTGAACAGGCGGTGATAAGAGGAATCGTGAGGGGGAAGGAAAACAGGGAAATCGGCGTCAGGCTGCACCGCAGAGACGGGGAGATAGAGAAGATGAAAAAGCGGGCGCTTGAAAAGGTGATGTACGCCGGAGAAAGGGAAGAACTGTTTCCGGAATACGCCGCCCGATATATCTTTGATCTGCCGCTTAAAAATGAAGGCGACGAAAAATGCAGCGCGGCGCTGGAGGAATTTTTGACGGACAGCGGATTTCTGACAGCGGGTGAACAGGCGGTGATGAGAGGGATCGCGGATGGGGACGGATATGATGAAATCGGCGCCAGACTGCACCGCAAAGCGTGGGAGATAGAGAAGATCGAAAAGAGAGCGCGCGAAAAAATGATGTATGCCCGGGACAGGGAGGAGTTGTTTCCGAGAGGATTTCTGGGTTGACTGATGAGGTCAACCCATGATGTCATTCATCCGCGCGGCGTCTGCCGTTTCCATCAGTTTCTGGTTATGTTCCTCCATCAGACTGCGGATCTTGTCAGTAGGCGTCCGCACGAAATTCATGGATACATTGTGGTTCATAAAGTCGATGATGGAAGCTAAAAATTTATTCATATCTGCAGTCATATAATAGGGGCGGGCTAAAAGCTCCGGGGACTGGTAGACCAGATTTGTGGTGATCAGCCGGTCAAAATATCCCTTCTCATAGGCCCGGTCAAATTGTTCGAGGCCGTTCGTGAACAGACCGAAGGTGGTACAGATAAACACCCGTTTTACTTTGAATTCCTTTAAGATACGGGCGGTATCGATCATGCTTTCCCCTGAGGATATCATATCGTCCACGATGATCGCGTCTTTTCCCGCAATATTGTCACCGAGAAATTCGTGTGCCACGATAGGATTTTTTCCGTTTACGATGGTAGAGTAGTCCCTTCTTTTATAAAACATACCCATATCCACGCCGAGCACATTGGCGAAATAAATGGCGCGGTCCAATGCTCCTTCGTCGGGGCTTAAAACGATAGTATGGTCTTTGTCGATGATGATGTCCGGTTCCGCCTTGAGCAGAGCCTTTGTGAACTGGTATGTGGGCATGAAACTGTCGAAGCCGCAGAGGGGGACGGAATTCTGTACCCGCGGATCATGGGCATCGAAGGTGACGATGTTGCTGACACCCATGTCAGAAAGTTCTTTCAGGGCATAAGCGCAGTCGAGGGATTCCCTGCCGCTTCGCTTATGCTGCCTGCTCTCATACAGAAAGGGCATGATAACAGTGATGCGGTAGGCTTTTCCGCCTGCCGCCGCGATAACCCTTTTCAGATCCTGATAGTGGTCATCCGGGGATTTGCGGTTTATGTAACCGTTCATCTGATAGGTGATGCTGTGGTTGCAGACATCCAGCAGGATATAGAGATCCTTGCCGCGGATGGATTCCCTGAAGACTCCCTTGCTCTCACCGGTGCCGAAACGGGGGCAGTCCACGTCGGCAAGAAAATTATCTTCATGATATCCCTGAAAAGCGGGATCGTTTGTCAGATCTTTATGGGTTTCCTTTCGAAAGGCTGCAAGATAATCATTGATAACTTTGCCCATTTGTGCGGCAGAGTCAAGAGCTACGATTTTTAGAGGCGCTACCGGAAGCGCCTGTTCGAGTTTTGATGCGTCGGCCATGTAAAATATTCTCCTATGACGGCTGAAAATGTCGAATTTATTTTTACATATCTCAATTTATAACATTCTTCGTGACACGTCAAGAAAATTCTTGTAGAATGAAGAAGAGTTTGTAACGGTTCCGCTTCCGGTTTCTCTGCTGCAGGGAAACCGTAAAGATCGGGAAAAAGAATGAGGTATGAGGTGGCAGATGTGAAAAAAAAAGGACATATCATTCAGAAGGTATTGCCGGGCAGTATCGCTGAGGAGCTGGGGCTTGAGCCGGGGGATGCCGTTTTAAGGATAAATGAACAGGAAATAGACGATATTTTTGATTACCAGTATCTGGTGCAGGATGATTATATAGAGGTGGCTGTTCTCGCCGGGAGCGGGGAAGAATGCATTCTGGAGATCGAGAAGGAGCCGGGGGAGGATCTGGGGCTGGAGTTTGAGAACGGGCTGATGGATGAGTACAGAAGCTGCCATAACAAATGTATCTTCTGTTTTATCGATCAGATGCCGAAGGGGATGCGGGAGACGCTGTACTTTAAGGATGATGATTCCAGGCTGTCTTTTCTGCAGGGAAATTATGTGACGCTGACCAATATGTCGGAGCATGATATCGACAGGATCATCCGGTACCGTTTAGAGCCCATCAATATTTCCTTTCAGACCACAAATCCCGAACTGCGGTGTATGATGCTGCATAACCGTTTCGCCGGGGAGGCGCTGAAAAAAGCGGACAGGCTCTATGAGGCGGGGATCGGGATGAACGGGCAGATCGTGCTCTGCAGGGGGATCAATGACGGCGCGGAACTGGAGAGAAGTATCTCGGATCTGACGAAGTACCTGCCATATCTGACAAGTGTGTCAGTTGTGCCGGTGGGGCTCTCGGACTTCCGGGAAGGACTGTATCCGCTGGAGCCTTTTTCAAAGGAGGATGCGGAAGCGGTGATCGACTGTATCGAGGGATTCCAGAAAGAAATTTATGAAAAGCACGGGCTTCATTTTGTCCATGCTTCAGATGAGTGGTATCTGCTGGCGGAAAGAGAACTGCCTGAGGCGGAGCGTTACGACGGTTATCTGCAGCTGGAAAACGGCGTGGGGATGCTGCGGCTTTTGAAGGACGAGTTTCAGGAGGCGCTGGAAAAGGAGAAAAAACGCTGTGCAAAGAGGAAGAAAGGAAGCAGAGCTTCCGCAGGGATTCCGGCGGCAGGGGAGATTTCCGTTGCGACGGGAAAACTGGCGTTTCCGGTGATCAGAGAGATGGCGGAGCAGGTGGAGGAGATCTGTCCCGAACGGAAAATACATGTCTATGAGATCATCAACCGTTTTTTCGGGGAAAAGATCACAGTGTCCGGGCTTTTGACAGGACAGGATATCATGGGGCAGCTTCAGGGGAAAAAGCTTGGGGAAAAACTGCTTCTGCCTGTCAATATGCTGCGCAGCGGGACGGATGTGTTTCTGGATGATGTGACGGTGGGGGAAGTGGAAAAAACTTTACAAGTGCCGGTAGATATTGTAAAATCAAGCGGGTATGATCTGCTTTCCCGTATGTTGGGAGAGGGCGGAAACATACAGGAACAATAGATGCCTGTCGGAATGCGGAACAGGGTTTATGAAAAGAATCTGCAGTTCAGATGCGGAAACTGTGCGGATCGGAACTGTCTGTCGGATAGAATGCGGTATGGAGGCTGTATATGGCGAAAAAAAGAGGAAAACCGGTGGTGGCAGTGGTGGGGAGGCCCAATGTAGGGAAGTCTACGCTGTTTAATGTGCTTGCCGGAGAAAGAATATCGATTGTAAAGGACACGCCGGGGATCACCCGGGACCGGATCTATGCGGATGCGGAGTGGCTGAACTATAAATTTACGCTGGTGGATACAGGCGGCATCGAGCCGGAGAGCAGGGATATCCTGCTCTCCCAGATGCGGGAGCAGGCACAGATCGCTATCGATACGGCGGATGTGATCCTGTTTATGGTGGATGTAAAGCAGGGATTGGTGGATTCCGATTCCAAAGTGGCGGATATGCTGCGCAAGGCGGGAAAGCCGGTGGTGCTTGTGGTAAACAAGGTGGATTCCCGGGAGCGGGATATGCTGGATGCCTATGAGTTTTATAATCTGGGGATCGGGGAACCTTATGCGATTTCGGCGGCTAACCGGACCGGGCTTGGCGACATGCTGGATGTGATGGTTTCACATTTTCCGGAGGCGTCAGGGGACGAGGAAGAGGATGATAAGATCAGGGTTGCCATCGTCGGAAAACCCAATGTAGGGAAATCCTCGATCATCAACAGGCTGCTGGGAGAAAACCGCCTGATCGTTTCCGATATTGCGGGCACCACCCGGGACGCGGTGGACACGGAGGTGACCTATAACGGCAAGGAGTATGTGTTCATCGATACGGCGGGGCTTCGCCGGAAAAACAAGATCAAGGAAGAGCTGGAACGCTTTATGATCATCCGTACAGTCAGTGCGGTGGAGCGGGCGGATATCGTGGTGCTTGTGATCGACGCGGTGGACGGCGTCACGGAGCAGGATGCCAAGATCGCAGGGATCGCCCACGATCGCGGCAAGGGCATGGTCATTGCGGTCAACAAATGGGATGCTGTTGAAAAGGACAATAAAACCACAAGGGAATACGAAAAAAAGATCAGGCAGGTGCTGTCTTTTATGCCCTATGCGGAAATTTTATATATTTCTGCGCTGACGGGGCAGAGATTACCGAAATTATATGATATAATAGAAGCAGTGCACGAAAACCATGCGCTTCGTGTGGCCACCGGCGTTTTAAACGAGATCATGTCGGAGGCGGTGGCGATGCAGCAGCCGCCGGCGGATAAAGGAAAGAGGCTGAGGCTCTATTATATCACACAGGTAGCGGTAAAACCGCCCACTTTTGTGATCTTTGTCAATGATAAAGAATTAATGCATTTTTCCTACACAAGATATATAGAGAACCAGATCAGGGAAACCTTCGGCTTCAGGGGAACGCCGCTGAAGTTCTTTATCAGGGAACGAAAGGGCGATAAATAGACAGCATCTTCCCCGGACAGTGCCCGGAGAAATTTACGAACGCAGGGCGGGCGTAAATTTCTCTGCCGCAACCGGTACTGGGAGGGGAAGATGCGGAACTGGAATGGGGAGATGCGGAACAGGAGAACAGCATCTGTTCAGAAGATGCCCGGAGGATTTACAGACGCAAAAGCGGCTGGAAATCGCTCTGCCGTGATGGCATCGCAGGAACAGATGCGGAACAGGAGAACAGCATCTGTTCAGAAGATGCCCAGAGGATTTACAGACGCAAAAGCGGCTGGAAATCGCTCTGCCGTGATGGCATCGCAGGAACAGATGCGGAACTGGGATGGAGGAGAATATGATAGCACGTATTATCTGTTTAGCGGTCGGATATCTGTGCGGGCTGTTTCAGACAGCTTATATCTATGGAAGAACAAAAGGGATCGACATCAGGGAAAAGGGAAGCGGGAATGCCGGTACAACCAATACGCTGCGGACTTTCGGCGTGAAGGCGGGGGTACTGGTGCTGTTTGGGGATATCCTGAAGTGTGCCATAGCATGTCTTGCCGCGCGTTTTATCATTGCGCCGTATCTGGCGCCGGATATCAACTATCTGCTTGTTTTATATGCGGCGGCAGGGGCAATCTTAGGGCATAACTTTCCTTTTTATATGAATTTCCGGGGCGGAAAGGGCATTGCGGCGACAGCAGGGCTGATCATCTGCTTTCACTGGAGTTTTTTCATCATGGGTGTCATCGTGTTTTTCGGCACCTTTTTTACGACGCATTATGTGTCACTGGGTTCCCTTCTTGTGTATGCGGGATTTATCATTCAGATCATCATAGAAGGACAGACGGGCGTATTCGGGATGTCACAGGCGGCGCTGAACGAGATGTATATCGTATCGGCAATACTGGCTGTGATGGCATACTATAAACACCGGGAAAATATCAAACGGCTGTTAAAGGGACAGGAGAGAAAGACCTATCTGAAGAAGAAGGAAGAGAAGCAGGAATAACGGCGGCAAATATTGTACAGTTCATATAACAGAAAGGAAACAGGGTATGGCAAAAATAGGATTGATCGGCGCCGGAAGCTGGGGAACGGCGCTCTCTAAGCTGGCGGCGGACAACGGACATGAAGTGACAGTCTGGTCTATCGTAAAAGAAGAGATCGAGATGCTGCAGGAAAACAGGGAGCATCTGGACAAACTGCCGGGGGTGAAACTGCCGGAGAACATCTCCTATACGACAGAGCTTGCGGCGGCGATAGAAGGGAAGGATATGTGTATTTTGGCAGTGCCTTCACCGTTTACGAGAAGTACGGCGGCGATGATGAAGCCTTTTGTGAAAGAAGGACAGATCATTGTCAATGTGGCGAAGGGCGTGGAAGAAAAAACACTGATGACGCTGTCCGAGATCATCGGGCAGGAGGTGCCGCAGGCGGATGTGGCAGTGCTTTCCGGACCTTCCCATGCGGAGGAAGTGGGAAAGGGGATGCCAACCACGATCGTGGTCGGCGCAAAAACAAAGGAAACGGCGGAATATATTCAGAATCTTTTGATGAATAAGGTGTTCCGTGTCTATACAAGCCCGGATATTCTGGGGATCGAGTTGGGCGGCGCCCTGAAAAATGTGATCGCGCTGGCGGCAGGTATCGCGGACGGTCTGGGCTGCGGCGATAATACAAAGGCGGCGCTGATCACACGGGGCATCGCTGAAATTGCAAGACTGGGAATGACAATGGGAGGAAAACCGGAGACCTTCAGCGGGCTTACCGGCATCGGGGACCTGATTGTGACCTGTGCGTCCATGCATTCCCGCAACAGGCGCGCCGGTATTTTGATCGGTCAGGGAAAGACCATGCAGGAAGCCATGGATGAAGTGAAGCAGGTGGTGGAAGGCGTTTATTCCGCTAAAGCCGCTATGGGGCTTGCGGAAAAATACGGTGTGGAGATCCCTATCATCGAACAGGTGAATCTGGTGCTGTTTGAGGGAAAACCTGCGGCGCAGGCGCTGGATGAGTTGATGCTGCGGGATAAGAAGATCGAGATCAGCAGTGGGTGGCAGGTATAGGACGGAGGGCAGATGTCCGGGCGAAAACAGCCCTGCCGCGGTCCGTTTGCGCTTTGGGCTGAACGTACCGGCTTTAAATTGACAGATATGGGTACAGTTGGTGGTATATTATGAAATGTATGAGATGCGGAAAGCATTTTGACGAGGAAATGTATAGCGGGATCTGTCCGAAGTGCGGGCATTTTCATAACCGGCAGACGGAATATGATGTAAGCGGGTATTTCAGCGCGAAGTTTGAGGACAGGGAAAAGACGTCCACCGACGCGCAGGCGGTAAAGCAGCACGCGCAGCTTCACAAGATGTACGATAAATACAATATGCACGGGTCGCAGATGCAGCAGGGCATGTCGCATCAGACAGGGACGGCGGATCCGTATCAGCAGAAAAGGCAGCAGGAAGGTTATCCGTATCAGCAGATCGGGACGCGGGGGGATAATCCGTATCAGCAGAAAGGGCAGCAGGGAGGTTATCCGCATCAGCAGACCGGGACGCGGGGGGATAATCCGTATCAGCGGAAAGGGCAGCAGGGAAATTACCCTTATCAGCAGGCAGGAACTCAGGGAAGCCGCCCGCGGCAACAATACGGAAACGCAAAGCCGGACAGCGGAGCGCTGGAGAAAAATATGGTCGCGCTGGTCTGTTTCGTTTTGGCGGCGGTGACGGTCGTGGCAACGATCATAGCCTGCAATATAAAGAGGGTCAGCCTGACAAAAAGCTATACCACTCTGGATTATGAGCAGGAATTCGCAGGACCGGGGGAGCTTTTTGAGATAAACGGCAGGATGCTCGTTGTGGAGAAAGCGGAAGTGGTGGATACATCCATGCTGGATGATATTCCCGCCCATATACCGGCAGGGGATAAGCTGGTGGCGGTGACGGTGGGCGTACTGCCGACGGAGGAATGGGACAGAAGTTTTACTTCCGGTATGGTATATTTGTCGGACGGATATACCTGCAGCCAGTATCTGGACAGTTATACTTTGGGAGATGTGCTGATAAAAAAATCTTCCGGCGGGGAATCCTCCTATTATGTTACGGATGATATTATAGAAGAATTGTATTCCATGGAAGGATATGATGCGGAAGAAATTCTGACAGGATATAACTATCTGGATTACAGTTCCGTAGAAGGAAAGACCGGGAAATTTTATTTCCTGACCGGGAAAGACGCGGGAGTGGTCACGATCTCGTTTGATCAGGAAAAGGAGAAGGAGGGTATCTCGATTCTGGAAAAGAGAGTGAGTGTTGCCCTGGTTCTTGAGGAGGAGACGCCATGAAAAATAAGCTGAATGTGTTTTCCGGTGTTTTCTGTGCGGTTGTTGTCCTGGCATGCCTGATCTGCTATTCCGGATATGTCAGCCAGTTGTACTTTGATGTCTGTACGCCTTATGCCTATTCACCTATAGCAGGCTGTGAAGGGATACGGCTGGACGGGATGCCGGAAGGGTATCTGATTCCGGATTACATGGCAGTAGATGATCCGGAGGAGATGGAAGTGGTGGAGATCACCTATGACCTTGTGGGCACGATCAATGATACGACGGACGTTTGTGGAAATATCTGTCTGTATTATGGAGAAAATGACGAATGGATCAGCGTGCTCGAAAAAGATGAGGATTACTGGGGACCCGGAAATTATCAGAACTGCAATATACTGCCGCCGGGAGAACATGCTGTTTTCAAAGAGTATGTACTGGTGCCGAAAGGAATGAAGGAGATCAGGGCGTACCGGGTATCGGGCGGTGACGAAGGGATAACCATACAATTAAGATAAGAAGGATAAAAAGGAAAGAGAGATAAAGCAGGCAAAAAAGATGAGCAGATAAAACAGATGAAATAGATAAACCGGATAAAACAGATGAGCAGATAAAGTAAATATAAAAAATAAACCGGATAAAATAAGCAAAGCAAATAAAACAGGAACTGCGTGCGGTGCATCTTGCGCGGATATATCCTGTGAAAACAGATGCACAGAAAGAGGATAAAAATGGATCAGGGATTTAACAGTACCAATCAGTACGTAGCTTCGAGGGAATTGATGGACGGAGTGAATGTGGCGATCGCGCTGCAAAAGCCCCTTCTGATCAAGGGGGAGCCGGGCACGGGAAAGACTATGCTGGCACAGGCGGTGGCGCAGTCCCTCGGGAAGAAGCTGGTCATCTGGAATATCAAGTCCACCACAAAGGCACAGGACGGACTTTATATGTATGATACAATCCAGCGCCTTTATGACGGGCAGTTCGGGGAGGAGGGCGTGGATGATATCGCCCGCTATATCAAACTGGGAAAACTGGGGGAGGCTTTTGAGGCGGAAGAACAGGTGGTGCTTCTGATCGATGAGATCGATAAGGCGGATCTGGAATTTCCCAACGACCTGCTCTGGGAGCTGGATCAGATGGAGTTTTATATCCATGAGACAAAGCGCACCGTAAAAGCGAAACACCGCCCTATTGTGATCATCACATCCAATGCGGAGAAGGAGCTGCCGGATGCGTTCCTCCGGAGATGTATTTTCCATTATATCGACTTCCCGGACAGGGAACTGATGGCGGAGATCGTAAAGACCCATTATCCAAACGTGGAGGAGAACCTGATGCAGCAGGCGATGGATATCTTCTATAATATCCGTTCCATGCGGGATATCCGGAAAAAACCAAGCACGTCAGAACTGATCGACTGGATCAACGCGCTGCAGATCGGCGGGATTCCGGCAGGCGTGCTGAAGGAGAGGATGCCGTTTCTTGGCGTGGTGGTGAAAAAGGACGAGGATCTGGAGACAGTAAGACAGCACGGTATTTGATACCGAAGGATCAGAGGAACCGGAAAGGGCAGAATCCGTGGGAGCGCATAACCCGACCGGCGGATGTAAAACGGTTGGAAATTGCGTTGTGCAAAGATGTGCCGGAAGGGATTTTGCGGAACCGGAATACAGGGAGTATCTCAATATGTTTTATCCTTTTTTTCAGATATGCAAGGCAAAGGGGCTTCATATCACGATGAGCGAATGGCTGACGCTGCAGGATGCGCTGGAGAGGGGTATGGCGGGCAGCAGCCTTACGCAGTTTTATTATCTGGCAAGAATGATCCTTGTGAAAAGCGAGACGGATTTTGACAAGTTCGATATGGCATTTGAGGAGTGCTTTAAGGGTGTGAAGTCGGAAAATGAAGTGACGTCCCAGATGCTCCGGTGGCTGGATAAGTCGGATATGATGGAGCTGGCGCATGAAGAGGCAAGAGCCCATTTAAACCAGATGGAGGACAATACGGTCATCGATAAGGAAGATGTGGAGCAGACCTTCAAGGACAGGCTGCGGGATCAGAACGAGGAGCACAACGGCGGTTCGTTCTGGATCGGCACCATGGGCAAAACGTCTTTCGGCAATATGGGCGGCAATGTAGGCGGCGTCAGAGTGGGCGGAAAAACCGGTTATCAGTCGGCTTTCTCTGTGATCGGCGCCAGAAAATACAAGGATTTCAGGGATGACAGGGTGCTGGATAACAGGCAGTTCCAGCTTGCTTTCCGGCGGCTTCGGCAGTTTTCCACAAAGCTGGATATCCCGAAGACGGAACTGGACATCCCGGGTACGGTGGATAAGACCTGCAACAACGGCGGCTGTCTGCAGATCGTGATGGAAAAGCCCCGGAAAAACGCGGTGAAGCTTTTACTGCTTTTTGATTCCGGCGGAACCATGATCCCCTACAGTTCGCTGATGAACGATCTGTTTCAGGCGGTGAACAAGTCGAACCATTTTAAGGATGTAAAGTGCTATTATTTCCATAACTGTATCTACAGCAAGCTTTACAAGACGCCGGAGTGCGAGAACGGCGAGTGGGTGGATACGGAGTGGATGTTCCGCAACCTGGACAGCGATTATAAGGTGATCATTGTGGGCGATGCAGCGATGGCGCCGGAGGAACTTTATTCCGACAGCGGAAATTACAGAGGGCCAAACGGCGGCTTGTCCGGCTTTGCGTGGCTGCAGCTGATGAAGAAACACTATAAAAAGATCGTTTGGATGAATCCAAAGATGGCGCCGGGCAGGGCGCCCTGGCGGGAGGCGGAGACGGCGATCAAGGAACTGTTTCCGATGTACAAGCTGACCGTAAAGGGGTTAAATGACGGAATGATCAAGCTGATGGCAAACAAGTAATGCTAAATACGTGCAGGGATGGCAGAGGAAAGACTGATACGGGAATGGATGGAAAAAATAAAGAAATGCGGAAAGTAAAAAACGGATATATCGAGTTGTGCAGGTTTCTGTTCTGCGTGATGATCGTGATCCATCATAATGCGCAGGATTTTGAGACGGGAACCGTGTTCCCCAGCGGATTTGTGGCGGTGGAGTTTTTCTTTTTTATTTCCGGCGCAATGGCGATGAGGCATATCTCAAAGGAAAACGGGGAGATCTCTCAGAAAATGCGCTATGCGGTGGATTATACGCTGAAGAAGATCAGGAGAGTTTTTCCCTATGCGGCATGCGGGACGCTGATCGCTTATATCTGGCGTATTTATTCGGTGAGGAATTTTTCGGCGGATATGGTGCCGGAACTGGCGGTTCTGCCTTTTGAACTGTTGTTCCTGCCGATGGGAGGCATCGTGTCCGGGAGGCTGGACCGGTTTATGAACGCGCCGCTGTGGTATGTATCGGCAATGCTGTTTACGCTGCCGCTGATCGTTTATCTTTGTCTGAAAGCGGAGGATGCCTTTCAACATTATATCGTATGGTTTGTGCCGGTTCTGATCCACGGCTGGATGATCCTGCACATGGGAGGCTCCTGGGGATGGGGAGAGACAACGCCGGTGGGCTATTCGGGGCTGTTGGTCGCCTTTTCCAATCTGACGCTGGGATTCGGGATCTATCTGGCGGCGGGGAAGCTGGCGGCGAAAAGCTTTGGAACCTTTGCGAAGGTTCTGCTGACGATCGCGGAGGCCGGGGGCATCGTTGTATGTTTCCTGTTCGCGGCTTCCGAACCGGAAGCCTACGTGTTTGAGACGGTGGTCGGTATCCTTGCCGTGTCTCTGACGATCACGTTAAGCGGCGTAAGCTATACGGGGAAGATCCACGGAAAAGTGTTTGAGTGGCTCGGCATGCTGAGCCTGCCGATCTACTGCGTCCACTGGTGGACCGGACAGATGGTACAGGTCTACCTGTATTACTGTTCCTATCCCGTCAGGATCCTGTTGATATTATTGGGAAGTACCGTGCTGTCGGTGATGATGATGGCGGCATTTCACATAGCGGGCAGGACGGCGAAAAAGTAAATAGTAAGATTACTGCGGAGGATTTCAATACAGAGAGGAGAGTATGCTGTTATGAAAATATTTGAAGAGTTACAGGCAAGGGGACTGCTTGCCCAGCTGACGGACGAAGAGGAGATCAGAGAACTTGTCAACGACGGAAAGGCTACCTTTTATATCGGGTTTGACCCCACGGCGGATAGCCTGCATGTGGGCCATTTTATGGCGCTGTGCCTGATGAAACGGCTGCAGATGGCGGGAAACAAGCCGATCGCGCTGATCGGCGGCGGAACCGGTATGATCGGCGATCCTTCCGGCAGGACGGATATGCGGAATATGATGACAACGGAAATGATCGACCATAACTGCGAATGTTTCAAAAAGCAGATGAGCCGTTTTATCGAGTTCGGGGAAGGAAAAGCCATGATGGTGAACAACGCCGAGTGGCTCAGGGATTTAAACTATATTGAATTTATCCGGGATATCGGCGCCTGCTTTTCCGTCAATACGATGCTCCGTGCGGAGTGCTATAAACAGAGGATGGAAAAGGGCCTGAGTTTTCTGGAGTTTAACTACATGATCATGCAGTCCTACGATTTTCTGGAGTTGTACAAGCGCTACGGCTGTAATATGCAGTTCGGCGGGGACGATCAGTGGAGCAATATGCTGGGCGGCACGGAACTGATCCGGAAAAAGCTGGCGAAGGATGCCTATGCTATGACCATCACCCTTTTGATGAACTCGGAGGGGAAGAAGATGGGCAAGACCCAGAAGGGCGCCGTATGGCTTGATCCGAACAAGACCACGCCCTACGAGTTCTACCAGTACTGGCGTAATATCGGGGACGCGGATGTGCTGAAGTGCCTGCGGATGCTGACTTTCCTGCCGATCGAGCAGATCGATGAGATGGATAAGTGGGAGGGCAGCCAGTTAAACGAGGCGAAGGATATTCTCGCCTACGAACTGACCAATCTGGTACACGGCGAAGAGGAGGCAGGCAAGGCGAAAGAGGCCTCCAAAGGGCTCTTTGGCGGCAGCGGCAGTATAGAAAATATGCCGAAGGCTGTGCTCACCGGGGATGATTTCCGGGACGGCAAGATCGATCTGATCGGTATGCTGACGGCTTCCGGGCTGGCGGCTTCCCGTTCCGAGGGGCGGCGTGCCATCGAACAGGGCGGCGTCAGTGTAAACGACGAGAAGGTGACGGATGTCAAGGCGGTATATGACATGAACTTTTTTGACAACGACGGTGTTATCTTAAAGAAGGGGAAGAAGAGCTTTAAGAGGCTTGTGTTGAAATAACGGCGGGAGCGTTTATTGCGTATAACTTTCAGGAATGCTTCTGCGGAGGAGAGAAAATGGACAGGATCGCTCTTTTGATTCCATGCTATAATGAGGAAAAGACCATAGGGAAGGTGATCGCAGATGCGAAAAAGTATATTCCGGAGGCGGTCATCTATGTATATGACAATAATTCCACCGACCGCACCGCCGAGATCGCCGAAAAGGCGGGGGCTGTCGTCCGCCCGGAGTATCAGCAGGGGAAGGGCAATGTGATCCGGCGGATGTTCCGGGAGATCGAAGCCGAGTGTTATATCATGACGGACGGGGACGATACCTATCCGCTGGAATATGCCCGCAGGATGGCGGAAAAGGTGCTGGAAAAACAGGTGGATATGGTGGTGGGGGACAGGCTTTCCTCCACTTACTTTACGGAGAATAAAAGGCCCTTTCACAATATGGGAAATTCCCTTGTGCGGATGGCGATCAACAGGATCTTTGCCTGCGATATCAAGGATATTATGACGGGCTACCGTGCCTTCAGCTATAGCTTTGCAAAGACTTTTCCGATCCTGTCGAGAGGTTTTGAGATCGAAACGGAGATGACGATCCATGCGGTCAACAACAATATGGCGATCGACAATGTGGTCGTGGAGTACAGGGACAGGCCCGAGGGCAGTGTTTCCAAACTCAATACTTATTCCGACGGCCTGAAGGTGCTCGGTACCATCGGCAGGCTGTTTCGGAACTATCAGCCGTTTAAATTTTTTACGCTGATCAGTGTGGTGCTGGCGGCGCTTTCCATCGGTTTTCTGATTCCGGTACTGGTGACTTACTTTGAGACGGGACTGGTGGATCGGTTTCCTACGTTGTTTGTCTGCTGTTTTGTGATGCTGGCGGCGTTGCAGGCTTTTTTTGCAGGGCTGATCTTGTCCAGCAACGCGATCAAGAGCAGGCGGGATTTTGAATTCCAGCTCAATCTGGTGGAGCTGATGAAACAAAAAGATGAGAGAAAAGCGGATACGTAAGAGGAAAAACTATGCCATATGGGACAGGGTGGGGCAGGGCATATGCCTTGTCCTTCTGGTGCTTTCCGTACTGGCGGCCATAAAGACCATATTTGTCAGTCTGGATATCGATGAGAGCTATGCGCTGGCGGTGGGGTATCGTCTGGCGGCGGGAGAGAGGCTGTTTCTGGATCTGTGGGAATCCCATCAGCTGGGCGGTGTTTTTCTCGCGCCCTTTCTGTGGCTGTACAGGATGATCGCAGGTACCACGGATTATATCGTGATCTATGCGAGGGTGATCGGGACGCTGATCCATATACTGACAGGTATTTATTTGTATGAAACGGCAGTGAAGACCGGGAAGATGAAAAAGACCTTTTCCCTGCTTCTGTTTTTCCTGCATTTGAATTTCCTGCCCAAATGGGTGCAGTGTCCGGAGTTTGAACTGCAGCAGTACTGGTTTGTGCTGCTGATCTTTTTATGTTTTTACCGCTGTTATAAAGGAGAGGGCATAAAGTGGGGATATCTGGTGTTGTCGGGGGTGCTGCTGACAGCGCAGATGTTTTCCTATCCTACATTGATCCTGCTGTATCCGTTGTATCTGCCGGGTATTTTCCGATGCGGGGAGGAATCCGGAAAGAAAAAGTTCGGTCAGAGCCTTTTGCTGACAGCCGGTTCTGCGGTTTTCGGCATTTCGTTTCTGGGGTATCTGTGCACCTATCTGACACCGGAAAAGTTTTTGGAGAGCGTCGGTTATATTTTTCAGGATGAGTCCCATACGCTGGTAAGTACGAAGGTAAAATGGGAGATTTTCGGGGCGCAGTTTCTGGAGATCCTGGTGTCTGTGCTGATCCTGTCAGCCGTAGTGGCTGCAGCGGGAACCCTGCTCAGTTATCTGAAGGAAAGGGAACTGGAGAAAAAGGAAAGATGGCAGGATGTGGCGTACCTGACGGCGTTGATCATGCTTTTTGCAGCCGGCATTTTGCAGACGGCAGGATGCCTTCTGGGAGACGAAAACCAGTTCTTTATGATGTGGCGGTTCTTTGCCGTTTCCCTGACGGGAATATTAGTGTATCTGGTGGACAGGACAGAAGATAACAGGGTATGTTTATGGTTCGGAATCCTGCCGGGATTTGTGACACTTCTGTCAGTTCTTATCGTGACCAATATGGATGTCAATACTTCCATGGCAAAGATGTATATCGGCGTCATTGCGGTGGTGTGGATGCTGGGAAAGCGTTACGAGGCGGTGGAAGAGGAGCCGGAGATGCCCGTATCCGTAAGGGGAACCGTGAAAGTATGGAATGTAAAAAAGACGATGCAGTGGGAAAAAGGGCTTTTATGGGCAGGGGCGCTTGTGTTCCTGGCGGGGCTCTTTGTCTGCAAGCTGGTGCAGATACGGATCTCAGGCTGCACGGAGGCGACGGTGATGGCGCCGCTGAAGAGAGTGGAGGCAGGACCGGCGAAGGGAATTTACATGCTGGAAGATACGCAGGCTGTGCTGCAGGATGACTACCGGGTGCTGACAGCGGAACTTTCGGCGGAAGATAAACTGTTATATATCGGCAGCGAAAATATTGTATATCTCTGGACGAAAGCGCAGACGGCGACGCCTTCCACTCAGGGGACCAACGCCTATAATGAGATGTTTATCCATTATTATGAGGAGCATCCGGAGAAGATGCCGACGGTCATTGCGGTGGATAAGGAGCTGGGGGAAAATCCGGCGTACTATGATTCTCCGCAGAATCATATCATATATGAGTGGATGGAGCAGATGGGGTATCAGGAGGTGCTTGATGCCGCCTATATGAAGCTGTACAGAAGATAGCGGGTCAGAAGAAGGGCCTGCGGCGGAGATCACGGCACATCTGTATGCCGCGGAAGGGAACAGGGAACATGGCAAATGCAAACATCACAAAGAAAGAACTGGCGAAAAGCCTGAAGCGGCTGGCTTCCGAACGGCTTTTTGAGCATGTCACAGTGGGGGATATCGTAAAGGAATGCGGTGTGAACCGGCAGACTTTTTATTATCATTTCAGTGATAAGTATGAACTGCTGGACTGGATCTACTATAATGAGACTTTTGTGCCGCTGACCGCGGATATTTCTTTTGGCAACTGGGATGAAAAGCTGTATGAACTGCTGCAGATCATGCGGAAACATAAAGCGTTTTATATGAATACGATCAAATGCTCCGATAATTTCTTTGAGGAATATCTGTTGAAAATGCTGACGACTTTATTTGAGACGGCGGTGGAGGATCTGGATGTGAGAGGGCAGCTAACGCCCGAAAAAAAGCGGCTGGCAGCCAAAATATTCGCCTATGGGCTGACGGGCGTGGTCATCGAATGGGCGATGGGAGGCATGAAGGCAGATGAAAAAGTGCTTTCCGAAAATATGAAGGAACTGGTGGAAAACATAGAACGTTTGTCTTATTATATTTATCAGTATAAAAACAATCTCATCACAGGAACAGAGCTTCGAGCCACTTTACCAGATTTGCCGGAGACTCTTCCGAAAACAGATACATAAACTTTTCCTGTGTTTCCTTTGTGAAAGAGACAGGACTGTCCAGATGGAACATCCTTTTATAATTCTTTAAGATATGGTCCGCCGCCTTCGGGGTGAGCGGATTTTTTTTGCGCCGCTTCAAATGCTGAAGCTGCATTTCAAAAAAAGCTGTTTTCATATCCTGATTAAGGCTCATTTCATCATCCTCATTTCTTTATAACCCGTGACGGGAATTTTTCTATTTGTGTTACTATACAATACCCGACAAGTCCTCTTTAAGAAATAGACAAAAAAATGAATTTGTCAAAAAATAATACAAAAGAGAAAGTTTATCTAAAGACATAAGGGATGGAAAGAGATATCTTGTTAAATGATAAAAGACATTTGCGAGGTGAGAGAAATATGAAGTTATCGGAAGCTGAGGCAAGGGCTGCAAGAGAAGAGGCGGGCCGGAAAGTAAAAGAGAAACTGGAAAACAGAGAGAAGCGTCTGGAGGATCTTCGGAAAGGAAAAACATCTCTGCCGGAGGGAATCGTAAAGCACAGGGAAAAGATCATGCGGATCTTTATCGTGCTTGCAGCCATTTGTGCCGTATGTGTTCCGTTTATAGGAGTCAACTATGATCTGACTTCCTATCTGCCGGATACCATGGTATCCAAAGAGGCCATCAATGTAATGGAGGAGGAATTCGGCTATCCGGGCACGGCGCGTATCATGATAGAAAATGTTACGCCTTATGAAGCGCAGCTTTATAAAGAGATGATGGAAAATGTGGAAGGCGTGGATATGGTCTCCTGGATCAGCAGCGATATCTATATGTCGGGAGAATTTATCGATATCGCGGGGCAGACGGATTACTATAAAGATAACTGTGCCGTGATGGATGTGACTTTTACGGAAGGCGATACATCTGAGTTGACGAATGACGCCCTTGACGAGATCAGCGCCATCCTCGGAGAAAAAGGACATTACGGCGGGCCGGCGGTGGAAAACAAGTCACTGCAGGAGAATTTAAAGGTACAGATCGCTATCATAACGGTTATCGCGGTTATTCTGATCTTTTTGATCCTCTGTGCCACAACGGATTCCTGGGCGGAGCCGTTCCTGTTTCTGGTCGTGATGGGGGTTGCCATCGTGATCAACATGGGAACCAATATTTTCCGGGGAACGATCTCCTTTATCAGCAGTTCGGTGGCGGCGATCCTGCAGCTTGCCATTTCCATCGATTATTCGGTCTTCCTGTTACATACATTCATGCGGGAGAAGGAGGCGGAACCGGATAAGGAGAAGGCTATGGTGAATGCCATCCGGCATTCGGCGGTGTCGGTCCTCTCCAGTGGTATGACGACTTTCGTAGGATTTATGGCGTTGTTCTTCATGCGGTTTCTGATCGGGCAGGATCTGGGTTTTGTGCTGGGGAAGAGCATTATCAGCAGTGTCGTGACGGTGCTTTTGTTTATGCCGGCACTGATCCTGAAGTTTGATCCGCTGATCGAACGGACACAGCATAAGATCATCATGCCGTCCTTTAAAAAAGCGGCGGGCGGAGTGTTCAGGCTCCGGTATGCGATGCTGGTATTTATCGCCATTATCTTTATACCGACCTATCTGATGCAGAACTCCAATACAAATACCTACGGCAACAGTGCGCTGGGGGCGAGCGAAGGAACGATCGTTTACGAGGATGAACAGCTGATCGAATCAAAGTTCGGGCGGAGCAATCTTTATCTTGTCATGGTGCCCAACGGTTCGCCGGTGCTGGAGCGGGAGCTGGCGGCGGAGCTGAAGGGCCTGAGTTATGTCAGGAGTGTGACGGCGTTATCGGATATGCTGCCGAACGGCGTGCCGGAGCAGATCGTGCCATCGAGCGTGACGGAACTTCTGCGGAAGGAGCATTATACCAGGATGCTTGTGTTTACCAAAACCAAGGCGGAGAGCGATCTGGCTTTTGAGACATCGGATGAGATACAGGCGATCGTAAAATCCTATTATCCCGAAAATGCATATGTGGCGGGCAATACGCCGTCCACGCAGGATCTGAAGGTTGTCTGTGACGCGGATTACGCGATGGTCAATGCGTTTTCCCTGTTGGGTGTGGCGCTGGTGGTGATCGCGGCATTCCAGTCGGTGCTGCTGGCAGTGGCGGCTATCGTGCCGATCAGCGCGGCGATCTGTATCAATCTGGCGATACCCTATCTGCAGGGCAAGGTGTTTATGTTTGCGGCGATGGTGGTGGTCAGTTGTATCCAGCTTGGCGCTACCGTGGATTATTCGATCCTTCTGATCAATAATTATCTGAACCGGAGAGAGAACATGAAACCGAAAAAGGCTGCGCTCGGCGCACTGCAGGCAAGCATGCTCTCCATCCTGACTTCGGGAACGATCCTGACCGTTGCCGGCTATGCGATCTATTTTGTGGTATCGGTGGAAGCCATCCGGGATATCGGACATATGGTGGGCCGCGGCGCGATATTGAGCATGGGCTTTGTACTGCTGGCTGTACCGGGGCTGATGACGATGCTGGATAAGCAGATCATGAAGGAGAAGGAGATCGTCGGCGGATGGAAGGAAAAAGCCGCGGCGAAAAAGCAAAAGAAGCTGGAAGAGAAACAAAAGGATGAGGGACGTATTGTAAAACGGCTGAGGGCGCGGGAAAAAGAGGACTCGCTGATCGTCAGGCGGCTTGAAAAGATAGAGTACCGGATCATTGTAAGAAAAATGAAGGAACAGAAGAAACAGGAAAAACTGGAACGGCTGCAGGAAGAGAAAAAATGGAAAGAGAAGGAACTGCAGGAGACTTACCGGGATGACGGGGAAGAGCCGGAAAAAGCGGATAAAGCAGATAGAGAAGATAAAGCAGATAAAGAAGATAAAGCAGATAAAGAAGATAAAGCAGATAAAGAAGATAGAGAAGATAAAGCAGGTAAAGAAGATCGAGAGGATAAAGCAGATAAAGAAGGTAAAGCAGATAAAGAAGATAGACGAAATCCGGAGACAGAAGAAGACGGAGCAGGGAAAAACGATATAGACGAGGAGGATGCAGGCAATGAAGAAAAATAAAAGATTCATGAAGATAACGGCAGCGGTTTTACCGGCAGTCATGCTGGCAGGGGCAGTTTGTACGCCTCTGCAGGCAAAAGCGCCGAAGGTGGAGATTGATGAATCCATGTATGTCAATATGGATTATTACGGGGCGATCGATGATATCAGCGTGGTAAAAGGATGTTTTTTAAACGGCAATACCGTGATAGAGGATTACGGCGAGTATGATGAGATTATCAATATGAGCGACCGCACGCAGCCGGTGGTGGAAGAAGGAAAAGTGACATGGGATCTGCAGGATACGGATAAGCCGTATTTCTATTATGAATGCAAGTCGGAGGAACTGAAAACAAAAGTGCCCTGGGATATCGATGTCTCCTACCGTTTAAACGGTGTGGAAGCGGCAGGGGAAGATCTGGGCGGCGTTCAGGGGCTTGTGACAACACTGATCCATGTGACGCCGAAGGAGGATATTGTGGATTATTACAAAAACAATATGATCCTGATGTGCGGTACGATCGTGGATATGAAGGATACGCTGAGCATTGAGGCGCCGGGGGCGCAGCTTCAGACTCTGGGTACGGAGAAAGCGGCTATTTTCCTTGCGCTTCCCGGAGAAGAAAGTGAGTTCCGGGTGGATGTAGGCACAGATAAGTATGAAAGTATGGGTGTGTTTTTTATGATAGTGCCCGCAACACTGGATTCACTGGAGATCGTCAACGATGTGCGGGAAGTACGGGATACGGTGGAGGATTCCGTGGATGCCATGGACGGCGCCCTAGATGTTATACTGGATAATATTGACGGGATGCGGGATGATCTGGCGAGCGTGGAGGAAGGGTTAAAGAGAGCGGAAGAAGCGCACCAGATCTACGATAAGAACAGGGAGTCCATGGAAGCGGATGCCGATGCAGCCATTGCTTCTCTGGAAAATATGGTGACGTATCTGGAGATCATCAATACCCAGACGCAGGCGGATCAGGACAATCTGGATCAGACCATCGACAGGCTGGCGGATATGATGTATACCATCGGCGGACTTAGCAGTTTCGGCTCGGATATGAGCGCAAATCTGAATAACCTGAACGGTTCTCTTGGGATGCTAAATGAGATCGCGGGAGGTACTATTGATCAGGAGAAGATCGAGCAGCTCCAGGGGATAGCCGGGGCCGCAGGAGGCGTAACAGTAGGGCAGGCGGCAACAAAAGCTGCGGCGGAAGCGGTTGCGGAAAAAACAGGGATGACGGTAGATGAAGTTCTGGGGGCATATGGAGCGGGACATCCGGAAATAACGGCAGCTATGGGAGCGGCGATACCCAAAGCGGTGGAGGCTATGGGATATGATCCTGATTCATCTGCAGATATGAATACAAGTATTGCTGGTCCATCCGGTGCGGATGTAGGATTAAAATCTTTCCTTACCTCTTACATAGAAACCCTCGAAGGCTTGAATGTGGACGCAGGCGACACCGGAAAAGCTTTGATATCCAACAGCCAGGAACTGCTTCAGAAGGCGAACAGTGTCATGAACTCAGTGGATTCCATGGCGAAATGGACGGACGAGACGGTGCGGGAGGATCTGCAGACTCTGATTACTCAGCTCAGCGATCTGATCAGTGTCACCGAGATGACAATTTCCGCAACACAGGCGGCATTATCGAGCATTCGCAGTACGATGGAACTGACGGAAGATACCCTGTCTTCTTCACTGACGTTGACGCTGAACGGTTTAACCGGTGTGATGCACGGCGGTGTGGGCATAGCGGACGGCGTGGATGTAATGCGGGATGCGAAAAATACGATCAAAGATGCGGTGGATAATGAACTGGATGAGATCGAAGAAGAACATAATTTCCTGAATATGGACGTAACGGAGAGTTTTCCGTCCTTTACCTCGGAGAAAAATGAGTCTCCGAACAGTATCCAGATCATTATGCGGACAGCGGAGATCACGGCGGAGGATGATGCGGATCATGTGACGGATATTGAAGTACCGAGGGAAGATATCGGTATGTGGGGGAGGTTTAAAGCGGTGTTTGTGAATTTCTGGAATAAGATATTGGGGATATTCCAGTGAGGGAGTTTTGGATGCAGGGGGTGTTCCGAAAAGAGTTTGAGGATTCTTTTCGGGCTTCGGGGGCAATCGCAGATCATATAAAAGAAAGGAAGTTAACTATGTTAAATGATATAAAAAATATAGCAAAAAGGTTAAAAGCAGGGAAGAGAATAATGGCGGCAGCCATGACAGCAGCGCTTGTGATGGGGGCTGCGGTTTTGCCGGGAGAGATAGTGCGGGCGGAGGAAACGCCGTTTGTGGATATTTCCACGGCTCTGATCTCGCTGAGCCCGCAGGCGGATGAGGTGACGATGAGCGTGGCGGCAAGGAATATGCCGGCGGAAACGGAACTTGCGGTCTCTGTGGCGGATGGGAATATCTGCAGTGTGGAATGGGTGGAGCCTGACTCAAAGGGGTATACACAGATCCGTTATAAAAGAGGGGCAATGCTGGGAGAGACGGTCGCGACTGTCTTTGTGAAGGATAATCCGGCGATCGCAAGGCAGATCATGGTGACAAATAAAGACGCGGCGGACAGTTATGTATATGAGGGAGACGGAAATTTTGATATCTACGGGTTGAATATGACGCCGATTCCCTATGAGGTACACGCAGTCAGCACGGATGCGGACGGGTATTTCGGGCTGCTTTATACGAATGCGGCGGGAGAGTCGAAGGTGCTGGTAAATAAGACGGGGGCTTACAACGGCAGCACGACGATCGAAAAAGGGGCAAATGCCACAACGCTTCATGTGCTGGCGTCGGGCCACTGGCAGATCGTGCTGACGCCGGTGCTGGCTTCGGCGACACCCACACAATCCGGGACGGGTAATATGGTTTCAGGACGTTTCAAGGGGGATGATGAGACACACGATGTTTATTGCGCCAACTGGGCAGGAAAAGGGAATTACATTGTCTGGCTCTATGATATCAATAATAATACCAGACAGCTTCTTGCCAACGGTGCGGGCACTTATGGCAGGACGAAGAAAAATATTTATCTGAATGCGTCACACAGTTATTATATATCTGTGCAGTCGGAGGGAAACTGGCTGGTGGAATTCAGATAAACAGAGGGGTGAGAACTGCTCTGTTTTCGGGAGCGAATCTATGGGAAAAGGAAAGGAAGCCTTGACAGTCTGGGAGATAAGGCGGTGCAGCAGCGAAAAGAACGCGGCTGCACCGTTTTTTAACGGGGAATGCAACAAATGAAAAAATGCTGTACACTTATAAGATGAAAACCTCTTCCATATAATAGCTGGGAGGCGGATGCAAAAGAGGTGGGACATGGAGAAAAAACTGCAGTTGGTAAAACAGGCGAAGCAGGGCAGTGCGGAGGCTTTCGCCGAGTTGTACAGAGAGATCTATCAGAATTTATACCGTTTTGCGTTGTATATGCTGGGAAATCCTGCGGACGCGGAGGATGCGGTCAGCGATACGGTGGCGGATGCCTGGGTGACTATAGGAAAACTCCGCAGCGAGGAGGCTTTCGAGGGCTGGGTATTTCGGATACTATCTAATAAATGCAGGCGGAAGCGAAAAGAATATGTAAACAAACCGGTGGAGTGGAAAGAAGAGATCGGGGACATTTCGGGGGCGGATGATATGGTGGAGAATTATCATCTGCGCAGGGTGTTCGGAGAACTGGATGAGGAGGACCGGATGATCATCGGTATGCATGTATTCGGCGGCTATACCAGCAGGGAGATTTCCGAGATAACGGGTATGAACGCGAATACGGTCAGGTCAAGGGAGAGCCGCGCCCTGAAAAAGATGGCGGAGAAACTGAAAGGGCAGGAGGTGCTGGTATGACGGAACAGGAAATGCTGGAAAGAATAAGGCGGTCGGCGGAAGTCCTGGAAGTGCCGGAGAGCCTTTCGCCGGAAAAGATACTGGAGAGATGCCGGAATCTGGAACAGGAAAAAGCGGGGGAGAAAAAAAGCGGAAAAAAGTTGTTATTCTTCAGAAATCCGAAACTGACAGCCGGACTTTCCGCGGCGGCGGTTTTTATTATCTGCTGTATCTCCCTGATGAGCCGGGGAGGGATCGATCTCGGGACACCAGGCGGGATGCCGGAGAATTCCGCGGCGATGGATATGGCAGTGGCGACGGAGGCAGGGGCGGTAAATGAGGAATCCGCGGTACAGGAAGCCGCCGTAGAAGGATTGGCGGAAGAATCGGCGGGCGCCGGAGCAGGAGGAGAAGCAGAACGGATCGAGCGGAAAAATGCCGGGAATCTCTATACGCTGGCGGAAAGCTATGATGCGGTGTACGAGCGGCTTGAAGAGATCAGAAGGGACCAAAGGGATGGATCCGCATATGCCAAAGGGGAGGATGGAGCGGATGTCATGGAAAGGGCGGAAATACAGGATCTGCAGCAGGATATACAGAAAGCATCCGCGGAAAAGGAAAGCTATTCGGAAACAAATGTACAGACCTTTGGGATTGATGAAAGCGATATTGTAAAAACGGACGGAGAGTATATCTATCTGATGAGAGGGAGTTCTGTCAGCATACTGGCCGCAGAGGAAGAAGGGATGAAACAGGTAGGCACGCTGGATGCGGATACGGAGAACGGTGCAGCGGATATCTGCGCCATGTATGTGGACGGTGACCTGCTGATCCTGATGGTGCAGGAGAGCAGGAGCAGCCTTAAAGAGATGGAAGACGGCGAAGCAGCCGATCATGCCATGAAATATATTGATACGGATGTGGTGACTTCCGTTATGACCTATGATATCAGCGACAGGGAAAATCCTGTGCCGGCGGGAAAGATGACACAGGACGGAAATTATGTGACATCCCGGAAGGCGGGCAGCATTCTATATCTGTTTACCGATAAATATCTGATGGAGGATTACGGGAAAGCGCCGGAGGATGCGATTCCGGCGGTGAATGCCAGAAAGATTGCGCAGGACTGTATTTATCTTGGGGACCGCGGCGAGAGGGCGCTCATTATTTCCTCCCTTTCCGTGAACAGGCCTGAGGATGTCAGGGATTCCGTGATGATACTGGATAGCGGTTCCGAGATCTATATGGGGGAGGATTCGCTGTATCTGTACCGCGGGAATTATACGGGAGCCGGGGAAACAACGGAGATCGCAAAGTTTTCTCTGACAGGCGGATATTTAAACGGTGAGGCGGCGGTATCTCTGAGAGGATGTGTGCGGGATACCTTTGCGATCAATGAAAAGGACAATAAGCTTCGCGTGCTGACAACGGACACATCCGGAAGCGAGTGGGAAAATTGTCTTTTCCTGCTGGATGAAAACCTGAAGATAACGGGAAGACTGAACCGTATCGCGGTGGGGGAGATTATTTATGCCGCAAGATATCTGGAGGATATGGCATATTTTATCACATACCGGAACACGGACCCGCTTTTTGCGGCGGATCTCTCGGATGAAAAGAATCCGAAGCTGGCGGGGGAACTGGAGATCACGGGATTTTCCGAATATCTGCATTTCTGGGGCGAGGATAAGCTGCTGGGGCTGGGATATGAGACAGACCCGAAGAGCGGCGCGCAGGAAGGATTAAAGCTGGTGATGTTTGACATGTCCGACCCGGCGGAACTGAAGACGCTTGGCAGCAGGGTACTGGGTGAGACAGATTACAGTCCGGCGCTGTATGATTATAAGGCGGTGCTGGCTGATCCGGCGGAAAATCTGATCGGTTTTGTGACAGAAGATTACAACAGGGGCGTGAAGCGGGCCTACGAATTGTACCGGTGGGACGGAAGCGGCTTTGAGAGTATACTTTCGGAAAAACTGGATGACGGGTACGGGAATGAGAATTACCGGGGGCTTTATATAGGGGAGCGTTTCTATATCGCGCATCCGGAGGTAGTCCGATATTATGACAGAGAGGATTATAAACTGAAACAGAAGCTGGAAGTGGAATAAAACAATCAGGTTATATCCTGAAGGCGAAGAGAAATATCCTTTATGTACCTGTGACCGGCAGGACATAAGGGGTATTTTTTATTTTTTCACAGGATTTTTATTTATTCGAATAAAGGCTTGAAAACTCGTAAGATGAATCATATTTTGGAATGGTGATACTGAAAGTCGTGCCAAATCCCAAAGTACTGTCAACATGAATAGAGAACCGGTCATGGTATATATAGCTTAAACGCTCGTAAACATTGGAAAGACCGATATGAGTACGGTCGTTTTGCATTGTCTGAAAATTATGTTCCAGTAGATAAGTCAGTTTTTCCTGCGGGATGCCGGTTCCGTCATCACTGATCTCGATCACGATCTCATCATCTATCGTATAGATGGAGATATCGATCGACCCGAAAATGTCGCCGTCTTCCTTTGTCAAACCATGATAATAGGCATTTTCAATGATAGGGATCAGCAGATTCTTAGGTATTTTTTCGGAAATAGCATGGGTTTCCGCATTTATATTGATCTGCACGGAATTTTTGTAGCGGTACTTCATGATTGTGTGATATTGCCGGATGGTATCCAGACAGTTTTCTATTGTCTCAAAAATAGAGGTTTTAGTACTGAAGCGTTCGCGAAGGATTTTACCGAGGGCGGTATTGACCTCAATAATATCGCTCTGTCCGCTCTGACGTGCCATAATGCTGATAATGTTCAGTGAATTATAGATAAAATGCGGGTCTATCTGGGTTGCCAGAAGAGTATACTGTGTAATATAGTTTTCGTGTTCTTTTCTTCTGATATCTTCTATCTGGTTATTGATTTTTTTGATCATCTGATTGATTGTTGCAGAGAGCTGTTCGATCTCATCCCCTGTGTGGATATCCAATGTAAGTGACTGGCCGGCAGAATAACCGGAGATACATTTTGAAAGAGTTGTCAAAGGCTCCAGATACTTTCTGGTTGTGTGGGCAATATTATAATAGAAAAAAAGCGGCGGGAGTATATAGAACAATAAAACAATACTCATGATCAGAAAAAAGTCGTTTAAAAAAAGAGGCCATGAGGAGTAGGTTACGACATTCCAGCCGATCGTGGAAATATTTTTTTTATAGTAGAGACCGAGTGAAGAACAAAAGGGCTTTCTGGTATCGCTCTTTGTTATCTGCCGGCCGGATTCCAGAATTTTGGAGTTTTCGGAGGAAGTGGCATAAATGATGTCATTGTTTTGCGTTATTACGGCATAATCGGAAAAGACATCTTTAAAAAAAGTATTGCTGTTGGAAAGACAGTCATCGACACTGTAAAAAACGGTAAAGATATAGGGTTTGTTTCCAAGTGTTAATTTTCTGGAAACAAAAAATGTATGGTTTGTAAAACTGTTTGATCCACAGGAAAACAGTTCGGGAGGAAAAAATGAAGAATAATAGGAAACATTTGTCTTATCCTGCATTTCAAGATAATAGTCCGATGATAAAAAGAGTTCTTTGGCGCCGATGTCTGCATTCGTAAAGGATTCAAAAATAACACCATCCTCGTTTTCGATCATACAGTATTTCACTTTTGAAAAAGTGGAGAGAAAGTTCTGGAGCTGCTCGTCAATCTTGGATTTAGTATAGGCGGAAGGATGCCGGCTGTAGCTTGTGAGCAGTCTGTTTAATTCGGGCGTATTAATCAAAGACTGTGTGGTGCTCTGAGAGGAAAGGATCAGCTGATTATATTGTTTGGCGATAAAGCTGGCATATTCATTCTGGGTCTGCAGAGAATTTTTGATTAAAACCGGGCAGAGAATACTGAATAATAAAATAAGCAGTATGAAAAACGTCAAAATATAGTTTTTGATCACCTTTGAGGTCAGTCTTTTAGTTAAGATGCTCGCCTGGTGCCGGTTACTTTTTACTTTCATTTTTGGAATCCCCTATCACAATGGTAGTCAGTGTGTTTTTCCGGTAATCTAAAGGTTTTCTGCCTGTAAAACTGAGAAAGATCTGACTGAAATACTGGGAAGAACGATATCCTACCCTGTCGGCGATCTCATATATTTTATAGTTGGAGTGGAGCAGCAGGTCAATAGCAGCGTCGATGCGGATACCGGTGATATATTCATTGATCGTTTTGGAAACCTCCTGCTTGAATAAAACACTGATCCGTCCGCTGCTGATGCCGATATCTTCCGCCATTTTTTCAATCGAGAGAGAAGAATCCGAATAATGATTCCGTATATATAAAATGGCATTTCTGACATGGAAACTGTATTGTTCTATGGATGGATGCCCTGAGGAGCGCAGATTGTCATAGCTTTTTTCCGCCCATATATCAAGAGCCTGATGGCTGGAGAGATGCACCGCCTCTTCAGCTGCATTTAGGTGAAACAATGTGCAGCAGTAATTTATAAATTTTTGCAGCATATTGTAATCCTTTGCTTCATGAAGCCGGTCTGACCACATCTTAAGCTGTTTTTTGCCGTCTTCCCTTTTGAGTATCTCAGAAAATGTCTCATAGTTTGGGATCTGCATACTTTTAGCGGGATCTGCGGAACTGTCCGTATCCTGTTTTATTTTTACGGCAGGCTCCGGCATAAAAAACAGTGTATATTCAAGTTCGTTTCTCTTCTGCAGATAAATTTTTTTGAGTTCAATGAAAGCGAGAGGTTTTTCCGTATAAAAGAGACAGCCGTTACAGCCCAGATTGCGGAAGGCGGTCAGAATACGGTTTGTCCACAGATTTATTGTTTCAGACAGGTAAGTATGGCAGGGAACGGCGATCAGGATAAAGTTATCTACGGAAAACAAAAGGTCCAGATAGGTCAGTTCCAGAAAGTCGGCAAGATCATTTATAAATTCTTTTGTAAATAAGGGCGCATGATAAGAATCTGTTTTGCTCCGGAAGGAAGCCGGAGAAGAACAGAGAAAAAAGTAATATACATTATTGCAAATGTATTCTCTGAGAGGTTCGGAAAAATAAGCAGACCGAGAGGAAGGACGAAAATAGTTTTCCAGTTCCAGCAGGATATGCGTTTTTTTTGTCCGGGAGTGCAGGTTTATTTCGGTGGATATTTTTTTCATTTTATCTTCCAGAGCCGAGGCTGAAAGTTCTGTTTTCAATAAATAGTCCGACACCCCCATCTGCAGTGCGGACTTGGCATAATGAAAATCTTCGTAGGATGAAAGAACAAGAAAAAAGGTATCCGGGCTGATCTTTTTTATTTCAGAGATCAGTTCGATTCCGTTTGTCGGCGGCATGATGATATCTGTTATGACGAGTTTGGGTTTATATTCTTTAAACAGCCTGAGAGCCTGTTTGGCGCTTTTGGCTTTTCCTATGATCTGAAATCCGAGATCATTCCACGGGATCAGGACTGTGAGGTCATCAAGTACCAGCTGGTCATCATCTACTAATAATGTGGTAATTTGATTTATTATGGTCATGAAAAACTCCTTCTGCCATATAAATTGCCGTATGTTTTGTTTTCAGGATGCTCCCATTATATCAAAAAATACAAAAAATAATAGAGAAGGCGATAAAAAATAAGAAAACCTAACAAAATAGAAGGTTTGTAACATTGTTGCGGATTTCTTAAAAAATTATAATGGAAGAAAAACAAGGAGAGAAAGGAACGGGGAAAATGGAAAACGCCAAGATAATACTTACGGCAGAGAATATGACAAAATCTTTCGGTATTACCAGAGCGCTGAAGGGAGTTCCTCTGCAGCTCAAAAGCGGAGAAGTTTTAGGGCTGATCGGAGAAAACGGTTCTGGAAAATCCACACTTACTTCCATTATAGCCGGCATACAACCGGCTGATGCGGGCGAGATCAGGCTTAACGGTGCTCCTTACGGTGCGCAGAGCAGTGTGGAGGCATGTAGACAGGGAATCTGTATGATTCTGCAGGAAAAAGCCACATTTGACCATCTTTCCGTGGCGCAGAATATTTTTGTCGGGGACGAAAAACGCTTTGGAAGATTCGGGATACTGGATATAAAAAGGATGAACCGGGAAGCGGAGGATATTCTGAAGTCTATCGGAATTACCGGGCTTGAGGTAAAAAAGAAGATTGCGGAATGCTCTTTTGAGGAGGGGAAACTGGTTGAACTGGCGAGAGCTGCATCGACAGATCCACAGATTCTGATCGTGGATGAGACAACCACGGCGCTCAGTCAGAACGGACGCAATATTTTGTATCGAATGATGGAGAAAATGAAGCGGGAGAATAAGAGTATCATCTTTATCTCTCACGACATCGATGAGATGATGGAAAAATGTGACAGGCTCATGGTGCTGAGAGACGGGGATTATATTGATACGATTGGGAGGGGGGATTTTTCAGCCGCAAGGATAAAGAAGCTGATGGTCGGAAGAGAGATAGCTGACAACTACTACAGGGAAGACCACACATGCAGTTATGATAAGGAAGTGGTACTGAAACTGGAAGAGGTTTCTACGGAACATCTGCACAATATCAATCTGGAACTTCACAGAGGGGAGATATTGGGTTTCAGCGGCCTTGCGGACAGCGGCATGCATGATATCGGAAAAGCCGCGTTCGGTGCGATCCGTCTGAGCAGCGGAAGAGTATGTGATAAAGACGGGGAAACCGTGAAAAATCCGCAGGCTGCGATGCATAAGAAGATTGCTTATATAGGGAAAAACAGGGATCAGGAATCCCTGTTCATCAATTCTCCCATCAAGGATAATATTTCTGTTGCGTCCCTGAAAAAATTGAGCAAAAATACATTTATCCCGCCGCGAAAGGAAAGGGAATTTGTGTTGGAATGGGCGGAAAGGCTGGAAGTAAAAATGCAGGATATAGACCAATATGTCATGGAGTTATCCGGCGGCAATAAACAGAAAGTGGCACTGGCAAAATGGCTGGGTTTCGGAGCGGATATTTTTATTCTGGATTGTCCGACCAGAGGCATTGATATCGGGGTGAAGGCGAGTATTTACAGGCTTATGGAAAACCTGAAAGCACAGGGAAAAAGTATTTTGCTCATTTCGGAGGAGATGCCGGAGGTAATAGGTATGAGTGACAGGATCATTGTTTTGAAAGACGGTGTGCAGAGCGGGGAGTTTGAGCGGGATGAGACGCTGTCAGAACATGCGTTGATCAATTGTATGGTATAGGAGGAGCAGGATGGAGCGTTTAAAGAAAATAAATTTAAAAACCGTGTTTCCTTTTTTGGGACTGGCGGCGGTCATTATATTATTTCAGGTTTTGACCGGCGGAAAGGTGTTTTCAATAAGGAATCTGAAGGCGATCATGAATGACAGCTTTTTTATTCTGATCGGTACGGTTGCCTTTTCCTTTATCATGGCTGTGGGAAATCTTGATCTGTCTATGGGAACCGTTATGGCAGTCAGTTGTACCTGCGCCGCATTTGCATCGGGGATTTCACCGGTTCTGGCAATTCCGGCGGCAGTGCTGGCGGGACTGGTTTTGGGATGTTTCAACGGGTTTGTGCATGTACATATGGGGCTTGGCTCGCTGATCGGTACCATGGCAACACAATCGGTATTTCAGGGGATTCTGGTTCTTTTGCTGGATGGAGGTACACTGGCAGCGCCGGTCTCCATGTTAAAGTGGGGCAGCAACGGTTTAAAGATAACGGTTATGATCCTGGTCTCATTGGTCGGCGCATATATCTTTAATTTTACGGCATACGGAAAACAATGCAAGGCTGTCGGAGCATGTTCCGAGGCGGCAAGGTTATCCGGCGTGTCGGTGAAAAAAGTAAAATATATGACATTTATTGTGATGGGCGGCGTTGTGGGACTTTTGGGATTATTCAGTCTGATCAGGACAGGGACTGCATCGGCGGCGACAGGCGGCACGCTTATGATGAATGTATGGTGTGCAGCTCTTTTAGGCGGGCTTCCTCTGAGCGGCGGCTCGGCGTGCAGATTCAGATCTGCTGTTATCGGCAGTTTTACAATGGCTTTTCTGGCAAACGGCATGACGCTGATGGGACTGGGGACACATGATAAACAACTGATTCAGGGAATTGTTTTTCTGGCAGCCATTGCCATTTCATTTGACCGTAAAAATCTAGTTGTCATTAAATAATATTTTATCAGGGCTTTATGGGAAACCGGATTTCCCAATCAGATACACATTTTTATAGGAAATAATATGCAGGAGGAAAGAATATGATGAAAAAAATTAATATGAAAAAAATACTTGCGGCAGCGCTTACTCTCGGATTGCTATGCGGCTGTCTCGTAGGCTGCGGTTCCAATACCGCGCAGGATCAGGAAGGAAGTGCCGGATTGGAAACCGGAAATGAGCAGGGAGCAACAGGTGAAGAAAGCTTTAAAATAGCAATAGGGTTTACTGACAACGGGGCGACTATGTTCAGTCTGATGGCAAATAATGTAAAAACAATGGTGGAAGGTATGGGCGGAACAGTTGTTTTTCAGGGAGGAATAGGTGCATCGGCTGATGCCACCATTCAGTTTGTGGAAGACCAGATCGCGGCAGGTGCAGACGGTATTGTATTCGGTCCGCCATCAGATTCTGTACTGACGACTGTGACTACAATGTGTGAGGAAGCCGGGGTTTACTGGGGAATAGCTTTCAGAAGTATTACAGATGAAGAAATAAAAGCACTGGTGGAGTCTTCCGATTACTATATCGGCCATTGTTTTGAGGATGAGGAAAAAACGGGTTATCAGGTGATGTCTAATCTGCACAATAAAGGAATCAGCAAAGTGGCTATCATTTCTATGGCGAAGGGAAATAATACGACAGATCTCAGAGAGCAGGGTGCGCAGAGGGCCTGCGAGGAATTTGGCATGGAGATCGTGGCGGAAGCGAGAGATCTTACACAGGCATCTGACGCCACGAATGCGGCGGAGAGTTTTTTATCGGCGTACAGCGATCTGGATGCGATATTTGTTGTCGGCACAACAGGAGCCGGAATCCATGAAGCGGTTGCAAAGGCAATCGAGGATGCCGGAAAAGTTGAAAGCGTAAAACTGGCGACGATCGATTTTCCGGATTCAATGGCGGAACTGTTTGAAAAGAATATACTTGCGACAAGTTCAGGGGCGCCGAGCTGGGGGTATGATCCTTATATGATTACGGCAGCGGTGGCAAATGCCTGCAAGGGAAATCGTATTTCGGATATGCCATTGGAACTGGAGATTCCGATGTATGATATCGATGATGCGGAAACTGCTGCAAAATGGCTGGAAAAATACGGAAATGCAGATACTTTATACTATGAGGAGAGCGTAATAAAAGATACGTTGGATAAGAGCGTAAATAGCGGATTGGACGAGGAAGCTATGAGGAATATGATTCAGGAGTTTGTAGAAAATACCGCTGACTGAAAACAGGCATAACCGTTCAGAATCTGATATTTGCGGAAAAGAGGACTATCATGAATAAAAATGTGTTGAATATAATAAAGCTGATTTCTTTACCGATTATTTTATATTTGTTTTTTTCGATAAGTGCGTCCGGGTTCGGAATGCACAGTCTGCCAATCGTGGTCAGCCAGAGTATGATTCCGACTATAATGGGACTGGGGCTGTATCTTATGATGAATGCGGATCTCATGGATTTGAGCATGGGAGCCAGAACAGTGTTTGCCGCGATTATTGGTGGGATCATGGCGCAGAAATTTGGCGTTGCGGGGCTTGTGGCAGGTTGCTTTATCGGAGGAATGGCGGTAGCGCTGTTCATGGCGTTGCTGTACCGGTTTATAAAGATTCCTGCAATGGTGATCTCTCTGGGGATCGTGTTGATCTTTGAAGTGGCAGGAGCGAAGCTGGTCGGCTCATCAGGGTATTTGAGGATCACGGAAGCGGAATATTTTATCGGGTCTTATCCCTGCAATATTATCATTGTTTTTGCAGCTGCCGTATTTGCCTATATTCTTTACTATAAGACCAGAGTGGGGAGTTATATTACGGCGGTGGGAAATGACGAGAAGATGTGTAAAAACGTAGGGATCAATGCGGATAGGATCAAGTTTGCTGCTATTGCCCTTACAGGTATTTTCGGCTCTTTGTCGGCGCTTTTGTATATCTGTTATTCCGGTTCCATTACGGCAGGGACGGAAATGACATCGATGAGCATGGTGTTCAGGCCGATCATGTGCGTTATTTTGGGAAGATATATGAGAAAACAGGTAGAATGTATGCCGTTGCTGATTTTTATAGGGGGCATTTCCATTACAATCATTTTTAACGGATTTGTGGCATTGGGCTTTTCCGAAGCGCTTCAGGATATCGCACTGGGAATGTTTTTGATCATAATTTTGGGATCGAGAGTCATTACACAGAGTTTTTCAACATGGAAAGAGGCGAAGGGAAGAGCCTGAGCACTTATATCCCGGGGGTATTCTCCGGGATTTTCCAGATATAAATATAAGGTGAAAGTGGTGAAATTATGTTAAGTGAATACATTCTGAAAAATCCGGGGGCAGAATACAGAGGAATGCCGTTCTGGGCGTGGAATACAGATCTTGAAGAAGAACAGTTGGTACGGCAGATATCCGTTTTCAAGGAAATGGGATTCGGGGGATTTTATATGCATCCCAGAGTGGGCTTGAAAACGCCGTATCTTTCGGACAAATTTCTGGAGGCGGTTGAAATCTGTGTAAAAGAAGCAAAAAGAAACGGTTTATATGCGGGGCTTTACGATGAAGACCGTTGGCCTTCGGGGTATGGGGGCGGAAGTGTCACTAAACATCCCGGATACAGGGCAACGCATCTCTTATTTACGCAGACACCCTATGAGGAAAGCAATATCGGAGAGAATCCGGATTATAAACCTAATTTTGCGGTCGGAGTACGGACAGACAGGGGCATTCTGGCAAAAGTTTACGATGTTATTCTGGATAAGACGGGGTATCTGAAGGAATATAGAGTGATCAGGAAGGATGAATGTGCATCCGGCATAAAATGGTATGCTTACATAGAAGAAAACCCAATACATTCCTGGTACAATGAGGGCGCTTATGTAGATGTTATGAATAAAGAGGCGATAGACCTTTTTATAAAAAATACGCATGAAATATATAAGTCCTGTCTGGGGGAAGAGTTTGGGAAAGTGATACCTTCTGTTTTTACGGACGAGCCGCATATGATCTTTATGACAAATTTTTCGGAACCTTTTGACGGGACGGACCAGTTTTTGCCCTGGACGCCGAAAATACAGGAGGAGGGAGAACAGCGGTATGCACTCTCTCTTCTGGATCGGCTTCCGGAACTGTTCTGGGAAAAGAGATCGGGTGACGAGTCGGTCCGTTATGTATATCATGAACTTCTCTCGGATCTGTTCGAAAAAGCATATTCACAGAATATAGGGGACTGGTGCAAAGAGAACGGAATCAATTTCACAGGGCATTATCTGTTTGAGGAGACGCTGTTTATGCAGAATCGCTCCGGAGGCGATATGATGCGTATGTACAGGGATATGGACGAACCGGGAATGGATCTGCTCTTTGATGATGTCGCGGTTACAACAGGGAAGCAGATCCAATCGATTATACACCAATACGGAAAAAAAGGGGGGATGTCGGAAGCGTACGGGGGTACGAATTGGGGCTTTGAGTTCCGCGACTATAAATTCCAGTCTGATTGGCAGGCTGCCCTTGGCATTACGAAGCGTGTTCCGCATTTGGCATGGATGTCCATGAAAGGAGAGGCTAAGAGAGACTGGCCGGCGAGCATTTTTTATCAGTCCCCCTGGTATCGTGAATTCAGGTATCTGGAGGATTATTTCGCAAGGGTGAATTTTCTGCTGACGCAGGGAGAAGCGCAGGGGAAAATAGGAGTGATCCATCCGTTGGAAAGCTATTGGCTGCTGTTTGGACCAGAGTCACAGACAGGTGAGAGATGTAAAAAGATGGATGATGATTTTAAATTGCTTGCAACGGAACTTGTATCACACCAGATCGAATTTGATTATCTGGATGAAGCATTGATGCAGGAATTATACCATGATGGAAAATCTTTCGGGGAAATGAAATATGAAGTGATTTTAGTTCCGGAACTTATTAATGTAAGAAGGTCGACAGTGAAGATCCTGCAGGAATATGAGCGCTCGGGCGGACAGGTGTTTTTTTTGAAATACCGGCCTGCTTTTCTGGAGGGGAAGATGACAGAGGATCTTCTGGAAAACTGTGGTAAGGTGATCCCTTTTCAGCGGGAGGAAGTGCTGAAGCTGTTCAGATCCTGCAGCAAAGTGGTGATGTCGGATAGAGAACATGGGTGGATAAGCGATATGATGGTGCAAACGAGGAGCCTGCCGGAGGGAAAGATTGTTTTTTTCGCGCCGGCAGTAAAAAGACCCCATGATGCGGAAAACGTCAGGAAAGATTATGCGGTTGAAATAGACGGGGACTATACGGTATATCAGGTGGATCTGTTCCGGGGCAGCCTATCCGTATGCGATGCGGAGTATTCAGCCGGGAAAACAACAGCCTATCCGGAATATTATGAAGGGAATGAACTGATGCTTTACTGCCTGCAAAAAGGAATGTTCTTACAGTATGCGGCGGAAAAGATAAGACCGGATGAGGAGGAAGGGATATGGGAGAAAGCGGAGATTCCGGAGGCATGCGGGTATGCATTATCTGAAAAAAACGTGTTATTGCTTGACAAGGCGGAATTTGCCCTTTGCGGGGAGGAGTATCATGCTGAGGAAGAGATCCTGAGGATCGATGAAAGGCTGCGATGCCGGTTAGGTTACAGGAAACGGGACTATACAATGGTACAGCCCTATATGTATCCCGTTTCAGAAAAGAAGGCGGCGTTAAAATTGCGCTATCGGATCTTCTCGGAAACAGAGATAGAAAATATTGAAATAGGGATGGAGGATATGGATCTGGAGAGCCTTACATTTAACGGAGAAGCCGCGGAAAAAACCGGTGATTGGTATATAGATGAGGCGGTCAGGGTTTACAGTCTGGGAAGTGTGAAAAAGGGCGAGAACATTCTGGAACTCCGGATCGGCTATACGGAGAATACAGATCTGGAAGCAATGTATCTGCTGGGGGGATTCGGGGTATATTCGGACGGTAAAAATATAAGACTGTCAACATTAAATAAAGAACTGAGATTTGGCAGTATTGTTGATCAGGGGCTGGCTTTTTACGGAGGTAATATCTCATACCACGTAAAGGTACATGTTGCATCAGGGAAAATGCGATTGAGGGTTCCGTATTACAGAGGGGCCTGTATCGCAGTGGAGATAGACGGGAAACGCCACAGGGATTTTATTATATGCCCGCCGTATGAATTGCTTATAGATGATCTGGAGAACGGGATGCATGATGTGGCGATCGTTCTGCTCGGGCTGCGGTTCAATACATTAGGACATCTGCATGATCGAAATGATAAAGATTTTATCAGTTCTCATCCTATGTTGTGGCGATTGAAGGATGAAAGCTGGACGGATTTTTATCATTTTACGGAAATCGGTATAATGAAAAAACCGGAAATTTATATTTTAAATAAGTAATGAGGACGGCAGGCAAAATATTTCCTGCGGCAGATATGATAGCGGCTGCGGTGTGTGATATCTTTCAGCCTGATGTGGACGATATATGTGATGCCGTTCAGTCCGATGTGGACGATGCATATAATGCCGTTTAGCCTGATATGGACGGTGTATGTGATACCATCCATATCAGTCGACGGATAAATATTCCGGTTCTAAGCCATATTTGAGGATCAGGGTTGGTTTTTAAGCAGCGGACGGTTTTTAAACTGTCCGTTGGCTGTTTGTAATGGAGACTCCGATGCGGGGAAGATGGGGCCCTTAGTATTGATATCGTTTCCGGTATTTTACGAACATCAATGCCGACAGGGCCAGCGCCATAAGTTCCGCTGCCGGTGTAGCCAGCCAGATACCGTTTACCCCTAAAATTGCGGGCAGGACCAGCATGGCGATCAGCATGAATACAAAGGAGCGGGAGAAGGCAAGGACTGCGGAGATAATACCGTTGGACAATGCCGTAAACATTCCGCTGGCAAAGATATTAAAGCCGATAAAGAACAGCGCCAGGGTGCAAATTCGATTTCCGGTGACAGCCAGGTCATAAACCGGATTATCCGGCCGGGCAAAAATGGATACCAGGGGCTTTGTCGTGGCAAAGGACGCCGCCACTGTCACAAGGGAAATAACGGCGATCACTTTCAGACTGGTGGAAACCAGCTTTTTCAACTTTTTGTGATTCTTCTCGCCGTAATAGTAACTGAGCATAGGAGCGACGCCATAGGAATATCCCGTGTAAAGGGAACTCGCAAACATCAGGACATACATGATGATGGTCACGGCGGCAACACCGTCCTCGCCGACATAACGGAGCATTGTCCGGTTGAACATCATCGTGATGATGCCTGTGACCAGGGCAGTCGCCATTTCAGAGCACCCGTTTGTTGCCGCGCCCGCAAGAACCTTAAAGCGGAAAGCGGGCTTTGTAAAGTGAAGGAGATTCCTTTTACGGCTGAACACAAACAGGCCGGCAACGGCGGTCACGGAGTAGCCAAGCCCCGTGGCGATGGCTGCACCGCTGATTCCCGTATCCAGAAGACCGATAAATACATAGTCAAGCACAATGTTCAGCACGCCGCCCGACACGGAACAGATCAGGGACAGGGCTGCCTTTTCAGAGGCGATCATATAGAGGGTGAAATTGTTCATCAGCAGGATCGGGATCGTAAAAAGAAGATAGTGGCCAAGATACGAGGTACAGTAGCCGGCAACTTCCGGGGACAGTCCCATGCCCCCAAAGACGGTTTCCATCAGGGCGTATCCGAGCATAGTCATGACCAGGCCGACAGCCACGTTCACCAGGATCAGGAACGTGAAATCCTCCTTAGCCTCTTTTGGCTTTTGTTCGCCCATCTTTTTCATGATGACCGCACTTCCGCCGGTTGCCAGCATGGTGGAAATGGCTGTCACCACTTGAATCACAGGGGCTGTCAGGTTGATCGCAGACAGTGCGCCTGTACCGATCAGGTTTGACACGAACAGACCGTCAACCATGGTGTAGAAGGACATAAAGACAGACATTGCAATGGTTGGGACTGCAAATCTGAGGATGTTCTTCAATGTGACCGGTTTGTTGTAAGTATTTTGATCTTTCATGATGGTTCTCCTTTTTTTACTTGTTTTTCTTCTGTATATGCGATATGATAATCCGTACAGTAACTGTACGGTCAAGAGGTATTTTGAAAAATGGAGAAAAAGAGAAAATTGCTCACGATCGGCCAATTTGCGGCTCTGCATGGCATCAATAAAAAAACGTTAATGTGGTATGATGAGATCGGTCTGTTTCATCCATCGTTGATCCATCCCGAAAACGGATACCGATATTACAGCTACTACCAGAGTGCCATTCTGGAAACAATTCTGCTGCTGCGGGAGCTGGACGTTCCGATCGATGAGATCCGTGCATTTATGAAAAACCGTTCTGCTGCCAATATGGAACAGCTTTTGCGGGAAAAAATTGAAGAGCTGGACCGCAATATGGCGTATCTGAAGGCGGTGCGGAAAACGCTGTGCTGCCACCGCCGGAATATGCAGACATTATTAACGATAGACTTATCGGAAATCAGCATTGTGCAGAAAGAGGAACGCAGACTGGTTACCGTAGACATCAACCGCGGCACTACGTTTGATAAGCAGGCGGAGATGATAACCGCCGAAACGAAAAAGTATCAGCTTCGCCGTCTGCATGATGCCTCTTACGGGACGATGATCGCGGTGGACAGCCTGCGGAGCGGGGACTTTGAGGATTATTCCGGACTTTTTATTGAAATCCCGTTTCCCATAAAGAAAGACGGATTGCACATACAGCCTGCCGGAGATTACGTGCGGGCATTTTACAGAGATGCGGCGGAAAGCCCTGTGCTGTGTTACCAAAGGATATTTGAATATGCCGGGGAACACGGCCTTGTATTATCCGGATTTTCTTATGAAGTCATCATCAATGAAAAGGTGATAGACCGGGCGGAGGACGCGCTCGTGCAGGTTGAGATACCTGTGAAATCAAAATGAGCGATTTTCAGCGGACAGTTCAGCGAAGAGAAGGATAGCTTCCTGTGCCGGGAGTTCAAAGCGCGTGGTTACTGCCGGCCTTTATAATAAATTGCTCGTTCTTTCTGCAAAGCTGCTTCCCGTATCGATTATCAACCCGATAGCTCAATGGATGGTTAAAATATAGACAATAAAATAGAAGTATTCTCATTTTCTAGATCAATATATTTAGTGGCTGCCGCACGACGGCAAAAGAAAAAAAGCCGTTGTACAAGCAGCCCCCGCTGAACTCAAAAATTTATAGTTTGATTTTATAAATATCTGCTGTTTCATTTTCAAAAGAAAAGCTCCGTTCATACACCAATGTCATTTAGATAAGGACGATACAAAGAACAGTGTATGTAGAAATATGTACCCTGTTCTTTTTTTGTATAATTTCATAAATCACTTGACAGGATAAACTAAAT
>CAJTBO010000026.1 GCA_910573755.1 Lachnospiraceae bacterium | reverse complement strand
CTTGGGGGTTGTCTTCACTTCAAAGAACTGGCCATAGGCCTTTTTATGGCTTTCAACATATTTGCCTTCTGACAGTTCTTTGCAAAGGCTGGCAATTCGTTTATCGAATGCCTGCTCATCGTCAGCACCATTTTCAATGCTGTAATAGTAATGGATGTACATCCGGCGTTTATCTTTGATGACATCACCTTTGTACGGACGCTCCTGGGTATACTCCCACTGGGCGCTGACCGTATATCCATAGGTGTTGATGCTTTCGTCAAAATTTACAAACATCCGGATATCGTCATATACATCATCAAGATGCTTCCTGATGAACTTTAATGACAGCTTTGTTCCTACAAGAAACTTGATGTGGCCTCTGTATAAACCATTAATGTTATCTTCGGAATAGAAACCCCTGTCCATAACAAACTTGGTTTTGCCAAACCCAAGGATGTCCAGATCTTCCAGTAAATGTTTTACAGTTTTTGAATCTGGTATATTTCCTGCAAGCTTACGGTAATAAAATGGTAAGCCAGATTCTTCGCCAAACACCAGCAGGAGGTTCAGCTGCGGAAGTTGATCATCTTCCTTGTTTTTGCCATACCGGATCTGAGCAAGCGTTTCAGAGTAACTGGAAATGCTGGTACTGTCATAAGCCCAGTATTCATCTTCAACACGGCGCCTGCCCTGAAGCCGGAAGAGCTTACTTACCTGATCATCTGTTATTGAAGCAAATAATTCACTGCTTCTGGGTGAAGTTATACTTTCACCATAAGGATGCTTATGGGTCAGATGCCATTTTTCAAAACGGTACAAAGGATTATTGTCCTCAAGTATCAGATAAAAGGCCACAGATAAAAGCTGTTTGTATGTTTCGGGAAAACACTGTCTGAGATCTGCTGCAAGTCCAAGCTCATTAGCAAACTCATTCAGAAGATATGTTGCTCCATAATACAAATGTCTGGTTTCGACAAAAGGCTTTGGCCCTGTTTTTGCAGGCTTTCCGCTTGCTGATTTAGAACCTTTTTTTGCCTTGCCTCTTGTTGGAACAATGTCACCAGTCTCAGGGTCAATCTTTCCTACACATATGCGTTTTGAACGGGACTGCCGCTTTTCTTTGTCCCAGTAATAAGTTGTGTCATAAGCATATGTAATGCCTGTGCGTTTATCAGTTTGAGTAACTATTGACATACAATCACCTCGTCATGTTTATGCCTCCATCATAAAACATGACGATGAGTTAATCAAGTGCAAAATGGTGGTTTTGTCAATAAAATTCAGGTGGTTCGGCTAAGTGTGGTGAAAATTCATCGTCACGTTTTCGAGAATCCGGGTTGAAACTGCCAGAGCGAATGGCCTGAACCCCCGGAAGTATCTGGTGGTTAATTAGGCATGATATTAAAGCAACAGTTCGGGCAGGTGATGTGGAGCGTGAAATAGTGGATTGGTTATTATCCAATTCGGCAGAAATAAACGAAATAATAAAATATCCTACAGATAAAAGAATTATTAGTAAAGTGGTTTTTGATTGTAGCCTTAAATTTAACAGTAAATCAAAAAAGGTTAATTTAGTGTGGGGAGAATATTCTTTAAAATAAAGGTTATAAAATAGATTGCCAAATTGCCGGGATTTGCTATAATAAATACGTGGCAACATTTTGGCAACAGAAAATCAGCAAGCCAGAATAAATGATGTAATTGAAGTAAAAACAGGCGTGAATTTGCACAAAACTTAAACAAATATAGTTAAGAACAACAAGGAACACGCCGGGGTCGAATAGTGGACATTTGGACTGGGAACCTGATAAAATGGGGAGTTTCCGGTCCTTTTTATATCTCCGTGATGTTAATGTGATGTTAAAAATAGAGCCGGCTGCTTTTCCTGCTTCCAAATGAATGGGGTTGAAATCCCTATCGAAATGTGTAATATCTCTTTGGGACTATCGGGATGGCAGGCGGTTAGCTCTTCCCCGGAGGGACTGTGACCCTCCGTTTACATAGGAACCCGAAAGGGAATCTGGGAAAGGAGGGCAGAGTGGATGTTGACGATTGAAGGATTGATAGCAGTGATCAGCCTCATGCTGACAGCGTTTGATCCCGGAAATGCCATCGGAAGCAAGGATGATCATAAGACACAGAAATAGCTGCCCAGGTTTGACAAACTAAGCAGTCTTTCTGGCTTAACATATGTTGGGCTAACCGTCTATCGGTGGCTCCTGGGGTGTCTGCTACCGGCAGCCGCCTCTTTCTATCCAACTCCACTTTGATTTGACGGTCTAAAATCCTGCCATCATAAGCGCGTATAGCAAATGTAACTGTGATTTAAGAGGAGTGGAGGATGAAATCAGCAGAGAGAATAAAATATTTTTATGAAATTGTCATATCTGAAAATCAAATTGAGAGATTTGCGGAACAATGGGTTATGTTATGGCTATTTCTGCAGCAACCATCGATCCTTCCCGCGTAGGCGGTAATCTGGAAAGCGCGCATGTGATACTGGCGGGATTGGCCCCGGTGCATAAGATCGGGTTTGCGCTTGCGATGGGAAAACTGATGATGGTACATTTGAATGATCAGAACGGTATTGAGTATGATCAGGATAAATCTTCCGGAGTGGAAAACCTTCGCACGGCGTTCAATCAGGTAAAGGTTCTCAGGGAAAACGGGTACGGCGGACATGGCGGGTACATAGGACTGGATGTGAAGGCAATGCGCACCACAAAAAATGGGGACAGTTACAGGCATCCGGAAAACGGTCTGAATATTTTCAGGGCGCTTGAGAAAAAAGCAGGCAGGTTTGATTAGGAATTCCGGAAAAAGTGTGTAGAGAATCGTGATCTTGAGAGCCTTGAGTTTTATGTAATGAATCTATTGATGGGAACAGAATAGGAGCAGTGTATGAAAACAAGAGGAAAAGTGATTGTGGCAGGGCATATCTGTCTGGATGTTACACCGGTCTTCCCGGGAAACGGCAGAATGGGGAATGTGGGAGAGATTTTTCAGCCGGGCAGGCTGCTGCATATGGATGGAGTGGATATACATACAGGAGGGGCGGTGGCAAATACCGGTCTTGCAATGAAGATTCTGGGTAATGATGTATCTTTGATCGGAAAGATCGGAGATGATGCCTTCGGAAAGATCGTGCTTGATATGCTGGGAGCATATCAGGCGGAAAAGGATATGATCGTCTCTGCACAAACCTCTACCTCTTACTCGGTGGTGCTTGCGATTCCGGGAATTGACAGGATATTTCTGCATGATCCCGGGGCAAACGATACCTTTACGCCGGAAGATCTGGACTGGCAGATGATCGCGCAGGCAGAATTGTTCCATTTTGGATATCCGCCGATAATGAAAAACATGTATCGGGATGGAGGACGGGAACTGGCGGCGATGCTGCAGAAGGTGAAAGAACTTGGAACGGCTGTGTCGCTGGATATGGCGGCTGTAGATCCGGCATCGGAGGCCGGAAAAGCCGGATGGAAAGAGATATTGAAAGCGGCACTGCCCTATGTGGATTTTTTTGTACCGAGCGCGGAAGAACTTTGTGCAATGCTTGATGAGGATTTATACCGCGAGTGGAGCCGGAGGGCGGCAGGCGGGGATATGACGGAGATACTGAACATGGAAGAGCTGCATTGGCTCGGTGAGAAAGTTTTAGAACTTGGTGTCAGGGTGGTCATGATCAAATGCGGCTCATCGGGAATGTACTTTAAAACAGCGGGGGCAGAGCGGTTGAAGGAACTGTGTGTTAGTCTGGGGCTGAAGCCGGAGGAATGGGCTGCGAAAGAGGGGTTTGAGAAGAGTTTTGAGCCGGAGGCGGTTCTTTCGGGAACCGGGGCCGGAGATACCAGTATCGCTGCTTTTCTGACATCGGTCATGCGCGGTGAAGCATTGGAAGAGGCGGTACAGATGGCGGCGGCGACAGGAGCCTGTTGTGTGGCGGCGTATGATGCGCTCAGCGGGCTGAAACCGCTGGAACAATTAAAAGAGAAGATCCGGAAGGGATGGAAAAAGAATGAATGCTGCATTTGAAGATGCAATCAAAACGAAATAGGAGTACAGGATATGTTAGTGACAATGAATGATTTGCTGATTCCGGCTAAGAAAAAAGGGTATGGCGTGGGTTTTTTTAACGCGGTCAATGTGGAGATGGCGCGGGCGGTGATCGAGGCCGCTGAAGAACTGCATGCGCCGGTCATGGTAGGAACTGCCGAGGTACTGCTTCCGGCGATGGGATTGGAGAGGGTGGCTGAATACCTGATCCCGATGGCGCAAAAGGCCGCGGTGCCGGTCTGTGTCCATTATGACCACGGGCTGACATTTGAGCGTTGTATGCAGGCGGTGAAGCTTGGATTTACATCTGTAATGTATGACTGTTCCACCATGAGTTATGAGCAGAATACGGAGCAGGTGGCTGAAATGGTAAAGATCTGCCATGCGATGGGCGTGACGGTGGAAGGCGAACTGGGACATGTCGGAGATAATGAGGGCGCCGGAAGGCTGGAGAATCCAAGTGATTATTATACAGATCCGGAAGTTGCCGCGGACTATGCGTTCCGGACCGGAATAGATTCTCTGGCAGTTGCGGTAGGCAATGCGCACGGCGATTATAAATTTAAACCGAAGCTTGATTTTGAAAGAATTGAGATGATCGCAGAAAAAACAGGCTTGCCGCTGGTGCTGCACGGCGGCAGCGGACTGGCGGAGGATGATTTCCGGACTGCCGTACAGAAAGGAATCTGTAAAGTAAATATTTTTACGGATCTGGATAAGGCGGGAAAAAGGGGTATCGAGACCGGATTACGGGAAGGTGCCGATACGATGATGAAGCTGATCCCGTATGAGATTGCAGCGATGAAAGAGGCGGCTGTCGAAAAAATCAGGTTATTCGGAGCTGAGAATATGGCTTGAGCAAACCATCAAGGGGCTTTGTAAAATCGGATAAAATTAACTCTTTGGGGCGCCTGTCACCGGCAGGTGTCCTTTTTGCCTGCAGAACAGCACGAGCTGTGAAAAAGTTTAAGAACTCAGAATATCATTGACATTTCTGCAGAAATCCGATAAAATGACAGCAAGCACTTGCATGGAGGTAAAAATGGACGGTACAAGCCAGAAGATCATAGACGCAACCATGTCATTAATACGGGATAAGGGATATGTCGCCACTACTACAAAGGACATTGCGCGCCTTGCCGGCGTGAATGAATGCACGCTGTTCAGAAAGTTTGAGAGCAAGAAGGATATTGTACTGCAGGGAGTGGCGCAGGAAAAATGGAGAGCCAACATCACGCCGGAAATTTTTCAGAATGTGAAATGGGAACTTGCGCCGGATCTGGAAATGTTTATGAATGCCTATATGGACAGGATAACGCCGGACTTTGTGAATTTGTCCATCGGTCTGAGGGCGCCGCAACTTTACGGGGAAACAGCCCCCCTGATCATGAAGGTGCCGCAGGTATTTATCGCTTTTCTGACCGAATATTTTCAGGAGATGGAAAAGCGGGGAAAGATAGCGCATTTTGATTTTGAAAGTCTGGCAATGACTGTTTTTTCGTCGACTTTCGGCTATACTTTTTTAAATGCATCCTTTGATCAGGTGCTCGCAGGGGTGAACAGGGAAGACTTTATAAAAAGCAGTGTGAAGGTTTTTATAGATGGTATATCAGGATCGTAGGAATGGTACTGCTTTGATGACCGGCTTTACCTGTCTGTTTTAAGTACAGGCACAGCAGCAGGTTATCTTGTCAGTGCCATTTCTCATACGTTTTGTGCATGCAAGTACTTGCTATGATAGGGGGATATAAAAGTTTGGGTAACAGGAAGGGTCAGGAAGGTAGGAAAGATCAGAAGGTTTAAAAAGGTCAGAAGGTTTAGAAAGACCAGGAAGTTTAGAGAGGCAGGAAACAAAAACAGGCAGACATGTCCTGAAACATTCAGGGCTGTTTATGGAATGTGTGGACACCGGCTCTGCATTTATTGAACAGGAGGAAGGAATATGAAGATAACAGGCGCGGAACTGTTTGTAAAAGCATTGAAAAAAGAAAAAGTGGATACACTTTTTGCCTATCCCGGCGGACAGGCGATCGATCTGTTCGATGCCTTATACGGTGAGGAGGATATCCATGTGATCCTGCCGAGGCATGAACAGGGGCTGATCCACGCCGCCGACGGATATGCCCGTTCCACCGGAAAAACCGGCGTCTGTCTGGTTACAAGCGGGCCGGGCGCGACAAATCTGGTGACAGGGATCGCCACCGCAAATTATGACAGTGTTCCGCTTGTCTGCTTTACAGGCCAGGTGCCCACAGGTCTGATCGGAAAGCATGCCTTTCAGGAGGTGGATATAGCGGATATTACAAAAAGTATCTGTAAGTATGCCGTGACTGTGCAGAGAAGAGAGGACCTGGCGGGAGAGATCCGGAAGGCTTTTCACATTGCAGGGACAGGAAAACCCGGTGTTGCGGTTGTGGATCTGCCGAAAGACATACAGCGGACGTACGGAAGTGATGTGTATCCGGAAGATCCGGAGATGGGGGAAGAGATTTTTCGGGCAGGAAAGGGGGAAGAATTTCCGGACCCGGAGTTGGAAGAGGGGGTTATGGAGCCGGGAAAGGGAAGGGAGATCCCAAAGCCGGAGACGGGAGAAGCACTTACAGATACAGAGGCAGGAAAAAGGGTTTCAGAAACGGAGAAGAAGGAAAGGATTTCACTCATAACCGGAGAGACAGATAAACGGCTTGTAAAAGCAGCGGAACTGCTGAACAATGCAAACAGGCCGCTCTTTCTGCTGGGCGGCGGTGTGAACATCAGCCGGACAAATAAGGAGATGCAGAAACTGGCGGAACTGACAGGAGTACCGGTCGTCACCACCATTATGGGGAAGGGCGCGATTCCTTCCACGCATGAACTGTATGTGGGCAGTATCGGAATACATGGCAGTTATGCCGCCAATACGGCTGTCGGCAGATGTGATCTGCTTTTAGCCATCGGCACAAGATTCAATGACCGCATTACGGGAAAGACGGAAGAATTTGCGAAGGGAGCGGCGGTTGTTCATGTTGATATCGATGAAGCCTGTATCGGAAGGAATGTGGCTGTGGATGTTCCGATCGTGGCGGACGCAGGAGAAGCGATAGGCAGATTGCTGGAGATGGCAAAGCCGCTGGGGCGGGAAGCATGGAGGGAACAGATCAGGGAATGGGAGCACCGGCATCCGCTTGGAGGGAAAAAAGACGGCATAACGCCGGAAATGATCATAGGGAATATTAATCGGATCTTTGACGATGCAGTGGTCGCGACGGATGTGGGACAAAATCAGTTGTGGGCGGCGCAGTTTCTGGACTTAAACGAGAAGAGACAGATGCTGACGTCCGGCGGGCTGGGCACTATGGGATACGGCCTTCCGGCAGGGATCGGAGCCCAGATCGGAAATCCGGAAAAAGAGGTGGTGGTGATCTGCGGGGACGGCGGTATGCAGATGAATATTCAGGAAATGGCGACAGCCGTTGTGTATGAACTGCCGGTTACGATCTGTATTTTAAACAACGGCTATCTGGGAAATGTCAGGCAGTGGCAGGAGATGTTTTTTGACAGGCGTTACGCCTGGACCTGTATGCGTTATAGAAAGAGCTGTATGACGGGATGCAGTGAACCGGCAAAGGACTGTCCTGCATATACGCCTGATTTTGTGAAGCTGGCGGAGAGTTACGGGGCGGAGGGGATTCGGGTGACGGACGAGAAAGAAATTGCCGCCGCACTGGAAACCGCAAAGAAGAATAGGAAAGGACCGACGATCATTGAGTTTGTGATCGGCAGGGAGGAGAATGTTATGCCGATCGTTCCGCCGGGTAAGACATTGGAGGAGATGATACTGGACTGAGTGTAAAAACAGCGTTCCTGCTCACGGTCTGAAAGCCGCTCATAGTAACGATTCGGGGCGATATCGAAAGTTTTCCTTTGCAAAAATCGCCCCGAATTTGAATCATGTTCTCATGGAACGCACAGTAAATGCGCATTCCTGACCCGTGAAAAGCAACAAAACAACCGTCTTAGCTTATCACAAAAGGTGATCTGCCGTTTGAGAATCCCGGATAGTATGATAAACTGAAACGGAGATACAAGAGCGATATGGAGAAAACAGGGATGATAAAGGCTATGTGGTTGTGATCTTTGATGATCTCTTTGCGCTGCAGGAAGCAATTGAAGCGAAGGAGGTAAGGGCTGGGAGTGGATTGTCGAGGCTGATCGCAACCTATGACTGGGAATATAACAATAAAAAATGGGCGCCGGAAAAACAGAGATACTGGAAAGTTGATATAGGAGACTGATGGCTGCCCTGGAACGGACAGCATTACCGGCGACGGGAAGTATTGATTTTCTTGGAGTGCATCCTCAATACAGAAAGCAGGGTATCGCGATATGCTGAAGGGGCTCGGCTTCTGGCACCGGAATAGGGTATCTGATACCGCGCCGGCGGGGATATGGTTTTTTTGCAGGAAGAAAGGGGGGCTGAGATTCCGGAGGTTCAGGATAAATTTTTCCCTGCTGCGGGAGAGTTGTTTGAACGGTTTTTCAGTTATATATGGCGGGTGTCCGGGATAAAACTGCGGGTGCAACCTGAAATTGCGGAATTGTAAGCGCTGCATGATAGATATTTCATTGTGATATGTTATGATGGAGTTACGGTCGGGTTAAGCCACGCCGGGATTGATATAACAGGGAGGCAGAAAATGACATTTGGAGAAAAACTGTATCAGTTAAGAAAAGCACAGGGACTTTCACAGGAAGCGCTGGCGGAAAAATTGAATACGAGCAGGCAGGCGGTCAGCAAATGGGAAAATAATAACGGGTATCCGGAGACAGAAAAGATCATTATGATCGGCAGGCTGTTTCAGGTCGATCTGGATGATCTGCTGATGGAAGAAAATGTAATAGGCGGTGCCGAAAAGGAGCGGATAAGGCAGAAAGAAAACGGATATTATGTAAACAGAGAGACGGCTAACGGTTTTCTTCTTTATTATAAAAGAAAATTTTTTCTGCTGGCGGCGGCATGCGGATTGATAGTCGGCTGTAACGGGGCATCCTTTCAATCGATAGACCCCGGTTTTTTTGAACTGAAGGTTGAACCTTTTCTTACGACAGTATCCGTGATAATACTGATCGCTATCGTTATTTATATACTTTTAAAGCAGAATCCCTATCGGACACTCAGGAAAAAAGAATTTATTTTTGCGGAGGAAGTCAGAAACGAGATTGCGGAGGAATTTCATAAGATGAGAAAAATACTGATAGCGGGAATCATTATCTGTCTGATCGTATTGGGAGCCAGTGGAATCGATTCCGATTTTGATCCTGAAATTTTGCTGCAGATAAGCGATGCGGATATGATACGGGATACGGTCATTTATATGATATTGGCAGGTATCTGCAGTTTTGGAATAGTTTTTTGTACAGGCATTTACTGGTCTTATGCAGTACTGCTCCGCAGAAACAGGTGATGAACAGGGAACTGGGAGCAACGATCCGGATGGCCGCACATGACGCGTATTCTGCGGGTTACTGTAAAAGGATTCTGTTTTTGGCGGACAGAGAATATGCTTTTCCTGTGAAAAGAAGGGGAAAAGGAAAGATTATGTAAACTATATCAGTCCGGAACTTTGCATTTACTGTAAGGTCATGAGAACATGTAAATTAGTCTGATAGGAATGGCGGTGTTTAATTTTACAGTTGACATACATACCAATGGTATGATAATATAAACATACCGTCGGTATGTTAAAGGGGAAAACAGTATGGCAAAAAACAAACATCCGGAAGAAACCGTTAATTTAATATTGGAGACAGCAACCCGCCTGTTTATGAAAAAGGGCTATGAGCATACTTCCATCCAGGATATCATTGATAATCTGGGGGGGCTCAGTAAGGGAGCGATCTATCATCACTTTAAATCTAAGGAGGATATATTGGTTGCGGTCACGGACAGGATGACGGAAGAATCCAATAAGCTGCTGGGGACGATACGGGACCGTACCGATCTTAACGGAAAGGAGAAACTGAGAACCATATTCAGGGAGTCCCTGCTCCGGCCGGTTCAGGATGATATATTTACGGCAGCCCCGAATATCAGTGATAATCCGCGGCTGATATTCAGCACGATACGCGATACGGTGGACGAGGTGGCGCCTAATTATATTGTGCCGATCATCGAGGAGGGTATCAGGGACGGGTCCATCCGGACGGAATATCCGGCGGAACTGGCGGAACTTATTATCCTGATTGCGAATGCGTGGCTGAATCCGATGATGTTTGACAGCACGCCGGAGGAGACTTACCGGAAGATAATGGTGTTCCGGCAGATGATGCAGGGGTTTGGTCTGGATATTGTGGATGATGAGATAAGAGACAGGATGCGGGATCTGGCGGCCATTTATCAAAAGAACAGATAGTGCAAAACTTAAAAAATCTGCCCTGAAAACGGGCAGAAAAATTTTGATCAAGATACATACCGCCGTGCGGTATGAAAAAGAGAGATGATAAAATCAATCACTGAGGTGCGGGATGTCCGTAAAAGCTATGGATCGGCTCAGGTGATCGATTACTGCAGTTTCAGCATCAGAACGGAGGTTTAGTAAATGGAACAGAAATTATTTTCAAAAGATTTTACACTGGTTGTGATCGGGCAGATTATTTCGCTGTTCGGAAATGCTGCGATCCGGTTTGCGCTGCCGCTGTATCTGCTGAATCAGACAGGGTCATCGGCGCTGTACGGAACGGTCACCGCCTGTGCTTTTATTCCGGCAATCCTGCTCTCGCCGGTGGGCGGGGTTGTTGCAGACAGGGTAAATAAGCGGAATATCATGGTCACACTGGATTTTTTTACGGCGGGAGTCATCACTGTTTTTTCACTGCTGATGGGGATGGCGGATCTTGTGCTTCTGACAACGGTCGTGCTGATGCTTTTATATGGTATCTCAGGTGCTTATCAGCCTTCCGTGCAGGCAAGCATCCCTGTGCTTGTGACACCAAAACATTCGATGGCGGCGAATTCTGTTGTAAACACAATCAGTTCCTTTGCGTCTTTGATGGGGCCGGTCCTTGGCGGGATCTTATACAGTACATACGGACTGAAGCCTGTTTTACGGGTCTGCACTGCCTGTTTTGTGTTGTCCGCGGTCATGGAGATCTTTATTAAGATTCCGTTTACCGCACCACAGTCCGGCGGCGGTATCTGGCAGATGGTAAAGGGGGATTTTGCGGAGAGCCTCCGTTTTATCCGGAAAGAAAAACCGGTCATAGGAAAGGCGCTGCTTGTTGTCTGCGGGATCAATCTGTTTTTATCTTCCATGCTGATGGTAGGGCTGCCGTATATGGTGACGGAGGTACTGTATCTGGACGGGGCATTGGCAAATAAACTGTATGGTTTTGCGGAAGGGGCTCTGGCGGCAGGAGGACTGGCGGGCGGCATCAGCGCGGGGGTATTTGCGAAAAAGCTTTCGATACAAAAGGCGGGGAATCTGATCATTGCCAGTGCTGTCAGCGTATTTCCTGCAGGTTTGGCGCTGCTGGTCTTTTCCTCGGGAATGCTGAACTATATCATACTGACGGTATGCTGTTTTTGCATTATGCTATTTTCCACTGTCTTTGCAGTGCAGATGCTGTCTTTTTTCCAGACGGAGACGCCGCAGAATCTGGTCGGGAAGGTGATCGCGGTCATTCTTGCGGTATCCATGTGCGCGCAACCGCTGGGGAATGTGGTGTACGGGATTTTGTTTGAGATATGCAGAGGGTATGAATTTGCGGTGATCCTGTTTGCTGGGGCAATTTCTCTGGTGATCGCGGTCAGGACAAAGGGGATATTTTCTAAGTAAAAAAGAGAAAGCCAAACGTATAGACAAGAGGGCGGTTATTGCTTAAAATAAAGGAACTGTATGTTATAAAGGAGTGTATAAAGTAAAGAAACCATGTAGTATGAAAGAATTGTATAGAACAGAGAAACTGTATAAAACAGAGAAATTGTATAAAACAGAGGACTATATTGCATAGAGAAACAGTATAGTATATAGGACTTGTAAAAGTGTAAAATCTATATAATTTACAGGATCGATAGACTTTATTTTTAACGTTAGGAAAAATCAGGATCATACAACAGGAAGCGGAAAAATGGAAAACGAAAAAGGATGCATGCTTTGTCCGAGAAACTGCGGTGTAAAAAGAGATGCGGGGGAGATGGGCGTCTGCGGACAGACGGATACTGTGAAGGTGGCGCGGGCGGCGCTGCATTACTGGGAGGAGCCCTGTATTTCGGGAACGGCAGGTTCGGGGACGGTATTTTTTTCAGGCTGTGCACTGCACTGTGTATTTTGTCAGAATCACAGTATTGCGAACGGAAAAGCGGGAAAGCAGGTTACGATAGAGAGACTGGCGGGAATATTTTTAGAAATGCAGGAAAAAGGGGCGAATAATATCAACCTTGTGACGCCGGGACATTTCATGCCACAGATTGCGGCGGCGCTTGAGAGTGCAAAAAAGCAGGGGATGAACCTGCCGGTGGTCTATAATACAAGCGGCTATGAGCAGGTGGATACGCTCAGGCGGATGGAGGGGCTGGCGGATATTTATCTGCCGGACTTTAAATATATGGATGATGCTCTGGGATGGCGTTATTCCCATGTGAGGGATTACAGCGATGTGGCGAAAGCCGCGGTCGCGGAGATGGTACGGCAGACGGGAACGGCGGTGTTTGAGGGCGGAGACGGGGAGGGGCTGATGAAACGAGGGACCATTGTGCGGCATCTGGTGCTGCCGGGGTGTGCGGAGGACGCCAAAGCAGTGATCAGGTACCTGTATGAAACCTATGGGAACAGGATATATATCAGTATCATGAACCAGTTTACACCGATGCCGGCTTTGAAGGACTATCCGGAACTGAATCGAAGGGTAGCGAAAAGGGAATATGAGGAAGTTGTGGATTACGCGCTTTCTTTAGGGGTGGAATGCGGTTTTATTCAGGAAGGTGAAACGGCGAAGGAGAGTTTCATCCCGGCGTTTGACGGAGAAGGCGTTTAAAAGGCAGGGCGGCTGCCTTGTGTACCATGATTTATTGCCTGCCGGATGAAAGAGGTCTGTCACATAGGAAATTAGGTACTATAGTTCAAGAACACCTTCTATAATATATGGACTTCATATCTTATCGATCCATTTTCTGCTGATTGAATTTTCGGAGAAATTTGATAAAGCGATTCAATCGGTTCTTTCTGACTGATTTGATTTGTGCTATAATGCATTACAGGCTTTTCAGTTTTTATTTTGCAGAAAGCCAATCGAAAATCAGAATATAGAAGAAATCAGGAAATCCCATGTTCAAAAGAAAAACAACAAAGACAATAAAAACGGCATACGATAAAAACACCCGGAAACCGGTTATCCGTGCGAGCATTTGCAACGGAGAGCAGGTTGCCGGTTTTAAAGACCTGAGGACAGGGAAATTTTCGGAGATCATGCTGATCAGAGACAGCCGGGATCTGGAGGAGTTTCTGGAAAAGTATGATATTTCACCGGGAGAGGTAACAAAAGAATACTGATGGACAAAAAGAAAATTTTAAAAACATATTTCGGCTATGACTCCTTCCGAAAGGGACAGGAAGAAATCATCAATGCGGTTCTGGCAGGAAAGGATGCCATCGCCATCATGCCCACCGGCGCGGGAAAATCCCTGTGTTATCAGGTGCCGGCGCTGCTCTTTGAGGGTATCACGCTTGTGATCTCGCCACTGATATCCCTGATGCAGGATCAGGTAAAATCTTTAAACGAAGCCGGTATCCATGCGGCGTTTATCAATTCATCCCTGACAGAAGCACAAATATCCAAAGCCCTCTCACTTGCGGCAAAGGGTACCTATCAGATCATCTATGCAGCGCCGGAACGCCTTGAGAGCGCCGGGTTTATGCAGTTTGCCCGTCAGGTGAAGATTTCGATGGTCACGGTGGATGAAGCCCATTGTATTTCCCAGTGGGGACAGGATTTCAGACCAAGTTATTTAAAGATCGTGGAATTTATTGACAGCCTTGCGGTAAGGCCGGTTGTCAGCGCGTTTACGGCGACAGCCACAAAGGAAGTAAAAGAAGATATTGAATGTATTCTGAAACTGAAAGATCCTGATGTGGTGATAACGGGTTTTGACAGAGAAAATCTATATTACAGTGTGGAGCATGTTTCGGGAAAGCGCAAGGACGCCTTTGTGATGGATTATATCGGGAAACATCCGGATGAAAGCGGGATCATCTACTGTGCCACAAGGAAAAATGTGGATGTGCTGTATGAAGAACTGTTTAAACTGGGAATCCCTGTGACGCGCTATCATGCCGGGATGAACAATGAAGAACGGAAGAAAAGCCAGGATGATTTTATCTATGACAGAGCGCCGGTGATCGTGGCGACGAACGCTTTCGGCATGGGGATCGATAAATCCAATGTAAGATTTGTGATCCACTATAATATGCCGCAGAGCATGGAAAACTATTATCAGGAAGCCGGACGTGCCGGACGGGATGGCGGAAACGCAAGGTGTATCCTGCTGTTTTCGGCGCAGGATATCATGATAGGAAAGTTTCTTCTGGATAAAAAAGAGTTTGAGGGGACGGACATTGAGGATATCGAATTTATAAAGCAGCGGGATCTGTACAGGCTCCATATCATGGAGGAATACTGTAAGACAACGCAATGCCTCAGAAATTATATTCTGAAATATTTCGGGGAAAAAGTGGCTGCGCCCTGTGAAAACTGCGGAAACTGTCATCATCAGTATGAGGAAGTTGATATGACAAAGGATGCCAGATGGGTGATCAACTGCCTCGCGGAGACAAGGGGGAGATACGGGCTGAATATTGTGGCGGGCACTCTGCTCGGGGCAAACAGAGCCAGATTAAAAGAGATCGGCGCGGTTTCCTATCAATCGTACGGCGTTCTCTCGAACAGGACAGAGCCGGATATCCGTCTGCTTATAGAGCAGATGATCAGGGAAGGCTATGTGATCCAGACGGAGGGAGAATACAGTGTGCTTCGGATCGGGGATATCAGCGGGCTGAAAAAGGAAAACGCTTATGTCGGAATCAGAAAGTTGGAAGAGAAAAAAGCACCGGAACTGAAAAAGAAAAAGGCAAAGAGCACAGATGCGCTTACCGGCGCCGGTTATCAGTTATTTGAAAAACTCCGCCAGCTGCGCCTTGTGATCGCGAAGGAGGAGGGAATGCCGCCTTATATTATCTTCAGCGATAAGACGCTGATCGATATGTGCGCAAAGCACCCGGAGAATGAGGAGGAGATGTTGGGCGTATCGGGAGTCGGAGAAAATAAGCTGCATAAGTACGGGCAGAGGTTTCTGGATGAGATCGCGGCATTTACAGAAGAGAATCCGAAAGCGGTCGTCAGTATGTCAGAGGAAGGCAATATGTCTAAGACAGAGGCGTAAGGAGAAGAATGATAAAAAACATATTAGAATGGAGAACGTATTGTAAGCGCTGGAAGTGGGCATAGAAAATAACCTGTCTGCGGAAAAACAAGAAGCTTGCAGAAGGCGGATGAAGGATAGGGGTGGCTGGATGAAAAAGGGCATTTGTTATGTGGTGGGAGCCGGTGAAAACTATGGACTGGATTTTAAACCGGAAAAAGAAGATTATGTGATCGCGGCGGACGCGGGGCTGCATTATCTGGAAGAGAAAGGAACCGATCCTGATCTGATCGTAGGAGATTTTGATACGCTGAATTATGTACCGGATAAAGGCAACGTGCTGAAACTGCCCGCTGAGAAAGACGATACGGATATGTTTATGGCAGTAAAAGAGGGTATAAAGGCAGGGTATGATCGATTTTATATTTACTGCGGAACAGGCGGAAGGTTCGATCATACGATCGCGAATCTGCAGATGCTGGCTTATCTGGCGGAGAATAAGATGCAGGGATATCTGTTCCATAAAGACTGCGTGCTGACGATGATCACAGACAGGGAACTTGTTTTTGATGCGGGAGCATCCGGCTATGTATCAATATTTTCCCATTCGGAGAAATCCGTGGGAGTGTATCTGCGGAATTTGAAATACGAGCTGCATAATGCAACTTTGACAAACAGTTTTCCGCTGGGAGTGAGCAATGAATTTATCGGGAAAGAGAGCAGGATATCCGTGAAAAAGGGGACACTGCTGATCTGTTTCCCTCAAAATATAGTATTGCCCTGATATTACATCTGCAGATCATACCTGAAATTTAACTTACAGATGTAATAAAGCTTGAATATTTTAATAAGAGATAAATTTATGTGGAAGATATATATTTAAAACAGTGCAGGAGACAGGTGAAAACATGCGAATAAGACCTTATATAGAAGACAAAGATTATCCATATCTGGAAAAATGGATTGATAACGAAAGGGCGCACGCCATGTGGTGCGGCAATTACATACCTTACCCCATGACAAAGGAAAATCTGCATCGGACATTGAGGGAGAATGAGCGGGACTGGACTGACAGCGCCTATGTGGCGACGGAGGATGACGGGACGCCGGCAGGTTTTTTCTGCTATTGTATTGATGTAAGCAATAATACAGGATTTTTGAAATATGTGATCGTGGATAATACAAAAAGGGGAAGGGGGTACGGTGAAAGAATGCTGCGGCTTGCCCTGCAGTATGCCTTTACAATAACAGGGGCACAGGTTGTCCAACTGAATGTATTTCCCGAAAACCTTCCGGCGAAGCGGTGCTATGAAAAAGCTGGTTTTAAGGTAAGGCAAATCACAAAAGGAGTATTTTCGTATCGGGATGAACTGTGGGATAGATGTAATATGGCAGCAGCGAAGTGATTCAAACAGGAAAAAACAGGCCTCGGTATCAGAAGCCTGTGCCAGATGATGGAAAATTGCAGCCGGCTTATTTCCACACAAAATTCCCCAGATAAAACAATAAAAACGTATGGGCAGGATAGAAGATATAGAAGAAATATTTAAAACTCCTGCCCCGTTTTCCGTTATAGCGGAGGATCAGAGGCAGGGCGAGCACCATAAACCACTGAGTAGGAAATTCGGAAAATTCGCCGTTTAAATTTAAAGCTTCTTCGCTGTACTGCGCGATACAAAAGAGCAGATAGACAACAGTAAAAACTTCTTTCTTTTCCCACAGAAAATACATACAGAGCCCGAGAATGATAAACATCAGTCCATACTCATTGAGTGCGAGATTGGGCATGATGCCGGTGCGGACATCTCCGCTGTAATGCCGCAGCACGGGCAGAAAATCGGGGGCGATATAGTACAGGAGCTGGGAAACAAAAACACATCCTGTCATGATCAGCCCTGTTTTCCGATCCTTCTGAAACGCCTCGATCGTACTGATCAGAATTCCCACAAGAAACAAAGATAAAAAGATATTGTGATATCCGTATCCCATTCCTTCCGTGGGAAAAAACGCGTCCACAAACAGGATAAACCCCGTCATAAACAGACTGCCAAGATAAAGCCGCAGCAGATATTTTTTCCTGCTTCTTGTGTGCCGGTATCCCTGCGTCATACAGAACAAAAATAACGGATAACTCATCCGCCCTAAAATCCGAAGAGCCATAGAAAGCCCATAGGGCATATAACTCTCGAAATAAAGTCCGATATGATCTAAAACCATCAGATACAATGCGATGCATTTTAATGCGAAAATACTCATAAAAGACTGTCCCCCTTCGACTTTGGACTGATAATATTACTCTGTACGATCATATCAATTTCTCTATGAAAAGTCTTTTATGAAGTCTTTAAGATTTCTTTAAATCGTTATCGGTATAGTGCGCTCTTCTGGCGCCTGCCTGCCATATCCACTCTTATTTATGCTGATTTCTCCATTCTCTCGGCGGAACTTTATAAACGCCTTTAAACGCCCGGGAAAAATGAAGCTGGTTTTCATACCCGACGGCGGAACCGATATCCGCAATGGAAAGCGAGGTCAGTTTCAGAAGTTCCGTCGCCTTTACCATCCGGTAATGCATCAGAAATTCCTGCGGAGAGCGTCCCACCGTGTTGCGGAAGATCTTGCCGAAATAACTCCGGTTGATGCCGCATACCGCGGCGATCTCCTCTATGGATATATTGTTCTGGAAATTCTGCTCGATGAAATTGATCGCTTCTTTTATATAATAGTCGCTCATCTTACTGCTGTGCACAGGCGTGGTCCGCTTGGCGGAGCGGGCGAGGTAATCCAGAAAAAGATAAAGATGCCCCATCAGATGCATAGGGGATTCTTTGGGGTGATGGACAATATAGTCCATCTCCTGCATCAGCATTTCCCGCAGTTCTTTGGAATGGGGATGGTATACCGGCGTATCCAGAGAAAGTTCCGTCAGATCAAGCGCTTCCTTCACCCGCAGGCCGTCAAACTCGATCCACATATACTCCCAGGGAAGACGGTTATCGGCAAAATAAGTATTGATCTGCCCGGGAAAGATCAAAAAACCCTGGCCGCTCTTAATGGAGAAGGTCTGCGTCTCTCCTTTGGAATTGTCCGCCATCAGCGTGCCGGTGCCGGAGAGGACATAATGAAAAAGATAATGGTTTCGGGCAAGAGGACCAAAGGAGTGGCCGGGATCGCACTGCTCATAACCATGCTGATACATATCCAGATCGATGAAATTCTCGCTGGGGAATATATTAAAGAAAATATTGCTCATAAAGGTTCTCCTTTTGCTGTGATTTCCGTTAATCCGCAGTGCCATTCGGAAAATCTGCGATTTTCCTCATGTCGAGCGTTCGCATGGACTATGTAACTGCGTAGTCCTGTCAAAAAAGTCAAGTATAAATTTTCTTACATGCAGGCATGACAAAAATTTATATTTCCCTTTTTGACACTGCTCAATGTCAGCGCATATATCCGAATGCGATATCTTTTGCTATTATAGCATGAAATATAGCATATTGGAATAAAATATGAAAAACAGTGCTATTTTTGATAGCATAAAGGTATGTTAAAATAAAATTACCAAAAAAAGTTACAAAATAACATAGGAAGGAAGAGGGAAATATGTCAAAAAGAAAGATTGCCAAAAAAGCAGCAGCAGCGTTCGGGCTTGTGCTCTGTGTGGCAGGTCTGACAGGCTGCGGACAGACAGCATCGGACGGTAAGATCGAGGTAGAGTTAGTGTCTTACAAACCGGAGGCGGTGGCGGCAATGGAGAAGATCGAGGCTCGTTTCAATGAGACCCATGATGATATCCATTTGACGATCAACTCGCCTAATGAAGCAATGACGATTTTAAAAACAAGATTTATCAGGGAGAACTATCCTGATATCGTAGGAATCGGCGGCGATATCAATTATTCCAACTTCCTGGATGCAGAATTGTTTATGGACATCTCTGATCTGGACGTAACGGCAGATGTGAAACAGGCTTATGCAAACATGGACAAGGAACTGGAATTCATTCCGCAGGACGGCATTTACGCGCTTCCTTATGTGGCGAATGCTGCGGGCGTTCTCTACAATAAGAATATGTTTGAGGAGCACGGCTGGGAGATCCCGGAAACATGGTCGGAATTTACGGCGCTCTGTGAACAGATCGAATCAGAAGGCATCCAGCCTCTGTATCTTGGCTATAAGGACACCTGGACCTGTCTGGCGCCCTGGAACGCGCTGGCGGTAGGCCTTACACCGTCTGATACCTGTGCCCAGGTGAATCAGGGAAATACAACCTTTACGGATAACTACCGTGAAGTGGCGGAGAAGACGGAAGCGCTTCTGCAGTATGCGGAGCCCAATCCTTACGCATACGGTTATAATGATGCATGTACCGCTTTTGCAAGAGGAGAATCCGCAATGTATACGATCGGTAACTATGCGATCCCTCAGATCAAATCGGTAAATCCCGATATGAATATTGACTCCTTTACATTCCCGGCAAATGAGGCGGAAGAGGACAATGTACTGAACTCCGGTATCGACCTGCAGTTCTGCGTTATGAAAGAGACAAAGAATAAAGAGGCGGTGTATGAAGTACTGCGGTTCCTCTATGAGGATGAGACGATCAATATATACCTTGACGATCAGGGCGGTATCGCCTGCAAGGAAGGCGACTTTGAAATTCCCGCTGAGCTGGAAGGTATGAGAGCGTACATAGAGGCAGGCAGAATGACGGACTATCAGGATCACCACTATCCCAGTGAGATGAGCGTGGATGCTATGATCCAGACTTTCCTGCTGGACGAGAGCGACAGTGCCGTTGATACATTCCTGGCACGGTTTGATTCGGACTGGACCAGATATAACAAGGATCTGATCTGGAAAGTACAGCAGTATCAGAATGCACAATAAAAAATAAAGAAAGGAAAAGGTTTTACTATGAAAAGTAAAATGACCACCCGGGAAAAAACATTCTGGGCAATTACCATACCGGTAGTTTTATTGTTCTTCACATTTAATACACTTCCCATGCTGAAGGGATTTATGTACAGCTTTACCAATTACCGTGGTTACGGCGGTTATGACTACGTGGGATTCAGAAACTATAAGGATCTGTTTACGGATCTCAGAGTAGGCAAGAGTTACCTGTTTACCTTCAAATACGCGCTGGTGGGAACAGTGCTTGTCAATGTACTGAGCCTGATCATGGCGCTGGGGCTGAACAGTCAGATCCGTTTCAAGAGTGCACTCAGAGGTATCTACTTTGTACCGAACATTCTGGGGGGGCTCGTTATCGGTTACATCTTCAGTTTCTTCTTTACTTATATCGTTCCGGCGGTAGGTAACGCATTGAATATCAGCTGGATACAGAACAGTATCCTTGCCAGTGAGAAATACGCATGGATCGGTGTTTTGATCGTTGGCGTATGGCAGGCGGTGGCGACAAACACCATTATTTACATATCCGGCCTTCAGACGGTGCCGGAGGATGTATATGAGGCAAGTAATCTGGACGGCGCGACAAAATGGCAGGAATTCTGGAAAGTGACGCTGCCCCTTGTGATCCCGTTTTTGACGATCAACCTTGTACTCAGCACAAAGAATCTTCTGATGGTATTTGACCAGATCATGTCCCTGACAAAGGGCGGTCCTGCGCAGAGCACGGAATCCATTTCCTACCTGATCTACAGAAACGGTATGGACGGCGGACAGTTCGGTTTCCAGAGTGCGAACGCAGTGATATTCTTCCTTGTAATAGTAGGAATAACCGTGGCTCAGCTGACGATCATGAATAAGAAGGAGGAACAGTTATAATGAAGGAAGAAAAAAGAACAAACTGGGTGCTGACGGTCGTTCTGATATTAGGCACCATAACCGTATTCTTTCCCTTATATATGGCATTTATCATTGCCTTCAAGCAGCCCAGTGAAATGACAAACGATGTGGCAGGAGCGCTGGCGTTCCCGTCGACATGGAGTTTCGAGAATTTCAGACAGGCTATGGAAGTGACCGACTTCTGGCGCTCCCTCGGGAACAGCCTTCTGATTACAATCGCCACCATCGTCATCGCTATTGTGATCCATTCCATCGCGGGCTATGCGATCGGAAGAGGCATGGCGGAGAGAAAGGGGTTTAAGTTTATCTATCTCTACATCGTAAGCGGTATGTTCGTACCTTTCGCTATCCTGATGATGCCCCTGGTAAAACAGACGGCGCAGATGGGACTGGGCAACAGACTCGGCGTTATCCTGCTGTATGTGGTATTCTATATGCCGATGAATGTGATGCTTTATACAGGATATTTAAAAAATATACCGTTGGCACTGGAAGAGGCTGCATATATTGACGGAGCGACCACATGGACTACCTACTGGAAGGTGATTTTCCCGATGATGTCCCCGATGCATGCAACGGTTGCGATCCTGACAGCGCTGGGTACATGGAACGATGTAATGACACCGCTTGTTATCATGTCAGGTACAGGAATCAACACACTGCCGCTGGCACAGCTGAACTTCCAGACGCAGTTCGGTACAAACTATAACCTGGCGTTTGCTTCCTATATATTGGCGCTCATTCCGATCCTGCTGTTCTATATCGTATGCCAGAAGCAGATCTTAAACGGCGTTGCAAACGGAGCGGTGAAAGGATAATCAAAGAAGCTGTGTCCGGTTCATGTCTGAACTGCGGACAGTGACTGAGAACAGAAGCTTTCTGCTATCTGCCGGTTGTAAATTGGAAAAATATGCTATAATGATAATTACTTGAATAACCGGTATCCCCGCTGAAAACGGCAGGGGTGCCGGTTTCAATAAAACCAATAGAAATAAAAACAGACAGTGGAGGGAAGTTTTGGTATGGCAATAACGGTAGAACATGGTGTGTTTCATGTTGAGACAGCGAATACCCTTTACCAGATGAAGGCAGATCATTTCGGGGTATTGAATCATTTATGGTATGGAGCAAAAACGGACAATGTGATGGATTATCTTCTGGATTATCCTGATGTGGGGTTTTCCGGCAATATATATGAAGCGGAAAATCTGAGAACATATTCCCTTGATACATTGCCGCTGGAGTATGCGGTAGGCGGCGTGGGGGATTTTCGGGTGCCGGCGGTGTCCGTTACCCATGAAAACGGAAGCTGTGCTCTGGATCTGCGTTATCAGGAATATCATATCTTAAAGGGAAAATATCAGATTCCGGGACTGCCCGCGGTGTATGCGGGAGAGGAAGAGGCGGAAACGCTGGAAATTGTTTTAAAAGACACGGCGACGGACGTAAAAGTTATACTGAAATACGGCGTGCTGGAAAAGGAAGATATCATTACAAGAAGCGTTGTCGTGCAGAACCGGGGAAAAACGCCCGTGATCTTAAACAGGGTGCACAGCCTGTGTATGGATTTTCCCTACGGGGATTGGGAGTGGATCCACTTCCACGGCAGGCACACAAAGGAGAGGCAGGTTGAGAGGGTGCCGCTGATCCACGGGATTCAGGAGAGCGGCAGCAACAGAGGGATGTCAAGCCATCAGCAGAATCCTGCCGTGATCCTGTGCGAAAGGGGAACTTCGGAGAAAAAGGGATTCTGTATCGGAGCCGCGCTGATGTACAGCGGAGGATTCCAGATGCAGATAGAAAGAGATCAGCTCGATCAGGTGAGACTTGTGATGGGCATCCATCCGGATACCTTTTCATGGAAACTGGAGGAAGGCGAGAGCTTTTATGCGCCGGAGGTGATCCTATCCTGCGCTGAGAACGGTTTCGGGGAACTCTCGCACCGCTTCCATCAGGTGATCAGGAACAATGTGTGCAGAGGAAAATACAAACTGTCAAAACGTCCGGTGCTGATCAATAACTGGGAAGCAACTTATTTTGACTTTAACGATACAAAGATCGAAGAGATAGCGAAACAGGCGGCAAAGCTTGGCATCGATATGATGGTGTTGGATGACGGCTGGTTCGGCAAGCGGGATTCGGATATATCGGGTCTGGGCGACTGGTTTGTCAACGAGGAAAAGCTGCAGGGCGGTCTGGGCAGGCTGGTGGAGAGGATCAACAGACTGGGCATGAAGTTCGGGATCTGGATGGAACCGGAAATGGTTTCGGAGGACAGCGAACTGTACAGAAACCACCCCGGGTGGGCGATCCGCATACCGGGCAGAAACCCGATGCGGGGCAGGTATCAGCTTGCGCTGGATATGGCGAATCCGGAGGTCATCGCGTACTTATATGAGGTGATCAGCAATATCCTTCGGGAAAACAATATCGAGTATGTAAAATGGGATATCAACCGGAATATGTGCGACTGGTATACGCCGACGCTTCCGAAGGACCGGCAGCTGGAACTTCCGCATCGATATATACTGGGACTCTATGAACTGTTGGAGAAACTGACAGGAGAATTCCCGGATGTGTTGTTTGAGGGTTGCTGCGGCGGCGGAGGAAGGTTTGACGCGGGGATGCTGTATTACTGTCCCCAGATCTGGTGCAGTGATGATACGGATGCCTATGAAAGAACGATCATCCAGTATGGAACAAGTTTCTTTTATCCGGTTTCCACGGTGGGAGCGCATGTTTCAGCAGTGCCGAACCATCAGACCGGCAGGGTGTCGGCGATCGGGACGAGAGGAACGGTTGCAATGGCGGGAAGCTTTGGTTACGAACTGGATTTAAATATGCTGAGCGAAGAAGAAAAACAGGAAGTTTTCAGGCAGGTGGAAACATACAGGAAAAATCAGGATCTGATCTACAACGGGCTTTACTACAGGCTGTGTGATCCTATGGAGGACAATATGTCGATCTGGGAGTTTGCGGCAAGGGACGGGGAGCAGGTACTGGTGCAGGGTGTGGTATACCGGGCGGAGCCGAATGCCCTGAGAAGAAGGATAAGGCTTGCCGGCCTTGCGAAAGAGGCAAAGTATCAGGTGGCGGGAGAGGAGAACGTTTATACCGGAGCGGCGCTTATGGCAGGCGGTATCCTGCTTCCCGAAATAAAGGGCGATGATGCAGCCGTGCAGATCCATCTAAAGAGGGTATCCACTTTATAACTTTTATCCTTATATATGGGGCAGGGTATCTGCGGTGCGGATACTTTGCTCCGGCAGGCAGGCTCCGTAAAAAGGTCTGCCTGTTTTCATTTCGTAAATTTTTTGGCATTTTCATAAAAGTATGGTATACTACTTGTTAAAGTTTATAAAAAAGTTTTGTGTCTGTAAACAGGGGAAAAGGAATCATGAAGAAATTTGATGTATTTAAAACGATCCAGCTGGTACTTTTTATCATTCTCACGGCAGTCGGGCTCTATATTATTTTCACTGACCATGAATTATATCAGCTGATAGCCAATGATCCGCATATACGGGCGCTCTGCATACTGCTGTGGGCGGCGCTTGTTATGACGTTTCTGTTTATTTTTATGGATTTCAGCCTGTTTTCCACATTCAAGAAAGATTACAGAGAGCTTGATTTTGCAGTATCCTCCGATCCGGTGGCAGGAATTGCCAACCGGTACAGCTGTGATACGCTGATAGAGAAATATCTTGATAAACCTCTTCCGAGTGATATCGGGTGTATTATGTTTGATCTGACCAATATCGGTGAGGTCAACCGGCTGTGGGGACATATCAGAGGGAATGAGATGATTTATGAATTTTCCGGTATTCTGCAGTCTTCTTCGGCGAATATGTGTTTTGTGGGAAGGAACGGCGGCAATAAATTTCTGGCACTGTTTGAAAACGGCAGCTCTCAGAAAATGAACACCTTTCTGACCCGTGTAGATAAAAAGGTGAAAAAACATAATGCGGATTCCGGGGATATACAGATTCAGTATGAGTATGGTTCTGCCTACCGCGAGGGAGAAAAGGTGAAGACTATCACGGACCTTATCGCATTGTCGAACCAACGGATCTATGAAAGTTTTGATGATGTTGCAGCTGATAGTGGGTTTGACAGGGAGTAGTGATTGCTTTGAGCATTTGAGGGGGAGGAAACTGCTTATGCCTGCTTTGGATTATAGTTATATGGCAGAGCTGGTCGTCAATGCACAAGGCGGTGACAGTGATGCTTTTGCCGAGCTCTATGCGGCTACATATCAGAAACAGTACCAGTTCGCGTACAGTTATTTAAAAGATGAATATCTGGCACAGGACGCATTGCAGGAAACATATATTATTGCGCTGAAGGAGATCACCAAACTGAAAGATCCGATGCTGCTTGTGGCGTGGCTGAACCAGATCAATTTCCGGGTATGCTTTCAACTGCATAAAAAACAGAAACGCTATGATGCTGAAATGAGAGGATATTATGATGACACGGAGGAGGGGAATAAAATGGCACTGGCGATGTCACAGGCGGAAATGAGTCCTTCATCTGACGGAAATCCTGAGGATATGGTAGTGCGGGTGGATTCCCGGGAATATATCATGAACCAGATCCTGAAACTTCCCTTTACAGAGGCGCAGGTGATCATCTTAAGATTTTATCGAAGTTTGAAATATAATGAGATCGCGGATCTTCTGGAGATCAGCCAAAGTTCTGTAAAACGGTATCTGCGCAGCGGCAAGGAACATCTTGCAGGCATTCTTCAGCGGCAGGGAGGTGAGTTTTACGTATGAAAGTTTTTCATAGATCATCCGGACCGCAGCTGTCTTTTGAAGAGGCGAGCCGGATTCTGGAGCGGGCTTTTGAGGCGAATGAGATGGAGAATAATTCCATCCCGCTGGAGGTACTGGCGTCCTACAGCAGTTACCGGAAGGAGCGTTTTACCCTGCAGCGGACGATACTGGTGATCATCATGATGCTTTTTATACTGTTGCCGCTTCTGTTTATACCGGCTGCGTTTACGGTAAATATGGATGAGACGCCGGGGAGAAATTTTAATCCGGTTTACAGGCTGACAGTGGATTCCCTGATGCTGGTGGACAGGGTGAGCGCATCGATAGACGGATTTAATATTCCTGTTTATGAAGTGGACTCCCATATATATTCCTTAGAGCCTTCCAGAAACGGGGAAATGGAGGTCACTGTGACGCTCATCAACAGACAGACACTGACACAGTATGTAAAGGTCACCGGAGTGGACCGGGAGGTTCCAACGGCGCTTTCCTGCAGCAAGGAAGGGGATGAACTTCATCTGTATCTTTCCGATGACGGTTCGGGAATTGATTTTTCCGGGATAGAGGCGCTGGATCTGGAGGGAAACGAAATAGAGGTGATTGACGTGGATGAGGAGGCGGGACGTGTGACACTGCCTGCCGTGTCGGATACGATCAATGTCTATGTAACAGATCAGGCAGGGAATAAACTTCAGCTGATATTGACAATAGGGTTTTAGGAAAAGATGTAAAAAAGCCGGCAGGCTGTCTTCAAAAGAAGGCGGCTGCCGGCTTTTTTATATCTTTTGTATGAAAAATCTGCCGACCCTAAACCAGATCTTTCCTCTGATCTGCCGGATGCCTACGGCGCCAAAACTGCGGGAGTCCATGGATTCCGCCCTGTTATCTCCCATAACGAAGATCTGCCCCTGCTGCAGGGTGTAGGGATAGCGGACTATTCCGTCATCCTCGTGCGTCAGTTCACCGCAGAGATAGGGCTCGGAGAGAGGCTCGCCATTCAGATAGACACTTCCGTCCCTGAGATCAAGAACGTCCCCCTCCATTGCTATGATCCGTTTCACATAGTATTCTCCGGACGGAATCCGGACGGATACCACATCTCCGTGGTGATACTGCGGATGGATCCTCGTGTAGAGGACAATGTTGTCTTCTATTAAAGTGGGCTCCATGGAATGGCCTTTTACAAAAGAAAAACCGATCAGATTGTGAAAGACGATAAAAAGTATCACAAGCAGCAGCAGGAACTTTTTCGTCTCCTTCAGCCAGCCGTACTTCAAGCCGTCATACTTCTTTAAAAAACGCCGTTTTCCGGCGCCCTCTTTCTCCTTTCGCATGATAAACCACCTCTGTTGTCTGTATAGCTTATTACAATATGATTATCGGAGAATAGAGTGGGATTGTCAATACGGAAAAAAGTAATATCTGCGGGGAGATTTGCTTCTTTCTCAGAAAAATTTTAAGTATTTTATCGCTCTTTGCAATCCTATTTTTGTCTCCGCGGCGGGTTCCTTTCTCCATGCTGAAAATAAAAAACTGACTTTTTGTGACCCTTTTTTAGTTTTCAAATCCACTTCATATATAAAGAAACAATAAAATCTCATTACTAAAGGAGGGAGAAAAAGAATGAAAAAGATATTTAAATCCAAAAGATGGATAGCGTTTTTTCTGGCGCTTCTTCTGATAGTAACAACATGCATCAATTCTTCGGATGTATTTTTGTGGGCTACAGGAGAAGACGAGACATCTGTATCTGAGCAGACTGACAGCGGTCCGGCAGAAGATATAGTGGAAATGGAAGTCGAAGAAGCGGATTCGAGTGAAACCACGGACGAAACCGATACGGGCGAAACCGATACGGATGAAACCGGTACGGACGAAGCGGTAGCGGAAGAAACCGATGGCGGGGAGACGCAGGATTCGACACAGGATGCGGAGCAGGAAGCCGGCGGGAATGAAGGGCAGGTTCCTGAGGAAACCGAAGTTCCGGAAGATGGAATTACAGAAGATGAAATAACAGAAGATGAAATAACAGAAGATGAAATTACGGAAGAAGTTCCGGAAATTGTTGAAGAAGCAGTTACGTATGGCTATGCCGTTTATTATTACTATGACGGTGTAGAGGATAAGGGTGCAAGAGTTGAAAAAGAGGGCGCGCTTGGCGATTCCATTTTTACCACTGATGCGGAAAAAGAAGTAGAGCATAATGGAAACAATTATGTCCTTGATAAAGTTGAGAATAAGGACGGCAAGGTAACAGAGGATGCCGGAAAGAACGTGGTAAAGGTTTACTATGTTCTTAAAAAAGAAGAAGTGGCAAAACCGGCACAGAAACTGACAGCCAGAGCAAGCGACGGCGCAAAAGTTACTGTTGAGGCTCCCGAAGGAGCTCTGCCGGAGGGTGCGAAGGTTACGATCTCGGTTGTGAAAGATTCGGAAGTGCTGAAGAAGTTTGAAAAAGCGGCAAAAGAAAGAGGCACAGCAGGTAACGAGTGGAAAATATATGATATTACGATCTGGGATGCAGAGGGTAATGAGATACAGCCCGATGAAAGTGTTTCGGTTACCATTTCAAATACAGGATTAGAAGGCGATGGTGCAACTGTATATCATGCTGATGATAAAAATGCGTCTGTTGAAAAAATCGCAGAAACAGAAGATGCAAATAATGCTGAATTTGAAGCAGAACATTTTAGTTTTTATGGGCTTAATGCGCAAGGTGATGAAGGGCAAGTTTATTATTATGAAGAAGATATAATTCTTGGTGATAGGTATCCAAAGGATCTTGCAAACCATATGCTTGTGCCGGAATTGCAGGGGGAAACATATGAATGGAGTGTGGAAGGAAATTCTTCAGTTATTGAAATGACAGAAAGTCCGGATCTTCCTGTGGTAAGTGTATTGGGGGTAGGACTCGGAGAAGCAACCGTCACAGGAAGTAGTGATAACTATACGATAATCTATCACATTACAGTAAAATTGCCTGCTGTAAGCAATCCTGTATATGTCTATGTAAAATTAGACGGTATGCTGGAAAATGACGACGAGCTTTCGCAGGATACTATAGATAAACTGAATGCTTTGGGACTGGAAGTTAATGGTCATGGTTGGTGTACTGTAGGAGTGATCGATGGAGCTCAAATCGATGATCCGGCACAAGGAGCAGAAGTGTCGGAGGCACAGGAAAATGAAATTATACGGAAAGCAAGTGCTGAAGAGATAACATTTTATACAGATAAGTTGGATCTATCTAATGTAGACTGGGATAAGGAGGATGTATCAGGTAATACATTTGGAGTCACGCTTGCTCATGGAGCGGATGATTATACAGAGGGCAAGTATACCTGGCATTTAAATGGCTATCTTGATATAAGCAAAATATCATACACTATAAAATATGTGGATATTGACAGTGGTGAAGAGATAGGAGATCAGGCGGTTGAAACGGTTTCCGGAACCGAACTTGGAAAGACGATTCAATTGGATGAGAAATATAAAAAGACTATTCCGGGATATGATTATGTAAAGTCAGAGCCGGAAAACGAGGAATTGACGATCCTTCCGAATAATAATGTTATTACACTGTATTACGCACGGCAGAAAACTTCTGTTAAGATTTTCAAAAAAGCTGAGAAATCAAAGGCAAATGCGGGCGATAAGATTAAGTATACAGTCGAAGTTGAAAATACAACCAGTGGAAGAGATTTGTCTGATGTTGTCATTACAGATATCATGAAAAATGCAGCAGGACAAATAGAAGGGATAGAAGAAGTAGAGGGAATAACCTGGACTTATGATGAAGAAACAAAAACAACTACTTATACGATCGAGAATATCCCTCAGGCAGGTAACAACCAAAAGAATTTTGTGGTAATCACATATTATTATACGGTACCGGAAGAAGATATGGGAGAAACCATCATAAATACTGTTGGAGTAGCAGATTCCGGAATCGAAATTGAAGAAGAATCGATCGTAGAAGCTGAAGTAAATATAGCGACAAAAGAATTAGTAGTGAAAGCAGGCAATTTTACAGGTATCTACAATGGTCAGGATCAAGCCGGATCAAATTATTTTGCAGAGGAAGAAGTTGGTATTCCTGAGACAGAACTTAAGGGCATTCCTGTTAAAGTTGATAATAAGGAATATTTTGTAAATGGTGTTTCTACTGAAGTTGTATCCCCGGATGGCGAAAAAACTGCGGCTAAAGATGCAGGAACCTATATAAATCGCATTATAGTGCCAAATGATGTAAAAGTATTTGATAGGTGGGGACACGATGTCACGAAACGGTTCACTGTAGTTGGCGAAGACGGAACATTTACAATCCGGAAAAAAGATGTGACACTGGTATCTGCATCTCTGGAGAAAGAATACGACGGAACGCTGCTGAATAATAGAAGTGCAGGAAGCGAAGGCGTAGCAGTATTTTATAAGGACGGCGATAATAAAAAAGAGATAGAGTTATTGTCGAACGGCCTGGCGGGCGAAAACGGCTGGGTAGAAGGTGAAGGCATAGATGATATTAACTTTACAAATAGTGTAAGATATCCAAATGAGACATTGCCCAATGAATTTGAATTTAAAGTAAACGATAAAACAAATCTTGATAACTACAATGTTAATGTAATTTGTGGAACATTAACCATCACTAACCGTTCTGCAAAGTATGAAGTTACATTGGTTACAAACAGTGATAATTTGGAATATAATGGAGCAGAGCAGGAAGTTACAGGATTTAAGGGTGTACTTGGGGAAAATGCCACAGTAAACAATGATGGCGGCGAAACCGTGATAGAGGTTAAAATAAAAGGGCAGGAATACATAATAAGTGGTTTAACAGCCTCCGGAAAAGGAACGACCGTAACCGGTTATCCTGAAGAGTATGGCGGCTATCCTGTCATCGCAAGCGGTACGCCTGTGGTAAAAGAAAAGGAAACAGGGAGAGATGTATCCACTCAGTTTAATATAACATATGAATTAGGACTGCTGACTATCAACGAACGCGTAATTACCATAAAGGCAGGCAGCGCTTCCTATAAATACACCGGTGAAGAATATAAAGCTTCCGATATGGAAAAACCGGATGAGATAATAACAGGAACAATTGTTGACGGACAGTTCTATAAAGCTGAGGTTTCAGGAAGCCGGAAGTGGGTTGGCGAAAGCGAGACAAAGGTTGAAAACGTCTTCATTTATGAAGGAAACGAAGATGTAACCTCCAATTATAAAATCACTTATCTGCCGGGCAAGATCGAAGTAACTGACGGCACGCCGGAGGATGAAGTTGATGACGAACTGATAATCAACAAAGATGCCGATGGAACCAAAGCATACGAAGTCGGAGATGTTGTTGAATTCACGATCTCTGTCACGAATATTTTTGATGAAGAAAAGACGATAACCCTGACAGAACAGCCGGGTGTGTCATTTAAAGAGACAGATGGTGTGGATACGGCAAACTGGCTTATGAGAATATGGCATAAGGCTAAGGATGCAGTTTCTTCGGCAAATACGAAAACTATTACTGTTGGAGCAAAAGAAACAGTAGTAGTGACCGCATTTTATCAGATTACGCAGGATGATATTTTAAGGGGCAGTTTTACCAACAAGGTAACGGTAATGCTGAACAATAAATCGTATGATGCGGAAAAAGAAGTTAAAACAGAAGAGCCAAGCAGTAGGATTACAGTGACAAAGAGTGTCACTTCCATAACGACAGCTGATGGATATCCGACTGTAAAACCGGATCTTGGAGATGTCATTGAGTATACGATCGAGGTTAAGAATGAGGGCAACCTTATCATGAAGGATGTAGTTCTCAAAGATGAACTGGAAGGTGTCGAATTCACAGACTTCGATGATGGAAAGTACAATGAAGAGGATGGTACAATAACTTTTGAGACACTGAGAATGAACGATCATAGGAAGGTCACGGCTGCCTATACCGTAACGGAAGAAGATATTGCACGCGGCAGTGTGGCGAATGTGGCAACTGCAACCGCAAAAGGACCGGATGACGAGAATCCGGAAGTTTATGATAAGGATGAGGTAACCACAGAGACGGAAGAAGCAAAGGGATATATTAAGTTGACCAAGGAAGTGATAGATCCGAAGACGGAATATGCTCTCGGTGCTGTGGTTGAGTATGAGATCAAGGCGTTTAATGATGGAAATGTTCCCGTGAAAAATCTGATAGTGGAAGATGAACTTACCGGAAATACGGAGGGAAATAATCCGCTCAGATACGATGGGGTGATCGAACCGAATGAAACAGTAACGCTCGGAAAGGTTTCCTATACTGTAACGGAAGCCGATATTAAAAACACACAGAGCAAGGTAAAGAATATCGTTACCGGAAAGGGCGTAATAGAAGTTATAGACCCGGATACCGGCAAACCTGAAGAAAAACCTGCGACTGTGATCGATGGTGAAGCAGACATAACTATCGAAAAGGACAGACCGAGCCTCAGCATCATCAAGACGGCAGATATGACATCGGATGTGAAACCGGGAGATGTGATCACTTACACGATCACAGTGACAAACAATGGTAACGTGACGATCAACAATGTAATGGCAGAGGATGCGCTGCTTGGAAAGACCGGAACGAATGCATTGATCTATCAGGGGACACTTGCTCCCGGAGAATCAAAAACCTTTACGGAAACTTACACAGTCACGGAAAAAGATATCCTGGCAGGAAAAGTTGTAAATACGGCGACAGTTAAAGGAGAAAACAGTGCCGGCGGAGATGATCCGGAGGACGAAACTGTGGTTGAAACTCCTGCAGCGGAGATCGTTGTAAATTACATGGTAGAGAAGTTCGTGGAAGGTCCGGAGGATGAGCCACAGGCTGAGTATAAGGTAGGCGAGACGATTCCTTACCTGATCATGGTGAAGAATCTGGGGAATGTAACGCTTGAAAACGTGGTAGTCAGCGATCAGCTGAGCAACGCAGCGGGAGAGGTTACATTTACAAGAGTAAACGACAGGCCTATAGAAGATCAGGATTCCCTTGCACCGGGAACCAGAGTTACATTAAATGATGATAATACGGTAACTATAGCGGCAATTGCGCCGGGAGAAGAAGTGAGGCTGAATTGTGAATATACCGTGACAAGAGCAGATGCGGGAAATACCATTCAGAATAAAGCGGTTGTAACAGCAGATCCGGTTAAGCCGGATGACGGGGACCCGATCGATCCGGGCAGTGAGGAAACACCGGAAGTACCTGTCAACGTGGAAAATATTTATAACCTGACCATCCATTATGTATATGCGGACGGGACGATGGCAGCGGCAGACTATACGGGACAATATCTGGCAGGTGAAATGTACGGCCCGATCTATTCGCCGACTGTTAACGGCTATATCAGCAGTACACCGTTTATCAGCAGCAGTGAAAAGGGAATGCCGGCGAGCGATGTTGAACTTACAGTTATCTATCTGGCACAGACGACGCCGGGAGGAGGCGGAGACGGCGGGGATGATACGCCTGATACGCCGCCGGCACCTGATACACCTGATACACCGCCGACATTACCGGTTAACCCGAATCCGGCTATAACGATTCCGCCGACACCGGTACCGGCAGGTGGAACACCGGTTGTAACGGTAGGTGGTCCCGCGCTGGCAGCACTGGATGACGAAGCGGTACCTCTGGGAGCACTCATCGATGTAGATGAGGACGGCAATGTTACGGTAACACCAATTAGTGAAGAAGAAATTCCGTTGGCAGGCGGAAGTAATGATGACCATAAGTGCTGTATTCTGCACTTCCTGCTGATGCTGGCAGCATTGATCATCTACACATGGTATACACACAGCATGAAGAAACATCAGAAAAAGCTGGCAGAGATGAAAGATGAGCTGGCGGAAGAAACTTTAAAAAAACAGCTCGGCATCACAGATGGCCGACAGGCTGAAATGTAAGGACGCGCAGGCGGGAAGGAGGTAATGATATGTGGATGAATTTATATAATTTTACACACAGCAGTCTGGGAATGCACTTCTGGGATCTGCCGGCGCTCCTTGCCGGAGTGATCATTCTGGTGGAACTGATTGTGCACAGCCGCAATCAGAAGAAGCGGGAAGAAGAGTTTGATGAAGAGAGAACGGAAAGACTGGAAACCATGCAGAAGGGAGTTGCGGGGACACCGTAATCTCTAAAAGTGAGAAGGAGGAAAAAATATGTCATACGTTTTGGAACATACTACGCTTGGCTTCTGCTGGTGGGATTTGCCGGCAGCAATCATCCTGATCGTGGTGATAGTGGCTTTTGCCTGGAAACATCATGATATGAAAAAGCAGGAGAAGGATTTGGAGGACCGGATCGCGGAACTGTATGCAAATGATGCAGTGCCTGTGGATGGGAACTAGATTATGCCGGAAGTATAAATAGGGTTTGTAATAACCGGATATAAAGGTAAAAACGAAAAGGAGCAATGGGAAACTGTTGCTCCTTTTTATGAAAATATTTTGCAGAATGATTAGAGCTTTGATAAAGTATTTATAAATCACACTGATTCTTTCAGTGGAAGTTTCTATTTTAATATTATCAAATCTTGCTAATCTTGAAAGTTCAGGCAAGTATTCCAACAACAAAAATTTAATAAAGCGGGTGTGGTATTTGGCAGTATGCCTAAGAATATAATTGTTTTCTGATATAGAAGTCTGCCTGTATGCCATACCGGAAAGGAAGGCATTTAAATGGCAAAAGATCAAAACAGAGCGATATATGCATATGTTTGCGGAAAAAAGAAATTCTGATACAGTAAAGAAAGTATATTTGAAAAGTAATTTATTTTATTTGGTTTCTCTTATTGAACATAAGTCGGATGTTGATTATAATACTATCATGCAGGTATTCCGATATATTGCTTTCATATGGGAAAACTATGAAAAAGAACAGAAAAAATACATTCCGGAATATGTGCTGAAGATGATTACGGAGAAGAAGGAATAAGCGAATTTATAGAAGAGTACGGACTCGACGGAGAAAATGCTGAAGAGACGGTGACATTGTATTGGCAGGAACTATGAGAAATGGAAATAATATGCTATGGCTGGAAAAGATATACAGGCAAGGCTGACTGAATTGAACGAAAATGAAATATTGCTTTATCTTGGCTATCGGGGACAGAAATATCCGGCGGAAGTGGAAGCGCAGATAAAGCGCTGTGAGAAAGATGTGCTGGCGGCGGCTCATCCCCGGCTGATCTGGAGAAGGCTCCCGGTAAACGGAGAGCTTTTTTCTGCGTTGGCGCTGGAAGGGAAAGATATCAAAGAACTTCTGTCCGGATGTCGGGAGGCGGTATTGATGGCAGTCACATTGGGACCGGGAGTGGATAGGCTGCTCACAAGGAACAGTGTGAGCAATATGGCGGATGCGGTGATCATGGATGCCTGTGCCAGTACGGCGATCGAGAATGTAGCGGATAATTTTGAGATGGATCTGCGCAGGGAAGTGGAGGCGGAAGGGCTTTATCTGACAGACCGGTTCAGTCCGGGCTATGGGGATCTGCCGCTTTCGGCACAGAAGAAGCTATGTGCCGCACTGGATACGGGGAGAAGGATCGGGCTTTCTTTAAGCCCGTCCTTGTTGATGATACCGGGGAAGTCCGTCACTGCTGTCCTGGGCATCGCCGATATGCAAAAACCGCTGAGAAAGAGAGGATGCGAGAACTGCAGCCTGTTTCGGGACTGTATGTATCGCAGGGACGGGAAAAACTGTCAGGGAGTGGCGGATCAGCAGAAGAAAAGAGGTGGGTAGTATGGGGAGATTTATTCAAATGAGGTGCCTGATGCTGTAGAGACGGCTTATGGTGCGATGTCCTGTATTAATGCAGTTCCGGGAAAAAAGTTTATTGTTATTGTTGATGAACGGGATGTTCTGATTCGTGACGAGGCTGCAAACCATGCGGTCCAGGAGGAGTATATTAATTTTCTTCGGGGAATGTTTAAAGGGAGCGAACCCACAAAATATCTGCATCTTGCTTATAATCAGGCAAATCAGACTGTATCTATCCCTAATGAAGAAATCCGGCAGGAATTTATAGCTGCAATGAAAAGAAATAGATGGAGTGAACTGATTCGCTTTCAAAGGGAGTCAGAAATATTATTTTAAGCCGGTGAGAGAAATGCCGGCAGGAAGAGGATTTGCAGATTTTGTTTATATTCCGAAACCGGAATATAGAGAAGCGTATCCGGCATTGGTGGCAGAATTGAAATGGAATAAAAATGCGGAGGCGGCAATACGACAGATAAAAGAAATATACACAGGCTTTTGAAGGTTATACAGGAGATATTCTTTTAGTTGGAATTCATTATGATAAAAAAAGGAAAGAACATGTATGTATTATCGAAAAAGTTAAAAAAATATAGAACAGAAATATATAAGGAACCTATGGAGAAGAGATGATGAAAAAGAGAGTAATTTTAGACGGCGGAATGGGTACGATGCTGCAGGCGGCAGGACTTGGGCTGGGAGAGCGCCCGGATGTTTTCGGCATGAAGCATCCGGAGGTGGTGGAGCGCGTCCAGCGCAGTTATGTGGAGGCAGGATCGCAGGTGCTGTATGCCAATACGTTCGGTACCAACGCCCATAAACTGGAGGGTACGGGTTATACGGTGGAAGAGGTGGTTTCAGCCAATATTGCGATCGCGAAACGGGCGGCGGCAGGAAAAGCAAAGGTGGCGCTGGATGTGGGGCCCATCGGGGAACTGCTGGAGCCTCTTGGTATGCTTTCTTTTGAAAAGGCTTATGAGATTTATGCGCAGGTGGTGAGAGCGGGAGCGTCATGCGGCGCGGATCTGATCATATTTGAGACCATGACGGATTTATATGAGGTAAAAGCGGCGGTACTGGCGGCGAAAGAAAACAGTGAGCTTCCGGTCTGGACAACGATGAGTTTTGAGGCTTCGGGACGTACTTTCACAGGGACGACAGTGGCGGCGATGGCGCTGACGCTGACGGGACTCGGTGTGGATGCGTTGGGGATCAACTGTTCTCTTGGACCGGAAGAACTGGTGCCTTTAGTGGAAGAGTTGCGGTACTGGACGGATCTGCCGATCATTGTAAAGCCCAACGCAGGGCTGCCGGACCCGGCTACTGGAGAGTACAGCATGGGGGCTGAGGAATTCGGAAAGCGCATGGCGGTGTTCCCGAAACTGGGGGCTTCTGTTTTCGGAGGCTGCTGCGGGACAAATCCGGATTTTATAAAAGCGTTGGCGGATACTCTGGCTGAGGCGGATCAGGCCGAGGCGGAAGAGACCGCAGGGGAAGAAGGAAGCCGGCAGGACATTTCTTCTGAGAGAGAGAAGACAGGAGATGTGATAGAGCGGAAACTTCACAGAGGCGTCTGCTCGGCTTCGCAGGTGGCAAAATTCGGCGGACGTCAGAATGCGGAACGAATCCAGGAATCAGGAAGAATCCAGGAATCAGGAAGAATCCAGGAATCAGAACGAATTCAGGAATCAGAACGAATCCTTGTGATCGGGGAACGGATCAATCCGACGGGAAAGAAAAGATTCCAGCAGGCGCTGCGGGAGGGCGACATGAATTATATCATGGAGCGCGCCATCGAGCAGGCGGATGCGGGAGCGGATATTCTGGATATCAATGTGGGACTGCCGGGGATAGAGGAGGCGGAGATGATGACCAGAGTGGTCAAGGCGGTACAGAGTGTAGTATCTCTGCCGCTGCAGATCGATTCTTCCGATCCGGAGGCGATTGAAGCGGGGCTTCGGGCATGTAACGGAAGGGCTATCGTCAATTCCGTAAACGGGGAACAGGAAGTGCTGGAAAAGGTGCTGCCTATTGTGAAAAAATACGGAGCCGCGGTAGTGGGGCTGACGATGGATAAAGGCGGAATCCCGGAAACCGCGGAGGCGAGGATCGCTATTGCGGAGCGTATTGTAAAAGCGGCGGAAAGTTACGGTATTCCACGGGAGGACGTGCTGATAGACGCACTGACCCTGACGATATCCGCTCAGCAGAAGCAGGCGGCGGAAACGCTGAAAGCGGTGCGGTATATCCGTGAAGTAATGGGACTGCACTGTGTACTGGGCGTCAGCAATATTTCCTTTGGACTGCCGGAGCGGATTCATATTACATCCAGCTTTTTAACGCAGGCGATGTGCTGCGGCTTGGATTTTCCGATCATCAATCCGAACCAGAAAGAGATTATGGACATGGTTTTTTCGTATCGTGCCTTATCCGGAGAGGATGTGGACTCGGCGGCTTATATTGAAAGATTTGCCGGGGAAGCGGCGGAAAAAGCTGCGCCTGCTTCGTCTGCGGCGGCAGAGATGGATATAGAGACGGCAGTGCTGAAGGGATTAAAGCAGGAAGTGGCAGATCTGACCGAAAAACATTTGGAAACCATGTCCGAGCTGGAGGTGATTAACCGGAAACTGATCCCGGCGCTGGATATTGTCGGAGATAAATATGAAAAGCAGCAGATTTTTCTGCCACAGCTTATTAATGCGGCAAACGCTGCCTGCGCAGGATTTGACCTGATCAAGACAAAGATTGCCGCAAGAGGCGGTGAGAGCCTCTCAAAAGGAAAGATCGTAATGGCGACAGTGGAGGGAGATATCCACGATATCGGAAAAAATATTGTCCGGGTGGTATTGGAAAATTACGGCTATCAGGTGATCGATCTGGGGAGGGATGTGCCTGTGGAAGCTGTGGTGGAGGCGGTTCTGAAAGAGGAGGTATCTCTGGTGGGGCTTTCCGCCCTGATGACTACGACCGTTTCCTCGATGCAGAAGACCATTGCCGCTCTTAGAAAGAGCGGGCATTCCTGTAAGATCTTCGTAGGCGGCGCCGTATTGACGGAGAGTTATGCGATGGAGATCGGCGCCGACTATTATGCAAAAGACGCCAAAGCGTCTGTGGATATTGCGAAAGAAGTTTTCCAATACTGCTCCGGCGAACGCTGAAAGACCGGAAAAAGCGGCTTCAGACGCATATGGAATATGGGCTGTCAGATATGATGGATCTCCACATGTCCGAAAGACACGCTTCCTTCCAGAAACAGTGTGACTGCCCCGTTCGGATTTCCATATCCGGATTCCTCCATACTGCCGAAGGACCGTTTTATATTGGTTATTACGTTCCAGTCGGCGGGCACGAAGAGTTCCATGTTGCCGAAAGAGCATTCGATCAAGGCGTTTGCCCTGTTATCCTTAAATACCGCATCGTTGAAATATACTTCCAGATTGCCGAAGGAACTTTCCAGAAAGATCCGGCTGATATCCCTGCCGACGATGTACTTTACGGCGTATCCGAAGGCGCTTTCACAGCGGATTTCTTCGCCGCTCACAAATTCCTGCGTATTCTTACCGGAAAAACCGGCATTTTTAGGGTGATGGGGAAGCGGCGGGGTTTTGCATCCGGAGCGTTTCGGAAAGATGATATTCAGCCCGAGCGTTCCAAGCAGGGCGGCGCCCAGTACGGGCCAGGGGGTGATCGCCTCAAGATGCAGGAAATCGTCATTGATGATGATCAGGATTGCCAGGGAAAACAGGATCTGGCCGAAAGATCGGTCCAGAATACCGTCCACCAGGCAGCCAAGCAGGGCGATGGAAAAAAGAATCGTCCAGAAACTGAAGCCCTCCAGATGGCCTAATCCGCCGATCAACAGTGCGGCTGCGCCCAGAAGGAATAAAATTCCCCAGAATATCTTTTTATGTTGTCTCTTATGCATGATTGATACCTCCATTTTTACTTTGATTCCGCGGCGGAGAGTCGGATTAACGCGGCGGAATTGATATTGTTACGGTTTCTCCGCTGACCGGCCAGATGAAGAGAGCGATACCTGCCCCAGTTTTCTTTCATGAAGCCGTTCTGTCAGCGCTTTGTAATAGCCCCTGCTCACCAGTGCGTGCTTATTGCTTCCGGTAAATTCCACAATACTGGAAGCAGTCAGATTCCGGGTGATGGAATAGATATGGTCCATATTTGCAATAGAAGATTTGGATATCCTCATAAAGCAGCCCGGCAGCAGATCCTCCAGTTCATAAAGCTTGTAGGGACAGACAAAAAGTTTATCGGCTGTATGTGCGCGTATTTCCCGCCCTTCGGTCTCAAAAAAATAGATGTCGTGTACGGGAATGTAGTAGTCGGTTTCTCCGTTATGCAGGGAAAGGTACTGCTTTCCGTTATTCTGTTTTGAGATATAGTTCTGCAGGCTGATAATCCCGTCGTGCAGATGGGTGCACCGGATAACGACTTCGTCTTCGCTGATTCCTTCATCAATTTCTATTGTTACTTTCATGAAAATTCTCCGGTTTTTACAGATTTTCTTCGCAGGCTGCCTTACAGTTTCAGTATAGCGAAAAAAAGAAATCTGTAAACAGTTTTTGCGCAAGAGGTAAAAACAGAAGGGCAACAGGTTAAGCGGAAAAGGGATGTGTCTGACGGACAACAATACGGTAAACGTGAAAAACAGCATTGCCTTTTCGGGCTGGTGCGTATAAAATATAGTGGATGCAGATTTGGAAATGACATATACTGATAGTACATAACATTGTATATCAAAGGCAGGGACAGTTAAAATATATGCAGCGGTAAATGCCGCAGAGGCTGAACCGTTATGAATATACGGATCAGGAAAGGAGGCGCCACGTTATGAAAAAGGAATATCTGATCACGGAAAAGCCCTTAAAAGCGCTTCTTCTGTTTGCGATGCCGATGATCATCGGTAATTTATTCCAGCAGTTTTATACGATGGTGGATTCCATTGTGGTGGGGCGCTTTGTCAGTGAAAATGCGCTGGCGGCAGTGGGGGCGTCCTATGCGCTGACCACCGTTTTTATCTCGATCGCCATCGGCGGAGGGGTGGGGGCTTCCGTGATCACAAGCCGTTATTTTGGCGCCCGGGATTATCGGAGGATGATGCTCTCTGTCCGCACGGCTCTGACGGTTTTTCTGGTGACAAGCATCGCGCTCGGGGGCGTGGGGCTTCTGCTTGGCAGACAGATCATGATCGCGTTGAATACCCCTTCCGATGTACTGGGGGATGCGGTGGTTTATCTGAAGATCTATTTTCTGGGGCTGCCGTTTTTGTTCATGTATAATATTTTATCGGCTATGTTCAATGCGCTGGGGCGTTCACAGATTCCGCTTTACCTGCTGATCTTTTCCTCCCTGTTCAATATTGTGCTGGATGTGTTTTTTGTGAAGGAACTGACAATGGGGGTATCCGGCGTGGCATGGGCAACGCTGATTGCACAGGGAATTTCGGCGGTGCTTTCATTCATTATATTGCAAAGAGAGCTGAGGCGCTTTATTCCGGAGGATGATACGGGTAAAAAACGGGATGTTTACAGGACTGCATTGTTTGATAAGACGGAATGCTTTAACATGGCGCGGGTGGCGCTTCCTTCCATTTTACAGCAGTCCACCATCTCGATCGGCATGATGCTGGTGCAGTCTGTGGTAAACAGCTTCGGCGCACAGGTGCTGGCTGGATTTTCCGCCACGATGCGGGTGGAAAGTATCTGTATTGTGCCCATGTCGGCTATGGGAAATGTGATGAGCTCCTACACGGCACAGAATATCGGCGCGGGGAAAACGGAGCGGGTGAAGCAGGGATATTACACGGGCTATGGGATTGTTGCCGCTTTTGCCGTGATACTCTGTCTGGTTGTGGAACTGGCATACAGGCCGCTTGTCCTGCTGTTTTTAGGAGAGGAGGCATCCTCGGCGGCTTATCAGACCGGTGTCGGTTATCTGCAGTTTATCGGGTGGTTTTTTGTGTTTATCGGTATGAAGATGATCACGGACGGACTGCTGCGGGGCGCAGGGGACATGACAATGTTTACGGTGGCAAATATGGTAAATCTGGGGATCAGGGTGTTTGCCTCCATGATCTTTGCGCCGCGGTTTGGGGTGGCTGTGGTCTGGATCGTGGTGCCCATCGGATGGATCGCGAATTATCTGATCTCGTATGCGGAGTACCGTACCGGAAGGTGGGAAAGGATGCATACGGAGGTTTTGGCACAGGAAGCGGAGTCCTGACAGGCCGAACAGGAGGAGATCGCAGTACGGCAGCAGGCCGGCCGGACATTTACGAAAAGATACAAAGGGATAAAATAGAACGATGAGCGGTAATATAAACAATACGATACGAGAGGGAAACGGATACTGGTATAAGAAGGGGCTGCGGGACGGGATGCCCATTGCCATGGGGTACTTTGCGGTGGCGTTCACACTGGGGATCACGGCGAAAAATATAGGTATGACGCCGATTCAGGCGGCGGTTTCCTCCATGCTGCTCCATGCTTCGGCGGGACAGTATGCGGCGATGACGGTGATCGCCTCGGGGACAGGTTACCTGGAGATGGTAATGACGACGCTGATCGTCAATCTGCGGTATCTGCTGATGTCCTGCGCTTTGTCCCAGAAAGCGGGAGGCGGAATGAAGATGGGGCACCGGATGGCGGTTTCCCATTATATCACGGATGAGATATTCGGCATTGCCTCATCTGTGGAGGGAAAGCTGAATCCGTTTTATAATTACGGGGCGGCTTCGGTGGCGGGACCGGGATGGACGCTGGGCACCTTTCTCGGCGCGCTTTTGGGGACGGCCCTGCCGGACAGACTGGGACGGGCGCTGGGCGTTGCGCTTTACGGGATGTTTATCGCGATCATTATCCCGCCGGCGAAAAAGAGCAGGATCATCTGCGGGACCGTGATTATTTCCATGCTTGCAAGCTATCTTTTTTCCTGCCTGCCGGGGATCAGGGGGATTTCGGAAGGGTTTAAGATCATTATCCTGACGGTTGCCATAGCGGGATTTGCAGCATGGAAATTTCCGGTACAGGAAGAGAAACAGGAGCAGGAAGGAGGAGCGGAAGAATGACACAGAATGTATATCTTTATCTGATCGTGGCGGCGCTTACGTTATATGCGGTCCGGGCTTTGCCCATGACGCTGATACGGAAGGATATCAAAAGTCCGTTTATCCGTTCTTTCTTATATTATGTGCCCTATGTGACGCTGGCGGTGATGACGTTTCCCGCTATTTTGAGCGCAACGGGGAGCCGGATCTCCGCCTGGGCCGGTTTTGCGGCGGCGCTTCTGATCGCTTATATCGACGGGAACCTGTTCCGGGTGGCGATCGGGGCGTGTATTGTGGTGTATGTGGCGGAGCTGTTGATATAAAGAAGTTTATCGGGGCCGGCCGCTGTCAGCACAAGATTGGTCACGGCGATTGACCGGAATAAAAATGAAAGGAAAAATGAATATGCAGCAGATGAATATAGAACAGATAAAGGACATAGTTTTAGAAGCCGGAACTTATTTAAAAAACCGGGAGGCAGCGACGCATATTACAGTAAAGGGCGCGTCGGATTACGTGACGGAAGTGGATAAAAGTGTACAGAGTTTTATTCAGAAGGCGCTGCAGGAGAGATATCCGGAGGTACAGTTTCTGGGGGAAGAGAAAAATAATGATGAGATAGATTTTTCCGGGAGGGTGTGGGTGCTTGATCCGGTGGACGGGACGACCAATCTGATCCATGACTACAAAAGGAGCAGCATTTCTCTGGCGTTGATGGAAAACGGGCGGACGATTCTGGGGATCGTTTATCAGCCCTATACGGAGGAGATGTTTTATGCGGAAAAAGGGAAGGGCGCTTTTTTAAACGGGCGGCAGATCCATGTCAGCAGGGCACAGACGATGAATGAGTGCATGTTTGCGTTCGGGACGGCGCCCTATGAGAAAGAGAAATACGGCGAAGCATGTTTTCAAAAGATATACAGGGTATTCATGGATTCTCAGGATATCCGCAGGAGCGGTTCTGCGGCGATCGATATGGCGGAGACGGCGGCGGGCAGGATCGACGGATTTTTTGAGCCGAAACTCAGCATCTGGGATTATGCGGCGGGAAGGCTTTTGGTGTCGGAAGCAGGCGGCAGGGCGACGGACTATGAAGGAAAGGAACTCGGCAATGCGATGAAGAGCAGTGTAGTATGCGGAAATCCTGTGATTCATGAGCTTCTGGTTCGGAAATATTTAAAATAGGCGGTATTACTTTTTTAAAATGAGTTATACTGAATATATAATGTGTGCAGAGAAATGAGATGCTGCGTCGGGAATCTGCCGCCGGATATAAGTGGCGGGAGGATCTCCGGAAAAATCAGGCGAAAATGCCGCGGCATGGATTCAGGAATGAAAGGAGAGCATTATGAAGAGTGAGGTACATTATGTAGACAGCCGGAAAGTGGCGGTCATCGGATGCGGGTTTGTGGGTTCCACGATAGCTTTTGCGCTGATGCAGAGCGGGCTGTTTTCCGAGATGGTGTTGATCGATGTGGATATGAAAAAGGCGGAGGGAGAAGCGCTGGATATCGGCCATGGCATTTCCTTTGTCCATCCGATGAAAATATGGGCAGGCGTCTATGAGGATGTTGCGGATGCGGCGATCGTGATTATTACGGCAGGGGCAAATCAGAAGCCCGGAGAGACAAGGCTGGATCTGGTGCATAAAAATATCGGTATTTTGAAGGGCATCATGCCGGAGGTTACAAAATATAATAAAACCGGAATCATCATGATCGTATCCAATCCGGTGGATATTTTGACTTATGCGGCACTGAAGATCAGCGGACTTCCGGAAAACCGGGTGATCGGTTCCGGAACGGTGCTGGATACTGCAAGGCTGAAATATGAAATGGGAGAATTTCTGGAGGTGGACAGCAGGGGCGTTCACGCATTTATCGTGGGAGAACACGGTGACAGTGAAATTGCAGCCTGGAGCAGCGCAAATGTCTCCGGTGTGCCCCTGAAAGAGTTCTTTAAAATCAGAAGTGATATTGACAGTAATAAGGAACTGAAAGAGGCGACAGAAGAAATAGCGGAGAGGGTAAAAAACAGCGCTTATGAGATCATCGAGCGCAAGCATGCAACCTATTACGGTATCGCTATGGCGGTAAAACGGATCTGTGAGGCAATCGTCCGGGATGAGAAGTCGGTACTGCCGATCTCCAGTATGATGCACGGGGAGTACGGCCTGACGGACGTGGTGCTCTCCATGCCTGCCATTGTCGGGGAAAACGGCGTGGAACATGTGGTGCCGGTGTCTCTGGATGAGGAGGAACAGAAGAGATTGTGGAATTCGGCACAGGTGCTGAAGGAGATTCAGAAGCAGGAAGGGTTCTGAAAATAAAGAGGGGGTTCCGGACGGCGGAACCCCCTTGTTTTCAAAATTCTATCTGTGCTGTGTTCCGGAATGCCTGCTGTCAGGTCTGCTGTAAAGATTTTCCTTAAACTTATAAGCTTTCTTTCCGAGGGACCGGCTCTTTTCTCATCTCTTCCTGCCGCCGTTTCAGCCACGCTTCATCATCCTCATAGACGACTTCCTGTTCAGGACCTGGTGTCAATACGGAATAAATTCATATAATAACCTGTGGCCTTTCTATATGTCTTTTGTGCCGAGTATGGTATTCCAGAGTTCATTGCACTGACTATAATAGTCAACTGCCTTATCGGTATAAAAACACCTTCTGCCGAGATGGAGTCCGGAAAGCAGTTCCTGACTGTCTCCGGTCACTTCGTTTCCCGTAATAACAGCGGTATAGGAGCCCGGATCCATCTCCGAAAGGGCAAAACAGTCACTCCAGAGAACCGTTTTCCCCTCTGCGGAGTAATCCGTTTCATCGGGACAGCTTCCGTCGGGGTCTGCGGTGATGAACTGATTTACCCGGACAAGCGCAGATCCGTCCTGATTGAAATCTCCGGCGAGTTGTGCAAAGCCCTGTTCCAAAGCGGCAACGGTGTCTTCGGGAAGGTATGTACTTCCCACATAAGCTATCTGAAGATCAGGTTTCTTTTCCCACGACCGCCACGTCAATAAGGATCCACAGAAGGATGCCGCCGCAGGCATTATCTGTGTTTGTTCATGCGCGGTATCATAAAGTTTCATAGGCTGTCCTTTTTCTGTCGGAAGCGGAATCTTTTGTTGGTCCGCTGTAAGCGTAAGTGACCGGAAGGCATACCAGCGGCGGCTTTGCGGAACTGAATTAGATGACGGAGATGATCAAATTTTCATCCATATTATAGAGACGCTGCCGATGCTGGTGATCTATCCGTTTGTGCAGAAATACTTTGAAAAAGGATTTATGGCAGGCGCGGTGAAAGGATGACATACAGAATGGGAGTTAACGTGATGGAAAAGAAAACAAATTGTATTGCGAAAAAAAGTAATATCCTGTATTCTGATAGCAGGCCTTGCATTATCGCTTACAGCCTGCGGCGGGAAAGAATTCGGAAATCATGAAAAAGGAGTGGCGAATCCGGACAGGAGCCAGACAGAGTTTGCTATTATGGGCGCGCAGAGCGCTTTAAGTCCGGGCTATGATAATAATATCGTACTTAACCGGTTTCAGGAAGATACGGGGATTCGTATTGAGTGGACTATCATGAGAGAATCTCTGGCGGAGCAGATGAATATCCGTATTGCGGAGGAGGAGCTGCCGGATGCATTTCCGGGAGTGTGCTTCAGCAACTATGATATTTCCAGATGCGGCGATGACGGGACGTTTATTGATCTGACAGAAGAATATATGCCCAACCTGGCAAAGATCTGGATGACATCGACTGGTATAAGACCAGCTTTGAGAATGCGGTATCCGAACAGGAAGGATTATGGATCAAAAACGGCGGGCCCACGGATGAAGAGTGGGAGAGCTATAAAAAGCATTTGAGCGAGAAATGTGGTATGGATAAGTTACTGGCGACTTATCAGGCGGCTTATGACAGGTATTCTTCTTAAAGGCAGGACGGCAGATGCCGGGATAAAAATATCCCGGCTGGCGGCCGGTCGGGGAGAGATCATCCGGATATAGTAACAAGGATAATTTTAAAAAATTCGTATTTGGTTGAAAGGGATGAGTGACATGACAAGTCAAACACTGCGGGAAGCGCGAAAATATGAGGAGGCTTCCGAAAAGCTGATCACGGAGAAGGGACGGCCGTCGTTTCATCTGTCGGCACGTACCGGGTGGATGAACGATCCGAACGGATTTTCATATTATAAAGGGCAGTATCATATGTTTTATCAGTATTATCCTTATGATGCGCACTGGGGTCCCATGCACTGGGGGCATGCGGTAAGTAAGGATCTGCTGAACTGGGAATATCTGCCGGCGGCGCTGGCACCGGATGAATTCTATGATATGGACGGATGTTTTTCCGGCAGCGCCATAGAACTGCCGGACGGCCGGCACCTTCTGATGTATACCGGCGTGGTCAGGGAAAGGCAGAAAAACGGCGGAACCTGCGAAGTGCAGACCCAGTGCCTTGCGGTGGGAGACGGCGTGGATTATGAGAAGTATGAAAATAATCCGGTGCTGAATGAAACGGATTTACCAGAGGGCGGCAGCAGGTTTGATTTCAGGGACCCTAAAATGTGGAGAAAGAAGGACGGCAGTTACTGCTGCCTGATCGGAAACCGGCCGGCGGACGGCAGCGGGCAGCTTCTGCTTTATACCAGTGAGGACGGTTTTCACTGGCAGTATAAAAAAGTGCTGGCGGAAAATAACAACCGGTTCGGGAAGATGTGGGAATGCCCGGATTTCTTTGAACTGGACGGAAAAGCCGTGGTGATCACTTCGCCGCAGGATATGCTGCCTCAGGGCTTTGAATACCATAACGGAAACGGAACGCTGTGTCTGATCGGGGATTATGACGAAGAGACGGATACCTTTACGGAGCGGTATAATCAGTCCATAGATTACGGCATAGATTTTTACGCGCCCCAGACGATCCTGACACCGGACGGACGCCGGGTGATGATCGGCTGGATGCAGAACTGGGATACCTGTGTGGTACGGACGCCGGAGGATCTGTGGTTTGGACAGATGAGCCTGCCCAGAGAACTTTCCATAAAAAACGGAAGGCTGTATCAGAAGCCCCTGCGCGAGCTGGAGGAGAGAAGGCGGGACAGAGTGGAATACAGGGAGGTTTTTGTGACGGATACGATCAACCTTGAGGGCATTAAGGGCAGAAAGGTGGATATGGAGTTCACGATACGCCCTGCGGATGAACAGAAGCCCTATCATAAATTTGCCGTCCGGTTTGCGCAGAATGCCCAGTATCAGACATCATTCAGCTTCCGGCCGAAGGAGAATATCCTGAAGATAGACAGGAAGTTCTCGGGTTCCAGAAAAGCGGTGATCCACCAGAGAAGAAGCAGGGTTCGGAGTGAGAACGGGCATCTGAAGCTGCGGATGATCCTGGATAGGTTCAGCGCGGAGATCTTTATCAACGACGGGGAGCAGGTGATGACTGCCGTGATCCAGACCGTGCAGGAAGCGGACGGGATATCGTTCTTTGCGGACGGGGAAGTAAAAATGGATATTGTGAAATATGCGCTGGAGTAACATCCGGCGCTTTTTCTTTGACCGGCGTTTACGGGAAGGGCGGTAAGCGGTCTGCATTTTCCGTTGGCATATTGCATGGTTTCATGCTATGATAAAAAGCAACGGGTAAGGCGGTTGTATAATGATCAATGGCTGTCCGCGGGGCGTGCGGCCTTATGCTGAATAAAAGCGAAAGGGGTACAAAAGGATGAAAGCATTAGGACTTGACATCGGAACAACAACGATCAGCGCAGTGGTCGTGGGGATGGAAGAAAGGGAGATATTAAAGGCGTATACTATTCCAAATGGAAGTTTTATCGAGACAGATCTTCCGTGGGAGAAAATTCAGGACCCGGATAAGATAATGCAAAAGGCGCTGGGACTTTTGGAGGAAATTCTGCAAGAGCATCAGGATATCGGCGTGATCGGACTGACCGGACAGATGCATGGGATCGTATATCTGGATGAGAACGGAAAGCATATCAGTCCGCTGTATACCTGGCAGGACGGCAGGGGGAATATCCCGGTGGAAAAAATCTTGTCTGAAGATCCGGTCCCGGAAGATGCTTTATCAGAGGCAGGAAGAAGCATCTGCGGGATTCTGGAGGAGGAATACGGCGTAAAGGCGCACACAGGTTACGGGCTTGTGACCCATCTGTATAACTGCAGAAATAACCTTGTACCCGAAGGGGCGGCGAAGGTCTGTACGATCATGGATTATCTGGGCATGCGGCTGACAGGCAGGAGGACACCCCTGATGCACAGCAGTAATGCGGCAAGTCTGGGGCTTTACGATGCAAAGAAAAATGGTTTCAGGGCGGATATTTTGCAGAAGGCGGGCGCAGATGCGGATATCCTGCCGGAAGTTACGGATGATTTTATCTCTGTCGGCAGTTATAAAGGCATCCCGGTAAGCGCGGCGATCGGTGATAATCAGGCGAGTTTTCTGGGATCGGTGGAAAATGCCGCGGATTCTGTTTTGGTCAATATGGGAACCGGGGGACAGATTTCCGTACTGTCTGATACTTATTTTACGGCGAAGGGAATCGAGGCGCGTCCTTTTGTGAAAGGGCATTATCTCCTTGCGGGCTCCTCTCTCTGCGGCGGCAGAGCGTATGCGCTTCTGGAACATTTCTTCAGAAGCTATGCGGAGGCGGCGGGGATAACCGGTGTAGACCATTACAGCGTGATGGGGAAGATACTTGACGAAAAAAACGACGGGGAAAAACTGAAGGTAAATACCACCTTTTCCGGGACAAGGGAAAAACCGGAAAAGAGGGGTTCCATCAAAAATATCGGAACGGAGAATTTCACGCCGAAGGCTCTGATCGGAGGCGTACTTGAGGGCATGGCGGAGGAATTGTATAAAATGTACCGGAAGATTGAAAAAGGGCTCGCCGGCCCTAAAACCCGGATGGTGGCTTCCGGTAACGGTATCCGGAAAAACCGCCATCTGCAGGAGGTGATGAGTGAAAAATTCGGGATGGGCCTGGAACTGGCGAAGAGGGAAGAGGAGGCGGCCTATGGCGCGGCGGTTTCCGGGATGATCGCGGCAGGCGAATTGACTTTAAAAGAAGCGATCGGTGTATAGGAAGGAGGCTTATCATGAATCAGATCAAACTAGGTACGATCGGTTCCGGTTTTATCGTACATTATATATTGAAGGGGGTAAAAGCCACAGAGGGCATCTGTCTTGAGGCGGTCTATTCCAGGACGGAGGAAAAAGGCAGGGAGCTTGCCGGAAAGTATGGGGCAAAAAAGGTATATACGGATCTGGATGACCTGCTGTCTGATAAAGAGGTAAACTTTATCTATGTGGCATCTCCCAATAATATGCACTATGAACAGGCGAGGGCGGCGCTGCTGCAGGGAAAGAATGTGATCTGTGAAAAGCCTATGTGCCCCCGGAAGGTGGAGGCGGAGGAACTGATTGCGCTGGCGGAGGAAAGAGGGCTTCTTCTGATCGATGCCACGCCGACTGCATTTTTGCCGAATCTGAGCATTATAAAGGAAAAGCTGCCGGAGATAGGCAGAGTACGGCTTGTGATGTCATGCTACAGCCAGTATTCGAGTCGTTATGACCAGCTTCTGGCAGGGAATGTTACCAATGTGTTCAGCCCCGAGTTTGCGGGAGGCTGCCTGCAGGATATCAATTATTATAATCTGTATCTGAATGTGGCTTTATTTGGAAAGCCGGAGAAAGCGGTATATTATCCGAATATCTGCCATACAGGAGTGGATACTTCCGGCATCGCCATCCTGCAGTATCCTGATTTTGTCAGCGAGTGTACCGGGGCAAAGGATACCTGGGGGGATAATTCCGTTCAGATTCAGGGGGAAAAAGGATATCTGTATATAGAGGGAGGCCCGAACGGGCTTGAGAGGGTCCGGCTTGTGACGAAAGAGGGCGAAACGTCTTATGATCAGCAGGATAATCCGGACAGATGGTTCTACGAGGTGCAGAATATGACAAAAATGCTGCAGGCTGAGGACTATGATACGATACAAAAAAATCTGAAGGTCACGGTGGATGTGATAGAAATACTGGAGGCCATGCGGAAAGAGGCGGGGATTTTATTTACGGGGGAATAAAATAACAAGGATCATTGCGACAGCCGGGCAGTACGGGAAGCCCGGTTTTCGTGATCGCCTGAAATGTTAGAGATCGGCTTGAAAAAAGCGGGAGTGCGCCGCGGAGAACCCGGGGGTTGTCCGGCGCGCTTCCGCTTATGATCTTTATGATCTACTTCATTCCGCTTCCGCAGAAGAGACTGCGCACATGTTTTACCTCTTCCGCATCCGCTTTTGCGGCGGGAACATAATAAGAACGTTCACGTGCCAACTGATACAGCTCCTCCTGTGACTGTTCACAGGCGCTTCTGAACTGTTTCAGGGTCTGTTTCAATTCTTTGTTTTCGGTCTGGGGAATCATCTCGCCGAATCTTACAAGTTCGCCGTTGATACCTGTGAGGGTATCGTTTACCATTGTTTTGTCCTGCATATTGCACCTCCTTTTTGACAATACTTAACTTAAAAACTGCATAAGCTGTTCTTTGTTTTTCTCGGCGCCTTTTGCACCCTGTTCAAAGAACTGACGAAGCTGGGGGTCCTGTGTGTTGGAAGCATAATCCTGCATCTTACACTTTGTTGTATCGTAGCCACCGATCAGGTGTCTCAGATTCTGAAGCTCCAATTCCGATAAATTAGCCATTTTCACACCTCCTGTTTTATCCGCTATAGCAGATATTTTTATATCCTTTGCCGTGGATATCATCCTATCTGCTGTTTTCAGTATGTGGTTTTTGAAACGAAAATATGTCTGAGAAAAATTTCTATTTTTATATTGTTTTTAAAAGGATGCCGGAAGGGGAACTGCTTCATTTTCGCTTGAGGCTTGATGTAAAGTATGTTATGATGACAGCATAAGGTAAAGAATATAGAATAAGAGTTTTATGAAGGAGAAGGATAGCATGACAGAAGAAGCAAAGAAAAAACTGGAAGAGGGCGGCGTCAACGTAGAGGAAGCGATGCAGCGTTTTATGAATAACGACAAGTTATTGGAAAGGTTTTTGATAAAATTTGTGTCTGATGAAAGTTATGGGAATCTGGTAAAGGCGATGAAGGAAAAGGACTGTGATAAGGCTTTTACGGAAGCCCACACATTAAAAGGGGTTACGGGGAATCTTGCGCTGTCCGGACTGAATAGTGTGATCAGCGAGCAGACGGATCATCTGCGCGCAAAAGATTTTGATGCGGCGGCAGAGATGATGCCGCGGGTGACGGCGTTATATGAAGAAGTTCTCGGGGTGATCAAAGAGGTATACGGGATATGACATACCAGGAAGCATATCAGAAACTGGAAAAGGCAGGACAGCTTCATGTTCTTGCACATTATGAGTCCCTGACAGAGGCACAGCAGAAAAGCCTGCTAAAGGAAATCGGCCTGACGGATTTTTCGGTACTTTCTTATCTTGAAAAAAGAGAAGAGTTGATGAAAAAGGGAGAGATCACGCCCCTTGCCGCTATGGAAATTTCGGAGATAGAAAGAAGTCATGTATGGTATGAGGAACTTGGCTATCGCGCGATCAGACAGGGGCAGGTCGGAACGGTGCTGCTGGCGGGCGGTATGGGGACGAGGCTCGGCTCGGATGAGCCGAAGGGTATGTACGATATCGGATTGACCAAACCGGTCTATATTTTTGAGAGGATCATTTCCAATCTGCTGGAGGTTGTGGAGCGTGCCTGCGCATGGATTCATCTGTTTATTATGACCAGCGATAAGAACCATGAAAAAACGGTGGCGTTTCTGGCAGAACATGACTATTTCGGGTATGAACCGGGTTATATTCATTTTTTCCGGCAGGAGATGGCGCCCGCTTCCGATTTTAACGGAAAAGTTTATATGGAAAGGCCGGACAAGATCGCGAATTCCCCCAACGGAAACGGCGGGTGGTTTTCTTCCATGGCGAACGGCGGCATACTGGAGATCGTGAAAAATAACGGGATCGAATGGCTGAATGTGTTTGCCGTGGATAATGTACTGCAGAGAATGGCTGATCCCTGCTTTGTCGGCGCCGTGATCGCGAGAGGCTGTAGTTCCGGGGCGAAGGTTGTAAAAAAGAACGCGCCGGATGAGAAAGTGGGGGTTATGTGCCTGGAAGACGGCAGGCCCTCTATTGTGGAGTATTACGATCTGACGGACGAGCTGATGCATGCGAAGAACGAAAAGGGCGAACCGGCATATAATTTCGGCGCAATCCTGAACTATCTGTTTCAGGTAAAGGCTTTGGAGAAGACTATTTCGGAAAAACTGCCGCTCCATATCGTGGAAAAGAAGATCCCGTATATGGATGATGACGGGAATTTTGTGAAGCCGGAGGAGGCGAACGGGTATAAGTATGAGACGTTGGTGCTGGATATGGTGCATATGATGGATAGCTGCCTGCCCTATGAGGTGGAACGCGAGCGTGAATTTGCACCTATTAAAAATATGACGGGGATAGATTCCGTGGATACGGCAAGGGAGCTTTGCAGAAAGAACGGTATCGTGTTATAGAGGATCCGGGGGTATGGAAGAAAATCGGGAGTTTGGTAAATGGCGCTATAGAACAATACAATATCAATATCCATGACAGGAGGATGAAAACATGGCAATTTTAGTAACAGGGGGTGCCGGATATATCGGCAGTCATACAGTGGTGGAACTGCAGAACGCGGGCTATGATGTGGTGGTAGTGGATAATCTGGCAAATTCCAGCGAAAAATCCTTAAAAAGAGTGGAGGCTATCACGGGAAAGCCGGTGAAGTTTTATAAGGCGGATATTCTGGACAGGGAAGCTCTGGAGGAGATTTTTGAAAAAGAGAAGCTGGACAGCTGTATCCATTTTGCGGGACTGAAGGCGGTGGGCGAGTCTGTGCAGAAGCCCTGGGAGTACTATCAGAATAATATCGCGGGAACTTTAACGCTGGTGGATGTGATGAGAAAGCATAACTGCAGGAACATCATCTTTTCTTCTTCCGCAACGGTTTACGGCGATCCCGCTTTTATACCGATCACCGAGGAGTGCCCGAAGGGACAGTGCACCAATCCTTACGGCTGGACAAAATCCATGCTGGAGCAGATCCTGACGGATATGCAGAAGGCGGATCCGGAATGGAATGTGATTCTGCTTCGTTACTTTAATCCGATCGGCGCGCATAAGAGCGGAACCATCGGTGAGAATCCCAACGGTATTCCGAATAACCTGATGCCCTATGTGACACAGGTGGCAGTCGGCAAGTTAAAAGAACTGGGCGTTTTCGGTGATGACTATGATACGCCGGACGGCACGGGCGTAAGGGATTATATCCATGTGGTGGATCTGGCAATCGGCCATGTGAAGGCACTGAAGAAGATAGAAGAGAAGGCGGGGCTTTGTGTTTACAATCTGGGAACCGGGCAGGGATATTCGGTACTGGATATCGTGAAAAACTTTGAGGCGGCAAACGGCGTAAAGATTCCCTACCGGATTAAGGAGAGGCGTGCAGGCGATATTGCAACCTGCTATGCGGATGCGGCGAAAGCGAAGGCAGAGCTCGGCTGGGTGGCAGAGAGAGGGATCAAAGAGATGTGTGAAGATTCCTGGAGATGGCAGAGCAATAATCCGAATGGATATGAAGAATGATTGATATATAAAATATATTGATATATTAATGGAAAAAGCATATAAAAAGGAAGCGGTCATTCAAGAGAACGCTTCCTTTTTTCTTTTTTCAAACATAAGGACAGTTTACAGAGTCTCCGGTTCATCGATAAACATACGGTCAGTCCGCGGAGCGGTACAGCCTGCTGTTTAATCTTCTTCAATGATATGGATTTCCAGATAATCGAATTCAATGCTTTCCACAAAATTATCCTGCGAAAACCGGGTTTTTTTATGGCGTTTGAATTCCTCCACATTGGATTCGAGCCAGATGGGTTTTCCCAGATCAAATTCATAACAGATTTCTTCCAGCGCAGAAAATATTTTATGTGTCCTGCTGTCTGCGGCGTTGTTTTCTGCAACGGTATCCCGGAGCAGATGATTTTCTTTAAAAATTTTTCCCCAGAGTCTGAACATAGCGGGTGTTCCTTTCCTGTGCGGTATAGATGGATTCTGTGTACCGCGGGTATCTGAAAAAGTGAAATTCCATATTTAACTATACAGGAAATGTGAAAAGGGTGCAAGAAAAAACGTTTATACCCAAATGGATGCGGAACTGAAAGCCCGAAACCGGTCAGAATGGGCCCGGGATCTTTGACAGAGGAAAGGAAAAACGCAAAAAAGCAGAGTATTAGTCAAAAATCTATATAAAATTAGGGCGCTGCCACCAGTGCATATCAGGTCGAAGGCGCGTCCTGTGAGGACGGTAAGGGGATGCACATATGGAATGTGTTCGCGAAGGAGAAAGGGCGGATATTCGGCGGTCACACGGGGGATACCGCGTGTGACCATTATCACAGGTACCGGGAAGATGTTGCGATGATGAAGGAGATGGGGATAAAGGCGTACCGCTTTTCCATCGACTGGTCCAGAGTGCTCCCCGAGGGGAAAGGCAGGGTAAACGAGGCGGGAGTCGCCTTTTACAGTAATCTGATAGACGCTCTGCTGGAGGCGGGGATCGAGCCCTATATCACGCTGTATCACTGGGAACTGCCTTATGAGATCTACAAGCGGGGCGGCTGGATGAATCCGAAGTCCGTAAAATGGTTCGGGGAATATGCGAAGCTTGTGGCGGAACGTTTCAGTGACAGGGTGAAATACTTTTTTACCTTTAACGAGCCCCAGTGCTTTATCGGGCTTGGCTTCCTGACCGGGGAACACGCACCGGGCATCAAAGCGCCGGACCGCGATGTGTTTGAGATGGCGCATAATGTATTAAAAGCGCATGGCTGTGCGGTGCGGATGCTCAGGCAGTACGGAAAACAGCCTCTGACGATCGGCTATGCGCCCACCGGCACGATGTATTATCCGGAGACGGAAAAACCGGAAGATATCGAGGCGGCAAGAGAGATGGTGTTTTCCGTGCCGGCAGGCGGCAGGGAATGGACATGGAATGTGGCGTGGTGGTCTGACCCGGTGCTTCTGGGGCATTATCCGCAGGAGGGGATCAGGCGCTATGAGGCATATCTGCCTGCCTTCACGGATGAGGATATGAAGCTGATCTCGGAGCCGATAGATATCTACGGACAGAATATTTATAACGGCAAATGTATCAGGATGGGAGCCGACGGGAAACCCGAGGAGGCGGCGCGGTATCAGGGATTTCCGAAGGCGGCTTCGGACTGGCCCATCACGCCGCAGTGTCTGTACTGGGGACCGAAATTTTTATATGAACGGTACAAAAAGCCGATCTACATCACCGAAAACGGCATGCCCTGCCATGATGTGGTATCTCTTGACGGAAAAGTGCATGATCCGAACAGGATCGATTTCCTTGCGCAGTATCTGTCGGAACTGAAACGGGCGGCGGGGGAGATCGAGCTGGGCGGATATTTTCTGTGGTCGCTGATGGATAATTTCGAGTGGACCAAAGGTTACTCCGAGCGGTTCGGGCTGGTCTATGTGGATTACCGGACGCAGGAGCGGATCTGGAAGGATTCCGCTTACTGGTATCGGAACGTGATCCGCACAGGCGGAGAGGAATTGTAGAAAGTTTTTATGTACCGGTTCAGCCTTCGGTTGTTACATTTTTATACCTGTCTTTGCCGAAAAAGATTGTTCTAAAAGAAAATTTTCGGGCATATATTATAGGGTGTGTGCACTGAAAAAACGACGTTGTAAAAAACGACGAAAAATATAAAAATAATAGAAAATTTTTATAAAATATGCACACGCGCTGAAAAGTGTGATATAATGAACATGAGATTTTATCTAAAGCAGTAAATGCGGCAAGGCAGGTAGTAAGATGGATATAGAACTGGACAGACCGGATGACGTGGATAACTGGACAGAGCTAATGCTGATCTATACATCGGCACTGAAACAGATTGAAACCAAACTGGAAATATTAAATGAAGAATTTCAGCACGTACATTGTTACAACCCGATCGAACACATAAAATCCCGGGTCAAGACTTCTGAGAGCATCGTTAAAAAACTGAAAAAACACGGTTATGAATCAACGCTGGACAATATGGTAAAATATGTCAACGATATAGCGGGCATCAGAGTCATATGTTCCTTTACTTCGGATATTTACCGGCTGGCGGACATTATGCGCGGGCAGCAGGATATCCGGGTGATCTCGGTAAAGGACTACATAACAAAACCGAAAAAGAGCGGCTATAAGAGTTATCATATGATTGTGACGGTGCCTGTGTATCTTTCCGACAGGATTCTGGATACGAAGGTGGAGATCCAGATACGGACGGTGGCGATGGATTTCTGGGCGAGCCTGGAGCATAAGCTGAACTATAAGTTTGAGGGGAACGCGCCGGAGCATCTGAAAAACGATCTGGTGGAGTGTTCCAAGATCGTGTCCATGTTAGATACACGTATGATGATGCTGAATGAAGAAATGCAGAAATATAACGAACATTAGAAAGCCCTGTGCCCGCCACAGGGTTTTTTCGGGGGAAAAATCGTAAAATGAGGAGTGCCCGGATACCTTTCGGCACCCGGGCTATTATGAAAAAATTTATCTATGTGTGTAATGAAATTCATTACATATTCACCCTTCTCTAACTGGTATTAGTATACAACCTAAATGTGAACAAAATATGAACAAAATGTAAATAATGGGTAAATGTTTCTAATAAATGAAGGGATGAAAAATACAAAATATACAAAGTGCACAATGCATAAAAATGCAGTATTTCTGCCCGACTGTGATATTTGCCAATTGTTTTTCTTCCGAAGGAATCCCCTGATGTGACAGGCAGCTTCCGTCCTGAACCGTTGTTCCCGCGTAGTAATTTAGCCATCTCCACATTGTCAAAAATGCAAAAGAATGCTATACTGTTCGTGAATCTGTCAACAAAGGAAATACTATCGGAGGAAAATACATGGACGGCTTTATCGATAAATTTGCGCAGCGGAAAAATGCACAGGAGATGATAAGGGCAAATGCAATGGCGGAAGCGGAGGAAAAGGAAAGAATGGCATCACGCCTTTCCGAATATGAGCAGGCGATAAAAGAAATGAGGAACTGTAATCTGCAGATAGTGGAAAATGCCGAGAAGGTGAGAGAGCTGCTTGCGGCAAGCCTGAATAAAATAGAGGAAGTGCAGAAAAAGGACGCAGGTATGGATCTGAGATCAGAAGAGTTGATCAGGGAGATAAAGGGTATTTCCGAAGAACTGGGAAACAGGATGACAGAGCTTCTGAAGATGCAGAATGATCAGGGAGCGATCATTTTGGAAGAGCAGAAAAACCAGATGACGGAACTGCTGAAGGAGCAGAAGGATCAGACAGGGGAGTTTTGGGCGAAACAGAGCGAACTGTTTGAGAGGCAGGATGCGCAGATGCAGGAACTGCTGGAGAAGCAGAAGACAACGCTTGAAGAGCTTCTGCATGATACGGAGGATTTTACTCATAAGGAGTCTGTGAAGGTATACCGGAATGTGCAGGCTGTCATTGAGAGCGCTCTGCCGAAGCAGACAGAAGAGATCACGGAAGCAATAAAAAATGAAGTGAAAGATAAAGGGGTTTCCGGCGGTTTTAAAGTAATATGGATCCTGACATTGATCGCGGCGCTTGCCAATGTGGCGATCGAGGTGCTGAAGGTTTTGGGATATATGTAAATCTGTGTGAAAGAGAGGAATTGCAGCCGTGGCGAAAATAACATGGAAACCGGGAAATATGCTGTATCCGCTGCCGGCGGTCATGGTAAGCTGCGCGGACAGAGAGGGGAGGGATAATATCCTGACGATCGCGTGGACCGGAACCACCTGTTCGAATCCGCCGATGCTGTCGATTTCGGTGAGGAAAGAGCGTTATTCTTACCATATGATAGAAGAGACGGGGGAGTTTGTTGTGAACCTGACAACGAAGGCCCTTGTCAGGGCCGTGGATTTTTGCGGCGTAAGAAGCGGGAAAGACATAGATAAGTGGAAAGAAATGCATCTGACACGGGAGAAGGCGGATGTTGTAAAAGCACCCATGATCGCGGAGAGCCCCGTCAATATTGAATGCAGGGTCGTGGAAAGGACGGATCTGGGTTCCCATGTGATGTATCAGGCCGAAGTGGTATCCGTGCATGTGGACGAGGCGTATATGGACGAAAAACAGAAATTCCATCTGGAGGATGCAAAGCCTATCGTATATTCCCACGGAACCTATTTTTCGCTGGGGGAGGCTCTGGGCACGTTCGGCTACAGCGTAAAGCAGCAGTCAGTCCGCGGTGCGAACCGCCTTTATACCAAGCAGCAGTCAGTCCGCGGTGCGGACCGACTTTATGCTAAGAAAAAACATCGCTGATCATTTCAGCAGCGTTCCCCGTACAATAGAATCTTTTCCGTATTTGGAGCGGATCTTGTCAAGGGCCTCGTTGAGGCTCTTTTGTTTTTCCGACAGGGGCTTTTCCTGTGCCAGATCGAACAGGGAAAGCTGCGTGGGCGCGTCCATATCCTCCAGTTTGGAGGTGCGGATGCCAAGCAGCCTTACAGGACTGCCGTTCCAGAGTTCGGCGGCGAGCCGGCAGGCTGTCCGGTATATGCAGCCGCTGTCGCTGGTGGCGTCCGGCAGGGTTGCCTGGTGGGAGGCGGTCTGGAAGGAACTGTATTTGATCTCCACGCTGACCATGCATGCCTGCACATGCGCCTTTCGCAGTCTGGAGGCCACGGATTCGGACAGGCCAAGCAGACATTTTTGAATCTCCTCCATCGTCAGGGCATCCCGGGAGAGGGTGGTGGAGTTGCCGACCCCTTTGGCTTCCGCAGGGACGGAAGTAACCCGGGAATCATCAATGCCGTTGGCGAATTCCCAGAGTGTTTTCCCGTGGCTCTTTAAATGGGAAAGGATGATCTGCGGATCGGCTTTCGCCAGATCGCCGATGGTCAGGATACCTAAATTGTGCAGCGCCTCCACGCTGGATCTGCCGCACATAAAGAGGGCGGAAATGGGAAGAGGCCAGAGTTTTTCACGGATCTCGGACTGATACAGCGTGTGTACCAGATCGGGCTTTCTGAAATCCGAAGCCATCTTTGCCAGCACTTTTTTATCGGAGATGCCGACGTTGACGGTAAATCCGAAGGTTTCCCGTATGCCGTCCTTGATCCGGCGGGCGGCGGAAACAGGGTCTGTGTAATGGGAGGCGACAGAAGTAAAATCCATATAGCATTCATCCACACTGACCTGTTCGATATCCGGGCAGATGTCGGAAAGGTGCGCCATCAATAATCTGCTTTTTTCGGAGTATAATTTATGGTCGGGGGGACAGGATACCAGAAAAGGACATTTTTTCAGGGCATCACTGACAGGCTCCCCGGTACGGATACCGTAAGCCTTTGCGGGAATGGATTTTGCCAGTACCACGCCGTGGCGCTTGGCAGTATCGCCGCCGATGATCGAAGGGATGGTACGAAGGTCTCTCTCTTCCCCGTTTTTCAGTTTTTCGAGGGCGCTCCAGCTTAAAAAAGCGGAGTTGACATCGATATGAAAAATGGTCTGTTTCATAAAAAACAGTGTAGCACAGTTTTTACAAAAAATATAGTATCGCCTTTACAATCGGGGGAAATACTGTTAAAATGACATTTGTTACAAAATTGTTACGAACAGGATAAAGCAGAAAGTCTGAAGCAGTGCCGGGATAGGCCTGCGGAATGCATGGAGATAAAGATGAAAAAGAATCTGGTTAGAAAGGTAAGATATATTTATTTCAAAACGTCGGTCCTGATGCTGTTTTTCGGCGCCCTCGGGCTGCCCGGCATCAGATTTTTTGAGCATACAGGGGATAATATGTTCGATGTGTATTTAAACGGTGCGCTGGTAGGGCAGGTGGCGGATGCGGAGGAAGCGGAAAACTGTATGACGCGGGCAAGGTATGCGGTATCGGAACAAAGCGATGAACTTGTATTTATGAAGACGGAGCTTGCGCTGGAGGGAAGAGAAGTCCTGTTCGGGGAGATCAGCAGGGAGGAAGACATTGTAGCGCAGATGCAGGCGGTTATGGAGAACAGCCGGGAGGAGACCATGCAGCAGGCGTATACCGTGAAGATCAATGATTTTACGGTGAACCTTTCGAGCATGGACGAGGTGCAGCAGCTGTTGCAGGCGGCGGTCAATAAATATGATTCTACAGACAGTTACGGTGTGGAGATGATACAGGATGCAGACCGGGAACTGAACGTCCTGACGACGAAAGTCTACAGCGAGATAGAGGCAAAGGAAGAGGAGACGCAGGAGGAAAAGGCGAGGGCTGATGCTTCGAATCTTTTGAGTTCCGGAATTTTCGCGGTCTTTCAGGAGGCGGTGGAGGCAGTGGAGATCGAAGAGGAGAAAGATCTGTCGGAATATAACCGCGGGCTGATCCATATGAATTTCGGAGATACCGTGGAGGTCGTGGAGTCCTATATGCCTAAAAGCCATCTTTCCGGGCTGGAAACCGCTATCGAAGAAGTAACAAAAGATCAGGAAACGAATAAAATATATGAAGTGGTAACCGGTGATACTTTAGGAGAGATCGCAGAAGAACACAACATGACCATCGAGGATGTAGTGGCCATGAACGAAACACTGGAGAATGAAAATTCCGTGATTCGTGTGGGAGATGAACTGATCATTTCCGTGCCGGAACCGGAGCTTTCCGTGGAACGGCAGGAAGAATTGTACTATGAGGAAGATTATGACGCGGATATCATATATGTGGATAACGATGACTGGTATACAACGGAGCAGGTGACCCTGCAGCAGCCCTCGGCGGGACACAGAAGGGTTGTGGCGCTTGTCTCTTATCGAAATGACAGTGTGACGAATACGGAGATCATCAAAGAAGAAGTGGATATGGAAGCGGTGCCTAAGATCATAGAGAAGGGCACAAAGATTCCGCCCACCTATATCAAACCGATCTCCGGCGGACGTCTATCTTCCGGATTCGGCGGACGTAAAGCACCCAAGCGGGGCGCCAGCACGAACCATAAAGGCGTGGACTGGGCAACGCCAACCGGCACGGCGGTCATGGCTTCCTGCGGTGGCGTGGTCACAAAGGCAGGCTGGGGGAGCGGTTATGGATATGTGGTCTATATCAGGCATCCTGACGGCAGGGAAACTAGGTACGGGCACTTGAGCAAGGTGCTGGTATCCGCCGGACAGAGCGTTTCCCAGGGACAGAAGATTGCGCTTTCTGGAAATACCGGAAACAGTACGGGGCCTCATCTGCATTTTGAGATCCGCATCAACGGCAGCGCCGTAAATCCGCTCAACTATCTGAACTAGGAAATCTGAGGGGCAGCCCGGCCCCGGTTTTGACAAAGGCAAACTATTATTTACAAATCGGGATAAAAGTGTTAAACTAGTCAAAGATGTGAAAATAAATCAGAGGTCAGTTTATGGAACAATATGTGATTAAAGGTGGAAATCCTCTGGTTGGCGAGGTGGAGATCGGCGGCGCTAAAAATGCCGCGCTTGCGATCCTTGCGGCAGCGACCATGGCGGATGAAACCGTTTTGATAGAGAATATGCCTGATGTGCGGGATACGAATATCCTGCTGCAGGCGATAGAAAGTATTGGCGCGGCAGTTGAGAGAGTTGACAGACATACGGTAAAGATAAACGGCTCCAGAATCTGTAATCTTGTGATTGCGGATGATTATGTAAAGAAGATCAGGGCGTCCTATTATCTGATAGGCGCACTGTTGGGGAAATATAAGAGTGCTAAGGTGGCGCTCCCGGGCGGCTGCAATATCGGCAGCAGGCCTATCGATCAGCATATCAAAGGCTGGAAAGCGCTTGGCGCTGATGTGAAAATTGCACACGGATTGATCATAACCGAGGCGGAAAAGCTCTCCGGCAGCCATATTTATATGGATGTGGTCTCGGTGGGGGCGACCATCAACGTGATGATGTCGGCGGTCATGGCAGAGGGACAGACGATCATTGAAAATGCCGCCAAAGAGCCCCATGTGGTGGACGTGGCGAACTTTTTGAACAGCATGGGTGCCAATATCAAGGGAGCCGGAACGGATGTGATCCGTATCAGGGGCACAAGCAGGCTTCACGGTACGGAATATACGATCATTCCGGATCAGATTGAGGCGGGTACCTTTATGTTCGCGGCGGCGATCACAAAAGGTGACATTACTGTCAAGAATGTGATCCCGAAACATCTGGAGTCCATCAGCGCCAAACTGGCGGAGATCGGCTGCGAGATAGAGGAATCTGACGATGCGGTGCGGGTGGTGGCGAGTAAGCCTCTGACCCATACTCAGGTAAAGACTCTTCCCTATCCGGGATTTCCGACGGATATGCAGCCCCAGATGGTGGTAACGCTGGCGCTGGCCAGAGGGGCGAGCATTGTGACGGAGAGTATTTTTGAGAACCGCTTTAAATATGTGGATGAAATGACACGCATGGGCGGCGATATCAAGGTGGAAGGCAATACCGCTTTTATTAACGGTGTGGAAAAATATACCGGGGCCGGTATCACGGCGCCTGATCTGCGGGCGGGAGCGGCGCTGGTGATCGCAGGACTTGCGGCAGAGGGCATCACGACGGTAGACGATATCAAATATATCGAAAGAGGCTATGAGGATTTCCATATAAAATTGCAGAGCCTCGGCGCAGTGATGGAACGCGTAGACTCCGAGAGGGAACTGCAGAAATTCAAGCTGAAAACAGGCTGACCGGCAGGAATCACAAACAGATTACACGAAAAACAGGGTGAACATTTTTGTCCGCCCTGTTTTAATGTAAATTTTTCGCAGTGTAAGTACAGTTGCTATAATATGGATACGATCTGTATATCCTTTTCCTCGTCCAGATCCACAAAATGATTCTGGCATTTGATGGTAGGACGGGTGATGTTGTTTTTATTAATGAAGATGATCTCTCCCTTTTCTCCGCTGCTGAGCAGTACCCGGTTGCCGATGAAGGTATTCATAACATTTTCCAGAAAGATCATGATGAAACGGACATCATATTTCTGCAGCCCTTCTTCCTGCATCATCTCGATTGCCTGGATCGGGGACATGGCTCCCCGGTAGGCGCGTTTGGAAGTCATGGCGTCATAAACATCGGCAATAGCGACCATTTTTGCATAGGGATCGATCCGGAAGCCCGAAAGCCCGAAGGGATAGCCGCTGCCGTCGCATCGTTCGTGGTGGGTCAGGATCGCGTTTTTTATGTGGCTGTCGATATCCAGATTTTTTACAAGGAGATATCCTTCTCTGGTATGCGCTTTGATCGCGATCTTCTCCTCTTCCGTATAAGCTTCAGTCTTCTTGAGCAGTTCCTCGGGAACCCTTAATTTTCCTACGTCGTGCAGAAGGCCGCATAATGTGGCAAGCTTTGTTTCTTCCTCGGAGAGTTTAAGCCAACCGGCAAAAACATTGCAGAACAGCCCGACGTTGATGCAATGCGTATAAGTGGTATCGTCATTCTCACGCATGGAATGGAGCATATCAAAGATACCGTAGGCGCTGTGCTGTCCCTGGGAAACCAGATTGAGGGCGTCATCCAGAAGAACATTTACTTCCAGAGGCGCATTTTTTAAAACAACCTCATTAATCTTTAACTGAAAATTTTCAACCTCTTCGTCAAACGCCTGTTTAAAATGCTGATAATCCTCGCTGGATTTCATTTTTTCCTGATAGGAAGATGTAGGAAAAGAAAAACCCTTTGACATTTCAGGCAGTTCAGATGCCGGAACGACGCTGATAGGGGCAAATCTCGGCGCAGGTTTTGATTTCTTTTTTTCCGGTTCCGGTGCGGGAGGCTCCGGAATTCTGTCCATGGAAATTTCGTCAGCAGCCGGCAAAGGTTCCGGAATGATCTCCGCAGGAATTTCTTCCATTATGGGTAATGGTTCCGGTGTGATCTCCAGAGGGATATCATCCACCTCCGGCAGAAGTTCCGGGTCTATCTCCGCAGGAATCTCTTCCGGCACCGGCCCGGGGATATCCCCGAAGAGAATGTCCTGTGGCATCTCATTTTCTGCGTCAGCCAGTTCATCTTCTATACGGATCTGATAGATCGCATAAAACTGTAGTTTGGAAATGGATTTATCGTTTAAAACAAGTCCTTTGGGAAGAATGAGCTGGTCATTATAATTATAAACATCTTCGGCAGTGATCATTCCGGGGATCAGCTCATCGATTTTAAGCTTTTTCATGGAACATTCCCCTTTCTCCGTATAAAATAAGCTATTTTTAAGTATATCACAAAATTTTGGCAGAGAAAAGAGGGGTAAAAAAAGGGATTGTTTATTTTGAAGAACAAACCATTGACAATACGCGTTGTTAGTGGTATCTTAGCTTTATAGAAAATTCTATACGGAATCTCTCTTATTCAGAGTGGTGGAGGTACATAGGACCTGTGAAGCCACGGCAACCCCGGCAACGGAAGGTGCCAACCTGAGCGAATTATCGAACAATAAGAGGATTTGTGGTAAACCCCGAGTCCGCTTCTTGTCGAAGCGGTTTTTTATTGCATCAAGGGTACAAAGATCACGGCCCGTGTGCCTGCACACGAATGCCTGACAGTAAGATTGCCTGATAAGGAGGAAAGAAAGATGGAAAAAAGATTATTTACATCGGAATCTGTGACAGAGGGACATCCCGATAAAGTCTGCGACGCGATTTCCGATGCGATCCTGGACGCCTGCATGGCACAGGATCCGATGAGCCGTGTGGCATGCGAGACGGCGGCATGTACAGGATTTGTACTGGTGACAGGCGAGATCACCACAAAGGCATATGTGGATATGCAGAAGGTGGTTCGTGAGACGGTAAAGGAGATCGGCTACGATAAGTCCGATTATGGTTTTGATGCCAATACCTGTGCGGTACTGGTAGCCATTGATGAGCAGTCTTCGGATATCGCCATGGGCGTGGATAAGGCGCTCGAGGCGAAGGAAAACAAGATGAGCGATGAGGAACTGGAAGCCATCGGCGCCGGTGATCAGGGTATGATGTTCGGTTATGCGACCAACGAGACAGAGGATTATATGCCTTACTCTATCGATCTTGCCCACAAGCTGGTAAAACAGCTGACCAAAGTCCGTAAAGACGGTACGCTGAAATACTTGAGGCCGGACGGCAAGAGCCAGGTTTCCGTGGAATACGACGAGGCGGGAAAACCCGTGAGGCTGGAAGCGGTGGTGCTTTCCACCCAGCATGACGCGGATGTGACTCAGGAGCAGATCCATGAAGATATCAAAAAGTATGTGTTCGATCCGGTGCTTCCGGCGGAGATGATCGACGGAGAGACCAAGTTTTTCATCAATCCCACAGGGCGTTTTGTGATCGGCGGTCCTCACGGGGACGCAGGTCTGACAGGGCGTAAGATCATCGTGGATACCTACGGCGGATACGCGCGGCACGGCGGCGGCGCTTTCTCCGGCAAGGACTGTACCAAAGTGGATCGTTCCGCAGCTTACGCGGCAAGGTATGTGGCAAAGAACATCGTGGCGGCGGGACTGGCGGATAAATGCGAGATCCAGCTTTCCTATGCGATCGGTGTGGCACAGCCCACTTCCATTATGGTGGATACGGACAAAACCGGAAAGGTTTCCGACGAGAAACTGGTGGATATCATCCGCGAGAACTTTGATCTGCGTCCGGCAGGCATCATCAAAATGCTGGATCTGAGACGTCCGATCTATAAACAGACGGCGGCTTACGGACATTTCGGTAGAAATGATCTGGATCTCCCGTGGGAGAAATTAGATAAGGTTGAAAATCTGAAAAAATACCTGTAAAATAGTAGGGGAGCAAGCATAAAGCGGCTCCCCGCTTTTTATGGTAAGGAGAAAACATCATGGCATTTACCCATCTGCATGTCCATACGGAATACAGCCTGTTGGACGGTTCCAACAAGATCAAAGAATATGTGAAAAGAGTAAAAGAGCTGGGCATGGATTCCGCGGCGATCACGGATCACGGCGCGATGTACGGCGTGATAGATTTCTACCGTGCCTGTAAAGAGGAAGGGATCAATCCGGTGCTGGGCTGTGAGGTCTATGTGGCGCCGAATTCCAGATTCGACCGGGAAGTGACGGGTGGGGACGATAGGTACTATCATCTGGTGCTGCTGGCGGAAAATAATAAGGGTTATGAAAACCTGATGAAGATCGTGAGCAGGGGATATACGGAGGGGTATTATTATAAGCCCAGGGTGGATATGGAAGTCCTGAGAGAGTTCCATGAGGGGATCATTGCGCTCTCCGCCTGCCTTGCGGGGGAGGTGCCCCGGTATATTGAAAAGGGGCTGATCGAGGAAGCGGAACAGGCGGCGTTAAAGTATCAGGAATGCTTCGGAAAGGACAATTATTTTCTGGAACTGCAGGATCACGGGATACCGGCGCAGTCCACGGTGAATACGGCGCTGATCGGCATGTCGAGGAAGCTGGATATTCCGCTGGTGTGTACAAATGATGTGCACTATACCTATGCGGAGGATGTGGAGCCCCACGATATCCTGCTCTGTATCCAGACCGGGAAAAAGCTGTCCGATGAAAACAGGATGCGCTATGAGGGCGGGCAGTATTACGTGAAGAGCGAGGAAGAGATGAAGGGGCTTTTCCCCTATGCCTGGGAGGCGGTGGAAAATACCCAGCGGATTGCGGACAGATGCCATGTGGAGATCGAGTTCGGCGTGACAAAGCTGCCGAAATACGAAGTGCCGGAAGGCTTTGATTCCTGGACATATTTAAAGTACCTGTGTGAAAAAGGGATGAAGGAGCGGTATCCCGAGGGCGGGGAAGGGCTGGATCAGCGGCTTTCCTATGAACTGGGCGTGATCCGGGAGATGGGCTATGTGGACTATTTCCTGATCGTATGGGATTATATCAATTATGCCAGAGAACATGACATTCCTGTCGGTCCCGGGCGAGGCTCGGCGGCGGGCAGCATCGTTTCCTATTGTTTAAGGATCACGGATATCGATCCGATCAAATACAGCCTTCTGTTTGAGCGTTTTCTGAATCCGGAACGTGTTTCCATGCCGGATATCGACGTGGATTTCGGGGATGAGGGACGTCAGGAGGTGATCGACTATGTGCGGGAAAAATACGGGGACGACAGGGTGGTGCAGATCGTCACCTTCGGCACCATGGCGGCGAAAGCCGTGATCCGCGATGTGGGAAGGGTGATGGAACTTCCCTATGCTTTTGTGGATTCCATCGCCAAGATGATCCCGAGGGAGCTGAATATCACGATCGACAGGGCATTGTCCATCAACAGTGAATTCAAGCAGCTTTATGAAAACGATGAACAGGTAAAGAGGCTGATCGACATGTGCAGGCGGCTGGAGGGCCTGCCCAGAAACATGTCCATGCACGCGGCGGGGGTGGTGATCTGCAAGGAGCCGGCGGAGGACTTTGTACCCCTTGCAAGGGCTCAGGACGGTTCCATTGTGACCCAGTTTACAATGACGACGATTGAAGAACTGGGGCTTTTGAAAATGGACTTTTTAGGGCTCAGGAACCTCGGCGTGATTCAGAATGCCTGCCGGATGATCGGTAAGGAGACCGGCAGCGAGCCGGATATCGACCATTTAAGCTTTGATGATGAAAAGGTATTTGCCGCCATCGGAACGGGAAAAACGGAGGGCGTGTTCCAGCTTGAAAGCGGCGGCATGCGGAACTTTATGAAGGAATTGAAGCCCCAGAATTTTGAAGATATCATAGCCGGGATCTCGCTGTTTCGTCCGGGACCGATGGACTTTATCCCCAAGTATGTCAAGGGGAAGAACAGCGGGGAGGCGGTCAGCTATTCCTGTCCGGAGCTTGAGCCGATCCTTGCCCCTACCTACGGCTGTATCGTATATCAGGAACAGGTGATGCAGATCGTCCGGGACTTGGGCGGCTATACGCTGGGGCGGAGCGATCTTGTGCGCCGCGCCATGAGTAAGAAGAAGCAGTATGTGATGGAGCAGGAGCGGAAAAACTTTATCTACGGCAATGAGGAAGAGAAGGTGCCGGGCTGTGTGGCGCGGGGGATACCGGAGCAGACGGCAAAACAGATCTATGAAGATATGACGGACTTTGCCAAATATGCTTTCAACAAGTCCCATGCTGCTTGTTATGCCGTGGTGGCATATCAGACGGCATGGCTGAAATATTATTATCCGGTGGAGTTTATGGCGGCGCTCCTCACCTCGGTGATCGACAGTCCCGGAAAGGTGGCGGAGTATATTCTGGTATGCAGAAATATGGGAATCCGGATCCTCTCGCCGGATATCAACGAAGGGGAAGCCGGGTTTTCCGTGTCGAACGGCAGCATACGGTATGCTCTTACCGCGATCCGCGCCGTGGGCAGGCCTGTGATCGACGCCATTGTGAAGGAACGGGAATTGAGAGGCCCTTATACAAATATCAAAGACTTTATCACAAGAATGACCGGAGAAGTCAATAAGAAGGCTATGGAAAACTTTATCAAGGCGGGCGCCTTTGACTCTCTGGGCGGTACAAGAAAGCAGTTTATGTGCGTCTACGTACAGATCATGGAGAGTATTCAGCAGGATAAGAAGAACAATATGGCAGGGCAGATGTCGCTCTTTGATCTGGTGGCGGAGGATCAGAAAGAGGAGTTTGACGTAAAACTGCCGGATGTGGGAGAGTATCCGAAGGAACTGAAGCTGTCCTTTGAGAAGGAGGTGCTCGGGATCTACATCAGCGGGCATCCGCTGGAGGAATATCAGGATATCTGGGAGAAGCATATTACGGCGCAGACGGCGGCATTTTTCCTGCAGGAGGAAACCGGGGAAGTCAGCGTGGAGGACGGAGCCCGGGTGACGATCGGCGGCATGGTGGCGGATAAGACAATCAAGTACACGAAGGACAACAAAGTGATGGCGTTTATCAAGTTGGAAGATCTGGTGGGCTCCGTGGAAGTCATCGTTTTCCCGAAAAGTTACGAAAAGTATTCGGACAAGCTGAAAGAGGATGAGAAGATTTTTATCCACGGCAGGGTTTCCGCGGAGGAGGAAAAGGACGCGAAGCTGATCTGCGAGAAGATCGAAGGGTTTGATGAGATACCGAAAAAGCTGTGGCTGAAGTTTGCGGATATGGATATTTATCAGGAAAAACAGCAGCAGGTGGAGGAGATCCTGAACGCTTCCGAGGGACCGGATCAGGTGATCTATTATATAGAAGCGACAAAGCAGATGAAAAAGCTGCCGGCGAACAAAAACGTCAGGGCGGATACGGGGATGCTTTCCGCGCTGGAAGGGGTGCTGGGTAAGGAAAATGTGAAGGTGCGCTAGGAAAAACATAATTAAAATCCGGGCGTTTCCGCCACAATAAATACTTTCAGGCTTCCGGGGATATATGCTCTAAATGGCTTCTTAATCACGGGATTTTCTCATGGTTAGTGAAGGACACATTTAGAGCATATTTCATGTAAGGAGGCAGACACTATGACGAAAACCAAAATCACTCCGTTATACGAGAGGTTGAGCCGTGATGATGAATTGAATGGAGAATCCAATTCCATCAGCAACCAGAAATCCATGCTGGAAGATTACGCCCGCCGTAACGGTTTTCCAAACCCGACCCATTTCACGGACGATGGAATCTCCGGAACCCGGTTCGACCGCCCCGGATTTACCGCCATGATGGAGGAAGTGGAAGCCGGGAACGTGGAGGCAATCATCATCAAAGACATGAGCCGTCTGGGACGTGACTATCTCAAAGTCGGCCAGGTCATGGAAATCCTGCGGCAGAGAGGCGTCCGGCTAATCGCTATCAATGACGGAGTGGACAGCGCCAACGGAGAGAATGATTTTACCCCGTTCTTGAACATCATGTATGAATTTTACGCCAGAGATACCAGCCGCAAGATTAAATCCGTATTCAAGGCAAAAGGCATGAGTGGCAAGCACCTGACCGGCACAGTCATTTACGGTTACTTGTGGGACGAAAAGCGGGAACACTGGATTGTGGACGAAGAAGCCGCTGCCGTGGTGCGCCGGATATTTGCTATGACTTTGGACGGATACGGCCCCTACCAGATTGCGAACCGGCTGTCACAGGAAAAGATTGAGATACCTTCCCTGCACCTCTCCCATTACGGGGAGGGTGTGAATCAATCCAAGACGTTTAAAGACCCTTATGGCTGGGGCTCTTCCACTATCGTCAATATCCTGAAAAAACGTGAGTATTTAGGCCACACCATCAACTTCAAGACCCGCAAACATTTCAAGGACAAGAAAAGCCACTACGTTGACGAAAATGAATGGGTAATCTTCGAGGACACCCACACCGCCATTATCGACCCGGAAACCTTTGAGAATGTGCAGAGAATCCGCTCCAATGTGAAGCGTTACCCGGACGGCTGGGGAGAAGCCGCCCCGCTCACCGGCCTGCTCTACTGTGCTGACTGCGGTGGCAAGATGTACGTCCACCGTACCAACAACGGCAAGCGTATCTCACAGTATACCTGCTCCCAATATAGCAAGGTTCCGATTGGCGTCCTCTGTGCCACACAGCACCGAATCAACGAAAGCGCTGTCCTGACACTGGTTTCCGATATGCTCCGGGCGATTGCGGAGTATTCCAGAAACGACCGGGCAGAGTTTATCAAAGCGGTTCAGGAAACCCAGGCCGAGCAGCAGGCCAGCGACATCACCAGAAAGCGGAAACGGCTGGCGGCGGCACAGAAACGTGCCGGGGAACTGGAAAAACTGATATGCAAGATTTATGAGGACAATGTACTGGGCAAGCTGCCGGACGCAAGATACGCCACCCTAGACGCACAGTACGCAAAGGAGCAGGAATCCCTTTCCGGCGAGATTGCCGAACTGGAAAAAGCAATCGACGGATATGAGCAGAGCCGGAAATCAGCGGAAAAATTTATCGCCCTTGTTGACAAGTACGAGAATTTTGACAACCTAACTGAACGTCCATTAAGCCCCCAGCAGAGCTGGGGAGAATAGAGTGAGCAGTAGCGATCCCTAAAGTACCAAAAATAAAACCTCCATGTTATCATAGATTTGGGTCTAGGCAA
>CAJTBO010000025.1 GCA_910573755.1 Lachnospiraceae bacterium | reverse complement strand
CAATGTCATTTAGATAAGGACGATACAAAGAACAGTGTATGTAGAAATATGTACCCTGTTCTTTTTTTGTATAATTTCATAAATCACTTGACAGGATAAACTAAATGTGTGGCCGCTCTGACTATCTAAAAAGAAAGATAGTCAGAGCGGCCCTTGTAATCAAGAAAACATCTCGGTTGCAAGGAGGATTACACAATGAATTATTCTACAGAGGTAAAGCAAAAACTATTATCCATTATTACAGAGATGGATTCTTACCGTTGGTTGTTTACAAAGAATCCAGAAACGGATTTTTCACGTAAAAAGAAATGGTCATTTGAAGAGATAATGAAGTTTATGCTTACAATGGAGGGCAAAGCATTAAGAGATGAATTGTTGGAATATTTTGATTTTGACAGTTCCACGCCATCGGATTCAGCATTTAACCAGCGCAGGGCACAGATATTGCCAGAAGCATTTGAGTTCTTATTTCAAGAATTCACTAAATCTTTTAATGATAATGCTACATATAAAGGACTTAGATTAATTGCCTGTGATGGTTCGGATTTATGCATTGCCTGCAATCCTAAAGATGAAACAACCTATTTTCAACCGCTTCCTGACAGCAAAGGCTTCAACCAGCTGCATTTAAACGCTTTTTATGATTTATGCAGCAGAAGATACACAGATGCAATTATCCAACCTGCCCGATTGAAAAATGAAAATAGTGCTATGTGTGAATTGATTGACAGATACCGTGGCCAGCCTGCTGTTTTTATCGCAGACAGGGGCTATGAGAACTACAATATATTTGCTCATGCGGAACATAAAGGAATGTATTACTTAATACGCGTCAAAGATGTAACAAGTAATGGAATAGCTTCGAAACTAACAATGCTGCCAGAGAGTGATGAATTTGACGAATGGGTTAATCTTACACTCACAAAAAAGCAGACAAATGAAGTAAAAGCAAATCCCCAAAAATACAGAATTATTATGAAAAAAACACCTTTTGATTATCTTGACCTGCATTTTAATAAGTTTTACGAAATAAAAATGAGAGTAGTGCGTTTTCCAATCTCGCAAGACTCTTATGAATGTATTATTACAAATCTGCCACAAGAAAAATTTAGTTCTGGTGAAATCAAACAGTTATATGCGAAACGCCGGGGAATAGAAACCTCTTTTCGCGAGTTAAAATATGCATTAGGATTAACACGGTTTCATGCAAAGAAACCAGAATATATTGTGCAGGAAATATGGTCAAGAATGACTCTGTATAATTTCTGTGAGATTATAGCGACTAATGTGGTTGTCAAGCAGAAAGTTGGCTGCAAATATATATATCAGCTGAATTATACCCGTGCGATGCGAATTTGCTGTCATTTTCTATCAATAAAAGAAGAAAAAGCTCCACCCGATGTAGAGTATCTAATCGGACATGAGCTTCTTCCTGTACGTTCTGGGAGAACAGACCCTCGCAAAGTCAAACCCCAGTCCGCGATAAGCTTTCTATATAGAGCAGCCTAATCAAATATTAGTATATACTATTTTTAAGACAGATGAAAGCATCTGTCTGTTTGTCGTACAAATTTATTACGTTGAATGCTTTTAAATATAGAAAAACAGCGAATAAACAAAATGTTTACTCGCTGTAAAAAGAATCCTAACTGCAATGTTGTCCTTATCTAAATGACATTGGATTATTGTGGGGTGACTTTGCGATTGCGCTGGAGCGTTTTTGGTTTTATTTCAGAAACATTGAAACGATGAAATTTATATGATAAACTAAACTCATAATCACAAACTATCAAGTAAAGTGTATATCTATGTCGAAGGGAGTAAAGATTGACGATTCCGATATCACAAAATATGCAGAACAGGTATCCAAGATATATAGAGATTCGTTCTTGGATGTGGCACTGGGATTTGCAAAAATAATTGGGAGTGTGCAAGATAAGCTTGTCTAATATGTAAATATTGTACGGACAAGTTCGGATAAATTTATTGTTTTTATACAGTAGCAAATAAGTTCAATCTTGAGGAATAGCTGTTTCAGTTTTGCCAATAGTTTAGGATACTTTCATTAGAGGTATCTGTTGATGAGTATAAGAACAAAGTAGAAAGATTTGTGACAAAAGACGGATTATTTTTTATACAAAACTTATAGGTATGAGGAGAGTATAAATTATGGCAAAAATGATCGATAAAAAGCCATCCTATAAGGGTGAGGGCTTGGTTTGGGATAAATTACATGATTATCTGCCTGACGACATAATTGTTTACAATCAAAGAGAGGTTAACGGAAGAGAATATGACTTTTGCATTATGTCAGAGAATCTCGGACTTATTGTGATCGAAGTTAAAGGATGGATTTCGGAAAAGATTTCTGTTAATGGTGTTGATGATATAATAGTAGAAGGATATGAAAAGCCGCAATTCTCTCCAAAGAAACAGGCAAGAGCATATAGATTTGCCATTCTTAATTGTATAAATGAAAAATATAATCTGAGTCCACTGGTTTTGGATATGGTGTGTTATCCGTTTATCAGTGAAGTGGAATACAGGAACTGTCACTTGGACATTATTTCCGAAAAAGATTATACGATTTTCAAAGAAGATCTGGAAAATCGGGAATTGCTGAACAACAAAATAATAAATGTTTTTCAGATTAATAGTGCGATTCCGCACTCTGATTTTTCTTATGACTTAATGCTTAGAATCAGAAGAAGTCTTGAGCCTGATTTAGAGGAAACGATGCTAGAAAATAAAGTATTACCGTATTCAAAGCTAAAAATATATCCAAATGCACCGAAGATGGATGAAATCAGGAAAATGATAGATCATTATTTTGAAGGTGTGAAAAGTATCATGTTTGTTGGTGATGCCGAAAGTTATGAAAATGTGCTTGGAGTTTTAGCTAACGAATTACAAAGACATAATATAGATTTTGAAGGTAACAATTTGTGTATCAGTTACAGAAACGGAGTACCAGCAGAGCATAGCAATGAATGCTTCAGGATTTTTAATTTTGAACTTTACTTTGTTAAAAATCTGGATACGATATGTCCTGAAACATTATGCATCAGGGAGGGAAATATCACTTCGAAGGATCGCATTTTATTGGAACGACTGTCGCAGTGTACGATGTTTAATATTCAACAATATGAGGTAGAACATGCAACGACTGAGAAAGACATATTGGTTGAAGCGGGAGCAGGAACTGGAAAAACTTTTTCTATGGTATCTAGAGTTGCATTTTTGTGTAATAAAGAAAATGATTCGGTTTCTAGTATGGCAGAGGAAATTGCCATGGTGACATTTACAAATGATGCTGCGATCAACATGAAAAGACGATTGAAGCAGATGTTTATAAATTATTTTGTGCTGACCGGGAAAGAAAAGTATCTCAGGTTTGTCGAGGATATTGATCGATCCCGCATATCTACAATTCACAAGTTCGCAATCGGTATTATGAGAGGTGAGTCTTTATACACTGGGCTGGGAACTAATTTTAGGATATCTGAAAATGAATATAAGCGAGGAAAAGCATATGATGTCTTTTTGGAAGAGTTTTTGGAAGAGAAGGAGCGCGAGAATCCAAATTTTGTCAATGAACTTCCAGTGCCAATCTATGATTTAAAGAGGAAACTGATGAAAATGGCGGACCGGCTGTTTGATAAAAGTATTAATCCTGGATTAATTAAGAAGTCTGAAATGGGTGTTACTTTGGAAAACAATATTCCATATTTTAACGAATTAATAGCAGCGGTTGTATTTCCGGCAGAAGCCTTATATCTAGAGAATTTAAAAGCTGGTAATGATCTGGATTTAAAGGAAAGTCTGATCGGGCTGGAAAAGATTCTGACCAACGGTTGTGAAAAACTGGAGGAGCTTCGGTTGCGGTATTTGTTTATTGATGAGTTTCAGGATACAGATGATGTTCAGATTGAAATATTCCAAAAGTTGCAGAAGAGCATAAATGCCGACTGTAAACTTTTTGTTGTGGGTGATCTGAAACAAAGTATATATAGATTCAGGGGAACAAAGCTAAACGCCTTTCAAAAACTCCAAAATGGGAAAAAGAATGACTGGAGTCATTACAGGCTTAGCAGAAATTATCGTACGGATAGACGACTGCTTTCCATGTACGACAAAATATTTGAGAGAATGGGGAAAAACAAGATCCTTCCATATTTTGGAGGGGCAGACAGGCTAATCAGTGACGTGATTTCAGATGCTGCAGAAGGAGAACTGCTGGTTGAACTGCCATGCCATGGAAAGGAGAGTGGGAAACTTTTAGAACTTCTGAACGCTACTATTTCATCTGAAGTAGTCAAAGTGCAGGAACTGATGAAGACAAAAACACTCAGCAAAGAAGAAAGAACGATTGCTATTTTGGTCAGAAGTAACTGGCAAGTCAAAAATATCGTAGAAGCTGCGGCTAAAGAAGGTATTCATATTGAGACCAGCGCGGGTGGAGATTTGTTTCAGCTCCCGTCAACGTTAGATTTTTATAAATTGATTTTGGCGATTCATCACAGTACCAGTCCCGTTCATTTGGTGAATTTCATAGAATCAAATTATACGAATATGAAGTTAGATTATCAGAGGTTGCGAAACGCATCTGAAGGAGAGAAGTTGAATGAGCTGACAAGTGCATTAAATGTTTTCTTTAAGGAACGGATGAATATCAGCTGGAAAAGTGTGCTGAATGAGGTTTATACACAGCCTGTTCTCTATATTTTAAAAAAGATTATTGACGCATTAAGGCCATGGGATTGTTACACGAATATCTTTTCTGAAAAAAGATTATATATAGCTAATTTGGAATATCTGATCGAGAAGATGATCAAATTCGCACATATTGATTCTTTGACATTGAACCAGATAGCAGAATATCTGGGGATCAATATTCTGACAGGGCAAAGGCAACTGTCAAGAACTCGGGAAGTGGATGACAATGGCGTACATGTATTATGTACTACGGTGCACAAATCTAAAGGGCTTGAGTATGGAACAGTGATCCTGCCATATACATCCGAGGATATCAGTGATATAAAGAGAGTGAAACTTGAGGCTTACTATAATAATAAACGTTTTTCTTATACAGTTCTGTTTGACAATGGAATTAGAGAAAAGAATTCAAATTATAGTGAAGATAAAGAAGTTCATGAACAGATTGCGGAAGAGGCAAGGATTCTATATGTCGCATTGACGAGAGCGATCAGGAACTGTATTTGGATCAATAATATAGATTGTGTGCCTGATATTAGCTGGGGAACACTGCTGGAGGGATAATATGTCGATTGTCATATATACATATAGGGATCCATACAAACTGAAAGAAAATAGTACATTGTGGAATGAAATATCGCTGTGTCCGTTCTTTTGCGTTGCACAGACAATGGTAAACGGGTTAAAAACTGTTTATGGAAAAGCTTTTCAGGCCGGACGTGTTACTACGGTTAAAAACCTTACGGATGCCCTGTATGAAAAATGGGTTGGGACTGCATGTGTAGTAAAACAGCATGCAGAGCTTGATAATATTATTGTCAATATCAGCAACATGCAGGGACTGTCTGAGGAAGAGATCGATAACCTTAAAAAGGCTTTCATTTTTAACCGAAATGAGGTCTTTTCCAGTATAAGAACTATGTTTGAGTTGAAGATGGAGCCGCAGAATATAATGGATAGTTATCTGAGTTCAGAGCAAAGGTTTGTAGTGGCTGTTTTCAACAAAATACTGGAAGCTGATAAAGCAGAGAATTTCAGGTTGGAACAAAATTTTACGAAAGAGCAGATTGATGAGGCCATCTCAAATGCAATGATAACAGCCAGACAGAATGCATCTGTACAGGAGAAGTCCGAAGCTGAGGTGACAGACCGAATTGTGATTCATGGGGTGCATCAATTTTCACCACTCCTGCTTAGAGCAATTGATGAGATATCACAATACAAAAAAGTCATCTTATTAATTAATTATCAGGAGCAGTATAAAAGTGTATATCAGACCTGGATTGACATATATTCTGCATTTGATTGTGAGATAAAAAACTTTGATGGGATTGAATTTCATCCTTCAGATATCATGTCTGTGAGCTATGAAGGAAATTTGCTTGCTCAGAATATGGGGAGACTTATGGGGGGACGTAAAGAGGATATTCTTGTTAAGGAACCATATAAGATTATTGAATTTGATAATATGACAGAGTTTGCAAATTATGCGGCAAAGGTTTTTGAAGATGCGGAGAAAAAGGATCCTGAACATCCAATGTCTGCTATGAGAGAACAAATTTATGCGGCGGATAGTTCAGCTAACGATATTTTGAAGATTTATTTTCCAGAACAATTTGGGGAAAGGCAGTTTTTGAACTATCCGCTAGGGCATTTCTTTATTGCGATTGCAAATATGTGGGATCCGGAAGCAAATAGTATTTTGATTTCAGACATAAATGATATCCAGGAGTGTTTGGGGGCAGGAATTCTGACTGAGAAAAGAGTAGGAAGGCTGGCTTCGACTTTTGGAAAGCTGGAGGCATTGTTTGAGGGTTGTACATCGATTGAGGACATGCTTTTCAGGATCAGAAAGGTAAAGAAAAATAAAAAATTTGTTTCTGATGAAAAAAAGCAGGAGTATCTCTCTCATGTTTCGTACTATGCTGTATCAACGGAAGAGTTAAACGAGATGGAAGATGCTCTGAAGGATCTTGAAGAGTTGGCTTCGTTTTTCTATGAGGATTTTGAAAAAAGGCCAGGGAATTTTAAGACGTTTTATAATAAGTTAAAGCAATATCTTCAGGAGCAGATTTTAGATGAGCGGGAGTTGTCGGAGGAATTTACTGATATTATTACCAGAGTGTTGTCCAGACTTGATGAGGTGGAGAACATAAGCACTTCGGCATCATTTGAGTGTTTGAAATCCACGATGTCATTATATCTTGTACAGGAGACGAAACCCGGAAAAAGTGCCAACTGGATCGTTCGTAATTTTGAGCAGATTGATGGTGATGTGCTCAGAACACATAAAGAAAAAAATGGAAGTACGCTTCATTTTGCCTGTCTTACAGATGAAGATATTGGTTCGGTAAATCAGAGAGAATTTTCGTGGCCGTTAACCCGAGACTTTTTTGAAGTGGCTCAGAATCCGATTGACTGGAAATATCAGGTGTATGTAAGAGCAAGGAAAGAATACAAAAATTTTAAAAGATATGCATTAATTTATGGCTTGGAATTTAACCGGGGGAAATACAAATTAAGCTTTGTCAAAAGAGATGGTGATCGGATCAGGGATCCGTATTATCTCCTGAGTATCTTGGGATTACAAAAAGAGCGGAATGTAGATAGGAGAATTCAACAAAAATCAGAACAATTACCGGATATTCAGATTGCAAAAGCCGTGACAGGAAAATATCGGATATATGATTATTATAGATATAAGATTTGCAAAAAAAGTTTCTGCTTGAGAGTCTGATAGAAAGCGACACGGTTTACAAGGATAGTTTTCTGCTTGGGAAATTCCTCGGGGTATGGCTTGAAAATGAGACGAAGGAAGACATGCAGAATCTTCCATGTAGTGAAATCATATTGTTGGAAAAGCTGAACGATATATATGGTGAGATAAAAAAGTATTTTCCGTTTGCGATAAATGCGAACCGAATTGATATAATCAATAATGTAAGAAATCGGTTAAATACTGGAAAGGCATTTCCAGTATTATCAGATGAGGATCGTAAGTTTATGATGATCAGGGAATTGTTCATTTATAAGCAGCTAAAGGATCCAGGGCAGTTCAATAGGGACATATTAAAAGATAAATTTGCAGATGTCAGTCGGGAAAAAATAGATGAAAAATTATCCGAAGAAACGCTTCGCGCGGTTCGGTTTGGAAGCAGTACCAGTCTATGGTGTAAGTACTGTGCAAACAGAGAGGTTTGCGTTGATTATTACGCACATATAGAATAACCGGTTGATTAAACATTAGGAGCAATAATATGCTGAAAGTAAAGATGTATGTTAGATGCCCGGCAGACAAGGATAGTGTTAATGAACCTCGTGTCTTTGTGTGTGGGCAGATAATAAAAGTCGATGAATTTAAGCGGAATGTATCAGTCAGGATTCATGATCCTTTTGGATATCTTTTGTTTTTTGAGGATTTGCCTAAAGGTATAATTGAATTTCCAATGGGAAGTGTGGATCGTTGTACTTTCTTTGCCGGTTCCAAAGTAGTTCTGAAAGGGACTGTCTGCAGGGTACTTTCGTGTCAGAAATACAAAGATAATTATCATAGTTACTACGTACAAAATGAGGAAAATAAAACTGTACTAAAGGTGATGGAATCGGAAGTTATTGCTGCGTTTAACAATGGTCAGATTGACCCGGGAGTTCAGTTGAGGCATTATGAATTTCAAAATCCCGCATGGTATCTTGGCCGTTCAGTGGTATCAAAGAGCATGCATATCCTTGAAAATTCAATTTACGGGTTTAAGGAACTGGCAGGAGCAAAGATTTATTTGATGCCTCATCAGGTGAATACGATTATGAGATGTCTGCAGGAATCACCCTGTAGATATATGCTGGCAGATGAAGTTGGCATGGGAAAAACGATAGAAGCGATAGCTGTTTACAAGATTTATTCTATGAACCGTAGTAATACCCGGACATTGGTGATTGTTCCACGATCGTTGAAAGAGCAGTGGATTTCAGAACTGCTTTTAAAATTTAATATTCCAAACGGGATGGGAGTAAACGATAATTTTATTGCTGTAAAAACATTGACCGAACTTAGCGAAGAAGAAAGGGTGGCACGGTGGGATTTTGTTCTTGTTGATGAAGTTCATAAATATTTATTTGTAAGAAATGATTATGACAAGCTTCATACCATCAGCTCTAACGCGGAAAATATCCTGTTATTAAGTGCAACACCTGTTCAACAAAAAAAAGAAGAGTATCTTGATCTGTTAAGACTACTGTTGCCACAGAAATATGATGCATTCAGTGCAGAAGATTTTGGAGAGCTTATTGCCAGACAGAGTATTATTATTCAGAAAACGGCATTAATTTTAGATGACATGGGAGATTTTGAAGATGAGATTGATGCAGTAAACGAAGCGGAGGATGCACATGAATCTGAGGAGTGTAAGGATTTATTCGAAGAGATTTGTGAAGATCTGAAGGAGATCTGTGAAGATCTGGATGATGATAGATTAAATGAGCTGCATAGCCGAATTAAATATGAGGATGAAGATTTAGGAATTTATGCAATTAAGGTGATTGTTTCATATATATGTAGTAATTACCAGATTGAGAGCCATATCATACGGAATAGAAGAAAAATTTTGGAGACTGTTGAGAATGATATCCAATTGATGGCAAAAAGAAAGCTGATTGACCTTGTCTATTCTGTTGATAATGAAAACAATATTTATGAAAAATTATCATATGATGGATTTTCTACATGGATTGCAAGGGGAATGGAAAGCGCTACGCTTGATGTTGAAGCAGATATAAAGCCGCTTTTATCCAGTTTTTTCAGTTCTTCTGTAGCATTTTATGAAAAAGCAAAAGCTTATGATATGGATGATGATATTCTTGGTAATGTCAAAAACTGGTATAATTCGGATCGATTCAATGTAGAACACATACAGGATATCCTAAATGATCCTGACAGCTATCCTGATAGTTATGCCTCAAGAGTTGTCGTTGTGATTAATGCGTTGTTTGACGAATTTTATGATCAGAAAATAGTTTTGTTTACAAATTATTTGGAGACTTTTGAACTGTACAAAGAGGCTCTGACAAAAGCTTTCCAAAAAGAAGAAATCAGTTTTTTTGGGGCGGGAATGTCGGCGGAAGAGATTGAACTGAATGCGTATCGTTTCCAGTCACAGAGTACATGCAGGATAATGTTATGTGATAGTACCGGAGGGGAAGGACGAAATTTTCAATGTGCGGATTATATTGTCCACATTGATCTTCCTTGGGATGCCAGTGCGATTGAGCAGAGAATAGGAAGGTTGGATCGTTTGGAGCGGGATATGGCAAGGCCGATGGTATATTCAGTCGTTGTTCATACGAAAGATACTTTTGAAGAAGCCTTGTTTATGTTTTTTAAGGATGGTTTGAAAATATTTGATCAATCTTTGAGCGGGATGGAAATCATCATGAAAGACATTAATGATGAGATAACATCAGCGATCAAAGAAGACTTTAAATACGGATTATTTGAAAGAATTCCCAAAATCGTAGAGCTTGCTGATACAATGCGTGATGTCATAAGAAAAGAACAGAACTTTGATGCAGCGGGTTTTATATATCGACCGATGTATGCGGAGCTTAGAAGGTTGATTGAATATTATGCTCGAAATGAAAATGTATTGTTTGCAAGAACTATGTCAAACTGGGCAAGTTTGGCGGGGTTTCATGGGAATGAAAAGAAAAATGGAGAGATTATATACTCGGCATCTTCGTTTTCATCGAAATCGGCTATTAATTCCCAGCTGATACCGCCAAGGTGGAACGAGTATCTAAACTCTGCACAGAATCAATTCCTGACGCATGTTCAATCTGCATATGAGATAAGTATGGCAGGAAAGTCTCAGGACGGGTCAATCAGGGGAACATTTTCAAGAAAACTTGCAATAGAAAATGACTATCTGCATTTTTTTGCCCCTGGAGATGCTGTATTTGACTGTATTGTTGACAATGCGATAAACTCCTGCAAGGGTTGCTGTAGTGCTTTTGCTGTAGTCAGTGAGATTAACTGGGCAGGCCTGATATTTATATGGTCGGTCAGTCCAGACGATGCATATTTGATGGATCATGGTGTTTCGGTCTATGCACTGAGTCCCTATCGCAATTATTTGTATTCGGAGCAGGTGGTAATTCCGGTTTCAATCATCAACGAGGAGGAAGTAAATGATGAGAATATTGTAAGGGAATATACAAAGATTGTGAATGGCGGTTTTACCGCGAAATCCAATATTGTCCATTTGGGGAAAAGAAGCCGGGACGCAAAGTTTTTAAAAGGAGTCATTGATGGGCGCAACATAGACTGGTTTAAGGGAAAATTCGGCGGTGAGAGATGGGGAGAATATGTTGCTCAGGCTCGAAAGAGCTCTTACGAAAAAGCTTTTGAGGTTTTAAAAAGAAAATCCAATATAAAGGGAGTAAGAGAAGAGATGGAGAGAGTCCTGTCTGCCCGCGCTGCAAATATGGAATATTACGGGCAAAACGACAGCGGGATTGAGGAGTTGAGAAAGATGCAGAAGATCGTGTTGGATTCTATGAGAAAACCAAGGGTTCAACTGGAGTCGGTCTCATTTATCATGATGGTTGGTGGTGAGAATGAATAAAGAAAGAATTACAGCAGATGTAGAAAAATTGATTAATGATGAGATTTCGCAGTTGCAGGTCGAGTGTATTCCGAATTATTCGACGAGAGATAGATTCTGTATCAATACGGTAAACAGATTGGTAAAGGCATACACACTTTACAAGAAAAACATGTTTTATAAGGAGGATTATCTGCTTGCATTGAGAGATTATCTACTTTACTTTGATGTATCTGTAGAGATCAGGCGGGATGACGTTTTGCTTAACAATGAATTCGGGTTATCTCTCAATCAGGTAAACAATCGATATTTTGCTTCAATTCAACCGCCTTGCGGGATCAATGTGAAGTTTGTAAGGGATGCATTTTTAAGAGATGTACAGTCGGAATCTGGAAAAAGAACAGGAAGCTTTGTTACTGATCCTATGATATATAATCTGACAGGATATTCTAGTTTTAAATCCCTGGATCAGAAAATAGCGGTGTATGGGGCGTTAAATACGCCAAACGGATACACTACTCTTATTTCGCTATCCACAGGAGGCGGAAAGAGTTTGGTGACACAACTGATGGCATATCAAAAAGAGGGGTTGACCATTGTTGTAGTTCCTACAGTTTCTTTGGCAATTGATCAGGAGCGTGTGTCAAAAGGAGTGATCAGGCGTGCCTTTGTTGAGGATGAGATTTTTTCATATTCCAGTGGAATAGATGCGGGACCGATTTTATTAGCAATCAAAGAAAAAAGAGCAAGAATGCTTTTCATTTCCCCAGAAGCACTTTTAGAGAATCCGGCGTTTGCGGATGTTGTGAAAAATGCAAACAAAGACAGATATCTTAAAAATATTGTGATTGATGAGGCGCATATTGTTGTTGACTGGGGTGCAGAGTTCAGGGTGGATTATCAGTGTCTGGAAGCGTGGAGAAACATGCTGTTGCTATCTAATTCAACTCTCAGGACGATATTATTATCTGCTACATTTGAAGATAGATGTGTGACTATACTTAAGAATTTCTTTGAAGTAGACGGAAGATGGATTGAGATCCGATGTGATGCGCTAAGACATGAACCAAGATATAGTGTTTTAAGAAGCAGGAGCAATAAAGAAAAACAAAAAACCATAATTGATCTGGTCAGAAAATTGCCACACCCGATGATCGTTTATGTGGCAAGACCAGTAGATGCGGACTACATCAGGAAAAACCTTGCAAATGCCGGAATAAATAATGTTAGGACATTTACCGGATTAACAGGAAAAAAACAGAGAAAAAAGATCATAGACGAATGGATAGATAATGAATTTGAGGTCATGGTGGCAACATCAGCTTTTGGAGTTGGTGTGGATAAGCCAGATGTTAGAACTGTGATCCATACATACATTCCTCAAAATGCGAATACTTATTATCAGGAACTGGGACGAGGAGGCAGGGATCAGTTACCTTGTTTAAGCGTTATGTGTCTGCAACCGGAGGATACTGCTATTGGATATGATCGCATAAAAAAGAAAGTTCTGACAGACGAGAAGATTATTCGCAGATGGGAAAGTCTGTATAACAATAAAAAATCTGTTCGTATGTCGGGAAACCGGGTTTTTATAGACACAGCAATCAAGCCGAATTATGCTGAAGTGGATGAGTTTGATGATGTGCCTGTAAATGAAGCGGATATGAATTGGAATGTGTATGTCATTCTCTTCCTACGCAGATATAATATGATTCGGATTATAGAGGTCAAGTTTGATCAGGGACGGTATATGATTCTGATTAAAATAGAGGATGATAGGCTTCTCACAATCAACGGAGAATTGATGGAATATATCAGTAAAATACGGGAGGAAGAGTGGGGGTATTACAGTTTGGCATATAAAGCGATTTCTCATGCTGTTCGCCCAAATTATGAGGAATGTATATCAGAACTGTTTACAGCTACATACTCCAAAGTGTTTGAATATTGTGCAGGCTGTAATGTGCATGAGAATCCGATTGTAGGAGACATGCAGAAATTCCCTCTCAAAAATAGGGTTTCTGCACCGTTAAAGTTAATATCCAACGAGCAGAATGCGCCGTTTGGAAATGCGAATGAAATGGTGGTTATTGCGAATGAAATCGAGCAGGAGGCTTTGATTGACTGCTTGATTGGCAAGGGTGTTTCGATGGTGATAGTTCCTGATCAGTATAAAAGAGCGGGCATGATGCTTAACCTTAACCATAGGAAGAATATCATGATTTTTAGTCTGGAGGAAATGTATCAACTGATTAGAATGAAGGATTATTATTTTACATCGGGTTTGACAGCGATTATATACCCGAAAGACGAGAATGAACTCGGAAAACAATATGTAATCGTAAAAAATCATTTATGTGGAAAAGAATCGACCAAGGTGATTCATATTGTGGAAAGAAATGCATATGTGGTTTCCGCGGGTAAGACACTGGTTGAGCTTGTTAACGGACCGAGTTTAAAAGCGAATGTTGTATATGTATAGGGGGATACCAAATGTTTGGCGATAAAATGGTTACACCTGCAATTCCGGAAAGAATATTTGCACTGTGTAAAATTGTAGAGAAAAATCCAATCTCATCAGCTGATTTAAAAGAAAAAATGGAACCGGATTATCTGGAGAATGGATCGGTGTATTTTAATGATTATAGAAAAGCGGCAGAGGAACTGGGATTGATAGCCATTTCTGATGATTTGGTTTCTCTTGCGGTGAATCCGAAAGTAATCAAAACTATTACATCTATGCGGATATACATTAATGCGACTCTTGAGAAATATAATACAGGTCAGTTTTATCAGGTTACGAATGCTTATTTTGAGAAAGGAAGCGATATTTTTAAAGAGGACAAAAATATTGCGAACTTAAGTCCTCTGTTTTCGGAAATGACTGGTATGCCAGTTGATGCCATGGCGATGAGAGCATGGAGATTTTGGGCTTCTTTTTTGGGATTTGGATATCTGCAAGACATGTTTATCATTCCGAATGCAAATGTTTTTTTATCAGATGTTATTGTATCTTCAGAGTTGGAAAAGAAAAGATTGTATTCCGTAACTGAATTCGTGAATGCAATTACACCGATGGCAAATATTGTTATATCAGATATTTCATCAAAGAAATTTTCATATGGAGTATCCAATGGACTACGGGCTTTACAGGATGCGGGGAGAATAAAGATGGAACATATACATGACCAGGAAGATATGTGGACATTGTATCCGTTAAGAGCATATTCAAATGACGCAACGATTACACATATAACGATCTTGTGAAAGGGAGAACATAATTTATGAATTCTGAAATAGCAAGAGAAAGAATATCATACGTAGCCAGACCTGATTCTATTACGACCTCGGAAGGGGATTTTTTAGCGACACATGTGGCAATTAAAAAAATTAAAGTATTAGACAGGTTTGACCTATCTCCAACCGGCGGAAAGTCTTTTTCTGAAGAGGATATATTCCAGCAGTATATCTGCAATCCAGAAGACAAGCATCAGTTTATTGCGATATATGGACAAAGTGGGACGGGTAAATCTCATCTGATCAGATGGTTTGCGGCACGTTATGAGCAGAATAAGTCCAGAGAGGAGGTTGTTCTATTTATCAGACGGAGCGATAATACGCTGAAAGGCACAATCCGGCAGTTGTTGGAAAAACCCGAGGTGCAGGGAATCAGCAATAAAGATGTGTATGAGCGTCTGGTTAAGGCTGCAGTTTCTATTGAGGAAAATAAGTTAAAGGATTTGATCTATCATAATTTTATTATAGAAATTGATAACGATTTTGATGATCACGATATTAAGTTGACTGGCGTAATAAAGAAGCGATTGGCAGCTTTTTTGAATAATGAAATCGTGCATGAATATTTCCTGAGAAAAGATGGTCCTATTGAGAGAATATATTCCAAGATAGCGGAGCATTCAACAGTGGATAGGGATACAATTGCACAATTCGAGTTGCAGGATTTTCTTGTGTCGCAGGATCTGTATGATGACATCCAAAGGGCAGGGAGTGATAGGAAAGCTGAAAAACTGGCATTAGAACTTTCTTCGGATGTAAATGGAACGAATATGGCAAAAAAGATTTCAGAATATCTGAATCAGTTTAGAAATGATGTGATTCAAAGATGTGCCGGAATTGAGCCCGGAGATTTCAAACAAATATTTATGGATATCAGAAGAGAATTGTTTCGATTAGATAAAAAACTTACGCTTTTTATTGAGGATGTCACTTCGTTTACCGGAGTAGACACTGCACTTCTGGATGCTTTGATTGAAGAACATACTGGAAAAAGAGAGGGAGAAGCCCTTTGCAGAATATCTTCTGTTGTGGGTACAACAAACAATTATCTACAGAAAAATTTTAAAGATAATCACAAGGACCGTATAACAAAGTATGTTTATATTCCCAGTGATGTTTTTGGCGAAAAGGGGCTTTATGAATTTATAGCAAGGTATGTGAATACGATGTCTCTCAGTGAGGAGGTAATATCTGACTGGGTGAATGCACATGCAAATCCTGAAGATTATCCGGTGCATGATGTTGTGGAGGGGAAAAAGTGGGATTATATCGGCATTGGGAACGGAAAGAGGATAAACATTTATCCGTTTACGAAAAATAGTATTTTATATTTTTATAATCATGTATTAGAGAAAGGACATCAAACCCCAAGATATATCATACGTAAAATTATTGAGCCAGTAGTCCATGATGCAATATTTAATAAAGAGCATTTTCCCAGTGTTGATGTGAAGTTTATGAGTGTGAACACTATCTTGAGCTCTCGGATTCGTTCACAGATTACGGATCAGGATGTTGCGGAACGACTGTTTAAGTTTATGAGCATTTGGGGAGATGGAACGACTGATCAATATAAAAAAGACGATAAGATGTATGTGTCGGGTCTCAACACAGAGGTTTATGAGGATTTTAATTTGCCGGTTCTTACAATGGATTCTATTGAGCCGCCTATGGAAAAGCAGAATCCTGAAAATCCACTAGAACTATCTGCTATGGCATCCGAGGAAAGTGAGATATCTTCTTTAAAAATAAAAAAAGTAAATGATGCCAACGCATTCCTTACAAAATGGACAAACGAAAAAAAAATAGACATATCAGCAACTGTAGGAGTGGGAGGAACAGTGCATTCGGCTGTTTATGATGAGATACCTAATTATCTGTTTACAGCTATTAACTGGCAGGCAGAAGGAATCTCTATGGATAATGCAAAAAAAGTAAGGGACTCGGCTGTTTTGCTGGTTGCGCTAGAAGGTCAGACGAAAAAGGACGGTCTTTTTATTCTGCCTGCGAATTGGAACAGTATTAATATCATTCTTGCGTTTATTCGGTGGAAAGAATATGGGAATAGAAGTTGGAACTATCCGGATGCAGATTTTGATGCCTATTTAATTACCTCATGGACTGAATCAATCAAATCAGAATTGATAAAAAAAGTTTCGGAGTACAGGGATGGTATAGAGACTAATTATATTGAGGCGGCTGTTGCAGCAGAGATATATAGAACAATTCTGCATGGAGAGTTTCGAGAAAAGACGCTCAAAAACTTCAATTTGCAGACGCTGCTTGCAAGTAAGTCGAATAAATCTTCTGCAAATTCACATTGTAGTGAGTGGGACTCTTTAATAAATGTAATGGCTCAAAGAGAGGCAGATGTGAACAATCAACAGACTGTTCGGAAATATTTTAATATAGAGCAGGCAGGGGCAAGAACAATTACGGTTTTGGACGCGCTAAAAGCTTCAAAGGTCTTAACCAAAGTAAAAAGACAGGGCTTGAAAATAGAGGAAGAGGAAAAACAGAGTGACGACAGAATCATACAACGGAGGAATGCTTATACTTTACTGAATGATATCGAGGAGCGGATTGAGAAGGTCGCGGAAGCCGAGTTGAAGAACGGAAGAGAAAGAGTGCTGAGAATTTTAGATGCTTTTGGTGATGACGAAATTGGCGAAGACGAACTGCTGGAGTTTATTTCTAGGGCAAAGAAATTCTATGAAGGCGCAAACAGAGCACAGATTAACATAAAAGAGGTATCCTTGGAGCCTATAAGAAAAGTATCCGCCTTGGCAAAGGCAATTGCAGATATAGTTGCTGTTTTGGATGAGAAAGATCCTCTTACGATCATCATGGCATTTTCAGGAGATCCAGTGACTGTGATCAGGCCATTGCTTGACGTGATTGGTTCTATGGAAGCTGAAGTTGCAAAAGCAAAGAAACAAATTGCGGTTAAGATGGAAGGACTTGGTTCTGATCTGGGGGATGAAGATGGTGCGAATCGATATGCATCTGAGTTAAAAAGTATAAAGCTAAGCAGGCAGAAACTTGAAGGATTGGTGAACATATGATTTTTGATGATTTACTTACCACAACAAAAGATATGCAGAACCTTCAGAGAAAGAAGGCATTAAAAGACGGTAAGGATAGGCAGAAAAATACTGATACCAGATATCGGATGTTGCTTACAAGGATAAATAGTCTTGTTGAAGTGCTCGTGTATCTGTATGCAAAAGTGGAACTGCCTGTAAATAACGAAGTATTAATCTCCCTGTCTGCGCTAATGAATGATATGGAACAAATTATTGCAGAGGGATTGGCATCAAATGAAAGCGTTATAGAAGCGGAAAAATCTTTCAATATGCTACAGAATACGATGAAGAAGGAGTGGGGAAAGCAATATGTTGAATGTACTGGGGCAGCTGTCAGTACGCTAGAGGCAATTAAGGGAATAGCCCCTGATCGTGTTAATACTTGTCTTGAAAAAATCAAGTTTGCTGAAGTGTGGAGCTTAGATGTGAGGAATTTTGAAAAAATGAGTGAGGGTCTGGATGATGCAGATCGGTTGATTATAGGTCTGGGATTGGATGACGAGATTATAGTGTTTCTACAGAGGACGAATTTGGGCAGAGCGACATTACAGGATCTGAACGACAAGGTATTAACATGGATCCGCAATGAAGAGCTTGAGCAAAAAATCAGGATTTCATTTGTAAAAAACAGGTAACGGAGAACAAGTATATGGCAATAACAAAAGAGTTGATCGATGGTTTGATTGTCACCATACAGAATTTATATTTAGCTGATGACATACCTTGGATGATTGGGTATTCTGGAGGAAAGGACAGCACAGCAGCAGTGCAACTTGTGTGGATGGCAATCGAAAAACTTCCGAAAAGTGAAAGGACGAAACCTGTCCACATCATGAATACGGATACGCTGGTTGAGAGTCCTGTTGTATCAAAGTGGGTGGAAAAATCACTAGAACAGATGGAGAGGGGGGCAAAGAAAAAAAGTCTTCCTTTTGTTCCTGTACGATTAACTCCGGATTACAACAACACGTTTTGGGTAAATTTAATTGGCAGGGGTTATCCATTCCCGAGGATGAAATATCGCTGGTGTACTGACAGGTTAAAAATTCAGCCAGTTAATAACTTCATACGGAGTAAAATAGCCGAGCATGGAGAGATAATACTTATATTAGGGACCAGAAAACAGGAGAGTACAAGAAGAAATCGGACGATGACCAATCTTGAAAAAAAGAGAGTAAGAGAGTTATTAAGTCCGAATCCTACACTTGCAAACGAATTGGTATTCTCGCCTATGGAAGACTGGTCAGATGATGATGTATGGGCATTTTTAATGCAGTATAAGAACCCGTGGGGATATTCGAATATGGATCTGCTAACTATGTACAGAGGGGCAACGGCAGATAACGAATGTCCTTTACAGATTGATAAAACTACCCCATCTTGTGGGAAGAGCAGATTTGGGTGCTGGGTTTGTACCATGGTTGAAAAAGATAAATCAATGGAAGCTATGATTGCAAATGATCAGGAAAAAGAGTGGATGGCACCTCTTTTGGAATTTCGAAACGAATTCGGTAATGAAGATGGAGACCGGGAGCGGAGAAGTTTCCGCCGCATGAATGGCAATTTGCAGGGAAATTACGGAAAACTGTTTCATGGACCATATAAGAAAGAGGTTAGAGAGCAGTGGCTTGAGAAACTGCTGATGATTCAAAAGAATATTAATTTGAACGGACCTGAAGAGTTCAGAGATTTAGAACTTATTCAAATCCCAGAACTTCGAGTTATCCGCAGAATATGGGTAAATGATAAGCATGAGTTTGATGATTCATTGCCGAGAATTTATGAACGTGTAATGGGAAATTTTTTTGAGGATCCGGAATGGATACATAATGAGAACTTCGGTCAGGGAGAGTGGAAGATATTGGAAAGTGTTTGTCAGGAAATGTATCCAGATCAAGAACTGACATTCGAAATGATGTATACGCTGATTGATATAGAAAATAAGGCGGTGGGAATAAATCAAAGAAAAGACATTCTTAACAGTATTAGCAACACAATAGGCAAAACTTTTTACAAAGACGAGGAAGATGCTACCAGGTTCTATTTAGATATGATGGTTCGAAAAAAAGAACATGGTGGTAAATATAATGAAAAATTTTTGGACTTTCAGATAGTAGAATCTGAGTTTGAAGATGACAAGGAATAACAACTTATGAGAATCAAGAAACTTCAACTCCATAATTTCGGAGTGTATGCTGGAGATAATGAGTTTATTTTCGAAGGACATAAGTCAATTGTTTTGATCGGTGGAATGAACGGGAGGGGCAAGACAACTTTTCTGGAAGCTGTTTTATTGGCGTTATATGGATCAAGATCTTTTGCATACTCCGAGAGTGATCAAAAAACTTATTCTGGATATTTGAGATCTTTTATAAACAGAGGCTCCGATGATCAGACTTGTAGCGTAAAACTTGAGTTTGAAATTAATAATGGAGTTTGCGAAAATTATATCATCAAAAGAGCTTGGGATGCTGATTGTAAACGTACGAAAGAGCAGATATCAGTATACAAAGACGGAGAATATAATGAATTCCTTACATGTAATTGGTCATTGTTTATCGAAAATATACTGCCAAGTGCGTTAGCTAGTTTTTTCTTTTTTGATGGGGAGAAGATAGCGGAGTTGGCTGTTGACAGCACAAATGTGCAGATAAAGGATTCCATCCGGTCAATGCTTGGTATATCTGTTTTAGATATGTTGAGTAATGATATTATACGCAATTTAAAGAAGATAAACAGAAAAGGAACGCAGGATCAAACGTCGAAAGAAGTTCAACAATTAAGAGATGAAAAAGAAATTATGGAAAAAGAATTGGCAGAGATTGATGCTGCATTAGAAAAAGCAAACAGAAAATTAGTCAGAGACAATGATTCTTTGGAAGCGTTACACCAACTCTATACGGCGAAGGGTGGAGACGTTGTTAGTAAACGGCAGGAAATACTTCAGAAGAGGAGTACTCTGGTTGCGGAGCATTCTAGAACGAAAGACGCTTTGTATGTATTAGTTGCAGAAGAACTGCCGCTTCTGTTGGTTAGAGATTTTGTATCTGAAATAAAGCTACAGGCTACAGACGAGCATGCCAGTGCGATTATGCAGGAGTCTGTGCAACAATTAGACAGCATTTTCTTGGACTTTGCCTCCCGATATACAGGGGACAAAGAGGCGGGGAAGGATTTTATTAAATTTGTAAAAAAATATACGGAAGACAATCAAACTGATACGGTATATGGGTTGTCAGATCAGGCTTTATTTCAGGTAAACAATTTGGTTGAGGGGATATTGGAAAGTACTTTCAAAGAGGCAAACAATTTGTTGAAAAAAAAGGCTGGCATTGAAAAACAAATCAGTGAAATGGATAGTTATTTGACATTGGATATCAATGATCAGGAGTTGCAGGATATTTATGAAAAGATAAAGAAAGCGGAACAGGTACTTATTGATGATCAGGTCAAAATTGCCGAGTTGGAGCAAAAGCGAGGTGTCGCAAATGCAAAATTAATTGCTAAAGTATCGGAATTTAATAAACGGGTAGAAGCATTTTTAGCGACAGTCGAAGTAAGAGATAGCACAGATAGAATCACGAGATATTCTAATATTGCCTTGAATGTTATTAGAAGATATCAGATTGAACTTCAGAAAAGAAAGATAGTTTTATTGGCATCAACGATCACGGATTGCTATTTGAAGTTGGCAAATAAAAAGACCTTGATTCAGAAGATAGAAATGAATTCAGAAACGCTTGACTGGAAGTGCTTATCTGGGAATGGGGATGAGATTCCAAGGGATTCATTATCCGCTGGGGAGAAACAGTTATTGGTTATTTCAATTTTATGGGCATTGACCATATGCGCTAAGCAGAAACTGCCGGTGATCATAGATACTCCGTTGTCGAGAATGGATTCTATGCATCGTACTGCATTGATTACAACCTATTTTCCGAATGCAGGGGAGCAAACCATAATTTTATCGACAGATTCAGAAATTGATGAGGGGTATTATCAATTAATGAAAAAGAATATAGGTGATGAATATACATTAAATTACGATGAGGTTTCCCAAAGCACTTCAATAAAAAAGGGATATTTGATTGGAGCAGAGTAATGATTGTAAAGCAGGTGCGTCTGTCACAAAAAGCAAAAGAACAGTTGTCCCGACTTAAGGGAAAAACAGGAATTAAGAATTGGAATATTCTGTGTAGGTGGGCACTTTGCTATTCTCTTAGCGAAGAAACGATTCCTGCGGATATTCCAATTGTTTCGGACAGTAATCTGGAAATGTCTTGGTTTACTTTTGGGGGAGAGTATTACGAAATATATGAGGCATTGGTAAAAGCATGGTGCATCAAAATGGATCTTTCAGTTGATGATGAAACGGTCGCCAAATATTTTCGTTTAAATTTGGAAAGAGGCATTGCACATCTTAGCGGAACAGGATTTATTAAAAGCATCGATGATCTTATTAATCTTGCAGTAAAGGAACAAAAGCATGAGTATTTATTTGGACTATAATGCATCTGCGCCTATTGATGAAAGAGTTTTGGATTATATGGTTGATGTGTACAAGAATCATATTGGAAACGCAGATAGTCGTACACATATTTTTGGCGAGGATACGCGTGGCATAGTGGAGAATGCGAGAAAACAAGTTGCGAGTTTACTTGGAGTAAATTCCGATGAGGTGTTTTTTACCAGCGGCGCTACCGAAAGTAATAACATTGCGCTCCAAGGACTCAGAGAATATGCCATAGAAAGCGGAAAGAACCATATCGTTACTACCTCAATTGAACACAAAGCAGTCATAGAAACTGTAAAGCATCTTGAAAGAGGAGGCTTTGATGTGGATTTTGTCTCTCCGGATTTATCCGGTAGAGTAATGGAAGAAGATATTCTAAAAAAAGTTACGGATCGAACACTTGTTGTCAGTGTTATGCATGTAAACAACGAGACAGGTATGATTCAGCCAGTGATGGAAATTGGAGAAAAGCTGTGTAAAAGGGGTATTCTGTTCCATGTTGATGCTACTCAAAGTTGTGGAAAATTAGTCGAAGAACTGAAAACCTTGAAATATAACATGTTATCGTTCAGTGCGCATAAGCTAATGGGACCACAAGGAGTCGGTGTTCTTATATTAAGAAAAAAATCTTATAAGCTCCCACCGGTAAAAGCAATTATGTATGGTGGACAACAGGAACATGGAATCAGACCTGGAACAATACCGGTTGCGTTGGTGGCGGGGTGTGGGAAAGCATGTGAATTAGCGGCAACAGATTATCGAGTGAATAACGAGCAGGCGCAACAGATCAAAGAGGGATTGCTATCTATACTTAGCAGGTCAGGCGTGTCGTATCACATCAATGGTGATCAGACTTACTGTGTTCCGGGTACACTGAACATATGTATTGATGGCGTTTCATCAGAGGCGCTCATGATATCCACAAAGCAATTCTGCGGTATATCAAATGGATCAGCGTGCACATCTAGAAGTTATTCTCCAAGCTATGTTCTTTTGGCTATGGGAATTCCAAACAATCAGATTGAAAATTCTGTAAGGATCAGTTGGGGGCGTGGTGTAAAAAAAGAAGAAGTATTTAATAATTTTCAGTCTTTGTTGGACATGGCAAAACAAATGAAACAGTAAGAAAGCGTGGACTCTATGGATCAGGAACTACACATTGAAATAGTGTATGAAAATAATCTGAATACAGATAAATTTGCCCGTATGTTCAACAACAAGGCGCAAAGCTATAAATTTTACTGGTTTGAGGCAATACTGAATTTGTCGATATCATCTAATAATGATCTGACATTTGAGGAAATTATAGATGAAATGATCTGTGAAGCATGGCATACTGTTACGCATTACCATCTTAGACTTGGACCAACAGTGAACGGGAATGCCGAAAATTTTTTAGAGCATGCTATTAATACATTGAATACTGAGGCACAAGGACTGTCTCAGAATCCATCAAGAGAGGAATTAAAGGAAGCTATAAAGAGGTGTGAAAAAGAGTTAAAGAAAGATAAGGTAAGATTAACAGATTATGTCCCGTATAAGTTGCTTTATCCGTTCTTTGATGTGGAAGGAATGGAAGAAGGCCTATCATATATAAAAAATGATCAGCATGCAAGATTAATCTCCTATATGGCTAAATTGTCAGGAGATGAAAATCTGTTTTACACAATTATAAATGGTGTTGGTTTACAGAAAAGGATTCGTTTGAACCCTCACTGGAGAAAGTTTCTTGTAAAGAACTATTCTGTTATTAGAAGTTGGGTGCAATATAATAAAGCGCAATTTCTACAGGATAGAAATCCGGGGGTTCCCGGGATTATATACAAGATTTGCCCTGAAAATGAAGAACTTAGGAAGTTGGAACAAGCACGCGATCTTTGGAGAACAGTTGTTGAGATAACCGGGCAGCCTATAAAGGAGATATATACTGGGAGAACTATCCCCTTTGATCTGTTGTCTATTGATCATTTTGTCCCTAGATCATATATTTCAAACGATGAGTTATGGAATCTTACTCCAATGAGAAAACCTCTTAACTCTAGCAAGAATAATAAACTTCCGGCATGGGATGAGTTTTTTAAACCTTTTGCGCGATATCAGTTTTATCTGTATGACCTGATTTTTCCAAAGAAGACATCGGCACAGTCAGAGATACTGCTAAAGAAGTTCAATAAATGCCGTAGAAACAATCTGAATGCAATATGGGCTGTGGAAACATTGTATATACCTGGGAATTCAATTTTGCAGTTTATGAATATTTTGGAACACAATATGAAGCCGATATATGAGGCGGCTCGTCTGCAGGGATATGACATATGGAAATATGTACCGAATATATTGTAGAGAGTTTATTAGGGAGGGAATAAGAACTAGCAGGATTTTTCGTCGAAAAAGAGGGATATGCGCTGGCGATCAGAGAGGACTTAAGACAAGTCATAAAAAGTCCTGCTTTCCGTGCCCATATGGGAGACATTCTGGAGTACCGGACGATGGAGTATTACCGGAGACGGTATCACGGGACAGAATAATATACAAAGTATACAGGCTATAAGAATATACTGAAATAGTCTGGAAGATTTGTGTCAGCATTGTTGTCACAAATTTGAAAGGTAGTAGCAGGAAAGGAACAAACCATGATCAGGGCAAATCAGGGGCATTCGATTATGGTCGATGTGGAACTGGAAGAGGTTTTGCTGCCAGAGGAGCTCTGTCACGTGAGAAAAATGTATGGCATCTATCAACATCAGGGGCTGATCCCGAAGAGCAGACTGTATGTGTATCTGTTAAAGGACAGGGATACGGCGGTGAAAGTGGGCAGGCACCATGGGAAGCCGGTTCTGTATATTGTAAAGTCCAGCGAGATGTCCCGGGACGGTTTTCCGTTTTACCTGTCGAAAAATGGAGGCTGGCTGATGAAGGAAGTGCTGGTAAAGTATTTGGAAAAAATTTGAACTGTGAATATGGGTTGATATAGATGAAGAACAGTTAAACCGGGTGTGAGGAGGCTGTTATTTGTGAGACAATTTTTTACTTGCAAAATAATATATTTCACGGTATACTATTTTCAAAAGCATACATTCTATTGAATTTTCTGTAGCAAAGTCTGCATTCTATGGGAACATTCCCGTCTTGTTTCGATGAAATCTGTGCTTTTTAATTCAAAACAATTTAAATTGTATGGGATTTCGGAAGACGGAAATGAAGCTGGTGTGTTTATGGAAATGTTAGAAGGGCAATGGCGGTAAGTCTTCTTCCGGAGATCCCGGAAGGAGGAAAAGATGAAAAAGAAGAAAAGGACTGGACAGAATATCTGTACCAGGAGAGCCTGCCGGAAGAAATTGTAAAAGAATTGACACCGGAAGTCAGAAGACAGTATTTTCTGTGGGATGAGGTTATGAAACGAGAGATCGAACTATACCCATGGTTGATCCTACCAGTGGTAAAGGAGATATTTAACAGAGAATATCCGGAGGGCAGGGATATTGTACTGTTGTCCACGGAGTATACGGTGAGCCGTATCCATGAAAAGGGAGAGAAACTGCTCCACGCGATCCGTTCAGATCTATTGCTGCGGATCGAAAGGGATATGTATCATTTTGAATGTCAGATAGGGAAGAGTGGTGAGATGGTGTTCCGGATGCTGGAATATGATATTCATATCGGCCTGACACATGGAAAAGAGATTAGAAAAAGTAAGAATGGAACGCAGGAGTTTGCGGTTTTCTTTCCAAAGTCAGCAGTATTGTATTTGGGCGATGAACGGAATATTCCGTTGTATGAGAACTGCACCATGTATTTTCAGGATGGAACAGAACATATTTACCGCATACCGGTTATGAAGGTGCAGGAATATAGTCTGGAAGAGATAGAAGAACGACATTTAAACATTCTGATTCCATTCTTGCCTGTACGATTCCGGAAACAGATCAGTAAAGTTTCGGAGAAAAAGGTTAAGGCGGATGAGGCGTACCGGGAAAATGTAAAGAAAAATCTGACAGAGTTTCTTTTAGGATGTAAAGAAATATTGAATCGTGAGAGGGAGCGGGAAGTTCTATCGGAAAATGCCCGGAAAGATATATGGGAGTTTATCTGGAAAATATGCAGTTATCTTATGGAGAAGGATGCTAAGCTGTATGAGGAGGTGAGTGAAGAGGTGGAACCGGCAATTAAATTGTCAAGAGAGATTATTGAGGATCTGAAAGATGATATACGGGAACTTCGGAATAATAATAAAAAGTTAATGGACAGTAAAAATGTACTCCGCCAAGAACTGGAAAATGCTTACGAAAAGACAATCGGCGAGGCGGCAGGAGATGGGAGGAGTACAGAAGAGACAGTAAATATGCTCATGAGAGTATTTTCTTTGACGAAAGAAGAGGCAGAAGCAAAGGTAAAAAAATATCGGCAAGAATAAAAAAGTTAAAGGCGAAAAGTCAAACAATTAACAGGCGGGGTGAAATGGAGTTCGCCTGTTTCAGATACCATGCATTCCTGTTGTCGCAAACTTTGTGGCGAATGCTTCTGATGAGAAAACATATAAAGTTGAACATTATAATCTTGATATAATCATTTCAGTCGGCTATCGTATTAAATCCAGGCGTGGCATTGAATTTCGCAGATGGGCAAATTCTGTCTCAAAAAAGTACATTATACAGTGATATGCTGTAAATAATAATCGTATCGATCAGCTTGGCGAGGTGATTACGGATTATGAGGCGTACGGAGAATTTTCCGGACAAGAACGGGATGCTCTTTGCAGACGGGAAGAAATTGATAGATGACTACACACTTGTAACTTTGACGATCATGATCGCGGAATCCAGAACGGATGATATAGAAATGATGATAACAGTGATCATGAATTGCCTAAAATAGTTGGTCTCATTCAGCATGGCTATCTACCGTTTACAGGTCAACAGCAATATAAGAAAGGGATTCAGATGAAGGACTGGAAAAATCTTTTTGAAAAAATCATTCTGGAAAGAGGCTATCGCTATTATACCGAGAATGCAGTGGAAAATCTTGACATTTCCACTGACATGATAAGGGCTGATGTGACAGGTTCGGAGGACTATGAGGTGGAAATTTCGCTGGATGATGACGGCGGGGTTGCGGAAATGTATTGTTCCTGCCCTTATGCCGATGACGGCAGGTATTGTAAACATATGGCGGCTGTACTGTACGAGTGGGAGGAAAATCCGGAAGGAGATGATTTGGCAAAGAAGGAAGCGGATCCGGATAGAGATCTGTTTATTACTGCTTGCACAAGAGAAGCTTATGACAGGAAGGTAAAAGCTATTGAAAAACTTGTTGAAAATGCGGATATAGGGGTTGTGAGGTCCTATCTGACATCTGTTCTGGCGGAGAATGAAAAACTGCTGGTACGGTTTAATGGTATTGTCAGAAGAGGAGCGGATGAGGTTGATGTAAAACGATATATGGAACAGGTTGACAGGATTGCCGATTGTTATCTCGGGAGAGATCGTTTTATCAGCTATTATGAGGCGGGCAGCTTTATCTCGGAACTGCTGGATATATTAGAGGAGGATGTGCGCCGCATGATTGATAACGGGCAGTGCGGGAGTGCATTTCAACTGGCAAATCATATTTTTATGCTGGCGGGCAGTGTCGATATGGATGATTCGGACGGCGGTACAGGGATGCTCGCTGACAGGATATATGGACTCTGGCAGGAACTTCTCGAAAAAGCGGATCCGGAAGTGAAGAAGGAGATGTTCCAATGGTTCACAACCCATCTGGACGGTTCCGTTATCGATTATCTGGAAGAGTACATCGAGCAGATCATAATGGATGAATTCAGAGGGAAAGAGTATTTGCAGCAAAAACTGCTTTTTGTTGAGGAAATGATTGAAAAATCCGAGGGGACAGAGTCTGGCTGGAGCAGAAACTACAATGTCGGGAAATGGGCGGCAAGATATCTGGAACTGCTTGAATTACAAAAGAGCGGCAGATCGGAGATAGAGGATTTCTGCAGAAAACACTGGGAAAATTCATCGGTTAGAAAATATTATATTGACTTGTGCATGCAGACGAAGGAGTTTGATCTGGCACTGCAGGCTTTGGATGAGAGCATATCAATAGATAAAGAATACAGAGGGCTTGTTTCGGAATACAGTAAGAAGAAAAAAGAGATATTTCTGCTGCGGGGAGATAAAGAGGCGTACATAGGGCAGTTGTGGGAACTGGTACTTGACCACGAAGCGGGAAATCTGGAAATATTCAGGGAACTGAAGCGTCAGTATAAGGAAGAGGAATGGGTGGAGAAAAGGGAGGAGTTATTCGGGAAACTCCCGGGATATGCCAATGTGCAGGAACTTTATAAAGAAGAAAAAATGTATGAACGCCTGCTTGAGTTAGTTATGAAAAGTCCCGGATTATATTCTCTGCAGAAGTATGTCAATGTCCTGAAAAAGGATTATCCGGAACAGGTACTGCAAAAATATGAAAAAGAGGTCAATCAAATGGCGGCTTCTGCCGGGAATCGAACAAAATATCAGGAACTGGTGGGGATACTGCGCAGTATGAAAAAAGTCCGCGGCGGTTCAAAGGCAGTGGAGGAGATCGTTGAAGACTGGAAGAGGAAGTTTCGAAACAGACCGGCGATGATGGATGAGCTGAGGAAACTTTGAGCAGTATATCGGTGATGCACTGAGGGAGGAAGTCGTTAGCCTGTCTTGAAGAAGTACATTATACGGGGATATGCTGTAAATAATAACCGTATCGATCGGCATGGTAAGGTGATACGGATTACAAGGCGAACGGGGAATTCTCCGGACAGCAGACAGGTGCTCTAAGGCGTGGCGCATGTATAATCCCTGCTCTGGGGGCAGGGACTTAGCGGTTTGTCTGCTTGACGGTTTGATAGAATATATTGCGGAAAAGCGTAATTTGGTGTACTGTTACTTTACAGAAAGACATTTTGGATGAAGGAGGAAGGATATCATGCCTATAGAACTGGAAATTGCAAAAACTCCATGCAGGGTTTGAGGACGATGCATGGAGGGTAGACAGCCATCGGCTGTAGTCCTCGGACTTTGCAACTTGATTTTTGCGGGCGGCGGAATCGAAAAGCCTGCCTGCGGGTACGTTGGACGGATATTGTCGGATATCCGTTGAAAATAAAGATCAAAGGAGCAAAGTAAAATAATGAAAAATTCAATAAAGGAACTGAAAACATTTTTAATTCTCTGGAGTACCCAGTCGCTGTCCCAGCTCGGAAGCGCGATGACGAACTTTGCGCTGACGCTGTGGCTCTATCAGAAGACGGGTTCTGCGCTGCAGACCGCGCTTCTTGCGGTGTGTTCCTATGCGCCTTATGTGCTGGTGAGCATATTTGCAGGCGCGCTCAGCGACCGTTGGGATAAAAAAAGAACCATGCTTGCCTGTGATACGTTTGCGGCGTTTTGCAGCGCGGCGGTTTTTGTATTGCTGAAAACGGGGACGCTGCAGCCGGTTCATATGTATATTCTGAATGCGGTAAACGGGCTGATGAATACCCTGCAGCAGCCGGCGGGGGATGTGGCGATGACCTTGATCACGCCGAAAAAACATTATCAGAGGACAAGCGGGCTGCGGTCTTTCTCCAATTCTCTGGTGACGATCTTAAATCCGGTGTTTGCCACCGCTTTATTTGCGTTTGCGGGGTTGAATGCTGTTATTTATGTGGATCTGCTTACCTTTGCTGCGGCATTTTTATCGCTGCTTTTTTTCGTCAGGATTCCTGCGGTATCTGATGGGACTGTAAAAAAGGAATCATTTTCCGGCACGGTGAAAGCGGGACTCGGTTATCTGAAACAGAACCGGATGATCCTTGTTCTGATCCTGTTTCTGGCGGGCGTGAATCTTGTGGCTTCGGCTTTTGATGCGGTGCTGCCGGCGTATGTGCTGCCGCGGGAAAACGGCGGGGAAAGGGTGCTGGGGATCGTTACATCCTGTTCCGGAATCGCAACCCTTGCCGGGTCTCTGGTCATGATAAAGCTTCCGGCGCCGAAAAACCGGATCAGGGTGATCTATGGTACGATGCTGATCTCCCTCAGTATAGAAAATTTTATGCTGGCATTTACAAAAACACCGCTGCTGTGGTGCGTGGCACAGGTTGCGGGCTGGCTGCTCGTTCCTGTCATGAGCGCGAATCTGGATGTGGTCCTTCGGACAACGATTCCTGTGGATATGCAGGGGCGGGTGTACTCCTGCAGAAATTCACTGCAGTTTTTTACGATTCCTGTGGGGTTCTTTATCGGCGGTTATCTTGTGGATAAATTTTGTGAGCCGGTTATGGCATCGGCGCTTCCCGGCGGATTGCTGCAGAGGTGTTTTGGAACCGGAAAGGGTTCGGGAGCGGCAATGATGATGTTTATTCTCGGTGTGATGGGAGTCGGAGTCTGTCTGTGTTTTGGAGGGGCTTTGAGCAGGTATACTTATATGGAAGAAGAATAAGACAGCGGAAAGGGCACGGCCTTCGGGATATCCGTGCCCGCAAGAAGGGGCTTTAATGATATCAAACAATGTTTTTTTGTGTATACAGATACTTGACATATAAATCTTACAGATGTAATATTATATAACACATAGAAGTACAGAAAACGGGCTGCAGAAATAGCAGAAATAAAAGAGAATAAAATCTTACAAATGTAAGAAAAAGTCAGCAGAAATGAAAAGGAAAACGGTTATGGGTTCAGGTAAGTCAGCACAGATAAAAAGAAGCGGTATTGTTATGGCAGGTGTGATGTTTCTGGCGGGTATCTCCGGATGCGGAAATGCCGCGGCGGAGATACAGGCTGTGAAAGAAGAAATGCGCAGTGAAGGACATGACTTTTGGTATGAAGGTGTAAGGGATTTGGAGGGCGCGGAGAATATAGGGGATATAGAGAGTATAGAAGGCGCAGGGGATATAGGGAATTCAGAGAATATGGAAGATGCAGCAGATGAAAAGGAAACAGAAAAGATCGCGGAACTTTGCAGGAAATTATATAAGACGGCAGAACAGAAAAACGATCCGGATCATATCGAAACAGTCAGCCGGCTCATAAACGGACTCGGGGAGGCGGGATATGCGGCTGTTGACAGCGAAAATCAGGTGGATATGGCGGAATATGCACAGGCGGTCCGGTTTTGTGAGAAGGCAGAGGCTAAAAAGGAGGCTGAACTGAGGATTGCGGTAACTGATTATCCGTCGGGATTTGTTATCTATCATCTTCAGACGAAGGACGGGAAGATAACCGTGAATAAGAGCGGATATGTATACAAAAACGGAACGGCGGAAAAGACCGCGGCGGGAAGTTATGAGGCGGAATATTGGGAGTATACAAAAGAGGGATATCTGATCTTTTCGGGAAGCTGGTTTTCGGAAGAAATGTATGTGCTTGTGCTGGAGGATATGAAGGAGCATACGGCACTGCGGATACAGCCGCTGGAGGCAGCCTGCAGGGAACTGAACCGGAAATATATTCTGCCGGCGGGCTATGAAAAAAATAATCTGTTTCTCACGGACTGGAGTGAGGAGGATTTCGGGGAACTGGATTTTTATGATGCGTTTGACTGCTGTTATGAGATGATGTGCGGACAGCCGGTTCCTTATACGGCGGATGGGGACCTGAATGCCGGGACAGCCTACCGGATACCGGCGGAGATTTTTGAGGGGATCATAAGGAAATATTTCGACATAAACGCCCGGACGCTGCGGGAGAGTACTGTCTATTTTCCGGAGGATATGACATATGAGTACATGCCGAGGGGATTTTATGAAGGCGGGTATTGCGAAATACCATATCCAGAGGTGGAGGCCTATACGGAAAACGGGGACGGTACGGTCACGCTTTTTGTGAATGCGGTGTATCCGAAGGAAAACACGTCCGGGGCGTACCGGCATAAAACGGTGATCCGCCCGCTGGATGACGGCAGTTTTCAGTATGTATCCAATCAGATGATCTATGAGGGGGAGGAGTATGATGCATGGTGGAATACAAAAAGACTGTCGGGGGAAGAGCGGGAAATATTGTATGATAAAGGTAACAGTGAAGCCGAAGGCTGAACTGTTGCGGATAAGGAAAACGGGGCGGGAGGCGGAATAAAAAGAGAAAACAGGACGGGAGGTTGATCGTAAGGGAAAATGAAGGACAGAACGGAGATTTTAATGGCTGTTATGAAAAAAGCAGGGAGAAAAGTCAGGAGAAAGACCAGGGAATTTTCCGGGAAGCCATACGCAAGACAGCGTGTTATGCTTGCCGGAACCTTATGTGTGATCATCTGCATATATATATTTATCAGTATAATCGATAAGGAAGTGGGAGAGGGGAGTAGGGAAAATAGAAGCAGAGAAGACGGAAAAATACAGGAAGCGTTACAAAGAGACACGATAGAGGGAGAAAATACAGAAGAGATATCGAATGAAAAGACCGGGGGAATAGCAGAAGAGACATCAAAAGAAAAGACCGGGGAAATAACAGACAGAACAGAGGAGGAAACGGATTCTGCGCCGCTGCAGAAAGTCCTGCCGGAGGCGAATGAGAGCCTGTTTACGGAGGAGGAAAAAAGGCGGCTTGAGGAGATGGCTTTGGAGGCCGCCGAAGAGGCCGGGAAGGTATATCGGGATATCGAACTGGAGGAAGGGCCTTCTTTTGCTTCCAATATCAAAGAATTTACGCAGGCGATGCGCACGGAAACCGTGTCTCTTCTCGGGCAGGCGGGCTATACAAGCATAACGGAAGGCTGTAACATGGAAAATCCGGAGAAGGTCGAGGCGTTTTATAAGGCATATCAGGAAAAACTGGATGCCGGGTTTACCGTATTTGATGTAAATGAGGACGGGCTGATCAGCGTAAAAAACTTTCTCTACAGGGAGGGCAGGCTGCAGGTTTACTATATCGGGATCGGGTGGCAGGAGGGCGGTGTGCCCGGGGTGAGAGATACTTCCCTGAGTGATCTGGCGGAGATCAACCTGACAGAAAAGGGATATTTCATTTATCAGTATGAGAACAATATGCCTCATTCGAGCCTGCGTCTGTACTGGCGGGTAAAACCGCTCCCGGATGTATACAGGGAACTGACAGAAAAGTATATCGCAGGATTAAGCTATGTGAACTACAATATGCTTGTGACAAACTGGGATGGCGGCAGCGTGGAGGATATTCTGATGCCCTGTATGTTTGAAGATATCTATCGCATGGCAGCCGGGGAAAATCTGACGCCGGAGAATGGTATGATCCCGGCGGAGGTGTATGAAAAGATCATGACAACATATTTCCCGGTGTCCGCAGAGCAGCTCCGGCGCTGCTGCGGATATGAGAAAGAGAGCAATGCCTACCGGTATGAAATGATACTGGGCAGGCAGTACCCGCCTTTCGGGGAAGTGACAGGTTATACGGAGAATGCGGACGGCACGGTCACGCTGACAGTGGACGGCGTGTGGCCCGATTATAATTCCGACTGTGCCTTTGTCAATACGATCGTCTTGAAACCTTTCGGGGACGGGACGTTCCGGTATCTTTCCAATTCGGTGGAGGAGAAAGAACTGGAACTGCCCACTGCCGGAATGAGAAAAGATTATGACATCCCTGTCAGTGAAGAGGAGAGAAAAGAAGCCGAATATGACTGTTGCAGAATGATGGAACTTGTCTCGGATATTTATAAACAGGCGGACAGGGAGGAACTTTCCGGGGTGGTTCTTTCCGATGAGATGGTTTTTCTGATGCAGGATAACCTGAAAAAGACGGGCGTTCCCGTGACCACGGCAGTTCTGTATTCCGATATGGAAAATTATAGGGAGGCGGATCGGTTTTTAAGAGAATGTGAACAGGGAAAATACGGTTCGCTGGCGATCTATAAAATCCGGTATGACGGCGGGATCGGAAGAAGCAAATTTATTTTTGACGGAAGAGATATGTATATACTGACCGCCAGCAGTGTGTGGAGCGGGGAGGATAAGCCGGGGATTTCCAATATTTCCTGCGCGAAGATAACGGAATGGGAGTATACAAAAAGGGGATGGTTTGGCTATAAGATGTGCGTGCCCGAGTATCCGGAGGTGACGGAGATCGTTGACGGGAGCTGTCTTGTCAGGATAAAGCCCATGACAAAAAGACAGCGGGAACTTTCCGGGAGGTGCGTCAGGATACCCGGGTACCGGGGGAATAACCTGCTGAGTTCAGACTGGGATGCGGAACATATGGAGAAGCTGGATTATAACGGGTTGTATGAATATCTGTATGAGATGGAAAATCAGGAGGCGTTTCCCGAAGAGGCGTACCGGGAGGGAATACCGAAGGAGGAGTTTGAAAGCCTGATCATGGCGTATCTTCCGGTGTCTGCGGAGCAGCTCAGAAAATACGCCGCGTTTGATCCGGAGAAACAGGTGTATCCGTGGATTCCGGTGAGGGGCGGCAGTTATGTTCTGAGTTTTTTTGAAACGTCTCTGCCGGAGGTGGCGGAGATAAAGGAGAACGGGGATGGAACGCTGACGCTGACGGTATGCGCGGTGTGCGATACGGTGATCTGCAACGATGCGCTGATCACCTGTGAACTTACGGTGCGGTTTGAGCAGGACGGGAGTTTTGGATATCTGGGAAACCGGATCCTGGACGGCGGAGAGAGGAATATACCGGCGTATCAGTACAGGATTTCTTCTGTCTGAAAAATCCCCAGATCGGATAAAACGGACAAGGCGATCTCGGACGCGGCTGTCCCGTCGGCATGATCCGCGGCAGTGATATTCACGGCAAAAAAGCAGGTATTATCCGCGGTTTCCACATAGCCGACAAACCATCCGTTTCTGTTTTTCCCGTTCACATCTCCGGTGCCGGTCTTTCCGTAAAGCGTTCCCGCCCCGGAAGAAGAAAGGCGGATGGCGTCCGTAACGGAATCGATATGTTCCTGCGCAAAGTCGAAGCGGTTTGTGTACAGTTTTGTCAGAAGTTCGACCTGTTCGACAGGGGAGATCTTCAGGGAGGATTCCATCCAGTAGGAGGAGAGGCTGCCGCTTGTATCCTGATTGCCGTATCCGGTATTTTGGATATAGCGGTCGATGGCTGCCCTTCCAAGCTGTGCGTCCAGAGCCTGAAAATACCAGTTGACTGAAAAAGTCAATGCGGAAGAGAGGGTCTGGTCCGCATTCCATGATGCAAACGGATATGTTTTCCCGTCCCATAAGATCAGCGAGCGGGACGGGGTGATGACGCCCTCTTCCAGAGCAAACAGCGCGTCATAGATCTTGTAGGTGGAATCAGGGGATACCCGCTTTACGGCATGTTCCATATCATAGATATTCCAGATGTCTTTTTCCGGATCATACAGGACAAAGCTTCCCTCATAATCGCCGAAGTAAGCGGAAAGATCCGTGAGAACGACCTGCCTGCGGGCAGGATTCCAGCGGTAGGTACCGGTATCTGCCGCGCGGGCGGACAGTATCGGAACAAAGCAGGAAAGAACAGCGCAGATCAGCACAAAGGCGGCAATGCCTTTTCGGATATCCCGGCGGGCAGGCTTTCTATAGGAAGCGATGCTGCGGATACGCCTGTGTATCTGCTTTCTGCTTTCGCCGATTCCGGCGGCGAAAGGAAAGGGCGAAAGAGAGATCTTTTCCGCCAGATCGATCAGTGTATGACCATAGCCGGCGCGCTCCGTTTCGTCAAGAATCCCTAAGACGGAAGCGTCGCAGGCAATCTCCCTGTCGGTGCGCATTTCTTTCAAAGCATACAAAACAAAAGGGTTGAACCAGTAAACAACATGGATCATATTCATCAGAAAACCGGCGGGGATATCCTTATGCCTGTAATGCTGCAGTTCGTGCAGCAGCATATACCGCAGATTTACGGAAGGACATTCTGAAACAAAAGAAACCGGCAGATAGACAGAGGGCTTCCAAAGACCTGTGATAACAGGAGATTTCAGAAAGGCGCTGCTGTAGACGGGAATATTTTTTACAATGCCTGCCTCCTTCAGACAGCACTGGTATAATCTGCGGACCCGGACATTCTGCAAAGGGAGTGCGGCGCGTTTGAGCCGATGCAGGCGCAGCGCCGATCTGGTCAGAAACATAAGCATGAAAAACATGCCTGCGATCCATATGCAAAACAGGATAGAGCCGGCGGCGGAAGGCGTTTTCCGGTTTACGGAAAGGGCAAAATCGTAGATCAGATTTCCAGTGCCTGTAATATCTGCGGTTTTGTTTATGCCGGCATCCATGCCGGAAGCTGAAAAACCGTTCAGGTTTTTCAGTATTGAAAAAAGCCGTCCCGGACCTGCTGATCGAAAAGGACAGAACGGAACAGCGAGAAGTCCCGACAGGAAAAACCACAGGTGATACCGCATCCGGGCTGACAGATATTTTTGAAAGAGCCCTCTGGCAGCCAGAAGTATACCGATAACTATACTGATAAAAATATTGCAGATCAGGAAGCGAATCATAAAATCCGGCATATCATCTGTCTCCTTCTGCGGCAGTTTCGGACTGGCCGGAGAGCAGGGAACGCAGTTTTGCGATTTCCGCATCGGAGAGCCGGTCATGTTCCAGATAAGAAGAAACCATGGCGGTGATGTCCCCGTCATAAAAACGCTTCAGAAAAGAACGGCTTTCCTGACCGATATATTCCCCTTCTTTTACAAGCGGCGTATACACAAATACCCGGCTCTCTTTTTCGTAGGCGAGCGCTCCTTTGGTTACAAGACGCTTGATCAGCGTCTGTATCGTCTTAGGACTCCATGCGGTAGTCTTCAACAGTTTTTCCGTGATCTCGTTGGTGCTGATCGGGGCGTATTTCCATACGATCTTCATTACTTCATATTCGGCTTCGGAAATCTGCGGTAAATTTCCCATTTCAATCACGCATTCCTTTCACTTTTTTCGATACAGCAATCATAAAAATCATATATTCTGCAAAGATTCCCGTTCTCCGCTCTGCCGGACGTTTGACCGGGCACTTGATCAGGCGGGGAAATTTCATATTTCAAGCCGGGAATTTTCGTAATTCTTACGGATGTAATAAGCAATGATAAATATAATATAGATGTTTTTTCGGGCGCTGTCAATTTGTTAAAGAAAATTTTCTTGTGCTGCAAAATAAAATATGCTAAATTAAACATGACATACAGTTGTCGTGTTTGGCGTGTTATGATGGAAAACACAGGGAGGACAAATGAAGATAGACAGACTGATCGGAATACTTTCCGTATTATTACAGGAAGAAAGAGTGACGGCGCCCAAACTGGCGGAAAAATTTGAGGTATCACGGAGAACCATCAACAGAGATATCGAAGACCTCTGCAAAGCCGGAATTCCGATCCGGACGGAACAGGGCGCGGGAGGCGGTATCTGTATTATGGAGGGTTACCGGATGGACAGGACGCTGCTGACCTCAAAAGATATGCAGGTGATCCTGGCAGGACTCAGGAGCCTTGACAGCGTAAGCGGAAGCCATTATTACAGTCAGTTGATGGAGAAGATAAAAACAGGTTCTTCCGGTTTTGTGAGCGGCAGGGATTCTATCCTGATCGACCTGTCTTCGTGGTATAAGAATTCTCTGGCGCCGAAGATCGAAATGATACAGGCGGCGATCGAGGAAAGGAGGTTGTTTTCCTTTCTCTATTACTCGCCGAGAGGGGAGAGCCGCAGAAAAATAGAGCCATACTACCTGATTTTTAAATGGTCAAGCTGGTATGTGTGGGGATGGTGCTGTGAAAGAGAGGATTTCCGGCTGTTTAAGCTGAACCGGATGGATAGGGCGGAAATAACGGGCGGGCGGTATGAAGCCCGTGCGGTCCCCGCACCGGATCTGTCAAATGAACGGATCTTTCCGGGAAAGATAAAGGTAAGGGCAGTATTTGAACCGAAGATGCGGTGGCGTCTGGTAGAAGAATTTGGACCTTCATGCTTTGAAGTGCAGGAGGACGGGAAACTGCTGTTTCAATGTGAGTATACGGATGAAGAGCATATGATCCAGTGGTTTTTAACGTTCCGGGACCGGGTGGAGGTGCTGGAACCGGATGAGATCAGGCGGGAACTTTTGCGGATCGCGGAAAGTGTGACAAGGATGTACGAAGAAAAATCCGGATCAGATATCAGGGGATAGGCAATTGAAAGACAGATAAAGGTTATTGGCAGAAAAAGGAGGACGGACTATGGCGACAACAAAAGATTATATCAGCTTTATACTGGATCAGTTATCCGGTCTGGAAGATATCACCTGCCGGTCTATGATGGGAGAGTATATCATTTATTACAAAGGAAGGATCGCGGCCTATGTATGTGACAACAGGCTGCTCGTAAAACCCGTGGAGGCGGCGAAGAAATATGTTCCGGACGGAACGCTCGAGCCGCCCTATGCGGGGGCAAAGGACATGCTTCTGGTGGAAGACGTGGACAGCGCGGCATACCTGAAGGGATTGTTTGAGGCTATCTACGAGGAGTTGCCTGAGCCCAAAAAGAAGCAAAAACGTGAAAAAAGTCCAGCTAAGAAAACTCTTTAGTGCTGTCGCGCAGCGACTTAGTAAAGTCGCGAAGGCGCAGGAGAGGAATTTTCATGAGGGTCCTTTCGAATGAAAGTTTCTCTCATAGATATGTGCCAAAGTGACTTTACTCTTTAGTGCTGTCGCGCAGCGACTTTAATTAAGAAAGAAAAGCGTAAGAAAGGAAAAGAGAAAAATGGCGTTTGACTATAAAAAAGAATATAAAGAATTCTATCTGCCGAAGAATAAACCGGAAATCGCAGATATACCGGAGATGAATTTTATAGCGGTCCGGGGAAAGGGTGATCCCAACGAGGAGGGCGGCGCATATAAGGCTGCCATCGGCATGCTTTACGGAATCGCGTTTACCATTAAGATGAGTAAAAAGGGGAGCCATAAGATAGAAGGTTATTTTGATTATGTGGTGCCGCCGCTGGAGGGATTCTGGTGGCAGGAGGGGATACACGGAATAGATTATACCCGAAAAGAAGCGTTTCACTGGATATCCGTGATCCGTCTGCCGGAGTTTGTGACAAAGGCGGATTTTGACTGGGCGCTCTCCGAGGCGGAAAAGAAGAAAAAGCAGGATTTTTCCAAAGCGGAATTTCTGACCATAAAAGAGGGACTGTGCGTGCAATGTATGCATATCGGGGCGTTCGATGAGGAGCCGGCAACCGTTGCAAAGATGGATCGGTTTCTTTCGGAGCATGGTTATGAGAATGATTTCGGAGAGGGGAGGCTCCATCATGAGATTTATTTATCGGATGCACGGAGGGTCGCACCGGAGAAATGGAAAACGGTGATCCGGCATCCGGTCAAAAAATGTATATAGGCAGCGATCCGTTACCTGTATATCAGTATCAGAACGCAGGTTATGTGTTGCTTTCTGCGCGGCTTTTCAATATAATAAAGGAAATAAAGAGAAGTATGGCAGGAGAACCTCGGAAAACGGAAAATCCGGAAGATGCGGGAGAAGGACTGTCATGTATATTTTCGGACGGATGGGAACAATAATAGGATAGAGATCACAGCGGCTGTTTTTTAGAGGCGGAAGGAATCGTAAGTTGTTAGCTGTGAGAGATATTGGTCATAACGATATTGCAACAGGAAAGGAGTATATGAAATGTTAGAAGTCGGAACAAAGGCACCGGCGTTTGAGCTGCCGGATCAAAACGGAGTCGTGCACACACTGGAGGAATATAGGGGAAAGAAGGTCATCCTTTATTTCTACCCGAAGGACAATACGCCGGGCTGTACGAAGCAGGCGTGTAATTTCGGGCAGCTGTATCCCCAGTTTACGGAGAAAGGGGCGGTGGTGCTGGGGGTCAGCAAGGATTCCGTCGGATCCCACAAGAAATTTGAGGAAAAGTACAATCTGCCTTTTCCGCTGCTTTCCGATCCGGAACTTTCCTGCATACAGGCTTACGATGTGTGGAAGGAAAAAGTCAACTATGGGAAGAAGAGCATGGGCGTTGTCCGGACAACTTATCTGATCGATGAAAACGGCGTGATCGAGAAAGCCTTTGATAAGGTGAATGCGGAGAAGAATCCGGAACAGATGCTCGGGGAAATATGATTTGGTGAATCATCAAAGTGATGTATGATCAGATGAGGGACGGAAAAGCTGAAGACTGAACCGTTATGTGTATGACATTATGAGGAGAAAACCGGTATGAAGATCATTATTTCACCGGCAAAGAAAATGAACATGAGCAGGGATTCCTATGAGGTAACGGGGATGCCCTGTTTTCTTGCGGATACGAAAATATTGATGCAGGAGATCAAAAAGCTTTCTCTTGCCGAGGCAAAGGCGCTGTGGAAATGCAATGATAAGCTGGCGGAATTAAATTTCCGGAGGTTTGCGGAAATGGATCCGGAGAAGTGTCTGACTCCGGCAATCCTTTCATATGAGGGACTGCAATATCAGCATATGGCGCCTGAAGTATTTACGGATAGGGCACTATCTTATGTGCAGGAGCATTTACGGATCCTGTCAGGGTTTTATGGTGTATTGAAGCCTTTTGACGGCGTGGTGCCTTATCGCTTGGAAATGCAGGCGGGACTGTCCGTGGAGGGAAAGAAAGACCTCTATGCTTTCTGGGGGAGGCGGCTTTATTGCAGGCTGATGGAGGATAATGAAGACGGTGTGATCCTGAATCTGGCATCGAAGGAATACGCCGGCGCTGTGGAACCGTATGTGAAGACTCCGTGCCGTTTTATCACAGTTTCATTTGAAGAGGACGTGGACGGAAAACGGAAGCAGAAAGGTACTTTTGCGAAAATGGCAAGAGGAGAAATGGTGCGGTTTCTGGCGGAAAACGGGATAGAAGACATAGAGGGCGTCAAAAGGTTCACAGGTTCAGGGTATCGGTTCAGGGAGGAATTGTCAGGTGAGTGGAATTATGTGTTTGTAAAAGAGAAATGAGATATCCGTAACGGTTCAGCCTCCGGCTTTTTTGTTGCTATAATTAGGTATTCAAGGAATATTTTGCTTGTCAAATAAATATGGCTTTGCTATACTATTCTCAAAAGCATAAATTCTTTTGATTTTCTTATGGCAGAGCCATATTCTATGGGATATTTCCCGTCTTATCTCGACTGAAGCCTGTGCTTTTTATTCACATAGTTAAAATTGTATGGGGTTTCAGGAGAAGCAGGACCGGTATGGAATACAGTGTCGCTCCGCGGGGGAAGTGATGGGGATGGCTGGTGTCCTCCTTTTGGAATCCCGAAAGGAGAATTCATGAACAAAAACAAAAACATGAAACACAGTGTGCTGATGCCTGAAAATGCCAAAACTTCCGGGAAGGAGCCAGAAGCCGATTTTCGTTATTAACAGGAAAGAAACAGATATGGTAAGCAGGGAGGAACAGGAAAATGGCGCAGAAAGAATTTTTTACATTTTTATCAGCCAATCAAAAAACAAATATCCACGGTGTAAAATGGGTGCCGGAATCCGGAGCATATCAGGCGGTATTGCAGATCGTCCACGGTATGACGGAATATGTGGAGCGGTATCAGGAGTTTGCGGAATATATGGCGAAGCACGGCTATCTGGTGGTGGGACATGATCATTTAGGCCATGGGGATTCTGTGGAAAGCCCGGATGACTGGGGATACATCTCAGAGGAACGGGGCGAGCAGTATATGATAGCCGATATCCATAAAGTAAGATGTATGACAAAGAAAGAAAATCCCGGACTGCCCTATTTTATTCTGGGACACAGTATGGGATCTTATCTGTTAAGAAAATATATTACACGATACGGAAGAGGACTCGCCGGGGCGGTCATTATGGGAACCGGTTCCGTACCGGATATCGCGACAAAAACAGGAATGCGGATAGCGAAATGTATCGCCTGTTTTAAGGGCTGGCATTACAGAAGCCGCCTGATGGAACGGATATTTTTCTCCGGTTCGTTCCGGAAATTCAGTATGGGCAGGAAAGATCCAGAGAACAACTGGCTGAGCAAGGATCTGGATCTGGTGAAAAAATATTATGGCGAACCGAAATGCTCCTTCCATTTTACACTGAACGGTTTTTATAATGTGATGAAAGTCGTTTATTTTGACAATCAGGCAGAATATACAAAGAAAATTCCAAAGGATTTGCCTATTGTCCTGTTATCCGGCGCCGATGACCCGGTGGGGGATCTGGGAAAAGGGGTAAAGAGAGTGGAAAAACAACTCAGAAAAGCAGGGATCAGGGATCTGTACTGCAGATTGTATGCAAATGACCGGCATGAGATCCTGAACGAGACAGACAGAGACGTGGTGTATTTTGATATATTAAGCTGGTGTGAGAAACGAAGATAAAAGCCGGCATTTGACCGGTGCAGATAAGTAAAGATGCATATCGGCCTGAAGGATGGAGATAAGATGATGAAACGGATATTTCTCGTGGAGGATGACCGGGAGATCGCAAAAAATTTATCGCTGCTTCTGCATGCGGAAGGTTTTATGACCGCCCATGCAAAGACAAAGGCGGAAGCCTCAGAAAAGCTTGCGGAACAGAAATTTGATCTGGCGCTGGTAGATATCTCCCTGCCGGATGGAAACGGTTATGCGGTCTGTACGGAGATCAGGGAGCAGCAGGATATTCCGGTCATATTTTTGACGGCCTCAGGCGATGAAGCCAGCGTTGTGACAGGGCTGAATATGGGTGCGGACGATTATATTACAAAACCTTTCCGTCCCCGGGAACTGGCTGCCCGCATCAGGGCGGCGCTCAGGAAAAGCGGGCAGGCATCGTCCGTGTTTCAATTTTGCGGCCTGTCGGTGGATACGGCAGGCGGTATTGTGAAAAAGAGCGGCAGGGAAGTATTTCTTTCCGCGCTGGAATACCGCCTTCTGCTTGTATTTATCAATCATCCGGAAACCATCATTACAAGAGAGAGGCTGCTGGATGAACTGTGGGATGCGGCAGGAGAGTTTGTGAATGATAATACGCTGACGGTTTATATAAAACGTCTGCGGGAGAAGATAGAAGAGAAGCCGTCCGAGCCGAAGATCATTCTGACCGTCCGTGGGATGGGATACAGACTGGGCAGGCAGGAAGGATAAAGGGGCGGATCGTCTGTGAAATTTTGAGAGGAAGCGTAACATAAGGAGAGCGGTATGTTTCGGAATAGGGAGATCCGGCAGTTTGCCCTTTGTTTTGGTGTTGTGGCTCTGGCGGGCGCAATAGCGGGTTTTATGATTCATCCGGCGGCGGGAAGCCTTGTTATGGCTTTGGCCGCCGTTTTTGGCATTCTCTTTTTTGTTTTTACGGGGAACAGATATCGGAGGATCGCAAAGCTTTCCGGAGAGATCGACCGTGTCCTGCACTATGGGGAACGGATCGATATCAGTCAGGAGGAGGAGGGGGAGCTTTCCATACTGCAGAGCGAGATCACAAAGATGACACTGCGCATCCGGGAGCAGAACGACAGGCTGAAACAGGAAAAAGAGCATCTGGCGGATTCCCTTGCGGATATCGCGCATCAGCTCCGGACGCCGCTGACCAGTGCCGGTTTGATCTTGTCCCTTCTGGAACAGGAACCGGATGAGAGAAGGAGAAAGGCGCTTTTGCGGGAAACGGAAGAGCTGTTCTCACAGGTGGACTGGCTCCTTACCTCTTTGTTGAAGCTGTCCAGACTGGATGCGGGGATCGTTGTATTTCAGGAAGAAAAAACAGAGGTGGAAAAACTGCTGGAATCGTCCCTGCGTCCTTTGTTGATCCCGATGGAACTGCATGAGATCACGCTGCAAAAAGAAGTGCCTGCCGGCGTTTTTATTTCCGTCGATGCAGGCTGGATGACAGAAGCGCTGCGGAATATACTGAAAAACTGCTGTGAAAAGGCGGGGGACGGCGGAATGATCCATATTTCCTGTAAGGATACTCTGTTGTATACCGAGATCGAGATCCATGACAGCGGCCCGGGTTTCGAGGCGGAAGAACTGCATCATATTTTTGACCGGTTCTATCGGGGAAAGAAGGAAAACGCCGCAGGATACGGGATAGGACTGGCGCTCTCCAAAACGATCATCATCCGGCAGGGCGGAACGGTGGCTGCGAAAAATCATCCGCAGAGAGGAGCGGCCTTTACGATACGGTTCCCGAAGTGATCGTAAAAAATTTAAAGTGACAAAATCGTCACCGAAAAGTCACGATATTGTAAGCTGTGCAGGGTATGATGGAAGAAATCAAACAGGCATCTGTCCGCAATCTGCCGGGATAAAGAAATATCCCTGAGGCAGTCCGGCAACAAAACTTTATCATTCCGGCGGATCGCGCAGATGCAGAACAGGAGATACGATCATATGGAATTCTTAACAGTAAAAAAACTGTGCAAAGTTTACGGCAGGGATGAAAGTCAGGTGACGGCTTTAGACCATGTCTCCCTTACCATCGAAAAGGGGGAATTCACTGCGATTATCGGCTCATCAGGTTCCGGAAAATCCACTCTGCTCCACTGCATTGCGGGAGTGGATATCCCGACGAGAGGAAAGATTTATCTGGACGGGCAGGATATTTATGCCCAGAACAATGAAAAACTGGCGATTTTCCGCAGACGTCAGGTGGGACTGATTTATCAGTTCCACAATCTGATCCCCACGCTGAATGTGGTGGAGAATATTACGCTGCCGATCCTGATGGATAGAAGGAAGGTCAATAAAGAACGGTTAAACGATCTGCTGGATCTTCTGGGGCTGAAAGATCGGAAAAACCATCTGCCGAACCAGCTTTCCGGCGGACAGCAGCAGAGGGTGGCGATCGGGCGGGCGCTGATGAACGCCCCGCAGGTGATGCTGGCGGATGAGCCGACAGGCAGTCTTGACAGCAGGAACGGAAAAGAGATCATCTACCTTTTGAAAAAGAGCAACAGGCTCTACGGACAGACGCTGCTTCTTGTGACCCATGACGAAAATATCGCCCTGCAGGCGGACCGTATCATCACCATCGCGGACGGGAAAGTCGTGCGGGATGAAAGGCAGGTGGGCAGGTCATGAATATCTTTTATAAGATCTCCCTGCAGGGGCTCAGGAAAAACCGTACCAGAACACTGGTCACGGTAGTTGGTGTTGCGCTCTCCGCGGCTCTTTTTACGGCGGTCGCAGCCTTCGGGACATCCCTTATCGCTTTTATGATCCGCTGTGAGATCGCAAGAGGCGGCAACTGGCATATTGTGTTTTCGGGGGTGGATTTCCCACAGAAACAGGAGTGGAAAGAGGATGCGGAAATCTTAAGTACGGCGGAGTATGAGGACCTCGGTTATGCGCTGATCCCCGGCGCGGAGCAGGGTAACATAGAAGGGGGAAGCGAAAAGCCTTATCTTTTTATCGCGGGATTTTCCGACGAGACATTTGAGGCGCTGTCTGTCCGGCTGATCTCCGGAAGAAAACCGGAAAACAGCAGTGAAGTGCTGGTTCCTTCCGATAGTATTGCCGCAAAGGCGGGAGTGCGGATATCCATAAACGAAACGCTGACGCTGGCGGTGGGAGAGAGGGAGAGCGAAGGAAGGATACTGACGCAGTGCGATCCTTATGCGGAGAATGAGACGCTGACAGGTACGAAGGAGCAGATTTATACGGTGGTGGGAACATTCGAGCGCCCCGGGTTTGAACTGCATTCCGCTCCGGGTTATACGCTCATCACAAAAACAGACGGTGAAACGAAGGGAGGCAGCAGTCTGTATATCGCGCTGAAAAATCCCCGCCGGGTGCAGGATTATGCAGAAGGCAGGAGATCGGGCGGATCTTACGGCATAAATGAAGATCTGCTGCGTTTTATGGGGGCTTCCGATAATAAAGTACTCAATACGTTTCTGTTTACGGCGGGCGGCGTGCTGGTTCTGATCATTATGACGGGTTCGGTTTTTCTGATCTATAATTCCTTCCATATCTCGATGAATGAGCGAGTGCACCAGTATGGTATTTTGATGTCAGTGGGGGCAACGGCAAAGCAGCTGCGGGGAGCAGTGCTGTTTGAGGGAATCTGCATCGGCTGTATCGGGATTCCAATCGGGATCGTGGCGGGAATCGGCACGCTTGCGGCGCTTCTGCCCGCGGTATCAAAAGTATTCGCGTCCATGATAGCGGACTATGGTGAGGGGCTTACCCTGTCGGTATCTTTTCCGGCGCTTCTTGCCTCCGCCTTCATCAGTATGGTGACGATCCTGATCTCGGCATATATCCCTGCCAAAAAAGCGGCCGCCACGCCGGTTATGGACTGTATCCGTCAGACAGGAGAGATAAAGACGGAGGCGAGATCAGTCAGAATCCGAAAATCGGCATGGAAACTGTACGGGCTGGAGGGGACGCTGGCGCTGAAGAATTTCAAACGAAATAAAAAGCGTTACCGCAGTATCGTCATGTCTCTGACACTGAGCGTCGTTCTGGCGGTGGCGGGCAATGCCTTTGGCACGACATTGAAAAAAGTGACGGGGGAATATACGAAGCAGCAGGCAGACGGCGATGTAAGCTTTATGACACAGGATATGAGCGAGGAGGAGTTTGCCGGATTTTACGATAAAATGAAACATCTTGAGGGTATTGACAGAAGCACCTGGCAGGCGGACTGTTTGTATACCGGTGTAACACAGGATCTGCCGGCGGATTTCCTAGAGGCATACCGCGCGGCGGAAGGGGATGATTCCGGGGGCGGCGGGCAGCAGGTAACGCTGTATACCCAGTTTATCGAAGATGATATTTATACTGCGTTTGTGGAAGAGATGGGCCTTCCCGTGGCGGAATATACCGGACAGGACGGAAAGGTACTGATATGCCTGATGAACGCAGAGGAGCATACGACCTATTTTGCCGGGGAGTCCATGCGTTTTTCGCTTGTGTCTTCCGTGGAAGACAAAACAAAGGAGATCTGTGCGACTTTTGAAGACAATTATCCGCTGGACGGCGTGTATGAAGTGGAGAAAGATGCAGTTTATGTGTTTGTGGTAACGGCGCCGCTGTCTATGAAGCCGCGGTTTGAAGGTGTGGAGACGATGGATGGGTGCGTACATCTCGGAGCGATCTTCTGGACGGATCTGCCGACGCAGATTAAAGGAAAAATACAGACGATGCTGGTGGAGGAGGGGATCATGGCGGATTACAGACTGTACAATCTTTCACAGGCTTTTGAGATATTCCGCAGGACCGGCTTTATGGTGGATCTGTTTACCTATACGTTTACCGCGATGATAGCGCTGATCGCCGTTGCCAATGTATTTAATACGATCTCCACCAATATCATGCTGCGGCGCCGGGAGCTTGCCATGCTCCGCTCGGTGGGCATGTCCGATAGAGGATTTAACAGGATGATGCGGTTTGAATGCTTTTTTTACGGGATGTGGACGCTGGTGTTTGGCGTGCCGATCGCATCGGGGCTTTCCTTCCTGATCCACAGGGCGATTGTATCGATGGAACAGATGGAGGATATAGCGTTTACGTTTCCGTGGGAGGCTATGGGTATCTGTGTGCTGAGTGTGTTTGCCATAGTCTTTATTACGATGGTATATGCCACCGGGAAGATACGGAAAGAAAATATTATCGATGCGTTGCGGGATGAGATGGCTTGACCGGAACGGACAAAGGAGTAAAATGGAAGGAGAGCGGCGGGTGAGTACGGTATAATGAGCGTCAACAGGAAGAATGCGTTTACTCATCCGGCGGGCAGCGGATGGCAGTCATGAATTGCAGGTTCATGATAATAAGGGGGAGGATATCGAATGAGCAGAGCGGTTGAAAAGTTTAGAAAGGATTGTATGGTAAATGATGTAAAGAGGGATGAGGGGCTGACGACGCCGAAGGGTGTGGAGCGGTTTGACGATATACGGTACGGGCCGGATGAGAAATGGAATGTACTGGATGTATACCGGCCGAAGGCGGAGGAAAAGAGGCTGCCCGTCATTGTCAGCGTTCACGGCGGCGGCTGGGTGTACGGGGATAAGGAACTGTATCAGTTCTATTGTATGTCGCTGGCGGAGCGGGGATTTGCGGTTGTGAATTTTACCTACAGGCTGGCGCCGGAGCACAAATATCCGGCGCAGCTGGAGGATATCAACCGGGTGATGGAATGGATCTTTCAAAATGAGGCACAGTACGGATTTGATCTTAAGTCTGTCTTTCTTGTGGGGGATTCAGCCGGGGCGCATCTTGCCGGGATCTACAGCTGTATCTGTACAAACAGGACTTATGCGTCAGCCTATTCCTTTCAGGTGCCGGAGGGATTTGTGCCGAAGGCGCTGGCGCTGAACTGCGGGGTTTATGCACCGATTCCGACGGGGGAGGCGCCGGTGCTGGAACATGAGCAGGTAAATGATCTGCCGAAGGAATTTATGCCGGAGGGCGGCACTTTGGAAGAAGCGGAATTGATCGATCTGACAAGGCATATCACACCGGATTTTCCGCCCGTGCTTTTTATGACGGCGACAGAGGATTTCTGCAGGCCTCAGGCGGCTTATCTGGAAAAAGCGTTAAAGGCGCATCAGGTGCCCTTTGTGTTTAAGCTGTATGGAACAAAGCAGGAAGCGCTGCATCATGTGTTTCATCTGAATATGCGGGATGAGACGGGAAAAAGGTGCAATGATGAGGAATGCGCGTATTTCAGGAAGTTTTTGTAAAACGGAGGAATATCATGAAACCGATCATAGAGATCTGTGCCGGAAGTTATGAAGACTGTTTCAGCGCAGCGCTGGGCGGGGCGGACAGGGTGGAGCTGAATGCCGCATTGAGCGTGGGAGGCTTAACGCCGGGGGCGGCAGTGCTGGAAAAAGTAAAGCAGAATACGGAACTGGATGTGATATGCATGGTCCGGCCGAGGGCGGCAGGATTTTGCTACAGCGAAAAAGAGAAGGAATTGATGTTTGAGGAAGCGGAACTGCTTCTGTGGTATGGGGCGGATGGGATCGCGTTTGGTTTTTTGAAAGAAGACGGAAGCGTTGATGCGGAGAGTACGGAAAAAATGGTGGAGCTGATCCACCGGAAGGGGAAGGAGGCTGTTTTTCACCGGGCCTTTGACGTATGCAGAGATGCGGATGCCTCTATGGGACTTCTGATCGCGCTTGGAGCGGACAGAGTGCTCACTTCCGGACAGCGGGAAAAAGCAATGGAGGGAAAGGAACTTCTGAAAAGGCTGCAGGAGGACTATGGCAGTAAGATCCAGATACTGGCAGGCAGCGGCGTAAACGATCAAAACGCCCGGGAACTGATGGAATACACGGGAATTTATCAGATACATTCTTCCTGCAAGGTATACCGGCAGGATATGACCACGACAAGAGGCAGTGTTTCCTATTCTTATCTGCCCGCGCCCTATGAGCAGTGCTATGAGGCGGTGTCTGCGGAGAGGGTAAGGAGACTTGTTCTTGCAGGGGAGGGCGGAATGGAGCGGCGTGGCAGCGGGCGGCGATCGGGAGAATAGTGAGCAGACTTAACCCCTTTATACTGGCCGGTGGATGATTTTTTTTTTCCGGGCGAAAGAAAAACCCGCTTTTGGGGATGTGATGTAGTAAAGCAGCATCATACGTTAACGCAGATATTGATGGGACTGCTGAAGGCCGGTTTTAAACTTGAGGCGGTAGTGGAGGCGGAGCCGCCGAAGGAGATGATAGATATTCCGGGAATGGAGGATGAAATGCAAAGGCCTATGATGCTGCTTGTCAGGGCAAAGGCAAAGAAGTGATCTCAGCGTAAAAGAAAAGAGAAAAGAAGCTCCGGCAACCGTCGGAGCTTCTTGTTATAAACAGTGCAAACGATGCATGGGCATCTGTATTACTTTGCCGATTTTACTTCTGTCATTACGGATACCATCTTATCGAGCATTTCACCGTTTTTTTCATTGATGACCACAAGGTTGTTCTTGATCTCGTCAGAAAGCACGCAGACTTCCATGTCTACAAGATCATCCGGCAGATATTCCGCCGCCGCCTCGTTAAAGCAGACGTAGGAAAACTCGGATAAAAGTTCAGCGGAGATTTCCGGACGGAGCAGGAAATCAATGAAAAGCTGGGCTTCTTTTTTGTGTCTTGTTCCCTTTAAAATGACAAGGTTGTCGATCGTCAGCGGGAACGGATTTTCTTTCATGACAACTTCCAGATCGCTGTTTTCCCGCATGGCCTGTATGGCGTCGCCGCTGTAGATATAGGCCAGCGCAACTTCCCCTCTTGTGATGGAGATTCTCTCGTCCGCGATCTGGGAATAGGATTTCAGGTTGGAGTTAAGCTGCAGCAGATATTCCTTTGCGGTATCCAGATCGGCGAGGTCCGTGGTCAGGGGATCGATGCCGCTGCCCTGCAGTCCCAGCGTGATATTGCTCTCCACATCGTCAAAGATCAGGAGATTGTTCTCCAGTGCGGGATTCAACAGATCCTGAGCGGTATTTACCGTAATGCCCAGATTATCCATCATCGGTTTATTGGCGAGGGCGACATTGATCGTGCCGAAATAAGGGACAGTGTACTCATTTTCAGGGTCATAAACAAGGCCGAGATAAGCATCGTCGATATTGCCTAAGTTGGTGATGGCGCCCTCGTCGAAGGGCTCAAGCAGATCATTGTCCTTAAATGCCTGAATGTAGGTGTTGGTGGGAACTGCTATATCATATTCGCCTTCTTTTCCGGCAATCAGCTTTGCCAGCAGTTCATCGTTGGATTCATAGGTAGTTTCAACTACCTTGATTCCGTATTCTTCTTCAAATTGATCCAGAACATCCTGTGTCATATATTCCGACCAGTTATAAAGATAAATCTCATCAGCGTAGCCGTTTCCGTCTTTATCCTCTGATGAAGCGTCACCGCTGCTGCCGCAGCCTGAAAGTGCGCAGGCGCATCCAAAAGTCAGAATGCCTGCTGCAAGTAGTGCGAAAGTACGTTTCATTTTTTTCCTCCTATTCCAGTTCCGCAGACGCCCGCACAGTACACAGAAAAGTAAGACAATTTCCTGCTGCGTGCGCATCAGAAAATTATATTATGTATTGTACGGGGATCTGCTGATCTCCAGTTTGGGTATAAATAAATATATCATGTATATCATATAGGAAACTGCGAGTTTGTCAACTGTTTTTTTGCTGGAAATTGGAAGGGGGAAAAAACTTGACAATGCTTCACCGTACTACTATAATAAACTAAGTTGAATAAACCTGCAAAAACGATGACGGAGACAGTACATCCATTTGGAAAGTTACAGAGAGCCGCGTAAGCTGAGAAGCGGTACGAGTAGAATGGCTGGAATATCCCTCCCGAGTTGCGGCACCAAAGCGAGAGTGAGTAGATGCCGACGGGTTCCTCCCGTAATAGAGGACGCATATGTTGGTATGTTGCAGATGGGATAAGAAGAGGGAAAAAAGATTTTAGCAGCCGACTATGTGAGTGATGCACAGGCCGGCTGTATTTTATTTTACAGGAAATTGAAAACAGGATTCTTTGTTATGACAGGCTTTCGCGGAGGAAATATGCCGTCAGGGCGGCTTGCGGAATGCGCGGCGGAAAAGGAAGCGGTTTCCCTGCATGACAGCGCAATTTATTAAAGAAGGAGATGCGGATATTATGAAAAACACGGTTGAGATCAGATGGCACGGAAGAGGCGGACAGGGCGCGAAGACGGCGGCGCTGCTTTTGGCGGATGTCGCGTTTAAGACAGGAAAATATGTGCAGGGATTTCCGGAATACGGTCCGGAACGCATGGGGGCGCCGATCACGGCATACAACAGGATCAGCAATGATCCGATTACGATCCACTCCAATATCTATTCACCGGACTATGTTGTGGTTGTGGACGACGGATTATTAGAAAGCATCGATGTAACGCAGGGACTGAAAAAAGAGGGCGCGGTGATTGTCAATACAAGAAGCAGCAAAAAGGAAATTGCGGAGCAGCTTAAAAGGCACGGATGGAAAGGCAGCGTTTATACGGTGGATGCGAGGGAGATCTCTGTCAGTACGCTGGGGAGATATTACCCGAATTCCCCTATGCTGGCGGCGGTTGTGTCGGTATCCGGGGTGGTGGAACCGGAGGAGTTTTTAAAGGAGATGAGGGATTCCTTCGCCCACAAGTTCGCGAAAAAGCCGGAGGTGATCGAGGGCAATATGAAAGCCCTGGAGACGACCTTTGCGGAGCTTGCGGAAGACGGGGCAAAGGCTGTCAGGAAGAGCGCGTAAAAAGAGCGGATAAAAGCGGGCACGGGAAGTGTCATAGAAAGAGAGTATGTTAAAGAAGGCGCATGAAAAAACACGCAAAAGACATGCGCACAGCGGGGCATAAAGAGTGTGTTAAAGGCACCGCACAGGAAAGGAACAGCAATCAGATGAAGAGTAAAGATATCCATGAAAAAAGCCCCTGGCAGGATATTACGGAGGGCAATCAGATCTATGAGCCTGCCACATCCAGAGGGTTTCACACGGGCGAGTGGAGGGTATCCACGCCTGTATACAAAGAAGAAAAATGCAGACAGTGCCTGCTGTGCGTACCGGTCTGTCCGGATTCTTCGATTCCGGTTTCAGAAGGGAAACGGCGGGAATTTGATTATGATCATTGCAAGGGCTGCGGTATTTGCGCGAAGGTGTGTCCCTTTGGCGCGATCGAGATGAAGGAGGGAAAGTGAATGGCGATCAGAGAACGTTTATCCGGCAATGAAGCCGTGGCTTATGCCATCAGACAGATCAATCCTGACGTGATGCCTGCATTTCCAATCACGCCGTCTACGGAGATCCCGCAGTATGTGGCAAACTACATAGCAAACGGAAAAGTGGATACGGAATTTATCCATGTGGAAAGCGAGCACAGCGCCATGAGCGCGGCAATCGGTGCCTGCGCGGCAGGGGCAAGAGCGGTGACGGCTACCTCATCCTGCGGGATGGCGCTGATGTGGGAAGAATTGTATGTGGCGGCTTCCGACCGTCTTCCCATTGTGCTGGCACTGGTGAACCGGGCGCTCAGCGGCCCGATCAACATCAATGCGGACCATTCGGACAGCATGGGGGCACGGGATACCGGATGGATTCAGATTTATGCGGAGTCCAATCAGGAGGTGTACGATAATTTTCTGCAGGCATATCCCATTGCGGAACATGAAGCGGTGCATCTGCCCGTGATGATCTGTCAGGACGGTTTTATCACCAGCCACGGTGTGGAAAATATCCTGCTGGCAGAGGACGACAGAGTGAAGGAGTTTGTGGGGGAATACTGTCCGGCACATTACCTTCTGAACGAAAAGGAGCCGATGGCGTTAGGACCCTATGCGGTTTCCAATTACTATATGGAGACCAAGCGGGGACAGCGGGAAGCGATGGAAAATGCCCGTCAGGTGATCCTGGAGGTGGCGGAGAGATTTGAAAAAATGACAGGGAGAAAATACGGCTTTTTCGAGGAGTACCGGATGGAAGATGCGGAATATGTGATCGTCATTATCGGTTCCGCGGCGGGCACCTGCAGGGCGGCAGTGGACAGGATCAGGGAGGTAAGCGGAAAAAAGGCAGGACTTTTGAAGATCAGGGTGTTCCGCCCCTTCCCGGAAAAGGAACTGGCTGAGGCGCTGAAGGATAAAAAGGCGGTGGCGGTGTTGGATCGCTCCGAAATGTTTTCCGCCACAGGCGGCCCTTTGGGGACAGAGGTGCGCTCTGCGCTCTATGGCGTGAAATCTCAGGCGGAAGTCGTGAATTATTTTTACGGACTGGGAGGCAGGGATATTACCGTGGAGGATTTTGAAGAGGTCTATGTTAAACTGGAAGAGCTGGCGCAGACCCGTGTGGTGAAGGATATGTATGCCTATATCGGACTGCGGGAAAAATAAATTCCGCGGGAGAGTTTGGTCAAATGAGAGGAAATGAGATGGAAACAGCATATAATTATAAAGAAGTGATGAGCAGACCGGAGCGTCTTGCACCGGGACACAGGATGTGCGCGGGCTGCGGCGGCACAGTGGCGGTTCGTGCGGTGCTCAGAGCGCTGCATCCGGAGGACAGGGCGGTGATCGGCAACGCGACGGGATGTCTGGAGGTATCTACTTTTATGTACCCCTACACCGCCTATGAAGACAGCTATATCCACAATGCCTTTGAGAATGCCGGGGCGACCATGTCCGGCGTGGAGACGGCTTACCGGGTGCTCAGAAAAAAGGGGAAGATCGGGGAGAATTATAAGTTTATCACTTTCGGCGGAGACGGCGGAACCTATGATATCGGTTTTCAATCCCTCTCCGGCGCAATGGAGCGGGGACATGACATGGTTTATGTCTGTTACGATAACGGCGCTTATATGAACACCGGTACCCAGCGCTCCTCTGCGACGCCGCAGTTTGCGGATACGACCACGACGCCGGCGGGAGAGGTATCAAGCGGAAAGGTGCAGGTGCGGAAGGATCTGACGGCGGTGATGGCGGAGCACCATATTCCCTATGCGGCGCAGACCACCTTTACGGGAAATTTCAGGGATCTGCATACAAAGGCGGAGAAAGCGATCTATACGCCGGGGGCGGCGTTTTTGAACGTGATGTCCCCCTGCCCGAGGGGATGGGGCTATGAGCCGGCGGAACTGATGCAGATCTGCCGGCTGGCGGTGGAAAGCTGCTACTGGCCGCTGTATGAAGTGGTTGACGGAAAATGGATACTGAGTTATGAACCGAAAAATAAGCTGCCTGTGGAGGATTTCCTTCGTTCCCAGAAACGTTTTAAACATCTCTTTACGCCGGGCGGGGAAGAGTTGATCGCGCAGTTTCAGGCGGAAGTGGATAAGAGATGGGAAGAACTGAAGAAAAAGTGTGGGGCCTGAATTCAGGAAAGATCATATTGCGGATATCTGTTTTCCTGTTCCCGGCCTGTATGCCTGTGAAGTTATGGTAAAGAGTATGCCCATCACGCAGGCAGCCCTGTACGGCGTATCAGGTTTCGGGCAGCAGGAGAACAGAGTGCGCAGAAATAAAAAATGGCTGAAGGAGAACAGGGAGAAATACGTAAAGCTCAGTGATGAGGCAAAGGCACTGCTGGTGCATCTTACGAATATAAAAGAGATACCCGATGTAGGAAAGGAAGAGCTGCCGGAGGGGTTTGAATATCATAACGGCAACGGAACGGTATGTCTGATCGGGGATTTTGACGAGGAGGCGGATACATTTACGGAACAGCAGGATCAGGCGGTTGATTATGGCAGAGCCGGCTGTTTTTGTGTTATCATTTACAAGGAATCCGAAAAATGTTAAAATCAATATAGAATTTTCAGCGGGGATACGCGGCTTTGGGTATCCGTAATGCATGGCGGCATATAAGGCTGCAAAGCCTGCGTTTTCCTGTCTGAGGACGCAGGGAAGAGAAGGAGGGAAAAGGTATGTTTGATGGATTGTTAGGGATGATCGGGGCTGCGGTTCCTGTGGTTGTGGCGGTGATCGCCGTGATCATCATCTTTGTATCCGGTTATGTAAAGGCTTCCCCGGATACGGCTTACATAATTTCGGGACTGCGGAAAAATCCGAAGGTCCTGATCGGTAAAGCGGGCCTGAAGATCCCGTTTCTGGAAAAGAAGGATGAGTTGAATCTGCAGCTGATCCCGATCGATGTGAAAACATCAAGCGCAGTGCCTACGGCGGACTATATCAATATCAAGGTGGATGCCGCCGTCAATGTGAAGATCAGCGATAACGAAGAGCGGCTTGCCCTTGCGGCGCAGAACTTTCTGAATAAGCCCACGGACTATATCGCTCAGGTGGCACGGGAAGTGCTGGAAGGCAACATGCGTGAGATCGTCGGAAAGATGAATCTGGAAGAGATGGTCAGCGACAGACAGAAGTTTGCGAATCTCGTCAAGGAGAACGCTGAACCGGACCTTGCCGCAATGGGGCTTGATATCGTCAGCTTCAATGTCCAGAATTTTGTGGACGGAAACGGCGTTATTGAAAACCTGGGTGTGGACAATATTGTAAAGATCCAGAAAAACGCGGCAATCTCCAGAGCAGAGAGTGAAAAGGAGATCGCAAAGGCACAGGCACAGGCGAGGAAAGAGTCTAATGACGCCCAGGTAAGTTCGGAACTGGAGATCGCCAATGCAAAAGCCAGGGCGCAGAAAGAAAAAGCCGTTGTGCAGGCGGAAGCCGACAGGGAATCCAAAGAAGCGCAGATCAATGCGGAGACCCTGATCGCGCAGAAGGAAAATGATCTGGCGATCCGGAAAGCGGAACTGCAGAAGGATGCGGATACCAAAAAGGCTATTGCAGACGCGGCTTACCAGATCCAGCAGGAGACGGAAAGAAAGACGGTGGAAGTGGCAACGGCGGATGCGAATCTGGCAAGACAGGAGAAAGCGATCGCCCTGAAGGAAAAGGAAGTGGAGCTCACGGAGCGCACGCTGGAGGCGACGGTCAAGAAACAGGCGGAAGCCGAAAAATACGCGAAACAGCAGGAGTCGGATGCCATGCTGTATGAGACCCAGAGGAAATCCGAAGCGCAGTTGTTTGAACGTCAGAAAAATGCGGAGGCGGATAAATTTGAGCGGGAAAAAGAGGCGGAAGCGTTAAAGGCAACGGCGGAAGCGCAGAAATACGCGATGGAACAGGAAGCGGAGGGTATCCGGAGCAAAGGGCTTGCGGAAGCGGAGGCTATCAGGGCAAAGGCTCTTGCGGAAGCGGAGGGTATCGAGAAGAAAGCCGAAGCGATGAAACAGATGGGCGAAGCCGCCGTGCTGGAGATGTATTTTAAGGCGATGCCTGAGATTGCGAGAAATATCGCGGAGCCCCTTGCGAAGGTGGATAAGATCACGATGTACGGGGACGGAAATTCCTCCAAGCTGATGAAGGATATCATGGGAACTCTGACCCAGGTGACGGATGGGCTGAAGGAATCGACGGGTATTGATTTAGGTTCGGTTCTGGCGGGCTTTGCGGGAGCGAAGATCGCGGATTCCAAAACAGAAGAAAAATAGAAGTGTTATGGCCGGGGAAAGCTGTTTGGCGGCTTCCCCCCGGTTTTTATATGAATTCCTTAATGTGGGTTTTATGTGAGTTTCTAATCAAAATTTCTAATGTGAATTTCTAATGTGTGTTCTTGATGTGTGTTTCTAATGTGAGTTTCTTATGTGAGTTTCACGTTTCGATGCCGTTTCCGGTAGTCCTTCGGCGTGCAGTCCAGAAATTTTTTAAACACGGAACTGAAATAGTTGCTGGAGGAAAATCCTAAGGAATAAGCCAGATTGGTGATGCTGATATCGGTTTCCAAAAGCTGTTTTTTGGCATATTCCAGTTTCTGCAGCGAAATATACTCGGCGGGTGTAATGCCGACTTCATTTTTGAACTTGATCTTAAAATGGGAAAGGGAGTATCCTGAAATATCCGCAAGATTCTGCAGATGCATGGGCTCGTGGATATTCTGGTTCAGCCAGGATATGGAAGCGGCGATATTGGGATCGAGCGAGTAGATATCGCTGTGAAAAACAGGAGGCAGAAACTGCAGGCTGAGCAGAAAACATACAAGGAACTGCGCCCCGATCTTAACGGACTGCGGCGTCATGTCGCTGAAAAAATTGAAGGCGGAGCGCAGATACTGGATATGTGTGTTTCCGGTCCTGAAATGGCGCTGCCCAAGATGCAGGAGCGTATGGCAGAGCATGTTGCTGAATTCTTTGTTCAGACCCAGCAGGTTATCGGGATTTCCGGTACTGATCTGAAAGGCGTAAAATTCGCAGGGGAGCTGCGGCTGGCTGCTGTTTCCGTGGATCTCAAAGGGAAAGGTAAGGAATACTTCGTTTCCTGCATAGGTATAACTTTCGAGGGAGCCGTTCTTTTCGATCTGCGTATGGCGCTGTCCCTTGATCATGCAGTGGATTTCGATGATGTCGGAGTGATAGTGCATGATCAGCGGAGAGGGAGAGGTTGTAAAATTCCAGTGGGTTATATTTCTGAGGCCGGGTATTTTGTGCTTTTCCCATATGATGGTCTTGTTTTCCTTAGACCAGGAAAATTTGTCGAATAATTCATATCTTTCTTTCATATGATCTCCTCCGTTTCGACCATTATTTCATATTTTTTGGATAAAAACAATAAAAAAGTATAAAATCGTACTTCGGATCATTTTGAAAGCGTAACAGATGATAATGTATTATTCTTGTTTTATCAGGAAAGGCGGTCTCGGAGAAAGGAAAACGGAAATGTATCTGGGTGAAGGAAAAAAAGAACTGATATTTGAACCGGCGTTTTTAAAGGGGAACATCTGCCATGCATCCAATATCTGCCTTATGGATAGCGGCGCTATCGGCGCAGTGTGGTTTGCGGGAAAAAAGGAAGGAACGGAGGATGTCTCGATCTGGAAATCTCTCTGCCGGGACGGGAAATGGAGCATTCCGCAGATGGCGGCGCATGATGCGAAGGAGGCGCACTGGAATCCTGTTTTATATCAGAGACAGGACGGAAAAGTCCTGCTGCTGTACAAGGTGGGAAACCGGATCAGCAGGTGGTATACAAACTGCCGGATATCAGAGGATTACGGAGAGACGTTCGGCGAGGCAAAAGAACTGGTGCCGGGAGACAGAGGCGGCAGAGGCCCCGTAAGATGCAAGATGATCACCTTATCGGACGGGAGCATGCTGGCGGGTACTTCCACGGAAGAGGGAATCTGGACGGCTTATGCGGACAGGTCGGAAGATGGCGGTAAGAGTTTTCACCTCAGCGATCCGATCAGGATAGAGGTGGCATACGGCGGAGAAAATACGGCGGCGGGCAGCACGGTACAGGTTTCCGAGCAGTCCTTTTACGGCAGGGGCGTTATTCAGCCGACGCTTTGGGAAAGCAGTCCGGGAAAAGTACATATGCTGCTGCGCAGCAGCGAAGGACGGATATACCGCGCGGATTCCGAGGATTACGGAAAAAGCTGGGGGAGCGCTTATCCCACAAAACTGCCCAATAATAACAGCGGTATCGATGTGGTGAGGTGCAGTGACGGCGTATTGATACTCTGTATGAATCCGGTTGGAGAAAACTGGGGAAAGAGAACGCCGCTCGTACTTCTTTCGTCTTCGGACAACGGGGCATCATGGCAGGAAGAGGCGGTGCTGGAAGACACGGACGGGGAATATTCCTATCCTTCGATCATAGCGGACGGAAAAAAGTTATATGTTTCATATACTTTTGACAGAAAATCAATTGCATTTTGGAGGTTTTTAAGAAAGGAGGTGTAGAAAATGGCAGAAAATCAATTTTCAGGCGGTGTGTGGCCGGTTATGCTGACACCCTTTACGGAGGAAGGGCAGGTGGATTATCCGGCGTTGGAGAGATTGATCGAATGGTATATTGATAACGGGGTTTCGGGCCTTTTTGCGGTGTGCCAGTCCAGTGAGATGTTCTTTTTGTCTCTGGAGGAGCGGATCAAAATTGCCGGGTTTGTGAAAGAAAAAGCGGCAGGAAGAGTTCCTGTTATTGCATCGGGACATATTTCCGACGGATTTGCGGAGCAGGCGGAGGAACTGAGGAGGATCGCAGAGACTGGTGTGGATGCGGTGATCATGATCACAAACCGTCTTGCAGGGCAGGATGAGAGCGATGAGGTATGGCTCGCAAACCTGAAGAAGCTGCTGGCAGAACTGCCGGAAGATATTAAACTGGGATTTTATGAATGCCCTTATCCTTATAAGCGGGTGCTTACCAAAGAAATGACGGCATGGTGTGCGCAGACAGGGCGCTTTTATTTCCTGAAGGATACCAGCTGCGATATCCAGAATATTCTGGATAAGCTGGAGGTGTGCAGAGGGACAAATTTAAAACTCTATAATGCCAATACCGCAACATTGCTGGAATCCTTGAAGGCAGGCGCGGCGGGCTACAGCGGCGTTATGGCGAATATGCAGTGCGGCCTTTACAGCCGTCTGACAGCGGATTATGGGAAGCAGGGGATGGAAGAACTTGCGGATATGCTGACACTCTGTGCACTGATCGAATACCAGTGTTATCCGGTGAATGCAAAATATTATCTGAACGGTGAGGGCGTTGCCATGACCACCGTCACCAGAACAAAGAAGAACACGCTGCTGACGGAAACTTTCCGGAAAGAGATGGAAGTCCTTCGGCGCATCACCGGAAAACTGGAAGAACAATATCTGAGGAACTGAAAACAGTATGTGCCGATGCAGTGCGCATGCGGAACTGAAAACAGTATGTGCCGATGCAGTGCGCATGCGGAACTGGAAAACAGCAGGCGCACGTACAGTGCACAAGAGAATTTACTGATGCGTAAGAAGCAGGAAATTCTCTTAAGGTGTGGTGTACTGGAAGTGCGCATGCGGAACTGGAAAACAGCAGGCGCACGTACAGTGCACAAGAGAATTTACTGATGCGTAAGAAGCAGGAAATTCTCTTAAAGTGTGGTGTACTGGAAGTGCGCATGCGGAACTGGAATAGGAGGAAAAATATAATGTGCAAAAAAATAACAGCAGTATTATTATCTATTGTATTGGGTGCGGCTCTGCTGACCGGCTGCGGCGCAAAGGGCGCTTATCCGAGCGATGATATCGAGGTGATCGTGCCAAAAGGAGCAGGCGGCGGAACGGATACTTCCACCAGAGGACTTTTGACCTATATGGAGAAAAACTTTGAAGGCGCAAAATTTAATGTGACCAACAATCCGGACGGCGGCGGCATTACCGGTATGGTGCAGACAGCGGAAGCGGATCCGGACGGCTATGTATTGGGAGCGGTAACAGTGGAGCTTGATATGTTCTGTTTTCAGGGGAAGACAGAGTTGACCTATGAAAGCTTTGACGCTATCGCAATGCCCATCGGCGCGCCGGCAGCGCTGATCGTTCAGGCGGATGCACCCTACAACAGCATCGATGAGTTTGTGGCATACTGTCAGGAAAATCCCGGTGCGGTACAGGTCGGCAATTCGGGCGCGGGCGCTATCTGGGATATCGCAACATATCTGGTGGAGCAGGAGTACGGCATAACCGTGTCACATATTCCGTATCCTAACGGGACGGCTGACATTGCGGCAGCGATCACCGGCGGACACATTGACGCCACACTGGCGGATCCTTCGAGTTTTATGACACAGATCGAAGCAGGAACTTTGAAATGTCTGGGCGTTATGAGCGAAGATCGTATGACACTGCTTCCGGAGGTTCCGACATTCAAAGAGGAGGGCCATGATCTGGTAGTTCGGGCGTGGGCAGCGCTGGTTGCACCGAAGGGACTGGATGAAGAGAGCCTGACGGCTTTGAGAAATGCGGCAAAAGCGGCGATGGAGTCCGAGGAATGCAAGGAATATTTCCTCTCTCAGGGTATCGAGCCTCTGGATTATATCGGGGATGATGCATATCAGGTTATGGCGGACGACTACGAGATGTATAAAAAAGTATTTGAAACCATTGAATTTGCTGAGTGATCGGTAAGACTATAAATTATGATGAGGTGATCATGTATGGTCAATATGAAAAAGTGTAACTATGTCATATCGGCTGTAGCGGCGGTGCTGGGAGTTGCCATCTGGGCACTCTCAGCCGGACTGGGCATAGGTTTTAAAGAGGAGGGCGGTATTTCCGCCGGTACCTGGCCAGCCATCACAGGCGGCATCATGGTCGGTGCGGCGCTTATTCTGCTTGTCATGACCTTGGTAAACAGAAAAAAATATGAAGAGATGGAAGTGGTACTGGGACTTCCGGCAAACAGGAGAGTCTATCTGGTAATGGGCATCATGGTTGTCTATTGTCTGCTCCTTAATGTGCTGGGGCTTTACATTTCCGGGCTGATACTGATTCCGGCGCTGATGTGGGTGCTGGGTGAGAGGAATAAAAAGAAAACAGCGATCGTCACGGTCGTTGCACTTGCTGCTATCTATGTTATTTTCAGCCTGATTCTGGGTACAAAGCTTCCGGAACCGTTTTTTATGTAAGGAGGAGATGAAATGTTGAATAATATAGCAGCGGCGATCGCCAGTGCGGCATCTCCGATGACTTTGCTGCTTCTGATCGTGGGAACGGGTGCCGGCATTCTGATCGGGGCGATGCCGGGGCTTTCCGTAAATATGGGAATTGCGCTTTTGTATCCGCTGACATTTGCTTTTGACGGCGTACAGGGTATCATCATGCTGCTGGGCGTATACTGCGGCGCGATCTACGGCGGCAGCATTTCCGCGATTCTTTTAAATACGCCCGGCACGCCGGCATCCGCCGCGACAACGCTGGACGGCTATCCGATGGCAAATAAAATGGGGCAGCCGGGACGGGCTTTAGGGCTTTCCACAATGGGAAGCATGTTCGGCGGCGTATTTTCGGCCATATGCCTGATGATCTTTGCACCTCAGCTTGCGAAGGTGGCGCTGACCTTTTCCAAAGCGGAATATTTTGCACTGGCTCTTTTTGGTATCAGCATCATTACCAGCGTGTCCTCTGGTTCTGTGCTGAAGGGACTTATGGGCGGGGCTCTGGGATTGTTTATCGGAACCATCGGCATAGACGCGATGACAGGGAAAATGCGTTTTACGTTTGATTCCACTTATCTGATCGGCGGGATCTCTTTTATTCCGGTGCTGATCGGTGTATTTGCTTTTTCACAGGTACTCTCGTCCGTGGAAAGCTGTTATGACGAAAAATATGAGAAAAAAGATGTAAAGATAGACAGGGTATTTCCGCCCTTCAGCGATCTGAAACGGGTGATGGTGACGCTGTTTCGTTCTTCGCTGATAGGTACCTTTATAGGCTGTATTCCGGGAACCGGCGGGGATATCTCTTCTTTTATCTGTTATGACCAGGCGAAAAAGTGGTCAAAATATAAAGAGAATTTCGGAAACGGGGAGCCGGAAGGCATCGTCGCGCCGGAATCCGGCAATAACGCGGTATCGGGCGGCGCCATGATCCCGATGCTGACGCTGGGAATTCCCGGCGACGGCGCAACGGCTATTTTGCTGGGCGCGTTGATGGTGCAGGGAATCGCACCGGGGCCTTTGCTCTTTACAAACCAACCGATGCAGGTGTACACGATATTTCTGGGGCTGCTTTTGGCAAACATTGTGATGGGATGCTTTGGTTTTTCACTGATCAGGGTGTTTTCCAGAGTGGTGAACGTGCCGAAGGAAATATTGATCCCTGTAATTTTTATGATGACTTTTGTGGGGACCTACTCCTATAATCATTCCATGACGGATGTGTATGTGATGGTATTTTTCGGCATTCTCGGTTATTTTATGAACAAGACACAGTTTTCGATGTCCGCCATCATTCTCGGCATTATCCTCGGAGGGACGGCGGAACAGAATTTCAGCGGCGCGCTGATGATGAGTAAAGGAAGCTTCTCTATTTTCTTTACAAGGCCGATCTGCCTGATCTTTTTGCTGATCTCGGTTTTGTCGCTGATGTCGCCGCTCTATGGGCAGACAGTGAAAAAGATCTGGAAAAACAGGAAAGAGAACCGGAAAGGGTAATCGGGATGATAGTTGATCATATCAAAAATATCAGAAGGTATCCGCAGTTTAAGGAATATGCGGAAGCGATAATGGAGTTTATCGAAAAATGCAGCAGGGAATTTCTGCCGGCAGGACGTTATGATCTGCTTGCGGATAACAGGCTATATGCTCTGATGCAATATTATGAGACAAAGCCGAAGGAAGAGGGACGTATGGAATCCCACAGGGCATATGCCGATCTGCAGTTTGTGTTGAGCGGAAGGGAGACGATCTTTTATGATCTGGCGGAGGAACTTACGATAGCGGAAGATCAGAGCCGGGAAAAGGATATTATTTTTTATGAAGGGCGGCCCGATAAGGGAGGGATTGTCCTGGCGGCAGGCATGTTTGCCTGTTATGAGCCGCAGGATGCACATATGCCCTGCATCCGCTGCGGAGAAGACACCGAAAAAGTGGAGAAGATCGTATTTAAAATATTGGCAGGCTGAGACGGCAGGCATGAAAGACGGATCGTATCGGGAGATGCGGTCCGTTTTGGTGTTTCTACCGGACAAGATCCGTCATAGACAGTTTCAGCGGCAGGATTTATAAAGTTTTCTTTTTTTGAGAAGGGCATAGGCTATAAGCAGCCAAGACAGTTTTCCGATTCAGCTTTAAAAATTGAAATGTTCAGGGATATTTTGTCATAAAATGTATTATTTGCGCTCCGGCGGGGCATACTGTATTGCTCCTGTATAAATTGCACAAAATGATACTATTCAATTTGTGCAAACCGTAAAAAATTAAAAACATGCATAAAATTGCGAAAAGTTCATATAATAAGGTTGATTAAACTGTTTTTTATGTTATAATTAAATCTAATAAAACATATAATTGAAAATTTATATGAATTATATGAATGTTTTAAAAGGAAAAAGGAGGGTTTTATGAGCAAAATTGACGAAATCACAAGGGAGAGCTGGATCATGTCAACTTTCCCGGAGTGGGGTACCTGGCTCGTGGAGGACATTGAAAATGAAGTTGTTGAGCCGGGCAATGTAGCGATGTGGTGGCTTGGCTGTACCGGCGTATGGTTTAAGACACCGGGCGGTGCTAACATTACCATCGATCTCTGGTGCGGGAACGGAAAGAGAACACATGGCGACGGAAAGATGAAAGTCGGTCATCAGATGGCGAATATGTGCGGCGGAAGGGCTATGCAGCCGAATCTGCGTAACGTGCCGTTTGTGATCGATCCCTTTGCTTTCAAACAGGTGGACGCGGTTCTGGCTACTCATTATCATCAGGACCATATGTCTGCAGAGTGGGCGGCGCATGTCCTGCAGAGCGGTATGACCACAACGGATGATAAGGGCAATGTGATCCCGGTTCCTTTCATCGGACCGAAAAAATCTGTGGAGACATGGGTAAAATGGGGCGTTCCGGAAGATCGCTGCATCACGGTAAAACCCGGCGATTCGATCAAGATCAAGGATATCGAGATCATTGCGCTGGATTCATTCGACAGAACCTGTATCGTAACGACGGATTCCACAGGTCCTGACAGAGAAGAACTGACCGGCGTATGCCCGACCGATATGGATGATAAGGCTGTCAACTATCTTGTGAAGACACCCGGCGGAAACATCTACCATTCGGGCGATTCCCATTTCTCTATCTACTTTGCAAAACATGGTAAAGATTACGATATTGATGTGGCTTTCGGTTCCTTCGGCGAGAATCCGATCGGTATGCAGGACAAGATGACTTCCATCGATGTGCTGCGTATGGCGGAAAATCTGCAGTGCAAGGTTGTCGTTCCGATCCACTGGGATGTATGGACGAATTTCCAGGCGGACTGCGAAGAGATCAAACTGCTCTATGATTTCAAAAAGGACCGCAATGAGTACAAGTTCCATCCGTTCTTCTGGCAGGTCGGCGGCAAATATGTATATCCGCAGGACAAGGATAAAATTTATTACCATCACAGAAGAGGGTTCGAGGACTGCTTTGAAGCACCGCAGAACATCCCGTACCGCTCCTGCCTGTAACGATTTGGAAACTGCGGAACTGGAATCAGCAGATGTCCGGAAGGCGCCCAAAACGGTTTGCTGATGCGAAGCAGCAGAAAATCGTTTTCTGTTGTGGTGTGGCGGAGGACATCTGCGGAACTGGAATAGGAGGCATCTATGCTGAGAGAATTTGTTGAGAAAAACCACTGCAAGTTTGCAGACAGTGCGAAGGACTGGAAGGAAGCGATCAGGATGAGCTGTGAAGTGCTGGAAGCGGACGGGACGGTGGAAGAGAATTATAAGGAGGACATCATTCGCTGTGTGGAAGAGTACGGTCCCTATATCGTGATCATGCCGGATGTGGCTATGCCCCATTCTCAGGAATGCGCAAAGGGCGTGCATAAAACGGCGATCGCCTTTATGAAGCTTGAGGAGCCTGTGAGTTTTGATCCGGGCGATCCGGAAAAAGATGCGACGCTGTTTTTCACGCTTGCATCCTGCGATCCCAGCCAGCATCTGGACAATATGTCAAGACTGGCGGAGTTGATGTCCAACGAAGAGCTGATGGAAGAGCTGAAGGAGGCAAAAAAACCGGAAGATCTTCTTGCGCTTGCAGAGAAATATCCGGATTAAGGATATCTATATCTGCGGAACTTTAAAACAAGAAGGGAGATAGAATATGAATTTTTTAATGACTGCATGGTCGTACTTTGCGACAAACATTTTACAGCAGCCTGCATTTATGATCGGCCTCATTGTTATGTTGGGGTACATATTGCAGAAGAAACCCTGGTATGATGTACTTGCCGGGGTGATCAAAGCAATAGTAGGTTACCTGATCTTAACAGTAGGTTCCGGCGGGCTGGTATCCAACTTCCGGCCGGTGCTGGTAGGTTTAAAGGATGTTTTCCAGATCGATGCGATGGTAATTGACCCGTATTTCGGACAGAATGCGGTTACGGCAGGCGTAGAGGAAGTATTCGGGAAGGGCTTCGGCGATGCGATGATCCTTCTGCTGATTGCCTTTATCGTCAATATCCTGCTTGTACGTTTCAGTAAAATCACGAAACTGCGCGCACTGTTTACAACGGGGCATGTACAGGTACAGCAGGCGGCTACGGCTTACTGGCTGATCATGTTCGCACTGCCGGGACTTTTGACGCAGCATGTGGCAATGATCATCGTTATGGCGGTTATCCTCGGCGCATACTGGGCAGTGGGTACCAATGTACTGATCAAACCCTGTCAGGAAGTTACCGACGGCGCAGGCTTTACGCTGGCGCACCAGCAGATGTTCGGTGTAGCCATCAACTACTGGCTGGCTGAAAAACTCTTCGGTAAAAAGAAAGACGGCAAAGAAGTAAAGAAGATCGATGATATCGAACTGCCGGGCTTTATGTCAATCTTTAATGAAAATATGGTTTGTACTTCCATCCTGATGCTGATTTTCTTCGGCGCGATCCTCTGCATTCTGGGCAGAGATTATCTGGTGGAAGGCGGTTTTCTCGGCGAAAACGCAAGTATGGTATTCTATGTGATCCAGACCTGTTTATACTTCTCTGTATATCTGGCGATCCTGCAGCTCGGCGTTCGTACGTTCGTAACAGAGCTGACGGCATCCTTCCAGGGTATTGCGGATAAGCTGCTTCCGGGTTCCGTTCCGGGCGTGGACTGTGCGGTTATTTTCGGTTTCGGTTCCGCAAACGCGGTGCCTCTCGGCTTCCTTGCAGGTTTCTTGGGACAGATTATTGCCATTGCGCTGCTCATCGTATTGAAGAGCCCCGTACTTGTTATCTGCGGATTCGTGCCGGTATTCTTTGACAATGCGACTATCGCTATCTTTGCAAATGAAAAAGGCGGTATCAAGGCAGCGCTTATCCTGCCGTTTATTTCAGGCCTTTGTCAGGTATTCGGTTCCGCAATCATCGCAGGCTGGGTCGGCATGGCGGCTTACGGCGGATACCTCGGCATGTGGGACTGGGCTGTAGTATGGCCGGTTATGACAGCGCTTATGAAGTTCTTAAGCTACGCAGGCGTTGCGATCGTGGCAGTGGGACTGCTGGCTATTCCGCAGCTTCAGTACCGTGCGGATAAGGAAGGATACTTCCTCGTGACGGAGAATTACGAAGAATATAAAGAATTAAAAGCAAAACGTGCTAAATAAAATAGAAATGGAATAGGAGAAGGAAAAATGGCTAAGGAAAATATGAGTTTTCTGGTATGTTGCGCAAACGGAGCAGGCTCGAGCCTGATGATGAAGATGACAATGCAGAAGGCATTGGATAAAGTGGGGATCAAGCCCGGCAAGGTCCATCACTGTGCATTATCCGAAGGAAAGACGGCAGCAGTGCAGTATGATGTAGTGTTCTGTGCACAGAATTTTGCAAATATGTTTAAAGATGCGGAGAAAAAGGGTACCATCGTGATCGGGCTGCGCAATATCATGTCCGTACAGGAGATGGAAGACAAGATGAGAGAAAAGGGAATCATCGAATAAACGGAACAGATTCCCGTTATCTGTGAGATCAAAGTGCCGGCGTCCCGTTATTATGACGGGACGCCGGCGTATCGGAACAATTAAAACGTAAAGATTGGTCTGTGCTGTCAGGCAGCACCGGGGGGAGTCAGCATGAAAAGAGAAAGAGCATATGTGGAAGGAAGAAGACATCAGGTGCTGGAAATGCTGCAGAGAAATCCGCAGGTCCGTGTGGATGAACTGGCAAAAAGGCTTGGGGTATCCGTGGTGACGCTCAGGAGGGATCTTCAGTTTCTGGAGGAAAAAAAGCAGATCAGAAGATTTTACGGAGGTGCGAGCGTATCTAAAGACGCTGACGGATATATGGATGATGTGGCTGTTTACAGGGATCTGATCGCGAGGTATGCCGCAACGCTGGTGGAGGACGGAGATACCATCTTTATCAATACAAGCCGCAATGCGCTGAATATGGTGAAATATATCACGAGCCGCCATGTGACGGTTATTACCAACAATGGCAAGGCAATTTCTCAGGAGCGGGCAGCCGGGGTGGATATCATCCTGACCGGCGGAGAGGTGCGCCATCCGAAGGAGGCGCTGGTGGGGGATTTCGCGATCCGGAATCTGCAGAATGTCTATGCAAAGAAAGCTTTTGTAGGATGTTCCGGCGTCAGCGCGAAGGCGGGCGTAACAACGGAAATAGCGAATGAAGTGAATGTGAATGAACTTATGATCGAGCATGCGACACAGGAAGTGTACCTGCTGGCAGATCACACGAAGATAGGGCATAACAGCAGTTTTACAAGCTGCGGGATTGAGATGGTGAAGAATCTGATCACAGATGAAACGGCGCCGGAGGAGGAACTGGAACTGATGCGCATGCAGGGAGTGAACGTTTATCAGGTAAGAAGAAGTGATTATTAGAGAGTGAAAATTTCCAACCATGCAGAATGCGCAGGCTGAGAAATGCAGGAGGCAGTAAAGATGATGAAAGCTTATGCTTTGGGATTATATGAAAAGGCAATGCCCTCTACGTTATCCTGGAAGGAAAAACTGGAGGCGGCAAAGGAAGCGGGATATGACTATGTGGAACTCAGCATTGATGACTCCGAGGAAAAGATCGGGCGTCTTGATATGCCGAAGAAAGAGCGCCTCGCATTGGTGGAGACCATGTACGAGGCGGGAATTCCGATCCGTACCATGTGCGTCAGCGCCCTGACCAGATATTCTATGGGAAACGATAAGCCTGATTATGTAGAAAAGGGTATGGAGATTCTGGAAAAATCCATTCGGTTTGCGGATGATATCGGTGTCCGTGTGGTGATGATTCCCGGCTACGACGTATATTACGAGCCCTCCACTTTAGAGACAAAGAGGCGCTATCTGGAAAATCTGAAAAAAGGCGCCGGGATGGCGGAGAAGGCAGGCGTGATACTGGGGCTTGAGACCATGGAAAACGAGTTTATGAATACCGTGGAAAAAGCCATGAAATATGTGACATTGTGCGGCTCTAACTATTTGAAGATCTATCCGGATCTGGGCAATATGACAAATGCGGCGGTGCAGTATCAGACGGACGTACTGGAAGATATGGAACTGGGAAGAGGAAATATCACATCTCTCCATCTGAAAGAGACGCTGCCCGGAAGATATCGTGAAGTGCCTTACGGAACAGGGCATGTGGATTTTGCGGCGGCTATCGAGAAAGCCTGGGATATGGGTATCCGCAGGTATGTGACAGAGTTCTGGTACAAGGGAAGCGAAAACTGGAAAGAGGATCTTCAATTTGCCCATGATATGATGGCGGGGCTGCTGGATGCGCAGACCGGGGCATGAAAATATGCCGCCAAAATAATGCGGAATGCACGCGGCGGTCAGGGAAAGCGGCTTTCCCTGACGATGAAACAAGCTGTGAAAGGACAGGAAATAAAATATGAAAATAGAAAAAAAGGTGATATCAAATCTGACAAAATGTTATTCCATCGCACCCCTGACTTATCAGGGGAAAGAACATTTTCTGGTAGCGGCGGAGAAGATGGACAGATGTATTCTCTTTGATACGGACGGAAATGAGGAGGATGTTGTCTGGAGTGAACCCGGCGGCGTTATGACGATGGTGCAGGTGCCAGGCAGCGACGGGCAGTTTCTTGCAACTCATAAATTCTATTCCCCCAATGATTCCAAGGAGGCAAAGATCGTGATCGCAACGCCTGTGGAGAAGGGAAACTGGGAGATCAGAACGCTGGTGAATTTGCCTTTTGTACACAGATTTGATATATTAGTGAGGAATGGTGTAAAGTATCTGATCGCCTGTGCCCTGAAGTCGGATTATGAGTACAAGGAAGACTGGAGATTTCCGGGGAAGGTTTTCGCGGCGGTACTGCCCGATGATCTCAGCGGATACAATGAGAACAATCAGCTTCCGCTTACTGTGATAAAAGATAATATGCTGAAAAATCACGGATATTACAGAGTGGAGGACAATGGCGTACCCTGCAGTATTATTTCTGCGGACAACGGCGTGTTTAAGTTTGTACCGCCTGAAAAAAAGGGCGGTGAGTGGGAGATCGAAGAACTGATCTCTGATGCGGCTTCCGATGCGGTCCTTCTGGATTTTGACGGGGACGGCGAAAAAGAACTGGCGACGATCTCGCCGTTCCACGGGGATACGATCCGTTTCTATAAAAAGACGGACGGCGTATTCAAAGTGGTTTACGAGTTTGCGGAAAAGAGGGATTTCCTGCATTCCATTTATGGCGGCATGCTCTGCGGAAAGCCTGCTCTGGTAACCGGACACCGCAAGGGGGAGAGGGATCTGATGGCGTTTTTCTACAACAGGGATAAAGGGACCTACGAGATGGAGTACATTGACAGAGACTGTGGTTCCGCGAATGTATATCATTTTATGAAAGACGGCAGGGATATGCTGGTTTCCACCAACAGGGAGATCGACGAGGTAGCGCTTTACACCATCACAAAGTGAGAAGAATTTAGGAGGAAAAATCATGTTAGAAGAACTGAAAAAACGGGTTTATGAGGCGAACATGCTGCTGCCGAAGTACGGTCTGGTAACTTTCACCTGGGGCAATGTCAGCGAGATCGACAGGGAGAGCGGACTGTTTGCGATCAAGCCCAGCGGTGTGGATTACGACAGGCTGACACCCGAAGATATGGTCATCATGGATCTGGAGGGGAATAAAGTAGAAGGAAAATATAATCCTTCCTCCGATACGGCGACCCATGTGGAACTGTACAAGGCGTTTCCGAAGATCGGCGGCGTGGTGCACACCCATTCATCATGGGCGACAAGCTGGGCGCAGGCGGGCAGAGCGATCCCCTGTTACGGCACGACCCATGCGGATTATATCTACGGCGAAGTGCCCTGCGCTAGATGTCTGACAGAAGAAGAACTGAAGGATTATGAAAGAAATACCGGCGTCCTGATTGTGGATCTGTTCAAGGACAAGGATTATGAGGCGGTTCCGGCAGTGCTCTGCAAGAACCACGGGCCTTTTACCTGGGGAAAAGACGGGCATGAGGCAGTGCACAATGCGGTGGTGCTGGAAGAGGTTGCGAAGATGGCTTCCCGCTGCGAGATGATCAATCCCGAGGTGAAACCTGCGCCGCAGGAGCTGCAGGATAAGCACTATTTCAGAAAACACGGCGCAAATGCCTACTATGGTCAGCGGTAAGATGAAGTTTTAATAAATCGGATCGCGGGTTACTTATTTCCGGGCCTGCGTTGCAGCGGGCCCGCAGTGTTCGGTGTACCGGATAGGGACATATTTTAGGATATGTGCTATTTGCCGGTATGTATCAGGTTTTTACATGAAATGCCGCAGCCGGCGGAAAAACAATGCTACAGAAACGATGGAGAGGGCGGATATGATTAAGGCGGTTATTTTTGACATTGATAATACCATGTATAGCTTTGACGCGGCACATAAGGTTGCTATGGCTGCTCTTTGTGCGTATACGGAAAAAACTTTCGGGATGAGTGCCTCTGAGACAAAGGAACTTGCCGCAAAGTGTATGGATATCATTACGGAACGGCTCGGGGATAACTGTGCGGCGATACATAACAGGCTGATCCGTTTCCAGTGTTTTTTGGAGCAGATCGGCTCTGCGGATTATCAGAAGGCGATGGAAATGTATCATACCTACTGGGATACCCTTTTGGAGGTAATGGAACCAGAAGCGGGACTTTTGCCTTTGCTGGGGCGGCTGAAGGAAAAGGGGATCAGGATCGGTATCGGTTCCGATATGACTTCTTATATCCAGTACAAAAAGCTGGAAAAGATCGGTGCGCTTGAGTATCTGGATTTTCTTGTGACCAGTGAGGAAGCGGGGACGGAGAAACCCACACCGCAGTTTTTTGAACTTTGTGCAAAAAAAGCCGGATGTAAGCCGGAGGAATGCGTCTTTATCGGGGACAGCCTGAAAAAAGACGTGGCGGGTTCCACGGATTTCGGCATGACCGGTACCTGGTATCATCCGGGGGGCGGCAGTTTTAACAAATCATCGGAGTATCCGGTGATAACGTCCTATGAAGAGTACCTGCAGGAAGAGGGATGGGAAAGAAAATAAATGAGTATACAAACTATATTTCTGGTATTACTGGGGGCGGCAGTTTTTGTGATAGGGACCACCAATATCAGGGCTTATCTGCGGCAGCAGAAGCCGGGAAGTATTCTGAACGGAAAAGTGCTTTCCGTAAAGCCTGTTGAGAAGCGGGACAAAGAGGAGAGGCTTGTTCAGCATTATTATGAACTGATGGTGCAGTGTTCCGGCGGGGGAAAGACTTTTAACGAAAAGATAGAAAGTACGATGGAGTACGAAAAAGGGGAGGAATTAAAGCTTGTCAGAAACGGCAGTAAAGTGGTGCCTCTTTCAGGCAGGGGCGTCAGCTTTGCCATGGCGCTGTCAATCGCTCTTATCGGTATGGGACTGGCGGTTTTTCCGATCGTATACCGGAATACCGGGGAGAAGGAGGGCTCTGTGGTGCTGGTCCTTCTGCTGCTTCTGGCAGGAGCGGTCTGCTGTATGTCTTTTCTGAGGGACAGGGGGAAGCACCTGACGGCGATGGAAGGCGAGATAACGGATATTCTGTATTACAGGAGCGGGGATAATAAAAAGTTTTCAAAACCTGTGGAATCTTACTATCCGCTCATAAAGTGCAGTATCCGGGAAAAGGAAAAAAGCTTCCTTTCCGCCTATAATTCCAGAACAAAGGGCGCCTATAAGACGGGGGCAAAGGTAAAACTGTTCTACGATGAAGAGGCAGGCTGCATCGTGGAGAAAAAGGCAAGCCCCATGCTGATCGTGATGACGGTGCTGTTCTGGCTGACGGCACTGGTGGGACTGATCAGTATTATAGGGGGATAACGCTTATTTTCTTGAATTGACCAGCACATTTAAAAATTCTTCCGGCGTCCGGATAGCGAGAAGTTCTTTTACCGTACTGCGGTTTAAAAGAGTGATGGCGAGCGGGTCAAAGATCGTGTTGAAAAGCTGCCTGTCCGCCGGGGAAAAACACAGCATGATAACAAGCTGGATGGAGGTTTCGCCCCATTCCATCGCTGCATCGTTGATCAGGATGTACATACAGGAGTTGATCTCCTGCATTTTCACCGTGTGCGGGATCGCGAAATTCTGGATCACGGTGGAAGAGAGGGCTTCTCTTTCCAGGATCCGTTTTTCAAAGTCTTCCAGACAGTAGCCGTTTTCAAACAGTTTATTGCACATATAGTGGATGACTTCCTCTCTGGACAGCGGTCTGTTGATGTGTTCCACAAACTGCGGCACGAGAAGCTTGTGCAGTTCCTGATAAAAAGTATTGATCTTCCTGGTTTCTTTGAGCTGGGCGATAGTGCGCTCAATAATGCCCGCATCGGTGGAGGTAAGAAACGGATTGATCGTAATGCTGGGTACATGGATGGCGCCCTGCAGCGGGATCGTGGAGAGGATCAGGTCGGCATCATCTAAAGACTCGGAAAGCTGCGGCTCATTTGAGGTGATGTTGGCAATGATGATGTCATTATGAAACCGTTCCATCAGTTTCTGTTTCAGGGTGGTGCTCATATCATAGTAGGTCGGACAGTTCAGCACGATCCGGATATGGGATTTGGCTGCCTGCTGTTCCTCTAAATAGTTGCCAATGTGGAAAGCGATATAGGCGATTTCATCGTCAATTATGGGGGGGTAGGTGTCATTGCTGTCGATCACGCTGCTCAGGCTGACAGCAGCGTCATAAATCAGCGGACAGGATGTTTTGATGGAGTCCGTCAGCGGGTTATGGTTATAATGTTTTGTTTTACGGCGCAGCAAAAGACCCCGGATATGCAGGGCAAAGCGGACGCGGAATTCCTCTGATTCCAGAGAGACGCCATAGTCGTCCTGTAATTTCGTAAACATGGAATCCACGAGGGAAATACATTCATCCCCCACATATTTTGCCAGATTGGATTCGTTGATATCGTCTATCATCAGCGAAGAGATGGAGGTATAGAGCAGGAAAGCAAAATCTTCGAGCTCCGCCTGATGAAATCTGATATCAAAATAGTTTTCCAGTTCGTCACACAGTTCCTGAGCGAGATCATAGATCGGGTTGTCAGGAAGGAGGGAACGTATATCGCTGTAATTGAAAACGGTGTGCGGTTTTAAATGCCGGTCAACGGCGATCGTAATATGCAGGACAACATTGAACAACGCAAAGTCATTGATAAAATATTTGTGCGCGAACAGTATTAAATTTACTGTTTCTATGCTATTGATTTAGAAAAACATAAAAATAAAACAGTAATACCTGTATGAAAGCACAAGTATTCTACCTGTCCGTCAGGCAGGTTTTTCAAAGAATATTAACAGG
>CAJTBO010000024.1 GCA_910573755.1 Lachnospiraceae bacterium | reverse complement strand
CCTATAGGCAGCACCGAAAAAGGGGTTGCTTAGACACCGCCTATAGGCGGTACCGAAAAATGCCCCGGAGGGGTTCATCCAAACCACCGGCAGAGCCGGTGGTCAAGCCGTATGGCTGTGATTTTTATGCAATAAAAGGATTAAATACGGTTACATAAAATATTTTGATAAAACGGCAGTTATGAAACAGGAAATTTTCCGGCGCCTCGGAGGCGTTAAGAAATGTTAAGAAACAAATAATGGAACGGTTAAGAAACTGCGGTTACTATGGTCTGGAGGTGATGCGGTTAAGCCCTCTGGCGGAGATCAGGAACTGTTTTATATCAGGACCGTCTGGGGGAAAGAATATCGTTTTGAAGGAGAGAGGTAAAAAAAGGAATTCATTGTATGTGGAATGGATATGGTTTCTTTTTGCGGCAGGCGCAGTCAGCCTGCTGTTTTTTTATGTCGGGCAGATTCGTGATGGAGGAGTGGATCTACAGATGCTATACGGATCGGAACGTGACGCGCTCTTATGATGAGAAGTATACACTTAAACTGCAAAAATATATATCGGAAAATGGAATATTCACCAAAGAGATCAGGAAGCTGGACGACTGGACGGAGGATAACAGGAATATATATACAAATAAAGAAAGAAAAAAAATATGTGCCTGCCGAGTACCGGGCGGATGAGATGTATATTTACTTTGAGAACAGATGCAGGGAAGATACATTTGCAGAGTATGATAAAAAGATGAAAGGCCATAATATCGGGATCAGCAATGTCAGAATGATGATGGAGGCGATGAATGGAAAATGCGAGGTGATACAGGAGGAAAAAACGTTTCGGGTATGTCTTGGATTTAGATGGTATAAGGAATATTAAGGTTGCCTTAAGGGTTATTTAAGAAACATGATCTATCGTATGGATTATAATATAAATGTCACAGCATAACAATATTCAGACAGGGGGCAGGCAGTTTGCAGAGCAGAAATTTACTTACATGGAGGATGTACAGAATTACATAAAAGGTTTTGGCGTTGCGGCGCCTCTGATTCTGATCATAATTCAGGCGTTTCAGGTGGTAATTCCGGTACTGCCGGGATATTTGGGATGCGCGGCAGGCGCCGTTGCCTTCGGCAGTGTGGCAGGATTTTGGTGTAATTACATCGGGATCAGCGCGGGTTCCATTATCGCTTTTTTTCTGGCGCGGAAATATGGAATGGATATAGTCTTGACAATGTTCTCCGAAAAGCAGTATAAAAGATGGTGTAGGAAAATTGAAAAAAGCAGAAATTATGAAAGATTTTTATTGATTGCGGCTGTGCTGCCGTTATTTCCGGACGATTTTTTGTGTTATTTTTCCGGAATGGTGAAGATGAACAGCAAAAAATTCATATGGATCATTATCCTGGGAAAACCCTGGTGTATCCTGGCATACAGTATCGTGTTCGGATTTATAAAATGAACGGGAAAGCAGAAGCAGATTAGTCCTTCGCTGAGGTGTGCCGGAAGGGCGGATACGGAACTAAAATAGGAGACAAAAGAGATGAAGAAGAAATTACTTGGGTATTATGATTATACGGTGGTGCTTACATACTGCGGGATGTTGTTTGCGTTTTACGGAATTCTGCGGGTGATCTGTCAGGATTACTGGGAGGCGGTGATCTGTCTGATGCTTGCAGGTATCTGCGATATGTTTGACGGGGCGGTGGCATCGACAAAAACAAGAGATGATAAAGAAAAGCGGTTCGGCATCCAGATCGATTCTTTGAGCGATCTGATCAGCTTCGGAATGCTCCCGGGAATCTTTGTCTATATGATCACGGAGAAAAGCGTGGTTGCGGGAATCATATCCTCTCTTTTTGTACTGTGCGCGCTGATCCGTCTGGCTTATTTTAATGTGCTGGAAGAAGAGCGGCAGAAAGAGACCGCGGAGAAGCGGAAAAGCTATCTGGGGGTTCCGGTGACCACCATAGCGGTTCTGCTGCCGGTCTTTTATATGGTGTATGATTACAGGATATACAGGGGCGTTGCGGCATTCCCCATACTTTTAATTCTTATGGGAACAGGGTTTCTTCTGCCGGTGGAGATCAAAAAGCCGGGCTGGGCGGGGAAATTCTGCCTTGTCATTCTGGGGATCGCCGAAATGCTGGGGATGATATTTTTCAGAGGTTGGGCTTTGGTATGAGAGATACTTTGACATTGCGATTCTTATACAGGACGGTGCCCGGGCGGGCGTTATTGAAAATACTGGTACAGCCGAAGGTTTCCCGGGCGGCGGGATGCATTCTTTCCGCAAGGGTATCAAAGCGGCTGGTGCCGTATTATATCCGGAAACACAAGATCGATATGAACGGGATAGACATCCCGGCGGGGGGGTTTTCTTCTTTTAACGACTTCTTTACGAGAAAGCGGATCATGGAATCCTTCGATCTGACGCCGGGGCATCTGATCAGTCCCTGTGACGGCTTTCTGACACCGGTGGAAATCGGAAGGGAAGCTGTTTTTTCTTTAAAAAACACCTGTTATTCTCTGGGGGAACTGCTGAAGGACGATAATATGGCAAAGCGGTTTGAGGGCGGCCTTGCGCTGATCTTCCGGCTGACGCCTGCCAATTACCACAGGTATTGTTATGCGGCGGAAGGGTATGTGATCCGGTCGAGGAAAATACCGGGAAAACTGCACTGCGTCAGGCCGGTGGCGCTTGGGGCAGTGCCGGTATTTGTGCAGAACAGCAGGGAATATCAGGCTGTTGTGACAGACCGGTTCCGGACGATGGTGCAGATGGAGGTCGGCGCGCTGCTTGTGGGGCGGATCAGAAATCACAGATTATCCGCGGACGCGCAGTATGTACAGGCGGGAGCGGAAAAAGGGTATTTTGAGTTCGGCGGCTCCACGATCGTTTTGCTGCTCCAGAAGGATACGGTCTTTCTGAGGGAAGCGCTGTATCAGAGGATGGACGAAAACGGAGAGATGCCGGTGCGGATGGGAGAGTGTGTGGCGCAGGCAAAGGATCAGTGAATCCCTCTCTCGATAATGCCGAACCCCAGCGGGTAGGGGCCGGTGTGCACGCCTATGGTGGCGCCGATCTGGTAAACGGGTATCTCATGGATGGGATAGTCGTTTTTTTGAAGCACACAAAGGGCATGGTCACGGAAAGCGGCGCCTTCTTCTATATCATAGCCGTATCCGACGGCAATACTGTAGCATTCGATACCGAGGCTGCTTTCTTTCAGATAAGCAAGAAGGAGATCCAACGCTTTCTGGGTGGTGCGCTTTCGTCCCCGGTCTATGCCGGAGGGGAAGATCTCGCCTTCTTTCAAGGTGATCACAGGGCGGATGTCCAAAACGCTGCCGGCAAGGGCCGCCACTTTGCCGATGCGCCCGCCGTGTTTTAAATATTCCATATTTCCTACCGTGAAGAAGATCCTGCCGCTGCTTTTGATCTTCTCCAGCCGTGTAATGGCTTCCTGATAGCTGAAACCGGCATCCCGCAGGGCGGCGGCTTCTAACACATACTGCCCCTGCAGTACGGTGTTGATGGTGGCGTCTATGACGGTGATCACGGCATGAGGGTAATGTTCCAAAAGCAGCGCTTTCGCGTTTAAGGCGGACTGCATGGAACCGCTGAATTTTGTGGTGATGCAGATACAGATCAGGGGAATACCTGCTTCGACAAAGGGCAGGAAGGCGTCTTCATAATCCTGCACGGAGGGCATGGAGGATTTGGGATAAACGCCTTTTTTTTCTACCATCTGCTGATAGAAGTCCCTGATATCAATATCTACGTTTTCTTTTAAGTAGTGTTGGTCGTCGAAAGAGACATAAAAGGGGACGACTGTGATATTTTTTTCCTGCGTCAGTGATACGGGGAGATCACAGGAACCATCGCTGATGATATGGAATGTTTCACGCATGTAGTGGTACTCCTTTCGCGAAAAGTAGAATTCAAAACCACATAATTTCATTTATTATACCACATAAAACGGAATTGGAATACTGATTTATGGAAATTTTCGGCAGTTTCGGCAGCAGTTCAGCCCGTTTAAAATTTGTTTTCCGCAAAAGGCTGGATTCTTCGGCTGAAATTACACATTTTTGTGTACTTTGCAGTATAGTGCAAAGCCCCGGGATGAACGGTTACGTTTGGCAACAGTTTTACCTGTGCCCGAACTGTTACCGGAAATTGAAGATTTTCAGCCGGAGGAGTTGAAAAGTGAGGAAAATCAGTGTAAGATAAGTTGTCAGGTGAAATTGTCCCCGCGGCGGCTGTAAAAAACGGGCAGGCTGTGTATCAGCCCCGGTGTCTGCGGGAATAGAGAGCAGGGAGAAAAGTTATGGCATTGAGTAAGAAACCGGTAACCGGTATGAAGGACATTCTGCCGGAGGAAATGGAAATCAGGGATTATGTGATCAGTGTGATCAAGGATACCTACGGGAGTTTCGGGTTTACTTCCGTGGAGACGCCGGCAGTGGAACATCTTGAGAATTTAAACTGCAAGGCGGGCGGGGAAAATGAAAAACTGATCTTTAAGATCTTAAAGCGGGGCGAAAAGCTGAAGCTGGAAGGGGATCTGAAAGAAGAAGATCTGGTGGACGGCGGCCTGCGCTATGATCTGACGGTGCCCCTTGTGCGTTATTACGCGGCGCACAGCGGCGATCTGCCTGCCCCTTTTAAGGCATTGCAGATGGGGAATGTATGGCGGGCGGACAGGCCCCAGAGAGGAAGATACCGGCAGTTTATGCAGTGCGATATCGATATTCTGGGTGAGGCTTCCAATCTGGCGGAGATAGAACTGATCCTGGCGACAACGACTACGCTGGGAAAACTGGGATTTAAAAACTTCCAGATCCGTATCAATGACCGGCGGATCTTAAAGGCGATGGCATCTTACAGTGGTTTTGACGGGGAAAGCTATGATGAGATTTTCATTATTCTGGATAAGATGGACAAGATCGGTACGGACGGCGTAAAGAAAGAACTTCTTGCGGCGGGATATCAGGAGGAGGCAGTTGAAAAGTATCTGCGTCTGTTTGAAGAGATGGAAAAGGCGGAGGATAAAGCCGTCTATATGACTGAAAAGCTGGAGGGATATCTGCCGGAGGAGGCAGGCAGAGGTTTTCAGGAAATTCTGGAGAGTGTGAACGCGTCAAAGGGGGATTTCTTTGAACTGGTTTTCGATCCGACACTGGTGCGGGGGATGTCCTACTATACGGGAACGATCTTTGAGATTGCCATGCCAGAGTTCGGCGGAAGCTGCGGCGGCGGGGGCCGTTACGATAAGATGGTGGGGAAGTTCACCGGGAAGGATGTGCCTGCCTGCGGTTTTTCCATCGGGTTTGAGCGGATCATCCTGCTTTTGATGGAAAGCGGCTTTCAGGTGCCGGGGGCCGCGGAGAAGACGGCATACCTGATCGAAAAGGGCGTGTCTCCGGAAGTGATGACAAAGGTGATGAAGCAGGCGCAGAAGGAGCGGGAAGCGGGGAAAAAGGTGCTTGTGACCCGGATGAACAAGAATAAAAAGTTCCAGAAAGAGCAGCTGAAAGCGCAGGGATATCTGGAGTTTCAGGAGTTCTATAAAGAGGAACTTAAGTTTTAGAAATGCGGGCAGGCTTCGGATGCGATAAACAGGATAATATATTATATTTATTAATTTGTAAGAGAGAAAGAGGGAAGGAACATGGCAGAATCAATACAGGGATTAAAGAGGAGCCATCGCTGCGGGGAACTCTCCGCAAAGAATGCGGGAGAGACCGTGACCGTGATGGGCTGGGTGCAGAAGCAGAGAAACAAGGGCGGTATCATTTTTGTGGATCTGCGGGACCGCTCCGGCATTTTGCAGCTTATATTCGAGGAGGCGGACTGCGGCAGCGAGGCTTTTGCGAAAGCGGAGAAGATGCGCAGCGAGTTTGTGATCGCGGTGACCGGCACGGTGGAGAAGCGCGGCGGCGCAGTGAATGAAAACCTCGCCACAGGTGAGATCGAAGTGCGGGCAGAACAGGTGCGTATCTTGGCGGAGGCGGAGACGCCCCCGTTCCCTATCGAGGCGGAGAGCAGGACAAAAGAGGAGATCCGTTTAAAATACAGATTTCTGGATTTAAGAAGGCCGGACCTGCAGCAGAAACTGATGCTGCGCAGCAAAATGGTGACAGCCATGCGGGAGTTTATGGCAAAGGAAGGCTTTCTGGAGATCGAGACGCCGATTCTGTGCCGTTCCACGCCGGAAGGGGCAAGGGATTATCTTGTGCCGAGCAGGGTGCATCCGGGCAATTTTTACGCACTGCCCCAGTCCCCGCAGCTTTATAAGCAGCTTCTTATGTGTTCCGGCTATGACCGGTATTTCCAGATCGCAAGGTGTTTCAGGGATGAGGATTTAAGGGCGGACAGGCAGCCGGAGTTCACACAGGCGGATATGGAACTGTCCTTTGTGGATGTGGAGGATGTGCTGGATGTGAATGAGCGGCTGATCCAGTATGTCTGCAGGGAGGCCATTGGACTGGAGGTGAGCCTGCCGCTGCCCCGGATCAGATGGCAGGAGGCGATGGACCGTTACGGCTCCGATAAGCCGGATACCCGTTTCGGCATGGAACTGACAGATGTGTCAGAAGTAGTGAAGGACTGCGGATTCGGCGTGTTTACTTCCGCACTGGAAAACGGCGGCTCGGTGCGCGGCATCAATGTCAAGGGGCAGGGGGCTATGCCCAGAAAGAAGATCGACGCGCTGGTGGATATGGCAAAGGGCAGCGGCGCGAAGGGGCTGGCTTATCTGTGCATCGGAGAGGACGGCGCAGTGAAGTCATCCTTTACAAAGTTCCTGACCGAAGAGCAGGTACAGGCGCTGATACAGGCAATGGGCGGTGAAAACGGCGACCTGCTGCTGTTTGCGGCGGATAAAAATACGATTGTCTGGGGCGTGCTGGGACAGCTTCGTCTGGAACTCGGAAAGCAGCTTGGGCTGTACGATCCGAACCAGTTCAATTTCCTTTGGGTAACGGAGTTCCCGCTGCTGGAGTGGTCCGAGGAGGAGAACCGCTTTATGGCAATGCATCATCCCTTCACCATGCCGATGGAAGAGGACTGGCAGTATATCGATTCCGATCCGGGCAGAGTGCGGGCGAAGGCCTATGATATTGTGTTAAACGGTGTGGAACTGGGCGGCGGCTCGGTCAGAATCCACCAGAATGACATTCAGGAGAAGATGTTTGAGGTATTAGGCATCGGCCAGGAGAAGGCGTGGGAGAAGTTCGGCTATCTGCTGAGCGCTTTCCGCTACGGCGTGCCGCCTCACGCGGGGCTTGCTTACGGCGTGGACCGCTTTGTGATGCTGCTGGCGCAGGCGGACAGTATCAGGGAGGTGATCGCCTTCCCGAAGGTGAAGGATGCTTCCGATCTGATGTGCGAGACGCCGAACGTGGTGGATGCGGCGCAGCTCGAGGAATTGGGAATTGCGATCACAAAGGAAGAGACAGAGTAAAAAAACGCGATACTGCGGAACTGGATTATGAAAATTAAAGTGCTTGCCGGGAGCGCCTCGGAGGAGGTGCTCCGGGAGGAATTTCAGAAGGGAAAAAAGACAGCGGAAGTGCGCCTCGGGGAGCACTTCCTGTTTTACCGCTATTTTATCAGGATCAGCGCCGTCGCCTATGAGGAGATCCAAAAGGCGTATCTGCGTATTGAGAGCGGTGAAGTCGGGGAGTTTCCTTTGACGGAGCATTATCTGATGCTGGCGGACAGGCAGGAGAAGGTACATAAACTGCGCATGGAGCATCCCGAGGACGCGCAGGAGGTGCTGGCATATCTTGGGGAGCGTTTCCCGGCAATTGAGATAGGACATTATAAAAAGCGGTGATCTTTAGTGTTTTCAATATGCACAGGGCGCCGCTTCATCAGAGAGTTCTTTTTCAATATTTTGACAGGAGTATGCCACATTGCAGGCTGAGAGCAAAAACGGTATCCGGAGTACAACAACGCCCCGGTATATACCGGGGCGTGTTTGCTGTTACCTGAATTCAGTACTTTGGGGCAGAACATTCCGCTTTAAGCCGGTATAGGCCAACAGAATGTAGATGGCATAGATCAGGAAGAAAATTCCCAGCGAGATCGCCACAATGACCAAAGGACTGTTCATTCCCACCATGATCCCCGGCTCGGTCAGGGATGCCAGATTGAGAATAAAGGGTACACCGATAAGCAGCGGCGGCACGGCGGGCATGGTGTAGTAAATGGCGAACTGGTTTCGCAGGGCCCTTGCCATTTCCCGCCGGTCCATGCCCAGTTTTTTCAGGAGCTGGAACTGCCGCCTGTACCGCTCTGTCTCGCTGAGCTGTTGGATAGTAAGGATGGTGGCAGCGGTCATGGTGAGAGCCAATGCCAGATAGAATAGCGGGAACACGAAAAGCGCAGTCTGGATAGCCACCTGTGCGTTTTCGTTAGCCTTTGTTGATACAAAAGCGTAGTCCACAGGGGGTTCTTGCAGAGCGTCATATTGTGCCGCAGGCACCGGCTGAACCGTCTTAGCGGCATATGCCAAATGATGAACCGCCAGTCCCTCCACCGCTTCGTCCGGAACGACCAGAATATATCCGTATCCGTTCGTCACTCCATAGCTTTGAGAGAGATGCTCTGTGTAGATGCTCCCCGGAGATAATGTAATGTTCCCCAGGGAGACCGGCTGGTCGTAGTTCCGCAGAGGTTCTTCTAAATAAGCCATGCAGTGGATGAGATACCGGCCCGGTTCCGGCTCTGCCGCCGGATAGCCCGCAATAGAACGCAGGGCAGCGTAATCACTCCAGCGAAGAACGGGATCCTGGTCGTAGTTGTAGTAAGGATAGACTGTCCGGGATCCGATATAGTTTCGCAATGCGGGGCTGCCGGTGAGATAGACCTGATACAAAACCGACTGCTCCACCGGAATATGTTCCGAAATGTAATCCAGATACGGACCCGGGTCCCGGTCCTCTTCTTCAATGGCGAAGTAAAGGTCAAAGCTGGCGTTCTCTGTGAACCGGCCCCGGAAAATACCGTTTATCACCAGTCCGCCGCCCTCTGTCATGATCGTAGCCGTGAAAATCATGGAGATGATTGCCATAACGATACCCATGGTGGAGAGTTTGGCCGCAAGAGTACGGAAAATCAGTAAATTTTGTCCTTGATACTTGAAAGCCGGACGTTTGTCAAAGAAAGCAGGAACGCCGGAGGCGAAGCTGAGGAAAAAGCCAAACAATGCGGCGATCAAACATCCGGCACCGATGATGCCGGTCATCAGTTCTCCGGTCATCAGCAGTACGGTTCCGGCCACGCCCAGTAAAATGGAAACGGTAAACATCCGGCGGCGGCTTTTTCCCTTTTGGATCATAATGCTCTCGTTTTGCTTTTCATAGTAAATGAGATCGTATATTTTCATTCTCCGGATGCGCTTTCGGCTTTTCCGAAGGGCATGAAGATAGATCAAGGTAAAATAAAACAGGGTCAGCCCTGCTGCCGGAACGGAGAATGTCAAAGAGAAATGATAGGGCAGACCGAACATGGCGAACAGGATTGCACGCAGAATTTGGTATAGTAATCCGCCCAACGCCAGCCCCGCCACCAAAGCAGCGCCGCCCGCCGACAGGTTTTCCAGAAAGAACAACCGCACTACCTGCCGGTTTGTCAAACCGATCAGGATATAATTTCCGAGTTCCCGGCTGTGGCGAGAGAGCATAAAGCCGGTGGCATAGTTCACCAGCCAGCCAAAGACGCACACTACCACGATACTGGCGAGGATGATCACCAGAGGCAGCACCTTCATCTCATCGGAAAGAAACTGGACTTCTTGGGAAAATACCAGTCCGTTAAAAGAATACAGCAGTGCGGCCGCCATGACTATGGTGACGAAGTAGACCAGATAATCCCTGGCCTGTCTCTGGGCGTTTCGGAGGGACAGCTTAGATAACGTCACTGACATCACCCCCTAACGCAGCAAGTACATCCAGAATTTCATGGTAGAATACAGGCCGTCCCCGGTCCCCCCGGAGCAGCTCGTTGAACACCCGTCCGTCCTTCAGGAACAGCACCCGTTTGGCATAGCTGGCGCTGTAGGCATCGTGGGTGACCATGAGGATGGTGGCTCCCATATCCCGGTTCATGACGGTCATGATCTCCAGCAGGTTCTTGGAGGCTTTGGAATCTAACGCCCCTGTCGGTTCATCTGCCAGCAGCAGGGTCTGTCCCGCCACCATAGCCCGGGCGCAGGCGGCCCGCTGCTTCTGTCCGCCGGACACTTGATAGGGGAACTTGGGCAGGATATCGGTGATGCCCAGCTTTTGGGCGATGTCCCGGACCCGGTTCTGAACCGTCCCGGGGTCCCGGTGATTCAGGGAGAGGGGCAGACCGATGTTTTCCTCGATCGTGAGGGTGTCCAGCAGGTTAAAATCCTGAAAGACAAAACCCAGCCGCTCCCGGCGGAACCTGGCCAGTTCGGTTTCGGAAAGGTCTGCCACACTCACCCCGTCCAGAAGAATCTTCCCGGCGCTGATGGTATCGATGGTGGAGATGCAGTTGAGCAGAGTGGTTTTTCCGCTTCCTGACGCACCCATGATTGCGAGGAACTCCCCGTCCTCCACATCGAAGCTTACCCGGTCCAGGGCTTGCGTGACATTGTTTTTGCTTCCGTAATATTTTTCAATGTTTTGCACTTGCAGCATATCGTTTGCCTCCTTTACTTGTGGCTCTATGGTACACCAAAAGCGAAGGACGTTGTATCGAAGTCATATTGATTCACCTTACGGTTTTGTAAGGTTTTCCTTTGCGGGAAAAGTCAGCGTCACTGTAGTTCCAGCCCCCTCCTGTGAAACCATGTGCAGTTCCAGTTCCAGAAAAACCGCCAGTTTCCTGCACAGATACAGGCCCATGCCGGTAGAGCCGCCGCGAATCCGTCCATTGCTGCCGGTGAAGCCCCGTTCAAACACACGGGGCAGTTCATGTGCCGGGATACCGATGCCGTTGTCGTGAACAGTAAGCCGGGTCTGCCTCCCGAGAGGCCTGGCGGAAAGGGTGATGACCGGTTCAGGTCCCCGATAGCGGGCAGCGTTTTGGAGCAGTTGGCCCAGAATAAAGACCGCCCATTTTTCATCGGTATAGACGGCGCAGTTCATATTTTCCGTCTCTACCCGAATTCCGTTTTGGATCAATAGGGAACGGTGGTTCTCAATAGCCTGAGCTGCGATTTTTCCAAGCTCTATCTGCCGGAACAGGCAGTCTTGCTCCGGGTTTTCCGCCCGCGCATAGAACAGGGCCCGCTCTACATGGGCTTCGATTTGACTGAGTTCCGCTGTGAGTTTCCGGCGGATGTCCCCGTCCAACTCCCGGCAGATGAGGCGGGAAGCGGTGATGGGAGCCTTGATCTCATGCACCCAGCGTTCCACATATTCCCGGTACTCCCGCTGGGATGCCCGGGCGTCGGATACCGCGCCGTTCATAGCGCGGCCGGCTCTGCGGACCAGGTCAAAGAGCCGCCGTTCATAAAGTCCTTTTGGCTGCGGAACGCACTCCGTAAACAGGTATTTACGGTCCAGGCCGTCCAGAATAGATTTCAATTCCAGAAGGCGGGCGCGCTGCTGAAAGAAATCAAACAAATTCACGGTCAGGAAAACCATCAGAAACACAATCAGCAAAATCGCCAGAATCCCCGGCTGTGTTCCGGTGGCACAGAGGAACACAGCCGCCAGTCCGGCGCAAATCATCCAGAGTGCAATACGCCCCAGCCGGTCTGACAAAAATTCACGCAGTGTCATAGCTGATACCCCATTCCACGCCGGGTCCTGATGGCATCAGGCAGGCCGATCTCCGCCAGCTTTCCCCGCAGCCGGGTCATATTCACGCTGAGGGTGTTGTCGTCAATGTAGATTTGGTTGTCCCACAGGGCGTCGATCAGATCGGCCCGGGAAACGATTTGTCCGGTATGAACCATCAGGCCGGCCAGAATTTGCAGTTCATTCCGGCTGAGTTCTACGGCTTTTTCGCCGGACGACACAACCCCTTTTGTCAGGCTCAATCGCAGTCCACCGGCCTCCAGCAAATCAGTCTGCTCCGATCCGCCGCCGCCCCGGCGCAGAACCGCTTTGATCCGGGCCAGCAGAACGGGTACACTGTATGGCTTGGTGATGTAGTCATCCCCGCCCAGACTCAGCGCCCGCACCTCGTCTGCACCGGCATCCCGGCTGGTGACAAAGATCACCGGCGAGGGAGCCGCTTTCCGCAGCGCGCCGCACAGTGAAAAGCCATCCCGTCCGGGCAGGCCGATGTCCAAAAGAATAAGGTCCGGGCGTTCACGCGCTGCCTGCCCCGGTATATCTGTAAACTCCGTGATTGCCAGAGGCGTATACCCCTCGTTTTTCAGGAGCAGTGTCAATTCCTCCCGGATAGCCGGGTCATCTTCGATTATCATGATTTTAAGCATATTCCCATTACCGTCCTGTCATTTTCCCTATACTAACACGAACAAAGCGCACTTGTCCAGAAGCGTTTGTCCTCATGAAAATCAAAAAACGCATATCCCCTCTGATAATATCTTTGGAAATACCGTATTGACAAACAGCAGTGTCTTTTATATAATATATCCAAAATGATAATATCAAAATGATAAATATAAGAGCGGGACGGATTTGCACGGAGAACAAAAATATATAATATAACATAAGGAATAAAAGAGCATGGCACGATCCGGACCGCGGGAAGCCGGAAGATCGTTGTACAATGCGGGAAAGAAAGGAGCGCTTATGATTTACAATCTGGAGGATCTGAAAAAAGCTTACAATGCGGGGGAACACTTTAAATTCCTGTTTTTCTGGGGGCATACGCCGGCGGCGGACGGTCATATCAATGAGGCGTGTTTCAGCCAGTGGTGGAAATGCGGTTTCAGGGTGGAGGATGTGGAATACAGCTGTGCGGAGCAGTTTATGATGGCGGAGAAGGCAAGAATGTTCGGGGATGAGACAATGCTTGCGGAAATCATGAAGGCTTCCCATCCGAAGGAGATGAAAAGCTTCGGACGGGCAGTGTCAGGGTTTGATAAGGAAGTCTGGGACGGGGCCTGCTATGAGATCGTCAAAAAGGGAAATATGGCAAAGTTTTCCCAGAATCCGGACCTGTTGGATTTTCTTCTGGGGACAAAAAACAGGATACTGGTGGAGGCAAGCCCGAGGGACCGGATCTGGGGGATCGGTATGGGAAAGGCTAATCCGGACGCCGAATGCCCGCTGAAATGGCGGGGAACCAATCTGCTGGGATTTGCGCTGACGGAGGTAAGGGACCGGCTGCTTGCGGAGCACAGGGCAAAATAGGATACCGTCAGGAAAGAAAGCATTTTGGCACAACAGCCTATCTCCCCGATACCTGATATTTCTGATAAACGTGTTTCCCGCCTGCTGTGATCAGGACAGCGAACAGAAGATAGATCACCGGCATGATCTGCCAGGAGACCAGACAGTGTCCGAATATGGGGACGGTTCTCACGTCAAAGACATTCCAGATATTCAGGAAGGAAAACGGGAGCCAGTCCCATATCTGTGAGGCTGTTCGGTATTGTGGCGGTACATTGCAGATCATAGCGGCGATTATGGCAGCGGTAGAGAGTGCCATGGCGGCTGTGCGGCTGCGCAGGATCTCGGACAGGATCATGATCATAATGCTGATCAAAACGGAGAGGATCAGTGCGATCCCGCACATAATAAGGCAGCTTGCTCCTATCGTCATGGGATAGGAAACAGGGTAGGGTGTGACCTGTATCTGCATGGAATATCCTTCGGTGCCGTAGAAGCTCAGGGAAAATACGGCAGAGGCAAGTATCATAAGGGCGCAGCAGAGGAAAGAAACGGTGACGCCTGCCAGAATTTTTGCAAAATAAACCGTGTTTTTTCCGTTGGAACTGGTAAGTACCAGCTGGTCCGTCCGCCTTGTGTGTTCTATGGTAAATACGCCGGATAGGCTTATCATGATAAAAAGAGGCATCAATATATTCAGGGTGTTAAAAGATTTTGTCAGCATACTATAGCCTTCATGGTAAAAATAGGTAAAAGGCGTCTGTATCCCGGCTTCTTTCTCTTCCCAGAATGTTTTTTCGGTTTCTGTCAGAAAATAGCTTTGCCAATAGGCTTTTAAAGAATCTTCTCTCGCCTCATAAAAGGCGGTTTCGTCCGGCGCCCAGGCGATGACATCTTTCAAAGAATCTTTGTTGCCCCACCAGCAGAGTATTTGATAGATCGCAGAGTAAGGACGGGCATAAGTCTGATATTCATCGGTAAGAGTATATCTGCCTTCCGGATCCTGAATTTTCCGATAGGCTGTTAAGGTTTCTTTCAGTAAAGTCTGATCAATGGCTCTGCCGGACAGTGCTTTTTCGTAGGCCTGATCCACCAGAAACATATGATAGTGGGTGTCGGCAAACACTCCGTCTACATAATATTTACCGGTCAACGACAATGCCGGGACGGAGATGATGGTGAGAAGGCAGAGAAGTAAGGTGATCCAGAAGAGTTTTCTTCCGGTGATTTTTTTCAGTTCGTATCGATAGAGTATGTTCAGATTATTCATAAGTCAGTCTCCATTTTCTGTTAAACAGATGAGCATTTCCTGTTCATTCCTGTTTTGTTTCAAATTGATTTAAATAAAATGTTTCCAGATCTTCCCGGGTTTCCTCCCACTTTCCCTGATAGATAAGCTGGCCGTCTTTCATGATCAGTACCTGATCCGCAATATGCTCGATATCAGAGACGATATGGGTGGACAGCAGAACGATATTGTCTTTGCCGAGTTCTTCAATCAGATTGCGGAAGCGCACCCGCTCTTTGGGGTCCAGTCCTGCAGTGGGTTCATCCAGGATCAGGAGCTTGGGATCGTTCAGCAGAGCCTGCGCAATACCGAGCCTCTGCTTCATACCGCCGGAAAAGGTTTTGATCTTTTTACGGGATACATCGGAGAGGGAGACCAGTTCCAGCAGTTCCCTTGTCTTTCGCTTTGCCCTGTCCTTGGGGATACCCTTGAGGGCGGCGAGGTAGAGCAGAAAGTCCGCTGCGGAGAACTCCGGGTAGTAACCGAAATCCTGAGGCAGGTAGCCTAAAATGGCGCGATATGATTCCTCGCTGACATCGATACCGTCAAAGGTGATAGTGCCTCCTGTGGGTTTCAGTATGCCGCAGAGCATTCTCATAAGGGTGGTTTTTCCGGCGCCGTTGGCACCCAGCAGACCGTGGACTCCTTTATGGAGTTTTAAGGATATCCGGTCTACGGCAATCTTGTTTTTATATTGCCTGGACACACGATCTATGATAAGTTCCATGTCAATTCCTCCTGTGTGATAAGATTTTGATATTGTTTGATAACGCCGATGCAAAGGGCGGCGGAGGCAAAGATCCAGATGCCGAGTGAACTTTCCTCATACAGCCACGGGACCGAGAGTCTGAGCGGATAGAGAAAAAGGCCGATACAGGCGGAAATACCTGCACACAGGTAAATGCCGTCCGCCTCCCGCCGTCTGCGGACAATATACAGACAGAGAAAGGTTGTCAGCAAAAAAGGCGTCAGGATATAAAAGCCTGCCTGCAGAGGGGGCATCTGGCTGTTCCTGAGACTGATCGGGAATAAAATGCCAAAAAGCAGCAGATTGCTCAGTCCCAGTATGGCAAGGCGCATCAGGATCACGCTTTTTAAAGAAAACCGTGCCGCCATTTCCAGTTCAGCCATCCTGTAATGATCGGAGCGTCCCATCTCCGCCGCTGTTGTAAGCGCCAGCAGCGGCATAAGAGCGGAGATCATCCAGAGCATGTCGGCAGAGAGCACAAGGCTGCCAAAGAGCGAAACGAGAAAGATAAGGGCGGAGATACACCAGATCCGTTTGCGGATATATCTTGCCTGTACAGGAAAAAGACCGGTATAGCGAAAAGAAGCCGGCTCTATGGAACGGAGAAATTCCGCTTTGCGCAAAGGCGCGGGGGCTTCATATATTTTTTTCAGTTCTTCCTGCAATGTGTGATTCATAAAAAATCCTCCTTTCCGAGTTTTTGGCTTAGTATTTCGGATGCCGCAAGGAGCCTGCGGCGCAGGGCAAACCGGGAGATGCCGTAGAGTTTTGCAATCACGGAAACCGGTACTTCGTTGACATACCGGAGCAGTAACAACTCCTGCTGACCGGGCGGCATTTCCAGCAGCGCCTGATGGAGCGCAAGGTTTGTAAGCCGGGCATCTTCCCCGGAGGGCTCCGGGATGTCTTCCGGCAGAGGCAGGGCGGCGGGCTTACGGTATTCATCGATGCATAGGTTTCTTGCGATCGTGTATAAATACTTCAGCGCCGTCTCCGAAGAGGCAAAGCGGTAGCGTTCCAGATAGCGCAGGAACGCTTCCTGCGTGATATCTTCGGCGCTCTCCCGGTTTTTCAGTTTGAAATAGCAGTAGCGGTAGATCTTCTCGTACTGTTCCTCGATATCCACGGACATGTCTTTTGCTCCTTGCGGCAGTGTCTGTCAGCCGGCATAAACAACATACAGCGATCCTGCGCGCTTGTTTTTTCTTTGGTCATTATATCCCTGCGGCTGTTTTCCTGCCGACATAATGTTTAACGGACCGGACAGCCAAAATGTGCGGACAGGGGAAATGAAATTTATTTAACCCCGGATAAGCTGCCTACTTCCGTTTCCTCATCCGGGCACAAAGATCATTATTAAGGAAAAGTTCGTCAGAAAGAATGAGGAATGATAAGAGAGGTTCGTCAGAAAAAGTGTGGCAGAAGGTGAAAAGTTCATATGAAAAAATACAGAAAGAAAAATAAACCCGCCTGTGCGGTAAGGGCATCCGCGGCAGATTACCGCAGGCAGGAGGGGATATGCAATATTCCGTTACGGGCAACAGCAAAAGTGCGAAAAGGTCAATCCTCCGTCTCCGTTTCTTCCACGGGCAAGAGGGGCAGCTTCATCAGCACTTTCCGGATCCGGTTCTGGGAGATGCCCCTTGCCTGAAGCGTGGAGCCGTCCTCCAAAGTAATGATCTCGTTATTTTTCGGCAGGCGGTCCAGCTTATCGATCATAATGCCGCCGAGGGAATCAAAATCCTCCGATTGCAGAGAAAGATCCAGGGCGTTATTCACATCGTCCAGCTTCATTCCAGCCTCGATAAGATATGTACGCTCATCGATCTGTTTGATCAGTTCCGCTTCGTCCGCGTCGTATTCATCCCTTATCTCACCTACGATCTCTTCCAGCAGGTCCTCCATTGTGATCATGCCGACAGCCGAGCCGTATTCATCCAGCACAATGGCAAGGCTTGTGGCTTTCTCACGCAGTTCCACCAGTAAGTCGGAGGTTTTTTTGCGCTCATAGGTGTAGTAGACCTTGCGCAGTATCTTGCCGACTTTGAACCGGGGAGAATCCTTTGTCAGAAGGAAGTCTTTCATATGGACAAAACCGATGATGTTATCGGGATTTTCCTCTTCGTAGACAGGAATCCTGGTATACATGGTCTTTTTAAACAGCGCGAAGATATCCTCATAGGCGGCGGTGGAGGAGATGGCAGCCATATCGATCCGCGGGATCATGATCTCGGAGGCGGTGGAGTCGGAAAAATCAAATACATTATGGATGTATTCCCGCTCTTCGGATTCGATCACGCCTTCCTCATGGCTTACGTCCACATAAGTGCGCAGTTCGTCTTCCGTGATGCTGCCTTCCGCCGGATCAGCGCCCAGATGAAAAAGGCAGATAATGCCCTGGGCGATATTGTCCACAACCCAGATGGCGGGCGTCAGAAGGACCATCAGAGCGCAGATAATGCCGCTGTAGGCAAGGGCGATCTTATCGGCATGGGAACCGGCCCATGTCTTGGGTACGATCTCGCCGAAGATCAGCACCAGAAAAGTCAGAAGCCCGGTGCATATACCTACAAACTGATTGCCTAAAAGACGGATCGTCAAAGTGGTGGCAAGGGAAGATGCGCCGATGTTAACGATATTGTTGCCGATCAGTATCGTGCTGAGCATTTTGCTGTAGGATTCTAAAATAGACTGAACACGGAGAGCCTTTTTATTGCCGTCCTCGGCAAGCGAGCGGATGCGGACTTTATTGGCACAGGTCAGCGCCGTTTCGGCGGAAGAAAAAAAGCCGGATAAAATCAGAAGAACGAATAAGATAAGAAGTTGTATGACACCAATGGTATCCATGAGGGTTCCTTTCTTTTAAAGCATAATTTACTTATAAGGAAGACAGGCAGGAAAATGCCGCGCATTTTCTATGGCATATCCGCCAGATAAATCCGTATCATATTCTGCTCATGAGCGCAGGCGCTCATCGCGGTATATGATACGAATCTGCTTGTCTCTGAATAAGATATATTCTATAAATAGAATACTGTGTTGTCAAGAAGCATATATTTCTTTAAGGAAAATATTACAAAGTTTTTATCAGGGGTTCATTCCCGAAGGGGGTAATATGTCTGTCACAAAAAAATATATGCCGCAGATCTTGTTTACGTTAAAGTGTTTGTTGTTTTCGTATATCCTGACAGGAGGGCTCTTATTGCTTTTGGCATTTCTGCTCTACAGGCTGCATCTGTCGGAAAAAGTCGTGAATGTCTGTATGATCCTGATCTATATCGCAACATCCTTCTTTGCCGGATTTATCACAGGGAAAAAGAAAGGGAAACGGAAATTTTTCTGGGGAGCGGCAATGGGGGCTTTATATTTTGCGGTGCTGTTTATGGTATCTGTTATCGTAAACCGTTCTTTTCCCCAGCTTTCCTCGGACTTTATCACAACGATCCTGCTGTGCACGGGCGGCGGCATGCTGGGTGGCATGCTGAGCTGATGCCCGTGCCGGTTCATATTGACTGCAGTGCGGGCGTTTTGCAGGTGCTGCCGGGATACTTTTATCCCGGCAGGCTTTAAGAACTGCGAAAAGAAAACGGGAGGAATTCCAGAGACAGAATGCTTCCTCATACGAGAGACTTGCGGAGCAGCACATACTCATACTCATAATCGATCAGTTCATGGAAATAATCCTTGTTGATATTTCCGTGGCGGATCAGGGCGCCGACAGAAGGAACGCCCGCAGTCTGGAGTTCTTCCTTAATGGATTCCGCCAGGGCTTTTCCAAGTCCGTGATGGGCGGCGTCGATGCCCATATAGAGCATGACATAGGATTTTGGCATGGTGCGGATACGGAGAATGCGCAGGTAATCAGGAAGGGACAGCTTTCCGTAAACAGCGTTTCCGTAATCGGGAATGCTGATAAAAAAGCCCACAGCCTTACCCTGATAATAAGCCATCTTCACCATGGGATACCGGATCAGCAGTTTCAGGTAACTGTAAAGAGAGACAAACTCGTCCCTGCTGATGCGTTTATAGGCTGGGAAACTCTGGTATAACTCGATCAGGAGTTCGTAAACTTCGATCAGGGTTTTATCAAAGGTATCTTTGGAAGGGCTTTCAATCCGGTAGCCTTCCTGCCGCTTTTGGGCAAGTCTGGCGGAAAAGAGGCTGTTTTTGTCAGAAGGCTTTACTTTCCGGTAGTGGTTGGAGTAGTAGCGCTCCGCGATTTCAAAGCCTGCCTTCTGCCATAAGGCGGCGTAGTAGTCCTTGTTGTAAGGTTCCCCGGTGTAGGAATGGTCAAAACAGTTTCTTTTAAAGCGATAGCGAATCCAGAAAGAAGCGTCGATGGGACCGGTGATCTTTGTGCAGTTTTGGCTTACGGCGATCTTTTCGGCTTCTTTTATCAGAAGAGAAGCGGCTTTTGGATCGTTTTCGCTCTCAAAAAAGCCCAGATAAGCGTCTGTATCTTCCGGATAGACAGTCAGGGCCGCACGGCTTACGGGGACGTTTTGTTCGTTAAGGACAAGCAGCGGAAAAACAGTGAAATAATGGCTCAATACATGAGTGCCTTCCAGAATTTTCCGTTCTTCCTCAGGCTGCTGCATGAGTTCTTTTTTGGAATAGAGCCGCCCGGGAAGTTCCAGAAACTTCTGAACGGAATCTTTATCCTGACAGGAAAAGGTGATCGCTTTATAGTTCATTTAATACGTCCTCCGGGAATATCAGGTTTTATATAAAATCGGCGGATCTGTTTATAGCCGGGCAGCCTGTCGTTGACCTGAGCGAGGTAATCCTGCATTTCATCTTCTGTTAAATTGCAGGTGAGGGAGGCGGCGGGGTGATGGTCTTCCTCAAAGACCACAGCCGCCCTGATCCGGGGATGCTGCATAAGCAGTGCTTCGAGTTCATCCACATAGACATTTTTGCCGTTGGCAGTCAGGATCATCCGTTTTTTTCTGCCCTTCAGATACAAATGTCCGTCCGGGGAGAGAACGCCCAGATCTCCGGTATGGTATCCGTCCGCGTCAAATTCGGAGTAGCGGTCATTCCGGTTTAAATAGCCGGCGGAAACGCTATTTCCGGCAACAACGATCTCTCCCACGCCGTTTTCATCCGGATCAAGAATCTGTACCTTCAGGTTTTCAAAGACGACGCCGTTTGCGGCGAGGTCAGGATCGCCGGGAAGGGCGAGGGCGATCACAGAGGAAGTCTCCGTGGTGCCGTAGGCTTCCAAGAGGCAGACACCCTGATCGATAAAATATTTTTTGACCGCAGGATCTGTAAAACTGCCGCCGCAGTAGAGAAAACGGATGTTTCGCAGTACGTCCATAAGATCGTCGTTTACGGCTTCCTGTATCCGGTATAAAAACAGCGGAACCATACAGACAACGGTGGGGCGTACTTCCATCAGTTCCGGGATCAGGTATGTTAAGCCGGAGCAGAGAAAGAGCTGCATGCCGGAGACAATGGTATACAGGATATTTGCCACGCCGGTATAGACATGATGGAAGGGCAGGAATACATAGGAGATATCCTGTTCGGTCATGGGGGTGCGCCGGTACAGTGTGTCCCAGTTGGCAAACAGGTTTTCCTGTGTCAGCGGGATCGCTTTCGGAATATTGGTGGTGCCCGAGGTAAACAGGATCATGGCGGTTTCATCCGGGCGGGTTCTGCCGGGCAGGGGAAGAGGAGAAGCTTTTCCCTCCTGTATCAGATCAGATAAAATATCCTCTATGCAGAACAGGGAGATATCGGGATACTGCTTTTGCAGAGACAGAAACCTTTCTTTCCGGGAACGGGAATAAAAAACGGCGGAAACCGGAATGGCTGATAAGGTATTTTGGATGTCATAGGCAGTCCATTCCCTGTCCACGGGTACGCAGGTGCCCACATACCCCATGACGGCAAAGTATAAAAGAATCCATTCCCGGGAATTTTCGGAACAGAGCATCAGGTTCTTATCCTCAAACCCTCTTTCCAGAAGGGCTTTCGAGAGATTCCGGATATCATCGATGGTCTCCCGGAAGGTGCGGGAGTGCCAGGTTCCGTTTTCCTTTGTGCTGATATAGGGGCGGTCCGCCCATTTTATGTAGTCTTCTTCCAGATATTCACAGATGCATTTCATTATGATCACAGATTCCTTTCCGGTTGATTTGAGACGGTTATGTTATTTATGGCAGGGCGGAGGCGGCGCGGCGGGCAGAAGCGTTACGGTTCCCGTATTTCCGTCCACCCGAACCCGGTCTCCTGTTTTCAGATATTCCGTAATATGCTCAACGCCTGTCACGGCAGGTTTCCCGAGTTCCCTTGAGATGATCGCCGTATGGGACAAGAGAGAGCCCTTTTCTGAAACAATGGCTTTAGCCGGCGCGATCAGGAACACCCAGCCGGGATCAGTCATTTTTGTGACAAGGATCTTTCCCTTTGTGTCAAGCTGCAGGGAAGGGGTATCGACGAGCAGCACTTCGCCTTCCGCAACGCCGAAGGAGCAGGCGGTGCCCGTATAGGCGCCCTCTGCCGCACCATAACATTTTCTGCCGCTCTGTTTCGGGTGTTTATCCGTGATCTTTTCGGAGAAGATCAGTCTGGAGTAGGCGGGGAGAGCGGAAAAACCCCTGTATTCTTCTTTGCGTCCGGCAATGATGTCCGCGGGGCAGAAAGCCGGATCAAAAGAGGCGGCTTCTATTTCTTCGCAGTAGAGCCAGAAGATATCCTCCGGCTGCGCGAGCCTTTTCTGTCTGCAGAGGTTTTCTCCCATCCGCAGGGCAAGAGTGCGCATCATACCGTAGAGACGGCTCCGGTTTAAGCGGGATTTTTCCCGGTTGCGGATGCCTGCGGCCGCCTTTTTGGCAAAAAAGGCGGAAAGGCCGGTAAGGTGCGGGAGCGCGGCGTTTTCCGGGGAATGGCCGGGCGGCGCGGAAAGCGTTTCGGCATACTGCAAAATACACCGGATCAGCAGTACCGGATCTGTGCGGAAGGTTTTGCTTTCCAGTTTCAGCTCTTCCACATTCCGATCCCCGAAGTTTCGGATATACTCCTGCATGCGCAGGGAAAAAGGGCTGTTATTCCCGACATACTGAAAATACGCTTCATTGCTGTCGATCGCCTGTAATTCCGCAAGCATGCCTTCCCCTTTTGCCTGCAGAGCCAGTTTTTGAAGTTCCTGTACCGGGCGCATGCTCTCCAGTTTCTGAATGCCGGAGATGGCGCGGTTTGCCGCCAGCTCATGATCGGGAACATGTTTTGCCTTCAGCCGGGCTTTTAAAAGTCCGGTGAACAGAAAACCGTACATATCGTTGACAAGGGTCATGTCCCAGCGTTTTACGGTCATATCCTGCAGGGAACGGTAGTGCGAAAGCAGTACCCGGTTATCTTCCGTGTCCAGATCCAGTGCGTCGAAGCGCCCGATGATCTTTTGAAAGTACAGATCCAGTTTATCCATTTCCTTCGGGCAGGTGCGCAGAAGACGGAAGAAAGAGAGGGCTGTTTTCAGCCGTGTGCTCCGGCGGATTCCTCCTTCCATACCGGAACTGACAGTCCTGTCTTTTATTCCCATCATCTCCTGCCAGATCGGAATCAGGCGGCTGCAGAAAGGCAGAAAGAGCAGTACGTCGTACCAGTTGCTGATGCGGTAATAAATGCGTCCGTTTGCCGCATCCACCATATGCCGCAGAGTGTCGTCGATCTTGCCGACGCTGCCCGGTTCGCCGGTGAGACGGAGCAGCAGGTTTTTAAAAACCTGATAGTAGGCTTCCTGAATGAAACTCTTAGTCAGCGGCAGGGTGACGCCGGGATAGCTTTCCACGATATTGCTGTTGTCCAAAATAATGACAGGTGCGTCATAATGTAAGGCAGTGATCGGACGCGCCTGCAGGATGTAAAGAGTATCTTCCTTTACCGCAAATTCAATGTCGAACTCCGGGGGGAGTTTGCCGCTGCTTTTGCAGGGAGAGCGCTTTTTTATCCGCCGGGAAACCGTTCCGGATTTTCGGGGCTGCGAGGCGGGGGCTGCGGATGAGCGTATCTGTTCTTTTATTTTCCGGGATAAACGGATCAGTTCATCTACCTGTCCATTGGATAAAAGCGGAGAGGAACCGGTCTGTTCATAATAAAAAACTTTGTCGGTAAGATGGTAGTAGTAAGTTGTGGTATCTGTTTTGTCCTCCACAACAAGATCGCCGGTTCCTGCTCCGCAGACGATAACGGATTCGTTCAGGGGCCCCTGCGGATTGGCAGTAAACAGGACGCCGGAGAGATCGGATTCGATCATTTCCTGTATGATCACATGCATCCGCAGGGAGGCGGGATCAAGGTGATGGGCCAGACAGTAGGAGATATTTTCCGGGTGTTTTGCATTGGAGAGCACATCCCGGATGCGGGCGCAGACTTCTTCCTTCGGCACCCGCAGAAAGGTGCGGAACGCTCCCGCGAAGGAGCGGTCTGCGGAATCTTCCAGAGAGGCGCAGGAGCGGACGGAAAACAAGAGGGTATCCGGAAAATGCCGCGCAAGGTATGAGAGGACTTCCTCCTCTGAGAAGGTTTCATCAACACAGAAAAATGGCGGCACGCTGAAACCTGCTTCTGCGAGCAGAAACAGATTTGCGGCTTTTGTACTTAATTCGGTTGTTCTGTAATTTTCCGGCGTCAGGATCATGGACGGCTCTCCGTTAAAATGGGGTGAAATAGTAGCTGCCTCGGAAATAGTTTTGATCTGACTGATTTGTCATTGTCAGCAATGCTGAAATTATAGCACACAACCGGCCGGATCACAATGATATATCCTGCATATATCCTGCGTCTTTGGCTTCCCGATGTTCTTTACTTTGAGCCTTCGGCGGATGTGCCCTTTGATGATCATTCTGTTAAAAAAGAAAAAGTATCATTGATTTTGTCATGGAACTGTTCTAAAATAGTGTTCATAGAATCATCCTTTCGCATGAATGTTTGCAGGGGAATTTAGTTCCCGATGGATTGGTACATAGATACCGTATATGTGCATTATAGCACGTGCATCTGCGAACAGGATGATTCTTTTTTGGTTTGATTGCATCCGGCGGCCTGAAATGAGGGCTTATCCGTTGTTCCCATTTGAACCGGTAAGGAATGTGGAAGTTTGGGGCTGATATTTCCCACGCATACCACAATGCTTCAGATAAAGCCTGCGCTGCTTATAATGTGATATTTTATCCGAACAATTAAAGGAGGAAACGAAAAATGTATGAATGTTTAAGGGCAGAAAAAGGAAAGAGGTGGCAGAACTGAAACGGAAGTCTTCTATTCCGGGGAGGCATTTTACCGTTCCATTCAGGAGCAGTGCCTGTATGACTTGTGTTTTCTGGATATCCAGCTTTTGGAGATGGATGGCGTGCAGGTCGGCAGGCAGATCAGGGAGCAGCTTGGAAACGATAAGATCAGCATTGTTTATATTTCTTCTAAAGAAACCTATGCTATGAGCCTGTTCCAGGTGCGTCCTCTGGACTTCCTGATCAAGCCGCTCACCAAAGAGAAAGTGGATGCGGTATTGGAGCAGTTCATACGGCTGAGCGAAGCCAATAAAAATGAATTTTATTATCATGCGGGGAAATCGGTCTGCAGGCTGTATCTGGACGAGATACATTACTTTGCCTGCAATGGCAGGAAAATTGAAATATATACCGGTTCGGGACAGAAGGAATTTTACGGTGCCATGCGGGAGGTATGGGAGCAGGTGGAGGGAAAAGGCTTCTGGATCATCCATAAATCCTATATCGTAAACACAGCGTTTGTTTCGGTTTATCATTATGACTTTGTTCAGATGACGGACGGCACGCGCCTGCCGATCAGCCAGAAGTACCGGAAGGCAATGAAAGAAAATTTAACGGAAAGGTATCAAAGGGGGTGAGGCAGGTGTCTGTCGTGAAAAGTCTTGTCATCATACTGGCGGCAGTCCGTATCTGCCTTTATATGCGCTGTTTTTCCGCCTGCATTGGAAAGTGCAGGGTTTCCAGGAAAATTGTGACAGCCCTCTTTACAGTGCTGTGGATATTTGAGGGCTTTCTCATAAGCGTTTCCTATATCGGGCAGGGAATTGCCGTGATGGACCTGTTCTTTTTGCTGGCAGAGATTCCGTTTTTATCAGCAATGTCTTTCTGTTACCAGGGCAAAGCGGCACGGCGTCTGCTGATGGCGGTTATCCTCCCCGCGGTATACTGGATCGGGAAATGGAGCATTGCGTCTGTTCTTTTTAAAACGGTTGCTGACAGCCGCCGGTATTTCATCGTTACATCCATTTCGGTCAGTTTGTTTTTTGCTTTTGAGATGATTCTGGAGAAAGCGGGGAAATCCCGGCAGGAACGGGAGCGCGAACTGCTGGAGCAGGAGGTCCGCATCTATGAGAACCAGTTCGACATCATAAGGCAGTCGCAGCATAATATCCGCGCCTTGAAGCACGATATGAAGCATCACATAAAAATGCTCACGGATATGGTGTCCGGAGGGGAAAACGAAGAGGCGCTCAAGTACCTTGCGTCTATGGGGGCGTTTATGGAGAACAGCGGGGAATATGTCGCCACCGGGAACGAAAAGATTGACAGTATTCTGAATTACATGATCTCAAAAGCAAAGAATTCAGGCGTTGATGTCTCCTGGAAAATCCGGATTCCGGAGCATCTGGGAATCCCTGTTTTTGACATCAATGTGATCTTAAGCAACCTGTTTGAAAATGCCATGAATGCCCTGACGGATGTAACGGAACCGGCATTCCACATCATGATGAAATATGACCGGGGCATCCTCTGCATCAGCACGCGGAATAATTGTTCCGGGAAAGGGCAGACATCCGGGGCTTCCAAGGAGCATGGGTTTGGGCTGAAAAATATCCGGAGGATTGCGGAGAAGTATCATGGAAGCCTGACGGCAGAGGTCCGGGATGGGGAGTTCCAGGCAAATGTCCTCCTGTTTTTGGAAGATGCAGATACAGAATGATTTTCTTTTATATGCGATATATAGCGAGCAGGGAGTCCGGCAGAATATTCCGGACTTCTTATTTTTTACCTGCAAACGTTTCATTTTTACAAGGTGCCGTCATGGAGGGAACTATCTGCTATGCTGAAAACATGAATCATGTCTGGAGAGGAGTAATGTTTATGGAGGCGCAGAAAAAACGGTATTATCTGGTTGACGGTATCAGGGGTGCTGCCATTGTCAACATGGCGGTATTTCATTTTTTGTATGATGTATTTATTGTCTATGGGAAGGACCCGCTTTGGTATGGACTTCCTGCAATCCGCATCTGGCAGCAGATGATCTGCCAGACCTTTATTTTCATTTCGGGATTTGTATGGCAGTGGGGGATGGAGGGGAACCTGCGGCGCGGCCTGCGTTTTAATCTGTATGGCTTTATTATTTCGCTTGTCACCCTTATCGTCATCCCGTCGGAAACCATATGGTTCGGGATATTGAATTTTATGGGATGTGCGGTTCTGCTGATGTTCCCGCTCCGGAAGCTGGTAAAGAAAGTCTCTCCGGCCTTTGGCTTGGGAATCTGTTTTGTGCTGTTTATCCTTTGCAGGCAGATACAGCATGGCTATATCGGGATTGGGGGCGGTATACAGGTTCCGGCAGTATTCTATTCCATAAAGATTCTGACACCGTTTGGTTTTCCTTTTCCCGGTTTTAAGTCAAGCGACTATTTTCCGATGATCCCGTGGATGTTTCTGTACCTGTGCGGTTATTTTTTCAATGGAATATTCAGGGAGCATGACACATGGAAAGCTGCGGCCCGGTTTAAGGTTCCGGTCTTATCTGTTATTGGGAGCAGGACGATCTGGATTTATCTGATCCACCAGCCGGTGAGTATGCTGGTGTGCAGTCTGGTATTTGGTTAATGAGGAGAACCGGCAGGGGCTTTGGATTCTGTGTCTGCCGGACAGTTGCCGGCATTGCTGACGGAATGAAACGAACAGGAGAAAGCGGCTATTTTAATGGTGACGCATGATCCGCTTTCCGCCGGAGCGGACCGGCGCCTTTATATGGCGCCGAAAATCAGATAAACCGGTATTGTCAGCAGCATCAGCGATTCCTGAATATAGGTATAGCGTTCCACTTTTTCAACGATCTTGAATCTCGTCGGATCTTTCATAAACTGTAAAAATTTTATACTCATCCATGACACATCCAGAAACAGCGCCAGAACCGTGAGTTTATTTAAATGCCATACAAGCAGGAAGTTTGTGATGATATCCACCCAGGTGATGATCAGGATAAACCGAGTCGCTTTTTTGTATCCGAACAGTCTGGAGTAGGTCACATATTCCGTTTCATCCTTCGGCGCGCGGATCTTCCTTGCGATTTCCCAGATCAGCGCCGGAAAATAGAGCGTCCAGGCGGCGAGGAAATTGACAAAGGTGAAAAGCGGCAGTTCGTATTTAAAGCAGGTGAAGGAGATGATATAGATATTCATGATCATCTGCACCGGATTGTGGGTGATAAGCGCTAAAGGAAGGCTTTTTTGGATCTTTTTCTTGCTGAAAAACCAGAGAGACATCAGTGTTCCGTAAATATACAGAAACAGGAAAAATCCGAAATTATTCATGAAAAAAAGGTTCAGCAGCACAGTAACGGCGATCAGAGCGGTCACAAAGATGGCAAGGTCTTTTTTATGTACCCGCCCCGAGGGAAGGGGCCTGTCCGCGAACAGGCGGCAGTCCAGTTCGTAATCCTTGAAATCGTCGGCGATTCTGAGCCATAGGAGAAAGCTGAACACGGTGAAACCGCCGATCAGTTCCTGTATGCCGAGCCTGAAATCCCGGATGCCTGCATTTAACAGGATGATAAAATGAATTTCCCCGAATATGATCAGCCCTAAAGCGAACCGCGGCAGGATTGGGTACATTTCTTTAAAATAGATGGATAAACGTCTGCACATGATATAACTCCTTTTACATGCGGCTTTCTGGCGCATGTATGATATTAATAGTAGCAGAAATTCCGGGGGGAAACAATATGGATACTGGCGGCGGGAGTTATAAATTATAGAGGACCTCTTAATTAAAATAAATACAAAAGGGAGGACGAAATTTAATGTGAATTTTATTGTAAAGGCGGATGCTTTTTTGTATAATTGAAGTGTGGCAGGAGCAGGCTGTATTGTATCTTATGCCGCAGATTTTAGAAATTGAGGTGATAAAGTGCAGGACGATACAAAGCTGACACAGGAAGTCAAAGCGATGCGCCATATGGCAAAACGTACCGCAAAAAACAGTGTATTCGTTGACCTTTTTCAAAATAAAAGTTATCTTCTAAAGCTGTATAAAACGCTCCATCCAGAAGACACCGCAGCAACAGAGGACTCATTGACTGATGTAACGATAGAGAATGTGCTGACGGATAATCTGTATAATGACTTAGGCTTTATTGTGGGTAATAAACTGATGATCCTCATAGAAGCACAATCTACCTGGACAATGAATATTTTAGTAAGAGTTTTGCTGTATCTGGCTCAAAGTTATCACGAATATTTTCAGCGCACCAGCCAAAACTATTACGCAAGCAGAAAAGTGAAAATGCCAAAGCCTGAACTCTATGTGATTTTTACAGGAAACAAAGGGCGGAAACCGGAAAAAATATCTCTGTCTAAAGAATTTTTTGAAGGCGCGGATATTGATATTGAAGTAAAAGCAAAGGTTATTTATGAAAGTGATACAGATGACATCATCAATCAGTATATTATTTTCTGTAAGGTTTTTAATGAGCAGACAAAACAACATGGGATGACGCAAAAGGCGGTTACAGAAACAATCCGTATATGCAAGGACAGGAATGTTTTAAGAGAATATCTGCTTGACAGGGAAAAGGAGGTTGTGACAATTATGATGAGTTTGTTTGATGAAGAACAGATTATGAGATCATTTATCAGAAGCGAAAGACATGATGCAGACAGAGAAACGGCGGAAAGATTGATTAAAAAAGGGAAAATGACTCTTGAGGATATTGCGGAATGTATTCCGTCATTGTCTTTTGATGAATTAAGAGAACTTGAGGAAGAGATTGCGCAGTTGGCTTAGCCGGTAAAGCAATTTAATATTAAAATAGCAGTATAAAGGTGCATGGAACAGTTAATGCAGACCATGCGTCTTTTTTGTGTTCAGGAGGAGGAAAATCTGAAATGTATCAGCATATTGTGCAGTATTATGAGACGGACAAAATGGGCATTACGCACCATTCAAATTATATCAGGTGGATGGAGGAAGCCAGGGTGGATTTTCTGGAAAAGACCGGCTGGAGTTATGCGAAACTGGAGGAGGAAGGCATTGTTTCTCCTGTGACGGCAGTGGAGTGTAAGTACAGGCAGTCAACAACGTTTCCGGATACGATTGATATCGAGGTGCTTGTTGAAGAGTTTAAGGGAGTGAGGTTAAAGCTGAAATATGTGATGAAAAATGAAAAAGGGGATCTTGTGTGCGAAGCATGGTCGGAGCATTGTTTTTTAAATGAACAGGGCTCTCCGGTGCGGCTGCATAAGGAATATCCGCTTTTTTACAGCGCTCTTATGGAATGGCAGGAGAAGAGTCGTAGACAGTAAAAAGGGATATTAATAAAAAAGTTCCGGGAATATAATGCAAGGTATTCAGAAGATATTTTAGCGGCACAGACAATTTAAAAAAATAAACCCTGATAAAAGGTGTCAGGTTATGTGTGTTATATTAAGTGCCATAGCAGTAAGGCTATGCGTAAACTTTAAATACATTTGAAAGAAAGAGGGAAAGAATATGAATGAAATGAATCAGAAATTTTGTCAGTGCTGCGGTATGCCTATGGGAGATACGGATGAACTCTGCGGAACAAATGCCGACGGCAGCAAAAATGAGGAATATTGCAGCCAATCCCGGTATGAGTGAAGAAGAAGCCGAAAAAATCATGCTTGAGTGGTTTCCGACGCTGAAACGCTGGAAAAACAGAGAGCTGCAGTAAAGCAATGACAAATCAGTAATTTATGGAGGCATACTATGGAGTATATCAGGGTAACAAATGAGAATATAGAAAAAGAACATATATGTTGTGCAATTTCAAACAATAATGATCTTCAGGTATCGTCAAAAAAGAACTGGCTGAGAGAACGTTTTGAGGACGGTCTGGTTTTTTTAAAGAGCAAGCAGCGGGGAAAGTGTTTTATTGAATATATACCTGCTGAAAACGCGTGGAATCCCATTGCCGCTGACGGCTATATGTATATTGATTGTTTATGGGTGGCGGGCTCCCTCAAAGGACATGGTTATTCAACGGAACTGCTGAATATCTGCATGGAAGACAGCAAAAACAAAGGAAAAAAAGGACTGTGCATTTTGGCTGCGGCAAAGAAAAAACCGTTTCTGGCTGATCCTGAATTCCTGAAATACAAAGGTTTTACCGTTAGTGATGAAGCGGATAACGGTATTTTGTTATGGCATTTGTCTTTTACCGAAAACGCTTTGGCACCGAAGTTCAAAGAATGTGCGAAACATCCTCATATTGATGAGACGGGATATGTCCTGTATTACACCAGTCAGTGCCCGTTTAACGCAAAATATGTTCCCGTCATTGAAAACATTGCAAAAGAGAGATCTGTTAAATTTAAGGCGATTCATCTGCAGAATAAAGAGGACGCACAAAATGCTCCGACACCGATTACAACTTATGCCTTATTTTTAGACGGCAGCTATATTACAAATGAGCAGATGAATGACAGGAGATTTTTGAAATTATTAGAAAAGTGATTTTGCCGCGCTGTACTATCCGCCTGCGGATTACAGCCAACGGAAAATCAGATAACTTCTGTCCATAACAGGCGGCATACCGAAACAGGAAGTGCAAGAGGCTTTCTGTTTCGGTATGCCGCATTGTGTTTCCTAGTGGGCAATATTGTAACTCCTTTTTCGGAAAAGTGTTCCCATTAACTGCTTCACAAACCAGAAGTTGTGGAGATGCATGATGAAGAATAAAGACATTGTAAAATATTTCGATGAAGTAATTGTTAGTGAAAATTAATTATTTTTTACATATACTATAAGACCATAATATACTATATATAGTGGATTGGGGAAGAAGTAAAAGCAATATAATTAGTATAATATTGACGTGGAAAATTATGTATAATAGTATATAAATATTGAACTATACGAGGAGGCAATTTTAATGATCAGTTACAACGTTGATTCTTATGGAAAGATGCTTGGAAACATTACTGAGAAGAAAATCGCAAGTGCTGCTTCTTGTATCTCACAGTGTACAGGTTGTATGTGTAATTGCCGTTGCTCTTGTTCAGGTGGAATTATTGCAGATGTAGATTGGGAGGAGATGTAAAAATGAGTGCAAATAATGTAGAATATGCAAAGATGTTTGGTGCAATTGCGTGTTCTGTAGTGTGTCAGTCTTATAGGAAAACTATATCAGGAAATACAAAACAGCGAAAGACCGGGACGGGTTTCATGACCGCATTGGTGCCTTTCACAGGTTTGGAAATAAAAATTCGTGTGTTGCTACAGTTTTAGATATTTCGAATAAGATATCTTAATGAAATTAGAGGAAAAGATAGAACATTAATCGTAATTGATGATCATACGACAGGTGTTGATTCATATTTTTCTCAATGGATAAAGACGGAGAACAAAGGTGATATTTTAATTGGTAAGATACTCAAATAGAGTGAGAAGAACACACATAAATTATTGCAAAAGTTACCATTGGAGGCGGATTTGTGAATAATAAAAAAACGGACATAATAAACGATATGGAATTTACTTCTTTATTTCAAAAATCAAAAAAATTGATTGACAATGCCCGAAGTAATATGGGACAGATGGCAAATACCATTACAGTCATTACAAGTTTTTTGTTAGGACATTATATTGTCGAACAGGAACAGCAGGGACAGGAACGCGCAAAATATGGCTCAAAGGTCATTGATTCTCTATCTGCATATCTTACAAAAGAATACGGAAGAGGATTTTCCAGAAGTAATGTTGCGGGAATGAGACAGTTCTACTTGACTTATAAGGACAGAGAAAATGAAATTATCCAATCGCAAATTGGACAATTGGGGCAGGAAATCGGAATTATCCAATCGGGAATTGGACAATTGAACATAGTATATTCTAAATTGCCATTTAGACTGAGTTGGACGCATTATCAGGTACTTATGCGCATTGAAGATAAAGACGAGAGAGATTTTTATGAAAAAGAAGCGATACGTTCCGGCTGGAATGTGTCTACTTTGAAAAGACAATATCATTCCAGCCTTTATGAAAGGCTTGCTTTAAGCAGGAATAAAGATGATGTACTGCGATTGGCAAATGAGGGCGCAATACCGCAAAAGCCGGAGGATATTTTACATACGCCATATGTTCTTGAGTTTGCCGGATTGGAGGACATGGCATCTTACCATGAAAGTGATTTGGAATCGGCAGTTATTGATAAAATGCAGAAATTTTTGTTGGAATTGGGCAAAGGTTTTTTGTTTGAACAGCGTCAGAAGCGCTTTACGTTCCACGACAAAAATTTTTATGTTGATTTGATTCTATATAACCGTCTGTTGCGGTGCTATGTGCTTATTGATTTTAAGGCAGATGAGCTTACTCATCAGGATCTAGGACAGATGCAAATGTATGTCAATTATTATGATCGTTATGAAAGAATCGAAGGAGAAAATCCAACAATTGGCATTTTGCTTTGCAAAAAGAGTGATGAAGCACTGGTTGATTTGACATTGCCAGAAGATGCCAATATTTATGCAAAAGAATACGAATTATATCTGCCTGACAAAAAAGTATTACAACGAAAGTTAAAAGAATGGCTTGATGAAGAACAAGACAAAAACAGTGAGCTCTAATCAGTATGCGGTTAATCAGTTGATTTAAGGGAAAAAATCATTTTGTTCAATAACTTTTTTACCTAACAATGTGATTGCCTGTGTTGGACATTTATTAATGCAGCGATAGCACATTGTACATTTATCGCTTGATACAGCAATTCCGTTTTTTACTGTAATGTTACCCATAGGACATAGCTTTTCACATGAACCACAACCAATGCATTTTACTGGATGGCCTATCACGATTTCATTGTCATTTTTTATTTTCTCCAAAGCTTCATTATCTTCAATAGAAAATGAGTTTTTACTATAATCATATTCTTTCAAGAATTTATCAACACAAAATTTTGTGTTCCCTGTACCACTAAAATATATTCCTGTCATTACATGTCTCCCACTTCCGGTTTGCTAGCGTAATTATAATTTATTTTTAACAGGTATGCAATTCCGAAAAGGGACTATTGTAAATGCATCTTGACAAAACTGTTACACAAGCGCATAATATCATTATACAGCAGTATAACAAGAATGTGTACTGAAGATTGCAGAGCGGAACTGAAAACAGCACTTCCGGTTTCTGTGCGGAACTGGAATAGGAGAACAAACATGTCAGATACGATAAAAAAACTGGGAGAAGCCGAACTGGAGATTATGCAGGTGATCTGGAACAGCGAGGCTTCCGTCACATCTAACTACATATTAAAAGAACTGCACGGACGCAGGAAGTGGCAGCTTTCCACTTTGATGACTTCTCTCACCCGGCTGGCGGATAAAGGATTTGTGAGGTGCGACCGTACCACGGGAAGCAACCTGTATAGCTGGGTTATCTCGGAGAATGAATATAAAACAGGAGCGAGCAAAAATTTTCTGGAAAAACTGTATAACAACTCCATACAGAATATGATCGCCTCTCTGTACAGTTCCAAAGCGATCAAAAGTTCCGATGTGGAGGAACTGAAAGATTTTCTGAATAAACTGGAGGAGGAAGCTTCCGGGGAGGAGGACGCATGATGACAGATCTGTTTCTTACTGTTCTGGAAATTTCGGTATCAGTCAGTCTGGTCATTGTTTTTCTGTTGTTGGTTTCCCCCTTCTTAAACAGGCGCTATGCCGCAAAGTGGAAGTATCTGATCTGGATATTTCTTGCGGTGAGGCTTCTTGTTCCGGTTAGCGGGGCGGACGGAAGGTCTGCTGCCGATATGCTGGTGCAATGGAAAGGCCGTACAATGCCGAAAGCGGAACAAAGCGGGGAAGACATGGTACCGGCAGAAGCCGTTTCAAGGCGGGTGGTTGTGGAAATTCCGGTACAGATGACAACGCCTCTTGAAATGCCGGTAAAAAGAAATATTACGCTGCTGGATATCGGCTGCCTGATCTGGCTGGCAGGAAGCCTGCTTTATATATCTGTGCATATAATCATTTATCTGCATTATAAAAAACAGGTGATGAAAAACGGGAGGCTTGTAAAAGAGACTGCGGCTTTGCAGCAGTTTCTGAAAATAAAAAGAGAACTGCATATCAGGCATACCATACCGCTCATAGAATTTTCCGGAGCGGCGAGCCCGATGGTGCTGGGATTTTTCCGTCCTGTATTAGTGCTGCCGGAGGGGGAATACAGTGAAAAAGAGCTGTATTTTATTCTGAAACATGAACTGGTTCATGTAAAGCGGGGGGATGTATACTGGAAGCTGCTGTTTATGACGGTGAACGGTGTGCACTGGTTTAATCCGCTGATCTGGATCATGCAGAAGGAAGCGGCTATGGATATGGAGTTATCCTGCGATGAAAGGGTGACGCAGGGAGCGGGCCTTGAGATGAAAAAAGCATATACGGAAACGCTTTTATCCACGCTTCATAAAGGGTGCGGAAAAAGCATCGTTCTGTCAACGGGATTTTACGGCGGAAAGCAGATCATGAAAAAGCGCTTTCGGAATATACTGCGGAAAACCGGAAAGAAAAACGGCGCGCTCGTTTTAGTCTGTGCTGTAACTTTGACAGTCTGCATGGGGACGCTGGTGGGGTGTTCTGCTGTGAAGGAAAAAGAGGGAAGCGCGCCCGGGGAGGAATCCGGCAGGCTGGAGGAAAACCTGTCAGGTGATGGGGCGTTTATCAACATGGCAGGAAGCTGGATGATCGATTTTGACAGGACAGATCCCATGCTCTGGGGCACGGGGATATCCTTCGGGGATGGGATGGAGATATCCGGAACAGGAGAATTCAGCTATTACATAGGCATCGGCGTCGGCGGAACCGGACAGTGCGAGGTGAGAGACGGCGCGGTCACTGTGGAGATAGAACCCTATGAGGAAAACAGCGCGGAAAAAGAGATCCTCACACTGGCATACGAAAACGACGGCAGCACGGAATATATTCTGATGAACTGGCATGAAGAGGATGTCTACTGGGTGCGCAGCGTGCGGGCGGAAGAGGTATCTGGTGCTGATGCTTCCGGGAATGAGATCACAGCGGAAGATATGATAACGCTTACGATCATGAAAGAAGGCATACCGGAGGAAAAGCAGGCGCAGCTTGTTGTGGAAAGAGGCGTTCTGACAGGAAAAGAATACGCCCTTTATCTGCCTGTGGGGGAATGGCAGAAGACGGAGGCGGATACCTGGCAGGCAGCAGTAAACGGGAATGTCAGGATATGGGTGTCGGGTTTTACAAAAGATTATCCGGTCGGGCAGACTTTGGAGGATGACGGTTATGTGCCGGAGGAAGAAGGTATGGTGAAACAGGAGTCTGGAGTTCGTTATAAAGCCAGGCTGTATGAATCGGAGGATGCGCTCTGGTGTGTGGAGTACTGTTATCCGGAAGAAATGGAAGAGGGCTGGGAACAGGAGCTTTCGGTAATCGCGGATACGTTTGCGGAGGTAACGGAGAGCAGCAGACAGATTCTGGGATATATCACGGAGTTTGAGGAGGGGTTGGTCACCATAGACCTGCAGGATTGGCTGACGCCGGAGAGCGAAGGCTGGAAACCGGAGTACGATGCGGAGGCGGGATTTCAAGTGGTGGATCTGGAGGGCGCGGATGCCGCATATCCGGTCCGCGGCGACTGTACTTATACGATTCTGGAAAACCATAGCGGTCCCGGTGTGGAGGTAGACAGAGAGGCTTTTGAACGATATTTTAGGGAAACGGAATTTCCGATGCTCTGGGGTGCGGAACTGGAGGACGGAGAAGTGGTAAGCCTGTCGGAATGGTATCGGCCGTAATCGGAAAAACCGCTGTACGGGAAATATCCTGTACAGCGGCAGACAAAATTCATTGCCGGGCGGAGCGCAGAAGGTGTTCCCGCTGTGCCGGGCGGAGGGAAGCATGCTTTTTTGCTCTTTTTTGTTTTCCCGCCGCTTCAGGCACTTTGGAAGTGCACACAAGCAGTACGGCAGCCAGCAGCATGAAACTGAGCGATAGTATCGCCAGCGGCAGGCTTCCTTTCTCCGGCGCTCTTGTATAGGAAGAAGTATCAAAGCCGATAAGGGTCAGCGCCGCCGAAAAAGGATAGAGATGCCGGAGCAGTCCCCGCTTGAAAAACAGAACACTGTATCCCGCCAGAAAAGAGATCATGGAACCTGTCATAAACAGCCCGGGCTTCCGGCTGCATAAAGTGATGACCGGAAGGACGATAATGTAGATCAGAGCAGAGAGCGGGATGACCCGCAGCAGGCCGTAAAAAAAATCCGGGGCGTTGATGCCGGGAAGACCTGCGAAGAAACTGACAACGAGTGTAACGATCAGGCTGTATATTCCGAAAAGGACGGACAGGATACCGATGGCTGTCAGTTTTCCGGCGAGAAATTTCCGGAAGGAGATAGGAACGGTCAGTATGTTTTTGAGCGTATCGTCCGTATACTCCCGGTTGATCAGATATCCGCCGGTCAGTGTGAATAAAACCGGCATAAAGATCTGCGTATTGCCCCAGATCACTGAGTCTGTCAGAGCGGCAAAATTGTAATCGGGATTTCTCAGTTCTTCATTCATCGCCATCTGGGAGAAAAGCTGAAGAAGCGGCGAGCAGAACATACCGATCAGTCCGATCAGCAGGATATGATATCTCTTTATTTTCAGAAATTCAGTTTTGATGATTGCAAACATAGTCTGTTTCCCTCCTTATACGTTCTGTTTCTGATAGATTTTAATCATAAGCGTCATGCACAGGACAGCCTCTGCCGCCAGTATGGCGAAAACAGCCGGGGTCGGCACAAAGTAGGGGCTGAAGCCTTCATAAAACTCTGTCATGATCGTACCGGCGTTTTCGAGCGAATGAAACTGATAACGCCACCGGAAAATGATCGGAACGGGAAGAAAGGTGGAAATATTCAGTCCCAGAGGCACCCGCAGGACGGCGTCACTGATATGCAGGATATAGCCGAAAACCGTGTAGGCGAACGCGATAATGACCGAGATGATATAGGATCTGTTGCACCAGATCACAAGGAGCAGGCAGGGCATAGCCGCCATCCAGAGCAAAACGCCGCTGCACAATGTCAGGAAAAACTGCTGCCCGGCGCGAAAAAGCGGAATATCCAGAAAAAGCGCGAGCAGAATGGAAAATCCGTATCCCGCCAGTTCATAGGCAAGGTCAAAAAGCAGGACGACAAAAAGCTTTGCCGCGGCAAGGCTGCTTTTGGTGACGGGAATGCACATCAGGTTTTTCAGGGTGTCATAGTCCTGTTCTTCAAAAAACAGATTGGCGGCTATGATAACGGAGAAAGGGATCAGGAGCAGAAATCCGTTCTCTTCCTGCACAACGCTCATAAGGTCATCCAGACTGGCGTCCTGCAGCAGCAGGATGTAAAAAAGGGGCATGATAAAGGTGGTGAGAAACATGATCCGGAATGATTTTTTCCGTTTTAACTTCCGGAATTCGGCTATGATCAGATTAAGCAATGCCCTCACCTCCCGTCACCCGTTTGAAATAGCTTTCCAGACTTTCCTCAAAAGCCGCCGCTTCCGAGACTTCCAGGCCGTTTGCGACAAAAGCTGTCACGATCCTGCCCACAGACAGATCCATATTGCCAAGCTGCAGGCGGTGGTCGTCAAGCACGGTAAAATGGTATTCACGGAAGGTATGTTCCAGTATCCTTGCCGCCTGGGCTGTATCCGAGACGGTAAAGCGGATGTGTCTGCTGCTTTTTGCTTCCAGTTCCGCAAGGGTTTCCTCCTCCAACAGCACGCCCTTGTCGATAATGCCGATATCGTCGGCGAGCAGGGCGATCTCGGAGAGAATATGGCTGGAGATCAGAATGGTTTTTCCCTTTACGTCGCACAGTTCCCGGATAAAAGAGCGCACTTCTGCGATACCGATAGGATCAAGGCCGTTGATCGGCTCGTCCAGGATCAGAAGTTCGGGATCATGCATCACCGCAAGGGCGATGGCGAGCCGCTGTTTCATACCGAGAGAATACTGGGAGAACAGTTTTTTGTCTTTGTAGGGCAGAGAGACCAGATCCAGCGCGTCGCGGATCGCATGGCGGTTCGGGACGCCCCGCAGGGAAGCAAAGATCTGCAGGTTTTCGGTTGCTGTAAGGTTGGGATAAAAGCCCGGGGATTCGATCAGGGAGCCGATCCGGGAAAGCAGCTTTTTTTCGTTTCCGGGCAGCGGCTGCCCCCAGATCATCACTTCGCCGGAAGTGGGCTTTGTGAGTCCCAGCAGCATTTTCATGGTGGTGGTCTTGCCGGCGCCGTTTCTGCCGAGCAAGCCGTAGATCCGCCCTTTTCGGACATGGATATTCAGATTTGCAACGCTTTTCTGAGCGCCGTATTGTTTGGTAAGATTTTTTGTTTCCACAATATAGTCGTTCATGGATAACCTCCGTTTCAGATTTGAGATATTTTAGTCCGGCATGCCGTATATTAGTATTTTAGCGCCGAAACCTTGCGGCAGCCTTACAGGAACCTTGTGTTAACCTTGTGTTCTTTTCCCGTACAGGGAAAGAGGCGCATAAGGCGCTCAGACGGAGGAAGGCTGTCCGGATTTCCGGACAGCGCTGTGAAAACTGCCGTTTTATGCGAGAGGAAAAGAGAGCGTGAAGGCGCATCCCCTCCCGGGCGCGCTTTTTGCCGTGATCTTACCGCCCATTTTTTCGGTGAGCTGACAGGCGATGGAGAGCCCGAGGCCGCTGCCTTTTGCCGTTCTGCCTTTGTCGCATTTATACAGCCGGTCAAAGATATGTTTCAGGTCTTCTTTTTCAATACCGACACCGTTGTCGGAAAGTTCGAGCAGAGCGCATCCCTCCGAAGAAGTGAGGGATAGTTCTATCCGCGTTGCCCGGCTGTGGAGGATCACGTTCTGCATCAGGTTGCCCAGAATCCGGGTATAACAGTCCGCGTCAAAAAGTACCGGGAAGGGTGCATCGGGTACTGAGATCACATATTCCAGTTTGTTCTCTTCCAGCACGGGAATCCAGTCGATCAGGATCGTTCTGGTCAGTTCCGCCAGTTCGGCGGTTTGGGGGTTCAGGGTGAACTCGTTGGAGGTCAGTTTAAACCAGTCGAACAATACGTCAATATATTCTTTCAGGTCGCGGGCTTTTCTGCGGGCGTTTTCCAGATATTCTGTCTGTTCCCCGTCGGCGGCAGGCTCTCTGCACAGTGCGTCCAGATAGCCGATCAGCGTGGTGAGCGGCGTCCGGACGTCGTGGGAGAGGCTTGTCATAAGCTGTTTGTTGGCTTCTTCCATCTGATAAAAGGCGGATAGCCGCTCCTCATAGGAGACAATGATATCGTTGATCTCATAGACGAGCGGGGCGGTGAGCTCATGGGGGAGGGCAAGGATACGCCGGTTCCCGTTTCCGTTTCGGATATCGGCAAGGGCTTCTGTCATCTCGGCGATCTGCTTCTTTGTCCGGCGGATCGTGAGAATGGCATAGGCTGCGGAAAACAGGGCGATGCAGGATAACAGGAAGATAAGAGGTATCATGGCATCATACCTCCTTGCTGAAGCGGTAGCCGATGCCTTTTATGGTCTGGATATATTTCGGGCTGCCCGGGTCTTTCTCGATTTTTTTGCGGACGCGGCTGATCACCGCCATGATGTTGTTGTCGTCATACACATAGGGCTCTTTCCAGACTTCTTCATAGAGCCGCTGCTTGGTCAGGATCTTTCCCTGATGTTCCGCGAATAACCAGAGCAGATCGAATTCCTTTGGCGGAAGTTCAAAGGTGCCGTTGATAGAAGTGACACAGCGGGTCTCGGGATCGATGCGCAGGCCGTCGAATACAAGAGGCTGCAGATCCTCGTCGTGGCCGTTAAAGCGGGTATAGCGGCGGATCAGGGACAGGATGCGGGCAGTCAGTTCATCCATGTGAAAGGGCTTTGTCAGGTAATCGTCCGCCCCGGCGCGCAGTCCCCGGACTTTGGAAGCGCTGTCGTCTTTGGAAGTCAGCATCAGGATGGGCAGATTGCTTTCCTTTCTGATATATTCGAGTGTCTCAAAGCCGTCCATCCCGGACATCATCACATCGAGTATGACAAGCTGATAGGTCTGCTCTGACAGTTTGTCAAGGCCGGCTGTTCCGGTGTGGCAGCAGTCCGCTTCTATGTTTTCGGAGAGGATGCGCCTGCGGATCAGGGCGCAGAGGTCTTTGTCGTCGTCTATGATCAGGATTTTATGCATGGGTTTTTCCTTTCTGAGTTTCCTGTTTTTTTTAGAACTGAGGATTTTTTTATCCTGTTCGGTATTATATCCTATCAGGCGCTGTTATTACAACCAGACTTTTTGTCTGCAGATTTTATGATAGCATTTGATAAGCAGTGATGGCAGCAGCTGTGAACTTTTGAAAGGGGTATAAATATCTCAGAAGTTTTGGTAATGAGATAAAAACGGATCCGGATGGAGCTGCTTCATAAACCTGAATATACAAACCTATAAATAAATGTCAAATTTTTCCGATAGAATATTCGAAAACATGAAATGGCCTGAATTATCGGACCCGTATTCCGCATTCTATAAAAGACTGCACCCGGATTATAACGGAGAGAGAATCTTCTGCGAGTATCCGGGAGGAACGCTATATACGGCGGATGAGATATTGGAGATTATGAACCGTAATTGGAAAGATGCGAAATATCAGGCGGAAGCAAGAAAGTAGAACGAAGAATCATACATAAAAAACGGAGGACGCGGCATGGAAAAAAGATGGTGGAAGGAATGTGTGGTATATCAGATCTACCCGAGGAGTTTTTGCGACAGCAACGGAGACGGGATCGGTGATATCAGGGGAATCACTTCAAAGATGGATTATCTGAAGGAGCTGGGGATCGATGTGGTCTGGCTCTCTCCGGTTTATCAGTCGCCCAATGACGACAACGGCTATGATATCAGCGATTATCAGGCGATCATGGAAGAGTTTGGCACGATGGAGGATTTTGATGAGATGCTTTCGGCGGCCCATGAGCGGGGAATCCGGCTGGTGATGGATCTGGTGGTGAACCATACTTCGGATGAACATGCCTGGTTTGTGGAGAGCCGGAAATCTTTGGATAACCCTTACCGGGATTATTATATCTGGCGGCAGGGAAAGGACGGCGGCGCGCCCAATAACTGGGGGTCCTGCTTTTCCGGACCTGCGTGGGAATATGATGCGGCGACGGATATGTATTATCTGCATCTGTTTTCCAGAAAACAGCCGGATCTGAACTGGGATAATCCTGTAGTGCGGGAGGAAGTGTTCCGGATGATGAACTGGTGGATCGATAAGGGCGTAGACGGCTTCCGGATGGATGTGATCAGCCTGATCTCCAAACCGGCAAAGTTTTCGGACGGTGTTCCCGGCATCAGCGGATACGCGGGCTTTGATGAGGCGGCCAACGGGCCCCATGTCCATGCCTATCTGCAGGAGATGCGGGAAAAGGTTTTGAACCGGGCTGACACGATCACGGTGGGAGAGTGTTCCGGGGTGACGGTGGAAGAGGCGAAAAAGTATGCCCGCAGCGATGAAAAGGAACTGAATATGGTATTTCAGTTTGAACATATGGACGTGGACGCGGGGGAGAACAGCAAATGGTCGGATAAGAAGGCGGATCTGCGGGATTTAAAAGAGGTGATGACCAGATGGCAGAAGGGGCTTGAAGGCGCAGCATGGAACAGCCTTTTCTGGGAGAACCATGACCAGCCCCGCAGCGTGTCCAGATTCGGAAATGACGGAAAGTACCGGGAGACTTCTGCGAAAATGCTGGCAACCTGCCTGTATATGATGCAGGGAACGCCTTATATTTATCAGGGACAGGAGCTGGGGATGACCAATGTACCGTTTGAGCGCATTGAAGATTTCCGGGATTTAGAGAGTATAAACGCCTATCATGAACTGACGGAAAACGGTGCGTTTACAAAAGAGGAAATGATGCGGTATTTAAGGTATAAGAGCAGGGATAACGCGAGAACGCCGTTTCAGTGGAGTGCGGAGGAAAACGCGGGTTTTACAACAGGAACGCCCTGGATCATGGTGAATCCGAATTATAAGGAGATAAACGCCGCGGAACAGCTTGTCAGAGAGACTTCTGTATTTCATTATTTCCGTAATCTGATCCGCCTGCGGAAGGAAAAGGAAGTGATCGTATACGGAACCTATGATCTTCTGCTGCCGGAGTCGAAGGAACTTTATGTTTATACAAGGACGCTGGGGGAAGAGAAGATTCTGGTAGCCTGCAATTTTACGGACAGGGAAGTTTTCTTTGAGATGCCGGCGGAGTTTCCGGCAGGAGAAATTCTGATCGGAAATTATGCGGATGCGGAGCTGAAGGGAGAGATGGCGCTGCGGCCTTATGAGGCGGTTGCGGTGGGGAGATAGTTTCTCACGGGAAAGCTTTGAGGGCCTGAATCTTTCTGTGGTATTTGTATCTATAACCGAAAATGACATTGACCGAAACATATTCCGGCTGCTGAAATGGCACAGCTATAGGGATAACCTATAGCCGGATATCCTTTTTGCGTATTGGACGGCAGCCGGCCGCAGAGCGGTGCCGATCTAACGGCACAGGCTTTTATCGACAATCTGGCGATCTTTTCCCTGCTGGCAAACGTGGCGGACGTGAAATCCCTTGTGGTCCATCCGGCTACCACGACCCACAGCCAGTGCACGGCGGAGGAACTGAGAGAGCAGGGCATCAAAGAAAACACGATCAGGCTCTCCATCGGCATTGAGAAGGCGGAAGACCTGATTGCGGCATTGGATGCGGCATTCGAGGCAGTGAGATAAATTGCATGATGCAATAAAACGTAACAGTAAAGCAAAAGGCTGAACTGCTGCAATAAAACATAAAAATTTCCATCTCCCTCTTTTCATGCGGAAATTTTTATGCTATACTCCTAAATAATGTGTCCGCAGGTGTGCAACCGCGGGCAAAAGAAAGTCGATACAATAAGCCAGGAGGTTCTGTGATGAAACATATTAAGACATTGACAACCAGAGATTTTAAGGAATCCATGAAGAAAGGCGGCTGCGGCGAGTGCCAGACATCCTGCCAGTCAGCATGCAAGACTTCCTGTACGGTTGGTAATCAGAGTTGTGAAAAAGTTCAGAAATAAGTACTTGAGCAACAGAAATATCAAAACAGGAAGCAGATTTGTCAGGTTTTAGGCAGCGGGAAATCTCTCGCTGCTTCTTTGTGATGTGAAAGGAAGAGAGTAGTCAAGTATTATCAGTAATGACGAAGCGAAAAGGATCATGGTATGATACATCAGTATATCAATAACGGATATCCGATCGTGCTGGATGTCAACAGCGGCAGCGTCCATGTGATGGACGAGCTGAGTTATCAGGCGGTGCCGCTCTTAGAACCTGTCTGGAAAGCATGGCGGGAGCAGGAAAAAGCAGGAAAAAGCGGTAATCCCGGAACATATCCGGAAGAAGAGCGGAAAGAGGCGGAGGGTATTGCGGATGCCCTTCTGGAAGAGGCGGTAAAAGCCCTGCGGGAACTTTCCTGTCCGGCAGAAGAAAAGAGGGAGATCGCCGAAGAGTTGTTTACGCTGGCTCAGATGGAGCAGCTCTACACAGAGGATATCTACGAAAACTATATTTTTGATTTTAAAAACAGGCAGACTGTGGTAAAGGCGCTCTGTCTGCATATTGCCCATGACTGTAATCTTGCCTGTAAATATTGTTTTGCAGAAGAAGGGGAATACCACGGCAGACGGGCGTTGATGTCCTTTGAGGTGGGAAAGAAGGCGTTGGATTTTCTGGTGGCAAATTCCGGAAAGCGGATCAATCTGGAGGTGGACTTTTTCGGAGGGGAGCCGCTCCTTAACTGGCAGGTGGTGAAGGATCTGGTGGCTTACGGACGGAGCCTGGAGGAGCCTTTTCATAAGAAATTCCGCTTTACGCTGACGACTAACGGCGTGCTTTTGAACGACGAAATACTGGAATTCTGCAATAGGGAGATGGCAAACATCGTCCTCTCCATAGACGGGCGGAAGGCGGTTCATGACCTGATGCGTCCTTTCCGGGGCGGACAGGGCAGTTATGATACGGTGGTGCCGAAGTTTAAGCAGACTGCGGAAAGCCGCGGCCAGATGAATTATTATGTGCGCGGCACCTTTACAAGAAACAACCTTGATTTTTCGAAGGATGTGCTGCATCTGGCGGATCTGGGCTTTCAGCAGATTTCCGTGGAGCCTGTCGTGGCGGATGAAAAATCGGAAGCGTATGCCATCCGCGAGGAGGATATTCCGGTAATACTGGAGGAATACGACAGGCTGGCAAAGGAAATTCTCCGTTACAGAAAAGAAGGAAAAGGTTTCAACTTTTTCCATTTTATGATAGACTTAGAAGGCGGTCCCTGCGTGGCAAAGCGGCTGTCGGGCTGCGGCAGCGGTACGGAGTATCTGGCGGTCACTCCCTGGGGGGATTTTTATCCCTGCCATCAGTTTGTGGGGCAGGAAGAATTCCTGATGGGCAATGTGGATGAGGGCATTCTCCGGACGGATATCAGGGACAGCTTTAAAGAGTGCAATGTATATGCAAAAAAAGAATGCAGAGACTGTTTCGCAAAATTTTACTGCAGCGGCGGCTGCGCGGCAAACTCCCGGCATTTCCACGGGAATATTACAAGTGTTTATGAGGTCGGCTGCAAGATGCAGAGAAAACGGATAGAGTGTGCGATCATGTTAAAAGCCGCATCGGCGGATTTGAATTAAAAACAGCAAAGCCCCTGTGCCGAAATGGGGGCGGCGGAACTGGAAAAACAGCAAAGCCCCTGTGCTGAAGGGGGTTTTGCGGAACTGGAATAGGAGAGTAAAAGATGAAACAGAGCAAAACAAAATCAGCCATTGTACTGGTGATACTGCTGGCGCTTCTGGCGCTGTTCGGCTACACTGCGGCATTTGGCTGGGGAGAAACAAAGTCGGGTTCCGGGGAAGATATCAAACTGGGACTTGATCTGGAAGGCGGTGTCAGCATCACTTACCAGGTAGTGGGAGAGGAAGAGCCCAGCGCGGCGGATATGAGCGATACGATCTACAAGCTGCAGAAGCGTGTGGAAGGCTATAGCACGGAAGCACAGGTTTATCAGGAGGGAAGCGACCGTATCAGTATTGAGATCCCCGGTGTGGCAGACGCCAACGAGATCCTGTCGGAACTGGGGCGCCCCGGATCTCTGGAATTTTATGATGTCAACGGGGAACTGGTGCTGGAAGGAACCGACGTGGTGGATGCACAGGCAGGCAGCAGACAAAATGACATGGGAAATGTTGACTATGAGGTAAGGCTTACGCTGACGGATGAAGGGGCGGAGAAGTTCTCCGAAGCCACCAAAGCGGCGGCGCCGAACCATGACCCGATCTTTATTGTATATGATAATGCGATCATCAGTTACCCTGCGGTACAGCAGCAGATCACGGACGGAAACTGTGTGATCACCAATATGGAATCTTTTGAGGCGGCGGAGAATCTGGCTTCCACGATCCGTATCGGCGGACTGACACTGACGCTGGAAGAACTCCGGAGCAATGTGGTGGGCGCGCAGCTTGGTTCTGACGCGATCCGGACGGCGCTGATCGCAGGAGCGGTGGGCTTTGCCATCATCGCGGTATTTATGATTGCGGTTTATTTCCTGCCGGGCTTTGCGGCTGTGCTGGCGCTCGGTATGTATGTGGAACTGGTGGTGATCCTGCTGGGATCTTTCGGTATAACGTTAACTTTGCCGGGTATTGCAGGTATCATTCTGGGCATCGGTATGGCGGTGGATGCCAACGTGATCATCTTTGCCAGAATCCGTGAGGAACTGGCGACCGGAAAGACAGTGGCTTCTTCCGTAAAGATCGGTTTTAACAAGGCTCTCTCCGCTATCATTGACGGTAATATCACAACCCTGATCGCAGCGATCGTGCTGGGACTTCGGGGCACAGGCCCGATCAAAGGTTTTGCGCAGACGCTGGCGCTGGGTATTATCCTGTCCATGTTTACGGCGGTATTTATCACCCGCATCATTTTAAATGCGCTGATCGGCCTTGGGCTGGATTCCGTGAAACTCTTCGGTGTGGCAAAGGAAAAGAAATCCATCAATTTCCTGGGCAAAAAGCACTTTTTCTTCGGCATCTCTGTTGCGGTCATCCTTGTGGGCTTTGTGGTAATGGGTGTACAGAAGGGAAGCGGAAGCGGCGCGCTGAATTATTCTCTGGATTTCATGGGCGGCACCCAGACTACGGTTACTTTTGCGGAAGATTATTCGATTGAGAGGCTGGATGCCGAAGTGGTGCCGGGTATCGAGGATATCACAGGGGATGCCAATGTTCAGGTGCAGAAGGTGGCAGGCAGCAATCAGGTCATCTTCAAGACAAGAACGCTGGAAGTGGAAGAAAGAGAAGCCCTGGACAGTATGCTGGAGGAGAACTTTGAACTGGATGACGCATATCCGATCACAGCGGAGACTATCAGTTCAACGATCAGTTCCGAAGCACAGACAGACGCTGTTGTGGCGGTGGCGATTGCGACGGTCTGCATGCTGCTTTATATCTGGTTCAGGTTTAAGGATATCCGTTTCGGCGCAAGCGCGGTGATCGCGCTGATCCATGACGTACTGGTGGTACTGGCATTCTATGCGGTGACAAGGGTTTCCGTAGGCTCGACATTTATCGCCTGCATGCTGACGATCGTAGGTTATTCTATTAATGCGACCATCGTTATCTTCGACCGTGTCCGTGAGAATATGCGCAGCATGACAAGGAAGGATGATCTGCAGGAGATGGTAAACCATTCCATTACACAGACGCTTTCGAGAAGTATCTTTACTTCTCTGACAACCTTTATCATGGTGACGGCGCTGTATGTATTCGGCGTTTCGAGCATCCGTGAATTCGCGCTGCCGCTGATGGCGGGTATCCTCTGCGGTACCTACTCTTCCGTATGTATTACGGGGGCGCTGTGGTATGTGCTGCGGACGAAGATAAAGCAGAAAGAGGAAGCAAAATAAACTGTTGCGGATGCGGAATTTGATCTTAGGAGTGCAGAGTAATGGATGTGGATGCTGTTAAGGTAATGGACATCACAGGGGGAAACTCGAGATTTTCGTTTCCTTTCAGTGATCCGTGCGGTTATTATATCTGGGCGGAAGAGGATGAAACAATAAGCGATATAGATATTCAGGAATACTGGAAGAGACTGAGCTATATGTCTGAAAACATGGATATGTTGGTACAGCAGGCATTTAAGCCGGAGTTTTATAACTTCCCGGGCATTGACAAGGGTTTGGCCGTATCGCCTGCTGAAATGTGCCGACAATTAGTGGTGGATAGTTTTGTACTGTGTGCAGATAATAAGACGACAGGCTGCTGTTTGTCAAATGAGCAATTTATGTTCGGGCATTTTATTGATTGTCTGTGGAGCGACAGTTGGGAATTACTTTATTCATATATTTGTTGAATGTATGAAAGATATCAGGGCAGGGCGGAAAGTGGCTCTGTCCTGTTTGTATGAAGGGAAAGCTGTTTGTGAAGTGTTAGGCGTATTAGACAGCGAAAATATAGATTTTTGGATGGCTATTGAAAGACAGCGGTGACTGTATATCTATGGAATGGGTATGAAAAATGGGAAATTGGTTTGTAGCTGCCAAGAAGGCGGATTTTAATAGGATAGCGGAGGAGTTCCGGATATCGCCGGTGTTGGCGAGGCTGATCCGTAACAGGGACGTCTGCGGGACGGAGGAGATCCGGAAATATCTGCTGGGGGATATCGGGGATCTGTATGAGCCCGGATTGCTGAAAGATATGGACAGGGCAGTCTCGGTGATCCGGGAGGCGATTTCCAAAGGGCAAAAGATCAGGGTGATCGGGGACTATGATATTGACGGTGTCTGTGCCACCGCGATCCTTGTGCGGGCATTCAGGTCTCTCGGCGCCAAAGCGGATATGGCGATCCCCCACCGTATCCGGGACGGTTATGGGCTGAACGACCATCTGATCGAGCAGGCGGCGGCGGAAGGGGTGGAGCTGATCGTCACCTGCGATAACGGGATCGCGGCGACGCCGCAGATAGAGCTGGCGCACCGATTGGGGATGCAGGTGGTGGTGACGGATCACCATGAAGTGCCTTTTACGGAAGATATCCGATCGGGGGAGAGGGTGTATCACCTGCCGCCGGCGGAAGCGGTGGTAGATCCGAAACAGCCGGGGGAGAGTTATCCTTTTCCGGGCATCTGCGGCGCGGTGGTGGCATATAAGCTGGCAGAGGCGCTTGGGACAAAGCAGGAACTTCTGTATGCCCTGCTGGAAATGGCTGCCTTTGCTACGGTCGGAGATGTGATGGAGTTGAAGGATGAAAACCGCATCATTGTAAAAGAAGGGCTGAGGCGGATGCGCCGCACTGCGCATCCGGGGCTGCGGGCGCTGATCGAAGTAAATAAACTGGAAAAAGAGAAAATAGATGCCTATCATATCGGCTTTGTCCTGGGGCCCTGCGTCAACGCGTCGGGGCGACTGGAGAGCGCGTCTCTTTCCCTGCAGCTCTGGCTGGAAGAGGATTATCAGAAGGCGGTGCCCATGGCGGCGGAACTGAAGAACTTAAACGACAGCCGCAAGGAGATGACGGAGGCCGGCGTGAAGCAGGCGGTGAAGCTGCTGGAGCGCGGGGCGGCAGGCGAAACGGCGCAGAAGACAGAAGAAGAGGCACAGAAGGCGGGGGAAGAGGCACAGAAGACAAAGGAAGAGGCGCAGAAGGCGGAGGAAGAGCAGAAGATAAAGGTAGCAGCGCAGAAGGCGGAGGAAGGGGCAAAAAGCGGGGCGGTGCCCCCCGGGGAGGATGAAAAGTCAGAAAGCGCCTCTGCTCAGACGACAGATGCGGAGAGCGGCGTGGTGCAGAAAAGAGAATGGGAGGAACTCAGTTCAGACCGGAAGGACAAGGTATTGATCCTATATCTGCCGGACTGCCATGAAAGCCTTGCAGGCATCATTGCCGGGCGGATCAGGGAAAAATACCATAAGCCGTCGATCGTTCTGACGGATGCGGAGGAAGGTGTGAAAGGATCGGGGCGCTCTATAGAGGGCTATGATATGTTTGCGGAACTTTCTGCCTGTAAGGAACTGTTTGATAAGTTCGGAGGGCATAAGATGGCGGCAGGGCTTTCCCTTGCGAAAGAAAATCTGCCCGGGCTGCGCAGGCGGCTGAATGAAAACTGTACGCTGACGGAGGAGGATTTTGTGCCGAAAGTACATATCGATATCGCCTTGCCTTTTTCTTATGTATCAGAGAATTTCATACAGGAACTGGAACTTCTTGCGCCCTTCGGAACGGGAAACCCGAAGCCGGTTTTCGCGCAGAAAGACGTGAGGCTGCTTTCCGGAAGGATTTTTGGAAAAAACAGAAACGTGGCAAAGTTTCAGGCGGCGGATGCGGAGGGAAGGCGTTATACGCTGGTGCGCTTCGGAGACGTGGAGTCGCTGGAGGATTTCCTGAGGGGAAAATACGGCGCGGCGGCGGACAGGTTGTTTTCAGGCGGCAAGGCCGAACTGCCCCTGACGATCACCTATTATCCGGGCATAAACGAATTCAGAGGAGAGCGGAACCTTGAGTTTGTGATAACGAATTATTGCTGAGTTTTCCTGCCGGGCTGTCAATATTTTCTTGCATATTTTTTCCGGACATGCTATAGTCAGGAAAAGCAGATTATTTTCATAAATAAAGTCTTTATAGTCAGACTTCGATCAGACGGCGTTTCGCCGCGTCATGCCAAAAGGCGTAGAGACTCGCAAATGCATTGCCATTTGCCTGCACCACCATGGCTCATTTCCTGCTTTGAAACCCAAAACACATTATAGAAAAGAGCAGGAGAAAGGAGCCGGTTATGCACAGGCGGCCGGCATCGGACGGAGCAGGTGTGCACTGCGAAGTGCTGTCATGTGAAAGCGTATCAGGATGCTTTCTCCTGCGGAAAAGGAGAAAGTAATATGTCAAATGTAACGAGAAACCACAAGGACAATGTATTTTGCATGCTGTACAGAGAAAGAAAAAATCTGCTTTCGCTGTACAACGCCATGAATGGAACTTCTTATGAGAAGGAAGAAGAACTGGAAGTAGTGACTCTGGAAGAAGCAATCTGCATGAAAATGAGAAACGATGCGGCTTTTGTGATTGACTCAAGGTTAAATCTATATGAACAACAGTCGAGCGTTAATCCAAATATGCCGCTCAGAGATCTGTACTATCTCACAGAGGAATTGAAGAAACTTGCACCTCCCGGCAGGCTTCATCAGAGGACAAAAGTAAAGATTCCGGCACCGAAGTTCGTAGTATTTTATAATGGTACGGCAAAACAGCCGGAGAGACAGGTTTACAGACTTTCCGATCTGTTTTACAGGGAAGAGAAAGATCCTGAACTGGAGTTAAAGGTAACAGTTTTCAATATCAATACAGGTTACAACGGGGAACTGTTGGGAAAATGTGAGAGTCTGAGAGGGTATATGACTTTCGTTAATAAAGTCCGTGATAAAAAGGCATCCATGCTTCGGCTGGAAGAAGCAGTGCGGCAGGCGGTGGATGAATGTATTTCCGAGGGTATTCTTACCGTTTTTTTCAGGGAGAACAGAGAGGAGATTGTGGAAATGGGAATTTATGAATTTGATCAGGAACTGTATGATAAAATTCTTTTGGAGGATGGCAAGGCGATTGGAATTGAAAAGGGAATAGAAATCGGAATTTTGAAAAGCATAAAAAGTCTGATGGAAACACTGAAACTCACAGAAGAACAGGCGATGGAAGCGTTAAAGATCCCGGAGGCTGAGCGGACGAAATACAGGGAAAGATTGTAAAGGGGAGAAATAAATCCCCTCATAAGTAAAAAACGCCTGAACAAGTCAGGCGTTTTTTACTTATGAGGGGGGAGATAGTGAATTGCTTCAACTATCATTATTTACTATAATGGGAAAATGTGACGAAAATGTGTTTTTCAGATGAAAATTCTGTGAGGAAAATGAAAAAGAAAGAAATAAAATGCAAATAAAAAACAAAATTTGCCGGAAAAGCCGGCTGAAATTGTCATGGAGAAAAGAATGTGGTAAAATATTTTAGAATTCAGGGAAAAGAGGGCCGGTCATTTGTATTTGCCGGGGAGGCAAAAGAAAACGGACGGCATATGATAAAGAAAGACGGGGGTGCAATATGGCAAATTGTAAGGATTTAATAGAAAAACTGGAATATACCTGTATAAAGGGCAGTGTGGATACAGAGGTGGCAAAGGTGGAGATGGATTCCCGGAAGATCACGCCGGGCTGTATGTTTATCTGTATCGCCGGTGCAAATTTCGACGGCCACAGCAAGGCGGCGGAAGCCGCGGAGAAAAAGGCGGCGGTGCTGGTTGTGGAAAAAGAGGTGGAACTGCCGGAGGATGCAGAGATCACGGTGATCAAGGTGGAGAGCACCAGATATGCCATGGCGTTTATTTCCGCCGCCTGGTTCGGTTACCCGGCGGATACACTGAAAGTCATCGGCGTGACCGGGACGAAGGGAAAAACCACAACGACCTATCTTGTGAAATCCATTCTGGAGCATGCGGGCTATAAAACGGGGCTGATCGGCACGATCGAGATGATCATCGGTGAGGAGCATATTCCGGCACATAATACAACGCCGGAATCCTATCTGCTGCAGGAAAGTTTCAAAAAGATGCTGGATGCGGGCTGTCAGGTCTGCGTGATGGAGGTTTCCTCTCAGGGACTGATGCTGCACAGGACGCAGGGATTTACCTTTGAACTGGGGATCTTTACCAATCTGGAACCGGACCATATCGGTCCCAACGAACATAAGGATTTTGAGGATTACGCTTACTGTAAGGGGCTGCTTTTCAAGCAGTGCCGCGTCGGTATCGTAAACGGTGACGATAAACACTGGGGACAGGTATTGAAGGATCATACCTGTGAATTGGAGACCTATGGATTTCATGAGGAGGCATCCCTGCGGGCGGAAAATCTGTCGCTGGTGAAAAAGCCCGGCGAACTGGGCGTTGCTTTTGATGTGAAGGGTTTGCTGGATTTCCATGCCCGGGTGCCTGCGCCGGGGCGGTTCAGTGTATATAACGCGCTCTGTGCCATTGCTATCTGCCGGCATTTCAAGGTATCGGAGAAGGATATTCAGGAGGCGCTGAAAAAGGCCCGTGTGAAGGGGCGTATCGAGATGGTGAAGGTCTCCGGTGATTTTACCCTGATGATCGACTACGCCCATAATGCCATGGCGTTAGAGAGCCTTCTGACGACTCTCAGGGAATATGAGCCTCACAGGCTGGTGAGCCTCTTTGGCTGCGGCGGCAACCGTTCCAAGCTGCGCCGCTATGAGATGGGGGAGGTCAGCGGGAATCTCGCGGATCTGACGATCATCACGTCCGACAATCCGCGGTTTGAGGAACCTCTTGCCATTATAGAAGACATCAAGACAGGCATGCATAAGACAAAAGGCGCCTACGTCGAGATTCCGGACAGGAAAGAGGCGATCCGCTATGCCATTACCCACGGCGAGCCCGGGGATATCGTGGTGCTTGCGGGAAAAGGACATGAGGACTATCAGGAGATAAAGGGCGTTCAGTATCCTATGGATGAGCGGGTGCTGATCGCGGAAATTCTGGAGGAGGAAGGAATCAAGATTTCTTCCTGATTGAGACGGGAAAACAGAACATGAAGAGAGATAACAAGGATGTTTCCTATGCCGACGTCATCGTCGATATATCCCATGAAAGCGTGGATCGTCCCTTTACTTACCGTATTCCTGACGCACTGCGGGGAAAACTGGAGACGGGGATGAGCGTGCTGATCCCCTTCGGCAGAGGAGATAAGCTGCGTCAGGGGTATGTGACCGCCTTTCGGGACAGCATTTCCTTTGAGGAGAGTAAAGTAAAGGAAATAGCGGATATCGCAGAGACGGACACAGCGGTGGATGCCATTTTAGTGCGGCTGGCAGGCTGGATCAGACAGCAGTACGGTTCCACGATGATCGCGGCGCTGAAGACGGTGCTTCCGGCAAAACAAAAAAAACAGAATCTGGAAAAAAAGCAGATCTGCCGCCGGATTTCCGGGGAGGAGGCGAAAGCCCTGGCGGATCGGTGCGCGGAAAAAAGAAGGCCGGCAATGGCAAGGCTGCTGCTGGCTTTGGCAGGGCAGGAGAGACTGCCGATGGAACTGGTCAGAAAAAAACTGCATATTTCCCCGTCCACGATAAACAGTCTGGAAAAGCAGGGCGCCATCTCGGTGGAGACACTGCGGATCTACAGAAATCCCGTAAAGGATTCCGCGGGGGCGGCGGCAGAGAAAAATACTTTCGGAAAAAACCGGCCGGTACTCAGCCGGGATCAGCAGAAGATCGTAGAGAGTGTGCTGCAGGATTATGACAGAGGTGTCAGAAAAACTTATCTGATACACGGCATCACGGGAAGCGGCAAGACGGAGGTGTACATGAACCTGATCGAAGGCTGCCTTGCGAGGGGGCGGCAGGCGATCGTGCTGATCCCGGAGATCGCGCTGACTTATCAGACCGTAGTGCGGTTTATGAGGCGCTTCGGGGATCGGGTTTCGGTGCTCCACTCAGGACTTTCCGCAGGAGAGAAATACGACCAGTGCGAGCGGGCGAAAAACGGGGATATCGATGTGATCATAGGCCCCCGTTCCGCGCTGTTTACGCCCTTTGCGAGGGTGGGGCTGATCATCATCGACGAGGAGCATGAACCTTCTTATAAGAGCGAGACGATGCCGAAGTATCATGCCAGAGAGACTGCCGTGTATCTTGCCTCTCTCCATCGGGCGTCCGTGGTGCTCGGCTCCGCGACCCCTTCCCTGGAAAGCTACTACAGGGCAAAGCAGGGAGAGTACGGCTTTTTTTATCTGGGGGAGCGGCTGACCGGCAATGTGCTGCCGCAGGTATATCCGGTGGATCTGCGTCGGGAACTGAGAGAGGGAAACCGTTCCATATTCAGCAGGCGGCTGCAGGAACTGATGGAGGACAGACTGGAAAAGGGACAGCAGATCATGCTGTTTTTAAACCGCCGTGGGCTGGCAGGCTTTGTATCCTGCAGAAACTGCGGGCATGTGATGAAATGTCCTCATTGCAGCGTTTCTCTGTCGGAGCATAAAAACGGAAAACTGGTCTGTCACTACTGCGGTTACGAGGAACCCGCCGTGAAGGTCTGTCCCGTCTGCTCTTCCCGCTATATTCTGGGCTTTAAGGCGGGCACGGAGGCGGTGGAGGAAAAGCTTCATCAGATGTATCCGGGGGCGCGGGTCCTGCGGATGGACGGCGATACCACCAAGAAGAAAGACAGCTATGAAAAGATCCTTTCCGCCTTTGCGGACGGGGAGGCGGATATTCTGCTGGGAACCCAGATGATCGTGAAAGGGCATGACTTTCCGGCGGTGACGCTGGTGGGGATTCTGGCGGCGGATATGTCTCTGTTTGCCGGGGATTACCGGGCGGCGGAGCGGACCTTCCAGCTTCTGACCCAGGCGGCGGGAAGAGCCGGGCGGGGAGATATGCCGGGGGAGGTGGTGATCCAGACCTATCAGCCGGAGCATTACAGTATCGTCCATGCCTCTTCTCAGGATTATGAAGGATTTTATGAGGAAGAGATCCTTTACCGGGAAATCGGCCTGTACCCGCCGGCTGCCCATATGCTGGCGGTGCTTGTGACGGGAAAAGAGCAGGAGGCGGCAAAGAACCTCGCAAAAGAACTGGCGGATATGGCGAGGCGGAGGGAAGAGCGCAGCCGGCTGTCGGTGCTTGGACCGGGAGAGGCTTTTTTATCCAAGTTAAACGACAGCTACAGATATATATTTTATATGAAAAGCGGCGATGAAAAAGTGCTGGCGAAGCTGCGGGATGAGATGGAAGATCATATACAGACTTTACAAAACCGTTCAGAACAGGTACAATTTGATGTTGACCCCATACATGGATATTAAAAGATCGTAAAGGGGCCTTTGCAGTGGAAACAGAAATACGGACAAAGAGGGAGCGAGAGCAGATAATGGCACTGAGAAATGTGAGGGAACAGGGAGATACGATTCTTGGAAAGATCAGCAAGGAAGTAAAAGAGATAACACCGAGAACGGCAGAGTTGATCGAGGATATGCTGGATACCATGTATGAAGCGAACGGCGTCGGACTGGCGGCGGCGCAGGTGGGGGTTTTGAAACGGATTTTTGTGGTGGATGTGACGGGGGAAGATCCCTATATTTTTGTGAATCCAAGGATTCTGGAAACGTCTGGGGAACAGACCGGCCATGAGGGGTGCCTGAGCGTACCCGGAAAAACAGGTATCGTAACAAGGCCGAATTATGTGAAGGTGGAAGCCTATAATGAAAAGATGGAATATTTTGTGCTGGAAGCGGAAGAATTACTGGCAAGAGCCATCTGCCACGAATACGACCATCTTGACGGCCACCTGTATGTGGAGAAGGTGGAAGGCAGACTGATGGACGTGGAAGAACTGGAAGAAGAGGAAGAAGCGTAAACCGGGATTTACGGAACTGGAATAAAAAATCAGTAAATGCCCGTACAGTGCCCGGAAAATTTGCGGACATGAAATGTCCGGAAATATTTCTGCCGCACAAGGTACTGGAAGGGGATTTACGGAACTGGAATAAAAAATCAGTAAATGCCCGGACAGTGCCCAGAAAATTTGCGGACATGAAATGTCCGGAAATATTTCTGCCGCACAAGGTACTGGAAGGGGATTTACGGAACTGGAATAGGAAGTGCAGGATATGAAGATTATTTTCATGGGAACACCGGATTTTGCGGTGGGGGCGCTGGAGGCGCTGTTGGAAGCGGGATATGAGGTAAGTGCGGTGGTAACGCAGCCTGATAAACAGAAAGGGCGGGACCGGAAGGTGCAGTTTTCTCCGGTCAAGGAGTGCGCCCTTTCGCATGGGCTTACCGTGCTGCAGCCGGTGAAGATCAAAGCGCCGGAGGCGGTGGAAGAGCTGAAAAAATATGAGGCGGATATTTTTGTGGTGGCTGCGTTCGGTCAGATCTTATCCAGGGAGATTCTGGAGATGCCGAAGTACGGCTGTATCAACATCCATGCCTCGCTGCTGCCCAGATACAGAGGCGCGGCGCCCATACAGTATGCCATCTTAAACGGGGACGAGATGACCGGCGTGACCATCATGCAGATGGATGAAGGGCTGGACACCGGGGATATTCTGACGATGAAAGCGATTCCTGTGGAAAAGGATGACACCGGCGGAAGCCTGTTTGATAAACTCAGCAGGCTCGGTGCGGAACTTCTGGTGAAAACACTGCCGAGAATAGAGGCGGGAGATATCATTCCGGTGAAGCAGCAGGAAGAGGATGCCGTCCATGTGCGTATGTTAAATAAGGATATGGGGAAAATAGACTGGGAAAAGGATGCCGGGGTTCTGGAACGTCTGGTGCGGGGAATGAATCCCTGGCCCAGCGCTTACTGTACCTTCAGAAAGAAAAGTCTGAAGATCTGGCAGTCGGAGGTTTCGGGAGAGGAACAGAAAGCGGAAAGCTTTCACGGCGGCCTGTTCCGCCACGGCGCGGAAAAGAACGCGCCTCGCCCGGGAGAGGTTGTTTTTGTCACAAAGGACAGTATCTATGTACAGACCGGAAAAGGCGTGCTTGTGTTGAAGGAAGTGCAGCTGGAAGGAAAAAAACGGATGCCCGTTCGGGATTTTCTGTTGGGGTATCAGGTAAAAGAAGGAGAAATGCTGGAATAAACGGCGTAGATGCAGCCGGGCAAATGCTTCGGTCTGTGCAGCAGGGCGAAAACAGGCAGGAGATCCGGAGGAATTTTTCGCTGCCGTTTGTGCCGGGGCAAAGCGGAAGGAGTGATTGATATGGGATACGGGTATGGATACGGGTTTTATATGGACTGGACTTATGTGCTGGTTCTGATCGGTGCGGTGCTCTGCATGGCCGCAAGCGCGAAGGTCAACAGCACCTACAGTAAATATGCCAGAGTGCGCAGTATGAGCGGGATGACAGGCGCGCAGGCGGCACAGAGGATCTTAAACGCAAACGGTATTTACGATGTCCGGGTGGAGCATATCAGGGGAAGCCTGACGGACCACTATGATCCCTCTTCCAAAGTACTGCGCTTATCGGATGCGGTATACGGCAGCAGTTCGGTGGCTGCCATCGGTGTGGCTGCCCATGAATGCGGACATGCGGTGCAGCATCAAAAGGGATATGCGCCGCTGAGGATCCGTGCCGCTCTGGTTCCCGTGGCAAATATCGGCAGCCGGATAGGACTTCCGATCGTGATACTCGGTGTGATTTTCGGCGGGGCGGGCTCGCTTCTTGCGCAGATCGGCATCTGGGTCTTTTCTGCTGCGGTGCTGTTTCAGATCGTGACGCTGCCGGTGGAATTCGACGCCTCAAACAGAGCCATGCATATGCTTACACAGTACGGGATACTGGGGCAGCAGGAAGTGGGGCATGTGCGGAAAGTGTTGGGCGCGGCGGCGCTGACTTATGTGGCGGCTGCTGCGTCTTCGATCCTGCAGCTTCTGCGTCTTGTCATTTTATTCGGAAACAGAGGCGGAAGGGACAGGGATTAATGGAAAATACAAGGGAGATCGTGCTGGATAGCCTGCTGGAACTGGAAAGGGAGGCAGGATTCAGCAATGTACTGGTCAGGCAGGTACTTCAGAAATATGATTATCTGCCTGCCAGGGAAAAGGCCTTTATCAAACGGGTGACGGAGGGGACTCTGGAGCGCCGGATTGAACTGGATCATATCCTGAACCAGTTCTCCGGCGTTCCCGTCCCTAAAATGAAGCCGCTGATCAGGCAGCTGATGCGGATGAGTGTGTATCAGCTCTTTTATATGGATTCCATACCGGACAGCGCGGTCTGCAACGAGGCGGTGCGCCTTGCGCAGAAACGCCATTTTCAGTCCCTGAAGGGATTTGTGAACGGCGTTTTGCGCAATATAGCCAGAAATAAGGAAAAGATCGTGTATCCGGATAAGGAAAAGGACTGGCTCAGGGGCGTCAGCGTCCGTTATTCCATGCCGGTGTTTTTGGTGAAGCTATGGGAAAAGGACTATGGCAGGGAACAGACGGAGCGGATGTGCAAAGCCTTCCTTTTAGTGAAGCCGGTGAGCCTCAGGATGTCGGAAGCGCTTTCTCCGGGTGAGCAGGAGGCGCTTGCCGCGGCATGGGAAGAAAAGGGTGTCCTCTGCGAAAGAGATCCCTATCTGCCTTATGCATGGCGCTGCCGGAATCTGGAAGGATTACATAAGCTTCCGGGCTTTCCGGAGGGGCTTGTGACGGTGCAGGATGTCAGTTCCATGCTTGTGACGGAGTGCGCCGGGATAAAGGCGGGGGATTTTGTGCTGGATATCTGTGCGGCGCCGGGCGGAAAGAGCCTGCATGCTTCCCTGAAAGCAGGGGAGACGGGACAGGTGGAGGCGAGGGATCTGTCGGAGGAAAAGGCGGAACTGATCCGGGAAAACGCAGGGCGGATGAAGGCGGATCGTCTGCATGTAAAGGTCCGGGACGCCCGTGTTTTTGACGCGGAGGCGGAGGGGAAGGCGGATGTTCTGTATCTGGATCTGCCCTGTTCAGGGCTTGGGATTATCGGAAAGAAAAGAGATATCAAATATCATGTGACAAAAGAGAGCCTTGCGGAACTGGCAGGGCTGCAGCGGGAGATTATAAAAACCTGCTGGCGGTATGTGAAGCCGGGCGGGATTATCATGTACAGCACCTGTACGGTCCACCGGGCGGAGAATGAAGAACAGGTACAGTGGATGTGCCGGGAGTTTCCGCTTGTGCCGGAGAGTCTGAATCCGTATCTGCCAAAGAAGCTGCAGTGCGGGGAAGCGGAGAGCGGGATGCTGCAGCTTGTGCCCGGGGTTCATGAATGCGACGGCTTCTTTCTGGCGCGGCTGAGGCGGAAAGAAGGTTGATTTTTACGGGACGGGAATGCGCATTTTCCGCGCGTTCCGTAAGAACATGATTCAAAATCAAAAGATTAGATATGATTTAAAATCAAAAGATTAGATCAGTATGGCATGGTTATTGTGTAATTATTATGTAACGGTTCGGGACGATGCTTGATATGATTTTAGATGGACGGTACAAAAACTGATTGAAAGCCAGAGCAGTGCCGGCAGTAAGGAAAAAGATAAACAGGAAAACAGAACAGTTGAGGAAGCGGAGGACTGCCACTCCGCTGTTGTCATATTAAAAGGAAATTTTATGGAAAAGATAGATATAAAATCTTTATCTCCGGAAGAACTGCAGCAGGAGATGGAGCGAATCGGGGAGAAAAAGTTCCGGGCGGCGCAGCTTTATGAGTGGATGCATGTAAAGCTGGCACGGGATTTTACGGAAATGACAAATCTGTCACTTTCATTGAGAGAAAAATGCGGGGAGCGGTTTGACCTGACGGCTTTAGAGCCTGTCAGGGTGCAGGAATCGCGGACGGACGGCACGAAAAAGTTTCTGTTTGCGTTGTCCGACGGAAATCTGGTGGAGAGCGTCTGGATGAAATACCGTCACGGGAATTCGGTCTGCATTTCCTCACAGGTGGGCTGCAGGATGGGCTGCAGGTTCTGCGCTTCCACACTGGGCGGCCTTGTCCGGAATCTAAGCGCCGGGGAGATGCTGGACCAGATCTATTCGGTTACCCGTTACACCGGAGAGCGGGTTTCCAACGTGGTGGTGATGGGCATCGGAGAACCGCTGGATAACGGGGAGAACCTTCTGAAATTTATCCGGATGCTGACGGATGAAGAAGGGCTGCATATGAGCCGGCGGAATATTACGGTTTCCACCTGCGGGCTGGTGCCGGAGATCAGAAAGCTGGCGGAGGAGAATCTGCAGATCACGCTGGCGTTATCCCTTCACGGTGTGACGGATGAAAAGCGAAGGGAGCTGATGCCCGTAGCGGAAAAGTACAGTATCGCGGAACTGATGGATGCCTGCGGGTATTATTTTGAAAAGACAGGGCGGCGCATCACCTTTGAGTATGCTCTGGCGGGCGGCGTCAATGATGCGGATGAGGATGCAGAGGGGCTGATCCGGCTGGCAAAGCGGCTTCACGCTCATGTGAACCTGATACCGGTCAATCCGGTGAAAGAGAGGCGGTACGTATCTTCCGGCAAGGAGACGGTCAGGATGTTTCAGAAAAAGCTGGAGGAGGCGGGCGTCAATGCCACTCTGCGCAGGGAGATGGGACGGGATATAGACGGCGCCTGCGGACAGCTCAGAAGGAATTTTAAATAGGTTACATATTTTATGGCTGAGTTGGTAAAATAAGGGATAAAAAGAGAGGGCAGGATCGGATTTTTCTTGCCCCTTTGCCATTTATGTGGTAGTATTTTAATTTGTAGATACTATGTTTTGCAGCAAAAGAAACGCCTGCCGTCCGGAGGATGGCGGGAAAGACTTCAGGGGGAAGAAGGCGTTGATGAAGACAGCCTCCTTATCGGATAAGGGGAAACGAAGACAACTGAATCAGGATGTGGTGTATTCCTCGGAACTGCCGGTGGGAAATCTGCCGAATCTGTTTATGATTGCCGACGGTATGGGCGGCCATAAAGCGGGGGATTATGCTTCCCGCTATGCGGTGGACACCATTTGTCAGGAGGCGGAGCATTCCCCGGAGGAGAGTCCGGAGAAGATTCTGCAGTGCGCGATCGATAAAGCGAACGCCGGTATTTTTGAACTTTCCAATGGGAACCGTGACCTGGAAGGCATGGGGACTACGGTGGTTGTTGCGACGATCTACGGAAACTGCCTGAAAGTAGGCAATGTGGGAGACAGCCGTCTTTATATCGTGAACGGAAAAAGTATCCGGCAGATCACGACGGACCACTCCCTTGTAGAGGAAATGATCCGGATGGGCGGACTTGACAGGGAAAGCGCAAGGACCCATCCTAATAAGAATATTATTACAAGAGCGGTAGGAGTTACCCATGCGGTGCTGGCGGATTTTTATGAGGTACAGCTCCGGGAGGGGGACATTGTTCTGCTGTGCTCTGACGGACTCAGTAATATGCTGGAAGATGAAGAAATAAGAATGATCGTAAATGCCCAGCGCGACATCATGGAAAAAGCGGAGGCTCTTGTGAGAGTTGCAAACCTGAACGGCGGAAGGGATAATATATCCCTGATACTGATCGAGCCGGATATTTGATGTATGCCTCGCTTTTGCAGCGAAGCTTGAATGTGGAGAAAAGAAAAAGTATGATTAAGATCGGAATGATGATAGGAGACCGCTACGAGATTCTTGAGAAGATCGGAACCGGCGGCATGTCAGATGTCTATAAAGCAAAATGCCATAAACTCAACAGGTTTGTGGCGATCAAGGTATTAAAACAGGAGTTTTCCGAGAACGCCAATTTTGTTTCCAAGTTTCGGACGGAGGCCCAGGCGGCGGCAGGGCTGATGCATCCCAATATCGTCAATGTGTACGATGTAGGGGAAGAAAACGGCATTTACTATTTCGTCATGGAAATGGTAGAGGGCATTACACTGAAAAAGTACATTGAAAAGAAGGCGAGACTTTCCGTAAAAGAGGCGATAAGCATTGCCATTCAGGTTTCCATGGGTATCGAGGCTGCCCATAATAATCATATCATCCACAGGGATATCAAGCCTCAGAATATCATGATCTCCAAAGAGGGGAAAGTGAAGGTGACGGACTTCGGCATTGCAAAAGCCGCCACCAGCAATACCATCACTTCCAATGTGATGGGATCGGTCCATTATACGTCGCCGGAGCAGGCAAGGGGCGGCTACAGTGACGAAAAGAGCGATATTTATTCCCTTGGCATCACGATGTTTGAAATGCTCACGGGCAGGGTGCCTTTTAACGGGGAGACGACCGTGGCGATCGCCATTAAACATATTCAGGAAGAGATGCCTTCGCCCCGGGAATATGTGCCCGAAATTCCGGTCAGCGTGGAACAGATCGTTTTTAAATGCTGCCAGAAAAGCCCCGACCGCAGGTATCAGTCCATGGCGGAACTGATCGATGATCTGAAACAGTCCCTGTTAAATCCCGATGAGGATTTTGTGAAAGTTATGGAGCCGGACAGAAAGGCGTCCACCCGCATGATCACGGAGCGGGAGATGGAGCGGATCAAAAAGGTCTCCGCGGCAAAGGACAATATGGAAGAGTCCATGCGGTTAAACAGAGTAAAACATACGGACCAAGGGGAAGAGGAAGAAGATTACGAAGAGGATTATGATCCCCGGATGGAAAAGATTACGACCATACTTGCCATTGTTGCGGCAATCATCATCGGCTGCATTGTGATCGTATTAGTGGGCAGGGCTTTAGGGTTGTTCCACTTAAGCGGCAGCAGGGACGACGAGACGCAGCAGGAGGAGCAGACCGAGCAGGTAGAGATGATAGATGTCATCGGTATGGCGGTGAAAACCGCGCAGGACCGTCTGGAGAAGAAGGGGCTGAAAACAGAAGTGAAATACGTGGAGAACGCCGCCTATCCGCAGAATCAGGTGATCAGTGCATCGGTGGAGGAAGGCATTATGGTAGATCCCGGCACGACGATCACGCTGACCGTCAGCAGCGGTACCGAGGGTGTAGCTGTACCGAAGGCCACGGGGATCACCTATGAGGAGGCAAAAAATACGCTGGAAAAAGCGGGTTTTGTGGTAAACCGGAGCGAGAGCGCCTCTTCCGAGGTGGAGACAGGCTACGTGATCTCCCAGAATCCCGAGAGCGGCACAAAGGCGCCGAAGGGCTCCGCGGTGACGATCGTAGTCAGCACCGGAGCGGAGGATTCCAAGATCCGGGTGCCGGATCTGATGGGACGGGAGGAGGATGAGGTTGTGGCGATGCTGATCGAAGCAGGACTGCAGCTCGGCACGGTAGGAGAGATGAACAGCGAGGATTTCCCGGAGGGACAGGTATGCTACCAGAGTTATTCCGTGGGCTCCTTTGTAGATCCCGGTACGCCTATCGATATTAAGATCAGTATGGGCGGCAAGGCGGCGACCTACAGTTACAGCGGGAATATAACAGGACCCACTGCGGCGGAAGATCCGGAGTACAAGGACGGTACGAAGGTGAAAGTGACCATCGTGACGGCTGACGGTACAAAGCTTTTGGATACAGAGACGGCTTCCTTCCCGATCGCGGTGAATTATACTGGTATCAAATCTTCCACGGGGAAGATCACCTTCCGGTACACAAATATAACGGAACCTGTGACGACAAAAGATCCGGAGACCGGAGAGACAGTCGAAACCTCACCGGGGAGTACGACAGATAAGACAATAGAAAGAACAGTTGAATTTACAGAAGAGAGGTAACCGTTCCGATATGCCGAAAAGAGTAAATGCGATATGCGGGGAAAGATAGTAAAGGGAATTGCCGGATTCTATTATGTGCATGCGGAGGACCTTCAGATCTACGAGTGCAGGGCCCGGGGTATTTTCCGCCGGGAGAATATCAAGCCTCTGGTGGGGGACGATGTGGAACTGGAGGTGCTGGATCAGCAGGAAAAAGAGGGAAACATCAGGAAGATCCTGCCCCGCAGAAGCAGGCTGATCCGCCCCGCAGTGGCAAATATCGATCAGGCGCTGGTGATCTTTGCGATCCGGAAACCGGAGCCGAATTTTAATCTGCTGGACCGGTTTCTGATCATGATGGAACAGCAGGGGCTGCCCTCTGTGATCTGTTTTAATAAAAGCGATATTGCCTCCGCGCAGGATCGGGCGGATCTGCAGAGCGCCTATGAGACCTGCGGCTATCAGGTGTTTTTTATCAGCGTAAAGGAGGAAGAGGGCCTTAGGGAAGTGCGGCGGGTCCTGCAGGGAAAAACGACCACGGTGGCGGGGCCAAGCGGTGTGGGAAAATCTTCTCTGATCAACTGTCTGTATCCGCAGGCGGAGATGGAGACCGGCGCCGTCAGCGAAAAGATCGACAGAGGCAGGCATACCACCCGCCATTCGGAGTTGTTTGCATTGGATGGAGAAAGTTATATTATGGATACGCCGGGGTTTTCCTCCCTGCAGCTTTTTGACATGGAGAAAGAGGAACTGAAGGATTTTTATCCGGAATTCAGGGAGTATGAGGACGGCTGCAGGTTCCGCGGCTGCGTGCATGTGAGCGAGCCGGGGTGCAGCGTGAAAGCGGCGCTGGCGGAGGGGAGGATCAGCAAGGTAAGGTACCATAATTATACGGTGCTGTATGAGGAATTGAAAGAACGGAAAAAGTATTGAGAAAAGCGATATGCTCCCTTGCGGACAGACAGGTTTTATTGTTTCACCTGTCCGCCCGCAAGGGAGCATATCATTTTCAGATTATTTTTTATGCTTATGTTAAAGCGGGCTTCACTTATCTGTGAAGCAGCTTCCGGATCAGTACGAGGAAGGACGCATGTCTGCTTTCGGCAAGGTCCCGTGCAAAATTGTCACAGTACAGATAACGCTCGGACTTAATCCATGATGGTGTATAACTGTAGTTGGTTACAAGTGTGTTTGAAATTGTTAACATGAGATGCGCCTCCTTTATTTTTTTATGTGTGTTTGTTATTAAAATAATCATAACATAAAAATAATAAAATCCAATGGCTCTGAAACCTAAAAATGGAAATGAAATATGTACTGACAGTACGAAAAGTGATATAATATTCATGGACATGGCAGGCGCAATAGAAAAGGAGGCAGAAGGGATGGGTTTTACGATACAGGATATGATGATCTCCTCGGAGGAACGCTACCGGATGAAGTATCTGGCGGGAAAAAACGGCTGGTCCAACTCGATCAGCTGGGTGCATCTGGTCGAGGATACGACGATCATACGGCATTTCTGGGGAAAGGAACTTGCGGTCACGACGGGGCTCGGCTTTCCGACGAAGGAGGCGCTTATGGAACTTGCCAGACATCTGGTGCAGCGCCATGCGGCAGGCCTGATCGTCAATATCGGGAATTACATAGAAAAGCTGCCGGATGGCCTGCTCGCATACTGTGAGGAGAATGATCTGCCGCTTCTGACCGTGCCCTGGGAGATACATCTCTCCGATATGATGAAGGATTTCAGCATCCGCATTTTTGTGCAGGGCAGCACGGACGAACAGGTTGTGAACGCGCTGATCGCGGCGGTGGAGCAGCCGGACAATCAGGAGGCGTACCGGAAAAAGCTGCTGCCGCATTTTGATGTGGACGGAACCTTTCAGGTTATGGTCATCGCCAGCGAAGGGCTGGACTCGATGGATACGGTGGACAGAAGAAAACTCTCCTACCGGCTGCAGGTGTATCTGGAGCAGATCACGCACAACGGGAGTTTCTTTTATTACAATTCGTTTTTTGTGCTCGTGGCGAACGCGATAACGCCGGAACTATTCATTGGACTGGGGGAGGGGATGTTAAAGCGGGCCCGTAAGCGGATGCCGGATCGGCCGATCTATGTAGGCGTGGGAAGCCAGGTGATGGATATCGAAAACCTTTCGGTCAGCTACCGGAGGGCGGAGGTGGCGGCACGGATGGCGATGCGGACAAAAACTGCGCTTTTGCAGTTTGAAGAGATGGGGATCTACCGTTTGCTGTACAGCTGTACGGATGCTGCCCTGCTTGCGCAGATGAAACAGGAGACGCTGTCGGTGCTGGAGGAGCATGACAGGCGGCATAACTCAAACTATGTGGAGACGCTGCAGTGTTACCTGGAGTTTAACGGGAGTATACAGGCGATGGCGCAGAGCATGTTCACGCACCGGAATACGATCATCTACCGCATGAACAATATTAAAAAACTGCTGGGCACGGAGCTTGCCACACCTGCGGAACGCCTGCCGTACCAGATCGCGCTTTATATACACAATATGCTTTAGGTATCGGGAAATGGGAATTCAACGATTTACTTTTGCGGTTTACTGTGCTATACTACCATACGTGCTAAAACTCTTAATTGCTTCTGACGGAGGAATTCTGATAAAAAAAGCCCGTATAAAAGCGGGCACACGAACAAGGCGATTACTGAAAGAGGTCTATTATAGAAACCTTCTTGCGTTTTATCACCGTCCCGGTCATCATCTTCAGTTAGAACATAGTGCATGTCCAAAAGGTCTGAATCCGACATATTCTTAACGGGTTTTGCTGTCATTCCTTCAGGGGGATTAGAACGGCATTTGATTTTTGCCATGGACCTTTCGTACATTTCTTCCAGAGAAACCCGCTTGTGCTTAAAATACAGATCCGTCAGAGTCATAGTGGCGCTGTACCTGGAACACCATAACGGATCATAACCAAAAGAGACAGCTATGTTATTGCGCCATTTTGAATAACGCAGAATGAATTTGTGCTTGGAGCGGCGGATGGCTTTTCTGAGCTTTTTATCGTTATCGCGATGTCCGGCATAGAGGCCGTAATAACGGGTCATTTTATGATGAGGCTCAGGTATATGCCGAATTAATAAAGAAATAATTGAAATATCTGCAACCAACAGTCCCCTCTGTTCGTTCTATGGGTATGAGGATCACACCATGAACAGGATGAAAGGACAAGAGACTATGTTGGATGATTTCATCGGGCGTATGCTCCGGGCGGTCATCGAATCGTCCCCGACAGATGAGATGAAAAAAGCGGATATGCTGCGGAGGATCGCGGACATGGAAGGGATAGAGGAGGATCAATAAAGTATGTACTGTACTTCCTGTGGAAAACAAATTGCAAATGATGCTGTATTTTGTCAGTATTGCGGAAAGCCGGTGCCCCGGAGCGGTACGTTTGCCGAACTGATTTCTGCGGCGCGCACCGGCAGTCAGGATGCCGTCGGCGCTTTATATGAAAAGACTTACAGCAGCGTCTATTACACTGTCAGGTCCATGATCAGGGATGAGGACGTAGTGTTTGACATTGTACAGGACGCTTACATAAAGGCATTCGCCCACTTAGACAGCTTTCAGGGTGATGAGAAATTTTTGCCGTGGGTACGGCAGATCGCTGCCAACACAGCCAGAGATTGGCTGAAAAAGAAGCGCCCCATGCTGTTTACGGAGCTGGGCTCCGGCGATGAGCAGGGTACTCCCGCGGAGGAACTGTTTCCGGACGAGCGCAGCGAAAATCTTCCGGATCAGATTATCGATCAGAAGGAGACAAAACGTCTGATCCGCGAGATCATCGAGGAATTGCCGGAAGATCAGCGCGCTGTCATCGGTATGTTTTACTATGAGGAGATGTCAGTGAAAGAGATTGCCGCCGCCATGGACGTTTCTGAGAGTGCAGTTAAGAGCCGGCTGATGTATGGGCGGGGCAAGATCGAAAAGAAAGTCCGGGAACTGGAGAAGCAGGGCACAAAACTCTACAGCCTGGCTCCGATCCCGTTCCTGCTGCTGCTTTTCCGCAGCCAGAAGGTATATGCGGCGGAAGTGCCGGATGGCAGGATACTTCAAGCTGTCTTAGCTTCGCGGTCCGTGGGAGCCGCGCAGGGCGTGGGTACAGCAGGAAGAGCGGCGGATACGGTTGGAGCAATGGCGGATGCCGAAGCGACAGGTATGGGAGGAACAGCGGCAAACGCCGAAGCAGCGGGTACGGCGGGGACGGCGGCGGGCGCCGCTTCAGCCGGCACAGCCGCAGCGGCCGGCTCCGGCGCGCTGAAGATCGGACTCATCGCTCTTGCCGCAGCCGCGGTTGTCGGCGTTGGTGCCCTTGGAGCGGTCTGGGCTGTCTCCCGTTTCGACGGGGCTCAGGAATCGTGGGACACCGAAGAGGTTGACGGCCTGGAGGAGCCTGAGGGTTCGGAGGGGGCTGAGAAATCGGAAGAGGAGGAGTCGCAGAAGGAGTCTGAGGCTTTGGAGGAATCTGAGGTTTTGGAGGAGACAGATCCCATCGACGAGGCTTTGGAACAGTACCGCACCATCATCAGCCAGGCGGACAGTTATGATTATAATGAAACCATTTCTGATCTGGAGACAGTCGGCTATCGGTATGCACTGGTGCAGATGCAGCCGGATGACCTGGTTCCGACGCTGCTGTTGGAAAAGGAAGAAGGGGGATGGACATTCGCAGTCTCTACACTCGTTTTTCAATATGATCCGGATACAAAAACCGTGCGTCAGTCCGCCGAAGCGATTCCGGGCGGAACTCGCGATGGACTCTCCATGGCGGGGGACGGAGACGGAATGATGACCATGGGATTTAGCGGCGGAACCGGGGAAGGTTCTGTTACCCGGATCACACTGGACGGAGATTCCCTCAGGCGGGAAACCTGTTGGGAGGGCAGAATCGACCAGATGCCCGATTCGATCGCTTTTATTGAGATCGAATGGTATGAGATCGACGATCTGTCTGCGCTGGACAGTTGGACAACGCCTGATTCAGGCGGGGCACAGACGCCCGGATCGTCCGACAATGGTATGCTTCCTGCCGACGGGGATCGCATCGTCCTCACCGGCACTGTCGGCACATACGATTATGACGAGATGCTCTCGCTGTTCAAAAGGTTTGACCCCAACTCTCCTTATTATGAGCAGTATGAATCTGCCCGTGAGTCTTTTGAAGGTGAGTTTTATCGCATGATCGTACTGGATACGCCGCAGACTTTGCGCCTCAGGACCAGCGAAGATGGCTATTTCGACGGCGAAGTCCTGATGGTAAATATCCAGGGCATTGATGGCATGGAGCAGTATGAAGGCCGGCATATCACGTTCAGCATCGATCCGACCACTACCTATTGGCCCAACGACTGGATGGTTCCCCTGGGGCAGCCCCTCGCCGAAGATATTCATGTCCTTGACTGAATATTTTCGAAAAGGAACAGCGAAAGGGTGTGTCCGGATAAAGACACACCCTTTTTATGCACACGGGCACCCAAAGGAAGGATGTCAGCAGAGCTGACGGGTGCCCGGCGCGTGGAGCAGGTGAAAAGATTTCCCCTGCTCGATTCACATTTTGTTACCGTATCACAATTTGGGATTTTCGGTTAAGTATTTGATAAAAGAAGATACGGCATTGACCTGTTCGTCGCTCAAATAATCAATGGATTCCAGGACCTGCTTTTTTGCCAGAGGCATATCCTGGTCGGAAAATATTTCACCCTGACCGTTTTCCAGCCATTCTTTGTTTACATGAAAGACATTTTCGATAAGCAGCAGTATCCGGTCGGGCGGATTTACCTTGCCGTGTATGATCTTTGAAAAGTAGCCGGTGTCGAGATGTATTTTCATAGCAAACTGGCGCTGGGATATATTGAGTTCTTTCAAGAGTATCTTTAATCGTTCATGGACCATCACAATAACCTCACTGAAGTAAGCATATCAAAATATATTGCAAATGTCAACATTGCGGATTGAAAACCACTTGACAAATTGTATTAAACAATATATATTGTTGTTATAAACAGCATAAAGGAGGAGAGATCGATGACGAAAGCGCAGCAGGATTTAAAAGAAGACATTGAAAAAATCAAAGATGATACCACTATTGAAAAAGTGAGGATTTTTATCATGGGGATCCTGGCACAGCAGAGTATCTCCGAGAAGCAGTGCAATGCGGACAAGCAGCTTGTATAGATATGAAAAACTGTGTCTGATATCGTTATTTCTGATTGAGTGCCTGAATGTTATATCAGCTATACATAAAAGAAAAGGAGAATTACCATCATGAAATGTTTTAATCACACCGAGAGAGAAGCTGTCGCAACCTGCCAGAAATGCGGAAAGGGATTGTGCAGAGAGTGCGCTGAAAAGTATACGCCCTGTATGTGTGATGCCTGTGCCGCCAGGACTCGGCAGGAGAAGAAGCAGCAGGCCCAAAACAAAGAGGATCAGCGAAGGCAGAAATATAAGGACGCTCTGATTGACACCCGCAGCGAGTTTATAAAAACCGCTGTTATCGGCGTTCTGGTCGGCATCTTTTTTGTATGGTGGGAGGCTACACATCCGGATGCGTACGACAATCTTCTCGATTATGTGGGATTGTTCTTTGTTGCGTTCTGCATTCCGTTTGGTTGGAAATTTTTAACATACCTGCAGTCATTCTTTCCTGTTTCATTATTTGGAACATTTTGGTTCTGGATTATTTATATAGGAGTTAAGGCGGTATTATCGGCTATCATCGGAGTTCCCGCCTTTATTTATCAGCTTGTGAAAACGATCCTGACCCAAAACAAAATCAACAGGCTGACATAAGAAAATGAAATTTTTTTTGAAAACCTGCAACCGATCGGTTTCCTCAGTCGTTTTATGTGTGTAAGCAATAAAAACTACTTTTGAAATGGAGAAAAAACTTATGAAAGCAATGATGAAAAAGATCGCAGTAAAAATCTTAGCCGGAGTGACCACAACCACTCTTGCAGTTGGAGTACCGATAGCAGTCAGCTCCGGTCGGAATGCGGCTGACACTTCTGTAATCGCTGATAAAGATACAGAGACATTCGCTGACGCAGAGGACATCGGTGATGAAAGCGTTATCGCGGAAGAAGCCGATGCGGCAGAAAAGGCCGATGCGGTAGAAGAGGCAGCGGCAAAGTCTGAATATATTGCCGGCGACGGACAGAAGTCTGATAACAAACAAAAGCCCGATAGCGAACAGAGGGCTGATAATAGACAAAAGTCCGATGATACGACAGGCGATGTAAAAGTTGTAAGCGCGGACAAAACCGATAACGCGGCAGGCGCCGGCAATGCGGCATCCATAGGCAGCAAGACGGGCAAGGGTACGGCAGCGGCGTTCCAAAAAATGGAAACTGCTGTAAACGCTAATGGGGCTCCCGCTGATTCCGGAAAGTCCGGTAATGCGGTAGAGAAAGCGGCGACGGAACAGGCAACGGCGGAGAAAGCGGCGGCGGAGAAAGCAGCGGCGGAACAGGCAACGGCAGAGAAAGCGGCGGCGGAGAAGGCAGCAGCGGAGAAAGCAGCAGCAGAACAGGCGGCAGCGGAGAAAAAAGCAGCGGAGAAAGCAGCAGCAGAACAGGCGGCAGCGGAGAAAAAAGCGGCAGAGAAGGCAGCAGCGGAGAAGGCAGCAGCGGAGAAAAAAGCGGCAGAACAGGCAGCAGCAGAGAAGGCAGCAGCGGAGAAAAAAGCGGCAGAACAGGCGGCGGCAGAGAAGGCAGCAGCAGAGAAGGCAGCAGCAGAGAAAGCGGAGGCCGAAAGACTTGCGGCAGAGAAGGCGGCAGCAGAACAGGCAGTAGCTGAACAGTCATGGGCTGATGGGAAATACATGGATTCATGTATCGTATATGGCGAAGAGGCTACACTTGTACTGGGTGGCGAAGAGCAGAAAGTGGCACACTACCATTGCAACTGTGGTTATTCTTCTACTGATTATGAAGAATTCACAAGGGTGCATATGTACCAGCATGTCCTTAACGGCGACAGAAACAGCTACTGCACAACTTATGAATAAGAAACGGCATAAGGGCGGCGGCAGGCGTTGTGGGAAAGGGCGCGGAGGAAAAACCCCCCGGGAAGAGAATGCGTTTGAGCTGTCCATCCGGTAAAAATGCTCTGAGAGATAATATAAAAACTCTCAGAGCATTTGTTATTTTACGGTCTGTTCTTTAATATGTAATTCCCTTTTCAGACTGGTGTTGCAGAAACTGCCGATGTTATGCCGTAGCAATATTTTACTTAAAAGGGACATATGTTATAGACCCGGGCAGACACCGCCTACGCAAACATTCCCATAATACGTGCTACGATAATACCGCCGCCGGTGCCGATGACGTACCCCGTCAGTGCCATCAACAAGGGCGCCGGGTTGATTGCCCGGAGCAGGAACATTACCCGGATGGAGTAGTCGATGGAATCCACCACAAGGGCATATGCCATTTCCGTCTCCCCGATATCCGGAGCAGCCTGTACGGCGATCATATTGCCGGAGCCGCCCATCCAGATTCCGCATAAAGCGCCAGGAGGCTTCCATGCTTCCGCACCGATAGCGCCTTTCATAACCGCGAAGGTAACGATAAAAGCGATGCCGATGGAAACGGATGCGGCGAAGAAGCCGCCCGGCATCTTGGGACCGGGTTTCATGATCTTGCGGATGCCGTAGCGAAGCAGAGTCAGGAAGATCATGGCGTAAAGAATGTTGTTTTTCAGTGCGGAGTATGCAGCCTTGGTAGATTCCATATCCCACACTTTCAGTGTGCAGAAAATCATCGTAAGCAGATAGAGCAATACGATGGGCGGCGCATAGTCGAAAAATTTGGATTTCGTATACTTCTGCAGCCACACGGGCATTGCAGCAATAAAGATCAGCACTGCAATGTAGGTAAAACCATTGGTAATCATAGAGTTAAGTGGTTTTTAAAACCGAAGAGCCAGAACAAAGTTTTATGTTGAGAAACCAAGAAAGTGAGCTTATTGATTTTAGAGATATTGATGTCGAGGAGTATTTAGCGGATATGTTTGTTACTCCGGATCAGTTTGTGGTTTTATCAGCGCCGAAAGCACAAAATAAAGTACGTTTTGTCCAGGCTTGTACACATGATGGAGAAATAGAGGTTGGATTAGGGATTGAAATTTTGAGGTGACGTATATATAGATTAGATAGGCGCTTTCTCAGACTAAAGTTTCAGAAAAAAGATGTAAACCTACCGGGATATACCTTCAGTCCCTCCCCCTGATCAGGTCAGAACTACTGCCATATGTAGCCATAATCCTTATCATACATCACGATTCTAAGCCCATTTAGCATATTCAGACAATCAGGCTATAAATTATCACAAATACCATTATAAGCCTGATTTGTCCCTAAAATCATAACGTGATATAATAATATAGCATAAAATAGACCGTCAATAAATGGCGTATAATATAAACACATAAATATAAGCATTATAATAGGGTGTAGCCGTTCTGATCCCATCGGTTGCACCCATTTTTTACGCTCATACTTCAGCTTCATTCAGTATATACTTAACCGCTTTTTCCGCTTTGCTTGATGCCGATACAATGAACTTTACATCATTCCGCAATACTGGTAATCAATTCTGTATGTATGCTGTACTATTGCGAAAAGTCCCGCTTGTCTCAATGAATATTCTTGTGCGGTGAAACCGCATATCCGGGCTGGCGGAAACCGCCAGTCCGGCATAAGGAAACCACTATTGCGAGTTTACTCGCGTAATGCTTTATCTAAGCCATGCCTAAGCGATAAAGACAGACATACAAATGAGGAGGCTTGAAAGATAATATGGCGGATTTTGTGGACTGTGTGGAATATAGGCAGTCCATATTATATAGAAGGAAGTCATAGTTACTTTGTTGGATTATCCGCAAAAGAAAGTAAGAAAGGATCCTGTCGATTGGGATAGTTTTGTTATTCCCGGTGAGAGAGGAAAAAATATTGATGAGGAAATATGGAATTATGGAAAGCACCAACGGATGAGATAAATAATCTGATGGTGCTTTTTTCGTGCAATTATCTCTATAACTGGAAAACATATGAGAGTTAGGGCAGAAATGCTCTTTTTTATTTTCTCAAAATAATGGAAATTTGTTTGAGTTTTTTATAAGTGATCCAATGAAAATTGATCAAAAACTCAAAAAAGAAATAGAAATATATATCAGGAAAAACTCAAAAAAGATTCTGAGAGGGTATTTTGATGGAAAAAATGGTGAAAGAATTCAAACAAAAAATGTATCTCGACAGGAAATCAAAAAGAACTATAGAGGCATATGGAAATTCTGTAAAGGAATTTTACAACAATGAAAACAAGCCATTTTTCGCACTTCCATAGACTGAAAACCTTGAAAAATAGGTATTTATTTAGATGGACCTGCTGAGAACTTTAATTTTGTAAAAAAATAGCATTGAGAATATATGCATATTAAGATATAATATGACTATACTATTGGTTTAGCCGATCTTTTATGTGCAGAAAGGATATATATTATGGAAGCAATCAGACCATCTTCAGATTTGAGAAATCATTACAACGAAATATCCAAACAATGCCATGATGAACGAAATCCTGTCATTATTACAGTAAATGGTCGGGGTGATACAGCAATTTTGGGATTACAGGATTATTATCAGATGAAATCAGAACTGGAATTGCTGCGTACTTTGGCAGAAGCGGAAGAGGATGTTGCTAATGGCAGGATAGCCCCAATACAAAATACATTCGATGATCTAAGGAAGTCACTTTTAGAGAGGCAATCCCATGAAGTATAAAATTATCAGAACAGATAAAGCAGACGAGCAGCTAAGAGAGATTATCTTCTATATTGCGGATGATTCCGGGAGTACGGATATTGCCTTGAATTATCTGGATAAGATTGAAACGGCAATAAGACGATTAGAAGAATTTCCTATGTCCGGTAGCATTCCACGGTATTCAATCCTACGTAAGCAGGGTTATAGAGCCCTTATAGCTGAAAGACATCTGGTATTTTACAAAGTAAATGAGGATGAAAAGGTTGTTACAATATATGCGATTGTTGACGGTAGAAGGGAATACAGGAATCTTATATAGAAGAAAGATTCTTAATGTGTAAAAAGATAACCTCACATAATTATAGATCAAACCACCAGTATGTAGAAATCATTAAATACATATTGGTGGTTTTTTAATGCGGGAGTCCAATATATGGGATATGATTATAAATCACAGCCATACGGCTTGACCACCGGCTCTGCCGGTGGTTTGGATGAACCCCTCCGGGGCATTTTTCGGTACCGCCTATAGGCGGTGTCTAAGCAACCCCTTTTTCGGTGCTGCC